>JAGYJQ010000001.1 GCA_018401935.1 Balneolaceae bacterium
AGGTATCGGGAACCTATTCGTTTGCAGGGAAAAAAACTCCTTTCTTTAAGAACACTTTTCTAAGAAGCTCAGTACTTTTTTCACAAGAATTTAGTCGAGTCGATCAAGTTGACCTCCAACTCTCCCGAAAGTTATTTAAAACAGGACGTGTCAACATCAACTTTTCTAATTCCTTTTTTACTAACAGTTCATTCATCCAAGTGGGTTTAAATTTTAGCTTGTCAAAATGGGCTAGGTCAAGTACAAATATGAGGACCGATTTTCATGATGGAACAGTGCAACAGCGTATTCGAGGTTCAATAGGGGTGGACCATAAACATCGTTATTTAGAATTTACCGATCGTCAACAAGTAGGAAGAAGCAGTGCAACCGTTCGAATGTTCTTGGATAATGATGAAAATGGGAGATACTCAAGAGGAGATGTAATTATCCCGCATAAAGCAGTCGAGCTTGACCGGAGCGGAACGGTAAACCTAGGAGAAGATGGCCTAGTAAGGCTGAGCCACCTCCAGAGTAATTATCGTTATAATTTGTCCGTCAATCGCAAATCTATACCTAATCCTTTATTGGTGCCGGATAGACAGTTCACAGAATTTTCCTTTATTTCTGACCCAAATCAATATAAAATTATTGAAATACCATTTTATCAAGCTGGGGTAATTGAAGGAGTGGTGAATGTCCGCCGAAACGATGAATTAGAAGGTCTAGGAGGGTTGCGACTATCCTTGAGCAGCTTGGATTCAGACTTTACAGCAAATTTACGAACGTTTCGAGGAGGTAGTTTTTATCAGATGGATGTTCCTCCAGGAAAATATGCCTTAATAGCCGATCGACTTCAACTAGAAATGCTGGGCTTAACCCAGGAAAGTGGTGCCTATGAGGTGGAGGTAAAGAAAACAGCCAATGGCGATTTTGTCCAGGGTTTAGAAATAATCTTATTACCGATCACTGATTCTGAGGAAGGTATTACCTACAATGGGTATTCATCAGCGTTGAACGAAAAGCAAAAGGTCTATGAAGAAGAATTGCGATTCGATCTTGCTAGAGCGTTGACCTATTTCACTTCGGCTCAACAGGCCTATTATCTACAACGCTATGATTGGGCACTAGACTATATTGAAGATTCATTGGAATTATACAAGACACCACAATCTTTATCTGTAAAAGGGTCAATTTTATATTCAATGGGGGACGAGGCAGGGGCCAAAGCAGCATGGAGAGAAGCAGAGAGCTTAGATCCCGATTTGTTGTTGCCAAATGCTTCTCAAACTCTATTAAATGATTAAGTTATTTCTCGGAAATGTGAAAAATAAATAGTAATTTAGATCAAGAACAACAATAGGGATTCTCACACACACAACATCGTTATAAGTTGCAAGATACGAGCGCTAAGGGTACACACTTTAGGTCAACAAAAGGTTGAGAAGCTCCCACTTACATTAGGTTAAACACTGGGTACAAAATACGCTATGAAGCGGTTGCACTACATATTAGTTAAGGTATTGCTGTTAGGGATCACGATGGTATTCTCACTAACAACATTCATTTATGGATTCCAAAACGGAGAATCCAATAGCGAAGTTATTCCTGTTAATGATATGAATTTATATATACTGAGTAATCAGTACGAAGCTTTGCTAGAGGAGCGAATTAACAAACGCCTTAGTCAGTATTTTCCAACATCAAGTTTTATAGTAGCGGTTGAAATAAACTTACTGGAAAATACTGAGTCCTTTGGATTGAACTCCGAAAATGAAGATACCCGGAACGATGATTCAAGATTATATACCGCTGTTCCACAGTTTTTATTACCGGAATTAGGTGATCCAAATCCAGGCTCAGAGAATAATATAGATGTGCAGCTTGGAATTGATTTACAAAATATCAGCGTGATGGTAAATCTAGACCAGAATGTAGATATCAATAATCAAGAGCAGGCATTCATACGCTTCGCTATCGAATCTATCATTAAATATGATGTAGATAGAGGGGATCAAATTATATTGCAATCCCGATCTTTTCCACAACCGTTGAGTGCTTCATCAAATAATCTAGCTAACTCAAGTGCTAATGACCGTAGAATCACTTCTTTTGCTGATTCTTTACGAGCTTATTCTGGATTTAATTCTGCGGGTACAGGTGAGTTGATGGCTGTTACTTCTAGCTTGGAAAGTAGAATAAATCTATTGTTTCTTGCCATAGTGTTAATGTTTGGTGCTGGGATTGCTTTTGTGGTATATGGTAAAAATTCAAAAGGAAATGAGACGTCTGTAGCTCCTTCAGTAATGCTGAGCACAGATAATGGCAATAGTTATAGAGATGATATTAATGTTACTAATGATGTGGTCCGAAATTTAAACCATACGATAAAAAATGAGGGCTTAATAGAGTACTCGTTAAGTAATAATGATTCAAAAGAGGATAGAGAAACCGAAAGCTTACGCTTTTTAATGAAGTTAACTAGTGAGCGTCCAGCCGATATGGCAAGGATATTAGAATATTGGTTTAGTACTGATATGCATAAGACTATTCAAATTATTCTTTCTGTTGATATTAAAATATTGATCATGCTTCGGCCTTATATCACCGATTCGGTGTACAAAGAGTTGGTAAGTTTGATGAATGAGTATTTTGAAATGGATAATTATGAATACAAGCATAGCCTAGAGGATTTAGCAAAAGAAATAAAAGGCTTTGAACAACCTCAGTCCTTTATTTTTAAATATCAACCAGTGAAAGATTTCAACTTCATTCAACTCATGAAGCTTGATGAATTAAAAACACTCATTGAAGTACTCGACCTTACGGATACAGCCTTGGTACTAAGTCATTGCTCAAGGGATATGATTCAGCGACTAAGCGATATAATTGAAACTCAGTATTTAAACGAGCTTATTAAGCAGGCATATGTAGTTCAAAAAATGCCCTTATCGGAGTACCGAAATCACTCCAATAAAATTTTCAAAGAAATTCATTTAAACCAACAAGGAGATCATATGCCGGATTCATTGGTTTCTGATGTTGTGAGTATTATTGAGGGACTTAATTTAGAAAAGCAGCAGGATATTATTCGCTTTATGAAGAAAGAAGTGGATGCATATACTCAAGACATAGCTCAAAAAGTGGTCACCTTAGATGTTATTGTAGATTTAGATAATGAAGAGTTAGATAAAGTAATTCGCCCGATAAAATCAGAAGTATTGGCTTTAGCTATACGGGGTTTTGGATCAGGTATGCAAAATCGAATTATAGCTCTAAGACCAGAAAGAGAACAGATATTTATTGAACGAATAATGCATTCCGGAGAAGCAAGTTTGAAAGATATTAAACAAGCACAGTATCAACTTCTAAATCAACTCCGAAAGGTAGTACGACAGTCCAACACCGTAAATGTATAAATAATGAGATTATGTCTAAAAAATTAATAGTACGATTTAATCACAGAAGTTTAAATAGCTTATTAACTGGTAGCTTAGCTGCATGTATGATGGTATTAATGAGTTCATGTTCTAGTTCAAAAGACCTCGTCAGTAATAACCCGATTCCTTCTAATGCCGATACATCGGATACATTTTTAGTCCAGAATACGGGGGAAAATGCGATAAACTTGAACAACATAATGATCACCGATGTAGATGTCCTAGAATATTACAATAAGCAAGCTCAAACGGTGTTTGAACTATACGTTGAGGCGCAATATCAATTTCGTAATATGAGATTTTATAATGCGCTAAGTTTACTAGACCGATCCATTGCAATCGTACCTACAATACAAGCGTATTTGTTGCAGGTTGTGATTTATCACAGAATCGGTGAATCGGACAAAGCTATCCAAGTATATGCGCAAGCCGAGGAATTGAATAATGCTATGGGTGAAGACCTCATTCAACCTATTGAGCTTTTGACAGGGGTAACGGCTCGAAACAATAATGATTAAAGCGAAATAAAGCGTGGTTTATGGACATCTCAATGGAACATTTTTTCCTAACGTATGATAGGGTAGTATTGTGAGATCCATGCGATTTAGCTTAGTTTCTTTAACACTGACCGTCATTGCTTTGCTAGTGCTTATCACTTCAGTGCTCGAGATTTCTGGATTTTTAAAGATTATACCTAGTACGGGAGCAATAGGAACACTTAATTTACCTAGCTTTGGAGTCATTATAGGAGGATTACTGTTAAGTTCAACATTATCCTATTCAGATACTGAAATAAAAAGTGCTCTTTCATTTACTAAGAATATCCTAATGCATCCCAGTTTTGGTAGAGAACTTGAGAGGAGGGATCTGCAAGAGCTGTTTCATTGGCAAAAAGAATTAAAAGCGAATTATAATATAGCTCGTAATGAACTTACCAAGACACTAAATAATACCTTTGAAGGCTATCTATTTACCTTAGCTAGTACTAATTATGAGCCGGAAAAGATACAAGAGTTAGGATTAATAAAAGCAAGGGAACGTTTTACTCACAAAAAGAATCTTTCAGCACTATTTGATCAGCTCAGTGATACCTCTCCGGCATATGGAATGTTGGGTACACTGGTTGGCCTTATTTTCATGTTACAACGCTTTGAGAGTGTTAAAGATCTTGGGGAAGGTTTGGCATTTGCGTTAATGACTACTTTCTACGGGCTTATTTTTGCCTACGTTATTTTTACTCCTCTATCGAAAAAAGCGGCACTTTATGCCGAGAAATCGTTAAAGAGGGATTTATTTATTTTGAATGGTTTCGTAATGATTCTCAAGGGAGAAGAGCCGTTGGTAGTGTTTGATTATCTTTGCGCTGATCGGGATGGATTCATCTTTGACGATGAGCTCTCTGAAATAGGTTTGAGTTAAAGTATTTTTTTTTCTGAACATGTATAGAAAAATTTGTAAATAATGACGGCATGATACAGTATCAAGAAGTACTAGAGACCTTAAAAAATGTCCCTTCTAAAGGTTCTTGGCAATCAAGTTTTTTGGATATAATATTACTGTTGATGTCGTTTTTCATCATTATCGTGGGTATCTCAAAATTTGATTCATTTGATTCATCCATTGGATCAGATAAACAAATAACTGATAACTCTGTAGCAATTCAAGAACGATCCATCAATAATTTATACCTTGAATTAAGTCTACTACTAGAGGCGGAAATAGGGCAAGGAGATTTGAACATCGAGTTAGAGAATAATGAAATAGAAATTACTCTGAGTAATGAATTACTCTATAACGTGGGGTCTGCCGAGCTTTATCCAAGTGGCATGGATATTCTAAACCGTATAGCCTCAAGAATATTACTGGTAGAGGAAGAAGAGTTTTTTGTTGATGTAGAAGGGCACACCGACAATCGACCTATTAATGGGGGAAAATATGAGTCAAACTGGGACTTATCCACCGCACGATCTTCCAATGTGGTAAAAGTACTGCTTAATAAAGGCTTTAGTCCCCGCCGCATACGAGCTTCAGGCTACGCCGATGCACAACCATTGGTGCCTAACCTAGATCAATTTGGTAATCCTATAAAAGAAAATCAGGCGAAAAATAGGCGTTTTGAATTGCGTATGTACATGAATTAATCTACTTGTAAGGGGCGAACTGCATGGATTTTTGGTGTCTCTAAAAAAAGTAAATAAGCCCACCATCGTTCATTAGATTCTGTATTTTTCATTATATATAATCTAACTATGCAATTCCTTTAATTCTATCCCGATGATATACAAATCAATTATTGATGCGGTAGGAAACACACCCATTGTTCAACTTCAACACATATATCAAGGCCTGGGATCTATGTTGGCTAAAGTTGAATACATGAACCCCGGAAACAGCGTTAAAGATAGGATTGCTATCAAAATGATAGAAGACGCTGAGAAAAAGGGACTATTGAAACCAGGCGGAACAATCATTGAAGGAACTTCAGGAAATACCGGGATGGGGCTTGCGTTGGTGGCCATAGCCAAGGGATATAAATGTATTTTTACCACGACCGATAAACAAAGTCAATCTAAAATCGATATTTTACGAGCTGTAGGCGCTGAGGTGCTTGTGTGTCCGACCAATGTTGAGCCAGAAGATCCACAAAGCTATTATTCGGTAGCTAAGCGATTAAGCTCGGAATTATCCAACTCTTTTTATCCGAATCAGTACGATAATAAGAGTAATTTATTAGCCCATTATGAAACCACGGGACCCGAAATATGGGAGCAAACTGAGGGCGCTATAACTCATTATGTCGCTGGAATGGGGACTGGTGGTACCATATCAGGAGTGGGTAAGTTTTTAAAAGAGCAAAATCCCGATATTAAGGTCATTGGGATTGATTCGTTTGGTTCAGTTTATAAAAAGTATTTTGAGACAGGTGAGTTCGATAAAAACGAAATAAAGCCTTACATGACCGAAGGCATCGGTGAGGATATTATTCCCGGTACCATAGATTTTAGTTATGTTGATCAGGTCATTCAAGTCGGAGATAAAGAAGCGGCTCTTCGAACTCGGGAGCTCGCCTCTAAAGAAGGCTTGTTTATAGGATGGTCATGTGGCGCGGCTGTTGAAGGGGCGCTAGAGTACCTAAAAAATAATCCTCTATCCGCCAATGATACTATGGTAGTTATACTACCAGATAGTGGAACCCGATACTTAAATAAAGTGTATAATGACGATTGGATGAAAGAGCAGGGTTTCTTAGAATAAACCTAGATTAGCCACTAACGTCATCAGACTTAAATATAATTACAGCATGAATAGTAATAACAATACCCCGAAGCCATCTAAAGCTATAAAAGGACCTAAAGCAGGAACTATGGAGATTGAACTTAGTGAAGCCGAATCTATGGGAACCTATTCCAATCTGGTTATGATTACGCATTCACCATCGGAATTTATACTTGATTTTATTGCGGTTATGCCAGGAGTTCCAAAGGCCAAAGTAGCCAAACGAATGATTTTGACTCCGGACCACGCCAAACGCTTGATGAACGCTCTTCAAGATAATGTCTCCAAGTATGAAGCTGAACATGGAGTCATCCAGAACAAGACTAAGGATATTCCTTTGTATAGAGGCCCTCAAGCAGAAGCATAGTCTTTAAGCAGAAGCATAGGCTATTTGCTTCGCTATTATTAAATAGGGTACTTACTTTCGTATTTGTTTAAGACCGACTACGCCCACACACAAGAAAAGTAGATGTGGAATAAGTGCAGCCCAAATTGGAGGCAGTAGTCCTAGTGCACCAAAAGGTTCCATGATTTTCATGATAACCAAGTACAAGAAGCTGATCACCAAGCCGGCAGCAATGTACACCCCTTTGCCCCCTCTACGTCGAACAGCTGCCACCGCAAATCCAATAATCAAGACCACAATAATTGAGAAAGGGTAAGCCATGCGGGCATATAGTTGAACTTGAGGGATTTCAATTCCACTCGCGCCACTACGCTTAATTCCATCAATATATTGAAAGGCTTGGGTATAACTCAATTGATAAATATCGGAGCTACTTCGCGCTAAATCTTGTGGAAGCAGGCTAAGTAGGGTATCGAATCCTGCTACATTACGCTCTACAAAGCCTGAATCGGTGAATACCCGTTCTTGAACGGTGGTTAGACGCCACTCATTTTTATCTTCCAACCACGCCATATTTGTGGCCGTTAGAAGTTTTTTCACACCTCTTTGGTCGAATTGAACCATCCGAATTCGATAGGCTGTTTGTTGGTCACGATCGAAATAATTGACCTGTAAATAACTGCCAGCAGATAGTTCTCGATAAATATCGCTACGATCCAGTTGTTCATTTTTTTGCTTAATGTATTGCTCTTCAAACTGAATCCTTTGGGCATTAGAAGCAGGAATAATCCAGGCATCTAAGGCGCTAAGTCCTACCGCACTTAGTAAACCAAAAAGTATAAAAGGTGCAAATAATCGATAGAGACTCACACCCGCTGCTTTTAGGGAAGTAATTTCAAGACGCTCCGAGAGTTGACCCACCAAATATAAACAAGCCGTAAAAATGGCTAAAGGTAGTACGAGTCGAATCATTTCGGGGATGTAATTGATATAATAATCGCCCCAAATTTCTCCCATGCTAGCACCCCGATCAGTAAAGTCATCGCTATTCTCTGAGAAATCGATAATAACAAAAATGAATATTAGCACTATCAAAACAAGTGATGTGATAGAAACTAACCTAAGAATGATATAACGATCTAGGTGTTTCACGTACCCTTTTGTTCTGGTTTTTTTGGAATAAAAGAGCGTAAATCATAGCTCAAGTGAAGCAGAAGTGTTAGCCCGATACCCATGTATAGCATATTAAATGACCACATTCCCAAAAAAGGGCTAATAAACAATCTATCGGCTAATTTCTCACCCTGAATTACCGATATCCAATATACCGTTAACACTAAAGAGGCAATAATTGCGGCGTACCCAACATTGCCTTTCCGAGTGAGTATTCCTATCGGTGCACCCAATAAGACAAATATAATGCAGGCAAAAGGAATAGAAAATTTTTTGTGTATCTCAACCCAGTACCTTTGAATTCGTTTGACCCGCCACAATTCATTACTTTTAGCTCGCTCTATTTGAGATTGGGCATTTTCAACTTGGCTGTAGCCTAAATTTGCTAGACGAATTTGCTGGGTAGTCGAGCCGACTTGGTTCAGAATGAAGAGAGTTGATTGGGCTATATGTCCTGATTCAGTAGGCTTGGTCGATGCAGCACCATGGTTGAAGGTACCGGGATGAAGCGTACTAATGGAATCCTCAACTATTTGATAGCGCAGTTCTTTTATTTCTTGCTCGAGGGTATCTACAACAAACGCCATCGCTTGAATGCTCATGGTACGATCACTACGAGAAGTACCTGAGCCCCTACTGCGATTAAACGCTAAGTCCGAAAGATCAAAGGTTTTTCGGTGCTTGTGAAACTCGATTTGCTCCATATTTCGGTCTCGAGTAGCCGCTCGTTTACTTGGATATCGAAGAATTTCGCCATCGAATAAATGCAAGGTAAGCGCTTCAGTACCCTCACTTGTTAAAAAACCTTTATCTGCTTTGATGTAGGCTCTATTTTGATTGTTGGTGGGCTCTTGAAACAGGGTGATGTTATATAAAGTATCCGAAACAGGATCTATTCGGTCGACCAGAAAGGTGTAACCTTCAATGCCATCATAAAACACGTTGGGTTCTAACTCAAAACCAGGCTTTTTTAGTCGAATATCGATAAATAGGCTTCTAGCTTTACTATTGGCTTCGGGGAGCACTGCATTTGAAAACCACATAAGCCCAACAGAAAGTAAAGTAGAGGCTACCAAAACGGGCATGATTATCTGTAGGGTATTAACTCCAGATGCTCTGAGGGCAGTTAATTCATTGTTTTCAGAAAACTTTCCAAAAGCCATCATACTAGCAACTAACACTGCCATAGGTGCTGCAAGAACAACCATATAAGCTAGATTGGTAATGATTAGTTCAAGAATAACCCCAAAAGGAATATCCTTACCGATGAGTTTATCGATATGTAATACCAAGAACTGCATAAGTAGCACAAACATGACCCCGAAGAAACAAAAGAGGAACGGCCCCAAATGTTTTTTGAGTAAATCTATTTGTAAAGGGTTTAATTTCATCGGTTATAGTTTTGGCAAAGAAAACCAGGAAAAGTCTTTATAATCTGCGACCGAGTCTCGGTAAATGCTTTCAACATAGCCAAATATATGGTATTATTGGAATCCATTTGCGAATAATCAGCCACCAAAACTCAAGTGCCTATAATCCATCGTTACTATTCTATTCATTAGTACTTTTTAGGTGCCAACACTACAGTTCAGATGCATTTGTATATGTTGGGCGACAATATCACTTATTTTCGCCTTGGTGGGAGATGTGCGTCTTTTTGCTCAGGAGCGTGGAGGTGGACAGAGTCGAAGCATGCAGCAGCAACAGCAGCAGCAACAACGGCAACAGCAGCAAGAAGATGAGGAACTTAGTCAAGATTCCCTGTTAATTGAAATAATACCGGATAGTTTACTTTTAGGTGTAAAATTATATCGGTACCAGCCAAAATTCGGAGCAGCCAAACTGTACGCTCCCAAAGTGGGGGCGTTGTACTCAAGTCCATCAACCAGATGGGACATAGGAGTGCGCTGGGATAGCGTTTCAACCTACACCATTCAAAACTATTGGTATAGCACCGATATAGTTCCGCAAACCATTGTAGATTTTGAGGATTTTATATCGTTAAAAATGGAGCAAAATCAGCTGGCTATTCGCCAACAACTCATTCGCGAAGCTAAGGCGCAACAAGAGGAGAGTCGGGGATTGTTGGATTTTCGGATTTCGGTTCCAGGGGGCGAGAATTCTGCCTTTACCACCATTTTCGGTACCGATGAGGTAAGTCTAAGGGTGAACGGTTCAGCCAATATGAACGTGGGCGCCTCTATTCAGAAACTTGACGACGGGACCCTGCCAGAAGATCTTCGTACTAGGGTAGATCCTACCTTTAACCAGAACCTACAGCTCAATATTCAAGGTAATATTGGGGATAAGTTAACCATTGCTACCGATTGGGATACCGAGCGACAATTCGATTTTCAGAATAGACTCAGTATTGTGTATGAAGGCTACGAGGATGAAATTATTAAAAGTATTGAGATGGGAAACGTATCCATGGAAACCGGAAATTCCCTGGTTTCTGGTGGTAAATCACTCTTCGGAATAAAGGCCATTTCGGAGTTAGGCCCCCTTAAGTTAACCTCCGTAGTCTCGCAACAAAAAGGAAAGAGTAATTCCCAGAAAATATCAGGAGGTTCTCAAGAACAGGCTATTGATATCACCCCTGCAGATTATGAGGATGGACGTCATTTTTTCTTGGATTTTTATAACCGTCAGCAATTTGAGCAAGCATTAAGCGATCCTCAAAACATCTTGCAACCCTATCAGGTGTCAGAATTGTATGTGTATGTCCGCAGGGCTGAGCAAATTCCAGGCGAATCTGCGGTACAGGCCATTGCCTTACTCGATTTAGGGGTGAATAGGTTTAATGATCAGTTATACGGATTGCCAGGTAATGATCGGGATCGGTACGATGAGACCATCTTAAATGAATTGAGGGCGACCAACTCTAATGCCACCAATGAGGATTTTGGAGCAACATCTCAAGAATATGTAGATGCTCCATTTGAATTGCTGCAAGAGGGTATTGATTACACCTTTAACCGAGCACTGGGCTTCATAAGTATGAAGAGCTACATTAACACAGGTGATGCGGTTGCGGTTGCCTATGTATACAACGATCCTGAGCAGGGTGGGGCACCCATAGCGGTAGGAGAGTTAAATTCCTCGGGGAATGATCGAATCTATTTAAAGTTACTGCGGCCAGGGGGGATGACCACCTCGGATAAAGCATGGGAGTTAACGATGCGAAATATCTATTCATTAGGCGTTTCTGGGATTAACCCAGAAGGATTTGAGCTTGAAATTGCGGATACACGAGGTAACATACCCGAAGTAAATTTACCTGGCAGGTCTACTACGTTGTTGCAGGATTTGGGACTCGACCGGTTAAATTCTGAAGGAGCGACTATTCCAGATAATCAGATTGATTTTACAGGAATTACCCTTGATGCTGGAGCCGGTCGTATCATGTTCCCGTATCTAGAGCCATTCGGGAAGCGAATCGATGAAATTCTTGGGAACTCGGTGAGTGATTCGATACGTCAATCCCTAACCTTTGAGGAATTGTATGAGCTCAAACAAAGTGATGCCCGTGACATCTCCAAAAACCGAAATTATACGATATCCGGTAACTCCAAGGGTGGGGTTTCCGGATCTTTTTATCTTGGCTTTGGTCTTATTGAGGGCTCGGTTAAAGTGTTTGCTAACAATGTGGAGTTGACCGAAGGTACTGATTTTGAAGTCGATTACTCGTTTGGATCACTCACCATCATGAATGAACGCTACCTTGCCCCAGGGCAAGAAATAGAAGTAGAGTATGAGAGTAACCAGTTCTCAATCATCGGGCAGAAAAATTTTACAGGTTTAAGAGCCGAATATCGCGTAAATGATGATATTCAATTTGGTAGTACTTTTTTCAAATTAAAAGAACAGCCACTGTCGGATAAAATTCGAATTGGCAATGAGCCTATCAATAACACGGTCTTAGGCTTGGATGCTCGAGCCAATTTTGAAGCGCCTTGGCTAACTCAGGCTATCGATAGGGTACCATTACTTCAGACCAAAACTCCGTCAAATATTCAATTTAGTGGGGAGTTTGCTCAGCTTCGCCCAGGAGTAGCCCAAACCAATGCGGTACAGGAAGCTATTGATAACAATGAACTGTATTGGGACGAAGAAAACGGGTTGGTTTTCATAGATGACTTTGAGGGGGCCGAATATACTATTAGTCTAACCAATCCAACCCGTTGGAATCTAGCTTCTGCACCAGCTGCTTTACCAGGCTATGCTCCAGATGAGACCTATTTTGCCAATCCAGATTTTACCACCCCTCAAAGTAGTTTTGACCGAAAGGCGCGAGCAGATTTACGATCTCAATTTTCATGGTACTCCATTCCTCGGAACATCAGTTCTATTCGTAATGCCATTGTTACTCCTGAATCGGAAACTATTTTATTGAAGGATGTATTCCAGGGGCGGGAAACCAACAATCGCCAAGAAGATGTCATTACTTCGCTTGACATTCATTACAACCCAACCAAACGAGGGCCATATAATTATAATATGGATCTCAAAAACATGTTAGAAAATACGCCTGAGCATACATGGGGTGGGATGACCTATGTCATACCTTCTGGGCAAGAAGATTTGGTGCAAAATAACATCGAGTTTTTAGAGTTTTGGGTCCAGGCAATTTTACCAGGTGGCCAAGATCCAACCGGGGAAGAAGCCTTCTATGATGGTAAAATCTATCTGGATTTAGGTATTATTTCAGAAGATATCATTCCTAATGTTAGGCTTAACACAGAAGACGGCCTTTCTACGGTGTTAAATAACCTGCAAGAAGATGATGCAGAGTCTCAGCCGCGTTCCTACATCCCACCATCCCCACCGGTCCCCCTCGGTCAATTTTCAAACGATAAAAGAGCTTTAGAGGATGTGGGCCTTGATGGCGCTCCCAATCCAGGGACTCCAGGAGCCGAAAACAGGGATGAAGGAGCTCTTTTTGGGGACTTTATTGAGGCTATGCGGGCGCAGTATGGGGAAGGAACAGAAGAATTCTCCATGATTCAAGAAGACCCCTCCAACGATGATTATGTCTATTATGGAGAAAACAAGGTGCTCGATTTCAAGCTACATGAACGCTTTTTTAGAATGTTAGGATATCACGAAGGGAACACCCCGGAAAGCGGTGGTAGTGATAATAAAACGGCCGTAACCTTAAAGCCCGATACAGAAGGCCTGGTCAGTGCGTCATCCATTCAACAAAGCAATTCGTATTATCAGTACGAAATTGACTTTAATCCTGCCGATGCTTCACAATTGAATATCGGTTCATCTGGTAGCTACATTGTAGACAAAATACCCCGAAATCCAGAGTACAAAACTTGGTACTTGGTACGCGTTCCATTGAGTGATTTTAAGCGAAAATTTGGGGACATAGAGAGCTTTCAGAACATATCTTATATCCGAATGTGGATGTCGGGGTACCAAAAACCATTTACCATGCGATTCGCAACCTTGGAGTTTGTGGGTTCTCAATGGAGAAAGGTAACCAATTTAAGTGATAGCCCAGTGAATCCAGGGGATTTTAAGTTATCCACGATTAATATCGAAGAAAATGCCAACAGAGAACCCTTTCCGTACCGTCAACCCGATGGGGCCATTAGAGCATTGAATCGAAGTGCACAAATTCAGGCGTTGGAAAACGAACAGTCATTAGTGCTAAGTGTGGAAAACTTAGAGGCTGGCAAGGTTCAAATGGTTAAGCGAGTGTACCCTGGTAAATTGAACCTCCTTAATTATTCAAATATGCGAATGTTTGTGCATGGGGAAGGTTTTGACAGGCGCGGAGATGCGGAGTTAGTGGTTCGTTTAGGAACAGATTTGGAGAACAATTACTATGAATATCGCCAGCCGGTAAGTCCATCGGAGCCTATGCCATTTAATTACGACCCATCTGATGCGGGCCAATTAGAGGTAGAGGCTGCAGAAATTTGGCGATACGACGAAAATAATATGAACATTATCATATCGGCATTTAATGTACTTAAGCAACTTCGGGACGATGCAGGCGCCGATCCAACCGAAGTGTTTGAACAAAAGGGTTTGTTAGATCCTGAAGTAGCGGTAGATGGGGCCGTGGTTTCGATTAAAGGGAATCCTTCTTTGGACCGAGTGACTGAAATAGGGTTGGGTATACGAAATCCATATGATCCACAGAATGTGAACTCAAAAGGTTCTCCTTTATTAAATGCTGAGATGTGGTTAAATGAGTTACGGCTGTCTGGATTTGATAACGAAAAAGGCTGGGCGGCGAATGCCAAATCGAGTATTAAATTTGCCGACTTCGCTACCGTTAATGCTAATCTTACCCGAAGAACCAATGGCTTTGGGGGACTTGAATCGCGTTTAGGGGATCGAAGTGTGTCCGATCAAACCGCGTACGGAATTAGCTCAACCATTAACCTGCATAAACTTATTCCTGACCGTTTTGGGTGGAGCTTTCCAGTGACTATATCCAGCAGGGTTAATACGCAAACTCCGAAGTATTTACCATCACAGGGGGATATTCGCTTGACCGATTTTATCGATAAGGTGAATGCCGATGAATCGGTGCCATCTAATTTGAAAGAAGACGTTATTAATGCCAAGATCAATGATATTGAGACGGTAAACGAGACTTTTTCATTCAATGTTTCAAATATATCTAAGCGTAATTCTAAGCCAAAATGGGCTCAGTTAACCTTGGATAACACCAAGTTAAGTTATGTGTACAACGAGGGGTATTCTAAAAACCCACAATTGGTTTTTCAGAATAAGTGGGACTACAAAGCTTCTATTCAGTACAATTTATCTCTGCGACGCATTAAGCTACTACAGCCATTCAAATTCACTCAGGGTATTCCTGTTCTTGGGGCATTATCCGAGCTTCGATTGGGTTATTTACCTTCTTCTATAACGGCTTCCTCCACACTTACCCGGCGTTATGACGAATCCCGGAGACGTAACCTTAGTAATCCTGAGGAGATTCAAGCTCTGCAACAATCTCACGCATTCACCCAGCAGAATCGGTTTTCCTTTAGCTATAATTTTATGCCCTCGATTCCAATTACCTTCACGAGTTCATCCAATTTTGATTTTTCGAGTTTAGGTATTAACCCCAGCAATCGGGACGATGTGGATAGTTTATCCTACCGAATTAAACCAAGTTTTGATGTTATAAAAGGGGCGCTTAGAGATACCTTAGCGCCTCGGAGATCATCCTACCAAGAGAGTTATTCGGCTAGTTGGAGACCTAAACTTAACGCCATTGATGCTTTGAACTGGTTAACCTACTCCGCCTCTTATGGGGGAGGCTATCAGTGGACCAATAGTCCTAGCGGTTCAGATTTAGGAGCCAATGTGTCTAATTCTTTTCAGCTTGATAACACCTTTAAGGTAAGCACGAGTCGACTCTTGGAAAAGTTTGGATGGTATGAAAAGGTGGAAGAGACCAACAAGAATGAAACGAAACTTCGAAGCGATGGTAAAGAAAAACGCAAAGAAGAAATTGAAAGCGGCGTAGCAGATAGCCTCAGAACTCCTAAACCACCCCCAGATTTGGTCAAGGATGTGCAGTATCTCTCACGTAAAGCACTACTTACCCTATTAAGTCTAGAGGATATTTCTATTGGATATAAACGGCAAAAAAGTGGCTCACAACCTGGTTATTCAGGCTCTTCGGAGTTCTTTAAGTCATTCAATGATGCATCCTCTGGCGATTATTCACCCCCATTGGCATACCGGCTAGGACTAAAAGATCGAATCCCAAAGCAGCAGCTAATTGGAAACTTAGATGGAGATAATAGTATTCAACTTCCAGCTAATAATACCCAAGGGGATAATTTTTCTGCGAGTACACGTATTAGTCCATTTGAAAATGTGACGGTAAACTTGGACTGGGATGCCAGTATTTCACAGAAAAGTACAGAAACAATTACTCTGACACCTACTAACGAGATTACATCCATCGGAACAGAATCGGGTTCGTTTAGTTCTTCGGTATGGGCCTTTGGTGGTGGATATAAGGATCTATTTCAACGTCAGCTGGAGACGGCGGTCCTGGATATTAGACCTGGTGAGCGTTCTATTGTGGATTCGTTGGGGAATAGCGATGGACGAGGGGTATTAAACCGTACAACCCTCCAAGAAGACTACATGAAAGCTTATTTAGGAGCTGGATCTAATGGGTTAGGTGAAAAAGGGTTTATGGCGTTCCCTAAACCGGGTTGGCGAGTGACATGGAACCGTTTGGAAAAATATATACCCTTCATAGGGCAGTACATGACTAATGCCTCATTGAATCACGCTTATCGAGGCACCTATAAAGTAGATTGGAGTTTGAATGCTTTGGTAGGCGAGCAGTCAGGACAGAATATTGGGGATTATTCTATTATAGATGTGCGTGGAAGTTATGAGCCGACCTCGATTAGGGCTGAGCGTCGGTTTTCACCATTTGTGAAATTAAATATGACCTGGCAATCGGGTTTAAAAACCGATATTGGCTATGATAGAAGTACTATTTCTACCTTTGCAGTGAGCTCAAAGCGGGTTACAGAGACCCTGACTCAAGGGGTGGATGCCTCTATTAATTACATATTCCGGAACGTACGGATTTCTTTCTTGCCTAAGCTTCGGAATAATATTGATATGAGCCTTCGTGGGAGCTATAAAAACGATACAGAAATATCCTATAAACTCGATACCGATTTGGATAATGCGCTACAAGATGGGATAACGATGGATCAAGTTGGTAGCGCCGAAACACTTAGCGCAAGAGAAACAGGGCAGCAACGAATCAACGGTAGTTTTACCCTGGGTTATAAAATATCCTCTACTATCTCATCTAATTTTGAGTATACTTATTCAAGAATCGAGTCCAATAACATTCCCACTCGTACCAATCATGATATTCGGTTTAACTTTAGGATAGCCATTCGGTCACGGTAGCTTTAAATTACATGCAAGCCACAGGTAAGCAACATTTGCAACATGCAAGCCACACGCAAGCAACAAGTGTGGAACCATTCTCAGGTACTAGCCACAAACCTACCTCAAACAGCCAACATCAAGTCTTCTATCACCGTTTTCTAGTCACCCAACCATATCCTACGCTTAATAGCACAAGGAAAAAGCACAACATGGATAGCCAGTCTCCATATCGAGCATAAAAACTAAGATCGTTGCGCAAGGGTACATCGGCGCTAAAGGAGGTACGAGTCCAATAATCTGTTCTGTGTTGGACACTCCCATCAGGGCTTATGATCCCCGATGTTCCGTTATTAGCACTTCGAACCACCCAACGGCGAAACTCAATGGCTCGAAGCCTAGCGTAGGCGAAATGCTGTAAGTGACCGCTTGAATTCCCCCACCATCCATCGTTGGTTATGATGGTCAATATTTGAGCTCCCTCTTGAACAAATGCACGATTCCATGACGGGAATACCGAATCATAGCAGACCAAGCCAGGACTTATAAAGCCAGAGGAACTCTTAAGCATCGAGGGTTCATCACCTTGACCAAAGCCGGCATGTTTGCCCCAGTCGACCCAATTAAATACATCTATTTTGTTCAGAAACTCTACAAAAGGAAATCGTTCTACAAAAGGTACTAATTGAGCCTTGTCATAACGGGATAACTGTCCAGTTGAGTCGGCAAAAAGGGTGGAGTTGTAGGCATTATAGTGAACCCCATTCACACTAGAACGATAAATTTCAGGGGTTTGGTCGGGGTAAAGAGTGTAGAGCCCCGTCCCAATGATAAAATTGGTCTGCCAGGTTTTTGCTGAATCTGCAATGCGAGCAGCGTGCCAAGAATCCATTTGAATTGGTTTATCAATGGCGTTTTCAGGCCAAACGATGAGTTCCGTCTCCCTATTTCTGTGGACACTAGATAAGTTGAACAAGCTATCCAAAACCTCTACAGTCCCACTCATTCCCCCATAATCTTGGTAGGAATCATGATTAGGTTGGACGACCACCACTTCAATGGAATCCCCCTTTAACTCTTGGAGTTCTTGGGATGATACCCCAAAAGAAATCATAGATGCTAGGGGTGGTAGGACAAAAATAAAGACCAGCAAGGCGGTCATCGCACCTTTTTTTTGGGGTAACTGTAGCCAGTGAGCACACAAAAAACTCCCAAACACCACCCAAAAACTAATACCCAAGTGCCCTGTGATTGAGATGTATTGGATTACTGATATGTGATTAGCCCAGGCATTACCTACCCCGAGCCAAGGCCAAGCTAAATCCCAGTGATGATGAAGATATTCATATAAAATCCATGCGGCAGCCTGGAAAAGGGCGGTCCAGCCAAAAAGGCGATAGCGATGATGAATAAATCGAATAACCATCATAGGCAATAGCATGACCGCGCTGTTTGCCACGATAGCGGCAACGCCTGCTGGAACACTCGCCATAATAAGCCAGTAGGTAGTCCCTAGATTCCATACAAAGAAGGCTGGGTAGCTAATTAGTGCAAGGTGCCGGTAACTATGGCTTAAAAGTACCAATTGGTATAGTCCAACAAACCCAAAAAAACTCAAAAAAGAAGCATTTACCGGTGGAAAACTCAGGCTTAATAGCAGTCCTACTCCAACAGATAAAATCCAAGGGTTATGGGCCCAAGTTAACCTAGGGGGGAATAGACTTGATGGATTTATCGATGAATAGCTTCTCATAAAGCTTCCGATTGTTCTTCCTGATAGTTCGGCGGGGCAATAACTACACATATTTCCCCCTTTATTTTGGTACGATTCTCAAATATAGGAAGAACCTCAGATAGCTTCCCACGGACAATTTCTTCGAAGGCTTTTGTGAGTTCTCTACATACGGCCACATAACGATCTTCTCCAAGGTAGGTTGTGGCTTCGGTGAGAAATTTTAGGATTCGATGAGGACTCTCATATACAACCAAAGTACAGGACATGTTAGCAAGGAAATCCCATTGTTTTTGGCGGCCTTTTTTATGAGGCAGAAAGCCGTGGAAATAAAATGAATCGCTGGGTAAACCGCTGGAAATTAAGGCGGTGGTAACCGCGTCAGCGCCTGGAATGACGCTAACGGTATGACCCGAAATGTGAGCAGCGCGAACAGCTAGAAATCCAGGATCCGAAATTCCTGGCATACCTGCATCGGTAATTAAAGCAAGGTCTTGTCCAGCATCTAGGTGTCGAATGAATTGATCTACCTTATGGTGCTCATTGTGTTGGTGTAGCGAGCGAGTCGGGGTAGAAATTCCATAATGCTGGAGAAACTTGGACGAGGTACGAGTATCCTCACAAGCGATTAAAGAAACCGTCTTAAGTACTTCTAAGGCTCTTTCCGAAATATCCTTTAGATTTCCAATGGGTGTTGCAACTATGAATAGGGTGGACAAAATATGTCAGGGTAGTACTCGAATAGCACCCAATAACGCAAGTTTTAGGCTAATTCGGGTGGTTAATTATAAAATGAAACACTGTAATTGCATCAAAATTACGTATTTTACAGCTTAACTAAATTACACTTTCGCCATGTTTAAGCCAAAAGGTCTCAATCACATTACTATTCGAGTAAATCGTATAGAAGATTCCAAGTATTTCTATGGAGAGGTACTTGGTCTTGAACTTGTTAAAACAATGGGGCAGAGCATGGCGGTGTATGATATTGGAAACGGTGACACACTGGTCATCGTAGAAGCAGAAACCAGCTATGACCCCAGTTCTCGTGATTTCCGTGTGGACCATTTTGGTTTTTATGTGGATGAACCCAAGCAGGTCGATGAATTAGCAGAGTATTTTAGGAAATATGAGGTGGCCATTGTAAGTGGTCCCGCTAATCGTAAAAAGGGACGTTTTTTGTTTGTCACTGACCCGGACGGGAATATGATCGAATTCTTTCATGAAGAGTAGCCAGCGCACGAAGGGATGAGCACATTGATTTATTTTGTAACAGAAGATCGTTACATAAGCCCCATTCCTGGAAATACTTACGTGGAAAATATCTTTCGAGAAGACGAGCTGTTAGGCAGCGCTCTTGCCGGTTTAGGCTACGAGCACAAGCGAGTTAGTTGGAGGGACTGCTCTATTGATTGGGAGCGGGTAGAGTGGGTATTGATTAGGACAACCTGGGATTATTTTGATCATTTTGATGAGTTTAGTCGATGGTTACATCAACTCCCTGCGAGGGCGTGTATGAATCCTAAGGCCTTACTGAGCTGGAATACCGACAAACATTATCTATTGGATTTGGCTCAAAAAGGCATTCCTATTGTGCCTTCAACCATCATACCAAGGCAGCACCCCAGCCCCTTAAGTCAGTGGGCCGCGCATTTAGAGTATGAGCATATTATTGTCAAACCCACCATTGCCGGCGCGGCGCGGCTAACGTACCAGCTAAAGGCAGAGCAAATAGGGGAGTTTGACCGCGAATTTACCAAGTTAAATGCTAAAGAAGACTTTATCCTTCAACCTTTTGTTTCGAGCGTTACAAGTTTTGGAGAATTATCACTCATGGTTATGGGTGGGAAATGCACACATGCGGTCCAAAAAAAGGTGAAAGTAGGGGATTTCAGAGTTCAGGACGATTTCGGAGGAACGGTGCATCATTTTACTCTCACACCAGAACTTATTGAATTTGCTGAAATGGTCATGGGACTCATAGACCCAAAACCGCTTTATGGGAGGGTGGATATCTTGCGAAACGATGCCGATCAATGGATGGTTTCAGAGGTAGAATTAATTGAGCCCGAACTATGGTTTCGTACCGCCCCTGAAGCGGTAACACATCTAGCAATGGCTATTCACACTCATATTCAGCATTATCATGAGAACCACTCGAACCCGTAGTAGCGAAGGCCTTTCCAGTGAATGGGATGTGGTAGTAGTTGGTTCAGGGATGGGGGGATTGTCCGCGGCGAGTCTGTTGAGTACGGATGGAAAAAAAGTACTCGTTCTTGAAGCAGGCTTGCATCCTGGTGGGTGTAGCTCCTCCTATACCAGGAAAGGCTATGTATTTGAGTCCGGTGCGACTACTTTGGTTGGATTTGACCCAGGCCAACCCATGAAATTTTTGGAAGAACATACGGGTATGCATATTCCAAGGCATGAATTAAATCCATCCATGTCGGTGTGGTTAGATGATCAAAAGCCGGTTATTCGAATGAAAGACAAGGCAGAATGGGTAGATCATTGTATTAGCCATTTTGGCGAGGAAAAAGCGCAGCGAAAATTTTGGGATAAGTCATTTTATGTGGCCGATAGAGTGTGGAATATTTCGTTGAAGAACACCTTTTTTCCACCGGCCAAACCGGCAGATTTTTTCCGGTTAGCTCTCAACAATTCTCCTAAAGACCTTGCCATACTTCCATATATGGTACGTTCCGTTGCTCAGGTAGCTCGGTCTAGTGGAATAACCGAGGATCGATTTTACAGGTTTTTAGATGAACAGCTCATCATTACGGCTCAAGCAGGGGCTACTCAAACACCGTTCATATTTGGTGCAGCAGCCATTTGCTATCCTAATTCTAGTAATTTTTATGTGCCGGGTGGTTTAATCGAGATGGTATTTACCTGTCTAGATCATCTAGAGTCTAACCAAGGGCAGTGGCTTAACAAGCAAAGGGTGGTACAAATCAACCAGGATAAAGAGGGCTATCGTATTACAACCGATAGGGGACTCGAAGTACAAGCGCCAATTGTCATATCTAATATACCACTTTGGAATATGCCGGATATAACCGATGGCCAAATGCACGACTATTTCAATAAAGAATCCGTCAAGTATTCCGATGCTTGGGGGGCTTTTACCATGGGTATAGCCATAAGCGATACTTTGGCCGATGAGTTATCCCTGCATCATCAATTTCACCTTCCCGCAGAGCATCCATATTCTGATTGGATTGCTCGTTCTTTCTTTGTTTCCATTTCTATGCGCGGGGATACCCAACGTGCGCCTGAAGGCCAAAGGGTGCTCAATGTTAGTACGCATTGTTCACCCGAGCAGTGGTTATCATTGGATCAAGATGGGCATGAAAAAAAGAAGTTGGAGGTACAGAAGTACTTGTTTGAGCAGGTGCAACAACGCCTTCCTGGGGCCGACCGTGCCGAATGTCTTCAAGTGGATGCGGCTACCCCGAGGACGTGGGAAAAATGGGTGTATCGAAAAGATGGCCGAGTGGGAGGGATTCCGCAATCCATGAAGCGTGCTGTTTGGGACTGGACCTCTCCTGTTACCCCTTTTAAGGGATTGTATTTAGTTGGGGACACCACCTATCCAGGACAGGGAATTCCTGGCGTAACTTTAAGTGGTATTAACGTATATTACCGTATAGCAAAGGACTTTAAATAAAGGAATTCAATTTTGGACCAATTTCAGCCCAACACCCGTTTTTCAATATTTCCACCCGCAATCAAATACTTACTCATTGCTAACGCGATTGTGTTTTTAGCGACCAAAAGTATATTTACGGGAGTGTGGACTCCACTCGGAGCGGTCATTGCCGAAAATTTTGCGCTTTGGTCTATAGGAAATGGCTTTATGCCTTGGCAGCTACTTAGCTACATGTTTTTACATGCTGATATGGGGCATTTATTTTTCAACTTGTTGGCTTTGTGGATTTTTGGCCAATCTATCGAGCACCTATGGGGCACACGGCGATTTATTACCTATTATTTACTTACTGGGGTAGGAGCCGCTATTATTCACATGTTGGTGAGTGGCTATTTTACCTACACTATTGGGGCATCGGGCGCCGTATTTGGAATTTTGTTGGCCTTCGGGATGATGTTTCCCAACCAGTACATTATTCTGTTGTTTCCCCCTATACCCATAAAAGCGAAGTATTTTGTTGGAATTTATGGAGGTATAGAATTGTTATCTGGTTTAACAAGACCCGATAGTGGTGTTGCACATTTTGCTCACCTTGGGGGCTTAGTTGTCGGATTTTTACTCATTAAATATTGGAAAATTAAGCGACCCGCTCTATAGAGGTAACCTCACCTAAACGTTGCTTGCTAACTCTGCTACTCAACTATGGCATACGATTCATTTGGTTCATCAGTAAAAAGAGGATTTTTGGCTATGCCTGTAGCCATAAGAGCCATTATTGGAATTAATACCGCTGTGTTTTTAGCACAAATTGTAAGTTCCATTTTTGGCATTTCACTTATACAGGGATTAGCCTTCATTCCAGACCCAATCACCGCGGTCACCCAACCGTGGAGACTGATTACCTACATGTTTACCCATTCGCTGTTAAATCCATTTCATTTCATCTTTAACATGCTTTGGTTGTGGTGGATGGGACGACCCGTGGAAGAGACCATAGGAGCACACAGTTTTTTAAGTATTTATTTTGGGGCTGGATTGGTAGGCGCCCTGGTTGATGTATTTGTCAGCCTTGTTGGGGTAGCTAATCCAGTTATTGGTGCTTCTGGAGCTGTATATGGGGTAATGGTAGCATTTGCCATGCTCTATCCCCGAACACCAATTATGTTGCTGTTGCTTCCACCCTTGGAGGCCAGATACGTAGTAACAGGTATTATCGCACTCGATGTACTGTTATTGAATTCAGGTGGTAATGTGGCACGATTTGTCCACTTAGGTGGAGCTTTAGGAGGCTACGGGTTAATGAAATTCCGCCAAAACGGGGGAGATTTGACTTTGGTTCCCCGATACATTGAATATCTTTATACAAGATATCTCTCCCCCTTGCTCTCGCCGTTGTTTGGATCTTTCAGTGGTAGTGGGAAAACAAGAAATCCGGGAACCAGTACGAACTCTACTATGTACTCTTGGACGGCCAAGCAAGCGGAACCTGCCAAAAAGCGTAGTAGAGCTAGTCGGGGCACAGCATCTGGCTCAGCGGATGTTAGTGACGCAAAGATTGTGGAAGAAGTAGAACAGAGTGAATTAGATGCCATATTGGACAAAATATCCAAAAGCGGCTATAACGCACTTAGTAAGCAGGAAAAAAAGACGTTATTTGAATTGAGTAAGCGAAAAGAACCCTAATATGCAGCCAACTAAACGAAGAGATTCTATACAAGTAATGGTCGGAGGTGTTCCCGTTGGAGGAGGAGCTCCCATTGTAGTGCAATCGATGACCAACACCGATACCGCAGATATTGAAGCTACTATTGAACAGGTGGACCAGTTACACTTAGCGGGTTCTGAATTAGTTCGCCTTACCGTGAATAATGAAGAAGCGGCAAAGGCGGTACCCTATATAAAGGAGGGCTTAATCAACAAAGGGGTCATGGTTCCACTGATTGGAGATTTCCATTATAATGGCCATGTGTTGCTCAGTAAATATCCTGATATGGCTCAGGCCTTATCAAAATATCGTATTAACCCAGGGAACACAGGTACCAAAACACGTGACAAAAATTTTGCTACCATTGTTGAACAAGCAATCAAACACGATAAACCAGTACGCATTGGGGTAAATTGGGGCTCATTAGACCAGCAGTTACTGGCCGAAAAAATGGACCAAAACAATCAACTTTCAGTTCCTAAGTCGGCAAAAGAAGTGATGTTCCAAACCATGGTGGAAAGTGCCGTTCGATCATCACGATTGGCCGAGGATGTGGGACTAGCTTCCGATAAAATTATTATTTCCTGTAAAATGTCAGGGGTTCAAGATGTCATCGAAGTATACTCCAGATTAGCCAAAGAAATCCCCTATCCTCTGCATGTGGGATTAACAGAGGCAGGAATGGGTATGAAAGGAATGGTGGCTAGTTCAGCGGCCCTTTCAGTTATTTTACAACAGGGAATTGGTGATACTATTCGGGTGTCTCTAACCCCGGCCCCAGGAGCAGATCGAAGTTTAGAGGTTAATGTTGCCCAGCAAATTCTACAATCCCTGCATATACGTAGTTTTACGCCACAAGTAACAGCATGTCCAGGATGCGGAAGAACAAAGAGCACTTATTTTCAAGAGCTAGCAGAAGAAATTCAAGAGTATATCAAGGAATCTATGCCCATTTGGAAGGAAGTATATCCTGGGGTAGAAGAAATGGAAGTGGCCGTGATGGGCTGTGTGGTAAATGGCCCTGGTGAGTCAAAAGCTGCAAACATTGGTATATCATTACCCGGAACCTTTGAAGAACCTAAAGCCCCAGTATATATGGATGGGGAACACTATACGACCCTAAAGGGGGATCACATTGGGGCAGAGTTTAGAGCCATCCTCAACGACTACATTGTTCGCAATTATAGTAAGAGATAAGAATTACGTCTTTTCTGGGATAGATACCCGGTCGGTACAGTCTGCGCAGACCAAGCGGTATAAAAATGTAAGCCCTTACATTCGTTCGTATTGACCTGCCTTTAGAGCACCAAAAAAAGCGGTTTTCTTTTTTTCAAACAAAAAATTTTGGCTTGAAAGATGTAAGCGCTTTCAGTATTATTATAGTGTTAACCAAATAATACTACAGCGTGAAATCGAGTCGTCTACTCTTACCGGGGATTTTTAGTTGTATTCTGTTAATCCAGTGCACCCCTTCGATGAATGAAGGTGATAACGCTGTTTTAGCAGAAATTGATGGGTATACGGTCTCGGAAGCCCATTTTCTTACCAGTTTTAAGGAGTTGTATTATCGCACTGGTCAAGCCATAGCCCCAGATCCATCAACCAGAAAAGCCGTCTTGGATTCCGAATTCAATACCTATGTGCTGGCCGTGCACGCCATGGATCAAGGCCTAGATAAGCGAGAGGATGTAGAGTTTTTAAAGGCTAGGATTCAGGCGCGAGTTTGGACCGAGGAATTCAAGCGCCAGTTGCTATTAAGTGAGTTAGAGGTGAATGAATCTGACCTGCGTGAGTATTTTGTACGCTTTAACTCCAAAGTGAGAGCCTCCCATCTGTATGCAGAAACCCGTGAAGAAAGTGAGCGACTTTTAGCGCGACTAGAGGCGGGTGAATCTTTTGAGGAGCTCGCTAGGGAGGTGTTTGGAACGCCTTATTTGCAGGAAAAGGGGGGCGATGTGGGTTTTTTTGGCACCGATGACATGGATGTTTCTTTTGAGGAAGCGGCATTTACAAACCCGCCGGGTAGCATTGTTGGGCCCGTTCAAACCGCCCAAGGATACAGTATTATTAAGGTAACGGACCGGGTTCAGAATCCCATATTGACCGAGGCTGATTTTCAGCGACAACGGCCAGAATTAGAACAATACGCTCGAAAAAAACTAGAAGAATTGCATGAGCGAAAGCACTTGGAAGCGTTTATGGAGACCGTTTCAGTAGATCAGGAATTTATTGTAGCGCTTTTGGGTGAGATTAAAGGACAACAGGGTAGAGAATTAGGAATTCAGCGTATAGTACCACCAAACTGGAACGTGGATGATCCCATTATACGACATAAATACGGTATAATGACCTTGGAAGATTGGGCCGCTCAGTGGCAAATAACTCCTGTGGAATATCTCGAAGGTATATCCTCAGAGTATCATCTTAAATCGGTTCTAAGTGGAATGGCATACCGGTCCTACATGAGTCAGCAGGCTTATGAAGCTGGAATTCCAGAACAACCAGCAGTTCAGGCATCTATTCAACAAACCTATTTGAATGCCTTGGCTCGGGAAGTTGAGAGTGAAATTAAAAAGTCAATCGAGTTCAACCCGGCTGAATTATATACCACCTTTCAGGCGAATCCTGACCGCTTTATTCAACCAAAACAGGTGCTTCTGCAGCGTATTGTAGTTTCCTCGGAGGAAAAAGCCGCGCAGGTGTATGATGAACTTGAAAATGGTCAAGATTTTACGAGGATGGTTCAGCTTTACACCGAATCTAATGCTGATTTGATGGTTGATGGGATGATGAATTATGAGCAATGGGCTCGTTTGGGCCATTTAGGGCAAGAGTTGCAACAATTAGAGACGGATTATATCACCCGACCCATAGCCTATCAGGCCAATGAGTACCATATATATAAGTGTTTGGATGTAGTTGAAGCTCGTTCATTGCGATTCGACGAGGCCAAGGAAGCGGTTCAAGATATTTTATTAGAACAAAAATTTAGAGAAGCCAGGGCTGAGCTAATTGATCAGGTAAAGATAAAACATAATGCGTTCATCGATCTGGAACGTCTAGAAGAAATAACCATTGAAATTTAAGGATATGCGACTAGAAATAGCTGCCTACATAGCTAGGTGGAAAACCGTGCAAATATGGATTCTGTGCCTTTTTATGGGGGTGCTATTCATGGGCAACGCCCTAGCCCAGTCGGGTAAAATTACGGGAACACTCCTAGATGCGGAGACCAAAGAACCCCTTATTGGGGCTACTGTTGGAATTAAAGGAACCACCAAAGGAGCCATAACCGATGTAGATGGAAATTATCTCATGCTTAATGTTGCTCCTGGAACCTATGTGCTGGAAGCGAGATACATAGGTTACGCAACGGGAGTCGTTCAAGAGGTCATTGTACGATCCAATCTAACCACCAACCAAGATTTTGAATTAATCTTGGAATCTTTTGAGGGGGAAGAAGTGGTTGTGGTCGCTGAAAGGCAGACCGTCATTAAGGATATAACCAGTTCCGAGGCGCGCGTTAGCAGCGATGAAATTGCCAAATTACCCGTTCAAGAATTAACGGATGTTATACAGCTGCAAGCGGGTGTTAACGTGGGAAATGACGGAGGAATTCACATTCGGGGTGGACGAACAACGGAGGTTTCTTATGTGGTGGACGGGATTCGTGTGACCGATGATTATGACGGAAGTAATGGTCTGCGACTAGAAAATGAGTCTATACAAGAACTTCAGGTCATCTCAGGCTCTTTTAACGCCGAGCATGGTCAGGCCTTATCCGGGATAGTCAATGTAGTAACCAAGGCAGGAAACAATAATTTTGAAGCCTCTTTTAGCGGATGGGGTGGGGGGTATTTAGCCACGAACGAATCTCAGCTTTACGACGGTATTGGAACTGACTTAGCTAGTTTTAACCCTACTAGAATGTATAATTATACCGCTTCGGTTTCTGGTCCTATCATCCGGGATAAACTAACCTTTTTTGCTACCGCTCGAAAATTTCAAAACGAAGGGTGGCTAAACGGGCGAAACGCCTACTCTCCCCACGGAAAATATGTGGAGCGGGTACCATTAGGAACCGATTTGTCTACCTATCAAACATTATATGGTGAACGGGTCGATTTATCCATGCCCTACTATACCGCTGACACGGTACTGGTGCAAGGACAAGAGTATTTAGAAATTCGAGACGATGGGACTCGTGATAGTAGTTTGGTTTCTATGAATCGCTTCGAGACTCAAAGTGTTCAGGGGAATTTGGAATTCAAGCCTTTGACCTGGTTAAAATTCAATCTGATTGGAACCTATGCTCAGGAAGAAGGGGGTGGATTTGACTTTGGTAACCGCTTTGTGCCTAACGGGATGAGCAACACCTACCGGAACAATTATTCGTTGAATTTCAAAACAACCATTACCCCAGCTGCAAACACCTTTATCACGGTGAATCTTGCTAATAGGTTCAACGAGTATAATAGTTACTTGTACGAAGATCCATGGGACCCTCGGTATTTTAATTATGAAAACCTGTCGCATCCATTATTTGGAACTTCAAATGTGCTATACGGGAATCAAATTACTAGCGCAGGCCAATTCAATACCTATGGGACCAATAATTCTCGCTTTAACCGATTCACCGATTCCTACATCGCTAAGGCCGAAATTTCTTCACAGATCAATGAACACCATTTTATAAAAGCAGGAGTCAGTGCTCAATTTGACGAGATTTTCTTTGAGAGTATTAGTTTATCACCCTTGAGTCAGCAGGGAGTATCCATTCCAGATGGAACTCCCCAGGAGCTGATTGATAAAGGCCTTATCGAATTGGGATATCCCGAAATAAATTCCCCTGGCTTTCAGCGATACACCGAAAGGCCAAGAAATTATAGTGCATACATTCAGGATAAGATTGAATACGATGATCTGATCATCAATGTAGGGGTGCGATTCGACTACTTTGACCCGAATACCGATGTTCCAGCCGATCCTGAAGACCCGGATATTAATCTTCCTACAAAATCAGAGAATCTGTATACCGATGCCAATGGGAATGGTCAACAAGACGAAGGTGAGCCCAGCTTAACCGTCGCCGACCGGCAAGCATATTGGTGGAAAGCTGCATCCGCAAAATATCAAATAAGCCCTCGAATTGGAGTGGCCTATCCCATTAATGAAGGGGGGGTAATTTACTTTTCCTATGGGTATTTCTTTCAAATGCCTTCCTATGACCGGTTATATACCAACAGCCAAATTTTACTTTCTCAAACGGGTGGCGATCAAGGTTTGTTCGGAAATCCAAACCTAGAAGCAGAAAAGTCCATTCAGTATGAATTAGGGTTAAAGCAAGAAATCTTTGAGGGCACGGCTATTGAGCTAACGGGGTACTATAAAGATACCCGTGACTATGTTTCTTCTCGGCCTCAAATTACGGGCGCGCCATCCATCACCTACGGAATTTATTATAACAGAGATTTTTCAAAATCGTTGGGGACTACCTTCGCCTTTAACCAGTTTGTGAATCAGCGTTTTAATTTTGGATTGGATTACACCTTTAGTGTAGTTGAGGGAAGTAATAGTGATCCCGCATCGGAGTATTTTGCGATACTAGCACAGGGAAGCCAGATAGATTCGACCAATCAAACCAACACCCTGACAAAAATTGTCCAACCCCTAAATTGGGATCGAACCCATATTATCAATGGCTCTATGTTCTTCACTGGCGATACCTGGGGAACCAATGTGCTGGCTCGTTTTGCCTCTGGTACCCCTTATACCCCTGATCGAAATATCCCTGGCGTGCTAGTGGGCGAGGTTGCATCAACCAGAGACTTGCGTAACACCGCACGATTACCCAATCGTTTTACCCTGGATATAAACGCGTACAAAAATATTGACCTACAGGGAGACGCTCAGCTACAAGTCTTTTTTAATGTATATAACCTACTCGACACTAAAATAGTTAACGGGGTGTATTCCGATTCTGGATTGCCTACGCGTCCACTGCCCGCGCGAGTGATTCCCGGTGCTCATCCCGATTATTACAACAACCCAACCTTTTATGCTGAGCCTCGACGAGTCCAACTCGGAGTTCAATTTTCATTTTAAGCATGCGAATGTATCCTATGTCCTATAAATACCTTTATATCACCCTATTCATTGTCTTGTTGGGGATTTCAAACCCGGAAGGCTTCGCACAAGTCTCTGATTATGAGCCTAGTGAGGAACGCTCGGATTTTAATAACCGTAAAATTTCCATTATGGATGGGAACAGGTTGCGGGCTACCTATCATAATAATGGACATGCTGGGCGTCGAAATTCTGGTGCATTGAACGAACTATTATTTGAATTTCCTCGAAACACGAACAGGGAGTACATGTATTTTATGAGTGTGATGTTCGGTACGGAAGTGCCCGATCAAAGTACTCCTGAAGAAGATGTTTTTCCTCTGGTGAACACCGCCTCGTACAAAACATCCCGAGATGGGCGGAGTAACTGGTCATTGAATCCTATAGATGGATATACCCGAGATAATTCGGATGAGATGGCCCGTAGTGATCGTGGCCCTGAGTCACCATTAGGGAATACTTGGCCCAATGCGTGGCCCGATAAATTTGAAGATGGTGGCGATGGCTGGGCCGGTTCTTGGAATGGTTATTTTGGCCGCGATCAATTCAATGCCGATGTGGAGTTCTATTACAAAGCCGGGGATGATACTTATACTCGTTATGTGGGTTCTCGCTATCAACCCGATGAGACCGATCCTACTAGAGGTGGCTTAGGTTTAATATTGGAAACTCGAATCCTGGCTTGGTCCCAGACCTTAGTAAATGCAACTCATTTCAATCTATTTGAGCTTAAAAATGATGCGAGTTACGATTACCCAAGAATGGCCTTTGGTTTATGGATTGCTGATTTCGTTGCTGGAGGTGGTCCTACCGATACCCCTCTGTTCGATAATATTAGAGCCATTGCCTATTTGACGGATACCGACCGCCTAAGTGGTGGAAATGTATTTGATGGGGGGCTTATTGGCGAAATGGGGTTGAAATTTATTGAAACACCAGGAAATCCTATTGACGGTATTGATAATGATGGCGACAGCGATACCTATAATACTAGCAGTGATATTTTTGACCCGGACAATGTAGACCTATTCAGTCGATTAACGACAGCAGGGGGTGGGTTTTATGACAATATTTCTACGGTTCGAGATACTTTAATTAGAGTCTTTAATGCCGGTGATTTTGAGGAGCGAGTGGTCAATATAGGAGATCCAATTGTCCTTATTCTTGAAGATTACAGCCGGGTAATTCATACCTATGACGGGAACCCTTTTACATCCCAAGGTCGAAGCTATGATTTTGGCGGATCGCCTTTTACGGTTCACGAAGACCTACTACCAGAAACGGACGAAGATTTTGGCATTCATATAGATGGGTTAGATAACGATTTTGACGGGTTAATTGATGAAAACCAGCCGAACCACTTGACCAAAAGCACCTACGTTCCATCCTTGGATCAATTCCAAACCCGCCCCGTACGATTTATTAACTATCTGGAATTCACCGCAGGTGACACCCTACAACGAGGCTTAATTGTTCCTAACCAGACCATACGAGCACGAATGGCTTCTGATGCTGCCTTTGCTTCGCTGGTCAACGATGAGTATTCCGGGCGTCTTCAGAACTTTCATACGAGTGCTCCTATGATCGATGAAGGTCGTGAAGATTATTTTGATAATGACGATGATTGGAATATTCTGATCGACGATGTGGGTATTCAAGGCGATCCCAATTCGGCTAGTTTAGGGCAGGGCGACGGATTTCCAACCTCGGGTGCCGGGACCGTATTTCCAGGAGAATCCGGTATTGATAAAACGGATGTGAGCGAAACCGATCTCATTGGGGTATCACGAGTCCGTATTTTTGATGCAGGTGCGCTTCAAGTAACCCAAGACACCGATATTTGGTTGCGTTATTTGATTCCCGGGGAATTCGTGGAAACCCAAGGAACCGATTCCGATATTTATGTTTCGTCCGGTTTATTCCCGCTGGCAAAAGGAACTTCCGAACGATTTGCTGTGGCAATTACGGCAGCTCAAGAAAATCAACAGAACGCATTATTTGATCGTCAACGGGTTAATCAGCGATTAAACGACGCAACCAAGGCCTATGAAGCCGATTATCAGTTCGCTGTTGCGCCTGATCCACCTATTATTACCGCCGTGCCTGGGAATGGTAGAGTTACCCTATACTGGGACACCAACTCAGAGAATTCATTTGACCGTTATATGAACCTTCAAACCGGTAATGGATATGATTTTGAAGGCTATAAAGTGTATCGCACTACCGATGTATCTTTTGAGGAGATTAGAAGTATTACTGACGGCCGAGGTGGGAAGACCTTCTTACAACCTGAGGCTATTTACGATCTGCAGAACGGAGTGTTTGGGTTTCATCCAGTTTCTGAAAATGGACTTCAGTTTGATATGGGCAGTGATTCTGGTATACGTCGTATTTATGAAGATACTACCGTGGTAAACGGGCGTAAATACTATTATGCCGTTACGGCCTTTGACCGTGGTTTAGAAATAGCTGGCATAAGTCCTTCTGAATCACCCGTTCAGATCTCTCTAAATCCTGATGGAAGTGTAGATTTTGGGCAAAATGTCCTTGAGGTTCGAGCTTCTAGAGAACAGGCTGGGTATATAAGTCCAACGAGTCCTTTAGCGGCTATTTATCAAGGTGCGCCAGGGGGCACTGTTGAAGTAGAAGTGATCGATCCCAAGGAGTTAAAGCCAGATAACCTATATGAAGTTGTTTTCGAAGATACTTTAATTAGTGGTGGTTCGAATCCCGACACCCTCAAAACAAAAAACTTTACCTTGCGAAACATTACTACAGGTACTCCAGATACCTTACTTTCTCGGTTTACCAGCTTAAATGGCGTAGGAAACCCAGTAACCGAAGGCTTCACAGTGCGAGTTGCCAATATCGAATCCTTTGGGTTAAATGTAGCGCGTTCTGGTTGGTTTACCGGAGACACAGAGGCTATGGATATCCATGGATTTTCCTTTATTACCCAAGCCGCCCCAAAAGTGTCAGATTATGAGTTGATTATAGGAGATAATGTTGGATTTGGGCAATCAATCGAAAAAGAAATTGAGGTAGCCACAGGTTTTTTCCAAACCTTACCGTCCATTCCAACTAATTTCAAGGTGGTGAATACCTATACCGGAGAAGAGGCTAAGTATGCTTTTGCTGATTTAAATGTGAGTACCTCTTTTCAGCAAAGATGTAATCCAACGATCATCGTGCCCGGCAATTATACCCCACCGGAACCAGGTGAATTATCCGCTGTGGCCGGCTTTAGTGGACGCTGCTCGGACGTGTTGTTTTTGATAGAAGATTTTAGAGGAGTGGAGGATACGCTGACCTACAAAATTGAAATGGCGCCCCTATTAATAAATGGCAATCTAGAAACCAGAAACCCAGTGGCAGGTGATACACTCAAAATCTTTACCACTAAGCCATTTTCTTCGAATGATATTTTTCGCTTTCGTTTCGACAGTGAAAACGTACCCCGAATTGACGCGGATTCAGCAGCATCTGCACTGGATGATATATTGGTTATACCGAACCCATATAAGGTGGCCAATATTTACGAACCAAGTGTAACAAACACCAATTTTCAACATAACAGAGAATTGCATTTCACCGGAATGCCGGCTCCAGCTACTCTTAGAATATTTACTGTTTCTGGGGTTCTACTTCGTGAAATTACCATTACAGAATCGGATTTAACCAGTGCGTATGGGGGATCCTATGTTTGGAATATGCTAACCAAGGACAACTTGGAAATTTCCTATGGAATCTATCTATATCATGTGGAAGCACCAGGTGTTGGGGAGAAGGTGGGTAAATTTGCGGTTATTAAATAAGATATTTATGAAAACAGAACGAATGACATCTCGCTTAGTTTGGACACTTATGCTATTAACCTTACCGATGGTCGCGTATCCGCAGCTATCCAAAGTAGGGACATCCGCTGCTGAATTTTTGCGAATACCCGTAGGAGCAAGAGCCTCTGCAATGGGTGCATACACAGCTAACATGAACGATGGGTCATCTATGGTGCTGAATCCTGCTGGATTGGCCTCCTTATCCAATAATGAAGTTCTTGTAGAAATAACTCCGTGGTATTTGGATATGACCCATAGTTTCTTTGGCGCAGCTATGCCTACTGATAAAGGTGTTATTGGAGTCCATGTTCTTTCGTTGAATTATGGTGAATTTGAAGAAACCACCGCGGAGGCACAGGGATTAACGGGGCGTACATTTAGTGCTTACTCGGTATCATTTGGCCTGAGTTATGCCCGGCAGTTACTCCCACAATTTAGTGTTGGTGGCACGGCAAAAGTGGTGCATGAACAAATTGCCAAAAGTTCGGCATCGGCCCTTGCCTTCGATATAGGAACAGTCTATCAAACCCCATTTGATGACATCCGATTTGGAGTGAGTGTAACTAATTTTGGCTCTAAATTGCAGATGAATGGAAATGATTTAATCATTAGTTCGGATCCTGATGAGTCTCAATCTGGTAATTATGAGCCGGACGCCATACTTGCCACCCAATCGTTTGATTTGCCATTGATGCTGAAAGTGGGGCTTACCTGGGATGCGTTTGAGCGTGAAAACGCCCGTTTAACCCTATCTGTGGATGGAAACAATCCTACTAACAACACCCAGAGTGTGAGTATGGGTGGTGAATTATCGCTGGCCAACGAACAAGTTATGCTGCGAGCAGGCTTGCCGTACTTAGGGCAAGAGGACAAAATTGAGACCTTTACCTCGGGAATAGGAGTTCGATACCGTACCCCTAACGGTTTAGGACTTGGATTTAATTACAGTTATCACGGATATAACTATTTGGGAGATGTCAACAAATTGAGTGTACAGATTTTCTTTTAACCTAAACAACAACAAAATAAGGAGTCAAAATGACCCATATTTACAATAACATACTCCAATGGAGTATTCGAGGCATGCTTAGTGCCGTTGTGTTGTTGAGCTTATTTTCGCTCACATCCACAACCGCACAAGCGCAAGACCCCGTTTGGACCGTAAATGCTCCAGAGAGCGATTGGTTTGGAACAGGGGACGCCGAGCGTGGTATGACCTTTAATCCTGCAACCGGCCACATTATAGTAGCTAGTCGTCAAGGAGGGGTAAAGCCCGCTGTAATCGATGCTGCCACAGGTGCCTATCTAAACGATTTAGATAACACCGGTATATCGGGTGGTACTTTTGCATTTAATCAAATACGTGCAACCGAAGATGGTCAGATATTCACGGCAAACTTAACCACGGCCTCTGCAAGTTCAAACATCAAAATATACCGTTGGGCCGATGAAGACAGTGCTCCAACTCTTATCTATGATGCTACCTATGCAGCAGACATCCGATTTGGTGATTCATTTGGTGCTTACGGTTCCGGTAATGATGTTACTTTATTACTTAGTGGATCAAATCCAGGTGTGATTTTAAAATTCGCTTGGGATGGAACTAATTTAACCCTAGCCGATGAATGGACTGTTGATCAAAATGATGGACGTGGTGGGTTTTCGCACCATACCGTTCAAATTTCCGAGGATGGAGATTTGGGTGTAATGATTACTGGTTCTGGAATCAGTCCAAGTATCATTAGCCTTACAGATGGATCCGATTATATACCAGCACTTAGCAGTGATGAAGTACCATCAGGAACCTTTAACTCGGTTATGTACGCTGATTTCGCTGAATTTGGAATGCAGACCTTAATAGTTACAGGTCCTGCTTCATCCGATAAAAAGTTCTATGCATTTGTACCTAGTGCACTAGCACCAAATGTACTAGTTAAAGTAGGTGAAATGGGCCCATTTACTACTAATGCTAATCTTAATAATACAGGTGGTGTTGTTATCGATGATGAAAATGCAATGGTATACATCATGAACACCAACAATGTGTTATCGGCATACGATGTGTATGATTTCATCGATTATCCAACAGCAGGTAATCTTATTATCTCAGAGTACATTGAGGGTTCTTCCAACAACAAGGCTCTTGAGATTACTAACTTAGGGGATACACCTGTTGATTTAAGTTATTACCAAATAGCTCAATCTAGTAACGGTAATGGATGGCAGTACTATCATGAATTCGCTGAAGGTGCGGTACTTGATGCAGGTGATCAATATGTATTGATCACGGATCAAGTATCAACGGATTTATTTCCGGCAGAGGCAGCCGATGAAGTTTTAGGTTTCCCTAGCCCAATTCACTTTAACGGGGATGATGCGCGAGCCATTATTTTTATTGGACAAACCGATACAACAGTATTGGATGTCTTTGGTGATCCTGATAACGATCCCGGCAGCGGCTGGGATGTGGCTGGTGAAAGTGCGGTAACACGAGAAGCTTCTTTATTACGTAAGCCTACAGTGACCACGGGTAACACAACTATTCTAGGTTCATTTGGAACAACACCAGGAACATCAGAGTGGTACGTGCTCGAGCAGAATGACTTTTCTAATTTAGGCATGCCTACTCCCGTTGAACCAGCAAATACACCAGTTATGGCTGAGTTATCAGACGGTCAAGTATATTCGGTATTCAGTGATGATTTCACTAATGATGCAACCGTTGATACTTGGAGAACGTCATGGAGTGCTGCTGATTATGAAGAGGTAGTTCTCAATGGAAATACCGTAAAGAAATATTCAAATTTAGATTTCGTCGGTGTGGAAACGGTGGCTAACCAGATTGATATTTCTGGGATGACCCATGTACGTTTTGATGTATGGACGCCAAATGCGACCACATTTCGAATCAAATTAGTAGATTTTGGTGCCGATGCAGCCTTTGCTGGGGGTGACGATGTTGAACATGAAATCGTTGTCGAAAATCCAGTACAAGGGGAATGGGTTACTTATGACATTCCATTATCGGAATTTACAGGCCTTACTACCAATAAAAACATTGCACAACATGTCTTCTCAGCTCTGCCAACAGGCACCACAACGCTGTATCTAGACAACTATATGTTTTACAATGAAAATGAAGCAGAACCGGTTATTGTAACCTTCCGAGTAAATACCTCGACCATGCCTGATACCCTGCAAGAGACTCATACCATGCAAATTCGTGGTGGTTTCTCAGGTCCAGATGTCGCTAATGCTGGTGCAATAAATATGATTACCTGGGATTCAATGTCTCGCCATATGTACAACGATGGTGGCGATTATTGGTGGGCAGATTTCCCAATGTCACCTGGCGATACCTTAAACTATAAGTTTTGGGCAGGTACTAGTCCTGAAACTGCGTTAATTAACGGCAATGAGCAAGGATGGGAAAGTGGAGATAACAACGTCTTTATTTTACCTGCCGACTTTGCTGGAGCAGATACAACTTCAGACTTACAGTTCTACGAAACACGAACGGCGCCTTATACATCTCATGAAGACAGTATTGCTCTGTTCTTCCGAGTAAATATGGGACCTGCTATAAAAGCGGGTAGTTTTAACCCAGCCACTGACAGTGTTGGTGTTCGGGGAAGTTTTGACGGTTGGGCAAGTGGAATCACCTTAAAGCCAGGTGCTAATCAGGGTGATAATTACTTCTTTGAAGGAACTAAGCAACTAAGTCTTGGCGAAGCAGAACCAATCACCGATGTTAGCTACAAGTTCATGACCTTATCAGGTGGTCAGATTGGTTGGGAATCAGATCCAAACCGCACCTTTACCATGCCGGCATCGGACACCACCTTACATTGGGATTATTTCGATCGATTAGGTTATCCTTCATCGAATGCGAACACCGATCCTGTGAACGTAACTTTCACGGTGAATATGGCCACCTTAATGGATACGTTGAGAGAGCATCATAATGTTCAGATCAAAGGAGCGCCAGTAGGAGCAGATGGAGCGGGTACAGGATTAGGTAGCATAATTACCTGGGATTCTGGCTCACTTCAAATGACCAACATTGGGGGAGACCTATGGCAGGCAAGTTTCGATATGTCACCAGGCGACCAACTTAACTATAAGTTCTGGGCTGGAGTAGATCCTGAAACACCATTGGTCAATGGAACCGAACAAGGATGGGAAAGTGGAGATAATAACAATGTATTTGTACTTCCTCCTACTGCCAGTGGGGATACTGTACTCCCAATACAATGGTATGAAACTCGCATGAAACCATTTGAGTCGAAGACAGATTCGGTGGGAATTTGGTTCCGGGTTAATGTTGGAGCCGAGGTTCAACTAGAAAACCTTGATCCTGAAACTCATACATTGGCGGTTCGTGGAACTCCTATGCCACTGGCTTGGGACGATTCAGCCCCAACATTGAATTACGAAGGAGCAAATGGAATTAATCACTTCTACTCAGGGGTAATTTATTTCGATAGTGATGAACTAGCTGCTTCAGCACCGGATAATCGCCCTGCCCAAACGGTGAAGTATAAATTCTTCATGAATAATGGCACGGGAGACGGGGGGTATGAATCAGGTTCTGACCGCTTTGTTACCTTAGGCAGTTTGGCAGATACGACTTTCCATTGGGATTATTTCTCAGGAAAAAGACCTTCTGACTCACCTGTATTAAACACAACACTTAACTTTGAAGTGAATGTGGGTATTTTGGAAGGGCTAGGATACTTTAACTCTTCTATCGATACCGTATTCGCCAGAGGTACCTTCAATGGATGGGGTCAAAACCAAATGGCGTTTAATTCCTTCTCCGGTACTTACGAAGCTTCAAATATTCCATTTACCACTACAGTAGGGGCAGATGTTGCTTATAAGTACTACGTTAAGTGGGACCAATCCAGAGATGATGAAACCAGTGTGAACTATCTTGCTGGTATTACTCATGATGGTTCTGGATGGGAAGAGCCAGGAGTGACCGGTGGTGGTGATCGTCTTTTCCAAATTGTGGACGCTGAAAACCAGCCAAAAAGGTCTGAATTCTTCAATGGTGTGGAACCAAAAGCCTTGATGACGTCTGCGAATGTAGATGGTGGAGCAATGACCGTTAATTTCTCTATTGATATGTCACCTGCTGTGCAAAATACATCTCAACCATTTGATGCATCTAACGACTCGGTGTACTTATTTGTAGACACACCATTCTTTGCCTTAACCAATGGTATCACGGTACCTGGTGATGGTGGGGACCAATGGTTACTAATTAGTGATGAAGAGCGTGAAAGACTCAGATTCACAGATGAGGACGGTGACATGATTTACGAACTAGCTTTAGAGCTTCAGTTACCAACGCTAAACCATATTGGGTTCCGTGTTTCTTACGGTGAGCCTACCTCACAAGATGGATCATTGTTTACTCATGGTTCAGGTTTTGCTGCTGGTCGTAGACATTACCAGTATGTTCAACCTATTGTCGCTGAGAATGGTAGCGTAAGCTGGCCAAGTAGTTATACTATGCCCACCTTGACTTGGAAAGTTGACAATCTGGATTGGGAAACTCCACCAGATTACAATACTCCTAATACTTCCTCAGAGTCTGAGGTAGAAGTGGTGAGAGAATTTGCCTTGAATCAAAACTACCCTAACCCATTTAACCCGACAACCAACATCAGCTTCAGTCTAGCCGACGCAGCTCCTGTTAAATTGACGGTTTATAACCTATTGGGTCAGGAAGTAGCGACCTTGATCAGTGGTAATGTGATGACTGCAGGTACCCATACGGTTGCCTTCAATGCTTCTTCTCTATCATCAGGTGTGTATATCTACCGCCTAGAAGCTGGTAGTTTTGTAAGCAACAAACGCATGACATTAATTAAATAATTCTAGTAACAATGGAGCAGAACAGTTGACCCAGCTCCATGTTATTTGAACGTCTTAACTCACAGAGGCGGTGAAAGGCCTCTGTGTATTTAACCAAATAAAACGAACTCACCATTGGCTTCGACCATATACGACATAGCAGCAAGAGCAGGCGTTAGTATTGCCACGGTATCTCGTGTCTTTAACCAGAGTACGAGTGTTTCGCAAAAAACTCGCAACAAAGTCTTAAAAATCGCCGAATCAGTAGGTTATCATCCTCAGGCCTACGCCCAAGGTCTGGCCAGTAAGAAGCTGAACACCATTATGGCGGTGGTACCGGTAATGTCGAATTATTTCTTTATGGAAATATTGGGAGGAATTCAGGATAAGCTAACCCAGTTGGGCTATGAGCTCAGTATTTTTAACGTTACTGGTACGGGAGATAGTTTTTTTGAGCAGGTGGAGCATGTTATCCGACGTAGAGCGGCAGAAGGCTATTTGTTTATTTCTATTCATCTAAATCCTGACCAATGGGATAAGCTGCTCAAGTACCCAGTACCCATTACCCTGGTAGATGAATTTTATGATGGCTTTGATTCGGTGTCCGTAGATAATGTCCAAGGAGCCTATACGGCAACTAAAACACTATTAGATGCAGGATACAACAAGGTAGGGATGATCTCGGCACTTGAGAGTTCCAAACCCATAAAAGATCGTATAAAGGGCTATAAATTGGCTTTTGAGGAGTCCAAAAAACCATTAGATACACGTTTAATTGTCTGTGGGGACACCGATTACCGGGACGGTTTTACCGAGCGTGGTGGGTATACCGCTATGCAACGAATGATCGAAGTACATTCCGAGGTGGATGCCTGTTTTTGTTCATCGGATATTCAGGCAGTAGGGGCGCTTAAAGCGATGGAAGATTTGGAGCTTTCTATACCATTAATTGGTTACGATGATATAGAAATCTCGGAATACATTGGATTATCTACGGTGCGTCAACCCATGCGGGATATGGGAGCAATTGCCACTCAAACTTTATTGGACCGAATGAAGAATGAGGATAAGGCCATATCGCAAACCATTTACTCGCCACAGTTGATCCTTAGAAAATCGACCAATGGTATTCTAAAACGGTCTTAGATTTCACACAATCAGTCAAGTACTGAATTCTTAATACTATTCATCAAAACCTATGAAACGTTTTTTTCCATTTCTATATAGCCTGATAATGATACATCTAGTGGTATCTCTTGGTAGCGTGCATGCCCAAGTAGTAAGCTTTGAGCCCAGTTTTGCCACACAGCACGACTCGTTAACCGTCTATTTCGATGCTACACAAGGAAACGGAGCTTTAGAGGGTTTTACGGGACGGGTTTTTCTTCACACCGGAGTTATTACCTCACAGAGTAGTAGTGGTAGTGATTGGAAATATGTCCCTGCAGGATGGGAATCGTATCCTTCAAGACTCGAAGCGGAGCAGGTGGGTGAAAACCAATGGAAGTTCACTTTTGCCCCTGATATTCGATCCTTTTTTGGAATTACTGAAAGCAGTGAGGAAGTCCTTGAGATTGCCATGTTGTTTAAAGGTACTCGGACCCTATCTGGAGCTCCTGTTGCAGTGGGTAGGGATGAAGGAGACAGTGATATATTCATAGAATTGAGCACTGGTGGTGTAGAAGCTCGATTTGTACAACCAGCCAATGAACTGAGTCTGATAAAGCAGTCGGATTCTTTACAAATAATGGGGCTTGGTAGTGCTACCACTGGAAACTTACAGTTACGTTTGTTTGAAGATGATCAATTAATTGAACAGACATCTAATGATACGATTGCCTATATATTTAAGCCCAGCGATAATCAGGCACAGGTGATTTTTTCGTTAATCGCAGACAATGGGCAAGGCCTAAGCGATACCACCACCACAATGGTGGTTGTGCGTCCAGATGAGCTTAGTTCTACACCTAGGCCTGCACACACTCAGGACGGCATTCAGTATCTCTCCGACAGCTCGGTTTTGTTGTCCTTATTTGCCCCTTATAAGGAATTTGTATACGTACTTGGGGACTTTAATGATTGGACACCTACCGCTGATTATCTCATGCATAAACAAATACATGGGACGGATAGTACGTGGTTTTGGCTAGAAATTGACGGTCTAACTCCAGGTCAAGAATATGCATTTCAGTATCTGGTCGATGGAGACCTTCGCATCGCAGATCCCTACAGTGAGCTCACTCTTCATCCCGATGATGATCCATACATTCCATCCAATATATACCCAGATATCCCAGCCTATCCCTATGGGAAAACCAGTTTTTCAGTGGGTGTACTCCAACCTGGTGCCGAGGAGTATGCTTGGAACTCCACGAATTATGAGCGACCAGAAACCAAAGATTTGGTCATTTATGAGCTTCTTCTTAGGGATTTTTTGGAAGATCATAGCTATCAGACTTTGATAGATACCTTGGATTACCTAGACCAGCTAGGAGTGACGGCCATTGAGCTTATGCCGGTTAATGAGTTTGAGGGAAATTTGAGTTGGGGATATAACCCTGCTTTCCATCTTGCGCTAGATAAGTTTTATGGTACACAAAACGCTTTTAAGGCTTTTGTAGATGCGGCGCACTCCAGAGGAATAGCGGTTATACTAGATGTGGTGCTGAATCATGCATACGGTCGAAGCCCCATCATTCGTCTTTGGAACGAAGGGGATTACGGAGCTCCCACCAGCGAAAATCCTTATGCTAATACTGTTGCAAAACATCCCTATAACGTAGGTTATGATTTAAATCATGAAAGTTCAGCAACCCGGTATTTTTCCAAACGTGTTATGCAATATTGGTTAGAAGAATACAACATAGATGGCTTCCGGTTCGATTTGAGTAAGGGGTTTACCCAAGTGGATAATTTGAATGATGTAGGGGCATGGGGGAGTTTTGACGCCTCCAGAATTACTATTTGGAAAGACTATAATAATTTTATCCGTTCTATTGATAGTACGGCTTATGTCATACTTGAGCATTTTGCCGACAACTCCGAAGAACGAGTCTTGGTTAACGAAGGGATGCTTATTTGGGGCAATATGAACCATGAGTACAATGAAGCTACAATGGGCTATAACTCCGATTTACGGGGTGTATTGGCCAGTCATCGAGGCTTTTCTCAACGGAATTTAATTGGCTATATGGAAAGTCACGATGAACAATGGTTAATGTTTAAAAATATAGCCTTTGGAAATTCCTCAGGTGAGTACAACATCCGCGAATTATCCACGGCATTGGATCGTATGAAATTGGCCGGAGCCTTCTTTTTTACTTTACCAGGCCCGAAAATGTTGTGGCAATTTGGAGAATTAGGCTATGGCTATGGTAATGCGGGTGAACAGTGTTTGAATGAGGCTAGCTACTGCCCATCCATTGCCCCAGGTCGAACAGCCGTTAAGCCTATCAGGTGGGATTATCGAGAAGATCCTGAACGCTATGCACTCTATGAAACATGGAGTAACATCATAGCCCTTCGTAGAGCTTCTCCTGCCTTTACTTCCCCAGAAAGCTTTACTCATCAACTCCAAACCTCTATTAAACTCATCCGACTCAGTCATGGTGAGGAAAACGTGGTTATTGTAGGTAATTTCGGTGTGGATGCTACTACGGGATCCATCAATTTTCCTGAAGATGGGCAATGGTTCGACTATCTTAACAAGACCGAACAACAGGTAAGTGGTGGAGCCTTAGAGTTGAGCTTAGCGCCGGGTGCCTTTCATATATTTACCAATAACGATTTTTCAGAGCTAGTAACCTCAAGGGAGCCTATGGAAATCTTGCCGGAAAAAGCTAGCTTTGCTCTTCTGCCCAATTATCCTAATCCGTTTAACCCAACTACCCAAATTTCATTCAGTCTAGCTCAGCATGGGGCTGCTTCCTTACGGGTTTATGACCTATTAGGTCGTGAAGTGGCCACCTTGGTAGATAAGCCGATGAGCCAGGGGAGTCATACGATTCAGTTTAGTGCAGCAGGGCTTTCTAGTGGGGTATATTTTGTGCGCTTAGTACAAGGTTCAAACACACAAACACAAACCATCACCTTGATTAAGTAAATGCGAATGAGGGAAAAGAATAGCAATCATTACTCACTTAACTACTTGGCAAAGGACAGAGCCGTTTTTGGCTCCTTTTTCCATGTATTATTGGTAATGATCCTATTATTGACTGCTTGTGGTAGCCCCTCCAAAACGAATGAGACTTCTCCATTTATTGGGCTGAATACTCCAATAATTTTATCTGATACCACCGAGGTTATATGGGCCGATTATGTATGGGAACCCGCAGATCTGAAGGTGGCCAAGCTACCTTCCGGAATACAACATATCCGGCTTAACGAAGAGCGTTCTCGCTTGATCGGGCGACTACAGCAACCTGCTGAATTCATTGAACTATTGGTAAATGATGAGCAAAGACATATCCTCCTAAAAAATAGCGGTTATGTTACGGTGAGTTTTAGTTACCCAGATCCGCAAAGGAGCTTTGAATTGGTCCAATTAAAGGGTGAGATGAACGGCTGGAATGCGGTGGCCAACCCAATGCACTATCGCGATGGGGCCTGGCGGGTTGAAATGAAGGTAGAATCTGGTGTATATGCCTATAAATTTGTGGTTGATGGTATTGAATTGATCGATCCAGCCAATCCACGCAAAGTACCCAATGGATTTGGGGACTATAATAGCGTGATAGAAGTAGGACAGAGAAGTACCCACCCGGCGGTGTTGTTGCCAACCGAGGCTAGTGGAAGTCGGCTAAGCTTTAGAATGGAATCCTATCTACCTTTGGACCAGAGCCTAGGACAATTTTCGTCAGAGCAGTCTACATCAACCAGTGGGAAAGAGAATAAAACTCCCAATCAATTTTCTACTAATGAGCATAAACTTTGGGTAATGTGGGAGAACGAGGCGGTGGAAGTGCAAGAGATGGGAGCTTACTGGGAGTTGGAAATCCCGGCGCGGGCTGCCTTTCATGATCGTAGTCATCTTAGGCTTTGGTTGACCAATGAGGTTGAGGTACTGCATAACTTGACCATCCCTTTACAGAATGGGCAAATTGTGCATAAGAGGGATGATCTTAAGCGAAGTGATCGATCTGCTTGGAATATGTACTTTGTTTTTTTAGACCGCTTCAAGGATGGAAATTCACAAAATAACCGTCAGGTTGAGGATCCTGAAATTCACCCTTCGGTCAATTATTATGGGGGTGATTTACAAGGCCTTATCGAGGTGATTAAAACAGGTTATTTCGATTCACTTTCGGTGAATACCTTATGGCTTTCTCCAATTATTCAAAATCCAGAAGGAGCCTATGGATTGTGGGACCAAGGAGGTGTTCGAAGCACCTTCTCTGGGTATCATGGTTACTGGCCAATTTCGTCGTCTAGGATCGATGATCGCATGGGAACAAAAGAAGACTTGAAGGAATTGCTTGAGCTTGCTCATGATCGTGAGATGAATATTTTGCTCGATTATGTGGCTAATCATGTGCACGAAGAACATCCGGTAATGGAGCAACATCCGGAATGGAAAACCGATTTATATCTCCCAGACGGAACTATGAATACCCAACTTTGGGACGAGCAACGCCTGACTACTTGGTTCGACACGTTCATGCCTAGTTTGGATTTTTCACAAGAAGCAGTCGTGCAGGCAATGTCGGATTCTGCCCTGTACTGGATTCAAGAATTTGATATCGACGGATTTCGACATGACGCAACTAAGCATATTCCGTTGGAGTTTTGGCGTACGCTCACACAAAAAATAAACCAGGAGGTGAAGGGCAATCCAGGGCGAAGTTTTTATCAAATTGGAGAAACGTACGGAAGCCGACCCCTCATTGCTAGTTATGTTCGGAGTGGGTTATTGGATGCCCAATTTGATTTTAGTCTCTTCGATGCGGCCCAAGCAAGTTTTGGGCAGAACCAGTCATTGCATTCATTGGCGGAGCAACTCAGGGAAAGTCTTCGCTATTACGGAATGAGTAACCAAATGGGGGTTATATCAGGTAATCATGATAAAGCAAGGTTCATTAGTTTGGCTAGTGGTGAAGTGCGTTGGGACGAGGATGCGAAACTCGCTGCTTGGACACGGGATATCCCCCATCCTAAAGAAGAAGGCCATGCTCGGCTTCAACTCATGCACACATGGATGTTTACCGTTCCGGGAATTCCAGTCACGTATTATGGAGATGAATTTGGACTCCCTGGAGCCAACGATCCTGATAACCGACGACCTATGAAATTTGAAGGGCTGAGTGCACTCGAACAGCAAAGCCTATCTCATTATAGAAGCATGGCTCGACTTCGTGCTAATCACCTAGCGCTTCAGTATGGATCGCTCCGATTCGAAACCATTGAAGATGAGGTGTTGATTTATGAACGGGCCTATTTTAATGAATCGGTCTGGGTGTTCTTCAATATGGCCGATCGTTCCGAGCTAATCACCTTTGAGCATCCTTTTACTGGTGAATCTATTTCAGTTGAGCTTCCACCATTGAGCTCTCTGGTTCAGGTATTTCACCCTTAATTTTATACGTAACCCATTGTATCTGTAATCTTTCAATTATTTAATCATGAATTCAACAACCAGTTTTTCACCGTCGCGCTTATTTAGTCTATGTATTATAGCGGGTCTCTTTATTTTGTCAGCCGCTTGCACTCAACCTACGACCATGGATGCGGTGGCTCCGGTGTCCAAAGTAGAACATCCAGAATGGAGCAAAAACGCCACAATTTATGAGGTGAATGTGCGTCAGTATACCCCTGAAGGTACGTTTAATGCCTTTTCTGAACATCTACCACGCCTAAAGGAGATGGGAGTGGATATTCTTTGGTTCATGCCTATCCATCCAATTGGTAAAATTAACCGAAAAGAGAATGAGAATAGTATGGGGAGTTATTATTCGATACAGGATTACAAGGCGGTGAGTAGTGATTATGGTACAGCGGAAGATTTCAAAGCATTAGTTCAACAGGCTCATAGTCTCGGGATGAAGGTGATTCTGGATTGGGTGCCAAATCATACGGCTTGGGATAATCCATGGACAGAAAATAAGGATTGGTATGTGCTCAATGATGATGGTGATTTCATTCCACCATTAGGGACCGATTGGACCGATGTCATTCAGCTGGACTATACCAATGAAGAGATGCGAGCGGCAATGATCGATGCGATGAAGTATTGGGTGGCTGAATTTGGAGTAGACGGGTACCGCTGCGATGTGGCGGGTAAGGTTCCCACTGATTTCTGGGTACGGGCACATGCCGAATTGGACGAAGTAAAGGATGTATTTATGCTTGCCGAAGATGGGGAGCCTGAATTGCTCATAGAGGCATTTGATATGAACTATGCCTGGGAATACGCTCACATCATTAGAGAAATTGCGAAAGGAGCGATGACATTCGATCGATTGGATTCGTTACTAACAGAAGATGCTAAAAAGTTCCCAGACAATTCCTATCGTATGTATTTTACATCCAATCATGACGAAAATTCTTGGAATGGAACCGATATCGAAATGTACGGGGATAATTTCCAAAACTTTGCGGTACTCTCAGCGACTATTGACGGCATGCCTTTGGTCTATAGTGGACAAGAAGCGGTGCTCGACAAACAACTGCTATTCTTTGAAAAAGACGAAATCGAATGGAAAGACTATGCCTTAGTCGATTTTTATACCGATTTGCTAGAGTTGAATAAGCGAAATGAAGCCCTATGGAATGGCGCTTATGGAGCAAATCCCGTACGTATATCCTCTCCAGAAGGCACCTATGCCTACCAACGAAACAAGGGTGATTTTGGCGTGTATGTCGGGCTTAATAATACCCAAATGACTCAAGAAATCAGCTTGCCATTAGAAGCTGGCTCTATATATAAGGTATATGGAATGGAAACTACTGAGTACGAGGCAAACGGCAACGATGTCATGAGTGTGCCAGCAAATTCATGGGTGATATTAAGTACTCACTAATTAATTACATTTTATGATCAGCCTCAAAAAACTCAATTATTATCCTAATCATTATTTGGAGTAACCAATGAATCGAACGAAACCCAATCTGCGAAAAGCTGATATTTGGAACATGAGTATGGGCTTTTTAGGTATTCAAATGGGCTTTGCCCTGCAGAATGCTAACGCCAGTAGAATACTTCAAACCTTTGGAGCCGATGTTGAGCATCTCTCTTGGTTTTGGTTAGTAGCACCCATCACCGGGATGATTGTTCAGCCCATTGTAGGACATTACAGTGATAATACATGGACTCGTTTGGGGCGTAGGCGGCCGTACTTTTTGGCAGGGGCTGTACTCGCTAGTTTGGGGCTCATACTTATGCCAAACGCGGGCTTATTTGCGGCCTTTATCCCTGCCTTATGGGTAGGTGCTGGTATGCTCATGATTATGGATGCCTCCTTCAACATTGCTATGGAGCCTTTCAGGGCCTTGGTTGCCGATAAGCTACCTAGCTCTCAGCGTACCCTAGGTTTTTCGGTTCAAACCGTGCTTATTGGAATTGGAGCTGTAGTGGGGTCTTGGCTACCCTACATTCTGGCCGAAGGCTTTGGATGGGGTAAAACAGCTGGCGAAGGTGAAATTCCATTGAATTTGATCATTTCATTTGTGGTAGGTGCGGCTATATTGCTGGGTTCTATACTATGGACGGTGGTCACTACCACTGAGTATAGCCCGGAAGAGCTAGCTGAATTTGACGATGAGGAAGATGAAACGGCCTTAATAGAAGAAGAAAAACCTTCTTTGGTTCATATCTTTAGGGATTTTGCTTCCATGCCTGAAACCATGAAACAATTGGGGCTGGTTCAATTCTTCTCCTGGTTTGCATTGTTTTCGATGTGGGTATTTACCACACCAGCGATCGCCGAACATGTTTTTGGGGTAGCTAAAGGGGATACTAGTTCTCCATTATTTCAAGAAGCTGGAAACTGGGTTGGGGTTATTTTCGGGGTGTATAACGCTGTTTCTGCTGTATTTGCCTTTTTCTTGCCAAAAATTGCCGCATCAATGGGGCGTAAAAAAACACATGCTATTTCATTAATTCTAGGTGGATTAGGTCTTATTTCGATTTATTTTATTCAAGATAAGTATTGGCTCCTGCTTTCCATGGTTGGTATTGGCATAGCTTGGGCGAGTATTCTAGCCATGCCTTATGCTATTTTAGCTGGTTCCATTCCCGCAAAAAAAATGGGGGTCTACATGGGCATTTTCAACTTTTTCATCACCTTTCCACAAATTGTAAATGGAATTATTGGAGGGCCTATTGTTAAGCATTTGTACGGTGGGCAGGCGATTTGGGCCTTGGTCACTGCAGGTGTATTTATGCTACTAGGCGCATGGTCGGTCATGAGAGTAACAGATGTGGATGCAGATGAGGCCATTCAGGTATAATGATTCATTCCATGAGTCGATGTAATTTGTTGTGTTTCCTGATGCTTTGTTTGAGCCCTAGTACTATGATTTGGGCTCAGGCACCGGAATGGTCTAATGGACTGGTTTGGTATCAGATTTTCCCAGAACGGTTTCGAAATGGCGATTTAACCAATGAACCCAATAAAGAGCGTGCAAGGGGACCTGAAGGGTGGAGTCTGAGTTCATGGACTTCGGATTGGTATGCCAGAGCGCAGTGGGAACAGCAAGCGACGCCCAATTTTTATGATATCGTTCGAGAACGCCGATATGGAGGAGATCTTCAAGGGGTCATGGATCAATTAGACTATTTGCAGGAATTAGGCATTGGAGCTATTTATTTTAATCCTGTTTTCGATGCTCAGTCTATGCATAAATACGATGCAACCTACTATCATCACATCGATCGTCATTTTGGCCCCAATCCTGCTGCCGATGTGGCTCAGTTTGCCAATGAGGACCCCGCTGATCCATCTACATGGGAGTGGAGCAGCGCTGATTCCCTATTTTTGGAACTCATACAACAAGCTCACCAGCGAGGGATTAAGGTGATTATCGATGGAGTATTCAATCATACCGGTACTGAATTCTGGGCATTTCAACATCTTTTGAAACATCAAGAAGAATCACCTTATAAACATTGGTATACCGTTCGGTCCTTTGATGATCCGTCTACTTCGGTGAATGAGTTTGATTATGAAGGTTGGTGGGGGTTTAAAGGATTACCGGTATTTGAAGAAACCGGCGGAAATCTTTCCACCGGAGCTAAGGAACATATTTTCGCGATTACCAAGCGTTGGATGGATCCCAATGGGGATGGGGATCCCAGCGATGGGGTAGATGGGTGGAGATTAGATGTAGCATCGGAGGTTGGGAAAGGTTTTTGGCTCGAGTGGCATGCTCTGGTTCGATCTATAAACCCAGAAGCGTTTACCGTGGCTGAAATTTGGGACGAAAAAGGCCTAGACTACGTGGGTGATTCATTATTTAGTTCGGTGATGAATTATCCTTTTGCTTATGCATCTAAGGGGTTTTTTATTGATGAAACTATTGATGCCAATGAACTAAGTAGTCGTTTGATGAACCTTCAGCGCAGATACGGTCCTGGGTATGAGCATAGTTTACAAAACCTATTCGATTCACATGACACCCCAAGAATTGCGACTCAAATTAGGAATCCTGGTGCGCCATATAATCCAGATGCCTATCCAAAGCAAGGATACAAGGTAGGAGCTCCCACTAAGAAAGAGCTTCAAGTACTGAGTTTAATGGCAGTTTTTCAACTAAGCTGGCCTGGTGCTCCCATGATATATTATGGGACGGAAACAGGAATGTGGGGGGCTGATGACCCCGATGATCGAAAACCTATGATTTGGCCCGATGTCCAGTATGAAGCTGAAAAAAACCACCCTTATGGATGGGAGAGAGGAGTGGATTCGGTTGGTTTTAACGCTGATTTATTTGAGCATTATTCGGGTTTAGTTCAACTTAGAATGAATTCAGAGGCGCTAAGAAAAGGGGAGCTATCGGTACTTGAAACGGATAACCCGAAGGTGCTAGCTTATGAGCGTATAACGGAAAAAGATGCGGTTTTGGTGATTATCAACCATCAGGATAGTGTATTTTGGATGGAATCGAAGCTTTGGAATCAAGTTTCAGCTAAGTACGGTACCGTGTTTACTTCACAAGGCCAAAAAACTGACCCTAGTGTTACTGAACACGTGCAAAACTATGAAGTTCGAAGTAACGGCCTCGTTATTCAGGAGAAAAAGCGGGGTATCTCATCCTATTCATATGTCATTTATCGAGCGCACAGATAAATCGACCCGAATAAAAAAATTGTGCCAGAACTCAGTATATCATTTTTCTTGTAGCTCAGATTTCTAACGCCTAGCCATATTAAATAAGGCGATAAAGTGCAGAATACCATAACTTTGAGTATGAGATTAGATTCCAAACAATTTGTCCCATTTGTGCTGGTGTTAGCATTCATAGGATTGGTCGCTATAGTGTTTTCTTCCTTCAATTTTAATTCAAAACAATTGGAGACCTTCAATAGCGGCCTACAAGAAGGCACCGATCAGTTTTTAGGTACCTATGTATCTGTATTGCAAACAGGGTTTTTAGAGCAAGAAATAGATAGTGTACAAATGGCTACATTTATCGATGAACCGATCATCATCCTATTTGCTGCACGTTGGTCGGATAAGTCAGCTCAAGTGGTGGAACAATTAGAACAAATCATCGCTAGATTTGATTCTGTTTCCTCGATTTATAATCCAATGACTCCAAAACTAGTTATAGCTCTAGTTTTAGATACGCGAGAGGGATATGTTCAACAAGTAGAGGGAGAGAAGCTAGAAAGAAACAACGGTGTATCTTATGAAAGTGATGAAGTGTTTTCCGAGCGACATCTTATAATAGATGGTAGTGCCTTGTTTAACGAATTTCAAATCCCAGGGATCCCCACCCTTGTCTATTTAGTCAATGAACAAATCCTTTGGACGCAGGTTGGCTTTAGAAATTCATCACAATTAGAGCCTTTAATCAGTCTACTAGAGGGAGATTTTGGGAACAAATAAGTCCGAGAAAAAGAGAACAGATAAGCCCGGAAAACTAAAAGCAGACGGACCCTCACCGTTGAAAGAAAACCTAGACTCTGTGCTAAATGAGCCGTTGGTCTGCCTAAATGGGACTTGGTTGCGAGAGTCTAAGGCGAGCATTCCTGTTGAAAATAGAGGCATGATGTATGGGGATGGTTTATTTGAAACAATGCTTAGCGTTAATGGGCAGGTTATGTTACTAGACTTGCACCTAAAGCGTTTAAATAAAGGCTTAGATTATTTAGGTATTGATTTGCAAATATCCTCCGAAGAGTGGGGACGCTTGTTTAAGGTTGGAATAAAAAAGAATGAACATTTAGGCACACAACACATCCTACGTTTGCAGTGTTGGAGGAATGGGGGAAGAGGGTATCCTAGTACAAGCGCGAAGGGGTCTTGGTTTCTTTCTTACTACCCAATGCCCGATCAATTAGACCAATCTTCAAGTCTCCGGCTCATGAAAAGTTCCTTTCATTTGCCCGTTAAAGCAGCAGAGATGAGTACATTAAAATCATCTAATGCTTTATTGTATGTACTGGCTGCTACTGAGGCTCAACGAAAAGGCTATGATGAGGCACTACTTTGCACCGAAAACGGCTATATTGGAGAGAATAGTTCGGCCAATATTTTTTGGATAAATAACCAGACAGTGTATACCCCCTCTATAAATTGTGGTATATTAAGAGGCACCAGACGCGATGCTTTGTTGGCTGCCTTACACAGTCACTCGAAATTTAGTATTCAAGAGGGACTGTATCACATTGAATCACTGTACGAAGCAGAGGTGGTTTTTTCCACTAGTACCATAAAAGGAATTCAACCCATACAAAGCCTAAATGAAATTCAACTTGGCAAAGATGAGGACTCACTTGACATGATCAGAAACATATATCAATCAACTATTTCGTAGGAAATATCCAAAATCGTAGTCAATGCCTAAAGAATTTAGTCATATTAAAGATGTCGAGACATACTTAAATACCCTCCCAAAATTTAGTATGGTTGGAGCCAAAGCGGCTAATTTTTCATTAAAAAAGGTGAAAGCTTTTTTACAAGAATTGGGCAATCCTCATAAAAATTTCCCCTCTATTCACGTAGCTGGAACGAATGGAAAAGGCACAGTATGTCACCTTCTCGAAGCTACCTACCGCCGTGCTGGATATAAAACAGCTTTATTTACATCACCCCATTTAATTTCGTTTAACGAACGATTTCGCATACTCGGTAAACCCATTTCTGATAAGAAATTAGTGGCCTTTTTTGCCCAAGTTTCCAGCTTACTAGACACATACAACCTTACTTATTTCGAGTTAAGTACGGTCATTGCATTCACCATATTCGAGCATGAATTCGTCGATATAGCTATCATAGAAACAGGCCTGGGAGGACGATTAGATGCAACCAATGTACTACTACCATTATTAAGTATTATTACAAGTATTTCCTACGATCATACCGACATACTTGGAGAAGATTTAGCTTCAATTGCCTGGGAAAAAGCAGGTATCATAAAGAAGAAGGTACCTTGTATTGTGGGTAAGGTGCCCGATGAAGCCTATAAGGTGATTGCTGAGCGTGCAGTTAAACAGAATGCACCTTTATTTGATGCGGAACAATTAAACCCAAGTTTTTCAAAGAAGAATATCACACTAAGTGAACCCAACATAACGCTCAAAACTTCTTTTTTTGAACCTGTTAATGCTTGGAATGTAGCTATGACCTACCAATCAATTCAGTGTTTAAAGAATCGATTTCCGGTACGTGATGAAGATTTTATTGCGGCTATAGAAGAATTCCCTGGCGCTCCAGGAAGGTTTGAACGTATGCATCCCACCTTCGCTTGGTATTTCTCCGGCTCTCATAATTTAGAAGGAATCACATCTACCATTAGCACTGTTAAGTCGTTTAAGAACAAGCGAAAAGTTATTGTAATGGGAATGATGAAGGACAAAATAAGTAAGGAAATTTTAGATGAAACACTTGGTTTTGCCGACCGATTTTTTTACAAATTAGAAGGGGATAGGGCCGCTTCTTTGGCAGGTATTCCGTCACATTTGCATATGAAAGCCATACATGACGGCGATGTAGAATATATGTTAAGTGAATTGAAGACATCTTTGGTTATTTTTACCGGAAGTTTTTACTTTTACTCTACTGTTAAACATTGGATGAGCCGAATGTGAATTTGCTTTTCTTGTGCGGCCAAAATTTTGACTCCCTTACCATCCATGAATTCAACGTATTCATGACGTCGGTACTAACACGTTTATTTAATTAAATTTTTATGTCATCACGAACGAATGATGGGCATTCTTGGAATGACCCTGAGCAATTGAAATCTAAAAAACTACCGGATTTACAAGCTATAGCCAAGTCTATAGGGGTGAAGAGGGTAACAGGGTTAAAAAAGCAATTGCTTATTGATACCATTCTTGAGGCAAGTGCCGGGCAAAAGACCCATCAGGAAAAAAACGAAGATCATGCACCCAAGGCTACCAGAACTCCAGATTTATTCAACGAAACTCGTACGGCGACCCAAATAAATACCGCTGCGAATAACTTATATGGTGGCGGTGAGCATGTGGTTAGTTATAAAGAAGAAAAAGCTGAAGCCGAAGAACCCAAAAACAAAGGGCGCAGTGGCAACAGAGAGTCCAACGACCATCATAATGCACCAAATAGAGCGAGAAATCGTAAAAAGCATGAGCATGACGAACTTCCAACTTCGGATGCACCTACCTTAAAGGAGCGCTTAGCAGAATTAGAGCCTCAGCTTGGGCCCTATCTTATTAATGAGGGGACCTTAGAAATTCTTCCCGATGGCTATGGATTTTTAAGATCCGTGAATTATAATTACAAGGCTAGTCCAGACGATATTTATGTATCCCCTTCGCAGATCAAGCGTTTTAGACTCCGACAAGGCGATAGTGTAATAGGTATCATTCGTCCTCCTAAAGTGGGTGAGCGATATTTTGCTCTGCTTAGAGTGGAAGGGGTCAACGGGCATATTCCTCGTGATGTAGACAACAGAGGCTATTTTGATGAGTTATTGCCCGTGCATCCTGAGCACCGTTACCGGTTAGAATATGCTCCAAACGAGTACACCACCCGATTAATCGATTTATTTGCTCCAATAGGTAAAGGTCAACGAAGCCTGATTGTTGCACAACCAAAAACAGGAAAAACCACCATACTGCGTAACATCGCCAACGCGGTCAGTCAAAATCATCCAGAAGCAAAAATATTAATCTTACTGGTTGATGAGCGCCCTGAAGAGGTTACCGAGATGGAGCGAAGTGTACGAGGGGCAGAAGTAGCGGCTTCTACCTTCGATGAAAAACCAGAAAATCATGTTGGCTTATCAGAAATTGTATTTGAAAAAGCCAAAAGATTGGTTGAGAGTGGGCATGATGTTCTATTATTGTTGGATTCAATTACCCGTTTGGCACGAGCCTATAATGTATGTGCGGGTAACAAAGGAAGAACCATGAGTGGTGGAGTGGATTCGGAAGCACTTAAAGTGCCAAGGCAGTTATTCTCGTCTGCCCGTAACATCGAAGGAGGAGGCTCTTTAACCATTGTTGCAACCGCATTAATTGATACCGGTTCTCGTATGGATGATGTTATATTTGAAGAATTCAAAGGAACAGGAAATAGTGAAATTGTACTCGATCGTCGTATATCGGATCGTAGAATTTATCCAGCCATTGATATTTTCCGATCTGGAACGCGACGAGAAGAGCTGTTGGTTAGTGAAGAAGAGCGGGAAAAGGTGGTTTTATTACGTCGACATTTAACCAACATGAGTCCCTTTGAAGCTATGGAATTCATCCTTGATAAAATAAAAGGTACTCGAGACAATTTAGACTTTCTAGTCTCGATGAATAAACGTTGATTTGGGTTCACCTTAGTAACCAAAGTGCGTGGACTAGTAGGTGAACATGCTGCGTAATGAACCTATTTATTGCTTGCGCTAGCTTTATAAGCTGAAACCCATTGTTTAATCGGGTAACGGTAGAACACTAAACCATTAAATAGTATATATGAACCTTTCATCGCCCTCTTTTGACACCATTGTAGTAGGTTCGGGACACAATGGGTTAGTCACCGCTTGTTATCTTGCTAAAGCCGGCTACAAGGTCTTAGTTACCGAAAAAAATGATACCATCGGTGGGGCAGTACGTACTGAGACCATGTTTGAATCTGCTGAAAATCCTCACGGGTTTCGCATGGATGTGGGTTCATCGGTTCATATTATGATTCACCAAACCGGAATTATTGAAGAATTAGAATTGGAAAAATACGGCTTGGAATACATCGATATGGATCCCATTATGTCCTATCCAGTTCCAACGGCCAAAGGAGTCATACATTTTTGGAAAGATTTGGATAGAACCCTAGAGTCTATCGCTAGTGTTGCTCCCCAAGATGTTAAAAACTATAAGGATTTCATTGATTTTTGGACGAAAATAAATAGGGGAGTGCTCGCTTCCTTTATGACTCCCCCTAAGGGAGGTAAAATCGTTAGTGAAATTGTTAAAGCTCAGATCCGAGATGGCTCTATGTTTAATAAAGGGGAACATATGAGTGGCTTGCAGCGCATATTATCAAGCTATGGAAAAGTAGTCGATGACGCCTTTGAGAGTCCCTATTTGAAAGCGGCCTTAGTTTGGTTTGCTGCCCAATCTGGCCCCTTGCCCGACCAGAGCGCCACAGGTGATTTTGTGGGATGGCAATCGATGTTACATGAGTCCGGAGCAAAGCATCCTAAAGGAGGTAGCGGGATGCTTACCCAAGCCATGAAGAACCTCATTCAGGCTTATGGAGGTACTATTTTAACCGATACTCCTATAGAAAAAATATTGGTCCGTTCTGGTCGTGCCATCGGCGTTCAAACCGAAGAAGGCCAAGAATTTCTAGCACCCATTATCGTTTCTAACGCTCATGTTCAAACGACCATGCTAAAAATGGTTGGCCCGGATCATCTGGCCAGTTCTATGGTAAAAAAAGTCGAAAATATTAACGTTGGGAATGGATTTGGGATGGTTATTCGATGCGCGGTGGAGGAGTTACCTATTTATACGGCAGCCCCAGAAGATCCCTTTATCCATAATGGTATTCAGTTGTTGGCACCGTCGGTGCAGTACATGAACGAAGCTATTGGAGACTACATGCAATCCAAACCGCCACGTAAACCAGCAGCACTTGCGATGACCTTTTCTAAAATTGATCCAGAAGTGGCGAAGGATGGGAAGCATACTATGTTCGTTTGGGCTCAATGGCATCCTTACAACCTAGCAAATGGCGAAAAGTGGGACAATATCCGTGAGCGGGAAGCTCAAAAAATCTACGATGTAGTGGTTGATTACGCCCCAAATATGAAAGACAAACTCATCGATTGGTACATCCAAAGTCCCCTGGATATAGAGCGAAAGCATGGGCTGCTCAAGGGTAATGTAATGCATGTCGAAATGAGTTTTGATCAAATGTTTATGTTTCGACCTATTCCTGAAATGAGCGCATACGAAACACCAATTGAGCACCTTTACTTATCCAGTGCTTCCTGCCACCCAGGTGGTGGGGTATTTGGTGCGGCGGGTTACAATGCCGCTCAGGTTATATTGAAAAAGTACAAAAAACGCTCATGGCTTCAGAGTACATAGAATTACCACCGGATGATGCAACTAAGTTGAGTCCAAACGTCCATCCTAGTTTAGAGGTTGACCAAGCTAGTTTGGATCAACACGTGTCGATAGACCTTTCAAAGTTGGATCAAAATATTGAAGCCATTACGAACACTGTAGCTCCTAACACCCAACTTTGGCCTGTAATTAAGGATGATGCATATGGACATGGAGCCATTCCCATAGCCAAACGGTTAGCCCCTCAAGTTCATGGGTTTTGTGTAGTTCGTCCGTCGGAAGGGGTGAGATTACGGGATGCTGGGATAAGGCTACCAATATTGGTGTTTGAGCCTCCAAATGAGCGTACCGCACCTTTCTATAGCACTCATGATTTAATGGCTTCCGTGAGTCATTCTAGGCACTTAGACCTGTTACAGCCTGGTTGCTCATATCATGTGAATATAGATACTGGGATGAAGCGTTTAGGTGCCCCGATCGAAGAGCTACCGGCACTGCTACAGGCCATTCAAAAGCGAAAAGATATTTATGGCAAAGGGGTTTATACCCATTTTTATAAGGCCGATGATCCCGGTTCATCAACAGTAGCCGAACAGCTAGATTTATTTCAAAGGCTTCAATCTCAGTTTCCAACAGAGTGGCTTCGTCATACCGCTAATAGTGGGGCTATTTTTCATTATGCAAAGCAGCTACCATTATCATTTGATGCAGTACGACCTGGTGTTTGTTTATACGGGTATAGTGCGGGCGATCAAGCCATTGATTCGCTGCGTCCTTTACTTTCATGGCAGAGCCGGCTGGTTCATCATCAACCCGTGAAGAAAGGGGAATCGGTGAGTTATGGAGCAAGATGGAGAGCGCCACGCGACGGTTGGGTAGGGGTCATTCCAGTAGGCTATGCTCATGGATTGCCTCGCCTATTAAGCAATAAAATGCAACTATGCATAAATAACGAATTGTACGAACAGGTGGGCTCAATTACGATGGATTTCACCCTTATTTGGCTTGGTGAGGATAAGGTACCTCTGGAAACACCGGTTTTTTTACTTGATGCTGAGCATCTTCGGGCCAATGTATGGGCGGAAAAAACCCAAACCATTGCCTATGAAATTACGACAAGAATATCCCCCAAGGTACCTAGGGTATATGTAGGCTAATAGGCAATATAATCTAGCGTTAGATTCCAGTATACCAAATCTCCGTAAGCGTTGAGTGAGTCAGGAACCTGAATCACTCGATGTTCTCCTTCGGTCATTCCCAAAACTCCTCGAACAAATCCGACACCTCGAGAGTCTTGATAAGTGCCTATTTCAGCAAATTGAGTAGAAGCTTGTGACCCATTTAGGTAGGAGCTGTCTACGATGTTGTCTCGAGATGTCCCCCCTCTAAAAGTTGTATAGTATAAAAAGATATTGTCACGAATCGTTACTTCTTGGGTACCCGTTCCACGCTCCATGATGTATACCACAACTCCATCATCATAGCTAATGGTTTCTATGGCTTCGGTGACGTCGGGTAAACTGGGGGCGTCAGAATAATCGTAGGTGAAATAAAAGGGATCCTCTTCACAACCTGAGGTCAGTGTGACGATTAGAACCAGCATGAAAAAGCCGAGGGATGTTCTAGAAATAGTAGAAAAATAGGTATTGTTTTGCATAAAACTCGTAGATGTAATGATGATAAAATATAGGGCTCTTTTACGACATTTTCCCCCTTGCGCGCAAGAGTTACTCCTCACCAAACGCTTTGCGTAATTCTTTAGTACGTTGACGTACAGCGATAGCAGAAACTCCAATAGCAATTTCGTATAAAATGACCAAAGGGATGGCAATTAAAATTTGAGATATTGGATCTGGTGGGGTTAAAAAAGCGGCCATCACTAAACACAGAATGATGGCATGTTTTCTGTAGGTTCGAAGAAATTGAGGGGTTAGAAATCCTGCTTTTGACAAACCGTAGCTTAGAACGGGTACTTGGAAAATAATCCCACAGCTGATTACCCACATGGCCAAAGAACTGAAGTAGGCGTTTATGTCAAAGTCATTTCGTACCAGTCCACTATCTGAGATGTTGAAATTGGCAAAAAATTGTAAGGCAAAGGGGACGAGGATGAGATATCCAAAAGCGATACCAACGCCAAAAAAGAATGTGATAAAAAAGGCGGTCAGTATAGTTTTCCAACGTTCTTGTTTCTCTAAAGCAGGCGCAATAAAAGCCCATATTTGATAGAAAAACAACGGCGAACCAATGATGAATCCAGAAATAAATAACATGCCCCAATACGTGAAAAACTGCCCGGGTAATTTCCTGGATTGTAGGGTGAGATCAATCGCATCAACACGAATGATATCATACATAAAAAATGACGCTCTAGTCGGGCCCAGGAGCAAGGTATCTATGATGAAATCGGAAAAAATAAAGGCTCCGATTACGCCAATTACAACGCCGACCATACCTTTGATCAAACGCCAGCGAAGCTCTTCTAAATGCTCCAAAAAAGACATCTGATCTGTACGGTCCTTGGGCTGCTGAGCCTTCGGTGGAGTGCCTTTCATAATTTGGCGTTCCTTCAAAATGAGCCTCTGTTTACTTGAAGATTAATAGAGTGGATATTGATCACACATCTCTTTAACCCGACCAGCCACTATATTGTGATTCGATTCACTCTGTGGATGTTGTATTACTTGATCGATCAGGTTTGCAATCTCAATGAACTCACTTTCTTTGAATCCTCGGGTGGTCATTGCGGGGGTTCCTATTCGTATTCCAGAGGTTACAAAAGGACTTTCTGTATCAAAGGGAACCATATTCTTGTTCACGGTGATGGCTGCTAAACCTAGCGCTTCCTCAGCTACCTTGCCGGTTACATTTTTGTTCCGTAAATCAATTAAGATGAGGTGATTATCCGTTCCTCCACTCACAATAGTGTATCCAAGCTCCAAGAAACGATTTGCTAGTGCTTTAGCATTGGCTTGAACCTGGGTTTGATATTGTTTGAAATCGGGCTCAAGTGCTTCTTGATAGGCAACGGCTTTTGCCGCAACCACATGCATAAGTGGTCCGCCTTGCGTACCTGGGAATACAGCAGAGTCAAATAGTTCAGACCAATTTTTAGTTCTTCCCGATTTGGCTGCAACGACGCCTAGAGTATTAGGGCCATCCTTGCCCACTAAGATCATTCCACCCCGAGGTCCCCTCAGTGTTTTGTGGGTGGTAGTGGTAGCAACATGGGCATGGGGCAGGGGGTCGTTTAGGTTACCCGTTGCTATAAGTCCAGCAGTGTGGGCCATATCCATCCAAAGTAAAGCACCTACTTCATCCGCAATGGCTCGAAATGTTTTATAGTCGTAATCTCTAGAGTAGGCAGAGGCTCCAATGGAAATGAGTTTGGGTTGAACCTTTTTTGCTTTGTCTCGGATTTTGTCATAATCCAAAAGTCCAGTATGTTCATCCACCCCATAGAACTCGGGTTTAAAATAAATTCCTGAAAAATTTACCGGTGAACCATGGGTTAAATGTCCCCCGTGTGCTAAATCAAAACCCAGTAAGGTTTCACCTGGTTTCATAAGCGCTAAGTACACCGCCGCATTCGCCGAAGCTCCAGAATGAGGTTGTACATTCACCCAGTCAGCACCATATAATTTTTTAGCTCGATCTCTTGCCAAATCTTCGATAACATCGGCAAACTCACACCCACCATAGTATCGTTTTCCTGGATATCCTTCGGCATACTTATTGGTTAGTATACATCCATTTGCCTCCATAACCGCTTTAGAGGCGAAATTTTCAGATGCAATGAGCTCTAGATTATCATTTTGCCGAGTGGTTTCTTTTTGTAATAAATCAAAGATAGTGGGGTCTTGAGATTGAATAGTATTCATAGATGATAGCTAATAATTTATGAGTGAGATGAGGTTAGGCTAGAGATTTTTTGGACGCGACGTTCATGGCGCCCCCCTTCAAACGGTGTTTCTAACCAGCTTTTTAGAATATTTTTAAGTACTTCAGGTTCATTTTCTAAACTTCGTCCTGGCAGACATAGTATATTGGAGTTATTGTGCTGGCGAGTCAGGGCAGCGGTTTGCGCATCTTGGACTAATGCGGCTCTCACGCCACTATACTTATTGGCCGTCATGCAGACTCCTTGACCACTGCCACAAATAAGAATGCCTAATTCGGCATCGCCTTGATCAATTCGTTCTGCTACTTGAACAGCGTATTCTGGATAGTCAACGGAATCTTCGCTATGGGTGCCTAAGTCGTCTACATCAACCTGAAGATCCTTTAATATTTGCACTACAACACGCTTTGCCGCGTATCCTGCATGATCACTTGCAATGGGGATTTTCATAAAAATAAGTAGGGTTACTAGATGATTAAAAAGTACGCTAAATATCTCTAAAAAAACGCTTAGTTTAAAGAAGAAAGCCTAAATTGTGAAGGAGCTTGTAAGTTTATGCCCCCCCATCAAAGAGGCGGGAAAGGGGCGAATAGGGGCATTGAACTCATTCTAAGGCCTGAAAGACTATCTATTAACCAGTCATATCGATGAAAAGTTTAACTGAAAAAAGCTACGAAACCGAACTCAATGCCCTTAAAGCACTACTGCCCGAATTGGATGAAATTATTCACAAGATCAGAGCCGACACCCAGTTCAAAATCGAGCGTAAAGCTAAAAATGACTTAGTAACCTCCGCGGATCTTGCCTCAGAGGCGTTCATAGTTAATCGGTTGAGTGAATTATTTCCGGATGATGTGATTTGGGCCGAGGAAAATCATGCCCAGCCAGAGGAGTTAGACCAACGAATTTGGATTATAGATCCCATCGATGGCACGACCAATTTTTCACATGGTTTTGCGCCTTATTGTGTTTCTATCGCTCTTTGGGACCGAACGGAGTTGGTGCTTGGGTTAGTCTATGAGTTGGCGCATAAACAATGTTTTTATGCTACAAAAGGACAAGGGGCTTATTTGGATGGCTCTGTACTTTCCGTCAGTGCTTGTACACAGCCCGAAGACTCTCTCATAGCTACAGGCTTTCCCTACACGGAATTCTCACGGGTTCATTCATTTTTGACTTTGCTTAAGGTACTGTTTCAAGAAACTCATGGTGTTCGAAGAGCGGGGGCGGCTTCGTATGATTTATGTGCGGTTGCCGCTGGTTGGGTGGAAGGTTTTTTTGAAGAAGGTTTAAAGGCATGGGATGTAGCAGCCGGTGGGTTCATTGTTCAAGAAGCGGGGGGATATATTTGCGATTGGGAAGGCGGAGATCAGTGGCTTACTGGAAAGCAAATAATTGCAGGGAACAAACCTATAAAAAAATATTTACTCGAACGCATACAGGGTATTTATCCAGGATTTGGTTCTACGTAAATTGTATAGTTAATTTTCTATGATCCAGAGTTTAATTCTATGTCTATGAGTCCCTCTATCCATTCAGAGCAAATCCGAGAAGCCACTTTTGCACTCATCCAAATGAGCTGTGGTACCGATTCAGATGAAAACCGCGAAAAAGCGGTTGCCAAGATTCGAATGGCTGCAGAACAGGGAGCACAGGTGATGGTTCTGCAAGAGTTATTTGCCTCACAATATTTCTGCTTCACTGAAGACTATGAGCATTTTGGTTTGGCTGAGTCGATTCCAGGTCCATCGACTCGAATCTTTTCTGAACTCGCAGCAGAACTGGGTGTTGTCATTGTAGCCTCCCTGTTCGAAAAACGGGCTCAAGGACTTTACCACAATACCGCGGTTGTCATCGATGCCGATGGTGAGATGGTTGGAATGTACAGAAAAATGCATATCCCAGACGATCCTGGCTATTATGAGAAATTTTATTTTACTCCGGGAGATCTTGGTTACAAGGTTTTCCCCACGCGATTTGGCAGAATAGGAGTGCTTATTTGTTGGGACCAATGGTATCCAGAAGCAGCTCGATTAACCGCGTTAAAAGGCGCTGATGTGTTGGTGTACCCGACTGCCATTGGATGGGCTCAATCACAAGATCCTGAAACCAACGATGAGCAGCATCAAGCTTGGCATACTATACAGCGTTCTCATGCTGTGGCTAATGGAATTCCCGTACTTTCAGTTAACCGAGTTGGGGTAGAAGGTGACATGCAGTTCTGGGGACAATCATTTGCATGCAATGCCTTTGGCAAGGTGCTTTGTCAAGCCTCTGAAGGCAAAGAAGAAGTTTTGATTCAATCGATTAATTATAGCCAATCGGATGCCTACAGAATTCATTGGCCATTTCTACGAGACCGAAGAATTGATAGTTATCACCCCATTACCAAGCGGTTTTTAGACGATGAACCTTGAACCGACTAGAGAGCCACATTCTGCAGACGACAATCGAATCGAGACTAAAGCCTCTTCCCATATGTACTCACTTGTTCATGAGGATACTTCTCGAGTAGATGTAAGAGAAATAGGGTATCGATTCCCAGGAGAATTCGAAGCTCACGAGGCTACATGGTTAAGTTGGCCTCATAATCCCAATACTTGGCCAGGAATGTTGGACCGGATTATTCCTATTTATGCGGAATTCGCAGCAGGTCTTACCCATGAAGAACGAGTTCACATTAATGTTAATACCGTTAAAATGGCTGAATATGTTCGCGAATTAATTAAGCAGAAAGGAGGGGATTTAAGCAATCTAGAGTTACATCAATTCCCCACCAACGATGCTTGGTGTCGCGATCATGGGCCTTGTTTCTTGGTTCGAGATCAGGAAGTTGACTCGTTAATACTGTTGGATTGGGAATACAATGCATGGGGCCAAAAATATCCCCCTTTTAATCTGGATAATGCGATTCCAGCGCAGGTAGCAAATTTTTTAACCATACCTAGTATTCGACCCGGTATTGTAATGGAAGGGGGTGCCATTGAAACCAACGGACAGGGCGTGATAATGACCACCGAAGCCTGTTTACTCAATCCAAACCGTAACCCCAATCTAAATCAGTCGCAGATTGAGGCATACTTAGAACGTTTTTATGGTGCCAAGCAAATTTGGTGGCTAGGTGATGGTATTGTAGGGGATGATACAGACGGTCATATTGACGATATGACCAGATTTGTCTCATCCAATACCATTGTTAGTGCTGTAGAGAACAATAGTAAAGATGAAAACTATCAGGCATTACAAGAAAATTGGGAACGCCTCCAGGGCTTTTACTTTGCCGATGGTTCTAAACCCGAACTTGTTGAGCTTCCAATGCCTTCTCCAGTCGTTCATGAAGGGCAACGATTACCCGCCTCTTATGCCAACTTTTACATAAGCAATGATTCCGTATGGGTTCCTATCTTTGACGACCCTAATGATCAGCAAGCCCTGGGCATATTACAAGAGTGTTTTGCTGATAAAGTGGTACGCGGAATTAATGCACGTGAATTGGTTTGGGGACTTGGGGCCTTTCATTGCCTTAGTCAACAACAGCCTGTACGTTCTTTTTAAACCAAAATAGAGTCGTTACTCAGGGTTGAACGAGCTTTGTTCGAATGCTTGGGCCAATGGTACTGTTTATTTAATCCGTCGAACCGCAACCCGCTTGAACTCTACCTTATCCCCATGGTCCTGAAGGGAAATATGTCCAATCCCTGCTTTGGCCCAATCGGCATCGTCATACCACTTACTTTCCAGTTTACGTTGGAGGAACTCTTCACTTTCAAGATTATATTGAAGGACTAATTCTCCGTTTAACCAGTGTTCGACTTCATGATCAAGCACTCTTATTCCAGCTACATTCCATTGCCCTGCGGGTAGGGAAGGTGAAGAATTGGGAGCATACATATCATACAAAGAGGCTACTTGACGATGAGGAAGTGATTCGGAGGGGGCTAATTCATTGTCCAATAATTGATATTCAGGCCCGGTTTCATAGTCATCTTCATAATCGCTCCCCTGAGTCACATGATACATGATACCGCTATTACCACCAGGTGACATTCTGTAGTGGACTTCTAACTCAAAGTTATCAAAGCGGTCTTTACTTACAATGGATTGACCAAATCCCGTATTTTTTTCTACCGCATCTCCTTGTTTTGAAACGGTGAGTAGTCCATCAATAATTTCCCATTTTTCCGGAATAGCTTCTTGATTAAACCCAGTCCATGCATCGAATGTAGCCTGGGTTTGCGCATCAAACAGTACCACCCAATCCGAGATAGATTCAATCATTATTTTTGGTTCTAAAGAGTTCTTGGTTTCATCAACCACCTTGTCTTTAGATGCTTCGGGGGTGTTACTGCACCCATTAAAACCAAGCATCGTAAGAACGCTTAAAAGCAATAAATAGGTGGGGGTTTTTAACATATCCATCATCATATCGATTGATTATTTTGGATTAAAATTAACACTTTTTTTATCGTTTACATACTGTTGGAATCGAAGGGGAAAGACAAATGGGGGTTGATTTGGTACGGCATCAAAACGATACTCCAAATTAATGGAAGGTTTTCTAGGACGAACATCTGGACTCCAACGAAAGCCTTCTAATCTTCGCAAAGAAAGACTGCTGTCTTCTTCAAAAACAAAGCCTTGAGAAGCAGTTGCGGCTAATTCATCAATGTCATCTTCCACAAACCATATGTTTGCTAAAGGTGTGTTTAATTCAATAGCCCCATCGTTTTCATCCTCTTCATTTTGGGTAAAATATAGAATGGTCACATTAGGTTCTAAGGTCATAGTTTGTATGCGTCCGTCTAAAAATCGAGTGATTACCGTATCAGCTTTCAATTGATTAAAACGCCCCGATTTCTCTGCTCTAACAGTAACAAAAGCCTCATTAAGTAAGTATAGTAGGCTTAGTTCATTACTATCGGTTTGGGCAATAATGGTTTGGGCATTTAGTTCGGTATTATCGTACCAGGCGATGGGCTGGCCTGTTAAGGTGAATTGTTCAATCTCAGAATCGTATCGTAAACTGTCCGAGCGAGTGGAAAAATTTGTGCTCCAGCTTTGACTCAGCGAGTCACTTTTAAAAGTGAAGGTGCTATCTCGATCATACACCAAAATACTGGGTGCAAATACAAAAGTTGTATCGAATTCGGCATCGGTATTGATTTCTGGCGTTGGATTATCTAGCGTATTGATATCTGGGGTGTTGATTTCTGGAGTTGGGTCATCTTGTGAATCGTTGGCTGCAGAGTCAATCGTTCGTATGATTGCATTCCCCATGAGTTGACGAAAGCCCGTCGAGTCTGCGTAGATCGAATCGGCCCGAATACGTTGCTGCTCGCTAAGATTATCGATAAGTACATTCCCGGATAAGTAACTCCTCTTGGTTATACGTGCGAGTGTCATGAAGTCACTCTCGGCGTATTCATCCTCGGTGAGCAGTTGAACATGCTCAATAAATAGGGCGCTATCTTGCACTTCGAAATACGTTCCTTGCCTAGCTGTGAGTACTCCTGTGCTATCTTCAAGTCTAATTCCATTGGTGAAGTACGCAATTTTTTCTTCGAAATTATAATCCACCGATGTGCCAAATAGTCTAGTATTCTCTTGCTCAATAATGACCCTTCCTCGTAAAAGGCTTCGTTCGTTCTTACTAAAATAGCGAAGCGAATCGGTCCAAATAATGGCATCCTCTGTTTCGATTTGTAAGTTGCCAATAGCTAGTAATTCACTGCGATCTAAATACCGATAGGCAGTATCACATACCATAGTCAAGCCATCTACGGTGAGACGTGCCTGAATTAAACGTTGTACAGGTTCTTGTTCATAGATGCTTCGCTCGGCTGATTCGAAACGTAACAATTCAACAACATTTTGTGCCTGCAATGGACTGCTAACTATGCTAAATAACACCCCAATACTACCCAGAAGTAAGAATAAACTCCTTTGACTATTCGCTAAAGGCGCCCAGTAATTTTTTATTCGGCAATAGGCACGCTTAATCGATGACAACAGTACCACCCCCTTCGTTTAAAGTGTACTCGCTTAAATCTGTAGTACCTTCAAAACCTAAAGCAGAAATACTATCCGGAGGAGCAATAAAGGTTACAAATAGGGGAGTGCTCATTCGATCCTGAAAACGCTGCCATTTTAGATAGTCAGATCTCAAGACTTTTTCCTCCGTTGTGTTAATTTCAACATTGTAATACATTTCAAATACTCCAACAGACGACCTGTATAGAGCACTATCACAGGTTATGGTGCTCTGCAATTCGCCCGTTACTTCATCATAAATTGTAATCAAGATAGGACCTGATATTTCAGTAAAGCTTTCCTCATTATTCTCTACAAATTTTGCATAACTAGCTTCTAAATCGAGTACTTTTCGACCCTCATCTATTAGGTTTAGACGGAAGCCCCAGCTTTCAGAAGAACCGATTTTATCCGCTTTTAATACCTGATCAATCTGTTGGGTATCAAATTCTGATAAATCCTGACAGGAAAATAGTGCAACACTAAAGGCGGAACAGAAAATGAACGCGATATGAGTAAGATGAAGTTTTTTCATAACAAGTAGTTATGAAGGAGTAGTGCCAAAGTACCGGTCTCCTGCATCACCGAGTCCAGGAAGGATGTACGCCTGCTCATTCAATTCACGATCGAGGTAGGTGGTAATAATAGGGACATCGGGATGATTGTTATGCACCTTCTCAACACCTTCCGGGGCTGCAATTACACAAGTAAAAACAATATCATTTGCTCCGTTTTCTTTTAAGTAGCTAATAGCATGGGATGCACTACCGCCTGTGGCAAGCATAGGATCAACTACGATACATGTTCCATGATCTAGTCCTTCAGGTAAGTTGTCATAGTAATTAATGGGCTCATGGGTTTGGTGATCACGGTATACACCAATATGGCCTACTTTGGCATTGGGTACGAAATGTAGTATTCCTTGCACCAAACTCAAGCCAGCTCGTAGTATCGGAATAACGTAAACCGTTTTACCTAATTCCATCCCCGAAGTAAGTTCCAGGGGTGTTTGAACCTGTACATCCTTGGTACTTACGTGCGAAAGTGCATGATAGCCTAAAATACCCCCTAATTTATCCATTGCTTCTCTGAACGCCTGAACTCCTGAGTGTTGATCTCTGAGTTTGGTTATGTAGAGATGGACTAGGGGGTGTTCTATTACCCTCAGATACTTATTTTGGGGCATATCATTCCGTACCTTGGTTAGCTTTGTAGGAATCAAAATAGGTTTTTGTTGCTTTTGCAACTACACCAGACAGGGCAAATAAGGCAATTATATTAGGAAAAGTCATAAGACCCAATGCAATATCCCCAATGGCCCATACCGTTTCAAGGGCTAAAATAGCCCCTAAGAAGTGCATGACCAAATACACCATTTTATAATAAATGATGGAAGAATCACCCGCTAAGTATTGAATGGAGCGGTCGCCATAATAACTCCAACTTATGGCGGTGGAGACCCCAAACAAAATCACACAAAGGGTAACAATATATTTACCACCGGCAAATAGGGGGGAGAGACCCTTCTCAAAAGCCAATGCAGTTAAAGGTGCTCCATTTTCGACAATACTGGTTTGAAGTTCCCCTACGTTTTCACCGGTCAATGTTTGAATAGTTACCGATCCATCTTCTAACAGAACAATTTGGCCACTAAATAGCTCTTCTCTGTCTTTGTCTGTGTAAAATTCTCCGTATGAATAATCATTGCGAAGAATATCTCCATTGACAGGAACTCCATTGGATATGGTTAAAATAGTACTCTCGTCGTCTATTTCAAAGCTAGCTTCTAAGGCGTTGGTGGTAAAGACGGTCGGGTGTTTTTGTTCCCACACCCCAGTACTTACAATGACCAAACCGGTCATGGTACAAACCACAAGAGTATCAATAAAAGGCTCTAAAAGGGCAACCACTCCCTCACGAACGGGCTCTTTAGTTTTGGCTGCACCATGAGCAATGGGCGCGGAACCCTGGCCCGCTTCATTTGAAAATAATCCTCGCTTAATACCCCACACTAAAGTAGTTAAAAACAATCCAGAACCAATTCCAAAAGCCCCGGCCTTAGGCGTGAAGGCATACTCTATGATGGTTCCGAATGCAGGTAATACTTTCTCAACATTTAACAGTAAAATGATAAGCGCTCCAAGTACATATATGAGTGCCATTACGGGCATTAAACTAGCGGTAACTCTACCAATACGTTTGATTCCACCTACTATAACGAATCCAACAACAGAGGCTGTTGCTAGCCCAGTAATCCAACCTGGAATAAGAAAGGTGGCTTTCATGGTGTCAGCCACGGTATTTGCCTGTACGGCATTTCCAGTTAAGAAAGAACAAATAACGGCCATGGCTGCAAAGAAGACGGCCAACCACTTCCACTGTTCACCTAGGCCTTTCTCGATGTAGTACATGGGGCCTCCAGAGACCGATCCATCGCTATTTTGTATTCGGTACTTCACGGCCAGAGTACACTCAGTATATTTAACGGCCATACCAAAAAAGGCGGTAACCCACATCCAAAATAAGGCTCCTGGGCCACCATAATGGATGGCGATGGCAACACCTGCAATATTCCCAATACCCACCGTAGCTGATAAGGCTGTAGTTAATGCTTGAAAGTGATTTACATCTCCAATTGCATCGGGATGATCGAACTTTCCCATCACGGTTAAAATTCCGTGTTTAAAATGTCGTATTTGTATAAAACCTAATCGAAGGGTGATAAAAATTCCAAAACTGAGTAGTATGGCAACCATGAACGGGAAAAAGGATGGAGTGCTCCAAACCAAATCATTTAACGTGCCAACTATATTCTCAAAAGTTTCCATGTGCTATTAGATGTGGTGATTATTGGTTATTTATTGTCGAAACATACAAATCAAAGTAATAAAGATTTTGGAAAGTATACGTGAGATTAATAAATATTGAGTTGAGGCGATTTATTTGTAAAGAATGAACGATTTAATAAAGAACTGTCGTTTACTTATTATAATTTCACCTAAGTTATTAAAATAATAGGCTTATTATGACAAAGTCAGACATAGTAGATATCATATCCTCGTCGGTTGGATTAACTAAAGTAGAAACAGAAGCGGTAGTAAACGGCTTTATGGAAACAGTTATCGATGCCATGAAAAGAGGAGAACATATTGAACTTCGAGGTTTTGGTAGCTTTAAAGTAGTAAAGCGCGCTCAAAGAGTAGCGAGAAATCCTAAAACGAATGAAGAGGTTATTGTGCCTGAACAATATGCCCCTGTTTTGAAAATCTCGAAAGATTTTAAAGAGTCGGTCAATAAAACACTCTCCATGTAATACTGAATTAATTTAGAATTCAAATAGGCTTTACTAGAATTAATTCTTATATTTATTATCTGAAAATTAACGTAAATAGTTTACAGGATACCAAGTATGCCAAGTGGTAAAAAAAGAAAACGCGCCAAAATAGCTAAGCACAAGCGAAAAAAACGATTACGCAAGAATCGTCATAAGAAGAAAAAATGATTTTTAAGGCCTCTTTCAAGAGGCCTTTTTTATTCAGAGAGATTTTGTTTCGCCTATTCTTTAGCTATAGTTTATGCAAAATATAGATAATGATGAGCCTTTTGGTATTAGTTAGTAACCGAATTGATCGATTGCTCAATAAGTGCTTCTGAAATTTTTACTACTCTGCTACTGCGTACTAGTAAGGATTTAAGGCTTTTTTGAACAAAAGACTGTAGATCTTGCATGTCCTTTGTGTTACCTAAATCGAATTGGAAATACGATATCAATTGGATGTTTGATAAGTATTTTCCATCGCTATCTCCTTCAATTTCTACGTGCCAGCGTGTGATATTAGTTTGATGGCCAAAATTAGCGTGAATACGTTTAGAGATTAAATCCATCCAATGACTTGCAAAATCCATTCTGTAATTGCCCTTTACTTCTTTTAAGTTGGGTTGACAGTGCTCAGGGCTAAACGTCCACATGAGTTCAACATCTATGGTAGGCTTAGTTTTGGCTTTTTTTAACTCATCAACATCCAGTAATGGGTGGCTATCAAGTCCATTCAACTGTTTAGCCAGTATGAATTCTCTATATTGATCCCAATCAAAGTTTATAGATAGTTTTTTAATATAGGGACTATTTTTTCCTAGGATAATGTTTAATTCTAACCCAGTTGCAAATATTGTATTATCTTGCCATGTCCTAAAGCTTTCTGTTTGGATGTGTTTACTTTCTACATCCGATTGAATAGTGTTGACGATGGAAAGGAATATGGGGTAGTTCATTCCGTTTGGTTTAAGTTCCGATACCTTTTGCGTACTATTCACAAAATGCTTACATAAATCCATTTATCAAATGGACGCATACTGCTTGTTATAAAGAGCACTTCAAATACACCCGTGAATTATTACGAACTAATATATTTAAATAAAGAGCTGAACGTCAAATTAAGCTCAGAAACTTTACATCGTATAATTTCTCCGCAAAAAAATATTGTTGAGCTTTATATAGGAGAGCACTGTGTTCGATTTCATGCAGTCCCACCAACCCCATATATGTATGTACGCAGATGGAATTCAGCTAAGAAAAAAAATGTCATTAATTTTTTCCCTGAATTATACGGCCAAACAGTCGAAGAAATTCTTTCTTTGACTCAGGAAAGGTACCTTGGTATACGTTTTTCAGGTGGTGCAACCGTTTGGTTTGAAGTGTTTGGATCACGTGCCAATTTGTATTTGGAGGTAGGGGGTGAGTTGTGCGATTCGTTCAAGACCTGCCACCCTAATCTGAAGGTTGCAGAAGTTAGATGGAAGAAGGCTGTACATAAAAATACTATGTCTAGCAAGGATACAGAGTTATTCGGTGCCGTTGGAGATGCGATAAAGAAGGCTACCGCATATGATGCGCATATAAATAGTGATGATACAGTAAAAATAAAATCAGATCCAAAAGACCTCAAGAAGAAGCTATGTGCGCTGCATCCCAGTATAGAAAGAACTCATTTAGAAGAACTTATAGCGTTGCATCTCTCTCAAACTACTGAACTCCGAGAAATTCACCTGTTTGTAGAAGAGTGTCATCATCAATTAACCGGCAGCGCTGAGTTTAGGCTATTAGACGATGGAACTAGAACTTTATTTCCTGAGGCTTATTTACCGAAAAATACCAGAGAAACCTTTTCAAGTGTGTCCGATTTACTATTTCGACATACCTCCAGCCTACAACGTGAGGGAAGATACAAGCAACTGATGGCGGCGAGTTTAAAAGAATTAGACAAAGCGACTAAGCGGACTAAGGTGAATCTAAATCAACTAGAAAAAGCGGTAAATAATGAAGAAAAAGCGACACTTTGGGAGGAATTCGGGCACATATTAATGACCATGGCGCATAGGGCAAAGCCAGAATCGGAAATAATGGTCGTACAAAATTATTTTAGAAATAATGAACAGGCCAAAATTAAGCTAGATATAGATCGAAGTTTTGTGGACAATGCGCAGCGCTACTATAAAAAAGCCAGTAATGCTAAACGCAGTATGGAGGCGGTAAAGCAACAATTACCTTTACTTAAACAGCGATTAGAGGCATTGCTGGTCGGGAAGGAATCCTTAAGCACCATAAACGACATCAACGATTTGGATAATTGGCGCAAAGACATGCTTGAAAAAGGACTCCTGATTCATCAACCCGAACAAGGCTCATCCAATAATTATAGTATCGGTACAAAGGGTAGAGTAGCCCGATCGAATGCCCATCAAAAAAAACAAAATTCCACTCAGGCGATTTCCAAGCCCTATCACGAGTGTAGGGTGTCTGGTTTTTCAATATGGATTGGAAAAAACGCGCGATCTAATGATAAAATGCTCAGCTTAGCCCATAAAGACGATATTTGGTTACATGCAAAATCTGTCTCAGGCTCACATGTTATTATACGGGCTCAGCAAAAAACACCTGATAAGGCCGTTATTGAAATCGCCGCCTCCTTTGCAGCTCATCAGTCAAAGGCGAAAGGATCTGAGTGGGTTCCTGTAATCTATACCCCAAAAAAGTATGTTCGAAAAGCAAAAAATTCGCCCCCCGGTGCGGTAATTGTACAAAAAGAGCAGGTGGTCATGGTACAACCTATGGAGCCAAGGGACGCATAATATATGTGACAAAGCCCTATATTATAAGGTATGAACGTTGAAAGAATTTAAATATGAGTAAGCTCACACATCCCATCGTATTATGTGGTTTTATGGCCAGTGGAAAAACAGCTACTGCAAAAGCTATGAGTGCCATTATTCATTCCGATTATGTGGACCTCGATGCTGAAATAGAGCGGCGAGAGGGTGCGTCGATCCCCCATTTATTTGACGAGTATGGCGAAGATTATTTTAGGAGTATAGAGCGTAAAACAGTACTAGATGTGATACGCAAAGCTCCCAAACTTATTTCCTTAGGTGGGGGCGCATTACAGAATCAAGAACTTTTGGACACGATAAAAGAGCAATCTATTCTCGTGTTTATTCGACCCGACTTTGAGCTGATATTTAAACGGTTGATGGCCAATAAAAAGCGTCCATTACTTGCTCGCGAATGGGCTGAGTCAAGAAATCCAGAAATAGTAAAAGAACGTATAAAAAACGTATATTTAAGCCGTTTACCATTGTACGAGCAAGCACATATCACGCAACCGGTAGAATCCGACTGGTCTCCCTATCAGGTGGCTAGTAAGATTTTTGATCAAGTATCTCAGTTTCAGTCATTATAGTTTATGGACAACAGATCTACCACACTTAGAATCACCAATGAATCAACCTATACCATTCAGCTTGTGCACCATGAGTTAGAAAAGGTATCGGAATATTTTTCGGGACCTGTAGTTTCAGAGAGAGCCTTGGTCATTGTGGATGAGCAAGTGCATCTTTATCATCGGGATTGGATTGAGAGTAGTCTGGGAAAAACCTTTAGGTATCTCTCAAGTTATATTGTTCCATCTGGTGAGAAAAGTAAAAATCTTAGTCAGTTTGGGAGTTTATTACACTGGATATTAGAACAACCTATCGAGCGTAGTACCCCCGTCATTGTTATTGGGGGTGGGGTAGTTGGTGATTTGGGTGGCTTTGTAGCGTCTAGCACCTTACGAGGATTACCCTTATTTCATATTCCAACCACCTTACTAGCTATGGTAGATAGTTCCATAGGTGGGAAAACAGGAATCAATCATTCCACAGGTAAAAATGTAATAGGATCTTTTTATCAACCGATTGGGGTATTTGCTGATACTCATTTTTTATCGACTCTTGACAAAAAAGAATGGACCAATGGATTGAGTGAGATTCTTAAATATGCCTGCATTCAAGATCAGGAAATATTCAACAGTTTAGAAGAACTATTTGATCAACATTTTGATTTTGAGCCTTCAAAATGGGTTGATGTTATTCTACGGAGTGCTCAGATTAAAACCGCCATTGTGGCTGAAGATGCTTTGGAAAAGGGCAGAAGAGAGTATTTGAATTTTGGTCACACCTTTGGTCATGCCATAGAAAATATTGCAGATTATGGCACGTTTAGTCATGGTGAGGCCGTATTTGCAGGGATGTATGCGGCTATTTTAGCTTCAAACGAATTTCTCAATGCACAGATTGACCCCAACGTGATATTACGCTATGCCCCGCGGTATGATTTTAGTTTAGCTTCTCTTAGATCGGTTATCCCCGAACTTATACAGCAAATGAAACGGGATAAAAAAGTTCAACAATCACACATTCGATTGGTTCTCCTTCAAGATATTCAAGCCCCTATTGCATATACGGTGGAAGATGAGGATCGATTAACCGCTATTTGGAAGCAAACGATTGACATGTTTTCATAAGCAATGCATAGTTCAGAACCACATACTCCCTCTCTGTTCTGGCGCAACCTAGTAGGTGGTTTTAGCGCACTAATGGCCCTATTCGTGCTCACAGTTGTGTTTTTTCAATTCGATGGTCCCAAAAAGTGGTTAATTAATTCGGTATTACTTCCGGAAGAAACACCGTATCAATTAGACTTTGAACATTCTACCGGTTTTTTCCCATTTAACTCGCAACTAAACCAGCTAACTATTACGAATGAGGATAGTATATCGGGACTTCAATTGGTGAGTATTAGCAATTTGTCGTATGCATGGAAGGTAACAGGTTTGGCCAAAGGTCAGTTGGAATTCCCATTTTTACATGTTCAAGGCCTTAGCGCACTAATTGGCGGTTCCATGTTTGCCGAGCAGGCCCATAATAAGCCTATTGATTCAGTTGCTTTAGAGTTTAGCAATGGCTTAGATCTTCTTATAACGGAGCTTAGCGTGGGTATAGATTCTATAAAAATTAAGCCTATCGGTACAGCCCAAGGTGTTTCGACTAATGCAGATAGGGTTAGGACTATGTTTTCCTTTCAAAACGAAGTTGTATTCAAAGGGGGGGGAGCTACCCTTGGGATTCAAAAGAAAGGTGGGGATTTCCGAATCGATATTCCCGATATTCATTCGGAGCTTAACCTACCGTATTGGCAGGATGAAATTAATTTAAGTGGCCGCCTAACGGGGTCTCCTTCGTCGTGGAAAGTAGAAAACCTAAATGTAGCTACTTCTGAATTTTCCTCTGAAGCTGAACTTAATCATTCCGGTTCTAAGTACCAGTTAGTGCTACAATCGGTGCAAATAGACCCCTTATTTTACGATGGCTTAGCGCCTTATTTACTCCCTAGAAAGGCCTTAGATGCGATGGATAAATACGGGTTTATTATTACGGAATTTATGGGGAGCGTATCGATCGAGAATGAGGATATCATGATTCAAAACTTTCAGGCAGCGTCTAGGCAAGGGAGCCTTGCATTGGAAGGAAATAAAAAGGGTGATAAGTGGTTCTTAGAGGGTGATCTGTTGGAATGGGATCCGGGGATGTTAGCGTCAATAGCCACTCATCACTCTTTTTTGTCTATTGAAAAGTTGGCATCTACACAGGTGCATTTTTTTTTCCAAGATACCGGTGAAGAGCAAAGGTTAAATCTAAGCACTAGTCCAAAAAATCAACTCAGCTCACGTGCTATAGCTGCACATGAATTAACCCTCGACGTACGAAGAAAAAATTTACCTGAATCCCCCCTTCAATCAATTAATCCATCGCTAAAAGCAACAGCGTCTTTTAATCGATTTGTCGTAAGTGATTGGTTGGATGATGTGTTGCCAGAAAATCAAGTAATTCTTAGCGGTTCTATTGATTTGAATCAATTTAATTCAGCAGGATTTGGTCATTTGTATGATCTAAATGTACGACTATCTAAACTGGATATTGGTGAGCTCAACTATCAAAAGGTGGTACTAAGCATAGCACCCGATACGGCTCAAATGCACCTATCAGAACTACTCTCAGAGGCTAATATGGAGCAAGTTCAGAATTACTCTATTTCAGCAGGATTCGATTCCGAATTTGGAAAGCTTAGATGGGAGGGAATGGGACGTTACGGGTTGTCGATGATGGACATAGAAAGCACCTTTCAAGTGGATAGTTTGCACCTCTATTCCAAGATTCAGGAAACTGCAACGAATGCACAAGCAGCAACGAAAGTGGTCATTGAAAAGGTCGGTGAGGTAGGGCTAAGTAGCTATTTGTCGAACAAACACATCGCCATTCCTGAAATTACTGGAACCTTTAACGCAAGTTTTGAGAATAACAAACTATCCCAAGGGGTATTTAGTGCAGATATACCATCAATCATTACCCAAGATACAACATGGTTAGATAGGCAGTTTTTTATCGATTATATAGCTGAATCATCACAGCGTCAGCAAATACGAGTGACGTCCTCTCCCTTAGATTTTAAGGTTGAAGGAATGATCAATACTTCAAGTATGATTTTTTTGTACGATCATTGGTCTCATTACTTAAGCAGAGAATGGAATAGGCTTCGTTTTAACGAGCTACCTCAAACTCCGTCAATAGCCTTGAAGGAGTCATTCTGGTCCAATGCGTATCTCTCGGATAGCGCATCCTATCAGACACGGTTAGAATGGGAGTTTGCTTTAAAAGACAATGAATTAGTGCAAGCTATTTGGGCAAAATACCCAATCCAAAAAAGTGCCATGGTTTTAAATGGGCGCTTAGATGCTAATAGGGAACGAATTCTAATGAATGTGGATATGGTGGATCCGTATTTTCAATATAATACTCTGCAGCTGGATAGTTTAAATTCACAATTAACGGCTAGTTTTAGGTACGATTCAACCAGTTTGGATTTTTCGGTAGTAGAATCCCGTACCAATGTCAAAGGTATCCAAACCTCCGACCTAGAACTGGGCGATGTGGAATGGCGGCTTTCTATGCTGGCGGATAGTATACGCTTTAATCAGCGAATTGGGGCATTACCCTCGGGCGCTTTTTTACAGTCGAGTGGAAATATTTATGCCACAGAAAGTCAGCATAGTCTAGCATTTGATGCGCTGGAGTTAGGATCGGGTTCGTACATATGGAGTAATCTAGGAGATATAGCCATTAATGTAAATCGTGAGCTCAGTGTGGTATTTGATCAGGTGAGTATGCGTAATAATGATGAGCGTATAGATATTCGTGGAGTTTATAGTGATTCGCCTGAGGATTCCATTCAATTTAAAGTTGATCAAATTCAATTAAATCGTCTGGCCGAATTATTGAATGTAAAACAAGATATTGACGGGGTAATGGATGGAGAGTTTTCCACGCGCACCCTAGAAAAATCGCCAAGTGTTCAAGGATATTTAACTATAAATAGTTTTTCACTTAACAACCAAGTGGTGGGCGATTTATCATTGAGTTCTAGCTTTAACTCGTTAAAAAATCGGTTTGACACGAACATTTCTGTTTTCACAGATTCCACTCTATACCCAGATTATTTTAACAGTTCTGGGCGAGCTGGTCAGAATGTAGTGTTTAACGGATACATCAACACTCCAGGAATAAATCAATCACAAAATACCGATACACTCTATTATTTTGACCTGAATTTTGAAAATATTGATTTATGGATACTTCCATTTCTTTCACCAAATGTATTTTCTGAAATGTCAGGAACCGCATCTGGGGTTGGTAATGTTTGGGGTTCCAATTCAGGCTATGATTTTAGCATTGATTATACCATTGGGGAAGTAGATCCTGTGTTTATTCGGCCTAAATTTTTAGATACCTACTACTTTGCTACAGGGCCACTCGAGTTCTCCAGTGAAAACGGATTGGTATTTCAAGATTTCTTTATTATGGATCCTTCCGGCGGTACGGCCACCTTAAATGGGAGTTACAATCTAAATCGCTTTGGGCCCATTCATGACATCGATCTGAATCTTCAAATGAATGAATTTCATTTCTTAAATACTGGCTTTGATGAAGAGCTACCATTTTTTGGTCAAGGCTATGGTACGGCTCTCATTCGTATGACAGGAACCAACGAAAATCCACTCCTGTTTTCTGAGGGTTCTATACAAATTGGTCCATATTCATCCATAGGTCTGCCTTTGATTGAACGTACAGAATTTGAAGAAAACAACAAGTTCATTCGGTTTGTGGATAATTTTTCGAATGTTAACGTTGCTAATTTGAACAATAAATCAGGGTTTAATGGCAGTCAGAGTCAGATAATGGGGGTTCAAGAGGAACGTAGTTTTACCGAACGTTTTACTCTAGATTTACAATTTGAGTCGAGAATACCAATGACTGTGGAGTTGATTTTTGACCCTATAACAGGAGATCAAATCACTGCTAATGGCCTTGGTACTATTCGTATTCAGTTACAAGATGAAGCATTCTCAGTTTTTGGCCAGTTCGATATTCAAGATGGTGAATACAATTTCGTGAGTGGGGATATCTTTACACGTACCTTTGAGCTTATACCGGGCGGTACCCTTCGTTGGGATGGCGACCCAATAGATGCAAAATTAAATGTTCAGGCCTTATACGAAGCTAGACCAGATATAAATACATTGACCAGAACACGCGATCAAATCGACCAAGAACAAGCCTCTCGTGTTCCCGTTGAATTGGTTCTTAGTATTGGTGGATCATTGGAAAATATTGAAAATGATTTCTTTTTTAGGCTACCAAATACCTTCGAAACCCAACAAAATTCTACCCTAAAAACACAAATTAATGCACTTAATCGCAACGAAGACGAAAAACTCATTCAAGCAACTAGTTTCTTATTAATGGGTGATTTTATCCCGTCATCGTCCGCTGTTTCGGATGCAACAAACTCTTTAACCAATAATTTTAGTGGAAGTGCAGCCGTGCTAAATCCACTATTATCTAGTCAGTTGATAAGTCCACTTCTTTCCAATCAAATGAATTCATTACTGCGTAGTGATATAGGAAGTTTAGACATTGATTTTAACTTAAATACATACAATAATATTGACTTAGGTGTGGCACTTCGCCTTTACAACGACCGTATCATATTGAGTCGGGAGGGACAAATTACAGGCAGTCAATCCACCATTGGAGATATCGGCGCCACCTACAAAATAAATCAAGCACTCGCCCTAACCGCATTTCATCGGCAAGACCCCACATTTAGTAATTATTCTGGGTCGGACAATTCTCAGCAATCTCAAGACATAAATGGAATTGGCCTAGAAACGGAAGTTTCATTTAGCTCCTGGCGAAGTTTTCTTGGACAATTATTTGAGCCTGTAACCAGGCTATTCATACGAAAAGAAGAAGAACCTGCACTTAGCATGGAATAAAGCTAATTTGAAGTAGGTATAATTATAACCATCCCCATAGCCCCAATATGAGTCGAAACGACCGATTAAGTAGCTTAGAAGAGACACTGCTACAATTACTTAGCATACATCCTGAAAAAAAAATCCATGAAAAAGAATTTCAGGAAACCCTAGAAATGTATTCTAAAAAGGAATTTGCACGATTACAAAAAGCACTGAATAGTCTCAGCAATAAGCAACAGGTTCGAATACATCAGGGTTGGGTTCGATTAAACAGAGATCATTCGGTATTGGAAGGTCGAATTGAATTTAACCAGAGAGGGACAGGTTTTGTCATAGTAGATGGATTGGATGAGGATCTACTAGTGCACGCTAGTGACGCAGGCCTCGCTCTAGCAGGGGATAGGGTAGCGGTTAAGGTGCTTAAAAGTAAAAAACAGGCACGAAACCCAAAGGCTAAAGTGGTTGATGTACTAGAACGAGGCAGTTCGTTCTATGTGGGTACCTTGCGCAAAACAGAATCCGATACCTTTCTAATAGAAAGTGATAGGAAGTCTGCAAACGTCGATTTCTATGTAAAAAAAGCAGATTTAAATGGGGCCCAAGAGGGGGAAAAGGTTACCTTTAATTTAGAAAGTTGGGTGCATCGTCAAGCATTGCCTCAGGCAAAAATTCTTAGCAGGTTGGGTAAGTCAGGGACCAACGATGCAAATATGTTGTCTATCTTGGCTGAAAATGGACTAATTGCCGATTTTCCAGATCAAGTAGAAGCTGAAGCCGATCAAATCCCCCTTAGTATACCCCAATCCGTCATTGATCAGCGCATTGATTTCAGAAACAAAACAGTATTTACCATAGACCCCGTAGATGCCAAGGACTTTGATGATGCATTAAGCATTGAAGAATTAGAAAACGGCCACCTTCGTTTAGGAGTTCATATTGCCGATGTAACTCATTACGTACGGCCAGGATCCGCTTTGGATGATGAGGCACATAAACGAGCCACGAGTATTTACTTAGTAGATCGGGTTATTCCCATGTTACCAGAACGATTAAGTAATGGGGTATGTAGTCTACGGCCTAATGAAGATAAACTTTGCTACAGCTGCTTTATGGAAGTGAATGACCGGGCAGAGTTAGTACGTTACGAAATTAATGAAACGGTGATTCATTCCGATCATCGATTTACCTATGAGCAGGCACAGGAAATCTTGGATGGAAAAGAACATGTTCTAGCCAAGGAGGTGCGTTTAGTGGGTGAGTTGGCAAAAAAATTACTTAAAAAGAGATTTAAAGAGGGCGCAATCGATTTTGACACCCCAGAGCCTAGATTTGTATTAAACGAGCAAGGAGAGCCGGTAAAAGTCATTATTAAAAAACGGTTATTTGCCCATCGTTTAATCGAAGAGTGTATGTTGTTGGCCAATCGTACGGTGGCTGAACATGTACAGCACCTCAGGGATAAAACTAAGAAAGATGCCTTTCCTTTTTTCTATCGTATACACGATCGGCCAGATGAGAAAAAATTAGCCGATGTACTCGAACAAGTTCGCCCTTTGGGGATCTCATTTCAAATGGAAGAGCTAGCCAAACCTGCATCAATCAACCAGTTATTAGAACGTGTCAAAGGAACCCCAATGGAGTATATAGTAAATGGGCTTACTTTGCGGGCCATGGCCAAAGCGGTATATAGCCCAGATAACTTAGGTCATTTTGGATTAGGTTTTCACCATTACGCTCATTTCACCTCACCCATCCGGAGGTATCCTGATGTGATTGTTCATCGATTGTTAAAAGCTTATGCTCAAAACAAAAAAATCTATGAACTAAACCAATTGCGAAAGGAGGGTGAGCACTGTAGTATGCGAGAAAAGGTAGCCGTAGATGCCGAAAGAGACTCCATTAAACTAAAGCAGGTTGAATACCTTAGTAAGCATGTAGGGGAAGAATTTTTGGGTGTGATAAGTGGGGTCATGGAGCGGGGCATATTTGTAACCCTGAATGATGTGTTTTGTGAAGGCATGATTCGAGTGGGGGATTTAAAAGGGGACTATTTTCACTATGAGCCAAGATCACATGCGCTCATTGGTAGGCGGTCAGGGACTCGATATCAATTGGGAGATGCGATTACGGTTAAAGTGGATGCTGTTAACCCAGAAAAAAGGCAAATAGATTTTGTTCCTGTGCGTAAAAAAGCTGCATCTACTTCGTAAGAAAGATTCGTCGAACGATTCTCATTTGGCATTGCTTTAGTTAATAGTGGGTTCGTTAATTACCACAAGAATTACTTTCCTACATTCGTTATGTTACTGTATATTTAATTAGGGTATAAACGTAGAATACAACTATTTCATCGATGAAATTCATAAACACTGTTCCTATAAAACTACTCTTATTTAGTGTTCTTTTTTCCTTAGCATATACGCCATTGGTTCAGGCACAATATGTTAATTTTGGTAAGAATAGAGTTCAGTATCAACAGTTTGATTGGCGATTTATACAATCCAAACATTTTGATGTATACTACTACGGGGACAAAAACTACGAGCTAGCGGAATTTGCAGCCAAAAGTATTGAATCTGCTTATCAGCAACTTAGCGAAGATTTTCAACACGAAATCGTCAGTCGGATTCCACTCATTATTTATGATTCTCACAACGATTTCTCTCAGACGAACGTAGTTGCATTGCCCACCAGTGCAGAGGGTATAGGAGGGGTTACTGATAAGATGAAGAATAGGATGACCGTACCCTTCGATGGGGATTACAATGATTTTAGGAGGACCTTGCATCATGAATTGGTACATGCGGTATTTAATGATTTATTTTATGGTGGGTCAATACAATCCATACTACGCAACAACATTCAATTAGTCTTACCTCTTTGGTTTGAAGAAGGATTAGCAGAGTACATGGCGTTGGGTTGGGATACCAATACCGATATGTTTATTCGTGACGCGGTAATTAATAATTATCTACCTCCAATACCTTATCTGAGTGGGTATTATGCTTACCGAGGAGGACAGTCCGTTTGGAATTTTATTGCCGAAGAATATGGTCGAGAAAAGATTGCAGAAGTACTTGAGAAGGTTAAAAGCACGAGAAGTGTTGAGAATGGATTTCAGCAGTCTATTGGTCTAACTGTACAAGAACTTTCAGAGCGGTGGGAAGATGCCCTCCGTAAACGATACTTCCCAGAAGTTGCCGATCGTGAGTTAGCCGATCGGGTAGCCACTTTAATGACCGAAAGAGGAGATTATGGGTCGTACAATACTTCCCCAAAAATCTCTCCTCAAGGGGATAGAATAGCATTCATTACCAATAAAAGAGGGTATTTCGATGTTATTGTGATAGATGCACTAACCAAAAAAAGATTAAAAACAGTCATCCGGGGCGAAGATGACCCTGCTTTCGAAGAGTTAAACATTCTGAAACCCAACCTTAGTTGGTCACCAGACGGTCGAAAAATAGTGTTATCGACTAAAAGTAAGGGCTTTGATGAAATAGCTATCATTGATTATCAGAGCACCGAAGTAGAAAAAATTTCACTGCCGGAATTGGATGCGATTGGGTCGGTGTCTTGGTCACCAGATGGGAGTAAATTAGCCTTTGATGGAAACATAGGTCCTTATCAAGACATTTTTATGTACGATTTAAATGAGAAGCAATTAACCAATCTTACCCAAGACTTTGTCTCTGACTACGAGCCCAGTTGGACCCTAGACTCTAAAAGTATTTTATTTAGTTCTGAACGCGGGGATCAATTGGAGCTTAAGCAAGCTACATTAGAAAGTGCTTTACTCGAACAGAAGACAATCTATCAAAGCGATATATACCAACTAGATTTAGGAACTGACACCCTAAAGAGAATTACTTTTAGTAAGGCTTGGAATGAACATCAACCACAACAGATTCAAGATGGTACGATTATTTTTCAATCGGATCAAAATGGAATTCAAAACCTGTATCAGGCAAACCCTTTAACCAACGAATGGAAGGTACTCACCAACCTTCAGACAGGAATCTCTCAGTTTTCAATCAGTGCTGACGGAGCAAGAGTAGCATTTAGTTCAATCAATGAAGGGTACTTAGATATTTTCTTGTTAAAAAACCCATTGAATAATGCAAGAGCTACCAGTCTGAAACCAAATTATTGGGCGCAGCGAAGAGCCCTTGAGACTCCAGAGCAACGTGTTCCAGCGATTCGTTATGCGTATGAACTCTACAGTCAGGGATTACTGAGTGGGGCAGAGCGCGAGGAATTAGAAGAAGAAGAACGACTTAGTGATCCAAATTATACCGTAGTTGATTTCGAGGAAACCGGTGAGATCGATTTCAGAAACTATGTTTTTTCAGAGGAAGTGATTTTAGACAGTACTATCTTATTGGAAGACGAGTTTATTTTTGAACCCAATGATAACATCACATTAGACGGAAGGTATGTACCACGAGCCTATAGGCTGACTTTTTCAACAGATATTGCCTATAGTCCAACTGTAGCGGCTTCTACCTATGGTGCGTATGCACTAACCCAATTCATGATTAGTGACCTGCTGGGAGATCATCAACTTGCAATGGGGACCAATTTCCAGACGGATTTACGGAACAGTGATTATACCCTGCAGTATGGATTTTTAAAAAACCGTATGAATTGGTTTGCTTCGTATTTTCATACCTCCAGACAGTATCAAACCTTTGGCGGTGATTTATTGCGCTTCAGAACCTTTGGTGGTGGGGTATCCATTCAATACCCATTGGATAAATTTTCTCGAATAGATGGTGGGCTAAATTGGATTGGTATCGCACGCGATTATGATGCGGTGGCTGCTTTTGGCGGACTTTATTCGTACGGTGTAACCGAGGCTAGCAACCTGAAGAGTTCTTTCCTATATCCTACTATGTCCTTTACAAAAGATGCTACCTTGCCTGGCTTTATAACTCCACAAGGGGGGATTCGATACACCCTTAGTTTTTCAGGTAGTCCTGGTCTCGGTACCGATGCGCCAATCTTTGCCTCTGTTATGGGTGATTTTAGAAGCTATATCAATCTTGGCTACTCCTATACTATTGCTCTTCGAGGCAGTGGAGGGGCTTCAGTAGGCAAAGATTCGCAGACCTACTTTTTAGGAGGTATGATGGGGTGGATTAATTATCAGTGGTCAAATAATGGAATTCCTTTTGAGCGTTTAGCCGATACCTTTTTCACTCAACCCGCGGTTCCACTCAGGGGGCATAGATACAACTCTGTATATGGGGATAATTTCGGGTTAATTAATGCAGAGTTTAGATTTCCTTTGTTTGCAGCTGTTATCCCTGGAGCCCTTCCTATTTTGCCATTATACAATGTGACAGGGGTGGCTTTCTTTGACGTGGGAACAGCCTGGGGGCAGCAGATTGACTATGGTATCACCGATGTTAATGGAACCCCTATTGTTAATGATGCTTCGCTTGACTTTAAGGTTAGTGAACCCACTACTTTTCAGGATGAAAATGGGAATACCTTTTCGTATCTCGATGGAGATGTCTTAATTGGTTCTGGATTTGGTTTACGAACCATTGTTTTTGGTTTACCGCTGCGTTATGATGTGGGATGGGCTTATAACAGAGATGGATTTTCAAATACACCTATTCACTACTTTTCTATAGGTATAGATTTTTAGCTCCTATAGGGATCATAGCAGGTATTGATAAGCTTCTTGTGTTAACAAACGAGGAGCTCATGGGCTAAGTTGAATCATCTCAACAAATAGGATACGGTCGTACTGTAGATTAGGATCTCGATAAAACAAAATTCCCGTATACCATTGGTTTTCTTTGGTAAGGCTACTTCCTAACTCATTAATATCGAGTTGAGTACCATCTCGAGTGGCATAATTTCGAGTGGCATAATTTCGAGTGGCATAAGTGTACCGGTAAGAGCCTTCTTTTAATAATATAGCGGCTTCAAACAAACGCAATTCTGGATTCCATTTCATTTTATGTTGTTTGTTTTCTGACCACTGGTTAAAATCACCAACTACAAAAATCTCATCATCATTATTTGGACCGGTACCCATGGGATTAAATCGAAAATTAATCATAGCATATCGAGCGGTGTTCGACGAGCTTGGATTACCATACATCGACTGAAGGGTGTAAGGGGTATCGCTAAAGGATATAAAATCTTCTTTTAAGGTAATTTGAGGTAATTCTTCGGATTCTCTATACTCTAAAATTTCTTGATTTGATAAACTAAAGTTAAATAGGTTTAGTCCATAAAAACGTGTGTTAGCGGGATAACTTTGGGATTCTTCCAGGTAAAATTTCGCCACTTTTTCTTCGCTAAAATCCTTTCCTTTTGCTGGTATAGCCTTTGGTAAAAACCCGTCTTGAAGTACCTGAAAGCTCAAATCAAAAACGGGCATATCAACAAATTCTGGAATACTAAACTCAGCAAAGATGCGATCAACGGCCGCTCCTAGACCTCCTTTGTTGTATAGAGTTTCTCCAGTTAACTCAAGAACACCACGCTGTTCAGTAAGTGCAAATGGAAGGCTGAATAACTCAATGCCTGTGTTGTAATCTGATACATGAATGAAATAAAATCCACTAACTAAAAACTCAAGATCTCGTAGGGAAAACTGACTATTGTACGTATGAAACGGTATACTATTACTTTGATTCCTTGTGCCTCCCTGGATAATACGCTGATTTGTGGAGTTCATAAACCAGGTAGACGGCAGGTTGCTTTTTGTCCAGTCCTTGTTTCGATGTGAAAAATGAATACGAAACATACCGCTGATCTCGCTTAACTCATCGAAGCGAAGAATAAGCTGATCATTGGACCCTAAGCGCGCTGTAACCAACGGGGAAGAGGCTTGGGAAGAGCTGAAAAACTGAACACTACGAATATTATCGGGGACACTACGTTGAGTTGGGAGCACAAGTAAGCTGTTTACCTGCGAAATGGGAGGACTGCTTGGGGCTAGATTAACGGTCGAACTGCAACTCATCCAAAATAGCATACATATACCCATTAGTCGATAGCAATGGGACAATAGCTTTCGGGATAAGGAATTCGAACGAATATTAGTGACCATTTGAATTCTAATTACCTGCCCAAATACCGTTGAATACAATCCGAGCAGGACCTTTAAGTACGATCTTATCAAACACTTTTTCATGCCCTCCCTTGGGCAAGGTATCCGTTCCCGAGCACACAAAAGAAACCTCTAGAAGCCCTCCTTGAACGGTGACCCTATATAGATGCGAACCTGCTTTACTACCTTCTTTTGTATGCACAGCCAACGCGCTTGCAATGGCCCCTGTCCCGCACGCTAGGGTGAAATCTTCAACCCCACGTTCATAGGTCTCTAGCTGAATGTGATGAGCTTGTTGGCTATAAACAAAATTCACATTGGTTCCTTTGGGGTGAAAAAGCTGATCATTCCGAATGCTGCGCCCTAATTTCACCAATAATTCAGAGGGTTGAATAGCCAAAGGATCATTCGAAAATACGACTACATGTTCGGTTTGAGGGTAGACTCTAAAGGCAGCCTCTGCAATGAATAGTGGAGAACGAGTAGCAGCCTTTTGGGGGCTTTGATCAGTATAGCTTTCATTCATTCGAGCCACCCATTCGTGTGGAATAGGATCTGGAGTATCACAGTTTGGGAAGCTAAGTTCGACCTGATGGCTACCTGGGTGCACGAATGCCTCGTATACTTGTTGGTTTACTTGAATGCTATGTTTATCTGAAAAGCCATTTTGTGAGGCATAAAATGCCATAGCTCTTCCACCGTTACCACACATGCCTGCGTCACTCCCATCTGCATTTTTATAGATCATGGTATAGTCGGCACCCATGGTCGAATGGGGATGAAGTATGAGTAGGCCATCTGCGCCTATCCCAGTCTTTCGGTGACAAATTTCCGGAGCAATGCGTTCTAGATGTTCTAAAGGAATGTCTTGTTTTCTCGCATCAACCAGAATAAAATCATTCCCGGTTGCTTCAATTTTTAAGAAATTAAATTTTTCGGACATGACCTAAGAGGTTAATTTTAATGCGGGTAAATGCATAAAGGCACGTTCATTTGGAATAAATAGATCTTGTCCACGTAGTAGATTTGAGAAATTAAAGGCTAATACGGTCAACAATAATTTTGGTTGAACATTTTGCCGTAATTCAGTGTAAACCGGAGCCAGTAAATCGATCATGGAGTAATAATCTGCTTCTTTCAAATGTAGTACAATATTTTTAATGGTTTCCACTTCATCTTCATGAATGAGTGAGTCCGTATTTTGGCTGTGGGCATAAACCACTAAATCTCGCAAGAATGATTCTAATATGGTTACTATTTGTATAAGTCCTTCGGTATTTCGCGTAGACGTCCACTCTTGTATAATGGAATTAATTTTAATGGCATCCAAGACATATGAACTACGTATAAAGTCAATCATTTCGGCACGGCTCTTATGAATAAGATCAAGGTCAATGTCTTTGGTTTTGGCGTAATTGGCTTGGGTCAATTTTGCAACCAACGCTGCTTTTTCTTTGGGCATGTGATCTCGCTCAATCAATGCCTTTTGTACATCTTCTAGAGTATTTTGGCCGAATGCAATGTGTTGACAGCGGGAGGTAATAGTGGGTAGGAGCTGTTCGTAGTGATGAGTGGTTAGGATAAACAAAACCCCCTCAGAGGGCTCTTCAAGTAGTTTTAAAAAAGAATTGGCCGTCTCTTTCCTCATGGTCTCGACCTGTGTCATGATAACCACTATCTTTTTACCTTGATATGGTCGTAGTCTGGTCACTGGGCGTATATCAGAGCGAAAATAATCTATGGAATAAAAGGCCTGTCGATTTTTACTACGTTCTTTATCGGAGTCAGGACGGTCGGCGTACTCAATGAGGCTGTAGCTATCTTTACTAAGCCATTCTAAACGCTCGTTTCTTTCTTGGGTGCCAGCCGAGCTGGGCATGGGTATAAATACGTGGATATCAGGATGTTTGTGCCAGGGTAATTCCACGTCCTGCCTATTGTCTTTCTGGTTAATGCATTCTGCGAATCGTAGAGCAAAAGGCAACATACCACTTCCTTTTGGTCCGGAAAATAAATAAGCATGACCAATTCGGTCGCGCTCAAGAATGCTGTTTAAGAGTTCTTTAACTCGATGTTGTCCAATTAAATCATCCGATAAAAAAGCCATTATTCTTCCTCCCAAATAAAGTCAAACAACAACCAACCCGCCACGCTGGTTACCCCCACAAAACCGATAAGTGCAGCTACTTCAGAATTCCACCAACCCTGCATACCATCCACAAAAGCTTTTTTGGTCAATCGAGACAGTAAAAGTATAAAGGGAACAAATAGGGGGATACTAAGCACCGAAAAAATAGCCCCCTGGCGATCTGCTTGCGAGACTATTGCTGCAATTAAGGTACACACCGAGGACAAGCCCATGGTTCCAAATACCATGATGTACAAAAAGGCGGGATAGGATACAATGGACCACTTGATTAAAAAACCGTAAAGGCTAAAGCTGAGTAGATAAATTAAGAGACTGAATCCCATATTGTATAAGTATTTACCTAAATACACAGCGGTAGCATTGGAGTAAATTTGCAGGGTTTGAAAGGTGCCCTTATCTGTTTCCATGATAAAACTTCGTCCTAGAACAGTTAAGGAGGCGAACAAGACCACAATCCAAATAAGACCACTTTTCGGCGTAGGCTGTAGCTCTTGGGCCCGGAGAGTAAACAATATGAGTAAAAGGGCAGCCACAATGAAAGCCGAAACCATATTCAAGGCGTACTTGCTACGAAATTCGATACGAAGATCTTTCTCAAATACCGATAAAATTTGGCGAATTAACATGCTCAAGTTTACAAAAAAATGAAGTCTTTCACTTTTTAAGTTTCGTTATTACTTTGTTCGTCGTGTACACTAGGGAAGAAGGGAATGTACCGCTCTGCTCCTTTTGGATTTTTATCTGTGCTAATCATCATTTTAGACCGACGAACCATTGACTATTCATCCGCTACTTAGTCCGGAACATATTCTGCTAGATCTTCAGGTTCATGATAAATTTGAGGCCATTCATGCATTGGTAGACACGTTTGTGGGTACAATAAATCCTGAATTACTGGTAGAAATAAGGGAGGCTATTATCTCTCGGGAAAAAATCATGTCAACCGGGGTTGGTCAAGGTTTGGCTATACCTCATGGTAAAACAGATGCGGTTAATAAAAACTATGCGGCTTTTGCACGTTTGAAAGAACCAATAGAATTTAACTCCATTGATGCAATGCCGGTTCAGCTTATTTTTTTGATAGTAGGCCCTTATGCAGATCACCGAAGTCACATTCGATTGTTAAGCAAAGTTTCAACTCTTATGAATTATGACGATTTTCGTTCTGATTTATTGGTCATAAAAAATGAAATAGAACTCATTGAGCACTTCAAAGAGAAAGAGGTGCGTCAATTTGGATAATCTAGAAAATAAAGTGTAAAGTTAATGGGGCATATAAATAAAAGCTGGCAGATGAATAATTGGAACGCTCAACAATCGGCATGGCTGTGGATTCTTGTTTCCGCAATCTACCTAGTACCTGCGCAACTTCAAGCTCAGAGTGTGGAAGACATTATTATGCAGCACGAATCCAAGGGGGTGCATTGGTCTATTTCAGTGGTGGATGAACAAGGCGAGTCCCTGGAATCTTGGAATGACCAAAAATGGATGGTTCCAGCTTCTAACATGAAGCTTATAACAGCGGCTGCAGTTTTAGAACAATTAGGAAGTGAATTTCGCTACCAAACACCCATCTACGGTAGAGGATATTTGGAGGATTCTGTGTGGGTAGGAGATTTAATGATAGTAGGTAAAGGGGATCCGAGTATCTCCGGGTTTTTGTACGAGGAAAACAGATATCATGTGTTTGAAGAACTTCTTCAAGTGCTGAAAAAGGCAGGCATTACTGGATGGACCGGTCAATGGATTGGCCGCTTGGGCTATTTTGACGCAGAAGTGTACCCAAAAGGATGGGATTGGGACGACTTGAATTTCTACTACGGAGTAGAAATTAGTGAGCTCAGTTTTAATAACAACGCGGTAGATCTAGAAGTAGTGGCCGAGGGTGAGATAGGAGCCAAACCAGAGATAAGTTGGTTTCCAAATCAAACTGATTATGTACGGTTTATTAATGAACAGCGCATAGCACCGGCCCATACCAAATACGATGAATATTACCGAAGATCGTGGCAAACCAATGAACTCTATTTAGCTAGTAGTTTGCCGGTGGGGTACAAGGAGACAGAAGCTCTTGCCATTTATGACGCCCCTGCATTCTTTATGGACTCATTTGTGGATTATCTATGGGCAAATGGCCTAGAAGATACCCAAAAAGATAGCTCTCCCTATCGAATTGAACGTTGGTGGCCTGATACACTTAAACCCGACACCAACAATTCATTAATCGGGCTTGCCAGCGAACAAGTAGGCTCGGCTCTATGGACCGGCTACCCGCCCAATTGGCATGCTACTGAATCGGCTTCAGATGCTTTGGTAGGATGGGAGTACCTAGGAGCGGTGGAATCCCCCGAACTTGGTAGTTTGGTTAGTTGGCTAAACAAGGAAAGCGATAATTTTTATGCTGAGATGCTCCTGAAAACTCTTTCCGCTGAAACACAGCAAGGCCCGGGGAGTACGAGTGACGGGATCCAAAAAGCGCGTGAAATTTTAGGCGCTATGGGATTAGATACGACCTATGTTGTTATGCGGGATGGGTCGGGTTTGGCAGGTGGAAATTTTCTGACGACCTCGATTTTAACCGATTTGCTATTCAGTATGCATCACAGTTCAAATTCAGAGATATTTCGTGCTTCACTACCTGTGATGGGAGAGGATGGCACCCTGCATTACCGGATGAAATCCAGTCCACTTAGGGGTCAGGTGCAGGCCAAAACAGGATTTGTGGGAGGAGCCCGAAGCCTAAGTGGATACCTAACTACGGAGCTAGGGAATACCCTTATTTTCAGTATGTCAGCCAATAATTTTGTGTCAAAAGTATCCGCCATAGATGCAGTACATGAGAAGATATTGACGTACCTTTATTATAGCTATTAGTCTTCTGGTTGATGTGTACCCAGCTAGGACAACAGTGTTTATTGATTTTTTTGATCTACATGTAAGTTGAAAACTTAAGAATGAACAATGAGTGCAGAAATTATAGATGGTAAAATGGTGGCAGAACTTCTTCGCAACAGAGTGAAGGAGGATGTGCAGCAGTGGTGTAAAAAGGGTAATCGCGCTCCATTTTTACAAGTAATTTTGGTGGGAGATGATCCCGCATCCATTGTCTATACCGGTACTAAGACTAAAGCCTGTCAGCAGGTGGGTATAGAAACCGACACCATGGTTCTGCAGGACACGATATCAGAAAAAGAACTTACAGAAATTATTCATTCTTGTAATACCAACGATGACATTGACGGTATATTAGTCCAAATGCCCTTACCAAGTCATTTATCGCAACATAGTGTGATAGAAGCTATTGATCACCGAAAAGATGTAGACGGATTTCACCCTATGAATGTGGGACGCCTGTCATTGGATCAACCATGCTTTAAAAGCTGTACTCCAGCAGGGGTGATGGAATTACTGAAGTACTATAGCATTCCCGTTAAATCTCAACATGCAGTAGTTGTTGGAGCGAGTACGATAGTTGGTAGCCCTATGGCGGTCATGTTGTCTAGAGAGAATTCATCCGGTAAAGCTACCACTACAATTTGTCATAAATACACCCGAGATTTGACGGCCCACACCATTGGTGCCGATATATTGATTGTGGCCGCTGGGCAGCCAAACTTGATAAAGGCTGAAATGGTTAAACAAGGCGTTGTTATCATCGATGTGGGTATAAATCGAATAGCGGATGAAACCCACGAAAAAGGATACCAACTAGTAGGTGATGTAGATTTTGAATCGGTTCGAAAAAAAGCAAGTTGGATTACTCCTGTTCCTGGTGGAGTGGGCCCAATGACGGTGGCTATGCTTATGAAGAACACCTTGTTAGCAGCAAAAAAATCTTTGTATCCAAAATAAATCATTTTAGGGTGACATAATGGTGTCACCCTGGCTTCGTAAGTTTCTCCTGAATCAAAAAAAAATAGGAGATACCATGCTTACTTCATCTAATACGTCACACACATTTACCCCATCATCAACGACGCTTAATCCGTTGAGAATCCCTTCAAACAGGGTTATCAAAAAAACAAAAAACCCTTTTATTCGCCCGCTATTGGCACGAATAAGCAACGAAAGTGAGCGAGAATACCAAGAGCTGCAACACGTTTTTTCTTTATTAGGATGGCACGAACTGCCCGATGTTTTAAAAGTAGAAATTTATGACGATGTGCGGGCAATGGTCGAAGAGTTACAAGGCAGCTACTCAAGCTGTGATCCTTACGTTCGAAACAGAAGGAATAGAGTTCATTATTGGGTGCAGTCTTTTTTAGATGGGAACACCAGTCTTAATACCGCCATTGAAGCTCTAAAAATTCAATCGTTGTAATATTGGTTATATACTAAAGCCCTAAGCTAAAGGATAGGTTTTTCTGATTTTCGCATTCAATTACAGAAGAGAAGTTTGTATCTTTACTAAATTGAATTAAATCTATAAGCCTAATGTCGAAATCTCCATCCAACCAATCCAACCAGAGTAGCTTTGATCGAATTACCAGACAAGGACTCACCTATGACGATGTGCTATTGGTGCCTCACTTTTCTCAAGTTCTTCCGAGAGATGTAGATATTAGTGTGCAACTAACTCCTACTCTCACCCTGAATACGCCTATTTTGAGTGCGGCAATGGATACCGTTTCAGAATACAGAATGGCGATTGCATTAGCCAGAGAGGGTGGAATAGCCATGCTTCATAAGAACATGAGCATAGAGAATCAGGCGGAACAAGTTCGACTGGTTAAAAGAAGCGAAAGCGGGATGATTGTGGATCCAGTAACCTTAACTGCAACTGCATTGGTTCAGGATGCTCGAGATCTTATGGCAATGCACCGAATAGGTGGTATTCCAATCATTGACGAACATGGCGCTCTTCAGGGTATTGTGACAAATCGAGATTTACGCTTCGAGTCGGATATGACCAAGAAATTAGGGGATATTATGACCAAACAGCCCTTGATTACTGCGAAGGAGGGGACCAATTTAGTACAAGCTGAGGAAATACTTCAATCCCATAAGGTGGAAAAGCTACCCATTGTGGACTCAAAAGGAATCTTGGTAGGTTTAATCACTTTTAAAGACATTGAAAAGAAAATGAATTTCCCTAACGCCTGTAAGGACGAATTAGGGCGTTTACGCGTTGGAGCTGCCGTCGGGGTTACAGCAGACACCATGGATAGGGTAAGCGCTTTAGTGGGCGCTGGCGTAGATATCATCACCGTCGATACAGCCCACGGTCATTCTGAGGGTGTCCTTAAAACCGTAGAAGCGATAAAGAAAAAATATGGCTCATTAAATGTCATTGGTGGCAATATAGCTACTCGTGATGCGGCAAAAGCATTGGCAGATGTGGGTGCTGATGTAGTGAAAGTGGGGGTTGGGCCAGGGTCAATATGCACCACACGAATTGTGACTGGAGTAGGGGTGCCTCAGTTAAGTGCGGTGATGGAGGTAAGTGATTTCTGCTCAAAACATGGCATCGGGCTCGTGGCAGATGGTGGAATTAAGCAAACGGGTGATATACCCAAGGCTATTGCGGGCGGCGCTGACGTGGTTATGATGGGGTCAATGTTTGCCGGAGTAGATGAAAGTCCAGGTGAAACCATTATTTTTGATTCAAGAAAGTATAAATCGTATCGTGGGATGGGTAGTATTGGAGCTATGCAAAAAGGATCCAAAGACCGCTACTTCCAGGACGTGGAAGATGATTTGAAAAAGTTAGTACCCGAAGGAATTGAGGGACGTGTACCTTATAAAGGATATTTAAGTGAGGTCGTTCATCAAATGTCTGGTGGATTACGTGCTGCTATGGGATATTGTGGAGCAAAAAATATCTCAGATCTAAAAAAAGCACATTTTGTGCAAATATCAGCGGCCTCTTATAAAGAAAGTCATCCACATACGGTACAAATAACAAAAGAAGCGCCTAACTATTCGGTATAAAGGTGGGTGCTATTCAACAGATACCCCCCCCTGATAAGCCATTAAAAGAGCTGTTATTTATTGTTTACTTCTTCCCCCCAATGGGAGGGAGTGGTGTGCAAAGGCCACTGAAATATGTAAAGTATCTTAAACAATTTGGGTGGAAACCAATAATCTTGGTACCAGAGCCAGGTCTTTATCATACTTTTGATCCCTCGCTTGAGCAAGAGCTTCAAGAACTCATTGACCTGGATAAGGTGCAAGTTTATCGGGTCAAGGGTGGGACGCCCTTGCATTGGAATAGTTCGAAAACCCAATGGCGTCCGGGTACTCGGTTAGAAAAATGGTTACGCAGATTCTCTCATTTTTTTTATATACCCGACAACAAAAGAGGATGGATTAAACAGGGAATTCAAAAAGCTGAAGAAATTATTCAAAAACATTCTATTCAAGCCATTTATGCAACAGCGCCTCCATACAGTAATTTAATGTTAGCTTCTTGGCTTAAAGCTCGTTTTAGGATTCCAACTATTTTGGACTTTAGGGACGATTGGTTAGAGAGTCATCTCATTAGTTATCCAACACCCATTCATAAAATGCTAATGAAGCGAATGGAAACGCGTGTACTCGCTGCGGCAGACACGGTCATCGCCATAAATGAGCCTATTGCTAATGCCATACGGAGAAGACACTCTTCATTGGCCCGTGTTGTGGTTCAAACGCATGGTTATGATTCCGATGATTTTGATGCTTCCTTGTTTCCTGATCGTTCTATAGACAAGCATCTAACCAACGAAATGGGCTCTACCGAGAACGAACCAATCCGAATACTTTATTCGGGTACATTTTATTCCGATAGTGGGCCGGATATTTTTTTACAAGCTGTAAAAGAACTAATCAATGAAGTGCCTTCGCTGGCCAATATCATAGAATTGCATTTTCAAGGTAGTCCAATCGAACCATATTTAGCTTTAATTAACCAACTAGGCTTACAAGAGATTATTTATGACCATGGGTATGTTCCCCATAGTCAGGCTATTCTCCGTATGCAACAAGCCTCCATTCTATGGCTAAATAATGGGCATAAAAAACGGAATCATACTATCACACTAAGTAAAACCTACGAATATTTAGCTACCAGAAGGCCTATTATTGCATTGATTCCAGAAGGGGACACAAAAAAGATTTTAAAAGACTATGCGCGCAGTTATATTACTCCACCGGACGACATTGAAAAGGTAACTAGAACTATTTTACATGCAATTAATGATGTTCAAGCTGGGAACTTAACGCCTTTGAATGAAGATTGGTTGGAAACATTTACCCGAAAAACAATCACTCAGAGTCTTGCCAATGAATTAGACACACTACTTGAACAACATCCTGTGAATTAAATGAATACCGAATTATTAAAAACCTTAATTCGACTTAAAGACAAATGGTTGCGTCTGATTCTAATTGATGAGTCCGTTCCAGATGGTTCTCGTGAATATCAAATTTTACCGCGTCAGTTTTTTTTGGGAATAGTCGCCTTGTTGGCTTTTGTTTTGATGGTCTTTATGCTCACACTCATGTTTACCCCTCTTGGTGAATGGGTATACAGAAGCAAAGAATCAAAAATTAACAAACAAATAGAGCAAGTAGTGGGCAGATTGGACGCCCTTCAGGATTCTTTGGATATACGAGATGAACAACTCGGGCAAATGAGGAGTATTATCCGGCTTAATACCGATACAACTTTAAATTTAGATGAACGGTTGCAGAGTTTGCTTGTAGTACAAAATCAAGGGGTATTAGGAGGGGCTCCCCGAAATTCTCCACAAGAACTATTAAATTTAAGCACTCAAGGACTCATATCGTCTTCTCTATTAAAAAATGAACCGATATTTCCTACTGCCTATCCAATCGAGGGCACTATTTCACGACTATTTAATCCTGATGAAGAGCATTTTGGATTAGATATAGCGGCTACCGATGGGGCACTTGTTCAAGCACTGGCTGAGGGTACCATTGTGAATATTAATTGGACGATAGCGAATGGTTATGTAATATCTATTCAACACACCAATGGTTTGTTAAGTGTATACAAACATTGCCGAACTTCTTATAAGCGGGAAGGGGATGTGGTGGTCAAAGGGGATGTGATTGCCTCGGTGGGTAATGCTGGTGTGCAAAGCACCGCATCTCATCTCCATCTTGAAATATGGAAAGACGGGTTACCGCAGGATCCTGAAATCTACTTATTGAAATAAAATGATATCTAGAAAAAGAAAAACTACGAGTACAACTATGGCGAATGAAACCAATTATCCATCGGTCAATATTATTAGTGAAGGTTCAGAATTAGAAGGTCTGTTAAAATCAGACCATGATATACGAATTGGAGGAGTACTAACGGGTACTCTTGAAACACAATCTAAAGTTATTGTAACCGAGCAAGGATTTGTTTCGGGTGATATGGTGTGTCAAAATGCAGATATAGCTGGAAAAATAAGTGGAGATGTACTAGGGAAAAACAAGATTATTCTTCGTAAATCGGCTACTATTGAGGGTAATTTGACTACCAAAATTTTAGTAGTCGAAGAGGGTGCTAAAGTGAATGGGCTTTGTAAAATGGGCGATACATCAATGGCGAATACTCAGGATGTTACCGAATCAGTGTTAAAAGACGTAGGATAGCACTACTCTACCATGGGGCTTTAGTATGATTTCAAATTGGTTGCCTAAACCCTATCGTGCCTACCTTAGTTTGGGCTCCGAAATAGCAGTCTCACTAGCCTTACCTATCATCCTAGGTAGCCTTGCTGATGGATATTTTGGAATCGAACCATTGGGTACAATAAGTGGTGTACTCGTTGGGGTAATCTTATTTTTTTTCCGAATCGTGCGCCTGCTCAGAGACCCCGCATTAGATATACAGGCATATAAACCAGGGGATGAAAAAAAAAATGAGCAAGAGGATGAGCCACTTAAATAAGCTTGGCCAGTAACAACAGACAGATTGATTATGTAGTTATGCTAAAAAAATATTTCATTGAAGCGCCAGTTTTTACTGTTTTCTTATTCGCTCAATTACCATTCTTAGGGGCTTTAATACTGATCGGACATTGGATTAAGGCTGGACATACATCAGAAACACTTACCGCTTTTTTAATTGTACTAGTGTTTGTTGGAGGTGCAATGTGGGTTTGGGGCAGGTTTTGGGCGATTTCCTCTCAGAACTTTATCAAGATCTATTATGCTTCAACTCTTGCTCGATTTTTTATGGTGATACTATTACTCTTTATCACGTTATCGAGCATAAAATTTGATCAAATGTTCTTTACAGTTAATTTTATTATTTCCTATCTTTACCAATCTGTTATAGAGTTGTTACTTATCCATCATCGATTATTGAAACATCCCTTAGAGGAATGACTAAATATTTTACGTTTTTATCTTTACTGATCGTAGTACTTTTTTTGGGTCAACCAACGGTTTTAGCTGCTGATGCTGAAACGGAAAGTGAATCTCCTATCGATATCATGGGAACGGTTGCTGATCACGATTATTTCACGTTTTTTGGGACAAAATTATACCTCCCAAGACTATTTCTGTGGCAAGACGATAATGGATCAACTCAGTTTTCGACCTATGGCTCTACTAAAAAAGCCTTGGCTTCAGGTGAGTTTCAACAAGTAGATTATATTATAACTCCCGTAAACGGCTCTATGTTGATTGATTTTTCTCTGACATCACATCTTTTGTATTTCTGGTTTGGACTCGGAGCACTCGCGCTTTTTACCATGTATGCCGGCTCACGCTACAAAAAAGGAATTGGGGCATCCACTGCGCCACAGGGTGCGCTTCAAAATCTATTTGAGATTTTTTATGAGTTCATTAGAGACGAGGTGGCCAAACCAAACATAGAGGGAGATAAGTATAAAAAGTACGTACCCTATTTGTTTACTATGTTCATGTCAATTGCATTCATGAATTCGTTTGGATTACTGCCCTGGGCCGCAACAGCCACCGCTGATATTACCGTTACAGCTGTTCTTGCATTGTTTACCTTTTTTGTAACTCAGTTCAGCGGCACTAAAGATCATTGGCAGCATGTTTTTTGGTTCCCAGGTGTGCCTTTAGGAGTTAAATTTTTAATGATTCCGGTTGAGTTGATTGGCTTACTAACTAAACCATTTGCACTCGCAATACGATTGTTCGCGAATATGATGTCTGGTAAAATTATGATTATCGCGATATTGGGTCTCATTTTTATTTTTAATGATATGTATGGTAGTGCAGCGGCTTACAGTGTTAGCATTCTTTCCGTAGCAATGACTTCAATACTATATGTGCTAAAATTATTTGTAGCCTTATTACAAGCCTACATATTCACTCTGTTATCAGCAGTATTTATTGGAATGGCTGCTGAAGAGCATGAACATGATCACGAACATGATGATCATATTCATGCTGAACCATCAGTATAATCATCGTACAAACAATTAAAACTAAATAGATAAAACTATGGGACTATTAGCAGCTGGTATTGGAGCTGGAATCGTAGCAGTTGGTGCTGGAATTGGCATCGGAATGATCGGAAAAGCAGCGACTGAAAGCATCGCACGCCAACCTGAAGCAGCTGGTGACATTCGTGGCGCCATGATTTTGACCGCAGCCTTCATCGAGGGTGTTGCTCTTTTCGGCGCCATTATTTGTATCATTCTTGCACTAGGTTAATTTATTAAACTTATTATTATGCTTTACCTATTAGCTGGCGGCGGACTGCTGTCTTTTAATACTGGATTTGCTATCTGGATTGCAATATCATTGGTTGTATTTCTTCTTATCATGATGAAATACGCTATGCCGCCGATTATGGCAGCCCTTGAAGGACGTGAAACCAGAATACGTGAATCCTTAGAGGCAGCAGAAGTTGCTCTGGCAAAAGCCGAGGCAATTTCCAAGGACAACGAAAAAGCACTTCGTGAGGCTGAACAAACAGCTCACCAAATACGCAAAGATGCCAAAGAAGAGGCAGAGCGTATCAGGGGTGAACGCGTTGCAAAAGCTAAGGATGAAGCAGAGCAAATAATTGAGCAGGCGAAAGTAGACATTGAACAAGAAAAACAGTCTGCTTTACTAGCCCTCAGGCAAGAAGTGGCTCATTTGGCTATAACATCAGCCTCTATGATATTAGATGTTGAATTGGATGAAGAGAAAAACAAAAAATTGGTTGATAATTACATCAATAATTTGTCTAAGAATTAAGGTATATGATCAGCTCTAAGGCGGCAAAACGATATGCAAATGCTCTTTTAACGCTAACTCAAGAACAGGGTAGCTTAGAAGAAGTATTAGAGGATATCAAGACTATTCATAACACTATTAAAGGTTCTCGTGATCTTCAATTGGCATTGAAAAGTCCTATTGTCAAACCTTCTGAAAAAACCACCATCTTAGATGAAATTTTCTCCAAGCACATTGGAACGCTTGCAATGAAATTCTTACTTCTTCTTGCTGAAAAAGAAAGGGCTGCATTGTTACCTTCAATAACCGAAGCATTCTTTACCTTATATAATGAGGCTGTAGGAATTGTCGAGGTGACATTAAAGACAGCATATCCGTTAGAGCGTATCCAGCTGGATTCCATAACCAAAGCCTTAGAATTTTCCACTAAAAAGAATGTGCATCTGCATGTTGAAGTAGTACCATCACTTTTAGGTGGTATTACCATACAAATGGAAGACACTGTAATAGATGGGAGTGTTCAGCATAAATTAAATGAGCTAGAACACACTCTTCTTTCTCAATAATTTTGTTTTTCGATTAACTAGAGCTTATTAAAACACAACAACATGAGTCAAGTAAGACCAGATGAAGTATCGGCCATACTAAGAAAACAGTTATCCGGATTTGATAATGAATCCGATACCTACGATGTGGGTACCGTCCTTGAAGTGGGTGATGGTATTGCACGTGTCTATGGCCTCTCAAAAGTACAAGCAGGTGAGCTAATAACCATACCTGATGCTAAAAATGAAAGAGGCGAATCTGTAACAGGAATGGTACTTAACTTAGAAGAAGATAATGTAGGTATTGTATTGTTTGGTTCATCCAGTATGGTTGCAGAAGGTCAAACGGTCAAAAGAACTAAAAACGTTGCTTCTATAGCCGTAGGAGATGGATTGTTAGGACGTGTTATTGATCCATTAGGCCATCCGCAAGATGGTAAAGGGCCAATCACCGATAAAACCATACGTGTTCCTTTAGAGCGTAAGGCACCAGGGGTTATTTATAGAGAGCCTGTTACTGAACCACTTCAGACGGGCATAAAAGCTATTGATTCATTAATACCAATCGGGCGTGGACAAAGAGAATTAATTATCGGTGACCGACAAACAGGTAAGACATCGGTAGCGATTGATACGATCATCAATCAAAAAGAAACGCAAAAAACCGATAAACCCGTTTTTTGTATCTATGTTGCAGTAGGTCAGAAGGCTTCTACAGTAGCCGGAATACAGCAAGCACTTGAAGAAAACGGTGCTATGGATTATACCGTTATTATTAATGCACCTGCTTCGGCTGCCGCCCCGATGCAATATATAGCTCCATTTGCAGGAGCTGCAGTAGGAGAGTATTTTAGGGATACAGGTCGACATGCTCTTGTAATTTATGATGACTTATCCAAACAGGCGGTTGCTTACCGTGAACTATCTCTGCTTCTTAAACGACCTCCAGGTCGAGAAGCCTATCCTGGCGATGTATTCTATCTGCATAGCCGACTACTAGAACGTGCTGCTAAAATCATTAATGATGATGATGTTGCGCGCACCATGAATAATATTCCAGAAGAGTTAAAGCCTCTAGTGAAGGGTGGAGGATCGTTAACGGCACTTCCAGTTATTGAAACACAAGCTGGAGACGTTTCTGCATATATTCCTACAAATGTAATCTCAATTACGGATGGTCAGATATTCTTAGATACTGATTTATTTAATTCAGGTACTCGACCAGCCATCGATGTGGGTATATCAGTTTCTCGTGTGGGTGGATCTGCTCAGGTAAAATCAATGAAAAAACTATCAGGTACCCTGAAGCTAGACTTAGCTCAGTATCGTGAGCTCGAGGCATTTGCCAAATTTGGATCTGATTTAGATCCAGCAACTCAAGCGCAATTAAGGAGAGGTGAGAGAACAGCTGAATTACTCAAGCAAAATGTTTATGAGCCATTGCCGGTGGAACATCAAATTGTTCTTCTTAAGGCGAATGATAAGGGCCTACTTGACAAGCTTGCGGTGGATGACATCATTAACTTCCAAGCTGAATATTTAGATATTGTGACATCTAAATATGAAAAAGAAATGTCTGATCTAGCTACTACAGGACTTCTCACCGATGAATTCGGTGAGCAAATATTAGTGGTAGCCTCCCAAATAGTAGAACAAATTAACGCTGCTTAGTTCACTTTAGCATGGCAAACTTACGCGACATTCGTAATCGGATAACCTCGGTAAACAATACTCAGCAGATTACCAAAGCCATGAAAATGGTTGCGGCTGCTAGGTTGCGCAAAGCGCAAGACCGGATGATTCAAACTCGGCCTTATGCCAAGACCTTATCATCAGTAATTGGCCGCCTAATTCAAGGTCAGGAATTAGCGCACCCATTTCTTCGTCAGACTACCGAACCTAAACGTAGCTTAGTCATTGTTGTAGGATCAGATAGAGGACTTTGCGGTGGTTTTAATAATAACTTATTCAAGGAAGTTGAGTTATTTATTGCCAATAACTTTGAACAAGGAAAAGACACCGAAGGCTTACACTTAATTACCATCGGTAAAAAGGCAACAGCCCATTTTGGTAAAAGAGCGTATTCTATAGATGCTAAATACCCCGGATTCTTTGATAATTTGGAGTATGAACGCAGCTCCTCACTTATTAGCGAAGTAATGGAAAACTTCATCAAAAAAGATTTAGACGAAGTATATTTAGCCTTTAACGAGTTTAAGTCTGTTATTGCACAGAATCGAAAGGTTGAAAAAATATTACCATTAAAAGCGGAAGATTTGGTTGTAGCTAACCCTGATAACTCCGTACATTCTGATTATATATACGAGCCTGATCAAGAAGCTATTATTGACGAGTTGCTTCCCAAGCATATAAAAATGCAATTGTGGAAAGCAGTACTAGAGTCCAATGCATCCGAGCAGGGTGCTAGAATGACAGCAATGGATAGTGCAACTGAAAACGCTAAAGATTTAGAACGTAGTTTACGCTTGAAATATAATCAAGCTAGACAGAGTGCAATTACCACAGAAATTTCCGAAATTGTATCTGGTGCCCAAGCACTTAGTGATTCTTAGAAGTATCAATGTATCTATTGGAGAGTTGGCAGAGTGGTCGAATGCGGCGGTCTTGAAAACCGTTGAGGCGCAAGTCTCCGGGGGTTCGAATCCCTCACTCTCCGCATTAAAAAAGCCCCAATTTTGGGGCTTTTTTTATTGTGCTTGTGTAATACCACTGAATGCGGTACTTCGTTATTCTGGTTTAAAGAATTCGTATCTTTAGTTTTATGAATAGATTTATGACGTATTTGCTCTACCCAAGACATCGTGCAACTTTTACCTTAGCACTCGCTATAGTATTAATAAGCCATACCCTTAATGCTACATCAGGGACATATACGGAAGGTATATATGGGTTGAATAATGAAGTTGCACAAGATAATGAAGTTGCACAAGATACTGTGTTTCTTGAATACGAAGAGTTTATCGATCGAGCTCTAGAGCAAATAGGTCAATTACAAGCCGCACAAGTGTCCGTTTCCTTAGCCCAAAATCAGGTCCAGCAAGTTCGCGATCAACGTTTCTTACCTTCTCTTAGAATGGAATCCGAGCATGGTATATTACCTAGTGTGATTTCTCCAAGGGGTTTTCCTAATAATCAGATTTATCTAGATCCAGATGCAACCTATGACTGGGATAACTGGGATTTTGCGAACCGTTTTCGAGTTATTGGGGTGCAACCGTTATTTATTTGGGGAGCTGTGGACAAGGCGATAAAAGCAGCGCAATTCGGTGTCCAAAGCGTAGAACAACAAACGACAGCCACCCAACAAGAAATAGAGCTTCAACTACACGGATTATATTTTGGGTATCAATTAGCTTTAGAAATTGAACGGTTATTGGATGTAGCTATTGAGACCATGGACACGGTGGAAAGATCAATCAACCAGCAAAGAAAAGATAGTCCAGATGAGATAAATGAGTCCGAAATCTATAAGTTCAAAGTTTTTCAAGCCCAATTTAAGGCAAGAGAAGATGAAGTAAAGCAAAATCTACTGTACGTTTCGGAGTCTTGGAACTATATTTTAGGCGCTAATGATACCGTATTTTTACCTGCTAATATGTATCTAAAAGCACCTTCTGCTTCAATTTCTACCTTAGATTATTATCAGCAAATGGCCCTTATGAATCGTTCAGAAATCCAGGCACTTTCTTATGCAGAAAAAGGGGCAAGAATGTTTATTGAAGCAAAAAAAGCGGAGAATAAGCCAGGGCTATTTTTAGGTTTTAGGGGCACCTACGCACATGCTCCGTCACGACCACGGCAGGATAATCCATTTATCTCATCGGACGGAAATACCTTAAATATGTCTTTTGGATTCTCAATCAGGCAAAACTTAAACTTTAACCAGATAAAAACGAATTTAAAACGCGCCGAGCTTGAAATGGATCGATTAGATTTTCAACAAAAAGCCATTCAGGATAAAGTGATGTTAGAAGTACATGAGAAATATCGAGACGCAGCAATTGCTCAAAGTAAATACGAAGGATCTATTGAGGCGCTAAAAATCACTAAAGAATGGTTACGAATGGAACAATTAGACTATGATTTTGGTATTGGTGATGTACGTGATGTCGTAGATGCTTTAAAGCAAGAGTTAGAACTTAGAATTGAAGAAAAACAAACTGTCTTTGATTACATAATTAGTTTAGCAAATCTGAATAAAGCTACTGGATTGTCAATTAATCAACAAAATGACTAAATATGATGCAAATGTTTAGGTATATACTTTTTTTATTGGTCTTATTTTACCCCAATTTCGGGTTAGCTCAGTCCCCCCAGGCTGCGGTTGATGTGCGTGAACTAATGGAGTCGCGAGACCTTCAAATTAAGCAGTTGCTGGGCGCAGAAGGTTCCGACTATTCATCTAATCAAAGAGATGAATTAAAAGATATTGTAAACGGAATTATTGATTTTACTGAAATGGCTAAAACTGCACTAGAAATAACCTATGATACGATTTCAGTAGAAGAACGAACAGAATTTGTACAGCTATTTTCGTCCATTATTCGAGACCAATCGTTAGCAAATTTGGATATTTATCGAGCTTCTGTTAGCTATGAAAGAATTGATGGAACAGCTGATTCTATGTACATAGAAACACTTGCAGAATGGGATAATATTAGAACCCCTGTGCACTATATTATGTCTAAGAGCTCAGGCGAATGGAGGATTGAAGATATGAGTATAGATGATGTTTTTACCGCTGAGTCTTATAATCGTCAGTTCCAACGCATCATTCGAAGCCGAGGCTTTGATTACCTAATGACAACCCTTCGCAAGCGAGCTGAAAGAAATTCATAGCTTTTTTGAGAAACCCTAGATAAGTTCTATATTTAAAAGAAACACGTGCTTCAGTCTGTTCCAAGTTCAAATAAACAAAACGAAGGTTATGTCTATGTCAGTTATGGACATCCTAAGTATTTAAAGCATACCATTGCTTCTGTTACGACGTTGCGAAGGTATGACAAAAATCGTCCTATTGCGTTAGCCTGTAGTGCTAAGCATAAAGAATTGTTAGAACAAAAAGAGTTGAGTTATCTTTTTGATGTTATTCATCAACTTCCCGAAGAACATGCATCTATTGTAGGTTTTAAACACAACATTCATCATTATCTTTTTTATAAAAGAAATCTATTTCTAGATAGTGATATTGTTTGGTGTAAAGACCCTCAAAGTCTGTGGAATAGTTTTTCTACTTTTGATTTTACTATTACCGGTACCTTAGTTTCAGATGTATACTTTGGAGCACCTAAGGGCGCTCGAGTTTTATTCGATATCCTCTTTCGAAGAAGGCAACGAACCTTACAACGTTTTGGCTTAAGCTACCTTAGTCGAGTACAATCCGGGATTATCTTTGCCCAAGATTATGAAACAACTAAACAGGTATGCTTATTAGCATCTGAAATGTTAGATCGTAAACAAGAAACTCATTTCCGTAGCAGAAAAATGGAACAGGGAAGAACCATGGAATCGTGCGAATGGAGTTTAGCTATGGCAATGTCTAAGTTAAATATCCCGGTGTATCCGTGGTTACAAGGCCATAATAGTCCACAGTTAGATTATATACAAGACCTTACGGAGCATGATGATGAATTCATGTACGTGAACTGCAAGTACTATTGCGACGATTTTACCTATTCAATAAGGGGACTTAAGTCAGTAAGAATGCGTCGCTTTTTACTTTCAATGTTACGTCTATTCTCTGGAAAAACAGATTATTTAATGACTACCCCATATTGTTTACATTTCGGATGGTATCATCAAAAACAACCATTCTATACGTTTGCAGAAAATTGCTGGCACCGAATAAGCAATGAGAAACATTCACAAAATATAACCCATTCGTTAAACAGGGTAACTAATCAGTAAGACTTTTGTCACAAACAGCTATGTATGGAGAATAGCGTAAAGATACCGAAATCTCCCAAGGTGCTAATGATAAGTCCATACTTTGTTCCACGGAAAAGAGTAGGGGCATTACGTAGCTATAAGTTTGCTAAGTATTTAAAGGATTTAGATTGGCAAGTTCGTGTTATTCACCTAGAATCGAAGGGACAACAGTTAAGTGAAATAGAGAAAAAAGCGTTAGAGGGTGTTGGATTATTTGGGTTAAAGACTCCTTTTGACCGCACAATTAACCGGTCTGGTAGTGATTTAGGAGTGGGAGCATTGCAGAACACCGATCAAGTGAATGTTGGTGATTTTGTCCAAACGGATGCACCAATTCAGCGAGCTATAGATGGTATGGAACGTTATTTTCCGATGGATACCTGGTATCCACTACTTCGTTCCCATCTAAATTATATGGAACAAATTTTGATTCAAGAACAACCCGATCTTCTTTGGGTAACTGCGGATCCATGGTCGGGTCTTAGTGTGGTTCGTACGTTGTCTAAGCGCCTTGGCATACCTTTTATCGTCGATTTTCGTGATCCCTTTACCTTATGTCCGATACGATCAACTAAGAAATCCAGTTGGGTTCAAAAAGTTGAAAAAAGATTGGAGACAAAAGTCATACAAGAAGCGGCAGCTGTTGTATTTACCGCAAGAGAAACGTTGAATTTGTATCAAAAATCGTACTCTTCACAAGCAGAAAAGATGCATGTGATACATAATGCTTTTGACACTGACCTTTTTAATTATTCAGACGATCATTGGACCTCCAAAGAAGCTGTTGTGACCAAAGAGTCTTCCATTACACATACGCTAAGCCATAGTCTAGAAACCAGCCCAGAAAGTGTGCCATTTAAGCTCTTGTTTTTAGGAAAGTTTAGATCTTCTTCCCCTATAGAGCCGTTAATTGAAAGCTTTAGGGCATTAAAAAGGAACTATCCAGAGTTTTTTACTAGCATACGGCTCTATCATATAGGCACTCTTGATGCTCAGATACAACAAGAATTGGATGGGCTGAGCTTTACGGAACATTTTATATCCTTGGCACCAATCCCCTATGACAAAGTACCAGATTTCATGGAAGAATTTGATGGGCTCATATCACTACTTAATCCTGCTCGAAACATGGTTGTACCATCAAAATTCTGGGATTATTTACCCGCAACACCTCCCATCATTTCGATTGGTACCAATAATGAGATGAAAGAAATTTTAACCACTACTCAAAGAGGCTATCAATTCGAAAGTAATCAAACAGAAGAAATTGCACAAAAGGTGTATGAATTAGGGGTTCAACGGGGGGTATTTGCATTATCCAGTGGAATGAAAAAAGATCACTTCAAACGAATTGCACGCTTTAGTGCCGAGCATAAGACTAGGGAATTGTCCCGTTTATTTCTGAGTGTGATTAACAAATAAACGGAATAGATCATTAGGTCCAATTCAATTATGGTACATCTTGTCATCTAAATCAAACATATCACCCGCTACGCTTACCGAAAAAACCGGGGTAGTTGTTTTTGCACGAATTATCACCACTGTTATTGATCTGGCGTTAGCCATAGCCGTGGTAAGGCTACTCTCAAAAACAGACTTCGCTATAATGGGATATGTATTAATGATTCATGAAATAGCTCGAAATGTAGCGGTATTGGGTTTTCCCGATAGTGTATTTTATTTTTTTGAACGTATAACGAGTACAGCGAGGAGAGGTTTTGCCTTACAGACGGTGGCAATTTTATTGTTAAGTGGGTTTTTAGCAGGCTTGGCTATTTTGAGCTTTAATTTTTTTCTACCCGATTTACTTAGCCAATGGCCCGAAGAATCAATAAGAGCCCTTCAACAGTTTTTACCACTGATGGCCTTGGTGAGTGTATTGGAAATACCCACTTGGCCGACAACCAATATTTTGCTAGCATCGGACCGACAAAAAGGGGCTGCTTGGTATGAAATGAGCACTTCTGTTGTAGCCTTTGCCGCAATAGTGCTACCACTTGCATTAGGCTTTGGGCTAGAAATAGCTATTTGGTCATTGGTAGGTTATTCGGTCATTCGGTTTGTTGGATCATTGGTTTTACTCGGAATAATCCTACCTAATAATGCACGCTTGGGTGATACTGAACAATCATCAACCAATACCCAGGAGTTAGGCTCTCAGGGTCATTACCCGTTAGAAACACGAATATCCTTATTGGATCAAGCTAAGTTTGCTTTGCCTTTAGGCCTGTCATCGTTGGTGGGCCGTTTTAACAAGTATATCGATAAGTTTATCGTGTCAATTTTTTTAGTGAATACGGCCTATGCGGAGTATTCTGTCGCAGCAAATGAGGTACCCTTGATCAAGGTAATTCCTTTGGCGGTGGGATCGGTGCTGATTTCACGGTATGTGCAGTTTAATCTGCAATCAAAAAAGGATGAACTCTTAGCTCTTTGGTATAAGGGAATAGAAAAAGTAAGTTTACTGGTGATACCTATGACCATATTGTTTACGCTTCTAGCGCCTGAACTTATCACCTTTTTATTCGAAACAGAAGGGGTTTCCTATGCTAATGCAGTACTACCATTTCAGTTGTATAATCTTATTGTACTCATTCGAGTGACTCATTATGGGAGCATTTTGCAAGCTTTTGGCGATACAAAAGGAGTTTTTTACTTCAGCCTTAATTTGTTGGTAGCAAATATACTTTTAAGTGTACCGTTGACAATATATTTTGGAATTGTAGGCACGGCATTGGGTACACTTATTGCAAATATATATAATTGGTTACTGCTTCTTAGAAGGATTGGCGGTCATATGGAACTGCCTTTCTGGAAAGTCTTGCCTTTTCCCTTTTATGGCAAAGTGTTAGCCCTTTCTGTGGGCACTGGGTTGCTTATGTTCATGGTAAAGGAATATTGGCTTATAAACGTAGCACCCTTTTATTCCATTCTAAGTATAAGTTTGGTCTACCTTGTAATTTATGTAGTTGCCAGCAGGTTAATTGGGTTAATAAGCCAAGAAGACTGGAATACAATAAAGTCTTGGGCAAGACTTTCATTTCTACGGTAGTTTTGTTGACCCGCAATCATATATTCTAAAGAGTTCTTCTTAGGATAGAAAGCCCTTTTTTATTGCTAATGTATTCCTGTTTGAATCCTGGAAACTCGCCCAACCATTGGCTGACTGCTTGCTGTTCACTTGGGCGGGCGGCATCATCCAGGAGGATAATGCATTCATTAGAGAGCTTTGAAATTAATAGGGGTAGGGCTGGATAACGTGCTAATTGATTGGTTTTAACCGGGGGTCCATCCACTATTAATAAATCAATAGTATCTTTTAAAGAAAGCCTGTCTAAGTTGTACCAGCTGTAGGTTTTGTTACCAATTTGAGTTGGTTCTAAAGGACTATAGAGTACTTGAGCATGGGTTTCTAATTCATGTACCTTAAGTAACTCTGTGGTCTTTTGGGCGTACTCTTGACTGTGGTCTAATGAGATAATGTGAGCGCCGGTTTCACCGTGCTGCTCAAGTGCGTAAGCGGTGATTAGGGTGGAAATTCCGCTGCCTAGTTCAACCACTAATTTGGGTTTGTTAACCATGCATTCACGCACGATTGTTTCGGCTAAATCAGGATAAGCGGTCCATCTGGACATACTAGGTAGGGGATACCTGGGCCTAATGAAGGTGTAAATACCCTGAATAGCCTGAAATTGTGTTCGTTCTTCTTCTAACTCTTTTTCTACACTACGATACACGTGAAACAATAAGGCTATAAGTACGAAAGTTATAAGAGGGAGTCCTACAATGACTGCTGCCTCAAAACCTAAAAAATAATGGACGATGAAACCAATGACTAGGAGCAGTATACTTGGTATAAAGATAACGTTATTATCCTTATATTTTATGTTCAGGGAGTCCAAATCCTCTTTGATTCTACTAATCATAATACTATTTGTTCATTACTGATAGGGCTATTTAATCTCACCTACCGTTAAAAAAATAACTAATCAATTACTGATTCATAAAGTAACTTGAAAATACCCATGCTAACTTCATATGAATTCTCTTTTCGATTGATAAACAACCAATGTATTAAGATATCTTCCGTAAGTTATGTTGTGCTTTTTCTTTCATTAATTTTATTGGTAACTGATGAATTAATGGCACAAGATACAAAATATATTCACAGCTTAACCACTTCTGAATATGGAGCCCAAATGGTCGAAGATTTTGAGAGCGATAGCGTTGGGCAATTACCCTATAATTGGTTTGAACAACGAGGTGTAAATCGACCATACCATTATCCTGAGGAAATTAAAGAGGATTACTTCTATAGGGTAAGAGAAGAACGAGACCCAAACAGCGAAGTAAATAAATTTTTGCGATACGATGGGATTAAAGCAAAACACCTAAGTTTCCCACTTCACCAAGTCAACAACTTAAACCTCAATAATACCCCAGTACTATTTTGGAAATGGAGAATATGGGATGTTCCTGCTGGCGCAGATGAACGAAATAATAAAGCAAACGATACCGCTGCGAGTATATATGTCGTTTTTAAAATAAAGCGGATGGCATTGGTCAAAGAGGTGCCGCAGAGCATTCGATATACATGGAGCAGCAGCTTGCCCGTTGGTACGGAGATTTCTACTTTTTTTGGTCATCAAAAAATTGTTGTGGTTGGATCGGGTCAGGCCAGTAAACCAGCTGGAGAATGGATGGCTTTTTCTCGTAATCTAAAAGAAGATTATGAACGACTTTTTGGTGAAAAAATGCCAGATTCCCCCCTTGCAATTCTTCTACTTAGCGATGGTGATTCCACTAACGACCCTGCAAAAGCCGACTATGATGACATTGGATTTTATCCACCAGAACATCACCAATAGAATAACAGTGAGCAGATAATTTCATAAACAGCTGGTTTTATACCTCAATACTGTCTTTAGTACAAACACTAATTTAATTCCGAAATTCGTACCTTTATCGAATGAAATTTATTCTCAACTGGCTTGCCCCATTACTCAAGGTTAATATCCATCATCCATTTAAGGTTTTGTTGGGGGCTTTTTTACTTGCTTTTGTAGGAGGGTACTTCGCACTTCAATTAAAGATAGATACTGACTTAGCCAATTTATTACCTAAAGATCACCCCAATGTACAGGCGTTAAATGAGCTAAAGGATATGGTGGGGGGGGAAACGGCTATGCAGGTGGTTATTAAAAGCCCAGATTTTCAGGCCAATAAACAATTTGCAGAAGCCCTGATCCCTAAAAGTTTAGCTCTTTTTTATCCTCGGTATAATGAGGGCTATTTTGAAAGAGTAGAGTACACCAAGGATACCGAATTCATACAGGATAATGCTCTTTATTTGGCAAGTAATAAAGAACTGATGGATTTAACTGAGTGGTTGGAAGAGGAAATTCAACTGGCCAAAGAAAAGGCAAATCCTTTTTATTTCGATTTAGGTTTTGAGGAAGACCTAGAAGAGCAACCAACAGACTTAGAAGACTTTAGAGATTCTTATGAGGCCATTGTGCCTTCCGAATATCCGGTTAATGAAGATAGTACCATTATGGTACTGAATTTCTATCCAACCGGATCTAAGAGTGATATACAGTATCTGGAAGACATGTTTGCCGCTTATGATAGCTTATTACTAGACATGAATCCAATAGAGTATCATGCTCAGATGCAGGTCTTTTATGGGGGAAGGTTGCAGCGACATTTAGAAGAATTGACATCTATTATGAGGGATGTATTAGGTAGTTTTGTTTCTGGAATAAGCAGTGTGATTGTATTGGTTATGTTATACTTTTTTCTAAAGAAGTATTTACACTATCGTAAAGGGGAGGATGAAGAACATAGCTTTATGGCTCATCTAATACGAATGCCTCTGCCCGTGTTAATCATTGGTGTTCCTCTGATCAGTAGTTTATTGTGGACATTTGGCTTGACTTACTTTGTATTAGGAATGTTAAATACCATGACATCTGTTCTTTTTGTGATACTTTTTGGGCTTGGTATCGACTATGGTATACACTATTACGCCCGATACATTGAATTACGCTCTGAAGGATTAGGTGTTGAACAAGCCATTTTAACAACCCATGAGACTACGGGAGAAGCTATCATTGTGAGCGCTCTTACTACCGCGGCTGCATTGTTCGTGTTAATTATAGCTGATTTTAGAGGGTTTTCTGAGTTTGGGTTTATTTCAGGTGTGGGAATACTTTTCGCCTTATTAGCCATGCTTTATTTACTTCCCTCTATTTTAATAATTCTGGAGAGGTATAATTTAATTCTATTTTCAACGCGTAAGGAAAAAAAGGTGTATTCAACACGAACATACCCGTTTTATAAGAGCGTTGTATTGATGGGGATTGTGATAGCAGGGATTGTATTAGTGAATGTAGGAGATCTCAGATTTCAATATGATTTTGGTAAGCTGGAGCCTCGTTTTCCCAAGTACGAGCAGTTTAGTAAGCTTTCTGGGCAGGTTAGTACGGGTACGAAACGGAACCCAGCCTATGTTATTGCGGATGATGATGAGCAGGTTCAGCAATTATTAGAGGTTTTACGACAAAAAGCTAATGTGGATAGTTTGAGCCCAACTATTGCTAGCATTGAAGCATTACAAGAGCGTTTTCCATTAAGCGAAACAGATAAGGAAATTAAACTCCAAAAAATTAAGTACATACGTGGGCTGCTAGCGGATCCATTATTAATCAATGAGACTTCGGAAGATTTTGAACGACTACGTCGAGCCTCACAGACTACTACTGCGCTAACTATTGAACAGGTTCCTGAGTATTTACAAGCTCAATTTGTATCTAAAGATGGTGAAATAGGACGATTTGTAATCGTATATCCTTCGGTTGGATTATCCGATGGAAAGCAGTCGATTGCCTTTAAAGATGATGTCTCCGAAATAGTTTTACCCAATGGAACAACAAAGTATGCTGCAAGTACAAGTATTGTAGCTGCTTCAATGTTGGATCTAATGCGCTCAGAAAGCCCTTATATGGTAGGAGCCACTTTTGTGATCGTTTTTCTTTTTATGTTGTTTACCTTTAGATCCATAAAATGGTCCATTATAGCTATGCTGCCTTTGATCATTGGATTGTTATTTCTATTTGGAATAATGCTACTCACTGGGTTTCAGTTCAATTTTTATAATTTGGTGGTACTACCTGCCATCCTAGGTATAGGTGAAGATAGCGGAGTACACTTAGCCTATCGATATAGAGAAGAAGGTAAAGGACGCTTAGCCGTTGTGTTAGCTAGTACAGGGCAACACATTACCATGGGTTCGTTCACCACTATGTTAGGGTTTGCAGGCTTGCTATTTACGGCTCACCCAGGTTTGCAATCGTTGGGAATTATGGCGGTACTTGGCATTGGTATGACTTTAGTTACCTCCCTTACTTTTTTACCGGCTCTGTTGCAGTGGTTAGAACTGAAGGGTAAGATCTAGCTTCTGTTAGATGGGACTTGTTGAGCTATTATTGCTTCCAAAAAGAAGGGGAAAATAGAATGATGACCGTGAATAATTCTAAACGGCCAATCATCATTAAAACGATTAGAACCCATTTTGCGGCATAAGGCAATGGGGCAAAATTATCTGTTGGTCCAAACTCACCCCAGCCAGGGCCAATATTCCCTAAGGCAGAAATACTCGCTCCAATACTGGACATTAAATCATACCCAAAGAGGCTAATAATCAAAGCCCCTAAACCAAATATTAGTATATAAAGTATAAAGAAGCTCAGTACAGTGCGTTGAATATATGGGTCAATAACTTGATCGCCTATCCGTACGGGTAGTATGGCACGGGGATGAATGATTTGTTTTATTTCACGTCCTAGGTTACGGATTAAAATCATCCATCGAATCATTTTTATACCACCTCCTGTCGAACCTGCGCTACCTCCTGTGAAGAATAATAGTAATAAGACAAAAGCACCAAATGAGTACCAAAGTTCGTAGTCATCGGTTCCAAAACCGGTTGTGGTGATAATGGCTACCACTTGAAAGCTACCGTATCGAAGAGCTTCTAACAACGTACGCCCATCAAAATACCATAGGGAAAAAGTAATTATGATAATGCCGATAAATGTTATAAGTGTGTAAAATCGCGTTTCTCGGTTGTTAAAAAAACTATTGACATCACCCTTAAATAAGCGAAAATGCATGGCAAAGTTAATTCCTGCTAAAAACATAAATAGGGTAATAATTACATCAATATAAACAGAATCAAAGGCGGCTATGCTGGCATCTTTGGTAGAAAACCCACCGGTTGCAAGGGTTGCAAAGGCATGGTTAAGGGCATCGAACCAATCCATCGAAGGGTGTAACCATAAAAGTCCAAATTCCAAGGCAGTCAGTGCAACGTATACCACCCACAGTAGTTTTGCTGTTTCTTGTACTCTTGGAGTTAATTTATCCGCTGTAGGTCCTGGCGATTCTGCCTGGAAAAGCTGCATTCCACCAATGCCTAATAAGGGTAAAATGGCTAAAGAAAGCACGATGATTCCCATCCCACCTAACCAATGTGCTAACGAGCGCCAAAGCAAAAAACTATGAGGTAGGGATTCAATAGTTGGGTTTTGAAAGCCAGTCGAGGTAGTTCCGCCCAAAATGGTTGATCCTGTAGTCGTGAGTCCACTCATTGTTTCAAATACGGCATCGGTATAGGAGGGTAATATGCCGGATATGATAAAAGGTAAAGCCCCAACCAGTGATAGAGTAATCCAAGTTAAGGCAACCACCATAAAGCCTTCCCTGATTCGAATTTCTTCGGTAGGCTTGAAGAACCACCAAAGTATCCCGCCAGAAATGAACGCAATACCGGCCGAAATAAGGAAACTATGCCAAGTATCCTCTGCATAGATTAAATCGATACCAACGGGTACGAGTAGGGCGAAACCCAAAAAGAAAATAAAGGCCCCTAGAATACCTAAAACAACTAAAAAATCAATTTTAGGGCGATTAAAACTGGATATGGGACTATTTGGCATAACCCTACTGAAATAGTTGACTGACTTTATCTACTGCTTCCGGTAAGCAAAAAACCATTACACGATCACCCGTTTCTATATGAGTAATACCCGTAGCAATCTCTACCTTTCCTTCGTGTAGCACTCCGCCGATAACGCAACCATCTGGCAAGCGTAATTTGCTTAGTGGTTTTTTAGTGATTTTTGACCCATTTCCTGCCAGCAGTTCAATTACTTCTGCTTTGATGCCTCTTAATTCTGTTACTGAAATTACCTTTCCCTTTCGTACATACCGATGGATTTCATTGGAAGCGGCCACTTTTTTATTGATCACCGCATCTAATCCTATCGTTTGACTAAGGGGTATAAAATCAGGTTTTGAAACTAATGCGACTGTTTTTTTTACCTCTAGGTGTTTGGCCATCAGACACGAAATAATATTTGATTCCTCGTCATCTGTTACAGCTACAAAAGCATCCATTTCGCTTATGCCCTCAGTAGCTAATAGATCTGGATCGGTGGGGTTTCCGTGCAGTACCATTGCATTTTTAAGTTCAACCGCTAGTTCATTGGCCTGTTCAAAATTGGGTTCAATTAGTTTGACGCTCCATCTTTTTCTTTCATCCATACACAACAGGCGAGCAATCATTCGACCAATGGCCGATCCACCTGCTATCATAATGCGGCTGAGTTCTGTTTCTTCTTTGCCTGTACTTATAATAAGGCCTGGAATATCTTCGGTCTTAGCTAAGATGAATATCTGATCATACGCTTGCATTTTAATAGATCCAGTAGGAATAAGTGTATGTCCGCGTCTGCCAATGGCAACAACCCTAAAAATTGTGTTTGAATAAGCCTGAGCGTATTCAATTAAACTCATACCTAGTAAGGGGGATTGCTTGTCCAATCGAATACCGACCAATTGCATTCGATTTTCTGCTAAATTAATTACATCACTGGCGGCGGAACGCTTTAACAGGTGTGCAATTTCTTTGGCGGCACTTAATTCTGGATGAATCATTAAATCTATGCCAAGGTCATTGGGAGATAGGGGGGCGTTCGCTTGTGAGAATTCATCGCTACGAACCCTAGCTATAACGGTTTCACACCCTAGTCGTTTGGCCATCATTGCCGAAATCATATTGACTTCATCCACACTGGTTACGGCAATTAACATGTTTGCTTCTCCAACTCGAGCTTTCACTAGGTCATTTGCAGAAGTAGCATTGCCTTCTACGGTCAAAATATCTAGTGTCTCGGCAGCTTTTTGGAGGCATTCCCGATCTCGGTCAAGTATGGTAACATCATGTTTTTCTTTGGATAGCACACTTGCTAAGTCATATCCAATTTCACCCGCACCGATTATAACAATTTTCAATGGTGTTTATATTAATTAAACAGTAACAAAAGCTACCACCTTTTAATCATAAATAAAAGAAAACAAGTTTTTTCGTTCGTTTTTTAGCACATAGTGCCTTAACATTCTGGTAATGCTTTGGTAATCTAAACATGGCATCTTAATCACTACATAATAACTAAGCTATTGGCATGATCATTGGTAGTGAATTCAGCAATACCGCTCGTGAAATTTTAACAGAAATTGCCCATCAAGCAAATTCAAATAGTGAGGAGATAGTATCTGTTGATCCATTGTGTTCGAAATTAAATTTAGAACGTAATGAAGCAAAGAATTTACTTGAATATCTGGAAGACAAGGAGTACATACGCATAGAGAGTATTGGGGGTGTTTTTTTATATGGATCGGTCCGTATCACGGAAAGAGGATTGGCAAAGCTAACGGAGTCTTCTTGAACGGAGTTCTCTTGATTTCATCCATTATCTCCCACCAATAATTAGCTCCAATAATAGCTCTACTAATTAGCTCTACTGATTAGCTCTACTGAGTACCCATTTCCCCAAAATATGTCCAGATAGCCTCTCTGAGGATGTATGTAAAGGACTGATCGTTACGGAACTATTCGTTTATTAGTTTGAGAAGGTAAAAAGGGCTATTCAGGAATATGATACATTTTAATCATTACTAAAACGTTCTGCTCTGGGATGATAAACAATTTAAAAATCCGCATAAAACACTAGAGCTTTATGAAAAGAAAAGCGTATTTTTGATGACTGATTTTAAATTGTTTTTTTACTCATTCGCTCACACCCCAAAACCTTAGGGGCAGACAATCAACAAAAAATAAATTAACAGGTTCCGAACCGGAATTTGCATCAACTATTAATCTGTACCAATTAATTAAGAGGCGTAATAATGAATATCGGCATACCCAAAGAAATTAAACCACAAGAAAATCGCGTAGCTATACAACCTGGAGGCGTAATGACCTTAATACAACAGGGACATCAGGTGATGGTACAAAAAGATGCTGGTGTGGGTAGTGGATTTTACGATGATGAGTATGTGGCAGCAGGTGCACAGATAGAGGCAGATGTAGATGCTTTATGGGCTGCTTCTGATATGATTATGAAAGTAAAGGAGCCAATTGCTGAGGAGTATAGCCGAATTAAAGCTGGGCAAATTCTTTTCACATACTTTCACTTTGCTGCTGATAAAACACTCACGCAGGCCATTATCGATTCTAAATGTATTGCTATAGCTTACGAGACGGTGGAAAAAGCAGACCGATCGTTACCTTTACTCATTCCTATGAGTGAAGTGGCCGGTAGAATGGCCACCCAGGAAGGGGCAAAGTTTTTGGAAAAAGCAATGGGTGGTCGTGGCGTGCTTATGGGAGGAATCCCAGGTGTCCCTCCAGCAAATACCTTGGTTTTAGGTGGCGGTATTGTAGGAGTGAATGCGGCTAAAATTGCAGCAGGAATGGGCTCAAATACAACCATCATGGACATAAATATGCCAAGATTACGCTATTTAGATGATGTAATGCCCAAAAACATCACCACACTGTTTTCTTCAGAAGCTAACATACGAGCCATGCTACCAACGGTAGATTTAATCATTGGAGCGGTTCTAAAACCTGGTGCAAAGGCCCCACATCTTATCACACGCGAAATGCTCAGTCATATGAGGCCCGGTACCGTTCTGGTTGATGTAGCCATTGACCAAGGTGGTTGTTTTGAAACCTCAAAGCCGACTACCCATCAAGATCCCATCTATTTTGTGGACGAAATTCTTCATTACTGTGTGGCCAATATGCCTGGTGCTGTGCCATATACCTCTACCTTAGGCTTGACCAATGTGACGCTTCCCTATGCGGTTGCTTTAGCCAACAAAGGGTGGAAGCAGGCGGTTAAAGATGATGCAGAACTATTAAAGGGGGTAAACATTGTAGAGGGCACCATTGTGTATGAAGACGTAGCGGAGGCCTTTGATATGAAGTGGTCCACTGTTGATAGTATGTTGTAAGCTAAACAGTACACTGTGTATAGGTGGGTTCAACCATGCTCACTAACTCATACTTTATTACTATTTATCTAACGAAAAACTACCCGAACGGGTAGTTTTTTCTTTATGCCATTCCTATATCTTGCGTTACATCTAACACATTAACGAGATTTTAGGATAACATGGAAAAGAAGTTCAGGGTACATTATTTATTCACGATATTCATTTTTGCACTATTAGGCAGTGTGGCTAACGCCCAGGATACTTACGAAGTCACCTTCACTGTTGACTTATCGGTGCAAGAAAGTGCGGGTCTTTTTGACGCATCTAGCCAAACACCTCGAGTAACGGGCAATTTTGCAGGTTGGGCGACCATTGATGCGCCAACCCTAACGAGTAATGCTGATGGAATTTGGACGACTACCTTGGACGTTTCTTCCGATACCAGTATGTCTAAGCTTGAATACAAGTTCATTTTGACTCGGGAAGACGGGAATGTGTTTTGGGAATATGCTTTTAATACGCCCTCCGAAAACCGTGAGTATATTGTATCTGGCAATGAGACGGACTCGGATAGCAACGGGAAAAAGGAAATTGCGTTAAGCCACTACTTCAATGATTTCGGTCCCGAGGTACTTAATAATAGCATTGCAACGGCCTGGTTGTTTCCAGGGGGTACACCTAATTTAACCATGAGTGGAATCATCACACGAGCTAAAGGACGTTTTGTGTTTGTTCAACAAGATGATTGGGCCCTTCAGTTATTTCGAAATGAAGATTCTAACTTTTGGGAATCTATAGATAACGGTGATTTAGGGGTAGGAGATGAAATAGAGTTTACGGGTACCATGCAGTTTTTTGAAGGCCTAAATAATATTCATGATGTCACAAACGTAACGCTGATTTCTAGCGATAATGATCTTCCAGCACCTGCCGAACTTACAGTTGAGCAGCTAACGACCTCTTTTAAAGATTATCAGAGTGAGCTTGTTCTTATAAAAGACCTTAAAGTTCATAGCACAGACGGTACTTTGGATCATTTTGCCCCTGAAAACTCAGGAATTAGACTAGAGGAAGTTGCCACGGGCGATTTAATTGATATGTATGTGGGATACGCTGGAGATTCTGAAATTGCTTGGAATTACCTTCCTAGGCAGTTCGATTACATTGGTATAGTGGGTTATTACAATCCAAAGGAACTAAGCCCGCATCAACTCCGGCCACTATACACCGAAGATTTAATGGTGGATGTTGCGCCGTTCGGAATGCCATTACCTCCGCATAATAACGGAGACAACCTAATTATTGGAGGCAGTTTCGAGAATATTGAACCCGCTCAAGATCTAGGGGGGAATGATCAGTGGTATTTCGGGGATGAGATAGAGGTAGCTCAATATAATGTTGTTGAACGGACCGATATTACTTCTCATGCGTTGGAAGTAGTTATTTCTGAGCATAATAATTTTGAACAGGATTGGCATATTCAGGTTGGAAACGGATGGTTTGCCCCTGCGGATAATGAATCCATCAAAATCTCCTTTAATGCCAAGGGCAGCGTAGAGGGTATGCGTTTGTATGCGGGTATCAATTTAGGTGAAGCTTTTGGATATCAACGGGCGGCAGGGGTGATGGCTAATCTTACTACGGATTGGAGCTATTTTGAGTTTAACCATTTTGTGGATGCAAGCAGAAATCCAGAAGGTATGAACCTAGAAATACTCATGAATTATGTAGAAAATAGTGGGGGTACGATTATGATCGATGACGTAAAGATCGAGCAAATCGAGACTACTTATACCCCAGTTACGTTCTCTGTTAATATGGCCTCGATGATAAAAATTGGAGATTTCGACCCCGATGTAGACCAAGTCATGCTCATGGGTGAAAAAATTAACCAGTGGAATACAAATGCAGGTGTACCAATGACCGCGGTTAACGATTCCATCTATTCGGTTGATTATGAAATTCGCAATCTTACCGAAAATGAAGTAATTCGTTATAAATTCATGCGCTATTACATTGAAGAAGGGTGGGAGCAAGGTTATTGGCGGATCGAAAGTCCGGATCCATTAAGCGATGCAGTAGACGGTCCTTATCAAGACAGATTACTTACGGTGTCCGACCTCTCGGGCCTTACGGCACCTACCCATTACTTTGGTGATATTGAACCCGCTGACTTGGATGTGAATTCATATACCATATCAGCCATCAAGGACTTAGATCTAGAGATAAACCCTAGCAGGCAAAGTCATCATGTAGCTGTTCAGGGGATTGTAACTAAAATTTCTCATAACTCCTTATACCTTCAGGATGGCACCGATGCCATCATGGTTTATTCTTATATACCAGGTATTGAGTATTGGGGGTATGCCTTTGAATTTAATGAATTGACTAAAGATGGTACGATTCAGGTTGGGGATGAGCTTAAAGTGGCAGGCGTGAATGTCTCAAATGGTGGTGGATCTATGTTGGCCTGGACACATGCATATGAAGTTATATCAACGGATAATTCATTACCAATAGAATCGATAAGCTTAGCAGACCTAGTGGACAACGGTGAATTTTATGAGAATAAGCTAGTTCAAATTAATGGCCTTCAAATGAACGAAGAGGCTGACACACTTCGGGGTGGCTATTTATATGAAATCATTGAACCAAGCTCGGGAGCTACTAATTATATGTGGATTCGTTCAGGAAATGGTGGTACAAATTCAGCATGGGAAGGAATGACTCCACCAGAAGGGGTCTTTAGTTTCACAGGGGTTGTCCAACAGGTAAATCTATCCATTGGTACATTTTATGTTCCTGTTCCCATTGATTTCAGTGATATAACACAACAGTTTGCAGGTAGTTTAACGTATGATGGAGCGGCAGGATTACTTGGAGACACTAGTGTTGTAGATATCTATATGGAAGGTTTAAATACAACCTTATTAGGCTTGGAAGCGGAAATACACTATGATCCTACCGAATTATCGGTCACTCCATTGGTTAACACAAGCTATGCATTTAACGATTTCTTAGTACAAACCAATGAAGTAAGTCCCGGACATTGGGTTATTTCTGCAGCGGATGCAGAAGGCCTTAACGAAGATGCTCCATTGTTTGCATTGAAAGTCTCTGGCCTTTCATCGGGTGAGTTTGACATTACCATGTCCAATATTAATATCAACGAAGAGGCACATCCAGATGTGACAATACCATTTTTGGTTGCTAGTCGCTTATGTGGTGACGTGACCAATGATCAAACCATTTCTGCATTGGATGCTACTTTTATTCTACGAAATTCCGTTTATTTAGCACCTCAGTTTCCGCTGGTAGATGACGATTCATTGGCGGCAGATGTGACAGCAAATGGAGACATAACCGCCTTTGATGCCTCACAAATTCTACAATATGAGGTCGGTTTGTTAGATGAATTTGCCTGTGGTTTTGCCTTTAAGAAAGCCGAACCTGTACTTGCTAAGGTAGATTGGTCACTGGTTGACACTTTCGAAGGTAATTCAACCATTGAAGTTGAATTTTCAGCCCCAACAAAAGGTATCTATTCTACTGAAATGACCATAGACCTACCCAATGGTACTTCATTCGTTGGACTTGATCAGGTGCCAGAAGGTCTCCAACAAATGATTCATCAGCGAGACAATCAGGTGCATATATCATTGTTCGGTGTCGAAGGATTAGATAGCGGCGAGTTCTTAGTCCATGTAACCACCGAAAGTCAGACTAATGGTGGAGCAAAACTAGTAGCTGACTTTAGGGTGAATGAAAATCCATCTACACAACTAAACGAAATAGGGCTTATTACTGTACCTACCACTTTGCTACTCTCGCAAAATTATCCGAATCCATTTAATCCAACTACCCAAATTGTGTATCAATTGCCTGATGCAGCTAATGTTCGACTTAGCGTATTTAACTTATTGGGACAGGAAGTTGAAGTATTGGTGAACGAGCGTAAAGAAGCAGGATCGTACACTGCGAGTTGGAATGCCGGTAATTTATCGAGTGGGGTATACATGTATCGACTAGAGGTTGGATCGAATGTGATTACCAAGCGTATGACCTTAATTAAGTGATGTGTAAATAGCATGACCTGAACGTACGGGGTGCATTATTTCTAATGCATTCCCGTATATTCTTTCCAACTCAATTATTCGGTGGTTTATGAAAGTAATTAAAATGAAGTGGTATATCCTGATAATCGGCTTTAGTTGGGGGGGTGTAGCACAAAATCTGCAGGCTCAGACTTCCTTATCAATGCCGGATACAACGGTACATGTTTCGGATACCTTATTATATCCTATTTATTTGGACGTTGGCCAAAACGATGAACTGTATGGTATAGGGTTTGAGCTGTCGTATGATAGTCTACAATTTGATTTATTTGAAGTCATAACGGCCGGTACCCTCACCAAAACCAATGGAGCTTTTTCTGCCGTTAATACTCAAAATAATAAACTATTCTATTCCTTAGCTGCTACAAATCCTTTACAAGAATCGGGTGTTTTATTGATATTAAAACTTCGACCCAAGTCTGCTCGTATTGGTCAGATTGAAATAACTGAGCATCAATTTAATGAATTAGCGGTTCAGACTGTGGCAATACGCTCCAATGTGGTCACTTTTGGCAATACCCCACCAAGTTTAATAGGTTTACCGGATACCTTACGGTTCAATCAAAACGACACCTTATTTTTTGCTCTAGGTGAGGTCATTCAAGATTCGGATGATTCGTTTTCAGAACTCAATTTTGAACTCAATCTTTCGCCACCAGTAATTGTGGTAGAACTTGTAGATTCTACGGAGAGTTTACTTATTTACTCGCCCATCTATGTGGGAGAAGTGGTGCTAAGTGGCAAGGTAACGGATCAGGAAGGTTTATTTGCTGAGTTTTCGGTGATCATTATCATCGAGCAAGCTGTTTCTAATGAATCGAGTGCAGAGCAAAGTGGATTTCCAACAAGCATTCAACTTGAGCAAAATTTCCCAAACCCATTTAATCCAACTACGTCAATTAGTTTCGAAGTTTTCCAAGCTAGTCATGTGAGTGTGCGAATATATGATCTAATGGGAAGGGAGGTAGATGTGTTATGGAACAAATACACTGCTGCAGGACGCTATCAGCTAGCATTTGAAGCGACAAATCTTGCCACAGGTACCTATGTTTATCGCTTAGTAGCTGGTAATGGAGTAGTACAGTCAAAAAAAATGACCTTGATTAAGTAAGCCTAAGTGCAGGCAGCTTCAAGGCACTCGCATTATTTAGGGCCTAGCTTTATAGCATAAAGCGGATCAAAGCGGGCTCCAATTCTAGCAGGAATCCAAGAGGCTAGAGTGCAAAGCGTAATGGTCACAACGGGAACAATCAAAAAATCAAGTAAGTGAGGGGACACGGGAGCAACCGACATGTAATAGTTTTCCTCTGAAAGACGAATGAGTTCGAATTCGCTTTGTAGAAAAACAAAAGCGAGACTTATTCCCATTCCAATGAGTAGGCCAATGATAGAAACCCAGAGGCCTTCGACCAGAAATATTCGTTGTATTTGTTGCTGTGTTGCCCCAAGAGTTCGAAGAACGCCTATGTCTTGCGTTCGTTCTAAGACCATCATTAGTATGGCCCCTATGAGATTGAAGGCTGCTACTAAAATCATCACCCCTATGACTAGAGGAATGATGTTTTCTTGTAATTCGACCCAAGCAAACAGGTTTCCGTATCGATTTTCGATGGTTTCGCTGTAGTACGGGAAGCTTATTTTTTGATCTAACACCCGATCAAATGCATCAATAGAGCTGAGTGATGCATTCTGAATTCGAAGTTCAAGATCTTGGGCCTGCGGTGAGGGTATAGAAAGTAATTCGCGAACTGTTTCCAAGTTTGCAAGGGCATATTGGCCGTCAAAAAACTCAATTCCTGTATTATAAATGTGACTAACATGAAATTGTTTTAGTTCAGGGCTTCCAAAGGTGTCACTGGTAGATTTATCTGTAACCGAGTACACAATGATTCGGTCACCTATGCTCACTCCTAAATCTTGGGCAATATCTTGTCCTAGTACCATACCATTTAGTGGGGGGCGACTCACTTCTGGTGCTGTTATTACTGCTGATGCAACTTCGGAAGTTGATGTCGGGATGGAGCTAGTCTCTAAATAGGGGCTAATAGAGGGATCTTCCAGCACATTGGGAACACCTTTTATCATTGCACCAGTAATTCGGTCTTGAAATTGTATGATAACCTGCCCCCGTATGACTGGAGCAACGGAAGCGATACCTTCCAGATCTTGTAGATAGGTTTGAAGCGTATCGGCCCGATAAAGTGGTTGGTTAGAAAAACTGGTAACAGTAATATGTGGAGCAAAATTGATGACTTTCTCTTGAATGGTCTCTTTGAACCCATGCACAATGGATAGGGCGATTAGTAAGCCAGCCGAACCTATGGCTACCCCAGTTATAGACATAGTTTTTATGAACGATATAAAGCCATTACCACTTCGTTTACCCCAGAAGTATCGATAGGCCAAAAATCGCTCCATACCCATGATTATTCCGGCTTCATCTGTGGGAAGAAGAGTACATCCCTAATGGATTCTGAATTGGTCATAATCATGGATAGTCGATCAATCCCAATTCCTATTCCCGCGGTAGGTGGCATACCATATTCTAGGGCTCTTAAAAAGTCTTCATCTATAGCCATCGCCTCATGATCGCCGCCCGCTCGTAGGGATGCTTGGGCTTCGAGACGTTCTCGCTGATCCACTGGATCGTTGAGCTCGGTATAGGCATTCGCGATTTCCTTGCCGTTACAAATACACTCAAAGCGCTCTACTAAACCCTCTTTGCTACGATGCTTTTTGGTCAGGGGGCTCATCTCCACAGGGTAGTCGGTAATAAAGGTAGGTTGGATGAGTTTAGGCTCTACATAGGTTCCGAATATTTCATCGATAATTTTGGCAACACCAAAGCTCTCGTCCATTTCTACATGGAGTTCCTTGGCGATATTCTTTAATTCACCCAAATTTTTACCGTATAACTGATGCCCGGTATATTGCTCTATGGCGTCAAACATAGGGATTCTTGGCCAAGGAGAGCTGAAGTCAATGATGTGTTCTCCCACGGTAACTTTTGGACTGCCATGAAGTTCTTTAGCTACATTTTCAATCATTTTTTCGGTGAAATCCATCATCCACTCATAATCTTTGTAGGCCACATATAATTCAACCTGAGTAAATTCAGGATTATGAAACCGAGAAAGACCCTCATTTCTGAAGTCTTTAGAAAATTCGTACACCCCATCAAAACCGCCTACAATAAGGCGCTTTAAATACAATTCATTAGCTATGCGCAAATACAAGTCCATATCCAGCGTGTTATGATGAGTAACAAATGGCCTGGCGGATGCTCCACCATAGATGGGTTGTAGGATAGGCGTTTCAACTTCTAGATATCCTCGTTCGTTCATGAAGTTACGCATGCTTTGCACCATTTTTGTGCGCAAAATAAAGGTTTTTTTAACCTCTGGATTAACAATTAGGTCTACATAGCGTTGGCGGTACCGGAGTTCTTTATCCGAAAAAGCGTCGTAGGTTATTTTTTCTCCTTGCTCGTTTTCCACTTCTTTTGGGGTAGGCAGAGGACGCAGTGTTTTAGTTAATAATTGAAATTGCTCTGCATGTACAGTGGTCTCGCCTGTTCGGGTTTTAAATACAAATCCTGTTACCCCGACTATATCACCAATATCCACCAATTTTTTGAAGACCGTATTATAGGCTTCCACGCCTACATCATCCCGTCGAATATACACTTGAAGGGTGCCTTGACTGTCTTGAATATGGAAAAATGCTGCTTTTCCCATAATACGACGGGCCATAACCCGCCCAGCTATTGACACTAAGGCTTTGTTCGCATCGCCTTCTTCGCTGATTAGGCTTTCATCGGAAATAACCTCTGAACTGCTGTGTGTTTGATTGAACTCCGGGGGATAGGGATTTACGCCCATTTCGATTAGTTGGGCTCTTTTTTCCCTGCGGATTTGTTCTTGTTCAGAATGAGAGAGTTCCTGATTAGACATAAAAGATTGAGTAGTGGTTTAGACAGATAGTTAGGTAGATGATTAACTAAATCATGGAAGTACGGACTTGTACGAAGCCCGCATTATTTACCGGTGTAAAATACCGAAATCCTAACTAAGTTATGGCTATCTATTTATGAGTAAGATTAGCCCCCATATTTATCTTTATATATCACCAAGATCACAAGTTCCTGTCTCGGAGCTTAGAGTGCTGGATCAACTAAACAGCTTTTTGGCCGAAGATCAATATAATCGCCTAGAAAAAATAAGCACCCAAACCAGAAAAGAAGAGTTTTTGGGCGTTCGAAGCATGTTATTAGAGTTATACCAAAATTATGAACGTAGCCTGGGGCAGTCGCCCACTTCCCGTGCTGCTGTAGAATTAACTCAGGATGCACTTGGTAGACCCTATCTTAGGCTTGCAACGGTGTTGTCTCGGGATAATGAGGGAAGTCTTAATGCTAGAATCAGTGGGAAAGAGCTACTTAACGATACGGTTCCATCGGTATCCTTGAGCCATTCCAAACAGTGGCTAGCGGCTGCTCTAGGGGTGGGTTCCAGCATAGGTATAGACATAGAAACGCCCAATCGAACGGTTTCAGACGCTCTTAAAAGGCGATTTTTCAACCAGCAAGAAATTCAGTTGGGTGTTTTTTTTGAGCATCCAGTATGGTTATGGGTGATCAAAGAAGCAGTGGTGAAATGCATAGGGAAGGGCATTCAGGCGGACTTGACTAAGGTAGTTGTGCAGATGGCGCCCGCGGAAGCATTAACCCGGGAGAATTGGAATATTGAGTGGCATCCAAGCACGCCAAGGGGGGAGGAGATGGAGTATGGGTTTTATGCAAGCTACGCAACACAGGAGTTGTTTGAGGGGAAGATACGTATTACTCCGTCCTACGTATGCGCATTCGCGGTTCCTATACTAAACGAAGCAGGAAATAATGAATAAAACAGTTTTATCGGTATGTATTATCGGACAGGGTCGGGTAGGGAAGTTTTTTGAGGCCTTGTTAAAGCCAATGAAAGGAGTTCGTGTTCTTGTCAAGCATAAGTATGAACCGAGTTATCCTGTGGCTGATGTATTCCTGATTTGTGTACAAGATCATTGGGTATCCAAGGTGGTGGAGGAGTTGGTTTTGCACGAGCAAGATCAGGACTTTTCTGCTGTGCATTGCTCAGGAATTCTGCCCTTGGATGTACTGGCACCTTTGGTGAAAATGAATGCTGAGAGGGGTCGAACGGAAGGGGTTGATGATGGGGATAAGTCTGAAAATGAGTTCAATAAAATTGCTGTACTGCATCCACTTGCGCCTATTAGCTCACATACAGTATCAGCTGAAAATATTCTGTTTGATGCTATTGGCGACCCCGAATTGTTATTGATTTTTGAACACTGGTGCATGGAATGGGGAGCCCGATTTTTGAAGGTGGATGGGCATCAGAAAAAAGTTCTTCATACCGCAGCGGTAATGAGTTGTAACTACCTTACTACTTTATATGGAATGGTGGGCGATTTCTTAGAGGCAGAACAATTTAGCAAGGTAGAAGTGAGGCAGATTCTAGCAGCATCAATGGGGCGAACATTGGAACAACTTAATGGAATGTCTGTGGAACAAGCTATGACAGGCCCCATCATCAGAGGTGATATTGATACCATTCGTGAGCATTTAGCAATGTTAAAACACGACCAGCAGCGTTTGGCGTTGTATAAAAACCTAGGAAATAGTACTATAGATATGATATCCCAGTTTGAACTTAAGCCAAGTGAGGATAGAATGGAAGTAATGCGTGAGTTGTTTAGTAGTTAAATGTACAGTTATAACACTATTTGATGATGAGAATACATTTTTTTTTACGACGGGTTCATTTACGAAAGGTTAATGTAAGACGGGTGGCTGTTGGTGCTGTTGTTGTTTTAGCTTTTGCACTGGCCAGCTGGTCATGTACTCAAAACCCAGACCTTGAGCTCAAGCAACAGAGTAATGAATCAGCATCCATCCTAGAAAATGCAACAGTAAATGAAATTCAAACCCATATAGCTAGGTTCAAAGGGAAAAAACCGGTGCTAGTCAATATTTGGGCTACTTGGTGTTTACCCTGTGTGGAAGAGTTTCCGTATATCATGGATCTAAAGCAGCAGTACGGTGAGGCTTTTGAGTTGGTGTTTATTTCTGCGGACTTTGAAGAGGCTAGAGCTGAAGCCACTGATTTCTTAAAGGAACAGGGAGTTGATTTCACTACCTTTTTTAAGCAGGGTAAGGACAATGATTTTATTGCAGGGATATCTGAAAAGTGGTCCGGCGCCATTCCTTATACCTTAATTATTGACAAAGATGGAGTCACTCATACCGAGTGGGAAGGAAAGGCAGATTACCAAGACTTTGAACATGCATTACTAGAAGTGATCAAATAGATCAGATTAATTCAATAAAAAAACAACGAATAATTATTTAAGCAGTATGAAACAACACATGGTTCAACAAGTGCTAAAAAGTTCATTAATAATCGCATTATTCGCGGTCTCTAGCTTAGCTGCTCAGGATATTCAGCAACTCCCATTAGGAAGCACCTTACCCCTGGGTGATGTACAAATGGAGGATATCTCAGGTCGGAACCTTAGCTTAAATGAGGTAAAGGGGGATAATGGCTTACTGGTTATTTTTTCATGCAACACCTGCCCATGGGTTGTAAAATGGGAAGATAGGTATCCTGTGGTGCAAGAACTGGCCGAGGCAAACGATATTGGGATGATTCTGTTAAATCCAAATGAGGACTACAGAGATAAAGGAGATGGAATGCAAGACATGATTTTGTACGCGGAAAAAGCAGGGTATACTCTTCCTTATGTGTTAGACAAAAATCACCGAGTCGCCGATGCCTTTGGCGCTTCGCGCACTCCTCATGTGTATCTGTTCGACGCGAAGGATAGGCTGGTATATGTGGGTGCTATTGATGATAATGCAAACAGCGCTGCAGAAGTGGAGGATTTTTATATAAAAGACGCTATCGAACAATTATCCGCAGGTCAAGCCATAACTCGTGCCTCTACAAAATCCATTGGCTGTACCATTAAAAGGCTAAGTAACTAATATGTAGAAAAAGCAGTATTTTAGGGGACTATTTAATGTAACCTAGCCCCAAAACTTGCCCATAGATTACTATGCCTACTTGGACACTGCACACAGAATTTAAATTTGACGCGGCCCATTATATCGATGGGTATGATGGTAAGTGCGGACGAATGCACGGTCATACCTACAAAGTTCACATGAAAGCAAAATCACATAAACTAAATCCCTCTGCCTATTTGAAAACCTCGGATATGGTTTGTGATTTCAAAGAATTAAAATGGGCGGCAAAAGACTCCGAAAGAGGTGGCTTTGATCACGGAGTTTTAAATGATCTTATGCAGGAAAATACCACAGCCGAACGAATTGCTGAATACATTCATCAAGAAACCAAGAAGAGAATTCCTTCCGGGATAGAACTAGAAGTCACGGTATGGGAGACGGAGACCTCATGGGTCAGTTATACCGATAAAGATGTTTAACACCACTGCCATAGCCAGCGACCTAAAAAGTAGTTTCATGGAAGTGCACTACCCAATAATGGAGCATTTTTATACCATTCAAGGAGAGGGCTACCATACTGGTGCTCCAGCTTATTTTATACGAACGGCTGGGTGTGATGTGCAATGTTGGTGGTGTGATGTAAAAGATAGTTGGGATGGAGAAAAACACCCTTTAATTTCGGTGAAATACCTTTGCGAGCAAGTAAAAGACTCGGGTGCTGACAAGGTGGTAATCACTGGGGGAGAACCTTTGCTGCATGATTTGCAACCCCTCACCACCGAGCTCAAAAAGTTAGCCGTAGATGTTCATATTGAAACCAGTGGGTCATCGCCTCTCTCAGGCACACTCGACTGGGTAACCCTGTCACCCAAACGTTTTAAAAAGCCTTTACCTGAAGTGTATGAGCACGTAGATGAATTAAAAGTAGTCGTATTAACCAATAAAGATATCGAATGGGCAGAATCAGAGGCTCAAAAGTGTCCTAAAACCGCTCGGCTTTACCTTCAACCCGAATGGGATACGGCCGAATCCATTCCTTTAATCGTCGATTATGTGAAAAAAAACCCTCAATGGGCGATAAGTTTACAAACCCATAAGTTTCTAGATGTACCATGATTAATTCAACGAATGCGGTATGCATTACTGGGGCTTCTCGTGGAATAGGGCGAACGATAGCTCATGCATTTTCTACCAAGGGTTTTCCTCTCATTTTGACGGCGCGTTCGGTCGATCAGTTATCCAAAGTGAAAGAAGAATGCCTAGAAGCTGGGGCGTCACAAGTGGAGATAATAGAGGTAGATTTCTTAGCGGATAATCCACTCCGGGAGTTGGAACAAACGCAGTCTGAGCCATCTATATTAATCAATAACGCAGGAGATTTTTTATTTAAAGATCTGCAGGACTCAACCGATCACGATTACCTACATCAATTCTCTGTAAATGCCTTAGGAACCATCCGGGTTACCGATCATCTACTGCCCGTACTCAGCAGGCAAAAGCAGTCACTTATTGTGAATATTTGTTCCAAAGCATCCGTAGTTGGTTATGCTGATGCAAGTGCATACAGCGTAAGTAAGCATGCCCTCTATGGATATGGAAAGGCATTGCGGGCTCATCTTCTACACTTCGCCCCCCACGTTGCTTGTACAAATATACTTTTAGGTCAAACACTCTCTAGTTCGTGGGATGGCTTAGATGTGGACCACGAGTTGTTAATTGACCCGGTTGATCTAGCGGAAGTGATCATTGCTCTAACCCGATTAGGTGCTCGAACAGTAGTGGAAGAAATGACCATTATGCCATCCAAAGGAGAGCTTCCAAGATGAAAGTATGGGCAACTACATCAAGCGTATGGGCAACTGCATCAAGCGTATGGGCAACTGCTTCAACCATAAAGGTAATTGAATCCAGTTATACCTAACACACACATTATTTCATTTGCTCATTAAGCTAGTTAGCCTGTTAGAACTTAGCTAAGATAGGGAGAAAAGGTCGCTTTTAGATCGCTGTTGATATCTTCAATGAGAGTGGGAGAAAAGGTGGATCCGGTTAACAATTCGAATAGTTGAGCATATCGTTCGTACACCTCTATTCGAAATGAGTCGGGTAAATCTGGAAGGACTTGGCCTTCTTTTCCCTGAAAGTTATTATTCATGAGCCATTCTCTAAGAAACTCCTTAGAGAGTTGTTTCTGAGGCTGTTGGTTATTTTGCCGTTGTTCAAAGCCATCGGCATAAAAATATCGAGAAGAATCGGTAGTATGAACTTCATCGATAAGGGTTAGCTCACCTTCATATAAGCCAAATTCATACTTGGTATCTACAAGAATAAGCCCTTGTTCACGTGCTATTTGTTGGCCTGTGCTAAATAATTCAAAGGCCTTTTCTCTTATTTCTGCCCAAAGAGTAGCACTTACAATATTCTGAGCAAGTATTTCTTGTTCCGAAATATCTTCATCATGACCTTCGGATGCCTTGGTGGCTGGGGTTAGAATGGGCTCTGGAAGAGGATCGTGTTCGTTCAGACCTTCGGGCAGGGTAACCCCACAAAGAGTACGTACCCCACTTTTGTACGTTCTCCAAGCATGACCAGTTAAATGAGCCCGAATAACCACCTCAATCGGTATGGGAACGCATTTTTTGGCAATGGTAATATTGGGATGTGGTACCTCAATAATATGATTTGGCACAATATGAGATACCTTTTCAAATCCAAATTCTGCTAGTTGATTGAGGATTTGACCCTTAAAAGGAATAGCCTGATGCATGATGAAATCAAAGGCAGATATTCTGTCCGTCACCAAAATACCCAGCGTTTGGCTATTCAGGGTATAGACTTCTCTAACTTTGCCTTTGTAGGGTTCTGAAATACTAGGATGAGAACTCGTAGTAATGCAGTGTGTAAGTGCGCGCTGAAAATCCAATACGGTTTTACTTATGGGTTACAAGAAGTGAAGACTAAAGGGAAATCAGTTGAAACTATGACTTCTCTGTTGACCCTCTAGGTATTAAAATAGGATTTATCATGGTCTGAAACAGCTGGGTGTCCTTACTTTTGATGATGGCTAGCAGTCGTGAAATGGCCTGAGTTCCAATAGTGTGCATCTGTTGGTCTATGGTCGTTAAGTCAAGATATTTACTCAGCTTTATATTATCGTATCCCATGATAGCCACATCTTCAGGTACTCGAAGTCCAAGTCGACTTATTGCGTGTAATGCTCCTAAAGCCATAGAGTCATTAAGGCAGAAAATAGCATCGGGAAATTCACTCATCTTAGAGTATTTGTTGATGGCTTCAAATCCAGCTTCTTCGGTGAATCCGGCATGCTTACTTGTATCACCGGTGATAAAATATTCTTTTTTAGGGCTTTTTTTGAACTTCTTGAATGCGTCTTTAAATCCATTTTCACGCTCGATGGAAGTTCTAGTTTTAATAGGCGTGCTAATCATCCCAATCCGTTCGTATCCTGATTTAATGAGGTGCTCGCCTGCCATAAAACCACCTTGATAGTCATTGACCATAAAGTAATTATAGTCCTTGTGTTGCGAATTCACTAATACTACAGGAACCCCGCTGCTTTGCAGGTGTAAATGTGCTGTATCACTCACATCTATGGAAATGAGTATGACAGCATCCGCTGAACCACGGTCAAAAAAGTTTATCACCGCTTCTTCAGGATCCTTTGATCCCGTGTTGTAAAGAATAATGTCCAAATCTGTTTTCTTCAGCTCATCTTTAACCCCTTTAAGTACTTCATTAAAAAAAGGGGTGGTAAAAGAGGGGACCGCAACGGCTAACATTTGAGGTTCTTTACTAGCCAATTTGCGCGCATTAACCTGTGGTCGAAAGTTCAGGGTCTTAATGGCTTCCTGTACCCGTTCTTTGGTTTTATCCGATACATTTAGTGAACCATTTAGCACCCTAGATACGGTTGATATGGCTACATCAGCCCGTTTTGCAACATCGTAGATGGTAATTTTTTTGTTCATGAGTCTTTAATTTTCTTAACACCAAATATAGGTACAGATCGTTTGTAGAAGTAGGTTTAATCAGCCTTGGTTTGAGCTTAGCTGAGTGTTATTTTCATCAGACGGAGACACTGTTCTACTCATTATCAGGTTTAATTCTGTGCGCTTATAACCTGTGATTACTAAATAAAAAAGGCTATATAGTTTTGCGCCTTTTGTTTATTAGTTAAATTTTCATTCCGTTCTATATAAACAAATAACTAGACAGAATATAACAAACTTTCTGAAGATATGGTATGTATAAGAGGTATTAATTAAAATTTATTAATGAGGGAACTATTTGCGCCGCAACGTACTTTAGTACTACATGAGTGCACTTATTAAATATCCAGTCAGTTTAATTCGACCTCTATATGAGCGAACTTCCTTTCATCGTTCCGTGATAGATGAGATGAACAACGATATGCTCAAGCCCGCTTATTCACATTGCCGTGCCATTACTCGCTATTATGCCAAAACCTTTTATATGGCAACACGGTTCTTACCAAATGATAAGCAAAGAGGCATATTTGCGATTTACGGTTACTGCCGTTATATAGATAATCTGGTTGATGATAATGTTGATTTGATCAACAACCAGTGTGTAGCTAATGAACAGCTTTCTGGTCAATTGGAAAAGCTCAGAACTAAGATAGTAGATATATACGCGGGCAACATTGAATCTGATGATCCAATTTTTACCGCTTTTGCCGACACCTTCCTTCACTATGAAATTCCCCAAGAACTCCCATTAATGCTCATTGATGGAGTGGAACAGGATTTGCACAAAACTCGCTTCCAAAACTTTAAAGAAATTTACGATTACTCATTCAAAGTAGCCTCTGTCGTTGGTTTAATGACCACACCTGTCTTTGGTTACAAAGATGAGCAAGCGCTGAATTACGCTGCAGATTTGGGTATTGCCATGCAGTTAACCAACATATTACGAGATGTGGGTGAGGATATTGATCGTGACCGAATTTATTTGGCACAGGATGAACTTACTGCTTTTGGGCTAACAGAGCAGGATATCCTACACCGACGTTTGGATGATAGGTTTGTAGAGTTTATGAAATATCAAATAAAGAGAGCCAGAGAATATTACCAGCGCGCAGAAAAAGGTATCTCTATGCTAGATCGAAATGCACGACTTCCTGTTTACTTAGCACGATATAATTATGCCAAGATTTTAGATAAGATAGAGGAGAACAACTACGATGTTTTCACTTCTAGAGCCTATCTCACTAAATTTGAGAAGCTTAGTATACTCCCTCAGATACTATACAAAATCAACAGAGCCTCGTAATTTAGCCTTTCTATAAATACGATTTTTGAACATTCTACAACTTCGACTTAGTTAAAAGTGTGCAGTTTAGTATCTTGTCAATCCATTCAGGATACAACCATCTTTTAGTGTACAGATCATAATCTCATACCCTACTGTATTATGAGGCAGATTAATAAAATACTTATTGCGAACCGTGGTGAGATAGCTGTTCGCATTATCCGGAGTTGTTCCTCCCTCGGTATTGAAACAGTGGCTGTGTACAGCGAGGCAGATGTATTTGCACCGCATGTTCGAATGGCTGACGAATCGGTATGTATTGGTCCTGCCGCTTCTTCTCAGAGTTACTTGGTCATGGATACTATTTTAGATGCCGCAGTTAGTACAGGCGCACAAGCCATTCATCCCGGATATGGTTTTTTGAGCGAAAATGCCCTTTTTGCCACCAAATGTGAGGACGCGGGTATTATATTTATTGGACCATCGGCCAGTGCCATTGAGTTAATGGGGGACAAAATGAAAGCTCGTGCATTGGTCCAAGAGCATGGAATACCTTTTCCGCCTGGCTTAGTTGAGCCTATACTCCCAGAGGATAATGTTGAACAAATCGCCAGCGAAATTGGATACCCCATTCTTATAAAAGCAGCGGCTGGTGGGGGTGGCAAAGGTATGCGTATAGTTTACGAGGAGTCGGAGCTTAGAAAGGCCGTAAAAATGGCGGCTTCAGAGGCGCAAAATGCCTTTGGGGATGCGCGGGTCTACATAGAGAAATATCTTGAAAACCCTCGACATGTGGAAATACAAGTCTTAGCGGATGAGCATGGGCAATATTTTCACTTATTTGACAGAGAATGTTCCATACAACGGCGGCATCAAAAGGTGATAGAGGAAGCACCTTGCGCTATTTTAACCGATGATTTACGAGAAAAAATGGCACAATCAGCCATCCAGATCGCCAGAGGTTGTGATTACCATGGTGTGGGTACCGTTGAATTCCTGGTGGACAAACATCTGGATTATTACTTTTTGGAAATGAATACTCGGTTGCAAGTGGAGCATCCGGTAACAGAAATGATTACAGGTTTAGATTTAGTTGAATTGCAAATACGGGTAGCAAAAGGAGAGAAATTAGATTTGTTGCAGAAAGATATTCAGATACAAGGTCATGCCATCGAATGTAGAATTTATGCCGAGGACCCATTTCATAACTTTTTGCCAGACATTGGATTTTTAGCCAAGCATCGGATTCCATCTGGCATGGGAGTTCGTGTCGATAGTGGGGTAGAAGAGGGAGCTGAGGTACCTATTCACTATGATCCTATGATTTCAAAACTGAGTGTACATGCTCCAACTCGAGAAAAAGCCATTCAAAAGATGAAAACGGCACTTAGTGAATATGAAATTGAAGGATGCCAGACCACTATTTCCTTCTGCGACTATTGCATGCAGCATCCCAGCTTTATTCAGGGGCACTATGATACTCATTTTGTCTCGGATTATTTCACTCCTGATCTTGAGCATAACCGACTCAGTAATAAACACTCAAAAAGCCTACCTGATTCAAGTGTTATTGCATTAATGGCAGGGGTGCTTTTTGAACATAAAGCCACCAAAAAAGAACATAAAACATCTACAATCACCTCATCAGCTTCACCTGCCAGTACCCCTTGGTGGACGGCAAGAAGAGCCAACTAATGTTATGAACGAAGTATTATTTAAACAGTTAACCAATTTAAAGACAGAGCAGCGAAATCCGAACACTCAAGACATCGATTTAGATGATGCGCTGAGTATCGCTCAAAAAATTAACAATGAAGACCAAAAAGTGGCAGAAGCTGTTGGTGAAAAGCTGCCTCAAATAGCTCAGGCTATCGATTGGGTGGCTCAAGCCTTATCTCTTGGTGGGCGATTACTCTATTTTGGGGCGGGAACCAGCGGGCGATTAGGGGTATTGGACGCCGCAGAATGTCCTCCCACATTTGGAACAAAGCCCGAACAGGTTCAGGGATTTATTGCTGGCGGTGAGGCGGCCATGTTTGTAGCTCAAGAAAAGGCAGAAGACAAAGAAGATATTGGAATCGCTGATTTGAATGCGGTTCATCCCACACGGGCCGATGTGATTTGTGGACTAGCTGCAAGCGGACGAACTCCTTATGTACATGGAGCACTAAAGCGAGGAATGGAACTTGGCTGCAAAACCATATTTGTTACTACCGTTCCTAAGGAGCAGCTCACCATTTCTCCAGACCTGGTGATTGATGTGCCGGTAGGCCCTGAAGTAATCATGGGGAGTACTAGAATGAAAAGTGCCACTGCTCAAAAAATGGTGTTGAATATGATTACTACTGGCGCTATGATTCGTCAAGGTAAAGTCTATGAAAATGTGATGGTTGACCTCATGCTAACCAATGCCAAATTGGTAGAACGGGCAAAGCGAATAATCATGAATTTCAGCTCACTGGATTATAAAGGGGCCTCTGAAGTATTAGAGCAGGCTAATGGGCATGTTAAAACAGCATTGGTCATGGCACTGGGTGGGCATTCAAAAGAACAAGCGGAATCATTGCTTGAAGCTCATCAGGGATTTATTAGAAAGGCTTTAGAATCATAACATTAGGTAATGGGGATGTCAATCAGACTATTTAGTATCTACATGTGGCTGTATTATAGCCTACTTTTTATAGTTTTTTTCGTGCTCATATCCCTCACCTTTCTACTCACATTCCCCTTTGATCCCTACCGTCGTATACCCAATAGAGTGCTTTCTTGGATGGCTTGGTGTATGATGCATCCGAGTCCAAGTTGGCAGATTCAGATCGAACATACGGAACTACTCAATAAGACAACCCCAACAATCTATGTGTGTAACCACGAAAGTTTTTTGGATATCCCTCTAATTTACCAGTTACCAATTCAGATGAAATGGGTGGTTAAGCATAGTATGACCTACATTCCAATAATGGGGTGGATGGTTAGACTGACGGGACATTTAACCATTAACCGATCCAAAAAATCGGCCCTTAAGAAGTTGAACAACCTAGTTCAACCACTAAAATCTGGTATTCCAGTGATGCTTTTTCCAGAGGGTACACGCTCACTTGATGGAAATCTGCAACCCTTTAAAAATGGGGCCTTCTTATTAGCAATGGAACATGGTTTTCCCATTCAACCTCTGGTGATAGAAGGGGCTTTTGAAGTGTTGCGATCCGGGAGTTCCTTATTTCGGCCGAAGGCCCATTTTCGGTTGCGAGTTCTTCCAAGCGTTGATTCCAAAGAATTTGCTTCTATGTCCGAGCTAAAACAAACTGTGCAAAGGAACATGACGGATGCGTTGACAGAGTTGGAATCCACTCAGCAGAATTAACCCAAACCGAGTCAAGACAGCCCAATCTACCCATTTCTATCTAGCCATTTTAAACACTAGATTACACCGTATGTGGTTCGATTCATCATCCATTTATTGGTTATCGTATAAAAAAGCATATCCACTGCGTATGATGGGAGCGGTGTGTGGGATTTTGGTTTTATTTATTGCATTATTTAAATGGCCAATGGAACCTAGGTTAAACCCAAACCAGCAAAAAATAAACTCCATTTCTAAGGAAGAATTGGTGCTTCAACCCATGATAATAACTCGCCAAAATGTTGGTGTAGCAGCCCCACCGAAACCAGTTATCCCAGCTTTAGCGCCCGAATATCGACTCATTGAGGAAGATTTCTTACCCATTGAGCGACCGAACCTTCTGGTTACTGAGTTTGAGCAATCTCAAAATGCCAGCACGGGATGGATGGGCGATGAGCAAAAAATTACGGGTGACCCGGATCGCTTAGCTCGCATAAAAAAAATAGTAGAGCCTTCTTATACCAACGAAGCATTAGCGAGCAATGAACAATATAGAATTGGGGTAGAAATGGTCATAGATTCATCCGGTAGAGTCGTAGAAGCTTATGTATCTTCCATCGAACAGCTGCTCTCTAATGGCGAACGACTCAAGCGAGAGCAGGTTCAGTATGGAATTTTGGAAGCCATTATAGAGGCTGCTTTTTTGTGGGAATTTAGTCCAGCGGTTAAAGATGGACGGCCGGTTAGAACCCAGAGAACCGAGCTTTTTCTTTTTGGCATGTAGATTGTGAATGCCTAGTAATAGGCGTATATTTGCCTACCTTTTGGAGAGGTGCCGGAGCGGTCGAACGGGCTCGCCTGGAAAGCGTGTGTGCCCCCACCGGGGTACCGAGGGTTCGAATCCCTCCCTCTCCGCTGTTTTTGAAGTATTTTTTTGAAGTATTAACATATCATTACTACCCAAATGGGCAGTATTCAATTACCATATATATAGTATATTTTGGTAGCTACTATCTACAATTAATTTACCATTATGAAGATTACACGTCTTAGGACTGTCTTGGGGTTTAGCCTACTTTTTGTTTGGGCTTGTGAAACTCCGCAGCAACCCAATTTTACGACCTCACAAAAAGTTGAGGCTCCGCTGCTCACCAACAAAACATTGCAATTTCTTGGTGGGGGAGGAGATGTGGAAGTATTAATAGATACGACCATGGCTGAATTTGATTCGGTATTTACGGTCACACAAAGCGGCCCTGATGCAGGATTTTTAACCATCAGTAAAACCGAAAGCTTTGAATTCGGAGATCTGAACGACGCTATCCCAGAAATTAGTGCCGAAGGTACTGAGTTCAGCGCCGAAGTAGGGGAACTGTCTTTAGGGAGCTTCTCTTCGGGTAATGGTGCCTTGGGTGAAGCTAATTTTGAGGAATTAACCGGTCTAAACCCTAGTTTAGTACCCCCAGGTACTCCGTTATTTGGCGCTGCTTCTCCTACTGTTAATATAGAGGTGGGAGCTAATACAGACTTCTTTAGCAGTGCAACGATTAAACGGGGTGCTATCGAAGTGGGTTTGACAAACAATCTGGGCTTTGACATTAACCAGTTAACACTAACGTTGAAATCAGGCTCAACAGAAGTTAGCACCACGACCGTCACGTCATTTGAAGCTAGTTCCAATAGAACAGCTACCTTAGCCTTCGAAACAGGCGATGTATTAGAAGACATCAACATCGATGTACAAATGTCGTGGTTAACTCAAAATACCTCAGAGGTGCCCACTGCACTTATAGTTGAAAGTATTGATGGGGTGGATTTAGTTGCCTCAGAGGTAGTTGCTGCCCTTGAGGCTCAAGATTTTTCATCGACCAGTACCACCAGCTTTGACGCTACTGAGTTTCAGTTTACCGACGCTGATCACTACATCGAATTGGAATCTGGAAGTATTAACATAGCCCCAATAGTTAACGGCTTAGATCTTGACATAGAAGAATTGGTGATTTCTTTTCCTGGCATTAGAACGTCACCTTATGGTGTTGGTAATAGCTTGGTGATTTCGTACTTAGGGGCTGAAAAAGTAAGCCGAAACGCATCATCCATTGCAAAAAATATTGATTTGGCTGGATATCGTTTGTATGCCTTGAATAACGAGATTAGTTATACTACTAAAGCGTTAACAGAGAATACTCAGCTTGCAGCACCCGCTGATCAAAATAGAACCATAAATGAACTGCAGTCCATTAGTTCAAGCGTGGCTATTGAGAATCTAAAGATTGCCGAAGCATTTGGGCAGGTTAAGCCACAAACTGTGTTACTTGGTGACGATGATATCAGCAACAACGTTGGCGAGGAACAGGTAATTGACATTATGAATGATACCGAGGCCGAACTCACCGAGATTGATGGGTTAGAAGATTTGTCGTCTCAGCTGGATGGCTTAGAGTTTACACAAGCCCGATTATCGATAGATTACACGAGTAACATTGGGATACCTACTACCATATACGCAGCAATCATGGGTGTGGATGGTGATGGGAACGAGTTTTTTCTAACGGGAACGCCTGGCAGTGATAAAGAAGTGAAGCAGTCTGATTCGATTGAAGGCTTGGTCATGGATGGCGTAGCTCTTGAAACCAATCAACTTATTAAGTTTAGTCTAGAAACTCCACCTAATGGCCAAACCATAACGAGCAGTGTTGAATTTAATGGTGATAACTCTACTGTAGTAGACTTTTTGAATGAACTTCCCAACGAAATACGATTTGTTGGTAAAGCCATTATTAATGAAGATGGGCAGGCTGCAACCATAGCGACGCCGCTTGAATTTAGTCCTTCTTTTGCCGTTGACTTACCCTTAGCATTCCAAACCACTACCGCTGCTACCTACAGTGATACGACCGAGACCGACGCGCTTGAAGGTTTACCTGGTGCGGATGATGAAGGTGCAGCTAGTATCAGTGGGGGTCAAATCATCATCAACTATGAAAATGGTCTTCCTCTTGGTTTTGGCCTAGATTTGGAGTTTTTAGATCAAAATAATGAGGCAATCACTACTATTCCTTTGGGAAATGAGGATCCCATAGTACTAACTGCTGCTTCTGTTGATGCGGTAACTCGATATGTGAGTTCTCCAACCGTTTCTTCGACCATCTTGTCTTTGAGTAAAGCACAATTTGACGAGCTTAACAAAACCAAATCAGTGGTTATTTCTGCTCGATTAAATTCTACTAACAACGAGGAAGTGAAATTAAAAACAACCGATTATATCACGATTAATATTTCGGTGAGCTTACAATTAGAAACAAACGTAGGCGACAATTAAGGAGTACCGAATCATGAAACGTATATTTATACTAGCTTTTTTACTAATTAGCGCTGTTCAAACCAACTCTTGGGCACAGAATAGACATTACAATACCATGACCTTAGGAATGGGGGGCGGCGGTGTGGCCGTGATCGATGGATACCACGCTAACTTTTTGAACCCAGCAAACCTCATGATCAACAAAGATCGAGTCCCTTCTCATCAAGTGGGGATATTTGGGGGATTTGGGTTACATGCGGGTGGTTCCTTGCTCAACGTCAACGTTTACAATGACTACCTAACAAAAGGGTTAACCATTGAAGGACAAACACGGGAAGACATGTTGGATGCTTGGTTTGGGAGCAGCTCTTCGAATACTCGTGATATTGGCTTTACCAATGATATTGTTCCCTTTGGTTTCTCCAAAAGAACCTCAAAAGCGGCGTTTTCTTTAGCTACACGAGTTCGTACTATTCAAGATTTCACCTTAAACAAAGGTGCGGCTGAGGTGTATTTTTATGGTCTAGATTCTGATAAATTCTCTGACCCGGTACCCTTTAATATAAATTCTAGAACCTTATCCTTTGCAGAGATATCTATTGGATATGCAATGGCACTACCCATTCCTTTGGAAGGTTTCATTGAAAAATTGCCATTCATTAATGAAATAGATCTTTATGCCGGTATTGCTCCAAAATTTCTGATTGGACTTCAATCATTTGAAATGGACTTTCAGTCAACCCTAGAAGTTAATTCTCCCTTGGAAGTTGGAAATACCATCAATCACGATTTTGCCTACACCATTTATTCGTACGGCGATATTTCTACACAACTCAATAACTTTGTCCAAGCTAAAGAAAATAACCCTGATGCCGTACTTGATGACTATCTGGATTACTCAGGCTCCGACATCGGTTCTCTTGGCTCTGGCTTTGGGTATGATTTAGGAGTAACTCTAGACTTAGATGTTTCTCTTCCAATATTGAGTGTGTTAAGTGAGGAACAGCATTTAAGAATTAGTGCAGCACTTTCTGATATGGGCAGTATCTCTTATGATAGCAACTCACGGACGTTCTCAGCAAGTAGCACATTCAGTTTTGATGCGGATGCAGGTGGAGAAGAAGTCGGGGACTTTTATGACAATCTTTCCGATAGTTTATCCAATGATATATATGGTGACTTCAATTCCAATTCAGCAAACGCTCGGACCTACGACTTATTAAGTACATTTAATTTTGGTGCCGCTCTAGTAGTAGGTAAACTTACCGCCTCAATAGATATTGCGAAGGGTTTTAATGATTTGGGTAGTAATACAAAAGAATCTGTTATGACCGCTGGAGCCGAATATAGGCTATTTAATTTTATCCCAATTCGATTTGGTACTCGTCTTGGGGGAGGGACTGCCGTCGCTTACTCTTTTGGTACTGGAATAGACATTAAAAATTTAGAGTTATCCATTAGTGGGATGGCCGTTAATGATTCTAGTGTGGGTGGAACTTCTGCAACAGTAGCAATGAGTGGCCTAGTGCTTAGATTCTAGCCAATCGTGTTGTGTTGAATAAGCTATTAATAGCCTGAAACACCTGTGAACATACTTATTGATCAATGGAAGCTCTAGGGCTTCCATTTTTTTTATGACCTTTTAACGGCTGGTTCTATTTTTGCAGGTTTAGTTATTTCTAAACTCCTTGAACCGATCTAATTTTACTTCAGGTGGAAGCACAGTGTTAGTGGCTAGGGAAACGGCAAATAGTTGCGCATAGTAATGACTATATAAAAGCCCTTTTGAGCCTAAGCCTCGAAATACATAATGTCCTTTACAGGTAGGTAATTCATCTATAATAGGCATTCTATCTGGGGTAGAGAATCGGAAGCCCGCCCACATGGATTCTTGCGCAATTCTGCTGGATAGCCTCTCATGTATTCTATCCAGTTTGTTTTTTAGATAGAGGTTGCCTTTTGAGTCCGGTCCTGGGCTGGAAAATCGATGTTCATAGGTGCTTCCCATCACCAAGTTATTACCATCCAAGGAACATAAGTATCCCTGTGCACTAATGGCATATTCTTTTAGAAATGAATTCCAGCTATTCGTTTGGTTGTCTTGCTTTTTTACCACATGCGTGGGTGAAATTGCCTCATAAGTTGAGTCTACTAACTGAAATTGCAAGGTTTGCCCCTTAACTATGACACCAGGTATCATTGCATTAATGATTTCCTCTGCACCGGTACAATGGATGAGTACATTGGCTTGCATCTCATCTTCCTTACCTTTAAACACCCAGGATAATGGGTCTGCAAGTTGATTAGTATGACTTGTCCCAACTGATTGAGGGGTGAAACCCTTATACTCTTCCAGTAGTGTAAAATTGGGCTGATCTTTTAGCCAATTTATTAGATTGTGAAGGTACATTTTGGGATTAACTACATACCCATTATGTACAACCAAGGCCCCAAAGCTAGGGTTAATCAAAGGAAATCGTTCAGCTACTTCATCTGGAGTTACCCATTCTGCAACTCCTTTTCCCCATTGATCCGCAAGATAATTTTGCTGGGTTTTTTGAGCAATTTCAGGATCAAAGCAAGGTCGGATTATACCTCTGTTTTGAATAAAATCCTGCGCCTTGGTAAACGGATTTATCTGCTGTAAGGCGTCTATTTGGGCAATAGACTCTAGGCTTTTAAACCCTTTTTTAGCAAATCTACCGGTTGCCGGATTTATCATGGCCAGAGGAGTACCTGAAGCCCCAGATCCAATGGTATTACGTTCAACTAAAAGTACTCGTCTGCCTTGCATTATTAAATAATACGCAAGCAAACAACCCGAGAGTCCTCCGCCTATGATACCGTAGTCAAAACGCATAAAGTGAACCTTTTTTTGATTGAACAGTAGCCTACGCATCGATGCATTAGTCTACCAAGTATCTAGCAGATTGGTGCTACATTATCTAGCCGTTATCGAGTTTAGGGGAAATGGTATAGTTAGCCGCGATAGTTTCTTCGCTCGATCAGTTTTTTAATTTTTTTGTTCCCAATCCAAACTTTTACGTTCGTTTCTATATCGATAAGCTCCAAATTTACGGTATAGAATATAGCGGTAGTCCGACCATCGGGTGCATCATCCAGAATGGAGCTGATATTGCCAATGAGCATATAATTAGCTCCCAGCTCTTTTGCCATAGCACTCATACTCTCAAGGGAAGAGTAACTTTGCTGGTCAAGTCGCTCATCTCTAATTTCCATTCGCTCTGATGCATTTGCAACTAAGGTTACTGATCCGGAATTAACGAACGCCCGTTCCATTTCTTTAGTGATTACTTCGGTATCGATGTGTTCCATGCTTTCGTTTCGAACGGTTCCAACGATGACTACGGGTGGTTTTTCTGCGGATTCTGTGAAGTTGCTTAACCATCGATTACCAAGGGCATCACCGATCATTTCTTCGGAGACCAGCCGAGCGTCTGTATCGTTCCATTTGCCGGATAATTCGGTAGTGCTATCGGGGGATATTCGGCTGATAGTGTTTACTGGTTTACATTGAATGCCAATGATTAGAAGAACAAAAAGGCTAAGGCTAATGGTTGTTTTCATAGTGGGATTATTTTGCGTTAGTAATCTGTGTATAATAATACGGGTTCATGTGCTTAGTAGCTATTGCATTAATATGCTAGATGCGTTTCAAGCAGATGGATCGAATGCCTCTTCGTGATTTGAACGTCTCTAAATTCGGAGTATATGGGTAGTCCTTGTTTGTTTATATACCGAAACTCGATTTCATATGATCCTGGATCTAATTGGAAGGCATGGGCAAAGACATTTCCCGGAAGGCTGGACCAAGAACGTAGATCTGCTTTTTCAGAACCTTCTTTGTAAAGAAAACCTGCAAATTCGAGCATATGGGCAAAAAACGAATCTTCCTCTTCCGGCATCTTCTCAACCCAACGTGTCCCAGAATATTTTGATATGGCTCGTAGTACTGCTCGCCCGTATATAATGGGCATTTTTGAGCTGTAGACTTCTTGTGCTACTTCGTGCATGGATTCAAGTAATATACTGTGCCCCATTAGTGAGTCTCCAACCCAAATTTGAACTCCCCTTATCTCGGATCGATAGGGATTAAGTATGGGTAGGGAGACTTTTAGTTCGGTCTCCCAATACTCATTATAGACTCGCAGGTCTTGTTGTATTTTTTCAGGGGCCATACCTGTGAAACTCAGTAGAAGTACGTTATTATTTGGGCCTAGACTCCATTCAGGTGTTTCATTTCTTTGTGATTGTGTTAGGCTGGTATCCGATGGTAATGAAAAATCGATTAGGCGGTAGTGTTCATGAATGGCTCTATTGAATTGTTCACGCTCTATCCGAGCGGCATCTACATCACCCAGGGCTGCAAATAGATTGGCAGCTAGATATCGAGCAAAAGGGGAGTTTTGGACATTCGTGTCCTGAGGATCCCAATCAATCGAGCTCTCAAGGGTGTCGGTACTGGCATAGGTGTCTGCAAGGCCTCGTAGTTGAATATTGAGTTGTTCGATTTTATAGACCATTTTTCTAATTTCGACAAGACTAGCATCTATTTTGTTTAAATGTATATAATTTAATGCCTTGAAGGCATGAAGATAAAATTCTTCGTAGGGTTCTCCGTCGTATTGGAGTTGATTGTCGTTTCCAAGGAACGCATATACCCCCCGACTGACACTCTTGGTAAAGGCCTGTTCAATGGCCATTTCAGCTTCTGAAAAATATGAGTTACTTTCTTTATAGGCTCCGTTGTAGTGGTTTAGCATGCCCATTTCAAGATTCCAGAGAATAAAATCCTTTTCTTTGTAAATCTCTTTATCGCGCGATTCCTCTAAGCTAAGAATAGCTTCACTATAGCGCTGATCATAGACTGCGTCTTTAATCTCCTTTTGTGTTTCATCTAAAAGGTATGAGGCACAGGAAACCTGAAATAAAAATAAACACAGTAACCAAAAAACTGAAGTCATTCGTCGTTTTAAGAAGAATACGTAAGGCATTTTAACTACGGATGAAGTTGATAATTGTAGTATTATTCATCGGTGGAAGTATACAAAACTTTCAGTGCAACCTTTTATATTGTAGTGTGAAACATGAAAAAATTACCATGAATTATTTGTCCGGTTTAACGAAGGTTTACCTGGTTTTGTTACTGTTTTTTTTGCATTCCTGTGCAACTCCTCTTGCTCCGACGGGAGGGCCAACGGACAAAGAAGGTCCTAGTATAATTCGGACTGTACCGAAAAATCTACAAACAGGCGTTAACTCGCAACGCGTAGAAATTGAGTTTTCAGAATATGTGAATCGAAACTCTTTGTCGTCTAATTTACAAATCGAGCCTGATATCGGTATTGATTATCAATTAACCTGGAAAAAAAAGACATTATTCATCGATTTTGACTCACCTTTACCTGATTCAACCACACTCTTAATTACCTTAGGTAATAAAGTCGCAGATACACGTAATAATGCCATGGGTGCCTCTGAGGTCATTGCTTTTTCAACAGGGGATCAAATAGACACTGGTGGCTTGATAGGTAAAGTATTGAATGCAGAAACGGGAAAAGGCCTTGAAGGAAGGGAAGTTTTTTTGTTTTCCTATCCATATGATGTACAGCAAAAAGCACTTTATCGCGCGGAAACAGACACCGGAGGTACGTTTCGGTTTAATTATATACGAGAAACGGAGTACAGTGTGGTCCATTTTGATGATCGTAACAGAAACAAAATCTGGGACTCATCATTGGAATCTGCTCATGCATTTAATGCTCATTCCGTTACTATACGGAATGAGGTTACGGATACTTTAGCCGCCGTTTATGTTATGGAGTCAGATACCGTGGGTCCAGAAGTTTTAGGGGTTGGATTACTTTCGAGCAGTCGACTTAGACTTCGTGTTTCCGAGGCACTTGCGAATGAATTTACCGGTCAAATTACCTTAGAAGCAGGCTTTGATGAAAATGAGTTTTCAGCTACACCTTTGTATATATCACCAGCGGATCCTAGCATTGTTTTTGCACAATCCAGTAAGCCGCTTCTGCAGGATAGCACGTATGTATTAAGAGTAAATGGTTTTGAGGACTTGTTTGGTAATGCTATGGAACCCTTTACTCAAGATCTAATTGGTTCAGGAGCGGCAGACACAACGATTCAACGATTTATTGGCGTACGTCCTAAGGGTGTTTTAGGCATGAGGGATTCGGTGGAGTTGCAGTACGCTGCGCCTATTCGTAATGCTGCCATTATCGACTCACTGCGAATTATAGAAGGTGTGGTTGAACGCGAGAGCTGGTCTAAGGGCGTTGTTACATCGAATCGTCTAGTTCTGTATCCTGACGAGGAGTGGTTGGATGGGGTAGATTATCAATTTCTGGCCTGGAACCCGAGAACGCAGCGAAGGGTGTTGGCACCTTTTACCATTTCAGGTCCTAGTAATTGGGGTGCTATAGAGCTAGTGGACATGATCAATACAAATGATTCTGTATCCTTTGAACCTGTCACCTTTGAACTATACGGTCAACAGGGTCGACTACTTAAGCGAGGCCAGTTCGTTGAACGCATTCAATTAGATTCACTGAGCGCATCTACCTATAGCCTTAGGTTATATTCAGATACTAATGCTAATGGGCGATGGGATGCAGGCAGTTGGTTGCCTTACAGTAAACCAGAGAGCCTAATCATTCGTAGGTCGGTTACTATTCGACCAGGATTTAGTTCCACCATTCGATTTAGCTTTAATTAATGAAAGTGCTGTTTTTTTGTTTGGTGTGGCCTGAACCATCCTCATCTGCAGCCGGGGTACGGTTGGATTATCTAATACGTTTGTTTAATCGAGAAGGCTTTGAGCTTCATCTTAGTTCTACTGCGGAACGGGGGGCTCATTCTGCCTTGTATGAAGACATAGAAGGGGTTTATAGGCATTCCCTAGATCCTAACAGTAGTGAGGCTGAGGCTACATTAGCCCAAATAAATCCAGATGTCGTAGTTTTTGATCGATATCCTACCGAAGAGCAATTTTCGTGGAAGGTAATGCAAGTATGTCCTGAAGCAATTCGGATATTAGATACCGAAGACCTACACGGGTTACGTCGTGCTAGACAAATAACCCTTGAAGAACTTGATCAACAAGGGCATGCAACTCACTTATATGTGGCTGATCATTTAGTTAAAACAAGATCTGTGTACAATACCATAGCGTTACGCGAAATGGTAAGTATGCATCGATCAGACCTGAGTCTTGTGGTATCTGATGTTGAACTCTCGTACGCACAGCAGTACTACGCCATCGCGTCTAATCAACTGCTGTACCTGCCAATATTATCTAGTAGACCGGTGGGGCACTTTGGGGCAATAAATGATGAAGCGCTCGCTCACGCATTTTTTATCGGTAACTTTAGGCATGCACCCAATAGAGATGCCGTACACTTTTTACGGTATCAATTATGGCCAAATATTAATGAAAGGTTGCGTGGACAAGGGATTAACGATATTGAGTGTCATATCTATGGAGCGTATATGGATGCAACAATGGAGCGCCTACATAATCCATCCATAGGTTTTCATATGAAGGGTAGGGTGGATGATGTTTTTTCAACAATGGAAAGGTATCGAGTTTTGTTAGCTCCCTTACGCTTTGGTGCAGGAGTAAAGGGAAAAATCTTGGATGCCATTTCCATGGAATTACCGGTCGTAACTACGCCCATAGGAAGTGAAGGGCTTAGCGTGCATCTTGATGGGGTAGATTTCCCAGGCTATGTAGCCAAGACGGTAGAAGAATTTGAGCACACAGCTGTTCAATGCTTGAGTATGTCGGCACCAAACAGATGGGATTTTCCTGCCCAGAAAAAGGAACTACAGGCTCGTTTAGACGCTGAGTATGGGGTTACATTCTTGAATCAAGTAAAAAACTTGGTGAAACGGAAAAATCGTATTCTACATCCCATCAAAGTTATGCTTGAACAGAACTCACAGTTAGCGCATCGCTACTTATCGAAATACATTCAGCTTAAAAATGAGAATTGAGCAATTATTGAATGGCTAAGCTGCCTTTAAGGAATTCAGCCCTTGCCTCTTGGCTACTGCTAGGAAATTGAGTTAAAATCTCGGTAACTAGGTCGGTTGCTTTGGTGGTATTTCCCAATTCAGCGTACAATTCCGCTGCGCTTAATAAATTGTTTGGAGTGGTTGCTTCATTGTTGTCCCACCGTGCAGCAGCCTCAAATGTTTTAGCCGCTGACTCCAAACTACCGTTGGCTAAGTATAGTTTGGCATGCAGATTTTTAGCCCCCACACCTAGAATACCTTCTGGCACCTCAAATTCTTCGATATAGCCTATTGCCTGATCAATATTACCTAACTGATAGGCTGAAATGGCAGAATAATAGCTTGCTAGATTACCTGCATCGGTACCAGAAAAATCGTTGGCAATGGCACGAAAACCATAAGTGAGCTCAAAGCTATCCCCATCTAAGGCTTTTTGGTAGTCACCTTGAGCATAGTAGCCTTCAGCAATTGATAGAAGCTGCTGAGCTTGTTCTTCTTGAGCTGTAGAATAAAACGAATACCCTATGATTGATCCCGTGATAACCACTACAGCAACCGCAATTCCAATGATGGAAGTTTTATTGGTTTGTAGATATTCGCTGCTTTTTTCAAACCACTGAATGAGAGGGTCTTGAGTTAGTTCGTCTTTTTTAGAATCTGCCATGGTACGTGTGATGTTAAGATTTTAGTAGCCAAAAATACGGCGCTTTATGCTTTAAGCAAAACCTAAATTGCCCAGTTTGAATAGATTTATAATGAGTCTTGTTTAGTTCGTCGCTGGTATTGTATTAACGGAATATCCATAGTTGTTTAGAGTGAACTTTATACGGATAATACTATTCCATCGGTCATTTCGTATACAAAATCACCACCCTCGGCAATGCTCTTATCATGGGTTACCATGAGTATAGACACATTAAAACGATCTCTAAGGGTGAGTAAATGATTAAGTACCGTGGTTGAATTTTTTTCATCTAAATTACCCGTTGGCTCATCCGCTAGCAGAAGGGCAGGGGTATTAATGAGAGCCCTAGCCATAGCTACTCTTTGTTGTTCCCCACCAGAAAGTTGATTGGGTCGGTGCTCGATTCTGTGACCTAGTCCAAATTCTCCTAGTAGTTCTCTAGCTAGGCGATTACTTTCTCTTTCTGATTTACCTTGAATGATGGCAGGGATCATGACGTTTTCAATTGCACTGAATTCGGGCAACAAGTGATGGAATTGGAAGATAAAGCCCATTTCAGTATTTCTGAAAGCGGCCATTTTCTGATCATCCCATTGTGTTATATCATCTCCCTTCCATTCTACCACGCCTGAATCTACCTGATCTAAGCCCCCAATAATATGTAAGAGAGTACTTTTTCCACAACCAGAGGAACCAATGATAGAGGTAATCGTTTTCGGGTTAATATGAAGATTCACTCCATTGAGTACACGGACTACTCCATTTTCTGGGGCAGTAAAGCTTTTTTTGACATCTGTAATACGAAGTAGTGTACTCAAGAAATATAGGGTTATTCGGCTATTTGATTAAATTCTGGAAAGATTACTGGGCGTATTTCCATGCATTTTCCACTTTCAACATCAATTTTTGCTAAAACTGCACTTATATGAGCGTCTCCGGTAGCTGCTTTATATTTTTGATGCACTCCTGTTGTAAATCGTTTGATTGCTACCTTAATATCCATTCCCAATGATCCGCCATAGGAACCGGTCATCCCAGCGTCGGTTACATATCCCAAGCCTTTGGGAAGAATACGGGCATCATTAGTCGGGATGTGGGTGTGGGTTCCAATCAAAACAGAAGCCCGGCCATCCACATGCCAGCCCATAGAGACTTTTTCTGCCGTAGCTTCGGCATGAAAATCGATAAAAATAAGTGAGGTTTCTTTTTGAATTTGTTCAATAGCCCAGTCAACCGCTTTAAATGGATCATCAATGGCCTTCATAAAGGTTCGACCTTGAATATTAATAACTCCAATAGGAATATTAATGGATGGTATGGAATAAATACCATAGCCAAAACCTGCGTTGCCTGAAGGGTAGTTAAGAGGGCGTAAAATATGGTTGTTGCTTCTCATATAAGGAAACACTTTCCATTTATCAAATGAGTGGTCCCCACCTGTAACCACATGAATACCTAAGCTCAGTAGTTCTTTGATAATAGCATCGTTAATTCCATGCCCTTCGTGGGAATTTTCGCCATTTGCAATAACAAAATCGGCTTTGTGTTTTTGAATAAGCGATGGCAAAAAACTACGTACGACCCCTAAACCTTCTTCGCCAACAATGTCTCCAATAAATAGGGTAGTTACATATTTAGGCACGAATCAACCTCTAATATCTTCGAGTAGTTGTTCAATTTTTGAATTCACTCGTTTCATCATTACGGTTTCATTCTTTTCGGACTCGGAAAGTTGTTGCCTTAACTCAAACAATTCCTCTGCAATACTTAAGGCGGCTAGAACCATTACCGTTGATTCGGGTTGTTTAATTAATTGATGCCGATATTCTTGGAATTTTTCGTCTACATACCGACATATATTCAGCATATTTTCCTCTTCATGGTCTTCAACCATGAGTGGGTACTGCTTTCCTAATATGGATATTTTAAGAGATTTCACAATTGTCCATTCAACAAGTTAGTTGCCTTCTAGGTGTCGGTCAATTTTATGGATCATAGAGGTAATTTGCTGCCGCATTGCCAAGCGTTCAGATTCGCTGATTGCTGAAAAAATATCCGTTTGTTTTCCGCGCTCTTCCTCTAGTTTTTTAATGAGATGGTGCTGTTCTCTTTTAGCTTCTTTGAGCTGTTTTTTGAGTAGTTCTACCTCAGTATATACTTCTTCTAAGAGTTCTTTAAAGCGTTCTGTATGTTCGGACGGTGCGTTCATAGAATTAAGATCTTAATTCTATAGTATACTTCTTATTTAATGATCTTACAACCGTATCAATTATAGGCTCTATATCACTGAGATTCAATGTCTTATTTGGGTCTGAAAAGTATAATCGGTAGGCAACACTTTTTTTGTTGTCAGGTATATTTTTCCCTTCATAGACATCAAAAATACGGATCTTATTAAGTAGCTTTGTACCCATCTGACTAATTTCAGTCTCAATGGTGCCCGCAGCGATTTCCTTGTCCATAACCAAAGCGATATCGTATTCGATACCAGGATATTTGGGTATTTTTGAGAATGTCGGTTGTCCAACTTGGCGCCTAGCTTCGTGGATTAATTGAACATTGAACTCTGCAAAATAAACGGCTTCGTCTAATTCATAAATAGTTTGAAGAGATTTATGTACTTGGGATAGGTTACCTATGTATTGTTTGCCAATATAATAGTGTAGGCTGTTGTGACCATCTAGTTTCTCTTTGATTTTATGATGTAGTCCTAGAGAAACCCATAGCGATTGTACTGCTGATTTTAGGTCCATTAAGGTATATTGTAACGAAGGACTTAGCCAGTGGTCTTCTTGTTTTTGACCAGCGATACCAATTAGAACGTGCGTTTGTTCTCCAATACCTTTGTGATATGTACCCTGTTCATCGTTAAAAAATACATTGCCCAATTCAAAAAACCGTAGGCCCTTTGCATTACGATTTTTGTTATAAGAACTAGCTTTTAAGAACCCAGGTAACAAAGACGGTCGTAGCGTGGTCATATCTTTGGTAAGTGGATTTAAGGTGGCTATCATTTGATCAAGATCACCAAATTGAGAAGCTTCAGCCTCCGATATTAAGGAGTTTGAATAAATCTCGTTGAAGCCTAATCCGACAAGGGTCTCAATAATTTTTTGCTTGTCTAATTCCCAATCTGAAAAAGGACTGGATGATAGGTTGACCCCATTGGTTGGTGAGGGGATGTTGTTATAATCGTACAGTCTACCAACTTCCTCAACCAGATCAATTTCGCGTTCAATATCGGGTCTAAAACTAGGAATAGTACACTCAATTGTTCCAGAACCGATGCTTTTACTCTTAATCTCTAGTCTGTTTAGCTGGTTGATGATCCATTCTTCATCGATCTCTACCCCTAAAATTTGATGAACACGTGACACTCTAAGAGTTAATACCAAGGGTTTCTTGGGATTAGGGTGTAGGTCAATAGTTTCTGTGATGCGAGCACCAGGGATTATTTCTTTAATCAAATCAGCCGCACGAATGGCCGCCGTACCTTGGATATTGGAATCTATACCGCGTTCAAACCTGTAAGAGGCGTCGGTCTGTAGGCTAAGTTGTTTTGAGCACTTTCTGATGGTACTTGGATCGAAGTAGGCGCTTTCCAGTACAATAGTAGTTGTAGATCCGCTTACCTCTGAGTTTTCACCACCCATAATACCAGCTATGGCCACCGCCTGTTCATTGTCACAGATAAAAAGACTTCCACTAGGTACTTCTCTAGTAACCCCGTCTAATGTGGTAAATACATAGGGGGCCTCAAAGCTTTTGACGTGAATAGAAGACCCTACTAAGTTGTCTGCATCAAATGCATGTAACGGCTGTCCCCATTCATACATAACATAATTTGTCACATCAACTATGTTGTTAATTGAACGAAGGCCTATTGCTTCTAATCTATTTCTCAACCAAGCAGGGGAAGGGGATACTTGAATGTTTTCCATCACAACGCCCACATAACGGCCGCATTTTTGAGGATCTTCAATCGAAATAGTAAAGTTCTTACCTTGGCTAGCTACCTGTTCAGGGGTTGATACGCTTGGGATGGTAAGAGGGAGTCCCCATTTTGCCGAAAGATCACGGGCCACTCCGATGTGCGAGGTTGCATCTGGTCGGTTGGGTGTTATCGCAATTTCAATTACACTATCCTGATAACTACTAATAAGTTCACTTAATGGTATTCCTGGGGTAGAATCTGGGGGGAGCACCATAATACCTGCATGATCATCGGAAATGCCCAGTTCATCTTCGGCACAAATCATTCCTTCCGAGATAACACCACGTAATTTTGTTTTTTTAATTTTTATTGAACGACCTTGTTCATCTTGAACTGGAAGGGTAGAATTAACGGGTGCCACCGGTACTTTTTGACCAGATGCTACATTTTTAGCTCCACATACAATTTGTAATTCTTTATCTCCGTCAAATACCGTGCATATCGACAGGCGTTCAGCATCCGGATGAGGAGTAACAGCACGAATTTCTCCAACAATAATTTGATCCAGAGACACACCGATATGTTGAATTTCTTCTTCTTCAAGTCCAATCAAGGTTAGCGTATCGGCAGTCTCTTGGACGTTGTCGGGCAGGGATATATATTCTTTTAACCAGTTATAGGATAATTTCATAAAGACCTAATCAATAGAGTGTTCAGCAGGATGAGTGTTTAGAAATTTGTTGTTCTTTAGATGAATTGATCGTTAGATGAATTGATGAAGAAATCGTATATCATTTTCATAAAAAGTACGAATGTCATCAATCCCATATTTTAGAATGGCAATACGTTCTACGCCCATACCCCAGGCAAAGCCAGAATATATTTCAGGGTCTACCCCTGCTGCCATAAATACATTAGGGTCAACCATTCCTGAGCCTAGAATCTCCAACCATTTTCCTGTGTTTTTACTACCCCACCAAATATCCATTTCAAGACTGGGCTCTGTAAAAGGGAAGTAACTAGGACGTAAGCGGTAGGTAACATCAGAGCCATACATCAGCTTTACAAAAGTAATCAGAGACTCTTTCAAATCGGCTACACTTACATGGCGATCAACGTACAGTGCTTCTACTTGATGAAATAAGAAGTACGATTTAGGTGAAACGGCTTCATTTCTATAGACTCTACCGGGCATTATAGATCGAATGGGCGGAGCCTGTTTTTCCATTAGTCGTATTTGCACTGGGGAGGTGTGGGTCCTCAGTACGAGATCCGGTATAGCTGGATCCTCGTCTTTTCTAACAAAAAAGGTGTCTTGAGTATCTCTTGCTGGATGATTTGTGGGGAAATTTAAGGCCGTGAAGTTGTGGAAATCATCTTCCACTTCTGGGCCATCTGCAATATTAAATCCAAGTCGATAAAAGATCGTCTTCATTTCTTGAAGCGTCTTTGTCAATGGGTGTACAGAGCCAACAGCTAAGGGTGCGGGAGTTAAGCTTATATCGTCAATTGCAGATATCGAAGCAACATGATGCTCGCTTTGGGCCGCCTTTGCTTGATCGAAGGTGTGTTGGGCTAATTTCTTCACTTCATTTAAGGATTTGCCAAAAGCTGCTTTTTCTTGCTTTGGTACCGTCCCCATCAACTTGAATAATTCCTGGATAGAGCCCTTTTTGGAAAGAAACTGAAGTCTAAAAGATTCTAATTCGTCCGAATTGGAAATCGTATAATTCTTGATTTGTTGCTCTAATTTGGCAATTTCTGGATTCATATAAGAAAATTCTACGTGCTAGAAGTAGGTCGTAATTGATGATACACTGTATGCAAATTGATCTCCATAACATACGAAAATAAAAAAACCGGCACACCTTACAATACAATAGATTGAGGTATACCGGTTTTAAATGATCTTAGATCTTATTATGCGTGAGCTTCCGTAACAATGGCAGCAAAAGTCTCTGGATCATGAACCGCTAAATCGGCTAATACTTTACGGTTGATAAGCATATTTTTTTGGCTCATTGCATGAATGAGTTTAGAATAGGTTGAACCGTGAAGTCTAGCTCCTGCATTTATACGAGCTATCCATAATCTTCGAAATACACGTTTGCGGTTTTTTCTATCACGGTACTGGTACTGAAGACCTTTTTCTACCGCATTTTTTGCAACCGTGTACACATTTTTTCGCTTACCCCAATAACCTTTCGCTTGATTTAAAATCTTTTTGCGACGGCGACGGGAAGCCACTAGGTTTAGTGAACGTGGCATTTTTTATGTGTTTAGAGAGTTAAGTTTAATGGCTTAAGAGCTGTCTTACGCGAGGAACATCGGCGGTAGCAACTAGTGTGCTTTGGCCCAATTGCCTCTTGGTCTTACTGCTCTTTTTAGTTAGAATATGACGCTTAAAAGCCTTCTTGCGTTTAATCTTACCGGAACCGGTCGTTTTAAATCGCTTCTTTGCGCCACTATTACTTTTCATTTTTGGCATAATCAATCACAAATTGATGAATTTAACATAGACCCGTAAGATACGCACTATGTTAAGGCCAAGCAATACGAAGATGTATTATTTAGTAGGGGTCAGAATCATGATCATCCGACGGCCTTCCATGTTTGGCTTAGATTCAATTTTAGCCACGTCTTCCAAACTTTTAGCTAAACGTAATAATAGTAATTCACCTTTTTCGGTGTATAACATATCACGCCCACGGAATTGAACCGATGCTTTTACTTTATCGCCACCTTCCAAAAACTCCCGAGCATGACGAGTCTTGAATTCTAAATCATGGTCATCGGTGTTGGGGCGAAATCGGAGCTCTTTAACACTAACGGTGTGTTGCTTTTTCTTAGCTTCTTTTTCTTTTTTCTTTTTCTCGTATTGATACTTTCCGTAATCAATTATTTTACAAACAGGAGGGCTGGCATTTGGTGAAATTTCCACCAGATCCAAATTGTACATTTCTGCGAGTTGCATACCTCTCTCAGGTGTAGTGAGTTCGTGGCTGTTATCTGGTTTTATAAGCCGAATCTGTGGCACTCTAATTTGTCCGTTCAGTCGGGGGCCTTGTGGTTCAGGTTTTCCTCGAAAATGTCTCTTAGCGATAGTTAAATCCTCAATGGTTGTTAATGTGTTCAATCAATAATACTAAATTATTGAATTTATCTCTAAATAGGTAAAGAATGATTTGTTGAAATAGGTAAAAGCTTTTCTTGTATGGGTTTAAGACTCGGATGGAAGGTCTTTTTCATTGATTTCCCTTAATAAATCCGCTTTGAACTGATTCATTGGTACACTTCCGATGTCTCCCATTTTGTGTCGCCGCAACGAAACATGGTTATTTTCGACCTCTTTAGCTCCTAGGATAACCATGTAGGGTATTTTTTCAGTTTCTGAAAGCCGAATTTTTCCACCAATCTGTTCGGATCGAATATCCACTGTAACTCGAACCCCTTCTTCTAATAGCTCATTGCATAGGTTTTGTGCTGCTTCATTTTGATGATCAGATATAGGTAGAATCCTGACTTGCTCTGGAGCAAGCCATAAGGGAAAATTACCGGCAAAGTGTTCAATTAAAATGGAAGTGAAGCGTTCCATGGAACCGAATGGTGCTCGGTGTATAATCACGGGTCTATGTTTTTTGTTGTCAGAGCCCACATAAGTTAAGTTAAAACGCTCTGGCATAACATAATCGACTTGAACAGTACCTAATTGCCATTTTCTACCAATCGCGTCACGAATAATAAAATCAATTTTTGGGCCATAAAAACTAGCTTCACCGGGAGCAATGGTATATTCCAGCTCCATGTCATTGGCAACTTCTTGGATCTCTTGCTGTGCACGATCCCAATAACGCAAATCCCCACCATATTTTTGATCATTATCGTCTCTGAAAGAAAGTCGTATATCCACGGGCATGCCAAAGGTGCTGAATACAAATTGAGTAAGCTCAATGGTATTTTTAATCTCTGATTTTAATTGATCATGAGAACAATATATGTGTGCATCGTCCTGAGTGAACCCGCGTACTCTAGAAAGCCCACTTAATTCTCCCGATTGTTCATAGCGATATACCGTACCAAATTCTGCTAGCCTTATAGGTAGTTCTCTGTAGGAACGTAGGGATGAATCAAAAATTCGGTGATGATGAGGGCAGTTCATGGGTTTAAGCATGTACTGCTCGTCGTCTACTTCAATAGGATCGAACTGTGAGTCTTTGTAATAGGGATAATGTCCCGATGTTTTATATAATTCAATATTACCAATATGCGGCGTGATTACTTCCTGGTAACCTCTTTTGATTTGCTCGTCTCTTAAAAAGGCCTCAAGAGTTCTTCGCAAGGTGGTACCTTTGGGCAACCATAAAGGCAATCCACTTCCGACCATTTTGTCGATCATGTAGATGCCCATTTCTTTACCTAACTTTCGATGATCCCGCTTCTTTGCTTCCTCAACTTGGTTTAGATACTCTTCCAGTAGTTTTTGTTTGGGAAAGCTAATTCCATAGATTCTCGTCAACTGTTTAGAATCAACATCTCCTCTCCAATAGGCTCCAGCTATGCTAGTTAATGCAACAGCTTTAACGATACCTGTATTAGGAATATGAGGGCCTCGACATAAATCGGTAAAACCACCCTGTGTGTAAAAGGTTATCTCACCATCCTCCAAGCCTTCGATCAGGTCAACTTTATACTCGTTCCCGATGTTCTGATAATGCGTGAGAGCGTCAGATTTAGAAATGGATGATCGTGAAAATTGATTTTTCTGTCGAGCTACCTCTAAGAATTTTTTTTCCAGAGCCTGTAGATCTTCTTGTTGAAGAGTATGATCCCCAAAATCGACATCATAGTAGAACCCATTTTCAATAGGAGGTCCTATACCAAACTTTGCACTTGGAAAAAGTTCTTGAATAGCTTCGGCTAAAAGGTGGGCAGATGAGTGCCAAAAGGTATATTTCCCTTCTTCATTGTCCCAAGTATGAAGTTGAATGTGAGCATCTTCGTAGATAGGGCGGTCCAAATCCCATATCTCCCCATTTACAGTAATACTCAAAGCTACACGTGCAAGACCAGCAGAAATAGATTCTGCAATAGCCATTCCAGTGATTCCTTTAGAACATTCTTTTGTAGTATTGTCGGGTAGGGTAATGCGAATTGAATCAGTAGACATGAAATAGTTAAGCCTGAATAGTTATGTGTGCGTCCTACTGGATTCGAACCAGTGACCTCCACGATGTCAACGTGACGCTCTAACCAACTGAGCTAAGGACGCAGGACACTAAAGATACCAAACATAACTAATATGTTTCAATGCTATATCAGCATTCTGTATCTTTGTTGGCATTTTGTATGAAACTAATCATCCTATAAGTTAAGAAGACATATACGGTGACACAGTACACACAATTCATTCACATAAAAGTATTATTTGATTATGATTCAGCGACGTTTTGTTCGCGAAACTGTTCTTCAAGCAGTCTACGCATATCTTCAAAGTGGGGAATCTGTTTCTCACATTATATCGACCTTGCTAAACGATAATTTAAAGGAGGATGCAGAAGCCCTGCGCTTTGGAGAGCGCTTATTTGTATTAACCTTAGAACAGACCGATGATTGGGACGCAATTATTGAACAACACATAAAAAATTGGGAAATAGGTCGGTTGGCCCTTATTGATAAGATTATTTTGTACATAGCCCTCAGTGAACTTACCAATTTCCCTGACATACCCACTAAGGTTACAATCAATGAGGCTATCGACATAGCCAAAAAATATTCTACGGCTAAATCGGGCCGTTTTGTGAACGGTATTTTAGACGCATCGCTTATACAATTACAAAAAGAACAAAAAATCTCGAAAACAGGAAGAGGTCTAATTGGATAAGAATAAGAGTGTGAATTTCCCTGACTCATATGTGGCAATAGGGGATATTCATGGGTGTATCAAAAGTTTAGAAGTACTTATGACGGATTTATTGGCTCAATTTGGTACCGATCGGACCTATGTGTTTCTAGGCGATTATGTGGATAAAGGCCCCCATTCTAAAGAGGTTGTGGACTATTTAATTGCACTAGACAAAGAATATAGTTGCGTATTTATACGAGGTAATCATGATGCAATGCTGCTGAATTATGTTGAGGATAAAACATGGTTAAAATGGTTCGAAAATGGAGGTACTGCAACCATGGAATCGTATCGAAAAGCGTTTGGGAAAGAGCAGATACCATTGGAACATCTACGTTTTTTTACGAACACACGCTTGTTTTATGACACCCCGGAATATTTCTTTGTTCATGGTGGTCCACCTATTGATCAGCCTATTTCAGAGTCGATTCAAAATGAGTCACTCTATAGCAGTTTTTTATGGAGTAGAGATCATTTAAACTCTGCCTACAATCAATGGGAAAAAACCGTGATATTTGGACACACTCCCGTCCGAAGCCCAATACAACAGGCCAATATGATTGGGATAGATACGGGTTGTGTGTATCCTCAATTTGGTAAATTAACGGCCGTAAGTTTACCTGAAAGACATTTTTTTCAACAAAAACGAATCGATTTTTAACGAGTTATTATGAGTTTAACCTGTGGAATAGTGGGCTTACCTAATGTAGGGAAGTCGACTTTATTTAATGCTTTAAGCAATACAAAAGCCGAATCAGCAAACTTCCCATTTTGTACTATTGAACCTAATGTTGGATTGGTTTCCATTCCTGATCAGCGTCTTCTCACCTTGGCAAAGATTGCCCAGTCCGAGCAAATTGTACCAACTACTATTGAATTTGTAGACATAGCAGGTTTAGTAAAGGGTGCAGCAGAAGGGAAAGGAAAGGGAAATGCTTTTTTGTCAAATATTAGAGAAGTGGACTTAATCATTCATGTAGTTCGTTGTTTCGATGATGATGATATTATACACGTGGAAGGTTCAGTGGATGTTCAAAGAGACATTTCAATTATTGAGTATGAATTAATTCTCAAAGACATTGAAAGTTTGGAGAAAAAGATTCAAAATCTTTCGAAGCAATCTAAGAGTGGCGATAAAGAAGCAAAATCTGCTTTAGATGATGCAAAAGAATTACTAGCACATTTAGAGGAAGGCAATAGCGCCAGAAGCTTCAGAGAAGGGGAAGTTCTATTTCGTGATTTATTTCTCTTATCGCAGAAACCGGTGCTATATGCCTGTAACGTGAGTGAAGAAGATATTGTAGCAGGAGAGAACTCTTATGTTAAACAGGTTACTGAGTATGCTCATTCACAGGGTGATGAAACCGTTAGTTTTTGTGCAAAAATTGAGGCCGAATTAGCTGAACTTGATGATGATGAGCGCTCCATGTTTTTGGAAGAATTGGGAATAGATCAAGCAGGGCTTGCCCGACTCATTACAGCAGCCTATGCCAACTTGGGATTGATAACCTATTTCACTGCAGGTCCTAAAGAGGCTCGAGCGTGGACAATTCGTTCAGGCCTAAAAGCACCTGCGGCAGCGGGAGTTATTCATACTGATTTTGAGCGTGGCTTTATTCGAGCGGAAACCATTGCATTTGACGATTACGTTTCATTTAACGGTGAAAAAGGGGCAAAAGAAGCCGGCAAAATGCGACAAGAGGGTAAAGAGTATGTTGTCAAAGATGGGGATGTGCTTCTTTTCCGTTTTAACGTATAGAGGAGTAACCTAGACAAGAAGTATACAGGACTGCTAGCAGGAGTTCATCCGGTAAACAGACTATTACCTTATATCTTTTCCCATATTAGTTTGCTGGCCTTGTTCATTCTGGCCTATGGACATGAGTTCATGGCGCTTGAAATACAGAACAATTAACCCAATAAGTCCCAAAACTGCGAACATTCCAACATAGGTATATAGTGCTGGTGTAGGATTATCAACCGTACTTATTGACCCGGAATACACAGCTATAGCAGAGTAAGGAAGACTTCCTAAAGCATAGTATAAGACATATTTCCAGTAAGGCATTCGTGTAGTGCCGGCCAAGCAGGAAGTGATTTCTGGTAACATCGGGGCCGCCCTACAAAGCAAAAGAGATAGAGGCCCGAGGGTTTGGAACAAATGAATCATCCCTTTTTGTTCGGCTTCATTTTTACATACCCAATTCAATAATTTTGCTCCGTGGTATCGACTAATTAGATAGCCTAACGATCCAGCCAACATTAATCCAAGAGATGAAAAAAGGATGCCCATTTCTAAACCCAGAAAAAAACCAGAGAGTATGGTTAACGATAGGGTTGGCACCGCTATGAAAAGATCTACCAATAAAAGTGCAACTATAAGACTACCTACCCACATAGGAGACCATTGTTGAGCCTCTTGTAGCCATTTTTTTATGTCTTCAAGGCTCAATACATCCAATCCTTTAAAAAGTAATAAGGTCAGCGTGAACATTAGTACCAATATTCCTACAAATCTCATTATTGCTTTAATACCCGCATTGAAGTACCAATTTTTTGTTAATAATTGTAGCGGATTAGGATTCATGAAAATAAAGAAAAGTGTGAAATAGGTTAAAAGATGATGTTACAAGCAGGAAATAATCATTAGAAGCAGATAGTTGTATTATAAATAGGCTAGTTTCGTTGAAAACGAATAAGCACAGAATCTGCTGGAGCGTTCCAAGGTATTACCCGATCATACACAACCCATGCATCTGGAAATTGGCGTTTGATGATTTGGGATACCGAATAGGCTCTTGTACGATCATGGAAATCTCCTACATGAACTCTATAGTATGGGGCCTTAAAAAACGTGTATGTTTCTGGTGAATACCCTGTAATATGTTGGATCGACCAGGTTCTGAACTGTTTAGATACCGTATCTGCCATCGATGGGGAAGGCCCTGAATAGATTTGAATTCTAAAGCCCTCGTAGAGATTTTTTTCCTCATTCTCAGCATTTTCTACTTCTAAACTTGCTCCAAGTTCGACCGGTAATCCAGGGCGTACTTGAGCGTAGAAATCCGCCCAGCTCAATAATGGAATGTTCGGTTCTTCTGGTACATTGGCATCCGCTTCACTCTCTAATATAGCTGCTGATGAAGGTGCTTTTTCTTCATTAGAGTTAGCCGTTTCTGTGGGTAATTCGTCTTCTTGATTGTATGTCTCGGAGTTGGTAGAGCTCGGCTCCTGTTGTCTGGATACATCTTTTTGGACCGAATTCATAGAGTTGCAACCAGTCACATTGAAACTGATCCAAAGTAACACAAGGGTTGTTGTATAACCAAGAAAAGGTGGCTCGTTGGTAGGTAGACTTAAGAACATGCGTTTATTCAGAGATGGGATGCCACGTAGTTTTAACTTCTTGGACATGTAAAATATGGTAGGGATCTTTTAGCGAGTGTACACAGGTAGATATTGTTTCATTAGGTGAAGAATTAAGTTCATCTAACGAAATAAACGACTCCCAAAAATACACCCTTTTCATATTTGATGCACTTTCTACTTCACACAAAACGCGAAACTCAGTATCCAACGAAACATCACCAACCAATACATCTACATCCATGTGTTGAGAAATAGGAGGTATGAGCTCACTTTTTAAGCCTGTAATGATATTAACAGTTCCCGCTGGAACATCAGAGGTTGCCAAAACCTCTGCAAATGTACAAGTGGGTAGAGGGAATTGTTTAGAGGCAATAATCACCTGGCTATTGCCAGCAACCATATTGGGAAGTAGTAATCCTAGCATTCCCAAAAGACTAGGTGTTTCTGGACTAATAATTCCTACTACCCCAACAGGCTCATGTCTGCTAAAGTTGAAATGATCACTTGCCACAGGATTTACACTTCCAAAAACCTGATCTATTTTATCTGTCCATCCAGCAAAGTACACAATGAGTTCAATACAGGCGTTGATTTCAAGTTCCGCTGCTTCTTGTGAATATCCAAGTAGAATCATTTCATTGATGAATTGCTCACGTCTACCGGATAAAATTTCAGCGATTCTATACATAATTTGCCCACGATTATACGCTGTTTTTTGGGCCCAGGTTGCTTGCGCTTTTCGAGCAGCTTGAACAGCATTCCGTACATCTTTTTTGCTCGAAAGGCCGACGTTGGCAATATGTTTACCATCTAATGCTTCAACAGAATAATAGCGTCCAGATTCGGTACGAGGAAACTCTCCATTAATATAGTTTTTGTATGTTTTTGGAATAGAATTCATCGTAGTAGCCTGAGATGTAGGATGATTGGTTTGTTCGTTGGCCATTAGTAGACTCCTCCATTATTATCTAGTTTTACATAGGCATGCAAGCCTGAAAGGCCACCTTCTCGACCCTTTCCACTTTCTTTATACCCACCAAATGGGGATGTTGGGTCAAATTTGTTGTACGTATTTGACCACACGACGCCAGACTTTAACTTACTACCCACATAAAATATTTTAGACCCTTTATCTGTCCAAATACCATTAGCTAGTCCATAAGGAGTGTTGTTTGCTTTTTCAATGGCCTCATCGGTAGTTCTGAATGTTTGAATGGTTAAAACAGGTCCAAAAATTTCTTCTTGCACTACCGATGAGGATTGTGATACACCGGTTAAAATAGTTGGAGGAAAATAATATCCTGAGGTAGGTAAGGAGCTTGAACACTCAAAACAGGTAGCACCTTCCTGTATGCCTGTTTTTACATAGCGTTGAATGGTTTCAAGTTGTTCTTTAGAGTTAATTGCTCCAATATCGGTATTTTTATCAAGGGGGTCGCCAACGATGAGGTGTTGCATTCGTTTTTTTAACAGATCAATTACTTTTTCCGCCACACCTTCTTGAACTAAGAGTCGAGAACCTGCACAGCAAACATGTCCTTGATTAAAGAATATAGCATTGACTATGCCTTCAACTGCTTCATTGAGGGCGGCATCATCAAAAAGAATAAATGCTCCCTTACCACCGAGTTCAAAGGTCGAGGGTAGCTGCCTTTCAGCAATGGATCGCTGAATCACTTTTCCAACCTCAGTTGAGCCGGTGAAGGCTATTTTATCAATGTCAGGATGCTGAACCAGATACTCACCGGTTTTTGCCGCTCCTGTTACAATATTAACCACTCCATCAGGTAATCCAACATCTTGGAGTAATTCACAAAACTTGAGAGCGGTTAAGGAGGTCGTTTCCGCTGGTTTTAATACGACGGTATTCCCACATGCTAGGGCAGGAGCAATTTTCCAGGCAAGCATGAGAAGCGGGAAATTCCACGGAATAATTTGAGCACAAACTCCCAATGGCTTGGGGGTTTTCCCAGGAAAAGCATAGGATAATTTATCGGCCCACCCAGCATAGTAAAAGAAGTAAGCCGCTGCTAACGGAATATCGATATCCCTGGATTCTCGAATGGGTTTCCCACCATCCATACTTTCAAGTACGGCAAACTCTCGAGCACGTTCTTGAAGTAATCTTGCTATGCGATATAAGTAATGCGAACGCTGGGTCCCTGAGTAGTTTCCCCATACACCCTCAAATGCTGTTCTAGCAGCTTTGACAGCGGCATCAACATCTGATTCGCTGGCTTCCGTGCAACGATATAAGCACTCACCATTTGCTGGGTTAGTGCTTTCGAAAGATTGGTTTTCGTTATATTCTGTAAAGCTACCATTGATGAAAAGACCATAGCTTTTATTGAATGTAACATGGGAGATACTTTCAGGCGCCTCTGCATAGGACCAATCTATTGGAACAGTTGTTTGTTTTGATTGGGTAGGTAGAACAGATGAATTCTTTTCTGACATAATAGTTAATCGTTTGAAAAATAGTTTAGCGATTGATAGCGTCCTGTTTTCTCTTTAACCCATTGCATAAGTACATCATTTGCTAATGAGCTTGCACCAAAACGAAATAAAGAAGGATCCAACCAATCATTTCCGAGAGTTTCTTTGACCATAACTAAGTATTGAATGGCTTGCTTTGAACTTCGAATTCCACCTGCTGGTTTCATTCCTATTTTTTTCCCGGTAGCCACATGAAAATCTCGAATGGCTTGTAACATGACTAAAACTACCGGCATGGTTGCAGCAGGAGTAATTTTCCCAGTAGATGTTTTTATAAAGTCCGCACCCGCTTTCATTGCTAAATCACTGGCCATTCTCACATTTTCTAGAGATCCGAGTTCCCCTGTTTCCAATATTACTTTTAAGTGCGCAGTACCACAGGCCTCTTTAATTTGTGCAATTTCGTCGTACACCCTCGCATACTCACCTGACAAAAACGCTCCTCTGGAGATCACCATATCTATTTCATCTGCCCCTTCAGAAACGGCATAATTCACATCATCCAGTTTGATTTGTAATGACGACATGCCACTTGGAAATGCGGTGGCAACGCTGGCAATTGAAATGGAGGAGTCTTTTAGGATGGATTTCGCTAATGCCACACGATTGGGATAGACACAGACCGCCGCTACGGAAGGTATGTTGGGAAGTTCGGTGTAAGGATGCAATGCTTTATTGCATAATTGGCGGACTTTTCCCTCCGAGTCACTACCCTCTAGAGTGGTGAGGTCCATCATGCGAAGAGCTAGGTCAAGAGCCTGTAATTTGGATTCTTTTTTAATGCTTCTAGTGCATAGTCGTGCTACCCGCTCTTGAACTCCGACAGCATCTATAGGTATGCGATCAATCATTAACTTTTTGGTTGTCGTTCTTGAATTTTACTGAAAGTTGTATTCTTTTTGAAGAAAAACTCCCAGACTAAAAAAGGCCGTTGTGAGGCAGCGTTTGTGCTTGGGACATCGGTATACGTTTTAGGGTGAGTAGGTGCATTTAAAGACCTTTTATCTAATAAGTTAGGTATTTCTTTAACCAAAGATAAATGAGCGTAAAGAATGGCCTTTGCCTCAATGAATTTGCCGGTGAATAGCGCTCTTTTAAGAGCTATGATATCCAATAGATATCTAATAAATAGTACTCGAAATAGGTCATGCTTTGGTAGATTTTTTATAAGCATATACCAGTTATTTCTAAAATTATACCAAATTTTTCTATAGGATCCTTGGGCAAGTGATCCCCCTCCAATATGGTACACCTTCGCGCTATGACAGTAGGTTATGGTATGCCCATTATGGCGGGCTCGCCAGCATAAGTCAATTTCTTCCATATGCATTTCGAAATCTTCGTCAAATCCATTCAGATCCTGAAACAACGTTTTTTTTATCACCATAGCGGCTCCTGATGCCCAATCAATGGTACTATCCGTGTCGTACTGACCTCTATCTTCCTCAACTACATCGAAAATCCTACCTCTACAGTAAGGGTACCCGTAACGGTCTATAAATCCTCCAGCCGCTCCTGCATAGTCAAAATGTGTAGGCTTTCTGGCAGATAAAATCTTAGGCTGAAATAGTTGGCTTTTTGGGTTCTTTATGATGCAGTTGTGAAGGGAATTGAGCCACATAGGGTCAACTTTGACGTCATTATTTAAAAAAATCAAATAATCATGCTCGCAATGCCCTATAGCACGGTTATTTCCTCCTGCAAAAAAATGATTTTCTTTCAGTTCGACTACTGAAATATCAGGAAAATGCTGTTTAACCCAAGCAAGGCTTTCATCTGTTGAACCATTGTCTGCCAAAATAATTTCCATGGAGGGATAGCTTGTTTCGTACACACTTTGCAGGCACTCTTGAAGGTGTGTTATCCCATTCCAATTAAGTATGATAATGCTAAATGAGGTCAAGTATTTCGGTCGTTTTGTTAAAAAACTTGTACTTTGGAATTAGTCAGTTAGGTATGCCTAATGCCGCTGTAATGTACGCTACATGATACTAATTAATTATGAAAATAGGCTTAATTTCAGATACACACAGTTATTTCGATCCGCAGTTACGTTCATATTTTTCGGATTGTGACGAAATCTGGCATGCCGGAGACTTTGGTACAGTTAAAGTAGCAGAGGAGCTTGAAAAAATTGCACCGCTACGTGGGGTATATGGCAATATTGATGGACAAGATATACGGCAGGAGTATCCGCTTCATTTGCGGTTTAATTGTGAGGGAATAGATGTTTGGATAACACATATTGGAGGTATACCAGGGAGATATTGCTTACCCATTAGGAATGATATTATGCAAAATCCACCAAATTTATTCATTTGTGGTCATTCGCATATTTTGAAGATTGTTAGGGATAAGGAATGTAAGAATATGCTGTACATGAACCCTGGAGCAGCCGGCAAGCAGGGTTTTCAGCAATATAGAACGGTTGTAACATTTGAAATTAACCAGGGAAAGTTGTCCGATGCGCAAGTCGTTCATTTGGGTGAATTGGGTAAAAAACAACCTCTGTAATCGAACTAGCTTACATGAACTCGAGGTACATGCACCTAAATGCATGGCACTAGATAGCTTGGAAATCGATTTATACGAAGTGCTAAGCAGCTTGGTTGTGAGAAACAAAGGCTAAAATCAGGACTCTTTTAAAAGTTTTTGGACGTTAAATGCCGATTGTAGAACCAATGGTATTCCCCCTCCCGGATGGACAGAACCTCCCGTTAAAAAGAGTCCATCAATCGTTTTGGAGCGATTTCTTGGTCGTAGAAATGCTGATAAAAGACCATTAGAGGAGGTGCCATAGATACTGCCTTTGTTCGATCGATAGCGGTCGTAAAAATGAAATGGAGATCGTATTTCTTGATATTGAATGTGTTCTGATAGTCCGGTTAAGCCTCGTTCTTCAAGTTCGGAGATGATTTTTTGTGCATAATCTGGTGTTTTAGGATCTTCAGCCAACTTGTTGATGTAAGGTGCATTAACTAGAATAAATAGATTTGAACCACCATTTGGAGCGTCCTCAGCTTCGGAGAAGGAGGTATTGGCAACATAGATAGTGGGATCATCTGGCAACTGCTTCTTGTTGAAAATGTCATGGAATTCCTGCTTATAGTCTGCGCTGAAAAATATGTTGTGATGTTTTAGCTGGTCGTAGGTATGATTAAGTCCTAGTAACAAGACAAAACCTGAGCATGAAGGCTCAGAATAGCGGGTTTGTAGTTGTTGAATTGTTGGGCGTACACTGCTAGGCAGGAGGTGTTGGTAGGTTTCATAGGCGTCACTGTTAGAAACCACCTTATTACAATAAAATCTAGATACGGGTAGCTGTTCTGACTCCATAGAGGGGGTGTATGGTGTCAGTTTTTTAGTGTTTATATATTCAATCCCCTGAATTTTCTTTCTAGCACTGCTTGTGTCTACCAAGATCCTACGTACATCACAGTGGGTATATAGCTGGACCCCTAACTTATTTGCGAGTTTCTGTAATTGTTTTACCAAGGTATGCATGCCCCCTTGTATGTAATACCCTCCAATATTAAGCTCGACATGTGGAATTACATTAAGGGTTCCAGGTGCTGAGTAGGGGGAAGAGCCATTATACGTTGTGAAACGTTTAAAGAACTGACGTAAGTAGGGCGAGCTAAAACGGTCGTCAATCACTTTGCTTACGCTTTTGAAAGCATCAATACTAAAGAAAGAAGACAGGTTGAGCCCTTTTAAATCGGAAAGACTGCTCAGTGTATTGAACAAAAATGCATCGGCTGTCTTATCGTAGAGATGCCGTATATAGTCTAAAAAATCCAGGTAAGCTTGACGATCTTCTGGAGCAATACGATCTATTTCTTGGACTGTTTGAATGGGATCGTCATAACAATCGAAATGTTGGCCATCGGCATAATTGTATCGGCAAATTGGATGAACTTCTTTAAGCACTAGCCATTCGTCTAATGGCTCCCCGCAAGCCTTAAAGAAGGCTTCCAACAAAAAAGGCATGGTCAGTAGGCTAGGCCCGGTATCAAAACGGTAGCCTTGAATACGTTGCTCATCCATTTTTCCACCCAATTGAGCATTTTTTTCAAACAAAGAAACCTTGTAGCCATCTGCGGCAAGTAAACATGCGCTCATAAGCCCACCGATACCACCACCAATAATACCAACGGTGTTGGAGTCGGTTCTGGGTTCATCCTTTGTTGGAGTTTGATGCATAGCGTTGTGCGGGGTAATATTTACGGGTAGTCGAGTAGGAAATATCTTATTTTGAACTGGAAATTACATGAGGCAGCATATGTATTCACAAGATATTGAATCTATAATAGCAGAATATAATTCCGATTATACGGATTTCTTAGAGGCCTTTAGCGACGGTTCAATAGAAGATCTAATCCTTTCAAAGTCGTTTCCCAGTAGCTTACCAAAAGATTTTTTGATTGATCAATTGATCAGCTATAAAAAAGTACAACAGAAAATCCCTTCTTGGGCCTCAATCAAGGGCCTAGTTTATCCACCACCCATTCATGTTGAGCAGAGTTCTTCGGAGTGGACAGCAACTTATAAAGCAAAATTAGTAGAGACTGAAATCATCATTGACGGTACGGGTGGAATGGGGGTAGATAGTTATTTTTTCGCAAAAAGAGGAATGAAGCTTTGGTACGTAGAATCTAATGAACATTTGAGTGGTATTACTCAGAATAATTTTACCAATTTGGGAATAGATGCTACGCTCATAACGGGTAGGCTGGAAGATTTCTTGGCATCGCCTAAGTTTGAGGATTTAAGGGAATCCTCGTCTTCGCTAACGTTATTTATCGATCCATCCAGACGGGTGCAAGGAAATAAGGTAGCTGGATTAGCGGATTCTGAACCAAACATGTTTAGGTTGTGGGATCGAATTGTTTCAAGCGTTGATCAACTCATAGTAAAGGCTTCGCCTATGGCGCATGTCGAGGAAGTCCTAGCTAAGGAATATTCTCCAGATAGCATTCACGCGGTATCCGTGAACAATGAGCTCAAAGAACTACTCTACCATTATCGGTTTAAACCAGTTGAACAGAAAGCTGATAATGAGGGGAAAATATGGTATAAATCGGTTGATATCAGGAAGAATGAAAGCGTGGAGCAAGGCCAGCACAGCTTTGCTATTCTAGCCGATAAACAGGGATTAGAACCGGTAAGCGTACCATACATTCAAAGTGAATTATTGACTAGTATTTGCACCATTACTAATTCTACTTCTAATAATACAAAAGAAAAGGGGAGTGCTGTTAGCTTGAACTCATACCTGTATGACCCTATGGTTGGCGCGAAAAAGCTAGCTTGTATGGATCATATTGCTTTAAAATATGGGTTAATGAAATTGAATACGCATACCCACCTGTACTTTTCGACAGACTTGGTAGAGTATTTCCCTGGACGCATTTTTGAAATTCTGGATGGATTTTCTCCTTCTCATAAATTTCTAAAAAAGTGGATTAAAGCAAACGTATCTAAGTATATTAACATATGGACGTTGAATTATCCACTCTCAAGCCAAGCTATTAAGAAAAATACGGTATTCAGGACGGGGGAGAGTTAACCCTTATTTTTACCCGAATTTATCCTGATCAACATTGGGTTTTTGTAGTAAAAAGAGTGACTTGCCTGAGCTAGATTAGCTTTGGTCTTAAAAATTGATTACTAAACCGATAGAAGGCAAAATATTCACCGAGGTATTCGTATTAACTTGTACTAAGCGCTCTGGAATCACTATTTCTCCGGTTTCATCACGAGCTAAGCCATAGCTGGGTTCTTCAGGATTAGCATTACCCAAGATGTTTTGCACTTCCAAAAAGACATCCAAGCTCCACGCTGCGTAACTCCATTTTTTATCGACCCGTATATCTACTTGATTGTATGCATTTAGTCTGTTCTCTCCTACAGAGCTGTAATCTTTTATGATAGCTGGATAAAACTCTAACGTTTGCTCTAAGTTGGTTGGAATAAATGGGGCCCTACCTAAATACCGGTATCGAGAGCTTATTTCCCAATTGTTTCGGAGTTTATACCCTGCTAAAGCAGAAACTAGGAATTGATTATCCCAAAGAGAGGGCCGGTAGACTAAATCACTCCCGCTAAATTCACTTTTGAACCAGGTAAATGATGCAATTCCATACCACTTCCCAGTAAATTTTTGCTGATATAATAGTTCTAATCCTTGAGTTCTTCCTAACCCATTACTTTGAATTAATTCACTTCCAAATACTTCAAAACCGCCCCCTTTATTCGCTAATGAAACCTCATCGATTACAGATACGGGATAATTAGAATATTTTTTATAAAAGGCTTCTAAAGAGACTCTTGAGGATTCATCGATGACATATTCAAAGCCCCCAACAAAGTGTTCACTACGAATATACTTGGCCTTTCTGTTAGCCCAAATACCCACGTTATCTTCAAATCCCAGTATGGTGTATGGGGGGATTTTGTAGTAGACACCCCATGCCTGATTCCACTTCCATTTTCCCCCAGCATCGAGCTTATAAGAATATGATATTCGTGGACTAATTTGCCCAAATAAACCCACTTCATCTCTCATGAAATCGTTGTCATCGACTCTTAATCCAGCTGAAAATTGTAATCGATCTTTTAACCCTTTTGCGGATGCCTGAAGGTGAGCGCCGTATCGAATGAAGCTTAAATCCGTGACGAAATTTCTATCGTTAACTAAATCCTCTGTGGTATTATCGTAGGCAACTTGCTGAACAGAGTATCCAAATGCATAGGTCCATGGTCCAGAAAAAAGCTTGACTTGATGCCTTAATTTACGCTCTAGTTCATTGGCATCGTTTTGAAAATACAGGCCTTGTTCATTGACGTTATCAGTAAATCGGGAAAACTTGTTATAAAGACTATTTTGGCTCACAATAACATCCATTAGTCCATTATTGTTTGAGAATCTATGACGCCATCGAATTCCAATGGTGTTACTTTGTTGTTCTAGCACAGGAACTTGATCCTGAATGGCTTTTTGTTCGGCGTCAAAATCATCCAGTTCATTTACCGAAGAGTTGTCAATGGAACCCACTCCCGTAAAAAGCAATTCATTGTTTGCGTTTATTTGATGAGTTACTTTGTATTGATAGTCCCAGTAATCGGGTAAAAAAGGCAGACCAATAGCCTGAAAAAGAAGCTGGAGGTAGGAGCGTCGTACACTTACTATATAGCTGGTTTGAGCCTCGGACTCATCTGCTTTAAAAAGTGGTCCTTCAAAAGTTAGGGCAGACTCAGAGGAGCCTAAGCGAAAGTTCCCAACAAACTCTCTAGTATTCCCATTGCGTTGGTCGAATTCTAATACCCCACTTAGAACATTATCATACGATGCGGCAAAAGAACTAGCACTTAACGTGACCCCTTCAAAGAATGAGACATTTAGTAAACCTACGGGGCCACCAGCGCTACCTTGAGTCGAAAAATGATTGATGGTGGGAATTTCAATTCCATCTAGATAGTACACATTTTCATTGGGGGCTCCACCCCGAATAATTACATCATTTCTAAATCCAGCAACCGAACCTGATACACCTGGAAATGACTGTATTACTTTAGCTATATCATTATTTCCACCAGGATAAGAAGCAATTTCTTGTTGGTTTAAATTCTGAATAGAGAGGGGAGTGGTTTCAAGCTTAGTGAACGGATTTACGCTAACTACTACCTCATCCAATCCAACTTCAGCTTGTTCCAATTGCACGTCGATATCTATGTTCCCCTCCGAGCGAATTACCACGTTATAAATGATTTGCGAACGATAGCCTATGAAGCTAACTCGTATGTTATAGGTGTTCGGGGGAATATTGGAGAGAACATATTCTCCTTCGAAATTGGTGGCCGCACCAAAGTCAGTATCAACCAGGAAGACGGTGGCGCCAAAAAGTGGTTCGCCTGTTTTTTGATCGGTGATAGAGCCCCTTAATTCGCCATTTTGTGCGGCTAAGTCCTGGGAATATCCTAGCATAATTAGGAAGACAAGTAGGCTTGCAAATAAACCTTTTGAATGAGCTATACCCACTAAGGGTATTCCACAATTAAACCCGTTAACGTAACAAAAGTGGGGAAAATACGATTTCATACACGATGCGGTTATGATGTTAAGGTCAAAGCAGCAACCGTTTCTATGTGATAGGTTTGAGGGAACATATCCACAGGCTGAATAGCGTCAATGGTGTACCCTTTAGAGAGTAAGGCTAGGTCTCGCGCCAAGGTCGAACTATCACAACTAACATAAATGATTTTTGGCGCCCTCAGTTCTAAGAGCTGAGTAATGACGTCTGGGTGCATACCTGCTCTTGGTGGGTCTGTAATCAATACATTAGGATGACCATGTTGCTGTATTAAGGTTTCATTGAAGGTATCTTTCATATCACCTTTGACAAAAAAAGCATGCGTGACCCCATTTTTAGATGCATTAATGCGGGCATTTTCAATGGCTTCGTCCACCAATTCTATTCCTACCACCTTTGAGGCATGTTTACTTAGGTACAGACTTAGGGTTCCAACTCCACAGTATAAATCATAGACTACATCGGCTGGTTGTATGTCAGCAAAATCAGCCACTACGGAGTATAAGGCTTCTGCCTGAGCGGTGTTGGTTTGGAAAAAAGCCTTTGGGTCAATGGTAAAACGGTAAGGACCAATATGATCTTCTATATTCCCTGGACCATGCATTACGCGCTGGTACCGCCCTGTTGCGGTCGGGTTTGGTTGATCATTGATGCTGACTATAAAGGTACTAATAGAGGGAAATTGCACCATCATTTTAGCATATAGATCCTCAATGATACCTTGATCCTCATAATAACAGACCAGATTAACCATTAGATCACTGGTATGATACGATGTACGAACAACCAAATGCCGAAAGAATCCAGTCTTCTCAAAGGTATCAAAAGCCTCAATATTGTGCTTTAAGGCATAGCTTCGAACAAAATCTAAGAGCTCAAAAGAAATCGAATCTTGTAGATGACATTCATTTAGATTCAAAATTTTGTCAAACCGACCCGGGGCATGTAAACCGGCTGCAAATCCGCTATCATCGACAAATTCTTCCCGGTGAATTTCTTCATCGCTTAGCCATCTCCTAGGGCTGAAGCTATATTCCATTTTATTTCGATAATAAAAAGGTTGTTCACAAGGGAGGGTATCATTCACGGGGGTATCGCATTTGCCAATTCGACGAATATGATCCTCTACCTGCTGCCGCTTATATGCTAGTTGTTTCTCGTAAGGTACCTGTTGCCAACTACATCCACCACATACACCTGCATGTTGACATTTTGGGGTGATTCGGTCCTCAGAAGCTTCTATAATCTCAAGTAACTTGGCCTCTAGAAAGCTTTTCTTTTTCTTGATGATGCGTGCCTTAACCACATCACCAGGGACCGCACCTTTTACAAAAACAGCTCGTTCCTCATAACGACCTACACCTTTACCTTTAAATGCAGTACCATGAATGGGAAGCTCAATTTGTTGACCTTTTTTCATTAATCAAGCTTTTCGTCGTCGTAGTAGGCATCAAATTCTATTTGAGCGGCAATTCTAGGGTCATGATTCTCTTCAATGGTGGTAAGCGCAGTCTCTAGTTGACGCAGGGCTATATTCGTTAACATCTGCAGAAACTTAACAGCAATTTGAGGATGACGATCCATTAATACTTCGAAATCTGGCTTAAAGAATCCCAATAAGGTGCAGTCCGTTTTACATAGTGCGGATGTTTTACGCTTTAGATTATACCCAATGGATAAAGCTCCAAAACTATCGGGGGAGCTTAATAAGAAAGCATTTGAATGATCCTGTATTTCTTGCTCAACTTCCTGACTCGACATCACTGTTAGTTCAACCGATCCGTCTTCGATGAAATACATTCCAGTTCCTGGATCATTTCGGTAAAATATATACTCCCCTGATTTGTATGTTCGACGATGGCATAGTTGTAAAAACTCATATCGTTCAAACGTGCTAAGATTTTGTAAAAATCTAGACTGAAGGACTATTTTGGATTGTTGTTTAATACGCTTGTATGTACTCATAATGTAATCCTTAAAAAGAGTGACCTATTCCAAAACTAAAATACAATTTCTTGTCGTTAAACCATCCCAAATTCACATCATGAGCTCTGAGGGTGAAATCGAGGCGAATAACCACATAATCCCAATCGATGCGAATCCCTGAACCTGTACCAAGTGCAATTTGCCTATAAAAGTTCGAAAACAAAAACCGTCCTTGTTCCAATTGATCCTTGTTGTCTTGGGATCGAAAATCATTTCTAGGTCCATACCATATGTTACCCGCATCGGCAAACAAAGCTCCATACCAATTAGCACCCAATAGGTTCTGAATAAGAACTTGTCTACTCTCCACAAATCCCGCAAGTTTTATTTCCCCGCCGTTAATGGTCACTTGATCCGAGCTAATAGTTCCCGGGCCTAACTGAAAAGGAGCCCAACCTCTTATATCATTGCTTCCACCCGCAAAAAAGCGACGATTGAGCGGGATAGAAGTGTTTTTTCCGAAAGGATGCGCAATTCCACCAAATAGGCGATAGGATAGAATAGTACCAGAAGCCAATGGAATGTACTGACGAAGATCCATGGTGAATATTGCAAACTGAGAGTATAACAGTTGGTTATCACTTAGCTTGAATAGGGTAGGTAGTTCTCCTTCAAGATCGCCTGGTGTGACTAAAAACCGATCAACTAAGTAGGGTAGATTACCACCAGCGGATAGGGAGAATTCTCTAAAATAACCGTTATTTCTTTTAATCAGACTGGTGGTGTAATCCCTAAAGCTATACCTAATAATAGAGGAGATTTGAGGCTCAAAATCTTGCAGTATACGAATATACTCTAAACTATTTTGACCAAACTCATCAATTAGATTCTTTTTGAATTCAGTAGATGGATTGGTATCGATAATATCTAATTCAAATAGATCAAGGGTGGAGAGTCTGGAATTAGAATGAGGTACTTCTAGCCTATAATTGAACTGTAAATCGGAATTTATATCAAAATAAAGTTGATCGGAGCGACTGTATGATAGTGAATAGGTTGAACGGGCACTTACAAAATTAGGCACATCATTTAAGCTTCTAAAAGGACGTGCTAATCTAGGTAGGGTGTATTCTCCTCGTAATTCATAGCTACGAAATAGTGAGGATTGAACCTGGTCCTTAGGAGTGATTTGCTGTATGGTTTCTTCACTCACAAATTCAAAACTTGAGTTTACACTTATATTAAGCCGTTCCGCAAGGCCATTGACATTTATATTACTATAATCAATGCCCACACCCGTCCCGAATCCGTACCGCTTCATCCCGAAAAGCTCTGTGGTAATGCGATGCGGAGTAATGCTTTCTAGCTCGATATACACCGGAATAATTTCGGCGCTAAAATCGGGATTAATCCCAAACTCGGATAATCCAAAGCGTTTTATGGTTATCATACCCAGGTTTTGTAATTCCCTAATACTCTGTAGATAATCCGTTTCCGAATACAAATCCCCAGGTGTTATTGCGATTTGATCTATAATAACCTGATTTTTTGTAGGAAGGTTGGTCGATTTAGTGAGATTGATAGTGGCGGGTAGGCTTTGTTTGGATACAAGGGTTGTATCTTCCAATGTGGTGGTAGAGGTAGGCGTTAGCACAATTTTGTCACTACTGTAACGTAAACTGCTTACTTCGTTGCTTGGATTCTGTGCGTTGTTGTAGACAATATTTACATCACCAAACCTATATGAAGGTCCTGCGGCCACATAAAAAAGGGCTTTAAGTCCATGATTTTGTTCTCCAGGTTGAATAAAAGCAATAACCGAGTCACGACTAGCAGAAGCATAGCCGTTGTTTTTTAAGAAAGACAAGATACGCTCTTGTTCCTGTCTTAGTTCTGTAGCATTATAGGCTTCAAATAACTGAAAAGTAGAGTCATTGATAGCCGTCTTAGTTAGAGGACTTCGAGCGTAAAAGCGTGTTTTTGTTTCTTTGGATAAGGTGGATGGGAATCCAGTGAATCCTACTGACTCGATGAAGTATCGAGGACCCTCTTGTATGATGTAGGATACTTCAACTTTGCTTTCCCGTAAGCTAACGATAGTGGTATCGACCTGCACATCCCTGTATCCAAGTGACTCATAATACAATCGTATTCTTTCCAAATCATTGCCCACTATAGATCGGTCGAGCAGGGAGGGATTCTCACCCACGCGACCATTACTCAGTGTATGAAGATACAGCCATGGTGTGAAGCGTGGTATGGCGAGAAACTCTCTATTTGTTCGGGTTTTAATCAAACCCTCTAGAACTCTGTCTTTTATGCTGGAATTGCCGCTAAAGCGAATTTTTCTGATTAGGACTTCCGTGTTTGAGCTAGCCTTTACCTCTTGCGCTGTTTGGGTTGAAATTTGAGCGTAGACATTCACGGTGCCAAGGCTAGCAACCAAGCAAAAAATAAAAAGAAAACATGTTGTGCTCAAAAGCGGGAAATATATGCAATCAAATAGGGTTAAAATGTACCTGAAAGGTATGAAAAATAAGATCGGCAAACCGTTTTTCGAATACACTTTCTTGGAAAAATAACGCCCTTGTGATGGGGCATGGTATCCGCATTATAGTAAATGAAAGCTAGATGGATTGAAGCGGTGATGCCGTTTGCAATTACAATTCGAAAAGTGTTTAGCTTGGTAAAAAAAATGTGTAGTGGATGTAGTATGCGCTATCTCAAATGATAGCGCTTGTACTACGCTAGTTACACATCATCATAGTCAAATCCTTCGTCTTCTTCGTTGTGAAAGAAGTCTTCCTTTCTAATGTAATCTGGCCAAATATCCTCAATACCCTCGTAAATGATTTCTTCGCCCTCATCAATTTCCTCGAGCTCTTCCAAGTTTACAATAACTTGATTAGGTAAGCCATTTCTCTCTGCCCATTCTATAAGCTCTTCGCGAGTTGCTGGAAAAGGTGCCTCGTCTAGAGCGGCGGCTAATTCAACGGTCCAAATCATAATTTTATACGTACGTTAAGATTGATAGTATATTAAACGAGAGAGTAGGTAAAAATTCAAGTCTTTCCCAGAATTTTTTTTATACTCAATTCGTGCCGAAAATATTGCTATCTTAGCAAAAATACATCATCGAATTAACGAATATACATTTTTATGTTTAATTCATTAGGACCAACCGAAATTATCATCATTGCACTCTTCATATTAGTTTTCTTTGGAGCTAAGAGAATTCCAGAGTTGGCTAAAGGTTTAGGGCAAGGGATACAAGAGTTTAGAAAAGCCTCTCGCGATATTAAAAAGGAAATCGAAGAAAGTTCCCGCGATATTGAAGAGACGGTAAAGAACGAAGATAAAGAATCAGCAAAATAAGAAGGCGTTATTTTGTCTAAACAAACGATACGATCCGTCCAAAAACGCATCGCCAATGGAGAACTTCGGCTACGAGATTTGGTAGCCGAACACCTAGAAACTATTGAAAAAAATAACACGGTCATTAATGCGGTTACCCATCTTGATATGCTTGGAGTCTATGAGAAGGCAGACCGTATTGAAACAAAAATTAAAGATGGTACCGCAGGACCACTAGCAGGAGCCGTTGTGGGAATAAAGGAAGCTATTTGTGAAGCTGGAAAACCCGCTACCTGTGCTTCGAATATGCTCCGTGATTTCAAGAGTGTGTATAATGCCACAGTCGTTGATCGAATGCACAACGACGATGCTCTTTTTTTAGCCCGGCTCAATATGGATGAATTTGCCATGGGTTCTACCAATGAATACTCCATACACGGACCAGCAAAAAATCCTCACCATACTGATTTTGTAACAGGTGGTTCATCCGGCGGTAGCGCGGCAGCAGTAGCGGCGAATTTTGTCCAAGCCAGCCTTGGTTCAGATACTGGCGGATCTATACGTCAACCAGCTGCTTATTGCGGTGTGGTAGGGCTTAAACCATCTTATGGGAGAGTCTCACGATATGGTTTGATTGCCTATGCCTCTTCATTTGATTCTATTGGACCATTGACCAATACGGTGGAAGATGCGGCATTACTATTAGGAAGCATTGCCGGTCATGATAAAAATGATATGACATCGGTTGCAGCGCCCGTGGCTGATTATATGGATGCAGTCGATAACCCTAATCAACATCTCCGAATAGGTATCCCCGAGGAATATTTTGGAGAAGGTTTAGATGTCGAAATTCATCAAGAGATCATGAACATGATGAGTCAGCTAGAGGCGGAGGGCGCTACATTAGTACCCATTAAACTTCCTCACAGTGAGTATGCAATAGCTACCTACTACATTTTGGCTACTGCCGAGGCTTCAAGTAATCTAGCGCGCTACGATGGTGTGCGATTTGGGCACAGAGCTTCCGCCGATGCGATTAAAAAGCTTGAGAGTGAAGATACCGCCCTGAACAAGATGTATAAACTAAGCCGTACAGAAGGCTTTGGTTTAGAGGTGAAACGCCGCATCATGCTCGGCACCTATGTACTGAGTTCTGGGTATTATGATGCTTATTATGCTAAGGCACAGAAAGTACGGCGATTGATTCAGCAAGATTTCCTACAAGCGTTTGAACAGGTTCATGTAATTGTTAGCCCCACAGCACCCACAACCGCATTTCCGGTTGGAAGTAAATTAGACGATCCTGTTCAAATGTATCTCAATGATATATATACTATCTCAGCTAATTTAGCGGGAATTGGTGGGATTAATGTGCCGATTGGGTTTCATACCAATGGTTTGCCCATGGGATTACAATTTATGGCACCCGCATGTAAAGAAGAAAGGTTGATTGCAGCAGCCAGACTAATAGAACGCCTTCAGGCTTAGGATAATTTTCATGAACCAAGCCTATCTAGAGCTACAGCTTCAGCTGCACAGCACAGACCCCTCAATAATTATTGCTGAGCTTAATGAACTGGGATTTTCAGGCTTCGACGATACAGAAGAGTTATTAAAGGCATATATTGAACATTCTGTTTGGACTGAAGTACAAAAAGAGGTAGAGATGATTTTGGCCACCTTTCCTGAGCTAACCATTGTTGCTAAACAAATCATAGAGCAAAAAAATTGGAATGAGGAATGGGAAAAGAGTATTCAGCCACAGTTAATTGGGCCCTTTTATGTGTATCCTAGTTGGAATAAAAAAGTAATTCCCACAAATACCATTCCGCTCATGATTGATCCAAAAATGGCTTTTGGGACTGGTACTCATGAAACGACGAGGTTACTGCTATCTTGGTTGCCATCAGCGGTGAATAAAAAGGATACCGTTTTAGATGCGGGTACAGGAACAGGTATTTTAGGAATAGCCGCTAGCAAACTCGGAGCAAGTTCGATAGAGGGTTTTGATATTGATCCATGGAGTGTTGAAAATGTAGCCGAAAATATGGAGAAAAATGAGGTACATAACTTCAAGGCGTATTTTGGAAGTATGGAACAAATTAATCCAGCTCAAACATTTGATGTTATCTTGGCCAACATTAATATAGTTGCACTTAGAGAACTAGTTCCTGTATTTAAAAAGCACCTAAAGAAAGATGGTTCATTACTAATATCTGGCTTGTTGAGCATCGATATAGATTTGTTCACCGATCAGGTAATTCGAGACGAATTTACTGTTCGTGAGCAAAATGACTTAGGAGAGTGGTCTGCACTTTGGTTAAAGCCCGTTGTTTACTAAATTTAGTAGCGTTTTTAATCAAGCTTAGTTTAGCTTCCATTAATCTTAAAAGCTTCTCTTTCATAGGATGAACTAGTGTATACAGCATCAATTGATATAGGTACTAATTCTGTTTTACTGCTCATTGCCGAGCGTACAGGACAAGGATTACGCGTACATCAAGAAGTGCAGCGTTTACCTAGATTGGGTGCCATGGTAGATTCGAATGGGTTTCTCGCTAGGCATAGCATAGATAAAGTGGTCGAGGTGTTAACGGAGTATGCCGATATTATCCAAACCTATGGTGATGGGGTACTCAAAAAAACACGGGTCACGGCAACTAGTGCTGTTCGAGATGCAGCCAATAAGAAAGAGTTTCTAGCACTAGTGAAGGAGGCCGTAGGCTTAGAGATTCAGATACTAAGTGGGGAAGAGGAAGCAAAATACACCTATTTAGGAGCGATCAGTCAAACGAAGTTAGCATCAACTTCCATACTAGTAGTAGATATTGGCGGGGGTAGTACCGAATTAGCGATGGGTGACTCAACTCAGTGGCTACGTGGAATTTCAGTTGATATGGGATGTGTTCGGTTCAATGAACGTTATTTATTACATAATCCCCCATATCAAGAAGAGATAGGAGAGTGCAGGCGTTCAATAGAAGCATTATTAGAGTCGACCAAATTACGATTTCCTCCTGATACACAGATTGTTGCAGTCTCTGGTACGGCTACCTCATTAGCAGCTATTGATCAACAACTGTTTCCATATCAATCTTCCCGAATAAATAATTATCGATTAAACACCGATAAATTAGCCAAGAGTATTGAGGTATTCAGCTTACATACCTATGAACAATTGGTTGAATTACATCCCGAAGTAATGAAAGGTAGAGCAGATGTTTTTTTAGCTGGCTTACTGATACTAGAGGGGGTACTTCGATTCGCAGGGGTGGAGGAATTCGTTGTGTCTAGTGGTGGAATTAGACATGGTATACTGCTAAGTTAAGCTATATGTCTACACAAAACTCCGAACATACCATTCGCCAAGATGCCTCCATTAGTTCATTACAAGATGATCAATGGGTAGTATTGGCAGTTAAAGGAGATGAAAAAGCCTACTCTGAACTAACTCAAAAATACCAAAAACCTCTTTATTTCCACGTGCGTAAAATGATTAGGAATACCGATTTTGCGGAGGATTTGGTTCAAGATATATTTTTTAAAGCATTTAAAAGCTTAAAAAACTACAAGAACGACTATGCTTTTTCGACTTGGCTGTATCGAATAGCAACAAATCATACCATCGATTATTTGCGAAAAAAAAAGCTTGAAACCCTAAGTATTCATGCAGATGATTCTGATGATACCCATGCTGCCATTCAGCTCGCAGATCAAGATAGTTTTACCGATGAGCCCATGATCCGGCGGGAACGGAAAAATAAAGTCCACGAAGCCATTGATCAATTGCCTGAAAAATATCGAGAGGTCATATTAAAACGTCATATTGAAGAGAAAAGCTATCAAGAAATTTCCGAAGAGATGGATATACCGCTAGGCACGGTAAAGGCACATATATTTAGAGCAAGAGAGTTATTATATAAGTACATGAAGGATACCATTAAAGATTATTAATGATTGTTTAAAACGATGGTAGCATTTCGTATAAAATCCTTGTATTTCACACGGCGAATAGCTGTCCCATTAAAATAACCCTCATACTCTTCTTCTTGAAGTTGAGACCAATCCAGTGGACTAAGAGTGATCCAGCTTTCGTGGGGTTGAAATTCGGGCCAATGCCCTAATAGAGCTTTTCTGTTCCAAGGACATACTTCTTGGCAGATATCACAGCCAAAAATCCAGTTCCCCATTTTTTCCTGAAAGAATGATGGTATTTCTCCATCATGTTCAATATTCCAGTGTGAAATACACTTAGCCCCATCAATTTTTTGTGGCTCATAGATTGCATCGGTAGGGCAGGCGTCTATACAGCGTGTGCATGTGCCACAATGGTCGGTGGTAGGATGATCATATAACAAAGGGATATTCAACAGCATGTCAGCAATAAAGAAGTACGAACCAAGCTGTTTGTTAAGTAAGTTGCCATTTTTACCAATCCACCCAAGGCCCGACCGTTGGGCCCAACTTCGTTCAAGTACTGGAGCTGAATCTACAAAATAGCGCCCCTCTGCAATAGGTATTTCTTGTTGAATTCGTTGGTAAAGCAACTTGAGCTTTTTTTTGATTACGCGGTGATAATCTCGTCCTTGGGCATATCGAGCAAAAGATACGCTTTCGTTTGTATGAGATTGGTCTTCTTTTCTATGATAACTCACCAATAAGGAAATAACGCTTTGTGTACCTGGAACAAGTAGGCGGGGATCAACGCGTTTATCATGATTGTTTTCCATCCATGACATAGATCCATTACGCCCTTGTTCGAGCCATATACTAAGTCGTCTATCGTCATCTTCTAAATAGGTCGCCTGTGCAAATCCAATGGCATCAAAGCCCATTTCAAGGGCACTGTTCCGAATAAACTGTGTCCATCGCTCTTGTTCTTGGGTCATAATGATTGAGTCTGTTGTACTCTTTTATGCTCTGTTGTATTCTGAAATGCTGTTTTATGCTCTGTTGAACGGATATATGGTGATTTATTAATTTAACGAGTAATGGTGCTAGCTAATTAATTACACGAATAGGATACGGACTACTTAGATATCCAAATCATTAATTTTTCCATCCTTGAGCATAACCGTTCGACTTGGGTATTTCTTTACCAGACTATGATCGTGGGTAACCATTAGAATCGCTGTACCTCTTTTGTGAATACTCAGTAGTATATCCATGATTTCTCTTGAGGCATCGGGGTCTAAATTCCCAGTGGGTTCATCGGCCAGTAATAGTCGAGGTTCATTGGCCAAAGCACGAGCGATAACTACTCGTTGTTGCTCTCCGCCCGAAAGATCTTGTGGCATCTGTTTAAAACGATGGCTAAGACCGACTAGAGCCAGCAATTCATTTACTTTTGCAGGTATCTTTGACGAAGGAAAGCCTGTTACATGCAGAGTAAAAGCCACATTTTCAAAAATATTACGATCCATGAGCAATTGGAAATCTTGAAAAACAATACCCATACTTCGTCGAAGTTCAGGTATTTTTTTGGCTTTTAGGCTATTTAATTGATATCCATTCACCACAACTTCACCGGATTGTGCAATGACATCGCGATATAATAACTTTAAAATACTGCTCTTTCCAACACCTGTTGGGCCAATTAAATACACAAACTCCTGTTGAACTAGTTTGAAATTAGCACCGATTAAAATACTTCTATGGTCGTAATTCAACGAAACGTTTTTTAACTGAACTATGGGTTCTGACATCTGGCTACAACGGTTATTCGGGTTGATGTGGACCTTGCTTCATTAAAGGAAAAGGCATCATAAAAAGCTAAAGGTTTTAGAGGACTTTTATTCAATAGTTTCTTTATCTGATCCAGTTCGTACGCTCTTTGCTGATGCACTTCAATCCATGTTTGATTGTCTGATAGTTTTCGATCAATAATTTCAAAAGAATTGGTATGAATGTTTTGTTTTGGGTCGAAGGAACTGGTCCTATAATAACGCAGGTCATGATAGTCACCTTCGATTTCATTTAAATGCTGTACGGCTTCAATAGAATTTTTTGGCGTGGAAAAGTCAAAAATTAGCAGTCCATTTACTGTTAAGCATTTTGCTGCTTCATGAAAAAAATGTTCAATTTCTCCTGGTTGTAACAAATAATTAATACTGTCAAAGACACTTATTAGGGCATCTTGATCCCTAATGGCCATTAAATTATTAAATGAGGCCTGAAAACAAGAAATAGGACTAGCTAAAGCGGTTAGTTTTTTCCTCCCAACACGAACCATATCCTGGGATGCATCACACGCTTGTAGGGTATAATCTCCTAATTTACTTAATTCTAAGGTCAAAGAAGCAGTACCACAGGAGAGTTCGGTTATCGTGGTTGGAGCTGGATGATGTTGATGCAATAGATCATCAATATATTCAGCCCAATACGCATAGTCCACATCACTCATGATATGATCATAGAGTTCTGCAAGTTTTGAATAGATAGGCTGTTTTTGGATATTATTTTTCATGATTGACCGTATCTATTTGCCTTACTTATATACGCTAAAGCAACATTATACGCTTCTAGCATGGAGTCGTGCTCGGCAATCCATTTTCCTGCGATGTCGAAGGCGGTTCCGTGATCGGGAGACGTTCGAATAAATGGTAAACCTAAGGTGCAATTAACTCCTCTCCCCATCGACCATAATTTAAAAGGGGCTAAGCCCTGATCATGGTAGGCTGCAAGAACAACGTCCACCTCTAAGAATTGCTTTCTGCCGAAGAAAGCGTCAGCAGGGAAGGGCCCCGTTAGTTCGAGTGTTGGGTCATGTAAAAAGCTTCGCAGTATAGGCGCAAAAATCTCTTGCTCCTCTGTACCTAGTACTCCACCGTCCCCTGCATGAGGGTTTATACCCAATAAGGCAATCTTAGGCACCCTGTCAGGATAGTAGGTGCTAAAATGAGTACGAATGACCCTGATTTTAGACTGTATGGTAGATTGATCAATATGCTCAACCACCGATTTTAGTGGCACATGAGTGGTGAGCAAGCACACATGTAACCCATTACCAGAAAGCATCATGACCACATCTTCGGCTCCCGTTTGTTCCATTAAATACTCAGTATGCCCGGGCACAGTATAACCAGCAAGGTGAATACTCTCTTTTGAAATAGGAGCGGTTACAAGGGCTTGTGCATGTTCGTTGAGGCAGAGTTGAATTCCTGTAAACACCGATTGCATACTTAACATACCGGACAACGAGTTATTTTGCCCATAGTTACTACTAGAAAAGTCTAATTCGGACCAGGAGTCAAAAGACTCAAGCACATTAATTGCTCCTTCAACTACCTCAGTTTGGTCTGTTATATAGTGTAGGGTTGGCAGTGGATTTGATGACGTTGAGAAATAACTTTTATGTTCCTCGATAAGTCTACGAATAAGGCGGTGAGGGGCTACTACTATGGGGGTGGATAGAGATAGATCAAGGGTTGATAGCGTTTTCAAAGTGACCTCTGGACCAATACCATTTGGGTCACCTATTGAGACGACTAAACGAGGCTTAGTGCTCAATACTAATTCTCCTGATTTGCGTTGACTAAAGTGAAGTCGCCAAAGCCTGAGCTAGCCGTAAAAACAAAGGTTCTATTTGGGTAGATCCATTCTTCAATAACCCTTCCACTAGCAGGAAAACTACGCACAATTTCTTTTGGGGGGCCTATTTTAATGTAGATTTGACCTTGATCAGAATCGTATCCTTCGGGTTCACTTGTAGTTGAGAATTGGTCGAAAGCGTAATCAATTCTGCGATAATATTCGCTCATTAATTCATTTTTGGCGGTGGCAGGAATGGGATCTTTTGAATCCCAAAACGAAGTAAACCAACTCAATTTATCGGCACTCTTCTTTTTTAAAACTTCTTCAATCATCTGCTCTGGTAGCATGTATCGAAGCATTTCTATAGCAACATCGAGTTGTAAAAGGCTGGTCGGCATATCTTGCCAGTAAGTCTCGAAATTCAATGAATAAATCACTTGGTTATTAGATTTTAGCTCTAAATGATACCCCTTGTTTTCTAATAGTTCTGTCTCTAGTTCGATCAGATAGAATGGTGAACGAAATTGTTGAGCACTCTTAAGAAGTTGATTGTCTAACGATAAGTCCACCTCAAAGCTGGGTAGTACTGAGCGTTGAATGGTTTTGGTATGTATAGAATTTTGTGGGTTTGTTTTTGCAGAAATAACTAAATCAAAGCTAGATAAGGAATCAAGAGCATACGTTGGAATTCCAAGGTAGGAAGGTTCACTAAACGTTATTTGGTTGGTTGAACCAATCCATTTAGCAACTTTTTTTACCTCTTGTGTCGAAAAACTAATATCAGCATTTGTAGTATTTTCTGAGGTGTTAAACAAATAGAGAGGCTGTTGGGTTTTAGGTGGATGCAATTGCAATCCAATTTCTTGTAGAATTTCTTTGGGGATATATTGTTTGAATGTGGGGCTTTTAGTATTAGTGCTTTTCGTTCTCCGCTTGTTTGGATTGAGCCGTTCAAGCTTTTTTGAGTCGATTTGTATTCCTGTAATCGCTGGCCAACCCTTTACATAGTTGTAATCCATGTGAATAGTGTACTCATCTAAAGGTAGGTATAGCGTTGTTAGCACCTGAGTAAACTCATTAGGATCTAAGGTTTGATCATATTGATTGACAACGATCGTGTCACCAATGAACATACGCTCTGCCAATTCTCTAGTATTCTCATCCTCATAAAATCCTTTGTAAATCTCTACGTTTAATTGATAGCGAGCAGCGTAGCTACTATCAGCCTGTCTTTCAAAGGATAACTGTTGATGGGGTATAGATAGAAAGACCGTTAAAAGCGTAGAATCTTTTTTTGCTTGAATCCATTGAAAATCTACATCAAAACCTTTCTGGATCTTACTTTGTGCCAAATATCGATAGGAATCAATTGCTTGAGCTTGTATGTCAATAAGATTGGTAAGACCCAGTATAGATATGAACAAAATTTTTAATCCATAACCAAGCAGTTTGGTAAGGCCTTTGTTGGGCTGATAACTACTTAGCTTGTTCATATATACATGCGTTTTGAAAGGTTGATTGTTAGTGGATTTCAATTTTATCAAGTATGGCGTTAAATGTACTACTTGGGCGCATAGCTACATCTAGAACGCTTTTTTCCATAAAATAGTACCCTTTAATATCTTGCTTATCACCTTGTACACCGATTAATTCAGAGATAATGATATCTTCACTGTCTTTTAATTCTTGATGTATGTTAGCAAACATAGAAGCCAATGCGGTGTCGGTTTTTTGTTTAGATAATTCTTCAATCCAATACATAGCTAAATAAAAGTGACTACCACGGTTGTCAATGCCGCCTAGCTTACGTGTTGGGGACTTGTTTTCGCGAAGAAAGGTACTATTAGCAATGTGTAAACTTTCAGATAGAATCAATGCACGTTCATTAGAAAAGGTTTTGGCTAAATGGGCCAAGGACTCCGCTAATGCTAGAAATTCACCCAAAGAATCCCAACGCAAATAATTTTCTTTTTTAAATTGTTGTACATGCTTTGGGGCGGATCCACCTGCGCCTGTTTCAAATAATCCACCACCATTCATCAGCGGAACAATAGAAAGCATTTTCGCACTTGTACCTAATTCAAGAATAGGGAACAGATCGGTTAGGTAATCCCGTAATACATTTCCAGTAACGGAAATAGTGTCGAGTCCCTGACGAAGTCGCTTTAGAGTGTATACGGTCGCTTGGCTGGGGGACAGTATGCTTAGTTCAAGACCTGTAGTATCATGCGTTTTGAGGTATGTACGGACCTTACTAATTAGTTGCCTGTCATGTGCTCGCTCTTCATTTAACCAGAATACAGCAGGAGTGTTGGAATCTTTAGAACGATTTACAGCCAACTGGACCCAGTTTTGGATGGCGGCATCTTTAACCAAGCAAGCTCTCCATATGTCACCCTTTTCTACCTGATGTTCCATCATTACCTGGCCATCGTCCGTAACCACTCGAACGGTACCCGATTGATGAATCTCAAAGGTCTTATCATGTGAGCCATATTCTTCTGCTTTCTGGGCCATTAATCCTACATTTGGAACACTTCCCATAGTAGATGGGTTAAAGGCACCGTGTCGCTTACAATCCTCTATCACTTCATGGTAAATGGAAGCATAACTGCTATCGGGAATTACCGCTAAAGTATCTTGTGTTTGCCCATTCTTATCCCACATTTTTCCAGACGTACGAATCATTGCAGGCATAGAGGCATCAATAATTACATCACTAGGAACATGTAGATTGGTAATACCATTATCAGAATCCACCATAGCTACTTCAGGGCCATGCTCAAGAGCTTTTTCGAGGGCCTCTTGCAGTTTCTCTTGTTCCGATGAAGACAGTTTATTTAGATTGTTATATAAATCACCTAATCCATTGTTGGGATTAAAATTAATCTTATCAAGTAGTGAGGAATATTCTTGGAATACTTCGTTGAAAAAAACCTCTACAGCATGTCCAAAAATAATGGGGTCAGAAACCTTCATCATAGTGGCTTTCATGTGGATAGAGAACAACACATTTTGTTCTTTTGCTGCTTGAATTTGTTCTCTTATAAAAGTTCTCAGTGCTTTTACATTCATGAAAGTTCCATCTAGGATATCTCCCTTTTGAACAGGTGTTCGAGACTTTAGTACGGTAACCTCCATTTCTTCATTCACATGTTCAATGCGGAAATGTCCATCTTCTAGGACAGTCACTGATTTTTCATTATGTGCAAAATCATCGTTGGTCATTGTTGCTACAGTGGTTTTCGAATCACTGGACCATTCACCCATCCTATGAGGGTTATTCTGTGCATATTCTTTGACTGCTTTTGGTGCACGTCTATCAGAATTACCTTCGCGCAACACAGGATTTACCGCACTTCCTTTAACACGGTCGTATCTGTTTTTTATATCAATTTCTTCTGGTGAGTTCGCAGTGGTGGGGTAGTCAGGTATAGCGAAACCAGCCTCTTGGAGCTCTTTTATGGTCGCCATAAGTTGAGGGATGGAGGCGCTAATGTTGGGTAGCTTGATGATATTAGCTTCAGGTGTCTTTGCTAGCTCACCCAATTCAGCTAGGTCATCAGTCACCACCTGTTCTGGTGTAACAAATTCAGGGAATTGAGAAAGAACTCTAGCAGCGAGGGAAATGTCTCGGAGTTCTAATTCTACTTTAGCTGCACGAGTAATGGCCTCAATTATAGGCAAAAAAGAGTGGGTAGCTAAGGCTGGAGCTTCATCTGTGTAGGTGTATATGATTTTTTCTTTGGTTGGTGCCATGCTCAACAGGGATTTTTGATCAAGCCAAGACTTTATATTGGCTTTTTTTAATATGATATAGTTAACACTATAAAATAGGAAATCTACCTATGGATTTCCTATTTTACCTGACAATTAAATAAGAGAACATCGGGAATGGTTACTCGGTTACACAATTAGGCTCTAACATATTTCAGTGAACGAATTACACCCATTATTAGCAACATTGGTTGAGGAATTTCTCGACGAGCGACGTGCGGTACAAGCTACTTCTGATGTACCATTAGTTAGCAATCAAGTTCAACTAAGTCAGAATGCTAAGCAACTTCTTCTGCAAATAAATGCCCACTTAACCTATGATCATTTTGTAAGCTCAGTGCTAGAGCATGAACTCCGAACCCCATTAACAGGTATAGTCAGTACGGTACAGCTTCTTCAAGCACAGCTGGATACCCATGGAACTCAGGAGCCTAAAGCGTTTATAAAGTGGTGCGATCGATTAGAAAAATTAAGTGCGCGTATGGAGTTCTTGTTAGAGAATATGAAGCAATTGCATAATAGAGATTCTTCATCGCATGCTTCGGGAAGGCAAGCCAGGAAATTAACAAGCTGGTTGATAAATGAAAGAAAAAGCCTTGGAGAGTTAATTACAAACTCACAAGTACTCGATCTCGAGCTTCGGATGCTGGATGAGTCATTTGAGTATAACACGGACTATCATTTACTGAGTATCATATTGGGCACCTTGGTAGAGAACGCCTCTAAGTACTCACCAGATGACGCTAAAATTGAAATACTTGTTGAGCAGAATCACGATTTAGTGCGAATAAAAGTAATTGATAGCGGGGTTGGCTTAGGTACTAATTCATCTGAAAACCTAATAAAAGCATTCCAGCGTGGACAAGATGTAGGTCATATTGAGGGTAGTGGACTTGGATTGAGTATTGCCCATGCTGCTGCTCAACGAATACAAGCTCAATTACTATTGTACAATAATACAGGGGTTACGGGAACTACTGCTGAACTAATTCTTTCTAATAAGGGAATATGTCAAAAAACACTGTTTTAGTAGTTGAGGATGATCAATTGCTTCGTGAAGTAATTGAAGACCTTTTATATATACATCATATAGAGGTGAAAACCGTTGGGAATAGTACAGAGGCTGATGATTGGTTAGAAGAACAAGTGCCTGATCTAATTATTTGTGATTTGTTTTTACCAAAAGTATCGGGGATACAATGGCTTAATACGGTATCGGAGCGTTTAGTTGCCAATGAAAGCTCCATTATTTTGTTGAGTGCCGATCATGAACGAACCCCTGAGATGCTCGAGGATAGCCCTATTCATTCACTAGTCAAGTATCAGCTAAAGAAACCTTTTAAGAATGATGAGTTGATCCGATTAATTCATCTGCTACAACCAAATAGCTAGTTAATCAGTCCTGATAAACAGCTTAGTAGTGTATAGCTTATATGCATGAATAAGAAGTTTGACTGAGGTGAAAATACGATAGTCAATTTAATTAATCGTCCTTTTCTGCTAATGCTGACATTTGACTCTGTATTCGGTATTATTCAACTAGAAAGAAAAGATGTAAGCTATGATGAAACCCATGTTTGGTCATCGACCAAAACCCAAGCGATTCGATTTACCTTTGCGGTATTATAATCCAGAAGAGGATGAAAAAGAAAACCGGAAAAAACGCATAAAATTCCAGACACATAATCGTGTACAGCCGAAGCAGTTTGTTCGGGTATTTTTTTTATTCATACTGTTATCACTAGTCGTTTATCTCATTGGTGTATTATGACAGAGGTGAAAGAACCTGATAGTTACATTCGCCTATTACCTGACACCATCATAGATAAAATTGCGGCAGGAGAGGTCATACAACGTCCGGCTTCTGTGGTTAAGGAATTGCTAGATAATGCCATTGATGCAGGTGCTGATCAAATCCAATTGATCATTGAGCAGTCTGGAAGAACCCTAATTCAAGTAACAGATAATGGGTGTGGAATGAGTGAAGTGGATCTAGAACGTTGTTTTACTAGGCATGCAACTTCGAAAATTCAAGGAATAGAGGATTTATTTGCGATTCGAACAATGGGATTTAGAGGGGAAGCGATGTCTTCCATTTCGGCCATATCTCAAGTGGAAGCTAAATCCAAGTTGCATGATCAGGATGCGGGTTGGGCTATAAAGTTACATGGTGGAGAGATTCAGCAAAAAAGTCCAGTGGCCACCACTAATGGGACTCAAATCACTGTTAGAAACTTATTTTTTAATGTGCCAGCGCGTCGACAATTTCTAAAAACAGATGCTACTGAATTTCGACATATCTTAAAAACTGTTCAACATGCAGCCATTAGCCATCCAGAAATTTCCTTCACCTTTGTTTCAGATGCTGACCCCGTATATCAACTGCCTTCCCAGTCCTTAGATGATCGTATTGTTGGGATGTTTGGAAAGCGTTACAAAGCTAGCTTAATTCCTTTCCGTGAACAAACCAGTTATGTTTCTGTACATGGAGTTGCTGGAGATCCAAAGCTGAGTAAGAAGTCTCGAGGGGAACAGTTTTTATTTGTGAATGGCCGGCCTTTCCAGCATCGCTACCTTATGCATGTTCTTCTAAGTTTATATGACCACTGGACGCATGCCAATGAGTACCCTTTCTTTATACTGTTTATCGAAATAGAACCCGACAAAATAGACGTAAATGTTCACCCTGCGAAGTCAGAAATAAAATTTGAAGATGAGCGTTCGGTCATTCAGTTAAGTGTCTCCGTAATGAAAAGAGCATTAAATGAACACCTACACGTTCCAATTATACCCACAGGATCGGCCTTAGAGGGTACGAAATTCAGTCCCGAACAAAACCAAGCCATTGTAGATGAGCAGCATCCTTTTGGTACAAAAGCCAACGGATTAAACTTTCTAAAAGCAACTAATTCGGCTACTAAGATGGGAGGAAATGGTGGTGAAATTGCACGCCAACTTTATGCAAGTGAACCTTGGGAGCAGACCAGTCAAACGTCGTTGGTAGAAGGGGATGAAGATCGATTTACAAATGGCTTTTATTGGCAGTTGCATGCTAGCTATATCGTTACTCAAACGCGTACAGGCTTATGTTTAATTGATCAATACTATGCTCACAAGCGAATATTGTTTGAGAAAACACGTAAAGCGGCTGATTTAGCACTCCCAAGTACCCAGCAATTGCTCTTTTCCCAGCAAATTGATTTGTCTGCTAGTGATTATGCGTTGCTCAAAGAGATACACCCGCTTATCCAAAAAATTGGCTTTTCAGTCAGTTTGTTAAGTGGTTATTCTATTTTGATTGACGGGGTTCCTTCCGATATTACCAAAGGAGATGAGGCTAGTATGATTACGGATTTGCTGCAAACGTACCGTGAACTCGATAAAGTGGTCAGTTTCGATGCTAGAGAGCGTTTAGCTTTAGCGTTTGCTACCAGGGCAGCTATACAAAAAGGTCGTAAATTAGAGCAAGAGCAAATGGAAGCACTGGTTGATGAATTATTTGCTTGTGAAGAACCCTATTATGATCCCTTAAAACACCCAACTATTTTGTTTATGTCGATGAGTGAAATTCAACAGAGGTTCCGTTGATGAACGTCTTAGCAGTTGAGCCTTATTACAGCGGGTCCCATCGAGCTTTTCTTAAAGGCTTGGCTAGGCATTCTACCCATGAAATCATCCCCGTAAAACTCAATTATAAAGGTTGGAAATGGCGTATGCATGGGGATTCAGTGACTCTAGCTGAAATGACAAAGAATATCCCTGACGATATTGATCTATTGCTTAGCAGTAGTATGATGAATCTACCCGCTTTTATTGCATTAACGAACCCTCGATTTGCGCACACACCAAAGATCATGTATATGCATGATAATCAGTTTACCCGACCCATTCCCAATGGTGAGCAACGTGATATGACCTATTGCTACATTAACTACTTGAGTATGTTGGTGGCCGATAAACTTATTTTTTCATCACAGTTTCATTTAGAAGATTTGTTGCAGGCCCTCCCTGGATTCCTGGATCATTTTCCAGGAGACAAACATTACGTCACAGTAGATGAAATACGAGCGAAAAGCGTAGTATTATATCCTGGTTTAGATCTTAGTTATTTTAATGGCCATCCAGATACCCGTTCGGAGAATAAGCGCCCTGTAATTGTATGGAATCAGCGATGGCAATTTGACCGTAACCCTGCCATGTTCTTTAGGGTGCTTAACAGATTAAACGATATAGATATAGCTTTTGACTTAATTCTGGCTGGGGATAGTAAGCACGACAAGCCCGAGGAATTCACAAAAGCTTGGCAACGATTTGGTGATCAAATTCGTCATTTTGGTTATGTAGATGATAAAGAAAGTTATAGTAAGTTACTGCACTCGGGTGATATTGTGGTTTCTACAGCGAGTTATGAGTTTTTCTGCGTCTCGATTATGGAGGCCATCTATTGCGGATGCCATCCATTGGTTCCCTCAACGTTGCATTATCCAGAGCTCATACCCGAGAGTTTACACAACCCATTATTACATTCAAAAGTATTATATGAAGATGAAGACGAGTTGTTCTATTTGCTAAAAAATTTATTAACTAATAAATCCAAAGCATTACCTAAGAATAGCTTACAGTCAATCAATAAGCATTTAGATTGGAGGGTTAGATCTCGGGAATTTGACGCTTTATTCGAAGATGTAGTAAACAGTTAGACTACTAAAATGGTGCTTCATCGTCCGACGGCAATGGACTATTTGGAAGCATGGCATCTCCTGGATTGGGAGCCGAAAAATCACCCGAGGATGAACGTATATTCTCCTCCAGTGGAACACCAGCAAAATTACCATTGGCATCATTAACGGTTAAATTTTCAAATCGGGCATAGTCCTTCACAAAGTAGAGCATCTTTGATCCTACTGGGCCATTCCGTTGCTTTCCAATGATAACCTCTGCCATACCAGCTGTAGATTGTCCTTCATTTGTAGTTGTTATGCCATAATATTCCGGACGATATAAAAACATCACCACATCGGCATCTTGCTCAATGGAGCCAGATTCCCTAAGATCACTTAATTGGGGTCGTTTGTCGCCACCTCGCTGCTCCACTGCTCGTGATAGCTGAGAGAGTGCGATAACGGGTACATCAAGTTCCTTAGCCAATGATTTTAATCCTCTTGATATAGAGGCAATTTCCTGCTCACGATTCCCATTTTCTCGACTAGAACCCTGCATAAGTTGTAGGTAATCAATAATAATAAGTCCAATATCATGCTCTGATTTTAATCGACGAGCCTTGGTACGTAGTTCCATTAGTGTTATGGCAGGGGTATCATCAATAAAAATTTGTGAAGCAAAAAGCCTGCCCGCTGCTTCAATCAGGTCCTTAAAGTGTTCATCATTCAGCGTACCCTTTCTGGCTTCATCAGCTCTTACACGAGCTTCCATCGTTAATAGACGTTGAACTAGAGATTGATTAGACATCTCAAGGGAGAAAATAGCCACATTGGTTTTAAGACTCTCATCTGGGTGCATGGCGGCATTTCGAGCAGCGGTTAGTACAAAAGCCGTTTTACCCATTGAGGGACGAGCTGCTATGATAACCAGATCGCCTTTTTGCCAACCCGCCGTCATCTGATCTACTTGTAAACCAGAAGGCACACCTGTAATTCCATACTTTTTGCCCCTCATATCTTCCAAATAGGCTAGAGTATCCTTTAACACATCCGCTACGGGTTTTGCACTACTTTTACTTTTTTGATTTGCTAAATCGAAAATTCTTTGCTCTGCATCGTCTAGGACATCATAGGCATCCGAGCTAGAGTCATAGGATTCAGTAATGACTTCGGTGCAGTTTTTTATGAGATTACGCTTTATTGCTTTTTCAGTAATGATTTGAGCATGATACTCAATATTAGCCGATGAACTGACCATCCTTGTTAAGTCCGAGAGATAGGAGGGACCTCCAACAGCATCGAGCAGATTTTGATCTTTTAGTTCATTCTCGACCGTTAACAAATCCAATGGGTTGTCCCTTTCATACAGACGAGAAAGTGTCTGAAAGATGTGTTGATGCGAATGCTGATAGAAATCTTCCATTTTCAGCATTTGAAGAGCTATGGTAGCCGCGCCATGTTCTATTAGCATGGCACCAAGTACCGCTTGCTCAATTTCTACGGCTTGGGGTGGGATACGTCCCTGTAAGGTTTCTTTGCTGTTCTCCACGTAAAACTTTTTCCTTTGAACCAATTCATTTAGTAATCTACAATGTAACGAAAGTTTCGAGTAACTTTAAAAATTGGATGGAATTTTTTGGACGTGTTCCCAAGTTTCTCGCTTACGAGATTTGTTATGCAACAAAGCGTCAATACTGTGCGTGATTAGGCAGTTAGTGCCCTCTAGCTCAAATATTTCACCCATTTGTGGAGTATTTTGCGGCCTTTCATCATGAACAGTGGAACCATTCAGGAAGGGGATTACCATCTCACCAAACACTAAAATAAAGCTAGGCTTGATGAGTTTAATGGCACTTTTTAAACGTGAGCTAACATTGGACTGCACCTCTTCTCTGGTTAATGTATCCGAGTCAACCGCGGTAGAATTGGAACGCTCATCGGGTATATCAAGAGCATGTAGGCGTCTTTTTTTATGGTCTAAACCGACGGCTTTTAACAGATTTTTTAACAGCAAACTAGACTCTGAGCCCACTTTTTTACTGCTCTGAGCAATATCGTAGGCATCTTTTTTGGTCACAATGATAAGTAATTCGATATTCTCTTTAATCGGGCTTGTTTCCTCTTTCCTTGGTACAACTTCAACAAAAGCTGTTGATGTGTCTGTTTTAGGATCGGTAGGCGTATCTATGGACGGATGATCTATGCCTGCCGATCGATTTTTTTCCAACTCGATTATATGTTTTTGCAATTGTTCTATAGGAATGGGAGCCAGATAAGTGACTTGTTCTTCTAAAAATTGAGCTAATTCTTTTTCAAGTGTTTTGTTACTCATTAACCAGAGACTCCATTACACTAAGTTCATGCATAATATCGCGTTTAATTTTTTCTTCGTAGTGACCATGGGTAGTATAATTCATCAGCGGTACAGAAACCAAGCTGTTTTCTAATGATGCATGATAGGGGACACCTACTCGAATATAGTTATCCGTCCAGCCCATTAGTAGTCCATGTTTTGAATTCGTTTCAAAGAGAACAGGTCGGGTAGTTTGGTGAAATTTTTTATTAAAATTATGGCGTTTTTTTTCTGAGAGCAGGCGATACACAGCTGTTCTTCGTTTGCGCTCAGCTTTAGGCACGATGGGGGAGAGTGTTAGTGCGTGGGTATCCGGTCGTTCGGAGTAGGTGAAAACATGTAAGTAGCTCACGTCTAGATCGGTTAAGAAATGGACGGATTCTTCAAACAATTCAGTTGTCTCACCGGGGTGGCCAGTTATTACATCCACCCCTATACAGGCATCGGGAATATGGGTTCGAATATACTCTACTCTACTCCGGTACAAATGGCAGTCGTAGCGTCGTTTCATGAGTCTAAGCACCGTATCGGAACCCGATTGTAAGGGCATGTGAAAATGGGGCTGAAGAGTATTAGAAGAAGCAACTAAATCGATGATTTCAGGATGCAACAGGTTGGGCTCAATGGAGGAAATACGAAGTCTATTTAAGCCTTCAAGCTCGTGCAGTTCGTTAAGTAGGTCTAAAAAGGTGTCTTTTCGACCGTATCCGAAATCACCTGTATTTACCCCAGTTAGAATGATTTCTTTAAAACCATCGGCAATTAACCGTTCAGCATGGAGTATGACAGACTCAATAGAAGGGCTTCTGCTACTTCCTCGAGCCAGTGGTATGGTACAAAAAGAGCACTTATAATTGCATCCATCTTGCACTTTCAAAAATGCTCTTGTGCGATCATCTGATGAAAAGGCATGATGAAATTCAGCTGCCTCATTTACATCTTTTCGATGAATAATTGTTTTTTCTTGCTTGACAAAATCATCGAACAAATGAAGCAATTCAAATTTTTCCTTCGCCCCCAAAACCACATCAACCCCCTCAATGGCGGCAATTTCGTCTGGCTTTAATTGGGCATAACAACCGACTACCGCTACAAAAGCGTCAGGATTGGTTCTTCTAGCGCGACGAACCGTTTTTCTACAGGTACTGTTCGCATCTAAGGTTACCGAGCAGGTGTTTATGATGTAAATATCAGCCGGTTCCTGAAAGGTTTTTTCTATATACCCTGCTTCAAGAAAGTCTCTTCTCATCGAAGAGGTTTCTGAGAAATTGAGTTTACACCCCAGGGTTTCAAAAGCTACCGTTTTCAACATAGCATTAAGATAAAAATAATATGTACTAGCTGCTTGGATTGGCTAACATGCTGGTATATTTTAAATGCATTATCCTGTAGCCTTTATAATTTTAATTGAATAAATGAGAAATATACCGCACTTTACTATAATTACTTAATGTACATATGTATAGATTGATGGATCAAAAAAACACAAAAAGCAGACGGAATTTCATACAACAACTTGGGGTCGTTGGAGCTGGTTTGGTGGGTTTACCCTATATAACAAACTGTAACGCTAGGAATAATTCTACTGACCATACCTCAGCATCCGTGAACACACTAGCCAAGGATGTCGGAGTTCAGATTTATTCCGTTAGAAACGAGTTAAATACAGATCTGGAAGGAACCATATCGGCCATTGCAAATCTGGGATATTCATGTATTGAAGCCTACGGTTTAGGTCTTGATGGGAAATTCTTTGGACAGTATACCCCTGAGGATTTCAATGCTATAGTGACCGATACAGGAATGTATATCGCTTCGGTGCACACAGGATATTTTACTCATGAGCAAGCCGATGTTTTTATCAACGCTGCCTTAGCAATGAATACCAAGCATATCGTGATACCTTATTTAGATGAAGGGATGAGAGGAGATTACGGATTCGTTGCTGAAAATTTAAATAGAGTGGGCGAACTAAGTACATCTGCTGGATTACGTTTTGGTTATCATAATCATGATTTCGAGTTTTTATTAACCTCGGATGAAAGAGTTCCGATGGAAATACTGATAAATGAAACCGATGCAGACAAAGTATCCTTTCAGGCTGATTTGTATTGGGTTCGTAAGGCAGGTATTGATCCCTTAGAATTTGTTCAAAAATACCCCGGACGTTTCATGTCCTATCACGTGAAGGATGCGAATAGCAGTCTAGATCAAACAACGGTAGGTGAGGGTATTATCCCTTTTCCCGAAATTTTCGCATTAAATGAGACATCTGGAGTTGATTATCTATTTGTAGAAGACGAGCGTACAGAAACGCCTATCAAAAATATCGGATCTGCTTTAAGCTATCTCAATACTCTGTAAAATTGGAAGAGTTAATACGATTACAAGAAGAAATAACCTATCTGTCACAATTTATCAATGAAGACCGTCTAAGTCGGATCGATGAAGTACTTGGTTCTAGAACTAGGCATATAACCGTTGTTCTAGAGGATATACATAAAGCTCACAATGCCAATGCTGTTTTACGAAGTTGCGATGGTTTTGGGATACAGGATGTACACATTATTGAAAATAAGAATCGATTTGAGTCTAGTTCAACCACTTCATTAGGGAGTCATAAATGGTTGAGTTTGCATAGGTATTCAGACTATGAATCTAATCTTTCGCACTGTTTTACCACCTTAAAAAGTAAAGGGTATACCATATTAGCCACCTCTCCACATCATGGTAATACCCATATTTCAGAGGTTGATATGGACCATAAATCAGCATTGGTCTTCGGTTCAGAATTAGATGGAGTAAGTGAAGAAGTACTACAGTTAGCCGATGGCCTTGTGAGTATCCCCATGTTCGGATTTGTAGAAAGTTATAATTTATCGGTAAGTGCGGCTATCTGCTTGCATAGTTTACGAACAAAACTCATGCACTCACCCAAAAGTAAATGGCAATTAAGCCAACAGGAATGCTTAGAATTAAGAAAAGACTGGATGATTAAATCCATTCAACATGGTAAACGCATTTGGCAAAGGTACCTCAAGAACAAACAAAGCCAGAGTTAAGTAATCGGATTAAAATGACATCCGCTAAGTTTAGGTTGAGGCGCTAGCGAAGGACATATATGCCCTTCGCTACACAAAATTTAGCGGGCCAAACGAACTTCAGCGTCCGCAACACCAAATGCATATGCTGCCATGGTCGCTACACATTCGTTGAAATCCTCATGATTTAGCTTGTCAAAGGTATCAGCAGCAGAATGGTGATACCAAAAATATTTTTCTGACTCAACGTTTAGTCCCATGCCTGGTACGCCTTTGTTCATGAGCGGGCCTATATCGGCACCACCACCGCCTTTTCTAAGTTCTGCGGCATCTATCTCAACAAGTTGCTGGGCAATTTCACTTAATTGTCGATAGGCTTTATCACTACCAGAAAATCCAAAACCAATAGGATCAAATACACCAGCATCAGACTCCATGGCTAAAATATGATTCTGAATAGATTGCTCTTCCTTTTCAGCCCAATCTGCATAGTGATTGGCCCCTCGTAAGCCATTTTCCTCATTAGTCCAAAGAACCACTCTAACGGTTCTTTTTGGGCGAGCGCCTGATTCAATGATGAGCCTAGCCGCTTCCCATGCCGCTACACATCCACCACCATCATCCATTGCGCCCTGACCAACATCCCATGAATCTATATGTCCACCGAGTACGACTAATTCATCGGGAAAATCTGAACCTTTGATTTCAGCTATAACATTATGTGAGATCGCATCCTCAAATTGCTCTGCTTCCATATATAGACTTATCTCTATGGTTTCACCGCGACGTAGGAAACGTTCGATGAGTAAGGCATCTTCTATAGTAATAGCGGCATGCGGAATTTTTGGGATTCCATCTTCATAGTACATCACCCCAGTGTGAGGTGTTTGCATAGAATAAGATGCAACAGACGCTATTATGCTTGCTATTGCTCCATGCTTAGCCGCTTCTATTGCACCATTAACCCGATACTGGACGGTTTGCCCATATGTACTAAATGGGACATTAAACAATACAATCTTGCCAGGGACCAAATCTTTTTTAGATTCAAGATCTTCAAATGAGTGAACCATGATGACCTCACCAGTGATGGGCTCGCCACCGGTTCCAATACTTCCACCTAAACCTAGCATAGGTAAGTCTTTTTGTATAGGTGCGTTCAACGTAGCATACTCATGACCTCGTTCCCAGTGAGGCACCATCACTTCTTGTTTCCATACCTTGTCAAATCCGTCTTCGGTCATTTCGCTAACAATCCAGTCGATTGCCTGCTCTAATTCCTTCGAACCACTTAATCGATGGCCGTAATAATCACTTAAATGAGCAAGTCTATCGAAGCCAAGCGTAGAAGAACGTGCATGTTGAATGAGTAATGAGTTTGTTTCTTTGGTTGTTGAACTCAAAAATATAGTTGAATCGTTGGTTTGGGCTACACTAGAAGCGCTCAGGAAAAACAATAAACTAAAAACGAAAACCAGAGTACGAAGTGAAAAGAAAGAAGGGGCGCTAATGGTCATCAGTACGACTTATTATTTGTTTGAGCGATTTGTTTAAAAAGGAGATACTCTTCTGGTGAGATATCGGCAAATAGATATAATAGTGGGTCTACCGGTTTGTCATTAAAATGAACCTCATAATGAAGGTGTGGGCCTTCAGTTAGACCAGTATTCCCTGATTTTGCAATAATTTGGCCTCTTTTCACCTTAGTTCCAACGTTTATATCGTCCTCATAGTCACTTAAATGGGCATAGAGTGTTTTGTAGCCAAAACCATGATCTATAATTAAGGTCCGTCCAAAGGTGCCGTATCGTTTTGCGAGTATGACTTCACCATCACCTGTTGCGTAGACATCGGATCCAATATCAGCCCTGAAATCCAATCCATCGTGAGGGCGGACATATCCAAGAACAGGATGTCGTCTCATCCCAAACCCACTTAGCAAAATGCCACTACCTGGTTTAATTGCAGGAATATTTTTTAGAGCTGATTTATTTTCGTTGTATTGTGCTTTTATTTCTTCTAGACTAAGGTCTTGTACATTTACTCGACGTTCCAACTCATCTAATTTTTGACTGGTCCATGCTAATATTTCCGACGCATTTTCGCTGTATATCTCATATTCTTCATACAAATTTGATCCCCCAATACCGAGTAGTGCTTCCTCGTCCAGTGCCTTTTCTAAGCCTAATATTGATCGATAAATTTCAGCATCTCGTTGATTCAAATCCTGAAGCTGTTGATCTAGATTGGTTATAGTTTGCTTAGTTTCCTCTAATTTTTCCAGGAGGATTTTATTCTCTTTACTAAGGGCTAATTCAGATGGGGTTCCTACAAAATTACTCAAAACAATCATCCCGATACTAGCTAGTGTAATACCTGTCAATATCCAAATAGACAAGTTGTATGCCACCTGTTGATAGATATTATACTCCATCGGAATGAACTCGCACGTTTCTTTATCGTAGAAGTAATGGTTATGGATGTGCATAAAAAGCTAAAATTTGAAACAAATTAGGGATATTCACCTAGATATCCAACGATAAGCGGGTTGTTGAGATTCTAAACTACCATGGTTATTCAATGTCTCCTTCGAAATAGTCGATAGCTCGTTTCATACTGGGGTTCACACCTTTTGTTTTTTCAGCTATGGAAGACCTTATTCTTTCTTGAAAAGCTTCCGCTGCATCATAGCCATAATGTTTTAATAAATGATTCATCGCAATGACTTCCGCAATCACTGTTATGTTTTTACCAGGGGTAATGGGCAACTGTATATAGGGAATTTCATTATCTAATATACTTACTTGGTCATGATCCAAGCCCGTTCTATTAATTTCACGGGCATCATCCCAGAGTGATAACTCCGTCACAATTTCCAAACGTTTTTGATACCGAACCGATCGAATACCAAACATTGACATGACATCGACAATACCCAATCCACGTATTTCCATGAAGTGTTTACTCATAGTCGTGGCAGAAGCCATAAGGACACTTCCTTTTTTTGTGATCATAACCACATCGTCGGCCACTAAGCGATGGCCTCGTTCAACTAAATCCAATGCGACTTCACTTTTACCTATACCAGATTTACCAACAATGAGTATACCCACTCCATAGACATCTACCATCGCGCCATGTACCATAGTTTGAAGAGCAAACTGATCGTCTAAGAAATCTTTTAACAACAGCATGAAACGAGTGGTCTCATAGGGGGTGGTGAAGATGGGGATTCCCCGTTTGGTGGCATTTTCAAGCAGAGCATTTGGCAGTGTATTCCCATTTGTTAGAAAAATAATAGGAAGATCAAATTTGGTGATATTACCAAAGGCCTCTAGCTGTTTACTCTCGGGTAGTTTTTTTAGGTAATCGGTTTCTGTATTGCCAATAATTTGTACCCGTTGCCAAGAAAATACATCTAAATAGCCCGTGAGAGCTAAACCAGGTCGGTTTAACTCAGCTTCACGGACAAATTTATCACGGCATCTCTCTTCAGCCGCACAAGCAATAAGGTTTATATTAACTCGTTTTCGAAGCTTTGTAATAAGCTCTTCGACGGTTAATTTCTCATTTATTGGTATAGGTGAGTGGGTTGAAAAGGGCATATACCGGTAGATTAGGTAGGTTATTTACCAAGTAGAGATACTCAGTATTGAAGTTTTTTTTCTTTATAGCGTTTGAGTTGTCGCTTCATATTTTCGACCACATCATGAACTGCTTTTTCATAGGTACTACTGGCACTTTTGGCCGTTAAGCTTTTTTGTGGAATATGTACAATGAGTTCGGCCGATTGTGGAAAATCAGGGTCTGGGTGCTCTTCCATGACCAATGAGCATGAAGTTATTCTATCAAACACCGTAGTGAGTCTTTCTAGTTGATTATTCGCAAAATCCTTTAAGTGTTCGCTTGCTTCGAAGTGTCGGGATGTAATTGTTGTTTTCATAATATACTCCATTATGGTTAGGATTTCGCACGTGGATGTGCTTGTTCGTAAATCGTACGTAAACGTTCAACGCTGGTATGGGTGTATACCTGGGTTGAAGCGAGGCTGGAATGGCCCAAAAATTCTTTAATCATTCTTATATCGGCTCCATTATCGAGCATATGAGTAGCAAAGCTGTGGCGAAGTACGTGGGGGCTTTTTTGGGTTACCTCAGAAAATTGCTCGAGAGCCTTATGAACAATTCTGTACACATACTTGGGGTATATACGTTGACCTGACGGGGCTATGAACAACGGAATTTCGTTCTTCTTGACTTCATTAGAAGCTAAATAATTATCGGCTGTAGGTCGATTTCTTTGACTTAGATAATTTCTAAGCATAGTGTTTACTGAAGAACTAATAGGAATGATTCTTTCTTTATTTCCTTTACCACGAACCTTAATCCATGCTTGGTTTAGCTGTACGTCTTTGATGTTGAGTCCACATAATTCACTGACACGCACCCCAGAACTATAAAAAAGTTCGAGAATAACAGAATCTTGAAAGGATCCAATTGGGTTATCTTCATTACCGTAGCCATCAAGCATACGTTGTATATCATGAGATGGAACTGTTTTAGGAAGAGTCCGATCTTTTTTTGGAATGACAAGAAGATGGGCTGGGTTTTTTTGAATCCAACTATGTTTAAACGCATATTTAAAAAAGGATCGTAATGCGGCTACTTTACGGGCAATACTACTTTGAGCTAGTCCTTGCTCAGCTAATTCACCGAGCCAAAGTCGAATGGCTAGCCGGTCAATTTGGTCGATGGAAAACTCTTCGGTATCAAAATGTGTGCAAAGAAAAGCAAAAAACTGATGGAGATCAGTCTCATAGGAACTAAGGGTGTGTTTGGAAGCATTTTTTTCCACTCTCAAAAACGCCATAAATTTATCTAAATATGCGCTTATCATGGTTTTTAATGCGTTAGAGGATTAAAAAATACCGTTCAAATAGGACGTCCTTTCCACTTGACTTTCCTACCACTCAATTTATTCCAAATTAAACGAATTGCAAGTGCTTGAAACCAAATCACGGAAAAAATATGAAGGAACGAAAACAATGGCCTCCAACTAAATAACCGATCCAATGACAAGCGTTGTAGAGTGAATAGGAATACACTTAGCGAGGCTAAGACAAAGATTGGCATATGTTCGAAGAAAGTGTAGCGTTCAGCCCAAAGTAAAATTATCATTATAGCTACGGGTAAAATGAATACGAACAGATGTAATAACCCCATGAAAATAAAGGTGAACATATTTGGGAAGCCTTGTAAAAAGTTTTTTCCAAAGCCATCCCAAACCTCTTTTGCCGACTGATACATTCTGCAAAAAATGGTGTTTTTACCGTGAAACATACCCATGGAATGATTGGACTTTTTTACCAATCGCGCTAAGGCCATATCCTCTACCACGTCATTTCGGACAGCATAATGCCCCCCTACATAAGAATAGGTAGCTTTGTTGAATGCCATAAACTGACCATTTGCAGCAGTAAATAGTACTTTGACCCTTGGATAGAGAAAGGCAGGTAACCATCTAGGCTTACGATGTAAATAAGCAGCAGGAAATAAGGTAAATAATGAGTAATAGACACTAGGAACAATCAGTCGCTCAAAAAAGCTGAGTACTTTTTGGTGAGGCCAAACGGTTAGAGCGTCATAGGTATGTAATAATTGAGTAATTCTCTCTAAGGCATTGTGGCTTAACCAGACATCGGCATCCTGAAAAACTATGAGCTTGGTGGATACTTTTTCAGAGAGTTGGTGGCAAGCCCAGTTTTTACCTAACCAACCTTCGGGTTTATCCTTGCCTTGAATCACTTTTATGTGCGAATATTTGAGCGAATATTCGTCTAGAATGGGTTGAGTTCCATCGGTCGATTGATCATTTAAAATTAATATGGAGATGTTTTTCTTTGTTTGAGCAACCAAAGAATCCAGGGTATTTCTAAGATTGTGCTCTTCGTTTCGACATGGAATACAGACACTTAGATCAGCATCGTAATTATTGACGGGATTATTGGTATCTTCATTCTCTAGTTGTGGAATGCAGCTAATATGTTTACGGTTTCGTAAGTAATTGAGTGATGTGCCAAGATGAAAAAGCAGGGCAAAGCTCAATAGCACCATTAGTAACAGGGATAACGTTGTTTCCATAATGGAAGGTAACGAACTCTTAAACAAACCACCTACTGTATCAACCTGAGATGTATATACGTTCTAAGCTATCATCTGAATTACCTCATAATAAAACAATTCCTGGGAGTTATGAGTGGTGGTATTTTGATGCGATGTCTGCAGATAAAAAATGGGCTATCGTGATTATATTTTATGAAGGAAATCCTTTTTCTCCTGCCTATATCAAAGCACAAGAGGAAGCGAAACGTACAGCCAATCTTCTAGATGAATCCACTGTTGAACAAACAGCAATAGCTAGCGCTTTTCCTGCAATTAGTGTTTCGGTTTATAACACGCAAAAAGCAGAATATTACAGTTTTTTGGAGTACGCACCCAATAGATTAACTTCTCAAAATGAACCTTTTTCAATTTCCTTGGGCAGTAATATTTTTGAACGAAGGGTGTTGGATGGAAAAATAGAGTACGAGATCATACTCAATCAGATGTTGGACTCTCGTTATCAGCTAAGAGGAAGGATAAAATTCGTTCATGAGACTGAAAAAATGCAAACGTCTTCGGATTTTAGCTCTTTGTTAGAAGAACCAGAACCAACAACATTTCAACATGCCTGGAATTTGATACAACCCAGGGCTGGAGTGATGGGGAATTTGGTGCTCGATGGCCGATCCGATATGTTTAACATAGCGTTCAATGGCTTGGGTTATCACGATCATAATGTGGGGTTTGAGCCATTAAAAGACAGTTTTGAGGATTGGTATTGGGGACGGGTTCATTTCACTGATTATACCTTAGTGTATTATATTATGAATACTAGGGAAGGGGTGGACAAAAAAGCTTGGTTGTTTCCAGTGGAAAATGATAGTCCAGGACTTAGCATTCGAGAGATTGAACTTATGGATGTGGCACCCAGTCGACATGGATTACAAGCATTTCGACGTATAATGATGAAAGGTCCTGGGATAGAATGTGAGGTGCTAACCAATCAAACTATTGACAATGGACCTTTTTATCAGCGATACTTTTGTGAGGCAACTCTAATTACAGGTGAGACTAAGAGAATGCAACGGGGCATCTCGGAGTACATATTGCCTAAACGTATTTACGACCGAAAGTATTGGTGGATGATTAATATGCGCCTTAGATATTTGTCCACAAAAGCCCACTGGGTGCAAAAATCACGCTTTCTCTACTCAAGAACTTGGTGATGCCCTAAGCAGCACTAGTAATTTAAGGCAGTCAACTTCGGAAAAACATAAAACTTCTGGGACTCAATTAGACTGGTGAAGCTGTTTCTTTATGTGGGCTAATCTGTTTTCGAGATGTGCATTAGTATCTTCCTCTGACGTAAGCACTGAGCCAATATGTATGTGTAAATTGGGTTTGGATGACTTTGAATAATCTATATAAATAGCTATTGGTACAAGGTCGGCGGTAATAGCTTGGTTTCGTAACCATGTTAGACCTCGTTTAAACTCTAAGGGGCCGGAATGAACGGGAACTATTTCACCCTCCGGAAATAAATATATGGAAGCATTAGGTGTTTGAAGATGATTCATTGCATATCGGAGGCTGTATATGGAGCTCTTAGGCTGATTTAAGTCGACAGAAAAGACCCCAATTTTTGTGAAAAAAGGATGTTTTTTTAACTGCCTAATATCCATCATCCCGCGAGCTTTTTGTCCAAAAAAACGCCGGTTTAAATAATGAGGTAATAGGGCATCCCACCAATAATTATGGTTCAAATAAAAAAGTGTAGATGCATGTTTAGATGGGCGGTATTCTACTTCGATATGCACCTCTTTAAATCGGCGTTTCAGCAAATAAGCCGTTACGTAGTAAAAAAACCACAAATAGAAGGGATGTTCTTTGGCAGGGATAAAGTTCACAAGAAAGAGTATTTTTGATCTAAACTAATAAAACGAAGACCAAATTAGTGAAAAATCGACCAAAGCCATACCGAGTTATTACTGATAGTGAAGTTGAAAAGTATGCCGAAGAACATTCTACTGCAGAAAGTGAAGTTGTTACCAAGCTGATCCAGGGCTCTGATGAAGAACTTGACTACATTGATATGCTTAGTGGACCTTTGGTGGGGAATTTGCTGCAAATCTTAGTACAACTATCAGGAGCTAAAAATTGCTTAGAAATTGGAACCTTTACAGGGTATAGTGCCATTAAAATGGCCGAAGTTATTCCGGAAGGTGGGCGAATTGATACAATTGAGATGAATATTCGATATCAAAAAATTGCTCAAGAGAATATTCAAAAGTATGGATTTGAGGACAGAATCCAGCTTATTAAAGCCAATGCAAGAGAAGAAATAACTAAACTGAACAAAATCTATGACCTAATATACCTAGATGCAGATAAGCTCTATTATCAGCATTATTACGATCATTGCATCCCTATTTTAAAAAGCGGAGGGATCCTTGTGGTGGATAATGTGCTTTGGAATGCACAAGTGTTAGCGCCTCAAGACGCTAAATCTCGGGCCTTAGATGCATTCAACAAGCAGCTCAAAGAAGATGATCGCGTTCATAAGGTAGTACTTCCATTACGAGATGGTTGTACCATCGTAAGAAAGAAGTAACCCTACATTTAGCCCTTCGTGTTGCTCGGGCAGGTCTTTATACCAAATAAGGTGTAGAGAGGGCAAAAGCTTATTAGGCTGGTTAATACAAAAATGGTGGCAAGTGAAAGTAAAATTATGCCTAATGTGCCACTAATTACACCTGTGAAGTATAATACAGCTACAATTAGGCCAACTGAAGTTCTACTTAATCGATCGATGGTACCCATGTTTTTTGTCATGTCGAGCTCCTTTTATGATTTTTGTCAAACTCTTACTCATGTTTTTTTGGTAAGAATCGTATTAGCTCTGAAGTAGCAGAATCTCTAAATGTGAAATTCTAATGAGAATAGTTTATTGTACCAAAGGTGGGAATCGAACCCACACTCCCGAAGGAACACGATTTTGAGTCGTGCGCGTCTACCAGTTCCGCCACTTTGGCTTGGTCTAGTAAAATAAGAGCATTCTAACTAAAATAATAGCTCTATTTATAGCCATTTGGGTTTTCTTTTTGCCACTTCCAGCTATCTCTACACATCTCCACAATATCTCTGTCTGCTTTCCAGTTTAACTCCTGCTGGGCTTTTGATGAATCTGCAAAACAAGTAGCTACATCACCTGGTCTACGCCCACTAATTTCGTAGGGAATAGGTTGACCTGTAGCTTGTTGGAAGGCGTGAACCAATTCTAAAACACTGGTGCCATTTCCGGTTCCAAGATTATACACATGAGATCCGGTCAAATGAATTAAAGCATCTAAGGCTTTTACATGTCCCAGTGCTAAGTCAACAACGTGAATGTAATCACGTACCCCAGTTCCGTCAACAGTATCGTAATCATTCCCAAAAATAGAGAGCTTTTCTCTACGACCAGCAGCAACTTGGGTGATATAAGGCATTAAATTGTTGGGGATTCCTTGTGGGTCCTCTCCAATTCTTCCTGAGGCATGTGCCCCAACTGGATTAAAATATCGTAACAAGGCAACTGAAGCTCCATCAAAAGTGGTAATCCAATCATTCAATATATGTTCAATAAACAACTTGGTTCGGCCGTAAGGATTGGTTGCAGATAATGGCGCAGTTTCGGGTATTGGGTTGAATTCTGCTAATCCATACACGGTCGCGGATGAGCTAAAAACGAGATGCTTAACAGAAAACGCTTGCATAAGTTTACAAAGTACAAGAGTGGACCTAATATTATTATCGTAATACCTAAGGGGTTGTTCCACCGATTCCCCCACTGCTTTAAGACCGGCAAAGTGAATAACCGCCTCAATAGAATGCTCTAAAAATACTTTTTTTGTCGCATTTTCATCAATCAGGTCGAGCTTGTAGAATGGGACTTTCGCTCCAGTTAGTACTTCTACCCGTCGTATAGACTCAACATGTGAGTTAAGCAGGTTATCCACGACAACGACCTTATGGCCTTGGTTTAGTAGCTCTACACAGGTATGACTTCCAATATATCCGGCTCCACCGGTAACTAAAATGGTCATTCTTTCGGGTTGATGGTTACCGTTATTAGTTTACTCATTGAGTTAAAGTACGCACGTTTCTCAGTAAAAGAAAAACCGTTACTGTACAGGCAAATTCGATGACTACCTAAGTTTATTCGTAGTTGTAAAGGTTCCTGTCGGTATTCTCCAAATATTCCTGCAATCCGAGCCACTTCTTGTTTCACACCCAATTTAATCAGCCACCACATAGGTAGAAGAGGAATGGTTCTATAAACGTTCTTTCCTTCTTCTAATTCGAGGGAAGCTATATCGCTCCACACTAGCATAATTCCATATTGTTTGGTGGATTTATTGAACAGTACAAATATACCCTTTTCATAGCGCTGTATGGTTGCTTTGGCATCTTCAGGGATATCTGTCGATAGGGTGTTGGGAAGGCTTAAATCTTTAATAAAATAGCCCCCTGAGCCAGTAACGGTGAATACTTTTCCAGATTCTTTGAACGGTCTTCCTAGATAAGCTTGAACAAACTTTGCATCGTTCAATTCTTTTTCGGAACAGTACTGCATCATTCTACCGCTTCTGTAATACCATGTGCCTTGGGTCGACCATGTTCGTCCACATGAACAAATACAATCTTTTCAATGGTGATAATCGTTTTTTCACTGAATTTGGTCCGAACTTCACACCGAACCGTAATGGATGTAGTTCCAAATTTGACTGTTTCCATACCGATCTCAATCACATCGCCCAATTCACCAGAGTGAACAAAATTTATCTCGGACATGTATTTAGTAACAATGTTGCGTTTGCCCAATTGACAGGCGACAAAAATAGCGGCTTCTTCGTCTATCCAACTTAGTACTGTTCCACCGAACAAAGTACCATTGTTATTCAGGTCTTGAGGTTTAATTATTTTTCTACTATAAAATTGCATAAAAAAATATATTTTGGTATATAATAAAGTGTAAATAACTGCACGTACAAATTACGTGAAAATGCGTTATAAAACCCATTTCTTTTAGCATTTATGCTCAAATACATTGAATCTGCGAATCCATCCGAGCTCATAGATTATCTCATCGAGGCCTATCCTGTTAGCGACCGTCCCTTTCTAGCACCATGGATTGTAGTTCCAAACAGAGAATTTCAAGAGTGGATAGATCGTGAGATGGCAAAAAAAGGGGGGAGTAGTTATCATTTCAATTTTATCTTCCCCATTGAGTTTATCTGGAAAATATATCGGTTAATCGATTCAGATGTACCCAAGAAATTGCCCACTGATTTGCATGCCCTTAGTTTTAAAATTTTTGATTTAATTGCAGATCATGAACAGGTAAAAAAATTATTCGGCGAATTCCGAAATCAATCCCACCGTTTTGCCTTAGCGGTCCAACTCGCAGATGTATTTGATCAGTATATTAATATCCGACCACATATGCTTTTTGAGTGGGAAGATTCCGTTTCCGATTCCGACTTTGGTATCGACTCCCTATCCGATGCAACAATACATTCTGTTAGTCATCCAAATGTGCATCCAGATGTATCTCCAAATCCATCTCCGAAGGCCCAACATCCGGATATCTCTGATGATAGAAAGGGACAAGTACTTCCCGATACCCCAAAAAAATTAGAAGGCTACATTCAGCTTCAAAAGGAGCTATGGCAATCCCTGAACAGCGCATTTGATCGTGGTGGTAACCTTAAGTGGTCAAGAATACAGATATATAAAAATTGGTTAAAGCAGCTAAAAACACCTGATGTACAGGAAAAATTACCCGCTAATATTTTCTTTGTTGGGGAAAGAGATTGGAATCACTTGTTAGTGGAGAGCGTAGAGCTGATTAGCAAACATACGAATGTACACGTGGTGAATTATCCTGAACTAGAAAACGATATTTCCCCAAAACTCAAAAAGGGTATACATGAACCACCATCCGAGCCGAATCAAATAGCCTTTAGCTTTGGTTCAGAACAGAGCTTTATCACGCATTTGGCTGAAAAATGGAGTGAAAACGGAGCATTTTCTCCTTATTTGCATGCATTAAGAAGAATCAGTATGGATTCCCAAGCAGCTTCTGCTCCTCCTAAAGACCATGGGTTTAAACTGTCTAAGATATTATCCACACCGGGCTCTATTCATGCTTGTCATTCTATTAAAAGAGAGGTAGAGGTATTAAAAGATGACCTACTACACTTCCTAAATACCTCGGAAGCCATCGATTTAAGTGAAATCGGTATTTCGGTTCCAGACGTTGAAGCCTATTCACCTATTATTAAACAGGTGTTTGCCCAAGAACCAATCATACCTGTATATCTCTATGATGGGCAGGAACGTCCATTGCAAGATAGTTTTTTAGCTTTGCTAGATTTGGCGTATAACGACTGTAAAATGAGTGATTTGATGGACACACTCAGCGATCCTAACATAATGGAACGATATGGATTCGATGAATCCGAATTGGGTACGATACGTGAATGGATCGTCAGTGACAGTATTCATTTTGGACTGAATCAACCGCATGAATATAGCTTTTCAACAGCCTTAACGGCATGGTGGAGAGGCTATTTTGTAGAACACCGGAGTTTTACACATCAACCCGAAATCTCTCCCTCTAAAAGAGTAAGAAATTCCGATCAATTGTCAACTCTTTCCAAGCTTCAAATGCTTTATGATGAGATGCTAGATTTAGTTGTTTCACCAGAAACTGAACGACTTAACACGGAGTGGTTAGCGATTTTACAAGAGCATTTTGTTCGGATATTTAAGGGTAGCGCTGACGCAAATCCTCGCGGCTACAATTGGGTAATTCACTGGTTTGAACAACTTTCAGAGGAACTAGCTTATGCGTCGACCTCTGTTAGTTATGAGGTGTTCATGGGTTGGTTCCGTAATGTGCTTGTGCAAAAGCAGGATCATTCATCATCTTATGGAACCGGTGTGTTAGTGAGTAGTTATATCCCAAACCGACTATTGCCATTTTCATATACAGCCATGCTGGGCTTAAATGAGCGTGAATTTCCTGGTAATCCGCAGCGTCCTGTTTTTGACCTCATCCATCAGCAGCCTTTAGAGGGAGAACGGCAGCGAAAAAAAGACACATCTCGCTTGTTTATTGAGCGATTAGCCCTAACCAAATCTCAGTATTTCTTGAGCTATATTGGCAGAGATGCACATACTAATACCGAGAAAAATCCCTCACCACTCATCACCCAGTTACGTTATTTACATAGAGGGGTTGAATCCACTCAAAACGGGTCACCCAATCCCCTGACTGGCCGTATCGTAGCTCCCTTGCGATTTAAGGAACATCGCTTACATGCCTTTGCTAAACCGTATTTTAACCAGAGTGAGAAAAAAAACTCATTTAATAAGGAGCATTACCATCAATGTCGTTCATTATATGGCGATTTTGAATCCTCTAAGCACGCTTTTTTTGTGGATACTAACTTAGTATTAAATGGGTCGAGCAGTGCATTATTTGGAGGTGCGCATACTGATCACGAGGGCCGGTCTAAGATTGATCTGGATGATTTGATTCGGTTTTACACGCATCCGACGAGGTATTACCTTGAAACGACATTACATTTGCAAGATTCTTATGCTCCCTCGGTAATTCAAGATTTTGAAAATTATACGATGGAGGGCTTGGATAAATATGAGGTTAAGCTTCGTATTTGGGAGGCTTTGGAGGAAGGGGTAGGGTGCAAAGAGTGCTATGAGTATCTACGGAGCATAAAAGCAGTACCCCCACATTCAACCTATTACCTGGTCTTTGAAGAGTTGTTTGATCAACTTCAGCAATTTTATTCTCAGGTCGTAGAAAGTACTCGAGGCATTGAAGTAAGATCATTAGCCGTAAGCTCTGATAATTACATATTGGAAGGACCACTAACGATGTTACGCAGTGGGGAGTATAAGGAATACCGATTGGGTAGGCTACAGGCAAAGCATAAAGTGAGATACTTCGTAAAACACCTATTGAAGGCAGCCTCTGGCTCCGAAGAAGGGTCCGAATATTTTTATATCGATAAAAAAAATTCGGTCTTACAATTAGCACCAATACGCCCTGAGATAGCTCAAAAGCAACTAGAACAGTTAATACATTGGTATGTAAGCGCTATGCAAACTAAAGAGTCCTTGATATTTTTCCCAGAATGTTCACTAAGCTATGTCGAGGCGCTCCATAAAAAAGGGGACGAGCTCTATGCCCTTGAAAAAGCGATGTCGGCTTGGAAGCAGAAAAACAAGTCGTATGGGTATCCTGGGGAGGGAGAAGATCTGTGGAACAACATAAGTTGGTTTGATGAAGATCCCTTAGCCACTCAAGCCTTTCAGAAAAATAGTCATACCTTTTGGGCTAATTGGATGGATATTGCAAACAATAAAGTGCTAGAGAGTTAAAATATGAAGCATTTTAATGTAACAAAGGCACCATTAGAGGGTATTCATTTAGTTGAGGCGAATGCAGGGACCGGCAAAACATTCAATATCAGTTCCTTGGTGGTTCGTTTTATAGCCGAAGGTGCATTGGATCTGAGAAATATTTTAGTGCTTACCTTTACAGAAGCGGCCACCTCAGAATTACGAGCCCGAATTCAGCATCGTTGTAGGGAAGTATTGGAGCTATTTGAAGCAGAAAATGAAGTAGAAACAGATGAAAAAACGGAGAAAGATACTTTTTTAGCCTATTGTAAAAGTAGCTACCAACAAGATTCTGAGGCTCAGAAACGTCTGCAAGAAGCAGTGACCACCTTTGATGAGGCCAATATTTCAACCATTCATGGGTTTTGCCAAGGTTTGTTGCGATCGTATCCTTTTCAGTTTAATGTGCGTCCCGATTTCGAATTAGTACCCAATCCATCCCTGTTTATCTTGGAAGTGATTAGGGAATTTTGGAGAACGTTTTACGCCCCGACTGACCATCGAATGATTCTGCGGATGCAGCACCTATTTTCAGAGCTGGGAAAGGGAATGAACAGTCCTGAGGCGGTGTATGATGCATTAAAAAATGCCTTTCAAAGTGAGCATGAATTACATCCCTCTCATTCCCTTTGGACTTCCTACCTGGAGCACTCTAATGGCAGTATACGTTTACAAAGCTTAGCTGATTTTTTGGAGGCCGCAGAGCGGATCGAAAAAGCTAAGGCCAATTTTGTTGAAGCTGATTGGCATAAGCAATTGCAACACATTATAACACAGTACTGGGTCGTTCAAATTCGAGATAACATACGCGCTGAAAAAGAAAACAAGGGCTTGTTAGATTATGACGATCTTATCCGAATTGTATCAAAAGGAATCCAAGAAGCGAATGAGGACTTTGTTCAATTGGTCCGATCAGAATATAGGGTAGCTTTAATTGATGAATTCCAAGACACCGACCAGGATCAATTTGCTATTTTTAAAAGGCTGTACGCCAAATCAGGGACACTATATCTAATAGGTGATCCTAAGCAGGCTATTTATGGTTTTAGAGGAGCCGATATCCATACCTATATGGGAGCTCGTGAATGGGTGCCGGCAACAAATCGGTACAAATTATCCTATAATTACCGGTCCAATCCCGAACTACTGGGCTTTACGAATGAGTTGTTTTCAAGTGCCCAGAATAAAGACCCTTTTATCATAAAGATAGATTACCAGGATAGTCTGCATCCTTCTCAAAAAAGTAACACAGAGGACGGAGGGAATCATGATCAAGCTAGTCCTGAATCGCTTTATACAAATCATATTTGGATACAAAAAAACCAAGATGTGGATCGAATGCATCCCGTACAAATGGTAGAGATCGAAGGAGAAGGAGTTGATGAAACCAATGAAGCTATAAAGCAGGATGTAGTCAGAAGGATCAAAGAGTTACTCGATAGCCGTTTGATTCGCACCACAAACTCCTCTGAGCAATTAACTGTAAAACCAGTCAAAGCCTCCGATATTGCGATTTTGGTGCACAAAAATCGGGATGCTCAGGACATACAGAGGCAACTTAAATCGCTGGGAATTGAAGCCATTATCAATAGTCAACAATCCATTTTCACTACCGAAGAAGCTCAATACATCCTCCTTTGGTTACAGGTTATACAAGACCCTAGTAAGGAGCGGCTAATCAATACAATTTTAGCGCACCGTTTATCGGTTCTGAATACAATGGAACTCCAGAAATTACAAACCAACGATGCGCAATGGGCAAGGGTTATGGAACATATCCAGCAAGCCCATTCATCACTTAGCACGCAAAAAATACACACCCTACTTCAAACGCTCTTTCAGAACCTGGGCATTTGGTCCCGATGGACTAAATTAGATAATTTTGAACGGGTCATTACAAACATAGAGCACTTGTTTGAGATTACAAACACACTTCAGCAATCCAAATGGATGGGTGTTACTTCATTGATCAATTATCTACACAGACAATCTACTGAAGATGATGATGAATTGGCCCTTGATGAGGATGTTATCCGGTTGAATACCGATGAGGATATGGTTCACATAATAACCGCTCATCGTAGTAAAGGCCTTCAGTATCCGGTTGTCTTTTGTCCATATTCCTCGTCTGGACGAAGTTTTGAGCTAACCAATAAAATTACCAAGTACCGCAAGGATAACAAGCAGATGATCGATCTTAGGATGGTATCTAAATCGAAAGAGATTCACTTAGAGTCCGCTATTCCTATGGTTACGGAGGAAATAGCCAGTAATATTCGGCTTTGCTATGTTTCTATAACCAGGGCCGAATCTGTTTGTTTTTTATATACTCACACCGGTGCTCGTGGTTGGAATTCAGGCTTATTAGCCTCTCAAATGGATAAAACTGAACTCATTGAATCTATTGATGAAAAACTTATAAAGCCTAGAACGAAAAATTTACCTGCCGATGGGCTTGCTAAACAAGAGGTGAGACGATTGATGGAGCGGTTTGCTGCAAACAATGCCCTTTATACTGAGCCAATGGACCAATCGGCCCGTTGGTATAATCGGCTAATGCAGGAATCTCAAGATTTAGTAAAAACCACAGGAGTTCAATCAACTCAAGAGCTTAATTATGCCTCCTTTGAACGAGAAGAGATGGTTAATAACTATGAACAAGTACATTCCTACAGTTCAATAAAGCGGTTAAAGGAGCGTTTTAGTGAGGGCGCAAATGCCTTTATTTCCAACTCCTTCGATGCGGCCAAAGACTATCAGGACACCGATGATGTAGCAGATGACGGGATCGATAATAGAGCTGATGATGCAGCAGATGATGGGACCGATAATACAGCAGGTGGGCAGTTGGGAAAAACGGCAGTTGAACAGGTAATAAAACAAACCACAAAAATGCCGGGGGGGACAGAATTAGGTAGTTTTTATCATAGAATTATGGAGGACCTGCTAGATAAATGGTGCATGAATGCGTTCGATTATAAAGAATGGGTCAAACTAGAAGCAAAAAAATTTGGACTCAATCACCATCAACAAGATCAATTTTTCCGTTGGGTAGAGATGATGATGAAGGTACCCTTAGTCGATGGTTTTTCACTGTCAGATCTTAAAAAAGGCCAATTAATCATAGAAAAACCCTTTTTCCTATCCGTTAAGTCGTATCAGGTAGATGCTTTGTACCATCTAATTCGCTCCCAAGAAGATTTTAAAATGCCACCGTCGCATTTAGAACAAAGTCAGCATCGTGATAAAGATAATATGTGGTTAGCAGAAGCTGAGCAATCGTTTGATGTACTTCCGGCAGGTTTCTTAAAAGGTTTTATCGATCTTAGCTTTGAATACGAGGATAAGTATTACATCTTGGATTACAAGACTAATTTTTTACAAGGAATAAATGCATATTCGTCTGAATCGCTGAATAATCAGATGATCAACCTTTCCTATGATATTCAAGGGCACTTGTATAGTTTGGCTTTGCACAGATTCTTAGCTACCTGTAAAAAGAATTATTCCTATCAAAAGCATTTTGGTGGATATTTTTATGTTTTTGTTCGTGGACTCTCAACAGATAATCATGAGAATGGGATACACTTTTATCGTCCTGCAGAAGAACGTATTAAAACAATGGAGGGCATAGTAAATGGCAACCGATAAAACAGACATAATCACCGATTGGTTACTCCATAATAATCAAGTTTTTAGTGATCCTACCGATTTTTTGTCCTTCAATTCCTACCTCATTTCTGAACTTGGAATTCAGCATGCTACCCAGGAAAAAGTACTTATTAAGCGTTATGCCTTATTGCGTTGGCTTGAATTTCATAAAAAGGGTTATGTATGCATTGAAATGGAGGATATTCTTGATCCAGGTGTAAAAATGAGCGAATTATACAATCAACTTGGCGGCCCAACATGGGACAAAGAAACGCTCGTTCAGGTGTTAAGTGAGCTAAGGTTTATATCTGGCTTTGAGTCCTTTGAATTGGAGGATGGGCGATTGTATATGAAACGTCATCTTGACTTTGAAAATGAAATTGTGACTTGGCTAAAAAATATAGCGTACTCTTCGGACTCTTTCTTACCTAATCGTTGCAATTTTGGCTTAGAACAATCTCAGTACGTAGATTGGATCGAACAGGAATTTTCAGATTTAGATACTCCAAAAAAACAGGTACTTGCTCATTTATTTAGCATGCAATTTCTCATTGTAACAGGAGGACCTGGAACGGGTAAAACCTATACTCTAGAACGTATCATGAAGGCTTATCAAAGATGGTTTCCTGAGCTAAAAATTCAACTTGCAGCCCCCACAGGCAAGGCAGCTAAGCGAATGAACGAATCCATTGATTCCAGTTTATTAGATATATATGGAGAAGCAAAAACCATACATCGAATGCTTGGAGCCAGGCACGATGGCATGTTCTCCAAAGGAGCTAAAAACCGAATGGATACCGATGTCGTTATTATCGATGAAGCGTCAATGATCGATATCGATTTATTTGTTCAGATTGTACGAGCACTAAAAGATGGCGCACAGTTAATGTTGGTAGGGGACCGTTATCAACTTGATTCGGTGGAGGCTGGTAATATTTTGGGTGATTTGTGTACACATCAACCAGAAGATGGTCGGGCTAGCTATGGGGTATTTGAATTGGACACCAACTATCGGCAAAAATCCACCAGTTCCATCCCTGCATTGAGTGAAGCAATAAAAAGCGGTAATTGGGGGAGCTGCCAGAGCTTGTTGATGAATGAGGAGATCAAGGATGTGGAGTGGTGGGGATTCAGGGCTGATGTTAGAACCGAACGGGAAGCGTTGAGGAATCGCTTGATTGAATATGGTAGACGTGGTTTTGAGGCAATTAAGCAGCAGTTAAAAACCCCAGAAACAGGAGATGAAGTCATGGAAACGTACAGCTTATTGGGTGCGCTTCGCCAAGGGTGGCTGGGCACTGAGACCCTAAATGAACGCATAGATTCGCAAATACGTAGCCAAGCTATTGCAGCAACAAGTAATTCTGATAAAGTAAAAGGTTCATGGTACTTGGGGAGGCCGATCATGATACGTGAAAATGATCCCGTAAAAGGATTATTTAACGGTGATATGGGCGTATGCTCCTCTCTAGATCCGGTATCTATTCGCTTTGAAACTTCGAAAGTGGGGAAAAAACCAGCAAGATCGGAAGGGGGGGCAAGAGAAGTTACAGGAGTAGGAGATGGGGTGAAATGGAACGTATTCCCTGCCAGTAGTCTGCCTTCCTATGAATTAGGCTATGCACTTACTATCCATAAATCACAGGGCTCGGAGTATGACCACGTTTGTGTGATTTTATCTTCGGTCGATAGCCTGCTCCATACTCGAGAGTTGCTATATACAGCTGTTACTCGTGCCCGAAAGAAAGTCACGATTGTGGCTACAGAAGAACAATTAAAAAAGGCCGTTTCCACAACAAAAATGCGCAGAAGCGGCCTTCCAAGTAAATTGTGAGAGCTAAGTTACTACAGGGATACCTGCACTTATTTAACTTCCTCTAGTGCTATTTTAAAAATAAGCATATCGTTGGGTTGAATAGCACCACCCGGGCGTGGATTTTCACCATAAGCTAGTTCGGAAGGGATGTAAAACATATACACTGCTCCTTCTTTCATTAATTGTAGCCCTTCGGTCCATCCTGGAATAACTCCACCTAATACAAATTCGGCTGGTTCTCCAGGGTTTCCTACCTCATCATACGTACCATCGAAGCGGGTACCATCGATCAAGGTTCCTTCGTACTGAACCACTACCGTATTTTCTGGTGTAGGAGAAGCACCGGTACCTTCCTCAATGACTTTGTATTGCAAACCCGATGCGGTCTCCATAACGCCTTCTTTCATTCGGTTTTCAGCAAGGAAACTCTCTTGTTCTTCCATATTGGCGACTTTCATTTGGTCCATTAGATACTCTCCAAAACGGCCAAATAGTTCTTGAATATTTACCGTTGACATTTCATTCTCTGTACCATTTTGTCCAGCTTGAAATCCAGCAACAAAATTATCTAGGTCTGCATTTTCGAATCCTTGCGCGGTTAACTGGCTGCCGTTTTGATACCCAATGGCGTAGCTTACACTATCAATTAAGGTATTCATAGAAGCTTTATCGGGATACGTAGCTGTTTGGTTACTGCAGGATATCGAGACTAAACTAAGGCCTATAAAGATACCTAGCGGCGTAAGGTATTTGGTTGGTGACATAAAAATAATGTGTGGGTTAAATGGTTAATTAAAATTTTACCTTCACAAGATAGAATAATTCGGGCACTAAAACACTTTTCACATATTGTGTGTATATTATGAAAAACTAAGATTATTAAAGAGAACCATTGCATTTTAAAGAACTTAATCTACACGAACTATTACAGGCTGGACTAGATGATGTTGGATTCCAAGAGCCAACACCGATTCAAGAACAATGTATCCCACTTTTATTACAGGGACATGACGTATTAGGAGCCGCCCAAACAGGAACGGGTAAAACAGGAGCGTTTGTAATACCTGTGTTAGAACTCATGCTCAAAGAGAAAAAAGAGCATATTAGAACGCTAATTTTATCACCTACTCGCGAGCTTGCCCAGCAAATAGATGAACAAATATTTGCACTTGGATATCACACAGGTACGACATCGGCTACGATTATTGGTGGAGAAGATTTTGGCAAACAAGCGGAAGCCATTCGTGCGGGAGTAGATATATTAGTGGCAACACCTGGGCGTTTGATCGATCAAATGAAGGTGTTAGATATTGACTTTTCTGGCATTGAATTTCTGATACTGGATGAGGCTGACCGGATGTTGGATATGGGGTTTTTACCGGATGTTCAACATATTATAGACAAACTGCCTAAAACGAGGCAAAATCTATTATTTTCAGCTACGATGCCTAAAGACATTCATAAACTTGCTTCCAAGATTATGAAGGATCCAAAAAAAGTAGAGATTGAGGTATCCACCACTTCCAACTCTGTTGAGCAAAAAGCCTATTTATTGGATGGACGTGAAAAATTACGTTTTATTCAGCGCTACTTTGGACATCATGAATGGAATTCATGTATCATCTTTACGGCCACTAAAAAAGGAGCGGATCAATTAGTTAATGCACTCAAAAAAATTGATGTTGAAGCTGTCGGCATACATGGAGACAGAGATCAGAATGAGCGAAATAATGCCCTGCAAGCCTTTAAAAACGGAAAAGTATCAGTAATTGTAGCTACCGATGTACTTGCACGAGGTATCGATATTAGTGATGTGTCGATGATTATAAATTACGATGTTCCAAGAGCGGTTGAGGATTATATCCATCGTATTGGAAGAACGGGTAGGTACGATAAAGAGGGTACAGCGGTTACGCTTGTAAATCGTCAAGATGAAAAGTATTTCCAAGCCATAGAAAAAAAGGTGGGAAAAGCACTACGTATTGTAGAAGTGAGCAAAGGTGACTTAGATACTATGTTCGGGGAACATGATCAGGAAAAGTCATCAAAAAAAGTTTCTAAGGAACATTCTGAAAGTTCAACTTCATCACCGAAACATAGTAGTGTGACGGTAGTTACAGCAAAGTCAAAAAAACATTCATCTGAACAGGTTCAAGAAGCACCGGATGAACCTGTTGTTAGTGAGTCAATCGGAGATCATGAGCCCATTGAAGCAGATTTCACCAAAGCCAAGCACGTTCAGTTTAGCCGCGATGGGGAGGGCAAGATAATCATCTATTTGGTAGTAGATGGTGAGGTGGTCATACCGACAGCCAAAGATGAATCAAATGACCAGGATACGCCGGAAAAAGACAGTCAAAAAGCGGAAATTAAGGGGAATTCATCTTCGGGTAGTAAGAAAGTTACCAGCCAGAAAACATCGGATAAAAAAACGGTTACTATTAAACTAAAAAACAATAAAAAGCCCAAGAAGGAAACGGACAGAGAGTCTACTAGAGCTTCGAAAAAAACCACCAATTCCTCGAAAAATGATTCTAAGAAATCTTCAACACGTTCTCCGTCGAAGTCCAAAAAGAAGCCATCAGTAAAGGTAAAGACCCTAGACCAAGCTTCAAAAAGAGCAAAGAAAGCACCGAAACCAGCAAAAGGTGTTTGGGGTATCATAAAAAGTATGTTACCAAGATTTAACAAGGAATAATTAGTGTTTTTCTGATGGATGTGCGATTTTTCATGGCATCCTATTTATAAACACACGATTCACCTTGGTACCATGAAAAACTTTTATCTCCTAACTCTTGCATTCACTCTACTTATATTTGGCTGTAATACGCCCTCAAGTAGTGAAAAAGATGTACTCATCACCGAGCAACTAGTCGTTGCTTCAGAAACCACGATCAAAGGTCAAAGGCTGTCACTAGTCGCTAATCAACCGATCAAAAATGTGATATTTATGATTGGCGATGGAACTGGCATAGCACAATTATACAGCGGTCAATTGCAAGAAGTTGGTCCTGACGGATATTTACATGCTCAGCGTCTTCCGATAACTGGAATAGTGAAAACACATGCTCAGGATGACTTAATCACGGATTCTGCTTCCGGAGCCACTGCCTTTTCTTGTGGGATAAAAACCTATAATGGAGTTATCGCTCAAGACTCGGAGGGTAATGAATGTGTTACATTAATGGAATTAGCTCAACAAGCCGGCATGAGCACGGGATTAGTTGCGACCTCAGGAGTTACTCATGCAACACCTGCAAGTTTTGCCACACATATTGATTCTCGAAACAAGTACTCCGAAATCGCAGAACAATTGGTGGAATCTAAAGTGGATATAATTTTAGGAGGTGGGCTAGAATATTTCATTCCCTCAGACTCTGCTGGAAGTAATCGTGATGATCAATTGAATTTGTTGCCAAGCCTTACAGAACAAGGATATTCGGTTGTCTTAGACAGACAGGCTATGATGGAAGAAGATTCAGATCAAATAGTCGGTCTTTTTTCTCCTAGCGGCATGCCAAGTGAGAATAGAATTCCTAGCCTAGCTGAAATGACCGGTAAAGCCGTTGAAAGTCTGTCTTCGAATGACAATGGGTTCTTTTTAATGGTTGAAGGTTCACAAATTGACTGGGGAGGTCATGCAAACGAAACACCCTATGTGGTCAGAGAAGTAAAAGACTTTGATGATGCTATAGGGGTGGTATTAACCTTTGCAGAACAAAATCCTGGTACACTTGTTATCGTTACCGCAGATCATGAGACCGGTGGTATGACAATTAATGGAGTCAACCAAGAAAATAACGTGGTAGATATTGCTTGGACATCTACAGGGCATACGGGAACACCCATTCCATTAATGGCTTATGGACCTTATGCTGTAGAATTCAGTGGTTGGTGGGATAACACAGACATTGGTAAAAAAGTAGCTGATTTATTAGGATTTGAGAACTTTCCACTCATTCTTAGTCAAGAAGACTAAGCCTATCTGTTTAGCTAGATTTCACAGGACTGCTTACGTGGTTTACTTAAGCAGTTCTGCTAGCTTTTGATAGCGTATAGCTTAGCACGCATCCTAAAAGGCCGATTAGAATATGAACAAGAAATGGTAGTAGATCCGAATTCCAGGCCTGCTGTAAAAATAAGTCGTTACTCATTGGACTATCCTCTGCCCGGAGCAATCTAAGCCAGTTAAATACGCTATGAAATGATATAATACTGGCAAAACTGATAACGACCTTCCTATTTCTTTGGGTAAGAGTCATTAGCACCATGCTAACCAGAAAAGTTATGGCCAAATGTACCAGCCACAGAACACCTATCCAAAGCGGTTCGCTAAGACCTGTAAAACCATTCCAAATTACATCTTCATTAGCGTAAATATGGAGTATTAGACGGGTAAATCCGTCAAATGCTCGTATAAAAAAAAGTCCTAATAAGGGAAAAACAATTAGGACTTTACTATGATATTTGAATTGGAAGTTGGCCAAGTTTTAGGCTATTATTGTGAGCTTTAAATGTTACTTATTGGTTTTACCAATAGGTTTTAAATGTACAAACTTTGAGTGATTAACCTATGCCAACCAACGACTTTTTATCCCCTGAAGAAACCATCAATTCCGACAAACAACTCATGGAGTCCCCAGAAGTGGAGGCCATTGCCAAGAAGGTTGTAGAGCAGCACAAAATGGAATTTGGACCAGCCGAAATTGGTTATTTCTTAGTGTACCCAAATATTTCTAGACAAAAAGCAGCCAAGTGTATGAAAGCCAGTCGCGAGGTAAAGTACTACTCTGGGAACGACTACCTTATTGAGATATCAGGAGAGTTATGGGATATGCTGGATAATCAAACCAAGGAAATGTTGTTGTATCACGAACTTCTTCATGTAGACCCCAGCTTTAAATCTAAAACACAGGAATGGAAGATGAACATTCGTAAGCCTGATTTTTCAGATTTTTATACCATCAATGACCAATATGGTAATGAGTGGTATAAGACGATTCAAGCAACAGTATCCTCACTTTACGACCTAGATCCAAAACAAGAGAGCAAAGTTTCCCTCTAGTCAGCTCTACTCACAAAAGCAACTAACTCATTACTTGTGAATTTCGACGACTTCAATATCAAAAATGAGGTCTTTACCAGCAAGTGGATGGTTGGCGTCAATAGTGACAGTTTCACCTTCGATATGAGTAATTTGAACAGGAATAGTCTGCCCATCTGGTTGATTTAGTTGCAGCTGCATACCCACTTGAGCGTCGAGTTCGGGGGGTAATTGATTCATTGGGACTTCAATGACCATTTCTGAATTATGTTCACCATACGCTTCTTTGCTTGGAATATTTGTGGTCGCTTTTTCACCAACAGAAAGTCCCATTATAGCATGTTCGAACCCGGGAATTAATTGGCCTTTACCAAGGGTGAATTTTAAAGGGTCGCGCTCAATTGAGCTATCAAAAACTTCTCCAGATGCTAAAGTTCCTGTATAATGAACTGATACGGTGTCACCGTCTTTAATTGTAGACAAAATATATACGTTAGATGAAAATTTAAGCTATGTACAAGGTAAAAATTATAAATGGACATATGAAATTTAACCCTCATGTTGCTTACATCAACCAGAAAAGGATGCTAATTAGTCCTTAAAATTGGGTAAAATCCGGTTGTTACCCTCAGTTATCCAAATCCTTCCTAGCTTCTTTTTTCATCGCTAAAATGCGTTCCACTTTCATTCTTTCACCAGGATTAACTCGTATAGTCACACTTTTGGACGGAATAGAAGTATCCGCTTGGTTCTCAAATACCAGCTGAACTTCATCTTCACTTAACCAGCTATAATCTAGAAATGTGTTCCAATCGATAGCATGGTCTATCATTAGGATGCGTTGAGTCCGTAAATGTGGGGTTATATACAAGGTGAAACTGAGTAGTCCGAATAAGACTAGAGAAGCACCTGAAAATAACCGGATAGGGGTTATGATGAAATCAAAGGCCCAACCAATTCGTAGAAATCCAGATATAATTAATGTTGAGCCCACAAGTAAGGGTGTTAGGTGTACAACCGGATTTCTGTAGGCATAAAGAGGGTAGCCTGCTATTTTCTTATATCCTAGTTGGCTATGCAGTTTTCCCATGCCAGCACCACTTAAAAAAGCATAAAATAAGCTTATAAGAGTTCCAGCTAAGGACTCGCTTAAAAAACCATTGATAAAAAGAAGCATGGCTACCACATACAATGTTATGATAAGACTTGCTAGCTGGAGTGCTTTTCGTATAGTGGTGGTATAAAGTTGGATATAGCGTTTTCCAACCAAGTATCCGAGTAGTAAAAAAGGAATAGAAAGTAGATAAACAAGAGTCATTAATTCTATATATTTATGCTGGAAAAATTAGATACTTATCATGTTCTTACCCGATAAAATAGTCATAAATAACGAGGAAGAGTACTTTCAAATCAAGTGGAGTGATGGCAAAACTTATCAATATCCACTATTTGGATTGCGCCGAAACTGTCCATGCGTAATGTGTAGAGGCGGACATGATAAAATGCAGATATTTGAACCATCCGCGTTTAATGAACGAGCTGCTGTACCTGTAACGATTCGAAGAGCAGATCAGATTGGTAATCATGCCATTCAGATACACTGGTCAGATGGGCATAATTCAGGAATGTATCGTTGGTCCACTCTACGAGATCTTTACGAACAATGGAAGAATGAAGCCGAATAAAAAAAGGAAAGCGGCTTTAGTTTTTATTTTCATAACCGTTTTAATTGATGTCATAGGACTGGGAATCATTATACCTGTAGTCCCTAGCTTAATTATTGAACTTACGGGTCAGCCTATCAGTAACGCAGCTGAGTATGGAGGCTTGCTGATGTTCATATATGCAGGTACTCAGTTTCTTTTTGCACCAGTAATTGGGGCACTAAGTGATCGTTTTGGGCGCCGACCGTTGCTTCTTAGTTCTTTATGTGCCTATGGTTTGAATTACCTTTTGTTAGCTTGGGCACCAACTATATGGTGGTTATTTTTTGCTCGTTTTCTATCCGGTATAACCGGAGCTACTACGACCACTGCTAGTGCTTACGTTGCAGATATAAGTGACCCAGATGAAAAGGCACAAAACTTCGGTTTACTTGGAGCTGCTTTTGGTTTAGGGTTTATTATTGGCCCAGTGATTGGTGGAATATTAGGGGAGTATGGTTCTCGATTACCGTTTATAGCGGCAGCTATTTTGAGCTTGGTCAATTTTACCTACGGATATTTTATTCTCCCCGAGTCATTAGCTAAGAAGGAGCGGCGTTCCTTTGAATGGAAAAGGGCCAATCCCTTTGGAGCACTAAAAAAAATAAGGGACTTCTCAGCCGCAACAGGATTATTTCTAGTATTTTTTCTAATCTACTTATCTCACCATGCCACACAAAGTACCTGGACCTATTACACCATGTTTAAATTCAGTTGGGATGAAGCGATGGTAGGTATTTCACTAGGGGTAGTGGGAATCTGTGTAGCCGTCGTACAGGGCGGGTTAACTCGGTGGTGGATTCCTAGAATTGGACCTAATAAAGCCGTTTATTTAGGGATTGGAGCTTATGTAATTGGTTTTTTAGGGTTTGCTTGGGCTCCTAACGGTTCAATTATGCTTGCAATGATTATGCCTTATGCTCTGGGAGGATTTGCGGGACCTTCCTTGCAAGGCATACTTTCGAATCAGGTGCCTGCAAACATGCAGGGTGAACTACAAGGCGTGCTAACGAGCTTAATTAGTTTTTCAGCCATCATAGGTCCGCCAGTGATGACTCAGTCATTTAGTTATTTTAGTACCAACGAAATAGTGTATCTTCCTGGAGCCCCTTTCATTTTAGGTGCTTTATTATCCATTTTTGCCCTTATTATTGGTGTTAAAACCTTAGTGAAAGTTGGTCAAAAAAGCGTTGAAATTAGTAGGAGTTAAGCAACTTAATTCCGCAAAATAGCGTTATATACAGTTCAAACTATAAAGGTAGAATAACAAGTTTAAAGGCCGTATTTTACCAACAAATAAACATGTGAAAAAGCAGCCATTTAGCTGCTTTACTATTTAAACAAGGTACGTATATGAGTAAGATTCAGTATTTAAGCCAAGAAGGATATGACAAGTTAGACCAAGAACTTCGTGATCTGAAAACTAGAGGACGACGTGAAATAGCAGATGATATAGCAGAAGCTAGGGCAAAAGGAGATCTTAGTGAAAATGCTGAATACGATGCTGCGAAAGAAGCTCAAGGGCATATGGAAACGCGAATTACGCAACTAGAAGATATTTTAGCAAATGCCCGTGTGTTGGATGCCAAAGATTTAGACCTGACCAAAGTTCGTGTACTAACCAAGGTTACCATACTCAACAAGAAAATGAATAAGGAAATGAAATACACCTTGGTATCCCCAAACGAAGCAGATTTTGCGAAAGGTAAAATCTCGGTGGATTCACCTATCGGGGCTGCTTTGTTAGGAAAAGAAATAGGGGACATTGTTTCCGTTACTGTACCAGCTGGAACACTTGAATTAGAAATATTGAAAATCGAAATAGACTAAATCTACTGGTTGATGCACCCCAGCCAGCATCGCTAAAACGGCCATTCAATGAAAAAACTTATAGACGCGTATATTTATCGCGAGAGTTCAAAAAACATCGAATTTTTGATACTTCAGAGAGCTAAGAATAAAATATATGCCGGGCAATGGCGTATGGTGGGTGGTAAGGTAAAAGAAAATGAAGACTACGCTCATGCGGCTTTGCGTGAAATTCAGGAGGAAATTCATTTAACCCCTTCTTTCTTTTGGGTAGTGCCCTCTGTGAATACATTTTTTGAGGCCAAAACCAATCAAATTCTACACATTCCAGCTTTTGCTGCAAAAGCACCGGATACTTTTAGCCCCATACTAGACGATGAACATACCCAGTATAAATGGATTAGTGAATCTGAAATTTCAACCCATATTTTTTGGCCAGAACAACAAAGACTTATGAAATTGATAGCAACACTTGTTCAAAATGAGCAAATAGTGCCAGAGTGGACTTTAAAGCCGTAAAACATGAAAATATTAGTTATTAATTGTGGTAGTTCATCCATAAAATACCAACTCATTAACACGAAGGAGAAAAAAACTCTATGTAAGGGTTTGGTTGAGAGGATTGGAGCGGTTACGTCTATCATTCGGCACGAATTTGCCGATGAAAAACCCGTAAAAAAATCTGTCGCTTTAGAAAATCACTCTGCGGCTCTATCCAAAATCATGGAATTACTCATGGAGGCTGATAATGAGCATTTGCATGATATAAATGAAATTGAAGCGGTGGGCCACAGAGTTGTTCATGGAGGCGAACTCTTTAAAGATTCCGTACTTATAGATGAGGATGTAGAATCGGCCATTGAGCAAGCTTTTGATATAGCACCACTGCACAATCCACCAAACTTACAGGGGATTAGAGCGGCGAAAAAACTTTTACCAAACGTTCCACATGTTGCTGTTTTTGACACGGCCTTTCATCATTCCATACCACAACATGCGTACTTATATGCTATCCCAAATCGGCTTTACCGCCGGTACAAAATACGTCGTTACGGATTTCATGGCACCTCACATTATTATGTTTCTAGAGAATACTTTAATGTTTTAGGGAAAAAGAAGCTAGGTTCAAAATTAATCACCTGTCATTTGGGTAATGGCGGGTCCATAACAGCCATTAAAGATGGGAATTCATATGATACGTCTATGGGTTTTACCCCATTAGAAGGGTTGGTAATGGGAACCAGATGTGGAGATATAGATCCATCCATTTTGTTTTTTTTAATTGAAAAAGAAGAATTATCTCTTGCCAACGTACACGCATTGCTCAATAAGCATAGTGGATTACTCGGATTAAGTGGTTATGCGGGCGATATGCGAGATCTATTGGAAGAAGCGGAGCAAGGAGATCGCAGGTGTACCGAAGCAGTGGAGGTGTTTTGTTACAGAGCCAAAAAATACATAGGCTCATATATGGCTGCTTTGAATGGAGGAGATGCGTTAATATTTACTGGTGGGATTGGTGAAAATTCAGCCATTATTCGACAAAAAATCGTAGAAAATCTAAGTTATTTGGGCTTGGAATTAGATGACCAGAAAAATGAGCAAGCACAAGGCTTTTCGGCGATTCATGCGAAAGACTCTAAAGTAGAAATCTATGTAATTCCAACAAATGAAGAGTTGGTGATTGCTATTGATGCTGCAAAGATAGCGATTGCCTCTCAACATACTCCATGGGCATAACGAAGACTTCATATATGTTGCTATGGTTAGGTATAGTTCTTTGCCTTAGCGCTTGTACTAGTTCTAAGTGGACTATCGAATCGAGCCAGTCTATTGATCGCACAGAATTTGATTTAGTAAAAGAAGATGTTTTTCTGGAAATCAGTCAAGTACCTAATCCTAACCGGCCGGTCTTGGTTTTTGATGTATGGAATATAGAGACCTATGATTACTCCCTAAAAATTCAGAGTAATAGATACTTGCAACGCTATCGACCTTCATTAAGTGCGGCTTTTTTTGGTGTTTTAGGGGCCACTGCTGCTTATCTAACCGCGGATATATTGTCGCCTAATAGCACCGAACAATATATAATGTATGGTTTGGGTGCACTAAGCCTGGTTACCGGTTTATCGGGGGATAGAAATTGGGGGGAAGCTATTTCTACGGGTGAACAAAGGCTGTTGAAGCAAACCGGCGTTATACAGTTAAGCGATACTCTTAGAGCAACAAAAGAGCCAACTGTATCACCAAGCTACACCATATACAATGACCTTGAAGCAATTGCTATACGAAACAATGTAACCTTCGATAAGAATAGCTATTACATAAACTTATTAGAAGATATTAATCCCAGTAATTTTTTGGTTCAGGAAAATCAAAGTATACGAGTTGAGCTTGAATTTAACGATAGCCTATATTCTCAAACAATCCCTGTGGGAAATATATTTGAGCGTTTTGTAGTGGTTGAGACAGAGGTTACTGCTCTGCGGCAAAACCCAGATAATACCAATAATTCCATCTTAACCGATTTGGCTCGGGGCAGTGAATTGCTATTGCTAGGTGAATTGGACAACTGGTACGTGGTGCGTTATGGGATTACTGAAACCTATGTCTCAAAAAATGATTCTAAGTTAATTTGGCGTCCGACTGATTATATCGATGAGTTATCCATTATTACACTGCCAAATGTACCCTTTGGGAATGTAGATGTAGAAAGAGAGATACCTATACGTTTGACGGAAAATAACCAGGCAGCTGCCTTTATTTTAAGTAATGAATATTATGGGGATAAGTTCCCAAATAAGCGCTATGCCGAACGTGATGCGAAGCTCCTAGAAGAGTATCTAATCAATAGTTTTGGCTTGGGATTTGCGGGTATTAGAACGTCGATTAATACGTCTAGAATAGAGCAGTTCAGATACAATTGGGAAGAATTTTTGAAACGAAACAAAGGAAATAAAAAACAGTTTATATTATATGTAAACGGTTATGTCACAGTGGATAAAATGGGAAGCCTTATTTATTTATTAGGTGATGATGCTTCAGCCAATCGACAAAGAAATAGCATAGTGTTTGCTGATTTATTCCAAGAGGCAATAGATGCGGGCTTTACCGAATTTTTTATGATAGGGGATTTCTTTTTTGATACAGGAAATCAGGAATATCCCGTTTCTAGGGCTAATTATTACGATGCTTTCTATGCCCTCAATTCGACATTATTAGCTAATAGAAACATTGACTTCGGATTACTTTTTTCTTCTGATGGTAGAAGCGATTCGCAGTTATACACCAAGCAGGCCCTTGCGCAAAAATATCACAGTATATTCAGTTATTACATAGCTGATGCGATAAAAAAAGGGAATTATACCTCCATTCAATTGCTCAATTATGTTCAAAGGAATGTGGATTATACCGCGCGAAGACTGCATGACACTCCACAAAATGTTGTATATTTTAGTAATGCAACTATTGAGTTCTAATGAGGTGCACTTTATAAAGTGGTTTCTCTAAGTTTTTTTACGGCTACTGAATGTGTTTTTAAAGCTACTGACCAACAAGAAGAAATCCATGAACCTCAATTAGTTCATGTACCTCAAATACACCGCGAAACCCACCCAAATAATCTGGATAAATAATTAGGTATGAATTTCACCGAGTTGCTACGCGTTAAGGCAAAAGGCAGTCAATCAAAGATAGTATTAGCCCGATCCTCAGATCCAAGAGTACAACAAGCGGCAAATACACTCGTGGAACTAGAAATAGGAGAGGTCTATTTGCTTCGGAATCGTAGTGAGGGGGCGCTTAATTCTGTGGATGGTACCGAAGTAGATAATGATCGAATGGCGGTTGAATTAACCCGAGGGAATGATGCGTCGATTGAGCTAAACTCAAAAATTCATTGGATTGATCCGTGGGAAGATTCACGTCGAGAAGAATTCGCAGACTTTCTTTATGAGAAAAGAAAAAACAAGGGATGGAGTCGGGAACATTGCGAGGAAGCCATCCTAGACCCCCTTTATTTCACAGGTTGTTTATTAGCGATGGGATATATGGATATTGGAGTCGCGGGTTCTGTTTCTACTACGGGTGAGGTCCTGCGTGCGGCCATTCATACCATAGGACTTAGACCTGGTTCAACTACCATTTCGAGTAGTTTTATCATGGAATTACCTTCTGGGAAGGTAGTGAGTTTTGGAGACTGCGCCGTAATTCCTATGCCAGATGCACAACAATTAGCGACTATCGCATATGATACAGCAAAGGTCTACCAATCACTAAGCGGTGTAGAACCTAAGATCGCATTGTTGTCATTTTCTACTAATGGTAGTGCAGAGCATGAACGTGTACAAGTTGTCAGAGATGCACTACGCATATACAAAGAACAAGGTAATGGCTATGAAATAGATGGGGAGTTACAGTTTGATGCAGCTTGGGATGTCGCTGTCGCTCGTCGCAAAGCTCCGGATAGTAAGGTGGCTGGGCAAGCTAATGTCTTTGTATTTCCTAGTTTAGAGGCCGGCAACATAGGCTATAAAATGGTAGAGAGGCTGGCAGGGGCCAGAGCAACTGGGCCGATTATTCAGGGGTTAAACAAACCCATGTTGGATCTTTCAAGAGGCTGTGATGCCGATGATATAGTAAATACCGCATGTGTGGGTATATTAATGACAAAAAACTGACATTATGGACCATCTTTATCCTTTCCTTTTTGAACCCATTATAAAAGAAAAATTATGGGGAGGTAAGAGCCTGCATGACGTCTTAGCTAAGCCACATATGAGTGATTATGATGGAGAATCTTGGGAATTATCTGGAGTCCCTGGAAATGTCTCAATCGTTCGCAACGGTCCACATGCCGGTAAAAGCCTGACCGAACTTATCGAGCAATTCAAAGGCGATTTGGTTGGTGAGCACGTTTTTAATAAGCACGGTAACATGTTTCCTTTGTTGTTTAAATTTATTGACGCCCAACAAGATTTATCTATACAAGTACACCCAAATGATGAATTGGCTCACAAACGTCACAATAGTTTTGGAAAAACCGAAATGTGGTATGTAATCGATGCGGAACCGGATGCTAGCCTCATTGTAGGATTTAATAAACAAGTAGATGCTCCTCAGTATATGGACTGCGTTCAGAACAACAAGCTCATGAGTGTGTTAAATAGGGAGAAGGTACAGCCCCATGATGTGTTCTTCATTCCTGCTGGTCGGATACACACTATTGGGAAGGGGTTATTAATTGCCGAAATACAACAAACATCGGATGTTACCTATAGAATACATGATTTTGACCGGGTCGATGCGAATGGGAATAAACGAGAATTACATAACGATTTAGCGGTAGAAGCCATAGATTTTTCCATCCCCGATTCCTACAAGACTACCTATGATCTTGAAGCGGGAGAGCAGCTTATTGGAACATCAGATTATTTTGTAACCAAAAGGTGGTTCATAAATGAACCCACCTCTTTAGAATTTGGTCATTCTTCTTGCACCGTTCTCATGTGCATAGAGGGAAGTCTTGAGCTATCCTTTTTTGAGGAACTTCCAACTATGTCAAAAGGCGACACTGTTCTTGTGCCAAGCTGTATTGAAGAACTTACATTGACACCGGAAGGCAATTGTATTTTACTAGAAATTCACATACCCGACTAGCGGTAGTTTCTTATTGAGCCGATAGAGAAACTCGATAAGAAAGTCTGACAATTAGCCTCATAAATCATTATATTTAGAGTTGTTCTAAATAAGCATATTTTATTGAACGGAAGCATTATTGCTTAGGTTTAACAGATAACATTAATCCATTAAAACAGCATAATATGAGTGAAGAGACCAAGGCCTTAGAGTCGATGATTGGTGAAGAGTATAAATATGGATTCACAACCGATGTCGAATACGAAGACTTCCCAAAAGGCATAAGTGAAGACATTATTAGGGAACTCTCTAGCATAAAAGAAGAACCTGAATGGATGCTAGAATTCCGCTTAAAATCGTATCGTGCCTGGTTAGAGATGGAAGAGCCTGAATGGTTCAATGCCACCTATACGAAGCCTGATTTTGAAAACTTACTCTATTACTCGGCCCCAAAAAAGAGGCCTAGCTTAGACAGTCTAGACGATGTAGATCCAAACATTAGAGAAACCTACGAAAAACTAGGCATTCCTCTTGAAGAGCAAAAAATGTTAGCGGGTGTAGCTATTGATGCGGTTTTTGACAGTGTTTCCGTATTTACCTCCTTTAAAGAAAAATTAGCTGAAGCAGGCGTTATTTTTTGTTCCATCTCTGAAGCTATTAAGGAACACCCAGAATTAGTTAAAAAATACATGGGCTCAGTAATTCCAGCGCGAGATAATTTTTACGCTGCGTTAAATTCAGCGGTCTTCTCAGATGGTTCTTTCTGCTATATCCCAAAAAATACTGCTTGTCCAATGGAGTTGTCTACCTATTTCCGTATCAATAATATGGAATCTGGTCAGTTTGAGCGCACGCTAATTATAGCGGAAGAAGGAGCAAGTGTTAGTTATCTAGAAGGTTGTACTGCACCCATGTACGATGAAAACCAATTGCATGCGGCTGTAGTAGAATTAATCGCTTTAGATCATGCAGACATCAAGTATTCAACTATTCAAAATTGGTACTCAGGTGATGAGAATGGAAAGGGTGGAATTTACAACTTCGTTACCAAAAGAGGGATTTGCAAAGGTGATCATAGTAAGATTTCATGGACCCAATTGGAGACCGGTTCTGCGGTGACGCTTAAATACCCATCGGTGATTTTACAGGGAGATCATTCCATTGGTGAGTTTTATTCGGTGGCGGTAACCACAAAAAAACAACAAGCAGATACCGGTACGAAAATGATACATCTTGGAAAAAATACCCGGAGCACAATCATATCTAAAGGTATCTCTGCAGGGGAATCTAATAATAGCTACCGAGGCGAAGTTAGAATTGGCAAGAAAGCGACAGGGTCAAAAAATTATTCTGTATGTGATTCCATGCTTATTGGTCAAAGTTGTGGAGCACACACCTTTCCTTATATATCCTCTGAAAATGCAAGTAGTAGTGTAGAACATGAGGCTACTACCTCTAGAGTAGGAGAGGAGCAGATATTTTATCTAATGCAACGAGGTATTAGTGAGCAAGACGCCATTTCCATGATTATCAATGGTTTTGTTAAGGACGTCTTAAAAGAATTACCCCTAGAATTTGCAGTCGAGGCTAACAAGCTTTTAGATATCAAATTAGAAGGTAGTGTGGGATAGCCTACCATCCAAATTCATTAATAGTAATCAATAAATCATAGTATAGTGTTAGAAATTAGAAACCTACATGCCGTAGTAGAAGGCGAAGAATTAGAAATCTTAAAGGGCGTTAATTTAACCGTTAACAAAGGCGAGATACATGCCATTATGGGTCCAAATGGAAGTGGTAAAAGTACGCTTTCAAAAGTGGTTTCTGGTCATCCAGAATACGAAGTGACAGAAGGAACCATTTTGTTTGAGGGAGAAGACATCACAGAAATGGATGCTGATGAGCGAGCACACCTGGGATTATTTTTAGCGTTTCAGTACCCAGTTGAGGTGCCAGGTATCACGAATAAAACCTTGCTCAGAGAAGCTTACAATACTATAGCTCGTGCCAATGAACGAGAGGAATTAGACCCTCTGGAGTTTGAAGATTATCTAGTATCTAAATTAGAAATCATTGAAATGAAAGATGAATTTCTCAATAGGTCGATTAACACTGGTTTTTCAGGTGGTGAAAAGAAAAAAAATGAAATCTTTCAAATGGCCGTATTAAACCCGCGCCTCTCATTTCTAGATGAAACCGATTCCGGCTTGGACATAGATGCATTGAAACTAGTATCCGATGGGGTGAATAAGATTGCAAGTCCAGAAAATGCAATCGTCATGATAACCCACTACCAACGACTTCTGAATTATATAAAACCAGATTTTGTGCATGTGATGTTGGATGGTAAAATTGTTAAGTCTGGAGATATTTCGCTAGCCGTTGAATTAGAAGCTAACGGATATGATCAGATGCAAAAAGAATTAGCCTAAAAGGAGATGGTTTAAATGAGCACGGTACGTACAAAAGAATTAATTCATGCCTACATCCAATTACCAGGTGTACTTCGTGAGAATTTCAGTGAGCTAAGATCGCAGGCGAAAGAAACCCTAGATAATTGCGCATTTCCAACGAAAAAAGATGAGGAATGGCGCTTTACGGATCTCAAGTCTATCACAGCAAATAAATTTGAATCGGTAGACACCGGTATAACTCAAGCTGAGCTCGAGTTGGATGAATTTCACTTACCAGAGGCAACCCATTCAAGATTGGTGTTTATAGATGGTAATTTTAGTCCAACACATTCAGCTATCGAAGGAATGCCAGACGGAGTAATTGTAGGTAATCTAAGCGACTTCTCTGAAAATGAGCAACTACGTTCACATCTAGGGTCAATGACAAACTACGACGACGATGTATTTGTTCCTCTGAATGATGTCAACTTTCAAGACGGAACCTTCATTTATGTACCAAAAGAAACGGTCATTGAGCAACCCATACATATTCTGAATGTATTTACCGATCGGAACCATCCACACTTTGTTACGCCTCGAGTATTATTTGTGGGAGAAATGTATTCAAAGGCTACCATTATTGAAGAGCATATTGGTCTTTCGGACAATGTGTATTTGAATGTTCCTGTCAATGAGTTTAGACTCTACAGTGGAGCACATGTTCACCATGCCCGGATTCAGCGTGATAGCAAAAATGCGTCACACGTCTCAAGACCGGTGGCTATGTTAGATGCCCATGCTGAATATCATTCATACACTATTTGCTTAGGAGCTAAACTATTCCGAAATGAACCCAGAGTAATTCAGAACGCTGAAGAGGTGGACTTCACGGTTGATGGTTTAGTGCTGATTGATGGAGAACAAATTGCGGATACGCATTCAATCATGGATCACCGCTTTTCTCATGGTAACTCACATCAGTTACACAAAGTAGTTGTTAATGATCAGGCACATTCTATTTTTAATGGTAAAATCTTTGTGGCAAAAGACGCTCAAAAGATAGATTCCTTTCAAGAAAATAGAAATTTGCTTATTTCTGATACAGGCAAAGTAAATACAAAACCACAACTTGAAATATTTGCAGATGATGTGCGCTGCTCACACGGTGCAACCATTGGTCAACTTCAAGATGAAGAGGTGTTTTATTTGCAGAGTCGAGGGCTTACCGAACAAAAAAGTAGGGAACTACTGGTCTACGCATTTGCTCTTGAATCGGTTGAGAGTATGGCGGTAAAATCAGTAGAAGAATTATTATTGAAAGAGGTAATCGCTTATACCAATAGGGATTAAATACGGCGGTAAACGCTATTAAGCATATATAAGGTAAAGATGGGCACTACTGATTGGAGTCACATACGAAGTCAATTCCCTGTGCTTAAAACACAAGTAAATGGGTATGCACTTAGTTATTTAGACAATGGCGCCTCTAGCCAGATGCCAGCGTCTGTCATTACCAGATTATCTGATTACCACCAGCATGAACATGCTAACATTCATCGTGGTGTTCATCATCTATCACAAACTGCTACAACGACCTATGAACAAACTCGTAGTCTTGTTAAAGATTTTCTAAATGCTGAGAGTCTTGAGCAAGTCATTTTCACATCAGGGACAACAGATTCAATCAATTTAGTTGCCCAATCATGGGGAAGTAGTAATTTATCAGCGGGTGACGAGATCATATTGTCTGAAATGGAACATCATGCAAATATTGTTCCTTGGCAAATGATCGCTCAAAAGACGGGTGCCATCATTAAAGTAATACCACTATTGGATAATGGTGAACTGGATCTAGAAGTATATGCAACTTTATTAAACGAACGAACAAAAATGGTTGCCTTAGTTCATGTATCTAACACCCTAGGAACCGTAAATCCTGTTTCGGAAATAATCGAAATGGCAAAAAATGTTGGAGCAAAAGTGCTGATTGATGGTGCTCAAGCAACTCCACATATGATGGTAGATGTACAGGAGTTAGGTGCCGATTTTTATACCTTTTCTGCACATAAAATGTGTGGGCCTACCGGTTTTGGCGTTTTATACGGAAATAAGTCCCTATTAGAATCCATGCCCCCGTACAGAGGGGGAGGTGATATGATAGATAAGGTTAGTTTTTCTGGAACAACCTATAATGATCTCCCTTATAAATTTGAAGCAGGAACACCACCAATTGCTGCAGGTATTGCATTTGGAGAGGCTATAAGGTACTTAAATGCAATTGGGATGGATAAAATTGCTCAACGAGAGTCTGACCTCCTAGCGTATGCAATGGACGGTTTTAGTAGCTTGGAGCATATTCGATTTATAGGTACCTCTAGTAATAAAACATCGGTCATTTCTTTTTTAATTGACAACATTCACCCAACGGATGCAGGTACTATATTAGATAAGTTTGGCATTGCCGTACGCACCGGACATCACTGTACACAGCCGATTATGGAACGATATGGTATACCGGGTACGATACGCGCCTCACTTTCTTTTTATAACAATGAAACAGATATTGATTCATTGATTAATGGCATAATAGAAACCCAATCATTTTTTAATTAACCAATCAACAATGGCTAAAATCAAAGAAATCGAACGCACACCAAATCCAGACGCCATGCGGTTTGTTCTTGCAGAACCATTGACCAATGGGGTAACCCGTTCCTACGAAGATGCCCAGGAGGCAAAAGACGACCGTTTAGCCTCCTCACTATTTGACATTGAACACGTGATTAACGTGTATTATGTGGATCGTTACATCACTGTAACTCAGGATGGTGGAGCGGTATGGTCAGAGTTATTAAGAAAATTAGCACCACCCATTCGTGAAGCAGAAGCACAAGAAAATTTACTTGATGATGATGAAGTACATGTGAGTAAAGAAGCTCTGGATTCGGATGACCCAAGATTACAAGAAATTAACCGGATGCTTGATGAGCAAGTGCGACCTTATTTACTGGCCGATGGTGGAGGACTAAAAGTTATAAGCTTAGAAGAAAACAGACTCAAAGTTCATTACCAAGGTGCTTGTGGCACATGTCCAACAGCGACAACGGGTACCTTGTACGCCATAGAAAGTATGGTCAAGAGAGTAGATCCAGAAATACAAGTCATTTCGGTGTAACATGTCAGAGATTACCATTAGCGATACCGCTTATCAGCGAATATGTGAAATAAAAGGTTCAGAGACTGATGAGCAAAAAAATCTCTTGCAAATCTCTATTATTAGTGGTGGTTGTAGTGGTCTAAGCTATGATTTAAAACTGGTTAAACAGCAAGATTTAACCATTAAAGAAACAGACCACCTTTTTCAATATCCTGACTTTAGTTTATACATAGATATGCGAAGCTTCCTAATGTTAGCTGGTACTGAGTTAGATTTTAGTGACGGATTAGAAGGAAAAGGATTCCACTTTCACAATCCAAACGCAAGTCGAACATGCTCTTGTGGGGAAAGTTTTTCGATATAGTCATTTAATGACTTTTGCATCCCATTGTTTTACTATTGACTATTTGAAAACAAATGTATGATTACCAATAAAGTTCAATCAAATGAAAAGCTAGTTTCTATTGATATAGCCAAAAGCTTTGGTCCCAAGTTCCCGATAAAATCTTTAGATATAACTCCTTGGTTATTTAAAGGGCTTATTCTCAAAGAAGACTTCTTTAGAGAATGTATTGACCAGCACGATTGGCATGAATATCAGGACTCCTATTTGTGCATTGAAGTTAACGAAGACGCTCTATTAGCACCATGGGCGTATATGATTCTTACCGAAACAGGCAAGCGACACGCAAAAGATGTATTCTTTACCAACCCAGTGGATGCACAATCGCAGCTAATCAAGCGGAATATTGACGAAGCCGATTTTAGTTCTTATGAAGAGAAATACGTATTAGTTAAGGGTTGTTCTAATAAGTCTGTGACCCCTGATATATATGCCCATATAACAAAGAAGCTCATTGGTACCGCAAAAAAAATAATGTATGGTGAAGCGTGTTCTTTTGTACCTATATACACAGGTAAATCAAAAAAACTATAATCTATGGGAAGTGTACTTGTTACGGGTTCCTCAAGAGGAATAGGAAAAGCGATTGTTAATCGATATTTAGATGAGGAATGGAGAGTATATGGTGCTTCAACCACAGATATTTCGACCTGGAGTGATCGCCCAAAGTACAGGCATACTATTGTAGACCTGATTGAATACAAACAAGCCATTGACTATTGGGTGCATTCATTAGAAAAGCTTGAAAAATTCCCTCAAGTCCTTGTCAACAATGCCGCCGTTTTCATTGAAAGTCCCATTAGCTCATCTGACGAGTCTTGGTTAGAAAACTGGAACAAAACTCTGTCAATTAACTTAACAGCTAGTAGTTATCTTGCAAAGAAGGTGATCAAAATATGGTCTGATTCACAGGTAGAAGGAATTCTTATTAATATTTCTTCACGCGCAGGGCAGCGTGGAGATACCGAAGAATTTGCTGCCTATGCGGCCTCTAAAGCTGGTATGATGGCCTTTGTTAAAAGTATCGCACGTAATTACGGGAAACAAGGTATTACAGCGTTTAGCATAGCCCCAGGTTTTGTTCATACCGATATGGCTATAGAATCGATTAAAACGTATGGGGAAGAGTATCTAACCCAAGGATTAGCTCTTAACACCATTGTACCCCCAGAAGATATAGCAACCCTTGCATTTCGAATTGGTTCAGGGGAGTTCAAGCATGCGACCGGTCAAACTTTTCACATTAATTCTGGTTCTTACCTATTCTAAGATGTCTACAGAGATTTTAACTCGCTTAATTTTATTCCCTGTTTAAGTTTACTAACTTACCGCATGAGTTCTATTTCAACCCGTAAAAAAGATCACATAGATCTTACTTTGTCCGAACGTAGTCAATACAAGAGATCGGCTGGCTTTCAAATGTATCAACTCAAGCATAATGCTCTACCAGAATGTGGACTTAAGGACATATCTTTTCGTTCACATTTATTAGGTAGTGAGTTTGAGTTCCCCCTATTTATATCATCTATGACCGGAGGCCACGGAGAGGCCACTAACCTAAATGCTGAAATAGCTACGTTTTGTGAGCACTTTAAGATCCCTTTTGGGGTAGGTAGTCAGCGGGTGATGCTTGAGGATAGTACCCACGAAAAAAGTTTTACCATTGTTCGTAAAAAAGCGCCAAATGCATTTATAGCAGCTAATATAGGTGGGGCACAACTTATTGGAGGAATGCCAAGTTACCACCTTCAAACAATGATCAATTCTATTCAGGCCAATGCTGTTATCGTCCATCTTAATCCACTTCAAGAGCTAATTCAACCAGAAGGAGATGTTCAATTTTCTGGTGTTCTCAAGGGAATTGAACAGTTGGTCAAGGAATCTACGGTGCCAATAATAATAAAAGAGACGGGCGCGGGGATTGATTCTACCGTTGCAAAAAGATTGCTCAATGTTGGCGTAAAGGTGATTGATGTTGCTGGAGTAGGAGGCACCTCATGGTCTAGAGTTGAAGCCGCTCGTTCAACCCCAAGACCGGATCTAGAGAAGGAGGGTAGTACATTAACTCTTAAATACGAAATTGAAATGCAAGAACGCTTTAATGAATGGGGGAATAGCACGGTCTATTGTCTAAAATCGTTACAGGAACTAGCATGGGAGCGAGAATTTGAAATTATTGCATCTGGAGGAATCCGGCATGCACAGGATATGATAAAAGCCAGATGTTTAGGGGCACATTTTGTGGCGGTTGCCCAACCAGTAGTTCGAGTATTAAAAGAAGAAGGGTTAAAAGGGTTAGAAAAATGGTTTAACTTGTGGCGAAAAGAAGCAACAATGATTATGACCTTGTTAGGAGTTCGAGAATGGAGACTCTTAAGTGAAGAACATATAACCCCTCATTACTTATGAATAAACGTTGGCTCGATGAAATTGAAAGGGCTATTATGCAATTAGAGTTGCCTAATGAACCAAGTTCGTTATATGACCCTTTTCATTACACAATGGGCATGGGTGGAAAAAGAATTCGGCCATATTTAACTCTTTTAGCAGCTGGAATTGCATCTGGTCAGCATGTAAGCGCTATGAATGCAGCCCTTGCGATTGAAATACTCCATAACTTCACCTTAGTTCATGATGATATAATGGATGAGGCTGATACTAGAAGAGGCATTGCTACTGTGCACAAAAAGTGGGATTCTAATGTGGCTATTTTAAGTGGTGATGTAATGTATGTCTATGCTTTTCAGCAACTATTACAGTATGGAAAGAATGAGCATATTGGGCAAGAAGCGTATCACGCACTAATGGAGGTATTTGTTCAAGCAACCATTAAAGTATGTGACGGGCAGGCTTTAGATATGGAGCTCATGCAACGTGAAAAGGTAGAAGTTGAGCAATATATTGAGATGATTGAAGGTAAAACGGGAGCGTTACTATCTGCTGCACTTGGACTTGGAGTAATTATAGGTGGAAGACTTGATCTCCTAGCTACTATGCAAGAACTAGGCAGGTTAATGGGGGTTGCCTTTCAAATGCAAGACGACCTTCTGGATGTGACAGCCGAACCCAAAGATTTTGGAAAAAAGAAGGCTGGAGATCTAATAGAAGGGAAAAAAACATATTTATGGATACGAACCTACGAGCAGTGCACCAAAGATGAACAAGCTCTCATGGATTTAGCCTACAAAGGATCGAAAGAATTACTGAACCATGCATGGGTAGCGTCGGTAACCGAGCTCATGTACAAGTATCATGTCATTGACGAAATATCTCATCTTATCAACAATAAATATGCGCAGATTTACGATATTATAGAGGAATTCGAGCATCTCGAATATCGGAGTGAACTCCATCAACTTATAGACTTTTTAACGTCCCGGATAAAATAACTATGCTATTACGTCTTGCCACTTTACTATTGCTAAGTGTAACACTTTCTTGCGCCAATAAAGAGCTTATTAAACCTGGAGAACCTATTGATTCCGCTTACGAAAAATCCATTGCTTTCTATGAAAAGGAAGAGTATTCGGATGCGGCATATGGATTTGATTTGGTTACTCGAATGGGTAGGGGAACCACCTATGCAAAAGAAGCACAGTTCTTATTAGCCGAAAGTTATTTCAAAAACAAGCAATACCTGCTAGCTGCCTCTGAATATGAACGATTTATTAGTTATTATCCGCAAGATGAACGAAGACAAGAGGTTGAGTTTAACAGAGCGCTGAGTTACTATCAACAATCTCCACGTTATCGACTAGATCAAAGCCCTACCATGCGAGCCATTGAGCTGTTTCAATTGTTCAACAACAACTACCCAAACTCACCCTTTATTGAAGAAAGTGCTCAGAAAATAGATGAGCTACGAAATAAATTGGCACGTAAAACCTTTGAATCGGGCCAATTCTACCTTCGAACCTTACGATACAAAGCAGCAACTATCTATTTTGATCAGACTATTGATCAATACCCTGAAACCCGATGGGCAGAATCGGCTTTACTAAAAATCATAGAGACCTATGTTAGTTATGCTGAGCAAAGCATACAATCGAAGCAACTAGAACGGTATAATTTAGCTGTTGAGAACTACGAAAAATTTCTACAATTATTCCCACAAAGTACGCTTCGTTCAGAAGCAGAGTCGTATTATTTACAAGCAGTGAGTGAGATTCGAAAGCTAGAACCGGTCGCTAGCGCCAATTAAATTATCAGAGGATGTCACATAAGCGAATTGGGCTCTTTGGAGGTAGCTTTGACCCAATACACTTAGGTCACTTAGCCATTCTTCGGTCATTTCTTTTAAGTGGATACATAGATGAATTGTGGCTGCTTGTTAATCCACACCCGCCTCATAAGCATACCACAGATGCGAACTATATAGATCGGTTGAATATGGTTGAAATGGCTACGAAAGACATAGATGGGTGTTTGATCTCACGGATAGAAGAAGATCTACCAATTCCCAGTTATAGCTACAAAACGATTGATTATGTGATTGACACCTTAGGATATCCTGAAGTATACTTTTGCTTGGGATCCGATAGTATAGATAATTTTAGGTCTTGGAAAGATTATGAAAAAATACTTGAGAGGGTTAGATTATTAGTTGCGCAGAGAAAGGCTGATTTTACTTTGCCAGCCTACCTAAAATCGAAGGCTATATTGGTTGAGCATGAATTAATGACTATTTCTTCAACTGATCTCAGAGGCAAACTTCAAACAGGAGAACCTTTAGACGAGCATCTTCATTCAACCACCATAGACTACATCAGTAAACACAACCTATACCGTTGATTATGCCTATAAATCGAAGTCAATTTTTTAAAACCTTAGGATTGGGAACAACTTTTCACATACTTGAATCGAGTGTTCAAAAAACACCCTCAGCAGGAAAAATAGTACAGGGTAGTTCACCATTCCCGAACATAGAATCTGAATCGATTAAGCCAAAGGCATTACAACCGGGCGATACAATTGGGTTGGTTTCTCCCGCAAGTCCAGTATATAATCCAGACGATTTCGAAGAAATGCTCGTTAAAGTTAATTCCTTAGGCTATAAAGTTGTACTTGGGGAACATGTGCGAGACCGACGTGGATATTTAGCAGGCACAGATGAAGATCGTGCAAAAGATCTTATGAACATGTTTAAAAACCCAGTAATTGACGGGATTCTCTGTGTTAGGGGGGGCTGGGGTTGTAATCGGATGTTACCCTATTTAGACTTTGAAGTCATTGCATCCAATCCTAAAATACTTTGTGGCTTCAGTGATATAAGCTCTCTACATCTGGCTCTCTGGAAAAAATCAAGTCTACATACCTTTCATGGTCCAGTAGGAACTTCTAGTTGGAGTTCTTATTCCACACAATATTTCAAAGAGGTAATTGAGAAAGGGGGGATGCCAAGCTATCAATATCCCGAAAATCATGGAGAGGATCACCTCACCATTCAACCAGGAACGACAGAAGGGATACTCCTAGGTGGTAATCTAACCGTTTTATGTTCCTTGATTGGAAGTGAATATCTACCTGATTTTACGGGTTCAATCTTGTATTTAGAGGATGTGGGAGAGGACGTATACCGTGTGGACCGAATGTTGACCCAATTAAAATTGAGTGGGATTTTAAATAAGATTAACGGGTTTATTTTTGGTAAATGTACTAATTGCGATGCTGGAGCAAATAGTTTGAGCTTAGAGCAAGTATTTAACGATCATATTCTTCCACTTAACATCCCGGCTTTTTATGGTGCACTCATAAGCCATGAAACCGATAATAGTACCATACCTGTAGGTATTAAGGCTCGTATGAATGCAACATTGGGATCGATACAACTTATGGAGCCCGCAGTAATTATTTCATAATAGGGCTATTTACCACTGTACTATGTCTATTTAAAGTAGACCGTAAAAGGTGTTCGGTAAAAGGTATTCGGCACCTATAAGTTCCTCAAATTGCCCTTCATATGGTTATAGTGACTAAACGTTTTAGAGTCAGTATACCCTCCCATGGATTCAGCTGTTAAGCATGAATGAACTGGATAAATAGAAAGATATGGTTGGTTTGCCACCTCATAGATCAAATCTTTTGGACCAATAATTACGCCGTGTTCTTGAGAAATCTTGTCCAAATACAAATTAGGTGTATCTTTTAAGCGGCCATAAACTATTCTACCATTGATGTCTAGATAGTCTTTTGAGAAATGGACGGCCCCACCATGTACCACTATTTGAGCACATTCTTTATTACCAGATTCAGTCACATTTGTGGGTATATCCGTAGCATTCCGGTCTTTTACCTCTATAATGGGGCAATCTACCCAAACCGCAATATCTTCCTGTCGGCAACTTCCAATATGTTGTTGGTTTAGATCATAAAAAAACAAGTTTCCCGGTGTTAGTACATCAATGACAGAGAAGTTATCCATCAACGAACAGGTGGGAGTATCCCCATAATAAATGGGTAAATTAACGGTTTTCTTTAACTGGTTCATGGATGCCGTCAAGCCTTCTGAAAAAGCAAGAATGGACGCCCTATTAGGCTCTTGATACGAATTTCCTGCATGAATGTAACACCCAGCGAGTGCTATATTTGTAAATGGCCGAATGGCTTCAATGAACTCGGATATCTCTGATAGATGGTCAATTGGTATCCCAGTCCGGCCGTAATTCGGGTCTACATCTAAGAGCACGTATAAAGGGTTATCGAGAATGCTATCGAGATGTTTCAGGTGCTCAATCGAACTAGACAGCACCGTTAAATTACTTACATTATTAACCTGGTTAATGGATGTAAAAATACCTGGGTGTAAGGGGAGTGCTAGTAAAAAAGAATCCCAACCATCTTGTAAAAAATAGGCTAGCATATCCATGCTGGATACGGTAATGTCAGTAACCCCTAAATCTCGTATCCAGCGACCCACTTCAATAGATTGATGGGTTTTGAAATGAGGTTGAAATTTTATGGAATGTTGCTGGGCTTTATTACTGATCCGTGAACTATTTCGAAGTACAATTTCTTTATCAAGAACCAAACGAGGTTTTTCAATCATAGGATGAATGGGTGTATTGCTTTTGGAAAAAATGACGTATTTTTAACATAATAAATGTTTATGAATTGAAAGAAAACGATCTGCAAATAATTGGGCGAATAGAACGAATGGATATACCAGAATGGTTTCTATTCGGTTTAGAAGCAAAAATTGATACAGGTGCTTTTTCATCCAGTATACATTGCCACAGAATTGAAGCTTTTATAAAGAATACGCAAGAATGGGTGCGATTTAGCTTACTGGACCCAGAGCATGAAGCCTACAATAATAAAGTATTTGAGCTGCCCATTTCTGACGTTCGAGAGGTTAAAAGTTCAAATGGGTTAACAGAATCGAGATACTTCGTACGCGCGAAAATTCAACTAAATGACAGAATAATAGATACCGAATTTTCCTTAACGGATCGCTCTGAAATGAAATTCCCGGTCTTGTTAGGCAGGAAGTTTTTAATGAATCGCTTTTTGGTTGACGTTGCCAAAGTACATACTACCAAAAAATCAATGCAGAACTGATATGTATTCAAGAAATAAATATAAACAATAGGGGTTTTATTTTGACACTTCACATCGGAATCCTTTCTAGGAATCCTAACTTATATTCAACTAGGCGCTTAAAAGAAGCCATTGAGTCAAAAGGTCACGTCGCTCATATTATTGATCACTTGAAATGTGATATCAATATTGAACAAGATGATCCGAAAATATTTTACAAAGGGGAGAGTCTCGACTTTCTAGACGCAGTAATACCTAGAATTGGCTCAAGTGTAACCTACTATGGTGCGGCTGTAGTGCGTCAGTTTGAGATGATGAATGTATTCACTGCGGTGCACTCGCAGGCGCTTGTACGATCAAGAGACAAACTCAGGTCGTTACAGTTACTTGCCAGTTCAGGAGTAGGTCTTCCAAAAACGGTTTTCACAAATTACTCTAAAGAAGTAGATAGTTTGATTGATTCTGTTGGAGGCGCACCATTGATTGTAAAACTACTAGAAGGCACACAGGGATTTGGTGTAGTATTAGCACCTACTAAAAAAGCAGCCCAATCAATTATCCAAGCTTTTCACAGCATGAAAGCTAGAGTCATTGTTCAGGAGTTTATCGAAGAATCAAAGGGGGCGGACATCCGTGCGTTTGTCGTCAATGGTCGTGTGGTAGGGGCTATGAAGCGTCAATCCAAAGAAGGCGAGTTTCGTTCGAATTTGCATCAAGGTGGTACCGGGACCTTAATTCGATTGAGCCCAAGAGAACGAACGGCAGCTAAAACAGCTGCAAAAGCCATGGGTTTACCTATCGCTGGAGTAGATTTACTACAATCTAGTAGAGGCCCGCTCATTCTTGAGGTGAACTCTTCACCAGGATTAGAAGGTATCGAACGGGCTACACAAAAAGATATTGCTGCATCCATTGTCCGTTTCGTGGTGCAACAGACCTTAGAGAATAGAAACAAACCAAAACGTAGAAAACGTATAAAACAGAACGCCTAATGGACGTAGACTTATTATTTATCCCTTTAAATTCGTTACAGTGGAAAGAATGTTCATCAAGGGGGTTTATTGAACCTGTTCAACAAGAAGGATCCAAATCAATACGAAGTATAGAAGCATATACACCTTCCGTTATTGAAGAAATACTCAACTTTAAATATGTAGACCAAAACGATCTGTTGTTAATTTTGATCGATCCCATTAGGATACAAATTCCTATCAAAAGTGAATTAAACGACATTAAGCCAAACAACAATGAGGAAGGTTTTGGTAATAGTAAGAGATACCCTGTGGTACATTTGCAAGGCAAGATATCTATTGATGCGGTTATTGATCGAATTCCTATCCAAAAAGATGCGGATGGCTTGTTTCATGTTCACATTGAAACCATTGATTAATTCACAGTAATCTATCGATTAACTCCTCGATTAGATTACTTTTACTTTTTAAGGCCCTTCATCTAAACTTCACGATTACTTTCTATACTACGTTTAGATCATACGATGTTAAACTAGATTGATAGGAGGTAAGTCATGAAAAATCCAGTCAGAATTATCAAGCGCGATAGTACTCTTAGAAAAAACTATCTTATTACCCTTGAGGGTGGATTCATTTTATCGATACTTATTTTTATTGCTGCTTTTAAGGTGGATTTAAATGTTGATACATCCGATAAACGAATCGTAATGCAACAACAAGAGGAGATTTTTATTGAAGAAATCATCCAAACCAAGCAGGAATTAAAAGCTCCGGCTCCACCCAGGCCATCGGTACCCATTGAGGTTCCAAATGATGAAATACTCGAGGATGAAATACTCGAGATCGATGCAGAACTAGATTTTGATGAGCCTATGGATATTCCGGTTCCACCTAAACCTATTCAACAACAAGAAAAGGTGGAAGAAGAAATATTTGTGGTAGTAGAGAATCCACCGGTTTTAATAGGCGGAATTGCATCTGTTCAATCGCACATAAGTTATCCTCCGTTGGCTTTGAAAGCGGGTATTGAGGGACGAGTAATTGTGCAGTTTGTTATTGATAAAACAGGGAAAGTATTGGATCCACAGGTTATTAGAGGAATTGGTGGTGGTTGCGATGAAGAGGCTGTTCGTGCTGTCTTGCAAGCTAAATTCCAACCAGGTCTACAGCGTGGAAGACCCGTGGCAGTACGATACACCTTGCCTATAACATTCCGAATAAACAGTAAAGACAATAGCTAATCTAACTTACCATACAACCTAGCAATCATTGATACACGAGGTCCAACGATATTGGGTCTCGTGTCTTTTTGGATAAAAGAGATCGGGTGATATCCCAATGGTATAATTGTTGAGATAATCATTTGTGGTATGGATACATAGCAGAGTATATTAGTGTCTCATAATGTATATTATGTAAAGTTAATATCATTCCATATAATCCTGCTTATCTATCTCTATCTACTTCCCCTCGTACTCCTCTATTATAGCTTGGCTTTATCCATTTTATACATGAACCATTCTATAATAAAGGAGTTCACGAATAACTTTTATTGAAGGACTTCTTTGATCTTATCAAAGTTTGGCATATGACTAGCGTCTTCTAATATCTCGGCATGGATCAATTTCATATCTCCGTCTAGTACAAACGCGCTTCGTTTGGCTACACCAATCATCCCGAAGAAATCATTATTTAAAACCCCAAAATTAGTAGACTGCACCTTGTTGAAATCACTTAATAAGGTAAAATTAAGATTTTGAGACTGTTTAAAGGCTTTTAAACTAAAAAAACTATCAATAGAAATACCGTAAATATTTGCGTTCAACGACTCATATAGTTTCATGTTATCACGTACCGAGCACAGCTCCTCTGTACAAACGCTTGAAAATGCTAATGGGAAAAATAATAAAACGGTGTGTTTACCGGTCCCTGCTTCAATCGTAGTGTGATTTCCATCTGTATCTTGTAATGTGATGTTGGGTACGTTATCGCCTATTTGATAGCTCATGTTAATATCGTTTTTTATGTTATTTCTGTATTAATTGGGTATCTGATTAAACTAAAAGTCAATAAAATCATTCCAAGACAAAATAAAATACTGCCCAACATTAACCCATGTAAAGCTCCATTAATGCTGAGTATAGAAGTTATATATGAACTTATAAAGGCTGTGACGGATCCTAAAAATGTCCATTTCCATTTGAACAGGTAGGTGTTTACTCCGAAAAGAAGCAATGCAACTAGAATGGCACCGGCCTGCATTATTAATTCTAATATGTCTTTTATCGCATAACTTGTTGGGATAATTGCGAAAAATATAATACCGATCAATGGAAGCAAGGTTAAGCTCACAGGAAAACGTGCAAATACTGGTTTAGAATCTCGAATAATTACAAATAAAGCAGATAGGACTAAACTTATGCTTACAAAATTTCCCCATGCTTCCACATCCCGTATCAGATAACTTGGCCCAAGTAAAATGTACATTTTAGCACCAAAAAAGCTAAGTAAACTACCTAGTAAATAGACTTTGGTTAGATTTCTTAGATTTAAAGAACTTGGAAGTAGAACAATAAAGCATAAAAGAGCTACTGCAATCTCTAAACTATGTTTTATGTTTACGATCTCCATCACTCTCCTATTTCTGTTTAAATACCATCGTTATGGGTACTCCGGTAAACTTATAGGTTTCCCTTAGTTGATTCTCTAGGTAACGTCGATAATTAGCGGGCAAGTCTTGTGGGCTATTCATGAAGAACTTAAAAACAGGTGGATTAGCCTTTACTTGTGACCCATATTGAATCTTTAATTCCCTACCTCTTTTCATTGGTAATGGGCGTTTGTGAAGTGTCTTCTCAATAAAGTCATTTAATTCGGATGTACTGATTTGTTTTTTTCTTTCTTCAATCACTTCATCACATAATTCCAGGACTTTATGAATGCGTTTCTTGTTAGTAGCAGAAATAGTCAAAATGGGGATATAATCCATTTGTGGAACAGCTTCATATACCACTTTTTCAAATTCGCGTACCGTATGAGTGTCTTTATCGTCGATTAAATCCCATTTATTCCATACAATAATTAGCCCCTTATTATATTCCTCTGCTTGTCTGAGTACGCGCTTATCTTGAGCATCGAATCCTCTCTCTGCATCTAAAATGAGCACTGCTACATCGCATTCGCGGATGGCTTTTTCTGTTCTTACCGTACTGTAAAACTCAATATTTTCTTTTACTTTTACCCTTTTTCTAAGCCCGGCCGTATCCATTAGTGTGTATTCTTTATCATTGAATGATAAGTACGTGTTAATCGTGTCACGGGTTGTTCCGGCAATATCGGTAACTATACATCGCTCATCGTCTACTAAAGCATTAACTAGGCTACTTTTACCCACATTCGGTCGTCCTATAAAGGCTAGTTTAGGAATGTTTTCTTGTGGCTCGGGCTCATGCTCAGGTAATAGTTCTATTATCCGGTCCATTAGCTCACCAGTTCCAGTGCCACTGATGGCTGAAATAGAGAATAAATCATCAAATCCTAAGCTATAGAATTCAGAAGCTTCTAGCCTTCTTCCTTCATTATCTGCCTTATTTGCGACGAGTAAAACGGGCTTTTTTTGCCTTCGTAAAATCTGTGCAACCGATTCGTCAAGCATATTAATGCCGGTTTTTGCATCAACCACAAATAGTATGACGTCGGATTCATCAATGGCAATGAGTACTTGTTCACGAATACCTACAGTTATTGTATCCAATTCATCGGGTAAATATCCGCCAGTATCTATAATATTGAAATCAACTCCGTTCCAATAGCTATCCCCGTAATGCCGATCTCTTGTTACTCCATAATCATCATGGACAATGGCTTTTCTTTCACCAACTAGACGATTAAATATGGTTGATTTTCCGACATTGGGCCGGCCGACTATGGATACTGTAGGGAGCATTTACGTAGTTATTTAGCTAAATTATATAGTAAGATACGTAAATATATAATCAGCTAGGATGTTAAAGACTATTTTTGAAAACTTTGGATTTGTAGGTTCTTTGTTGCTCTCCCTTATTATCTTCTTGCTAATTATTCTGTGGTTAGCAGGGTTGGCCGGAATCACTCAACCCAAAGATGGTGGAAAAGTTCGATATAAGGCTTGGATGGTTTGGCTTGCTGTATTTGTTCCTGTGTACCCAATTGCTTGGATTATTAGCCAGATTTGGAATCATTACACCGTAATGAATACAAGTGAAAAATAGTTAACATACTTAACTGCAATATTTTATATAAATAACCTAATATATTTTTTAGCTTATAGATTCGGGTTGGATACAGAGTAAAATAAAATAGATATGTTGAAGAATGGGTCAATTCTCCCTGTCATATTTTTACTAGTCATACGTGATGCACTCAGGAGATCACCGAAAAAATCACCTTATTAACCTTGCACCATTAAAGGGAAACACAAGACAGTTATGGTTACTCTAATAAGGATTGATTGGCATCCTCGTTTAGAGATAGGTCATTGGTGTCATGGATGAGATCCCACGGTTCTAATTTGGAAGTGATGGGGTCTAAAAAGCGTGAGGCTTTTGTCAAGTAGTCCCCTTCTCTCTGCCTAAATGAAGTTCTTGGATAAGTGAAATAAAGCATCTCTTTTGCTCTAGTAGTTGCTACATATAACAACCGAAGTTCTTCATCCAGTGACTCTTCCTTATCGATAGAAAAAGTACTTGGAATACTTCCGTCTAAGCACTGCATTATTAGTACGTGCTTCCATTCTAAACCCTTCGCAGAGTGTATGGTACTTAAGGTGAGAGGGGCTTCTTCCTCTTTAGATGCAAGGGTATCGGTTACCGTATCTGTGATCGGATCCAAAACTAGATCGGTTAATAATGTTTGCACATCTTGATAGGTTTTTGCGATTTGATGTAAAGTAGCCAAATCCTCTTCCCTCTTTGGAGCATCATCGTATAAATCTTTGCATATAGGTAGGTAATAATCCATAATTAAGGGTATTGAGTCGTGCCAAGGTTCACACTGTGAAGCATTTACCAGACATGTCCCAAGTCTGTTCAATCCGTTGTAATAATTTTTATTCATCCACTCAGAATCACTAAACCAGTGTGTGTAATCTGTGGATGTAGTCCTCTCTTTTTTAGATTGAACCTGCTGGATCCAAAGAAATAAATCTTCGGCTGTATTTGGACCTACCCCTTCAATGAGCATTAAAACTCGCTGCCAAGCCACCGTATCGTTAGGATTACTTAAAATCCTTATATGCGCCAATACATCCTTTATATGCGCTGCTTCAGTAAATTTTTGACCGCCAAACTTTTTAAATGGGATGTTCTTGGACTGTAATGCAAGTTCTAATGTGAAGGAATCCCTTGCGTTTCTAAAAAGTACAGCGACCTCACCTAAAGCTATTTGATGCTCCCTAAGATGAAGTACTAATTGCGAAATGAATTCAGCTTCTTCTTTATCGTCAATGGCCTTGATTAGTGCAGGTAGGTCACTGGATTCTCGGTTGGTAAAGAGTTTTTTCTTGAATAATATGGAACTTTGCTCGAGTACAGCGTTAGCAACCTCTAATATTTCGGGCGATGAGCGATAATTTTCCTCAAGTTTGATAAGTTCTGTGTTCGCATGTTCTTCTGGAAATCGCAGTATATTTTCATAGTCGGATCCACGAAATGCATAGATACTTTGAGCATCATCACCAACCACGGTTAGATTTTTGTGGAAGGACGAAAAACACTCACATAAGCTTGCTTGTATTTTATTGGTATCTTGAAATTCATCCACTAAAACATACTGGCAAGTACTAGAAACTCGCTCTAATATTGCTGGGTGCTCTAAAAAAAGTTTTTCGGTGTTAAATAGTAAATCATCAAAGTCCATTATGTGATGTTTGGCTTTATACGACTCATAGAGTGTAAATAGTCTAATTACATCGTTTTCATGAACCAAAAATTGAGGATAGTATTCCTGTAATAATACCCTGATATCGAGCTGTTTGTTTTTATGAAGGGTAAACAGTTTTGCAAGACTTCGTTTAGCAGGAAAACGCTGCGAACGATGGTCTATTTTGAGATTAGATCGTACATGTTGAATTAGGTCGATACTATCTGAGCTATCAAGTATGCTAAATTCATTATTATAGCCAATATGACTACTGTATTTTCTTAGAATTTGTGTACAAAATGAGTGGAATGTACCTCCTTGTATATATTGACAGCGCTCATCTAATAATTGTGTTGCGCGATTCATCATTTCTTTTGCGGCACGCCTAGTGAAAGTTAATAAGACTATTTGCTCGGGTGGTACACCGGATTCAATAAGTCGTGCTACTTTATATACGAGTGTTTTCGTCTTTCCTGTTCCTGCTCCTGCTAAAATTAATAATCGTTTCGCATAGCTCGTCACGGCGTTTAGTTGCTGTTGATTCAAAGCGGATTCATACTCGATTTGATAATCTATTCGAGTAGTTCGCGGTGTTTTTTTTAGGTGGAACTGTTTCATATGTGGCCAATATAAGGATTCACTTATAATATGTAAAATATATGTGCAAATAGTGGAGTTTGAAACCAAGGGTACATGGGACCTAAAAAAACCATAACATTAGGGCCTAAAAATCGAAACCTAAAAAACACGTTGTATTCGCCTAATAAGGGATGGTATAGTCAAATCTTTTGTGATGAGAACCTATCCCTATGTCTGAATCCAAAATAAAACATACTAAGTATTTGCCTCTGAGTGAATAATGGGTAATATTTGCAATCATTGGCACTAATTCAGCAGACTATAGTGTGAAATAAAGGTCATTAAAATCACCAAAGTAACTTGTGACCAGTCATTTAGACGAATTAAATAACTAGACCTAACAAAAGATATGGTAAATGAGCCCAGTTATCTACCCCAAGAGTTTGGATGGATTGAAGTGATTTGTGGGGGCATGTTTAGCGGAAAAACCGAAGAATTAATTAGGCGAGCAAGACGAGCTCAAATTGCAGGTCAGCAGGTATTGGTCATAAAACCTAGCACAGATAACCGGTACAGTTCATCGGATGTAGTCTCTCATAATGAGACCACTATCCCTTCACTTGTGGTTGGTAGTGCGGATGAAATAATTGAGAAAAGCACCAATTTTAGAGTCATCTGTATTGATGAAGCACAATTCTTTGATAATGACCTTCTGCATATTGTGAATGAGTTAGCCAACAATAATAAACGAGTCATTATTGCTGGATTAGATATGGATTATGAGGGTAAACCATTTGGGCCAATGCCTTATCTGTTGGCTATTGCAGAATTTGTAACAAAATTACACGCCATTTGTACCAAAAGTGGAATGCTCGCAAGCTACTCGCAGCGAGTCATTAATTCGGATAGTCAAGTCCTAGTAGGTGAATATGACGCCTATGAACCGAGGGCTAGGCATTGCTTTACAGCGGGTATCGACAAAAGAACGATAAAGCTTTAACAATACTAACCAATGGATATACCTACATGATAATAGATGTTTTAAGAGGCTTATTAGGAATGATGGCCATCATAGGACTAAGCTATGCCTTAAGTTCTCATAAGAAAGCGGTGAATTGGAAGTTGGTGTTGACAGGACTTGGAATTCAATTCCTTCTAGCAATTTTCATATTAAAATCCAACGTACTAAGTGGCTTTTGGGCACCTTTAGGTTGGCCTAAGGTAGTATTTGAGTGGATAGCCAGTTTTTTTGTCATTGTACTTACTTATACCACCGCTGGTGCAGAATTTCTATTTAGTTCATTAGCCAGAGGTCCCGAATATGAAGATTCATTTGGGGTTATTTTTGCTTTTCAGGTACTCCCAACGATCATCTTTTTTGCCTCCCTTACCTCTATATTATACCATTATGGCATTTTGCAATGGGTGGTTAAACGAGTATCGAAGGGGATGCAAAAACTAATGGGAACATCAGGCGCAGAAACCTTATCGGTGATTTCTAATATTTTTGTTGGCCAGACAGAGGCCCCATTGGTGATTAAACCTTTCTTAGATAAAATGACTAGGTCTGAGTTATTGGCAATCATGACGGGTGGTATGGCCACCATTGCGGGGGGGGTGATGGCCGCTTATGTGGCTATGCTAGGACAATCCTTCGCCACAGCCAATGGGTTAGAATTGGTAGTGGCTCAACAACTCTTTGCAGAGCGTTTATTGGGGGCATCACTCATGGCCGCTCCTGCTGCTTTAATCATAGCTAAAATTTTAGAACCCGAAACCGAAAAAGCGGTCACCGCCGGAACTGTTGAAATGGTTGTTGAAAAATCAGACGCGAACGGGATTGATGCTGCTGCAACGGGTGCGGGTGTTGGCCTTAAGCTAGCCGCTAATGTAGGTGCTATGTTGTTAGCTTTTATTGCACTTTTAGCCATGATTAACGGCTTTCTCGATTGGGTGGGTCTCACTACGGGATTGAACGCGGTTATTGGTAACTCCTTAAGTATAGAATGGTTGCTTGGTTGGATTTTAGCACCTGTTGCTTGGATTATTGGGATTCCTCTGCAAGATGTGACTTCAGTTGGTTCTTTAATAGGTACTAAAATTGTATTAAATGAGTTTGTGGCCTATTTAAAATTAGCTGAATTAGTTGCTGTTGCCAATTTAACACCTAAGACGATTGCTATGGCTACTTTTGCTCTGTGTGGATTCGCTAATTTATCTTCTATAGCTATTCAAATTGGGGGAATTGGAAGCTTGGCCCCTTCTCGAAAATCTGAAATTGCAAGATTTGGTATAAAAGCGGTCTTTGCGGGAACTATGGCCAATTTGATGACCGCTACATGGGCGGGAATGTTATTTTAAAAAAAGACACAATCTTTCTTTAAATTTGGTCGTTATTATTGGTTGAATGGCTCGAGCTAAATTGTATCAATGCTCAAGGATGTCCATGCTACACAACGCTGAAAAATAAACTCAATTATTCATTAAAACGTGTTAAACAAAACAATTACTATGTTCACTCGAAAAGAATATTCTACTCCCCTATTTATCATTTTTGTTATGAGCATATTGACGCTCTCCTGTACAAGCACTCCTAATGTACTTAAGAAAAATAAATCAGAATCGGTCGTAGGTACGGTTGGGCCTGAGGTCATTGAGTTCGAGGATGTAATGCAGGGTTATATGTCAGGTGGTGTCAATCAAGACCCAACAGCAGAGGAGTTAAAAGATTTTTTACCTATTTATTTGAACTACCGTGCCAAATTGTTGGCGGCAAGAGAAGCAGGCTATTTCGAGAATGAAACTATACTCGAGGAATACGCTCTGTATGCAAAACAAGCAGCATATGCCTATTGGTTAGACCGCGAAATTAAACCAACTATTTTCGAACAATTCAAGAGTAGATATAATGAGGAATTGAAGTCCTCACATGTCTTAATCTCTTTACTACCACTCGCACCACCATCGGATACCTTGGCAGCTTATAACAGAATAATGGAGGCCAGAGAATTATTTTTATCCGGAGAAAAGACGATGTCTGAGTTAAATGAAGAGTACTCATCAACCAGAAATGGTCAGTTAATGGGGGGTGATTTACCCTGGTTTAGCGTTGGTGTTACTGTGGGGGCCTTCGAAGATGCATTGTACGCCTTGGATGAGGGTGAGCTATCGATGCCAGTTCGCACACAATTTGGGTACCATCTAATCCATTTAGAAGAGCGCAGAGAACGAACTCCCGCTCGAAATGTCTCTCATATTTTTATCTCTCGGCGGGGCGATATCGAAAAGATGGATGATTTGTATGAACAACTAGAACAAGGAACCCCATGGATGAATTTAGTTGCCGAATTTTCAGAAGACCGAGCATCGGTATCTAATGAGGGAAATATTGGATGGGTATCGTATAGTAGTCGTTATGACCAAGCGTTTGTTGATTCGGTAATGAATCTAGATCCCTCCCTGCCTTATTCAAGACCTATTGAGAGCACGTATGGGGTTCATATTTTTCGAGTTGATTCGGTACAGACGTTTAACAATGAGGCCGAAAAGGATGAGTTCTTAACTCAAGAGTTAGATAAGAGTTCTAATTTTGAGCGCAGTAATGAATTTGTCTTAAATTGGTTGTCCGAGCAGTATAATCTTCGTGTTAACACTGAACTCATTACCGATCTCACCAATTCATTCACCTCAGCCGATTCGTTACCGGTTACACAGGTACTTGATGTGGCCGAAAATCTTACCTCAGACACCTTATTTTCTTTTCAGGGTAATATCGCAAGTGTAGCAGATTTTTACGATTACTTGATTGAAACTCACTCTAATAAAGTATTAAATCAGGTGCAGTCAAGTTGGTTTAGTGACTATCAAGAATATTTCTTGGATGCTGGGCTAGCTAACCTCACTTTAAACGTATTTCCAGAGTTTTCTGCTCAAACTGACTCGTATCATCGGGGGCTTGTCGTGTATCAAATCAATGAAGATTCTGTTTGGAGCAGTGTTACCGTTGATTCCACCCTACTCATGGATCGTTACCTTAGTAATAACACCGATTATCAATTTGAAACTCGATATTACTATCATTTAGTTTCGGCTAGATATGATTCTACCCTTAAAAAAGCTGAGGACTTTATTGTTCAAGGAGGACATCCAGATAGTCTTAGAGCCAATGATTTTCCGGTAGCCGTAATGTCAGATTCAACAGGAATATTTCAAGGAGAACCATTTACTCGACTAGCTGAGATGGAAGTTGGGAATATCAGTGAATACTTCACTTATAACAACAGAAAAGCTTTCTTTATACTGAATGATGTATTGCCAGCTAGAAAAATGACCTTCGATGAAGCATTCAATCGTTTGTTATCTGATTATCAACCCATTCGCGAGGAAAAATGGTTGCAACGACTTCGAAATAAGTATCAAATTCAAGCATTTCCAGAGGTGATAGATGAAAATTTTGTGTCTTCAGACCTAAATTAATCTTATACCCCACCAATTTCTACCGAGACAAACGTATATTCCCATTCCATTAAATAGACTTCTAGCAAGTAATCAAACGTTGAAAATTGCACGCTTTTTACCGGTCTTTCTTTTTCTAGTACTTTTGAGTTGTGATTTCAAAAGTTCGAACGACGAGTATGTAATTGCAAAGGTAAATAATGACGTTTTATTACACTCTGAGTTAATGCAGAAAATACCACCACAACAGTTTGTTTTTGCAGATTCCACTCAAATCATGCGTAGCTATGTGCAGCAGTGGGTTCAGGACCGGATATTATTACAAGAGGCCTACCGATTACGTATTCATCGCGAAAAAGATGTATTAGACAGAATAAACAAACTTACAGAAGCCTACATATTACAGGTGTCTAAAGACTACATAACGAAAGAATTGAATCCGGATATAACCGTTTCCTTAGATGAGGCAAGGGATTATTACCAAGAGAATAAAAATAATTTTCTATTGGATGAACGATTTATCCGATTTCGATTTTTTAAGAGCACACGTCTTAATGACGCATCTAGAGCCCGACAAGAGCTTTTAAGGGGAAGTGATTGGGAGAATGTGGTCCGAAAATATGCTCTACTACCCGAGTATACCCTTGATCATTCGGAACGTTTTTGGCCGATTACCAGAGCGGCATCCGATTCACCCATTATGAACAGGTATTTACAAAGAATTGGACTAAGTGAAATTTCAGTGATTGAAAAAGTGGGGAATGAATATCATTTTGTTCAACTTTTAGAGGAAAAACCTAAAGGAGAACATCCAGATCTGGAGTGGTTGTTATCAGAAATTCAACAATGGCTCTTGTTAGAAAAAAAACGGACTAGCTTCAAAAGCTATCAACAGAATCTCTATCTTCAGGCGGAAGCAAACAACGAGATAGAAATAAATTTACCAAATTAAACGTATGCATGAACCCAAGAACTATATCCAACGCTCACCCATTCGATTAGTTGGTGCTGCTTTTGTAGTAACTCTTTTGTCTTTAATGTATCCACCCAGTCTCTGGGCTCAAAATACAGCGAATTCAGAACCTAGACCTACCGATCAAATTATCGCACAGGTTAATGATCGTGTCTTATTAAAGTCGGATATCGACACCGATGTACGAACCTATATACTACAAAATAGAAGTTATGGTCAGGATATCCCATTTAGTGAAGCATTGTGGTTTAGCTTTCTAGAAAACTCAATTGAAAACTTTATCCTACTCGAAAAGGCTAAAATTGACTCGGTTATAATCCCAGATGAACGCGTAAATAGAGCTATGGATCAACGTATTCAACAGCTCATCATGCAAGCAGGATCCGAGCAGGCTCTAGAACGGGCTTTTGGCAAGCCTGTTATCCAACTTCGCGAAGAATTTAGAGAGGATTTCAGAGAACAAATGACCACGGAGCAGGTTCGGCAGACTTATTTATCCAGTGTTGCCATAACGAGACCGGAAGTAGCCGAATTTTTTGAAAGTATTCCTAAAGACTCCCTTCCAACTATACCAGAACAAGTTGCCCTTTCTCAAATTGTTATTATACCACCGGCAAAAAGTGATGCCAAAGAAGCGGCTCGTTTTTTTGCAGAGAGCTTACGAGATTCCATCTTGGTACATGGTATTCCACTGGAGGATTTGGCTAGACGCCACAGTGATGGACCTTCAGGTCCTAGAGGTGGATTACTACCTCTTATGGGCCTCAATGAATTGGTATCTGAATACTCGGCCGCTGCTGCTGCCCTAACTCCTGGTCAAATATCCGAAGTGGTTGAAACAGAATATGGATACCACGTGATAGAATTAATCAAGCGGATTGGAGATCAGATTGAGACCCGTCACATACTTATTTCCGTGAATGCAGAAGAACTGGATGATGAAGTTGCCATTGAGCGATTAGTTAGTATTCGAGATAGTTTGCTAGAGTTTACTGATATAGAATTTTCCAGCTTTGCTCGTACAAAAAGTCAAGACCCTATCACAAAGGTAACCGGAGGTAAAGTGCTAGATCCAGAAACCGGTGAACGATATATCCCCTTAAATAGATTAGATGCCAATTTGTATAGAACGGTATTGTTACTTGAAAATGAGGGAGATATTTCAGATCCCAGGGCATTTACTCTAAACTCACCTCAAGGTGCCCGTGCCTACAGGATTATTCGTTTAGATGAGCGCATTGAAGAACACCTAGCTAACATGGATCAGGATTTTGAACGACTTCGAAACATAGCCCTTCAGCAAAAACAATTACGAGAGTATACACAATGGATTGAGGAACTGCGAGAAGAAGTTTATATAGAGTATCGTATTGATATACCTAGCTCTACCGTATCTCCCCAATTTTAACTAATTAGACTATTTAGATATGACAAAAGAAGTCGATTCGGTAGAAAAAGCAAAAGTATTCGCGCAACAATTCGCTGCTCTTAAAAGTGAAATCCAAAAAGTGATAGTCGGACAAGAAGAGATTATTGAATTACTTTTAGTGAGTCTTTTTTCAAAGGGGCACTGTCTGTTGGTTGGAGTACCTGGATTGGCTAAAACTCTTCTTATTAAAACACTCTCTGACGCGTTAGATTTAGATTTTAATCGAATTCAATTCACCCCAGATTTGATGCCGGGCGATGTAACTGGTACAGAGGTCATCGAGGAAAACAAAGAAGCGGGTACCAAAGGCTTTCGTTTTATAAAAGGGCCTATTTTTGCAAATATTTTGTTAGCTGACGAAATTAACCGAACACCTCCGAAAACCCAATCTGCATTACTCGAAGGCATGCAAGAATATCATGTGACTGCATCGGGTAAAAGCTATGACCTAGACCAACCTTTTTTTGTACTGGCTACCCAAAACCCCATTGAACAAGAAGGCACTTACCCTCTACCTGAAGCACAACTAGATCGATTTATGTTTCAGCTTTGGGTGGACTATCCTACTTTTGACCAGGAGAAACAAATCATTACTCAAACAACCAGCTCGACCTCACTTTCTCCCCGTGCTCAAATGAATAAAGCGGATATTCTAGACTATCAAAAACTCATTCGCGAAGTACCCATTCCCTCATCGGTGCTAGATTATACGGTATCTTTGGTCAGTAACACTCGTCCTAGTACTTCCGAGTCTAAATCTGATAAGCGTAGTATTGCCAATGAGTATTTAAGTTGGGGCGCAGGGCCTAGAGCCTCTCAGAATTTGATCATTGCGGCCAAAACCAAAGCCTTATCACAAGGGCGTTTCAACATTACCGAGGAGGATATAAAATATCTAGCGGTTCCGGTACTTCGCCACAGAATTATCCCGAATTACGCCGCAGAAGCACAAGGATTGGGTCCAGTGGACATCATAGATAAAATTTTGAATACACTATAACAGAGTATTCATGGAATTTGTTGGTTTTCAACATGGTGTTCCTATCTATTTACTCTCGCTTATTTGGCTAGGCTGTATTGCTCTAATTTGGTGGAGTTACTCAAAGGAGCGAAAACTAGAGGCGAAAGTGAAAATTGGGTTAGGCTCACTGCGAACTCTAAGTATAACACTGTTATTTCTGCTGGTATTGAATCCCATATTTTTTAGTAGCGATGTGCAAAAATCGCCTCAGAACCTTATGGTACTTCTCGATAACTCTGAAAGTATGAGCTTGAATAAGGGTGATTATAAAGGGGCTAATACCTACGAGATGGTGTTAGATGATTTGCAACAACTAGAGCAGCAGCTTAGTATTGAGTGGTACCAATTTGGGAATTTTGTACGCCCGTCTTCCTCCATAGACAGTGTACGTCTTAACGATTCGGATACTCGTTTAACCCAGGCGATTCAACAAGTTCAAGCATTAAAAGAGGATTTTCAAGGGGTGCTATTGGTCACCGATGGCATACACAATGCTAATTTGGACGCAAGTATAGAGGCGGAGTTAACTGGACTACCCTTCTATGTTGTAGCAATGGGTGATACAAATGAGGTACAAGATGTATCCATTGTAGACGTACAACGAAACAGTCTAGGTTATTTGAATACTTCCCACGAATTCTCTGTTAATATTCAAGCAGATGGCTACGCTAATAAGACGATAAAATTATCTATGAGCGATGCAATGGGGAATATACTAGACACTGCCAGCCTTTTAATTTCAACCAATGGAGAACGTATCGTCCACCCATTCCAGGTTAATTTAAAGGAGTTAGGCTTACAATCCTTCCGCTTTAGTATAGAGGCTTTAGAAAATGAATGGACCTATATGAATAATGAACTTCGCTCCTCTGTTCAGGTTATGGATGATCAGATTGATGTGGTACATATTGCCAATCAAGTGCATCCCGATGTCCGAATGATACGAGATATTGTATCAACCAACCCACAGTTGCGTTTACATACGCTGACCTTACAACGAAATGGAAGTTTTTTAGAATTTGACATAGATGCAGATATAAAGGCAGATGTGATTGTTATACATGGCGAACCATGGGTCGATATTCCCGAACTAAATGAAATAATTGGATTTGAATTATCGTCAATACCAATGGTGTACCTTCATATTCCAAGTCCAGTAGAAAGTAGTCTGTTGAATACTTCGAGTTGGGAACCTATGAAAAATTGGTTTGATAACTCAGTGGGTCGTTTTCAACTAAATTCTGATGCTAATGTGGTTGAATCAACGGTAAGTGTTCAATCGTGGACTACAAATAAACACCCAATACTGGCTGATGTGCCTAGACTCACAGAAACGACCCCTGGCCTATCCGGAATACTGAGTAATCCTTTACCTCTCTATGATACCATACAAAATGCTCGCTATGTTGGAGATCAAGAGCTATACCCCGTAATTCAAGCAAAGGAGTTTAGCTCATATCGTACGGTGTTGGTTTCACAGTGGAATTGGTATCTTTTTTATCAAAGTTCACGTACCCAACAACGTGACTATGTAGATCGGTTGTTTTCAAACATGATTTATTGGGTAAATAGCAATCCTAATGAAGATAACATCCAAATAAATACAACACGAACAAGCTACTCTGTTAATGAATCTGTGCAGTTTAATGCAACGTTGTTGAATGATAGTGGACAACCCGAGAATGATGCTTCAGTTGAAATACTTATCTATGAAGATGGAACCAGGAACTCATCTTTGAGTACCGATGAAGAGGAAGTAACTCAAATCGCAGCCAATAATCCTACAAAAGAAAAGAATAGACGATCGGAGTTACGTTCAAACATGCAGTTGACACCGACCGGACCAGGTGAGTACACTGGAATCATTGAAATTAACGAGGAAGGGATTTTTTCTTATGACGCCATTGTTCGTAAAAATGGTGTTGAAATGAATAGAAGCACCGGTGAGTTTATTGTTGAAACTTCAAATGATGAATTTGTTGTCACAAAGCGAAACAACTCGTTATTGCAGCGTATTGCTATTCAGACAAACGGATCATTGGTGGAGTTTAATGAAATTGAGCAGCTTAAACGCACAATGCAATCCAATGGGTTATTTGAAACTGTTGACAACCTGGTCCAGCAGTACTTCTACCCTGTTCAGAACGTATTTTGGTTCTTTATTGTATTGGTTTTATTAGGGCTTGAATGGTTTGCTAGAAAATGGTACGGCTTGTTGTGACCCACATATTTTTTTGTGAAATATGCATGAACTAGAAATGCATGAACCAAAAATAACGCAGTGGTAAAAAAGCTAGGTCGAACATACTTGTTAGTACTGAATGATAGAACGGATGGGAATATCTTTAAGAAGCTGATTTTTTCCCAATAAGAAGCTTAATTCAATGATAAAAGAATAACCAACAACCTGCCCTCCCAGCTCCAGCACCAATTCTGTGGCTGCTTTAGCAGTTCCACCTGTAGCGAGTAAATCGTCGTGAATAATCACATTATCTCCAGGGTTAATGGCGTCGGTATGCATTTCTAGAATATCTTTACCATACTCTAACCCGTACTCTTTTTGTATAGTTTTATGGGGTAATTTACCCTTCTTTCTTGCCGGGACAAAACCAGCTTGGAAGCTAGCTGCCAAGCTTGGCCCAAATAGAAAACCTCTGGATTCCAGCCCAACAACCTTGTCAACAGATAAAGTATGAAAAGCTGTATGTAATGCAGAAAGCGTTAATTCGTTCGCCTTAGCGTCTAACAATAATGGGGTAATATCTTTAAATTGAATGCCAGTTTCTGGGAAATCAGGAATAGTACGAATGTGTGATCGAATGTATTCTGTATCCATATTAGACAGATGAGCTTGAGCGGTTATTCGGTTAAAAGCTAAGTATATTGAAAATTATGAACAACAATGAACCTATTTGGCAGCAACATCAATTTTATATGACCAAAGCTATAGAATTGGCTGAGCAAGCTTATGAAAAGGGTGAAATACCTGTTGGGGCGATTGTCGTCCAAGAAAATAAAATCATAGGAAAGGGATTCAACCAAACAGAAATGCTCCAAGATGCAACTGCTCACGCTGAAATGATTGCTTTATCGGCAGCTTTTGAGGCAAATGGATCTAAGTATCTGCAGGGAGCTACTTTATATGTCAGCTTAGAGCCTTGTGTTATGTGTGCCGGTGCACTGATGTGGTCTAAAATCGACCGGCTTGTTTTTGGGGCTTCTGATCCAAAATCTGGAGCTTGTGGAAGTCTATTCAATATCCACAACAATTCAACATTAAATCACCGTTTTGAGGTGATACAAGGTATATTAGAGGCGGATGCTGAATATCTTCTGAAAACATTCTTTGCTAAAAAGAGAACTAGAGGCTAAAACTTACCGTCCTTCAACATTGACCCTCACCAAGTTATCTATAATAATCAGTTATAAACGAGCTTTTTGAAGCGAATCCATCTCCGGAAAATTTTACGCCTGCCCAATGGTGTGCTTAGGGGCAAAATCCAGTTAAAGAAAAGATAGAGTGAAACACCAACACCAATGATTAATTGGGGTATGTAGCCATAATAACGTTCATACAGATTCATCATTTCCTGCCCCAGTAAATAGGCTAAAATTCCTAAAATGGGAGCCCACACTAATGTACTGGCTATAAAGTGTAGCATGAAGCTTGGGAAAGGATAGCGGCAAAGACCCGCGCTAAAATAAGCAGGAAAACGACTTCCTGGTATGAATCGACTTAACCAGAGTACTCCAACTGCATTTTTACTGAACCATCCAGTAAAATAGTCTAAATCCTTTTCGGTAAGCATCCATTTTAATGGTATCCGCATTAACCATGCCCGTTTAAAGGTACGGCCCAATACATAAATAAATACATCGAATACAATGACTCCCAGGGCTGATGCAATAATGGCATTACTCAAATGCAACACGCCTCGAGAAGCCAAAACTCCTGCAGATATGCAGGCTAAGTCCTCTGAAAATAAAGAAATTAATGCGATAATAAGCATTAAGGCTGCTAAATATACCCCTGACACACGCACATAATTATCTAGATTAAATTCCTCTTGAATAGCTGACTCCCAAGATAGTCGAAGTGGTTCTGGTGGAGATAGTTGAGCCATCTTAGCTAACTCAGCCGGTACAATATTAATTAATGATTGTTCATCTTCAACATAGGTGGTACTGTCCGAAAATACTGAATAACGTTGTACAAAAGTGTCCATGAGTGGAACACGTTGGTTTTCGTTCATTACCCAGCGATCATCCTCGTTCGAGCGAGTTCTAATAATCTTAGATATCTTGGCAAGTTCAAAGCTTTGCTGCGTAGCTTCAGATAGTTGATAATCCGAAACAAGTCGTATCTCCTCTGCACTCTCCTTCCAGTGGTTCAGCCTGCCAAAGTGAGGTAGTGCATGAGACAAAAAGCGTAGTGTAAGCCCATAGGCTTGAATAAAGAGATTGTTTAAATAATACCCCCCTAGCAAATGAGAATCGGGCAAGGGTGTGGGATTTAATAACAATAATCGCACATCATTACTAGTCGCTCCACTGCCTACTTCTAGGGCTAAGTGTGTCCACTCCTGTTCTGCTACCAATAGTACAGGTCCTGATCCATGTTCTATTCGTGTGAGGAGTGCAGTTCTACGAGTCCTTTCTTCCGTATTATTGCCTAACAATGGGTATGCTACATAGTTAAATCGTATTCCCAAAGAATCCTTTTTATGATACTGATTTAACTTAGTGTGCAACGGTTCCGAAAGACCAAAAGATACAATTAAGCTGGTCTTTGTAAGCGTTGTGTCTTCACCTGCTTTCTTATTATGTTCTGGCTTTAAGAGCTCAAGGAAAGAATCCTCAGAAACAGAATCCTCAAAATGTATGTCATGGTTAACAAACAGTTGCTGCTGATGCTGCAACAGACTGTGAATATTAGATATAAGAACCAAGATCACATAAACATAAAGTAGACTCTTGAGTAGATAAGGTCTTTTATCGGGCATGTTTTTTTAGATTCTCATATTCAATTTGTGACCATTGAAAAATAGATTCTGTTAGTTTTTTTCTTGATTCGTATTGCCATGTTTGACGTGAAAATGTCAGTGTAGCAATATACCCTTTTCTGGTAAGTAAGGATAAAAAATGACGTGAAAAAGAAGTCTCATCCCACCATGGGACATAGGAGGATCCAAAGAGTGATTTACCCCCTCCCATTTTGTCCTCATAATGTAGTAAAACAGAGTGAACAGGGAACTGCTGAGTGGCTGGTATTTCAAGTAATGGCGAGTGATAAGGCTTTAATACATCACCCAGTGAGGTTGTACCTTCTGGGAATACAATCAAACCACGTGGGCTATGTAACTCTTTATAAATCAATTTATTTACCCTTGAAACATCCATTTTCTTTGTTCGATTTACAAAAATAATTCCAATGAGTTTCATGGCTTGTCCCATGATTGGCCATGATTTTAAATCATGTTTAGCAACAAAAGTAGCTCTCAGTGCCGCTAATAGAACCCAAATATCGGCATAGCTTAGATGATTTGACACCATATAAAATGAAGGCTTAGGTGGTATGCCTTGTATGGCCAATTTTCCGCCAGTCAACACCATCATAAAATGCCCCCAACTGTGGGTAATGTATCCAACCACCAAGGCATAATAAGTTGATACCCACTTAAGGGGATAGCATAGGACAATTAAGAAAATATGTACTAAGGTGAATAAACAAATAAATGGTAGTCGTATTAGTAATCGAATCCAACCCATGAAAGCGGTGTTACATGTAATAGTTCAGTTGCAAGTAGGGATTAAATAAAAACAAAAATAGACAAGCATTCCTTAGCTAACAAGTAACTATTTCATTATATCATTGGGTAATCAAATGTTAGAAACACTATATTGACATCAGTTACTTTTTGTTAGAGCTATTAACCCAACTGATATGAGCTAAGGGTTAAATAACGTATAATTATTCTGTTTACATTGGTATGCTATATCATAAAACGTACCTCATAGGTGATGAAAAAGAGTGGGTGGTCTTTATCCATGGTGCCGGTGGTAGTTCTTCTATATGGTTTCAACAAATAAAAGCGTTTCGGGCTAATTTCAACTTGTTACTAGTGGATCTTCGGGGGCATGGTAAGTCCAAAGATTTTTTTGAGCAGTATTACAATAATGAATATACCTTTGAAAGCGTAAGTCAAGACGTATTGCAAGTTTTAGATCATCTTGGAATCGAAAAAGCGCATTTTGTGGGTGTTTCTCTTGGAACAATAATTATACGGCAAATAGCCGAAATGGCCCCTAATCGTATACATTCTGGTGTATTATGTGGGGCAATAACTCGTTTAGATATACGATCCAGAGTGTTGGTACAACTGGGAAATTGGTTCAAAAAGCTCATTCCTTATATGTGGCTCTATAGTTTATTTGCTTGGATCATCATGCCTAGATCTAGACATAAAAAAGCTCGACATCTATTTATTCAAGAAGCAAAAAAACTCTATCAAAAAGAATTTATTAGATGGTTTGGTCTTACTAAACGTCTAAACCCACTTTTACGTTTTTTTAAGGATAAGGATACTACTATTCCCTTTTTATATATCATGGGTGATCAAGATCATATGTTCCTATCGGCTGCACGTTCTATCGTTCAATTACACGAGTATTCAACCTTACAGATTGTCAATAATTGTGGACATGTGTGTAATGTGGAGCAACCTAATACCTTTAACCGAATGGCTATTAAATATTTACAAACCATCTAAATCATAGTTTTTAGGTTCGGCTTTGTATTTATTCTTACATTCGATTTACTCACTCAAAATTCGAAACTATGATCGTACTTAAATTTGGCGGCACGTCAGTCGGTAGTGCCGAAAGTCTATCTTTTGTTAGAGATATCGTCCAAAAAAACTATTCCCAGAACAAGAAGCAGGTAGTGGTTGTTTCTGCTCTCGGTGGAATTACCAATATCTTGGTGGATATTAGTCACTTGGCAGCGGCTGGCAATGAAAACTATGTGGATTTATTCAACGAAATTGAACAGCGCCATGTACAACTCTGCAATGAGATTATTCCATTAGCTAACCGAAGTGCAACTCTCACGCAGACAAAAGTATTGTTAAATGATCTAGAAGATATCCTCAGAGGACTATTTTTAGTGGGCGAATTATCCCCTAGGTCATCTGATCTCGTGTTGAGCTTCGGAGAACGTTTGTCCTCCACCATTATTACCGCTTTTTTATCTCAAGCCATTCCCAAAACGAAATTATGCGATGCGCGTGAATGTATAAAAACAGACGCACAGTTTGGTAATGCAATTGTGGATGTACCCTTGACCTATGAACTACTCGAAAATGAACTCAACGGTCTCAACGATCTGTATCTTTTTCCAGGTTTTGTGGCATCATCCAACAAAACAAACCAGATTACAACCTTAGGTAGAGGGGGCTCAGATTATACGGCAGCCCTCATTGCTGCTGCAATAAAAGCCGAAGAGTTGCAAATTTGGACGGATGTTAGCGGGATGATGACGGCCAATCCCAGAATGGTAAGTAGAGCTCGGACCATAGATAGCTTATCCTATGAAGAAGCAATGGAATTGTCTCATTTTGGTGCTAAAGTGATCTACCCTCCTACTATTCAACCCGTATTGGATGCGCAAATTCCTGTTTGGATAAAAAACACCTTTTCATCTGAGGATACCGGCACATGTATAACCGTCGATGGAAGTGAGTCAGAAGACCCGGTAAGAGGTATTTCTAGTATTGAAGATGTGGCCTTGTGCACCTTATCAGGGTCAGGTATGGTGGCCGTTCCTAACTTTTCATATCGATTGTTCTCGGCCCTTAGTAAGGCTTCCATTAATGTTATTATGATTACCCAAGCATCCTCAGAGCATACCATAACGGTAGGAGTTTCCAAATTTGAAGCAGAAAAGGCTACGGATGTAATTGAAGCAGAGTTTCAGAATGAGATTAATCAACGCAAAGTCAACAGACTTAGGGTTGAAAGAGAACTCTCTATTATTGCATTGGTTGGTAGTCGAATGAGAGAACAAGTAGGTATTAGCTCCACCTTATTTGATGCGCTATCTCATAATGGAATTAATGTAAAAGCCATTGCGCAGGGATCAACAGAGCTTAATATATCAGTGGTTATTGATCGTAAGAATCTCAAAAAAGCATTGAATACACTCCATGAGAGCTTCTTTTTATCGGATACCAAAAAGTACAGTATATTTTTAGTTGGAATAGGTAATGTAGGTCAAACACTATTGCAGCAAATACATCAGCAAAAAGACTTTTTATCTCAGGAATTGAAAATTGATATCCGACTTTGTGGACTAGCTAATTCGCGTACTATGCTATTCAATTCCAATGGCATAGATATGACAGCAAGTAAAGAATTATTAGAAGAACATGGTGTTCCCATGTCAATGGACTCATTTTATGCTGAAATGGTTGGAATGAATCTGCGTAATAGTATTTTCATAGATTGTACTGCAACCTATGATATACCTACCTATTATCAATCTATTCTAAGGCAGAGTATTTCAATTGTAACTCCCAATAAGGTAGCCTGTTCCTCTAACTTTGATCATTATTTGGAATTAAAAAAAACGGCAACTAAATACCACGCTCGTTTCTTATTTGAAACCAATGTTGGGGCCGGCTTACCTGTCATTTCTACAGCCAGTGACTTACTCAAAAGCGGGGATAAAGTTTCTAAAATTGAGGCCGTATTAAGTGGGACACTCAATTTTTTGTTTAATCATTATGACGCTACTGCTCCCTTTCAAGAGGTAGTTAAAAGAGCTAAAGAAGAAGGGTATACTGAGCCCGATCCCAAAATAGATTTAAGTGGAATTGATGTGCAGCGAAAAATTCTTATACTAGCCAGGGAAAGTGGGCATAAGTTGGAGTTAGATGAAATTCAGAATCGATCTTTTGTACCTTCTGACTGTCTAAAAGCTCAAACAGTTGAAGAGTTGTATGAGCGCTTACTCGAGCATGAAAGTCATTTCCAGCAATTGTTTAAAGAGGCTGACGAACAGGGTAAAAAGCTTAAATTTGTTGCCTCATTTGACAAAGAATCTGGTCATGCTGAAATTGGATTACAGGCCTACTCAGCAGAACATCCTTTTTATGGTTTAAAAGGTAAAGATAATGTGGTGTTGTTTTACACTAAACGATATCATGATTATCCACTTATTGTGCAAGGAGCCGGAGCTGGATCGGCAGTGACTGCATCGGGTATATTTGCGGATATTTTACGTATAGCGGATGCCTAATTGAATAAGGAAATCTCATGAAGAACTGTACAGTATTTGCTCCTGCCACCGTCGCTAATGTGGGAAGCGGTTTTGATGTACTTGGTTTTGCCTTGTGTGATATAGGTGATGTAGTACAGGTTAAAGAAAGCTCGACCCCTGGACTTGTCATTGATTCAATCATTGGTGCGGACAATATTCCATTGGATCCTGAAAAAAATGTATGCACTGTTGCGGCTCAGGCTTTGTTGAATTCCTTAGAGGAAAAACCATCGAATGGGTATTCATTTAACATTACTAAAAAGGTTGCTGCAGGTAGCGGGCTTGGATCTAGTGCATCTTCCTCAGCAGCAGCAGTTGTGGCTTTAAATGAGTTATTGGGCGCTCCTTATTCCCGCCATGAACTCATCCCATTTGCGATGAAAGGAGAAGCTCTAGCCTCTGGAGCGGAACACGCCGATAATGTAGCTCCCTCCATATTAGGTGGCTTTACCCTGGTACAAAGTTATGAGCCATTACGGGTTGTGAGTTTGCATTATCCAGAAGAATTGGTAGCCACCATTGTGCACCCACATGTAGAGGTAAAAACGTCAGACTCAAAACGAATCTTGAGGCAAAGTATTCCATTAAAGACGGCCATAACACAATGGGCTAATGTGGGTGGTTTGGTTGCAGGACTGGCTCAAGAAAATTTTGAACTTATTGGCCATTCCTTACAAGATGTGGTAGCTGAACCCACACGATCTATGCTCATTCCAATGTATTCACAAGTAAAAATCCTATCCAAGGAAATAGGAGCTCTTGGATGCAGTATTTCTGGGTCAGGACCTTCCATATTTATGCTATCCGATACTATGGATACCGCTCAAAGATTAGCAGAGTCTCTTAAAGATCTATATATGGACAATCTTATCAGTTGTGACGTATACCTATCAAAAATAAATAAAATCGGTTGCCAAGTAATCCTATAACTATTCGTTGCGTATGAACTATCATAGTACGGCAAATCCTTTACACATTTCAAATTTTGAAGAGGCGGTATTCAAAGGTTTACCCGATCCTACGGGGCTCTACATGCCTATGCACATTCCTAAGCTACCTCCTGCATTCTTCAATCAACTACCAGAGCTTAGCTTAGCGGAGATTGGATTTCAAGTCCTTAGACCTTATGTAGGTTCAGAGATTGATGAGTTAACATTTAAAAATATTGTAGATGAAACCCTCTCTTTTTCAATTCCGCTAAGGCAAATACATGATCAGGTATATAGTTTAGAATTATTTCACGGGCCAACTTTGGCATTCAAGGACGTTGGAGCCCGCTTTTTAGCGCGTGTACTTGGACATTTTGCCCGCTTAAGTAACCGCTCCATCACCGTATTAGTGGCCACTTCAGGAGATACAGGTAGCGCAGTAGCTCACGGCTTTTATGAGGTGTCAAATGTAGATGTAGTGGTACTCTATCCTAAAGGCAAAGTTAGTGATTTTCAACGTAGACAAATGACTACATTGGGTAAGAATATTCAGGCCATAGAAATTGATGGAACATTTGATGATTGCCAGGATTTAGTTAAAAAAGCTTTTTTAGATAGGAATTTGCAAGACAAATACAACCTGACCTCTGCAAATTCCATTAATGTTGCCCGATTTTTACCACAAATGGTCTATTATTTTTGGGCTGTAGCACAACTCAAGTCTATCTATGCGCCCCCCAAAAATTTACCCGTGAATGTGTCTGTTCCAAGCGGTAATTATGGCAATCTTACCGCTGGGCTACTAGCTAAAAGAATGGGATTAGGAATCGATCATTTTATAGCTGCTGCTAATGCAAACAACAGTTTTCCAAATTATTTGACAACGGGAAGTTATTCACCTCAGCCAAGTATAGCCACTCTTTCTAATGCAATGGATGTCGGTGCTCCTAGCAATGTACGTAGGATTGATGCGTTATATAATTCAGACTCGAACATGATTGCCCAGGACGTACGTAGCGGAAGTTTTTCTGATCAAGACTGCTTACAAACCATTGATTATGTATATAATCAGTATAAATATATACTAGATCCTCATGGTGCAATCGGGTATAAAGCGTTATCCCTAGCGCCAGAAAACGGAGTGAGTATTTGTTTAGAAACAGCTCATCCGATCAAATTCAAAGAGGTAGTCGAAGCGGTTATTCCAAGTCCAGTTCCTATGCCTTCTCACGTACAAGGGAATTCAAAGGACGAGAATATCATTAGCCTAAACAACGACTACCCTATCTTTAAAGAATATTTGATAACGAGTAGATAAAGTTACAATTTATCCTATCTCACTAACTATTAGGATATCCATGAAAAATTTACTTAGCCATTCCTTACTTTTTGTAATCATTACATCCATTAATATCGCTTCCATTAATGAAGTCTCTGCGCAAAATTTAGAACGATTTCAGGGCGAAGTAGAAGCTATTGTAGAGCGATATACTGACTATGTTCCAAGTAGTGGTGGTAATTCAGACTCAACAGCAATCAATAGAGTACGACCGCTGGCTGTCTTTACTGGTAGTTCCAGTGTGCGATTATGGGCTAGTTTGACCGATGACTTTCCGGACATAACCATATTAAATACAGGTTTTGGAGGGTCAACCTATGCGGAGCTTTTTCACTATCGAGATGAGTTAATAGGAAGATATGCTCCTGATATGGTGATCATTTATGAGGGTGATAATGATGTTACAGGAACCGATACGGTAGATGAAATATTTGCCAAGGCTCAAAATCTATACTCGTATTTAGCTCAGAAACTACCTAAAACCAAGGTGTTCATTCTAGCAGCTAAGCCTAGTCCGTTGCGTTGGAACCTAAAATCATCCTATGATAGTTTGAATATTCATTTTGCTAATTTTGCGCGAGAAAATGAACAATTTTCGTACATAGATATATGGAATCCTATGTTAGGTGATAATGGCAAACCATTGCCTAGTATATTTTTATCCGATAGTTTGCATATGAATGAAGCTGGTTATGTAATTTGGAAACAAACTATTGGTCCATACCTGCAAGTGTCCAAATGATATGATGAAGCTATGTTATTACCTTTTGCTTTTTTGTCTTGGAACTATAATGAGTTGTGATCAATACGAATCTCCAGAGGAACTAATTCGGCATTCCTACCCAAGTTCATTGGATAATACCGATCGAGAGTATTATGTCTATTTGCCCAAAGGTTATCATAATCAACATGATAAAAAATGGCCCGTTATTCTCTTCTTACATGGTGACGGTGAACGTGGTAATGGACTGGATGAGTTAGCTTACACCCGAATACATGGCCCTCTATACGAAGCTTGGGCAATGAAAAAAAACCTGCCCTTTGTACTTATTGTACCACAATTACCCATGTTTGGTAGGGATACATTAGGTATTGGTTATTTACAGAATAGATCACTTTCCAATGTGCCTGAGCGATTGGAAAACGGAGTACCTGACCGAGCCCCATTTTTTACAGGGCCTCCAATTCAGAGTTCACCTATGGTAGAGGAATTTTCTGATGACCTACCATTGTTTGATGATGGATGGAATCTTATGGAAGAGGATTTATTAACCATACTTGAGAAAAGTCAACGCGAACTACGAATAGATCCAAATAAAATATATTTGTCAGGCCTTAGTTATGGTGGTTTTGGGACATGGTACATGGGAAGTAAACATCCCGATACGTTTGCTGCAATTGCCCCAGTTGTAGCTTGGGGACACCCTCGAATCATTCCGCCTATTGCGCAGCATAATCTACCAATTTGGGTGTTTGCGGGTGGTAAAGACCTGACTATCGAAAAGAAATATTTTTACAAAGGAATGGCTCTGCTCGAAACATTGGGGCATACAAAGATGCAATTCACTATCCACGAAGATCTTGGCCATGATGCCTGGAAAAGGGTCTATTCAGGGGATGAGTTATATAACTGGTTCCTCTCACATAGCCTCAAGGATACTAATGACTAAAGTGCATTCTGCTCAATATATTGACACTCTCCCCGCTTATCACGCTTTCCTAACAGAGCTCTATCAGGTTAATGAAATAGCCCTAGATTTAGAGTTTGATAGAAATCGATATGGATACGGATTTCAACTTTGTTTAATCCAATGTAGGATACAATCAACCTGCTATATCATTGATCCGCTACTTCTTGAGAATAACCTGAAGGAATTTTACACCTATTTAGAAGATCCAAAACGGTCGATTGTATGTTTTTCATTCGGGGAAGATTTTCGTCTTTTGTACTCGTTGGGTTGCAACATTACTACCGTTCGAGATTTGGATATTGGATTAAGCCTAATTAATGAAGCTAAACAGTCTTTAGTCAATCAAATTTCATCGCGACTAGGTATTCAAACAAGTAAGTCGAGTCAAACAAGTAATTGGTTAATCCGACCACTATCGGCTAAACAATTGCAATATGCAACTGAAGACGTTTTGTACCTATTTGAACTTAGAGATTCTATAATTGCTGAATTGCATTCAAAAAGTCGATATAGTTGGTTTGAACAAGAAAATGATTGGGCATATTCAGTTGAAAGTTTACCCCCTGAAAACCTCAATAAGATTACCATAAAACCTAAAGACTTGGAGGGTCTAAACGAAATCGAAGGCTATACATTTAAAAAACTATTTGAATGGAGGGATGTGCAAGCAAAAAATCTAGGAAAGCCACCTTTTCAGATCATAGATAATCACTTTCTGAAATTAATAACCCAAAAACATGCGCTAGTTAATGGCTGGATGAATGAACGGGCCGTGCATTATAGTTTGAGAAATAGTTCAATTCAGGCAGCAATTTCAAAACTGCTATCCTCCTCATTAGAAGAAGCAATAACAAAGGGTTTAGATTCGACCAGGCCAGCCAACCCTCCCCTAACCCCTGATCAATATGAAACGTTAAAAAGAGACCAAAACATAATCAAAGAAGCCAAAAAAAAGGTCTTTGGTACATTAAAAGACGTCTTAGTCAAACAATATGGAAAAAATGTACAATCATATTTATTAAGTAATCGAGTTATTCAGGATTTAGCCTTAGGTAATGCAAATCTGCCAAGTTATCGACTAGAACTCTTCAAACAACTTTCGGCAGAATATTCCTTAGAAATTAAATCCTACCTGGGCTAATTTCCAAATTTACCCTTAGCTTCTATAACCTTACGATCGAGAAAAAAATACATTATGTCTACTGATTCTACTCCTATTATTGTCACCTCTGCCCTACCCTATGCAAACGGGCCATTACATCTAGGTCATTTAGCTGGCGCCTATTTAACAGCAGACTTCTTTGTGCGATATAATAGATTAAAAGGCGAGGATGTTTTATTTATCTGTGGTTCAGATGAACATGGAGTACCCATAACTATAGCAGCAGAAAAAGAAGGGGTATCACCTCAGGATATCGTTGATCGGTATCACGAATGGAATAAAGACACCTTTCAAAAAATGGGCATCTCATTTGACTATTACGGACGTACCAGCAGTGAGATTCATCACCAAACCTCTCAAGAAATATTTACAGAATTATATAATAAAGGATTCTTCAAACTAAAGTCCGAAGAGTTATTCTATGATGAATCAACTCAAATGTTCTTACCCGATAGGTATGTAAAAGGGGAATGTCCCAACTGTGGATATGGTGAAGCTTACGGGGATCAATGTGAAAAATGCGGTAACAGCCTCAATCCAACAGAGCTCATAAACCCAGTGAGTGCACTTAGCGGGGAAACACCTGTTCGCAAAGAAACTCAACATTGGTACATGCCATTAGGGGACATGCAGGATAAATTGGAGTCGTGGATTTTGACCCGTAAGCACTGGAAACCTAACGTAATGGGACAGATAAAGAGTTGGTTGCAAGAAGGTTTAAACGATAGGGCGGCTACTAGAGACCTCAATTGGGGAGTTCCCGTTCCTTTAGAAGGTGCTGAGGGAAAAGTGCTTTATGTTTGGTTTGAGGCACCTATAGGATATATATCCGCCACCAAAGAATGGGCACAGCAATCGAATAAACCAGACGCATGGAAAAACTATTGGAAGAATGATCAGGCTAAACTGTATCATTTTATAGGTAAGGATAATATTGTTTTTCACTGCATTATGTTCCCTATAGTCCTTATGGAACATGGAAATTTTATACTTCCTGAAAATGTGCCAGCAAATGAGTTTTTGAATCTAGAAGGCAAAAAATTATCGACTTCTAGGGGTTGGGCTGTTTGGTTACACGATTATTTAGAATATTTTGAAGCCGATTACCTACGATATGCATTAGGCGTGACACTACCGGAATCTAAGGATTCAGATTTTTCTTGGAAAGATTTTCAAAACAGAGTCAATAATGAATTAGTTGCGGTTTTTGGTAATTTCGTAAACCGTGCAAGTAGCTTCATTGAAAAATATGCCGATTCTAAGGTGCCCCCTTTGGTTGACCCTCAACCTATTGATCGGGAGATGCTCGATGCTATAGATACACAGAGGCATAAAATCGAACGCGCATACGAGCATTTTAAATTTAGAGAAGTGGTACAAGAAGGTATGCAATTAGCACGCCTTGCTAATAAGTACTTTACGGACACCGAACCCTGGAAAACTCGTAAAACAAACGAAACGGCCTGTTATAACTCCCTTCATGTGAGCATTCAAGTGGTGGCTGCATTATCGGTTTTAATGGAGCCTATTTTGCCAGAAAGCATGAAAACACTAAGGCATCAAATCGGTCTATCTGAATCCACAAAGTGGTCTGAAATTTCTTCCTCAATGCTACCTATTGGGCAATACTTGCAACCTGCTACTTTGCTATTCCAAAAAATTGAGGACGAGGCTATTCAACTAGAATTGGATAAATTACAAAACAGCTTAAAAGACCTATCAACAATATCTAAAGTGGATTATCCAGCGCTGAAAACACCCATTCAATTTGATGACTTCTTGAGTCTAGACCTTAGAGTGGGTGTTATCGTTGAGGTAGAAGAAGTTCCTAAATCGAACAAATTATTGGCTTTTAAGGTTGATATTGGAGTGGAAACAAGAACCATTCTTTCTGGCATTAAAAAGCATGTGGATAAAGACGTGGTGATTGGTCAAAAGGTAACGGTGGTGTGTAATTTGGAAAGCCGTACCATAATGGGCATGGAAAGTCAAGGCATGATAATAATGGCTGAATCACCAGATGGTCAGTTACATTTTGTAGAAACCCAAGCCGAAAAAGGTAGTATTCTATCATAAATGCGGTATCATTAGACCATTATTTTGCCTGCTAATTCAACATACAAGCTCGGGTGTACCTTTCATGCAGATGGAATACATTTTGCTGTTCGATCTCCATTAGCTGATCAAGTGAATTTATGCATATACCGTGAATATGATAAGAATGCTATCATTCGATTAGCTATGCAACGCTCTAGCGATGGGGTTTGGCAGCATCAAGAAATGGGATTTGACTGGGAAAATTGTTGGTACACCTATTCTATTCAGGGACCCACAGATTCGGCCTTTTTCGAAGCATCCAAATTTGAAATAGCTGATCCTTATGCCCATTATGTGGCAAACACCAATCATTATTTAGGGTTTTATAAGGCCATTATAAAACGCCCTACTCCATTCGATTGGGGTGAAAGCACGCAAGTTTTGTTCGAAAATCCAAGTGATCTAATCATATATGAAACTCATATAAAAGATTTAGTAGCACACCCTTCTGCAAAAACAGAGAATCAGGGTGCCTACCTCGATTTTATTGAGGCAAGAAAAGGTGGCTTGCATCATCTAAAACAGTTAGGGGTAAACGCTGTGGAGTTCTTACCCCTTCAGAAATTTGCGTATTATGAACCACCCTATGAGCAGCGTATTGAAAGTGGATTGAAGAACACGTGGAACCCTACCTCTGTTAATTATTGGGGGTATATGACCTCGTTTTTTCATGCTCCAGAAACTTTGTATGCTTCGGGAGCTAAAACGGATCCTAGGGCTCATGTGGGGTTAAATCTAAGAGCTGAACATGAGCTAAAATCATTGATTAAAGCCTGTCATGAGGAAGGTATTGCGGTGATTATGGATGTGGTGTATAATCATGCATCCCAATACGATTTAAATCCATTAAAATACACTGATAAAGGTGGATATTATCGATTGGATCATCAAGGAAATTACCTCAACGATTCTTGGACAGGCAATGATTTGGACACAACCAAAGAGGCAACCAGAAATCTAATACTCTCCTCGGTCAAGCACTGGTTAACAGAGTATAAAGTGGATGGATTTCGATTCGATTTAGCTGGTATACTAGACTGGTCATGTATTGATGAGCTGACTCAAATGGCCCGTGCGATCCATCCAGGAGTCATACTAATTGCTGAGCCATGGGGAGGCGAATATAAGCCCACCGGTTTTTCTGAACGTAACTGGCCGTCTTGGAATGATAAGCTACGAAATACCTTTAAAGGCTACGATCCAATACATCAAAGAGGTATTTTGTTTGGTGATTGGCCTGTAGGTATACACCGATATACTGTTGAAAATTTATTTAGGGGCACCTTATTACGCGATGAGCAAGGATTATATCATCATTCATCACACTCGGTTAATTATGTGGAGAGTCATGATGGATACACATTAGGTGATTTTATACGTACTGCACTAAAACATGATCAACAAATCCAGAATCAAGCACCCAGGAATGCCTCCATTCAACAAACCAATGAGCATGTTGACGAGCATGGTATCGAACAGGAAGTAATTCGTTTGCAAAAATTAGCCGGATTTATGCTATTTGTAAGTCAAGGAATATGTATGATTCATGCGGGACAGGAATGGGCAAGAAGTAAAGCCATCGCACCAAACTCGAACCAAGCACCATTCTACGATCATGATTCGTACAACAAAGATAGTGATGTGAATTACCTCAATTTTGATGAAAAAGACCGTTCTTTGGATGTTTTTAACTATTATCAACGGCTCATCCAACTCAGAAAAGAGAATAATGCGTTGAGAAATTCTAATGCCGAAGCTATTGTGTTCAAGGTCTATCAAGATCCATTACACATTACCTTCTCTATTGATGGTCATTCGGTTGATAGTCCATACTCATATTTTATATCCATTAACTGCAACAGAGCCGAATCCCATGAAATTATTTTACCCGAGGGTAAATGGGAGGTACTAATAACGGATGAACTTGTACCCGACGGAGAATATGTGGAGGCCTCCTATTTGGTACCCTATTCCTCGGGTGTACTACTTCGTCAAAAGCAGTAAATGGTAGACTACACACTTTTTATCAGAAATTTCTACATTGCAAGACATCACTAACTAAAGTATTTTCAGCACAACCATTTTAAAATAGGAGTCTACATTGGCTATACAAACATCTACTGAAAGAGGATCCTGGAATTCTAGATTAGGTTTTATATTAGCTGCGGCTGGTTCAGCGGTTGGATTAGGTAATATCTGGGGCTTCCCAACCAAAGTGGCTACCGAAGGTGGTGCCGCTTACCTAATCATTTATTTGTTATGTACCTTTTTAATTGGTTTTCCAGTCATGGTAGCTGAATTAAGTATAGGACGAGCCTCTAGGCGAAATCCTGTAGGAGCTTTTAAAGCCTTAAGTAGTAACAGATTCTTCCCTTTAGTTGGACTATGGGGAGTCATTTGTGGAGTGATGATCCTCTCCTTCTACTCCGTTATCGCTGGCTGGGCATTTGGATATGCATTTGAAGAAATATTTTATTTCCTTGGATGGACTCAAATGGCCGACCTACTGACCGATACAGGAAACGGCTGGAAAAATGCCTTATTGGCAGTCATATTTATGCTGGCTACCATTAAGATTATCACTGGCGGTGTTAGCGATGGTATTGAGAAAGCTACTAAAACAATGATGCCCCTACTCATTGGGATTATTGTCATTATGATTCTTTACGTTCTTACCCAGGATGGAGCTATGGAAGGGGTGCGAGAATATTTACTACCCGATTTTTCGCGCATTACCACGGATTTAATCTTTTCAGCGATGGGGCAAGCCTTCTTCTCTCTGTCTTTAGGAATGGGTGCGCTCATCACCTACGGTTCTTACCTGAGTAAAAAAGAAAACATTCCTCAGGTAGCCGCTTTTGTAACACTGGCTGATGTAGGAATTGCTTTTTTAGCAGGTTTACTCATCATACCAGCTATGTATGTGGCTAGAAGCGCTGGAATAGAAATTTTTGTGGGCGATCAACTCGCGTCTAGTACTGATTTGGTATTTCAGATTTTACCAGCTCTATTTCATACTATTGGGGGCTTTGTTGGGGTAACTCTAGGGGTAGTATTTTTCTTACTATTAAGCATAGCCGCACTCACATCCACCATTTCATTATTAGAAGTTCCCGTGTCTTATGTCATTGATGAGCACCAAATGGAACGCCCAAAAGCGGCATGGTTGGTCGGACTTGGGGTAACGTTAATTTCAGTGATCATTGCATTTCAGACGAGTTTAATCGGTAGTTTCAGTTATATTTTTAGTGACTTGGGTTTACCCATTGGAGGATTGCTTATCTGTTTATTTATAGCCTTTGTCTGGAAAAAAGAAGAAGCACTCAATGAGTTAGAACACGGCTTCCCCACCATCAAACAAAGCTTATTTGCAAAAGTATGGCCCGTTTTTCTCTATGTAATTTGTCCTGCTGCGATTGCTTATAATATCATTAGCAACTTCCTATAGACAGTTTAATTTGCTTAAAACTTGTTAGTCAGGCCAAGTAGCTTTATTTTTGTTTATCCATCAACCCAATACTATTAGATGTCCAAAGTATCGACTGCCGATTTCCGTAATGGAATGGTTTTAAATATGGATGGTGTGTTATATGCCATTACTGAATTTCAACATGTAAAACCCGGCAAAGGACCCGCTTTTGTCCGCACGAAATTAAAAGGAATTGTAAACGACAAAAATATTGATAAAACTTGGCGTTCTGGTGAAAAAACAGAAGCTGTTAGAGTTGAAACAAGGGAATATCAATATTTGTACAACGATGGCGAATCCTTCTATTTCATGAATAACGCTACCTTTGAGCAAATTCCTGTTTTCCCCCATCAAGTAGAACGCAAAGAGTTTTTAATCGAAGGACAGAATTGTACAATTTTGTTCAACGCCGATGATGAACAAGTATTATACGCAGAACCTCCAGATCATTTAGTATTAAGAGTAGAACAAACAGATCCTGGCGTTAAAGGTGATACCGCTCAAGGTGGATCTAAACCTGCAACATTAGAATCAGGTGCGGTGGTTAATGTACCTCTCTTTGTAAATGAAGGTGAATTAATCAAAGTTGATACCAGAACTGGAACTTACTTAGAACGAGCAAAATAGAACGAATTACGGAACTAAGACTATGTAAAACAACATAGTTTATAAATCAAATTCTTGGTAATGAATGAACCCATAACCTATTAGGTCATACTTACCTATATTCTACATTAATTTAGAAAGAGCTAATTACTTATTATGGATTTAAAACTAGTTAAAAAAATTATAGACCTTATTGCAGCCAGTGACGTGAATGAAGTGGCCATCGAAGAAGGTGATTTTAAAATAAAAGTTAAAAAACTATCAGAAACATCTCAGGTCAGCTACACCCCACCAGTGGTAACTCAAGCTCCTCAATCCCCAAATCTGACTGTCACTCAAAACACAGGATCTTCGAACACGGCAGGTCCAACTACTACTCCTGCAAATACAATCGAAGCACCTATAGTTGGAACCTTTTATCAAGCACCTTCGCCTGATTCGGACCCCTTTGTGAAAGTGGGTGATAAGGTTCAATCCGGCCAAACGCTTTGTATTATTGAGGCGATGAAGATTATGAATGAAATTGAATCAGATTGTTCAGGTACGATAACTGAGATTTTGGTTACTGATGGAACACCGGTGGAATTTGGTCAACCACTGTTTTCAATTTCTAAAGACTAGTTTACATGTTCAACAAAATCTTAATTGCGAATAGAGGTGAAATAGCCCTACGCATTATTCGTACGTGCAAAGAAATGGGTATCCCGACCGTTGCCGTTTACTCGACTGCAGACAAAGACAGTTTACACGTTAAGTTTGCAGACGAAGCGGTGTGTATTGGGCCTGCTTCAAGTAAAGAAAGTTATTTAAAAATCCCTTCTATATTAGCAGCTGCCGAAATTACAAATGCAGATGCTATTCACCCCGGATATGGATTTCTAGCAGAAAATGCTGAATTCTCAAGAATTTGTGAAGAGCATGCGATAAAATTCATTGGCCCCTCACCCTACGCTATTTCTTCTATGGGAGATAAAGCTGTTGCCAAAGCAACTATGATCAATAATGAGGTTCCTGTTGTTCCCGGTAGTGATGGAGTAGTTACCTGTTACGAAGACGCCAAAACAGTTTGTGATGAAATAGGTTTTCCCGTAATTGTTAAAGCCTCTGCAGGGGGGGGTGGACGCGGAATGAGGGTGGTATTAAATGCGTCTGAACTGCAAAAAAACTTTGAGATGTGTCGCAATGAGGCCGAAACTGCCTTCAATAATCCAGCTGTTTACATTGAGCGCTTTGTTCAAAATCCGCATCATGTCGAAATTCAGGTTCTAGCCGATCAACACGGCAATGCTATTTCTCTCGGGGAAAGAGATTGTTCGTTACAACGTAGGCATCAAAAAATCCTAGAAGAGGCTCCCTCTCCCCTTGTAACGCCCGCTCTGCGAGAAAAAATGGGGCAGGCTGCTATAAATGCAGCGCTTTCTGTTCAATATGAGGGTGCGGGTACGGTAGAATTCCTGGTTGATGATGACCTCAATTTCTACTTTATGGAAATGAATACCAGAATACAGGTCGAGCACCCGGTTACCGAACAAATTACTGGATATGACCTTATTGAAGAACAAATAAAGGTGGCCGCTGGAAAGTCTATTGCCGATTATCAAGTCAACTTGTCTGGTCACTCCATAGAATGCCGAATTAATGCAGAGGATCCTGAATTTAATTTTCGACCCTCTGCCGGTGAAATCACGGTCTTTCATCCACCAGGAGGCCAAGGAGTTCGTCTAGATACCCATGTCTATTCAGGCTACCGAATACCACCTTATTACGATTCAATGATAGCAAAACTCATTGTTACGGCTAAAACCAGACCAGAAGCAATCATAAAGATGCGCAGAGCACTACAAGAGTTTATTATAGAGGGAGTCAAAACAACCATCCCCTATCATATTCAGTTAATGGATGATCCTAATTTTAACAAAGGGTCTGTAAGCACCAAATATTTAGAAACTTCTTTTACCTTTAAGGCCGAACAAAACGCCTAATCATTAAATAATTCACACATATGAGTACACCAAGTCATCTATTTTATACGAAAGATCATGAATGGGTTCAGATACATGATGATGGTACAGCCACCATTGGCATCACTGATTTTGCCCAAGGCGAATTAGGAGACATCGTTTTTGTTGAATTAAATGATGTGGGTGATGTATGTGAAAAAGAAGACACCTTTGGTACTGTTGAAGCTGTAAAAACGGTATCCGATCTCTATGCTCCATTAGATGGGGAAATCATTGAAATCAACGAAGCACTTGAAAATGAACCTGAATTAGTGAATGACGATCCTTATGGACAAGGCTGGATGATCAAAATTTCTATTTCGAATCCGGATCAACAAGCCGAATTGTTAGATTCCGAAGCCTATCAAGCACTTATTTAAAAGCATGAGCCGTCATAATGAATGGATTCTAATTTTAGACTACGGGTCTCAACTCACCCAGCTCATAGCTAGGCGACTTAGGGAACTCAACATCTACTGTGAAATACACCCGTACAATGTCGATTTAACTCAGGTTTCAACACCTCGTCCCTCCGGTATCATTCTCTCTGGTGGTCCAATGAGTGTAAACGACGATGGTGCACCCCATCTTCAGCCTGAAATTTTAGAGTTTGACACTCCTATTTTAGGTATTTGTTATGGTCTTCAACTACTCTCCCACACCTTAAAACCCGGATCGGTTGAACGAGCGGAAAAGAGGGAATATGGACGAGCTCATTTGGTTATTAATGATGGACAAGACTTACTTAAAGATATTCCTCAGAACTCAGTTGTATGGATGTCACATGGAGATCATATTGAAGAGGTTGATTCAGATCTTGCGATCATAGCTCAGACTAAGAATGCTCATGTTGCTGCTATTAAGCATCGTTCTAAACCAATCTATGGAGTTCAATTTCATCCAGAAGTAGCGCACACGGAATATGGAACTCAATTACTATCGAATTTTGCACTTGGTATCTGTGGGTTAGTTGGAGACTGGACTGCTTCTTCTTTCATTGAAGAACAAACCGAAGCCATTAGAACTAAAGTTGGTGATGATAAGGTACTTTGCGCATTGTCAGGCGGAGTAGATTCTACCGTAGTTGCAACGCTTCTGCACAAAGCTATAGGTGATCAGTTGTTATGTGTATTTGTAGATAATGGCTTACTGAGAAAAGATGAATTTGAAAGTGTTCTACGACTATATAAAGAAGAACTTCATTTACCTGTGAAAGGAGTTGATGCGTCAGAACTTTTTTTAGACCGTTTAACAGGAGTTTCCGATCCTGAGGAAAAAAGAAAAATTATTGGTAAAACCTTTATCGATGTTTTTGACCAAGAAGTAAAAAACATTGATGCGTTTAAATATTTGGCACAAGGTACTCTGTACCCAGATGTTATAGAAAGTGTCTCATTCAAAGGACCTTCAGCAACCATTAAATCACATCATAACGTGGGTGGTCTACCTGATAAGATGAAACTTCAACTCATTGAACCAGTACGTGAGTTATTTAAAGATGAAGTTAGGGTTGTAGGTCGAGCTTTGGGTATCCCCGATCATTTTATTGATAGGCACCCATTCCCTGGGCCCGGCTTAGGTATACGAGTACTAGGAGAGCTTAGTCGTGAAAAGTTGCAAATATTACGTGAATCGGATGCGATTTTTATAGAAGCACTAGTTGAATCTGGTTTGTATAAAGAGACCTGGCAAGCGTTAGCGGTACTTCTACCAGTACAAAGTGTGGGTGTTATGGGCGATGAACGAACTTATGAGTACACCATTGCATTGCGAGCAGTAACCTCTACCGACGGTATGACCGCAGATTGGGCACACCTACCTTATGAGTTTTTAGCAGAAGTATCTAATCGCATAATCAATGAAGTAAACGGAGTTAACCGGGTGGTCTATGATATAAGTTCTAAACCACCTGCTACTATTGAATGGGAATAAAGGATAAGGGGTTTAACTATGACCAAATCGGTTGTTTATTTATTACTGTTTGTACTTTCATTGCTGTTAACAATGGTTTCATCGTCACAGCTATTAGTTGCCCAAACAACCACAGCACTTTCTCAGAATCAAGAATTATTAGCCCTTTATGAGCAGGGTTTAGATAGTGTAATTATACAACGATATTCCTCTCCAGTTACTGAAGCTGAATCTTATTACCTTGCGAGTAGTTATATACGACTGGGTCAATATAACCAAGCACTTATTCTCCTCTCAACCTTGACCAAAGCTTCTAATTCTGAGCAGTCCATTTGGTGGAATGCTGAGGCGAGTTTAGCCCAATCCAAGTTGCTTTTTTTTCTCGGTAATCATGCCACCGCTTTAGAACAGGCTTACGCCTTAACCATTCGTTCTACTGCAACCGAAAATCAGAAAAATAGAGCGGCCATGTTGGTAGAAGAAATTTTAGCATTCTTGAGTCCGTCATCTTTAGCCCAATTATTCACTAATCATTATCCTCTTGAGCTTAAAGCCAGTATACTCGAAGAGCTTATGTACGCTATACCATATGAGCTTGCTAGCAGTTACTTTTTAGATTTACAGCAGCTTGCTAAAGAATCAGTTGAGAGTAACAACCTTACTCTAAGTAGAATTGAACGGCAATTATCCACACCAATTCAATACCGAAGTAGATATAATCCGACTAAACAGTATAACGCACCTAATGGATTTCACTACCGATTAGGGGTACTATTACCCACCTATACAGTTGATGATCCAAGATACGCGGTTGTACAAGATTTATATAAGGGTATGTCCTTTGCCGCAGAAGAATTCAATGCCAACACAGCTGACGCAAAGATGTTCTTACTATACAAATCTACCACAGATACCATGTCAATGAACATGGATGTACAAGCGGAACATTCAGAACTCCAACATTTCGCTCACACTCAATTCTCGTCCTTGGTTATAGGAGACCGGGTTAATGCTATAATCGGGCCTTTGTTCTCAAACGAAGCGCCTCTCTATGCCCCATTGGCAGAAGAATATGAGATTCCAATATTTTTACCTCTAGCCAATGCCGATAGTCTAGATCTTCACAATAATTACATGTTTCAGGTGAATCCTAGTTTTAGCTCACAAGGTGCCAATTTAGCCAGATATGCGGTAGAAACCTTAGGCTACGATACCCTAGGTATTCTAGCAGAAAAAGGGAGCCTAGGGGAAGCAGCTGCCCACTCCTTTCTCAGAGAATCTGAACGATTAGGTGCTTTTGTAGCGTACGACTTTGTAGAAAATCTCGAAGAACGAGGCTATGGTATCACAGATTTTACGCAATATTTCACCACCGATACCCTAGATAGTGTAACCATCATTGACGCGGTTTACGCCCCATTTACCGGGACCATTGCCCAAACTCTTATCGAGTCTCTACTCACAGATTTAGAAGCTATGCAAAGCACCATTGATATTCTAGGTTCAGAAGAATGGGGAGGTGTAACCATTAATTCCTCCAGACTTCCAGAAACCAATGTATACTTCAGTAGGGGCTTTTCCGTAGATACTACACAAACCAAGACCCAACTATTTGCTACTTCATACCAAGAACGTTTTGGTGACTTACCTACTAATTTTAGTTATATAGGATACGATGTGGCGCATTATGTAATGCGTGAACTATACTCAGTTAAAAATCCCAAGGCCTTAAAAAATCGGATAAAAACATCACCTGTCTATGATGGACATGCGTTCACAATCGATTTTCGCAACACCCATATAAATTCATCCGTCTTTATCCAGCATATCCCCTCTTTATCTACTCAAAATGAGGATAACTAGCTCTACTAAGGCGTTGATTCTTCTCGTTGCCTTTTGATTCGATACTGCTCTTGAATCCAGTCTCTCCAGATTTTACTCGCCTTCTGATGATTCTCATAACTGGTACTAAAGGTATGAGTGCCTTCAGGACTCGCTACCATATACAGATAGTCATGACGTTCCGGCCGAGCCGCTGCCTCTAAACTAGTATAGGATGGATTAGTAATAGGGCCCGGAGGTAAACCATTAATTTGATACGTATTGTATGGATGCACGAAACTATAGTCTCTGTACAACAATCTTCTTCGTTCGCCTAACGCAAAATTTACTGTTGGATCTGCTTGTAGCCTCATATTACTATTCAATCGATTCCAATAAAGCCCCCCTATCCTTTTCTTCTCTTCCTCAAATTTATACTCCCATTCGATGATCGAGGCCATAATTATCACCTCCTCCCATCGGGTTGATGTGAACGGCTCCCCCTCAATTAAGGTAGACAACGCTTTAGTGTTCTCCTTAATTAAGCGACCGATGACCGTTTTTGGCTGATCTGTCCAATACACTAGATACGTTTCTGGATACAATTGCCCAAGTACTCGCGTAGTATCAGAATTAACCGTAGCTAACCATTCCGTATCATGCAGGACTTCGAGAAAGTCTGTCTCATCATAGACACTCTGCTGATCTAATTGTTGCAGTATTGATTGAATATTCTGCCCAGGTAGTACGGTCAATGAAATAGGATCTTGTAAACCTCTTCCAAGCTTTTCCAATAACTGATCCAATGAACCATGGTTGGTTAGCTGATAATGACCTCTAGGCACCGATCTCCATCCTGATAAACGCCTAGCCCATTCAAAAATTTCCGGATCCATAGATACCCCCTTTTGCTCTAATGTGCTAAATACACTGTCAATGGGTTGTGCATGCTCAATAAACAATGAAATATCATTATCAGAAGAAAATGATTCTTTAATGAATTGCTCAGAATGTAGAAGATAATTTCTAGGGCTGAACACCAATAAAAAAGAAACGATGAAAAATACTAATTGAAGTACAAACGGATTCATAAATAGTACGTTATGCGATGTGTGATTTCAAATGGAGTAGGACAGCAAAACGTCTTCAAGATAATCTAAATAATTTATTCAATGAGATTTTTCTCCTTAGCTTTTTGAAATACATCAATCAGAAAAAGTATGTGATCGGCTAAGGTGCTTTCGATGAGCTCCACTCCTTTATAAATATCGTCACGTGAGACATTCGCAGCAAAATTTGGGGTTTTTAACTTTTTTGTAACCGATTTAACCTTCATTCCTTCATACCCTGTGGGTCGCAATAAAGAGACCGCATGTATAAATCCAGATAACTCATCACAAGCAAATAAATAGCAATCCATTTCTGACTCAGCTAGTATACCCGTTCGCTCAGGGGCATGCGCCAGAATAGCATGTTTAATCTCATCGGTGACCTCAACTTTAGGGAATATGTGCTCTACCGCATAGTTTGGGTGCTGATCGGGATACGCTTCCCAGTCTAGGTCATGCAACAAACCACACAACCACCAATCGTGAATACTTTTTACGTCTTTCTCTAGTTTTTGCGCGTAAGCCTGCATGGCAATCGCAACCATATGTGAATGATTTAACAGAGAATTTGTTGTTATGTATTCACGAAGTAACAGTTTAGCAGATTCTTTTTCCATTATGACTTTCGGATGTTAGTTGATGGTTTATTCAATCGATTAAGTATCTTAGATGGTATAGACTGTGATATACCTCAATATAATGGTGAACAAAATAATAAAGTCCTTCAAACAAGTAACTATTCAAGATCTAGTATGAATAAGCCAACCATTCCATTTAATAAACGCACTTCTAGGACTCATTTTGCCATAGTCATTCTCATATTCGGCTTACTTAGTCTACAGTGTATGACAAATGTAGAAGAAATTAATGGTGAACAAGTTCAGGATGTATCCTTTCAAGCCGAGGTTCAGCCTATTTTAGTACAGTACTGTGTCTCTTGCCATGGAAATACCGCAGGAATAAATCTACATAGCTACGATGCGGTTATGAGTAATGAAGGTAATAATTGGAAGGATAATGTTGTGGTTCCAGGAGATGCAGAACATAGTGGGTTATATGATGTGTTGTTAGAACGTCCACAATTTCAGCTTCAGCAAATGCCCACTGGAGGGCCATATTTAACGGGTGACGAAATAGAAATCATTAAAACATGGATCAATGAAGGTGCAAAAAACAATTAAATCGAGCATTAGTCGGAATTTATCACTAATTCTTGCCCTAGTTAGCTTTCCAATTCCACTTTTGGCGCAAAGCTACTATGCGGAAAACGGAACGGCTAATTTCACCTCTAGTGTTCCCTTATATGAATTTACCGGTACTAGTAAGCAGTTAACTGGGCTTATCAATTTCAACGATCTTTCGGTTGACTTTTATTTGGATTTGGAGACCCTAGATAGTGGTATAAAAAAACGGGATAAAGATATGAGGCTAACACTAGAAACAAAGAAATTTCCCTTTGCTGAATTTTATGGAAGCCTGTTGGATAGTGTAGACCTAACCAATTTGAATCCTCAAAAAATTCGAACCAGAGGTAATTTTAGCATTCACGGAGTAACCCGAGAGATTGTTGTTGAGGGTGAAATTACCGTTGAACAAACGGCCCTACATCTAACTGCAAATTGGGAGATTCGTTTGGATGATTTTAATATAGTACCTCCCTCCTTGCTCATAGTTAAAGTAGACCAAATCCAAAAAGTATCTATAGATATACGCCTAGACAAACAATAAACAAATGCTATGTCCTACTCAATTGTTATGAAATCACTATTGTGCACCGCCATTTTTCTGCTGGTAGTAGAATCGGCACAAGCGCAAATGGAACGCAAACGGTCGATAGAGAATCTGCCCGATCCTGAACTATTCTTAAGTACGTCATTAGTGACGGCCCAAACCGTTAGCATAGTCCCAAAGGGGGAAATACAAAGTGCCATATCGCACTCTTTTGGGAGTATTCGAAGTGGTTGGGGAGACTTATTTGGATTGGATAATAATGCAGCTGTACACCTTGGATTAGATTTCGGTATTGCGCAGAATGTTAGTCTAGGGATTGGCCGAACAAGTGTAGACGATGTATTTGATCTACGATTCAAATGGATGCCTTATCGCCAAAATAGTTCAAATAGCCGACCATTGAGTGTGGGTCTATACGTGAATACTGCTCTAGAAACCTTGGAAGAACGCCGGTTTGATTACAGCTTCACTGAACGGCTTAGCTATCACAGTAGTCTATTGGTTGCACGTCAATTTGGTCGAAAAATTACCCTTCAATTGAGTCCTTCCATATCACATTTTAACACACTTATATCTCAGGACGATAGCCCCCTTCAACACACCGTATTTAGCACCCTGTTTTTAGGTAGGTTACAACTAAACGAACGAAATTCTCTTTCATTTGAAACCGTGCCTATACTCTTAGATCCTGAAGCCATACATCATTGGGCCTTCAGTTACGAAATTGAGACAGGTGGACATGTGTTTCAATTATTTTTGCAATCAGGATATCTTTTTACGGAACAATACATCATCAAACAGACCACAGACTCTTTCTGGGATGGTGACATACGTTTAGGTTTTGCCATTCATCGGGTGTTTGAAATGAAGAAAAAATGATGTTTTCAGGATTAATAGTGGTTAATTTATGGATGATTCGATGTCTATAATAAGGAGTGTTAGGGTTCTACTGATTCGAATTATCTACCTTGTATTCCTAGGGCTTTTATCCATCAAAGCGGTGGCACAGGAAACTATAACCAGCTCGAACATAGCTGAAAGGATAAGCCCAAAGCATCATATTTTTTTTGTAGAATATTCCCATTCACCTACCTCGTACATCTTTTTAGGTAAAACACCCTTTTCTTCTTCAGAGAGGACCAATGTTGGTTATATATCGCCCTTTACTGTTCGTATTTCTGGTGCTTACTTATACTACAGTGCACGTCTTCACCCCATCATTGAGTACACTTATTCCAAGCGCGATGCCGGTGGAAGCTTGGATACTATCCGAGGCTGGTCTTTAGATCCACTCGGGTTAAGTTCATTCGTTCAACTTAACAAAACAACTCACCTACGAAATACGGTGTACGGTGGATTTACTATTATGCCTTATACCTTTCCAACGGACAAAGGTCGCCGATTAAATTTCAATTTTGAGTTGCAATCCACTATTGAACATGCGTTAGCAAAACAATATGTACTTTCGTTTGGTGGGGCATTCCATCATATTTCAAACGCACAAACGGGTGAACAAAACCCTGGCATAGACTCTATATACTTGTTGTTAAGATTATCTTATCTTATCAATTAATCTTTAAATCACGATACTAGATCCATTTATATCATGTCCATCCTAGCAAATCTTCATACGACCAAAGGCATTATTCATCTCGAATTATTTGCCGATCAAACACCAAAAACCGTGGCCAATTTCGTTAATCTAAGCCTACGTGGTTTTTATGACGGCTTACATTTCCATAGAGTAATACCTGATTTTATGATTCAAGGTGGCTGTCCTCTGGGATCTGGTGTTGGTGGACCTGGTTATCGCTTCGAAGACGAATTTGTACCTACATTACGTCATAGTGAGCCTGGTAAATTATCCATGGCAAATGCCGGTCCGGGTACGAACGGAAGTCAATTTTTTATCACACATGTTGCAACACCCTGGCTAGATGACCGACATACTATCTTTGGTCAGGTTATTAGTCCAGAAGACCAAGAAGTTGTGGACGGCATACAACAGGGTGATGCTATCGAGAAAGTCGAAATAATTGGATCAACCAAAGAGCTTCTTTCACAAGTAAAAGAAGTGACCATGTGGAATGAGTTACTGGATGAAGATTGATCTAGCTAACATTCCTGAAAAGCAGGGCCTTAGAAGGCGATTACATATTATTATATTCGGTTCGGATACCTTTGCAGGTAAACTATTCGATATTGTTTTAATTGCAGCTATAGCACTCAGTGTGGCTGTGGTTATGTTGGATAGTATTGGGAGTATCAGAGCTAGATTCGGTGATTTATTATGGAACTTAGAGTGGGCCTTCACTCTACTCTTTAGTGTGGAATATCTTCTTCGAATTGCTACGGTAAAAAAAGTTAAGCAATATGTGTTTAGCTTTTACGGGATTATTGATTTGCTTGCTATTCTACCTACCTATTTAAGCATTCTTATACCAGGTACGCATTATTTAATAGCCATACGTGTTCTTCGAATACTGCGAGTATTCCGAATTTTAAAGCTAGCTCATTATTTATCGGAGGCTAATTTTATTACCAAGGCCTTATGGCAAAGTAGAAGGAAAATTCTCGTTTTTCTGTTTGCTGTTGTGATAGTATGTGTTATTGCAGGATCCATTATGTATGTGGTTGAGGGGCCAGAAAATGGCTTTAGTAACATTCCAATTTCCATATACTGGGCTATTGTTACCCTTTCAACAGTAGGTTTTGGAGACATAACCCCTACTACACCGCTCGGTCAATTTATTTCTGCCATAATTATGATACTGGGCTACGGTATTATAGCGGTACCCACTGGGATTGTAACCTACGAGATGACCAAAAGCACTCGTAAGCTACACAGTTGTGTAGAATGTGGTAAGAGAGGCCATGAGAAGGATGCGTTGTTCTGCAAACACTGTGGTAAAGTACTGTGAATTCCATAACACGTTAAAATAGAACTTTTGAAGAATCCTATCGTATAAATTGTACTAACCTAAAGTCAATTCGATCCAATGAACAAGATATCTTTATGTACTGTTACCCTTGTCTTAAGTGCTTTTCTAAGCCCATTTATAACTTCATTATCCGCCCAAAATTATACTTATTATACGAGTGACCTTGTTGATAGTGAAAACCAGTCCAGGGATTCTACACTATCTTATACAAAATGGCGAGTTACATTTCTTAATAGTTTAGGCACCAATGGAAATAACTCCCAAAAGTTTACTGCGCAATATTCGATAAATCTTATTGGTGGAATTCATGGTGGATTAGATGGACGAGAGTTTGGATTATTATATAATCTGGAAACCATGTATGTGCGAGGCTTTCAATTAGCTGGTCTAGCTAACATTTCACTAGGAGAAATGTCAGGTTTGAACATTGCGGGTCTCACCAACTACACGGAAGGCCCTATGAAAGGCCTCCAACTTAGTGGACTTGTAAACTTCTCAGAAACTAGTGTAGAAGGGCTGCAACTCTCTGCAGGATTCAATATGAGTGCCGGTGTTCTAAGTGGGATGCACATAGCTGGTATTGCTAACGTAAGTCAGGATGATTTAGCTGGTCTTAACCTAGCAGGAGGATTTAATTTAACCAATGAAGATATCGAAGGGCTAAACCTAGCGGGTATTGCGAATATAAGTAATGATGACATAGAAGGGTTAACTATTGCAGGTATTGCGAACATCGCTGCAGAAGATCAAGCTGGGCTAATAATGTCTAGTATTGCGAATGTTAGTGGTGATTATATGGAAGGACTCGTACTAACAGGTGGAGTAAACGCAGCTAAAGAAATAGAAGGTCTAAGTTTATCTGGAGTAGCAACCTTGTCAAGCGATTTCACAGGTTTATCTATAAGTCCACTCAATATCCAAAAGACTATAACTGGCCTTCATGTAGGTTTTGTAAATGTTGCTGAAGAGATTGACGGAGCTTCAATTGGCCTGGTTAGTTGGTATGGTAATGGAAGAAAAAATGTAGACATTCGCTACTCCGATGGTGGGTTCTTAGACATGGGATTTACAACTGGGACTCATCGACTGTATAATCAAATTAGCGCAGGCTTTGTTCCTCAGGAAAGTGATGTATTTAAATTAGGGGGCTCTATTGGTCTTGTTTTCGATATGAGAGATCGTTTCCCTGGTATTACTAAGGATAATTGGACGGTTACCCATGAGGTGTCTCTATACCAATACATGGAGAATAAATGGAATAGACAAAATACCAAACAATTCACCTACCGCTATTTAATCTCCTCTATGCTGAATAACCAATTTTCAATCTATGCCGGTCCCAGCCTTAATGTACTTAAGGAAGGTTCAGTAGATGACCTAGCCTGGTATTCCATGTGGAGTCCATCCATAAAAAGCGCTAACTATCACGTATGGGTTGGATTTAACATCGGTATGCGATTATTTAAGCAAAAAGCAGTTGAACGAGTGAGCTTTCCCTTAGAGCGTAATTTCTAAGTCTTACGCATAGCCTTGTTAAAGAATCTTGCTACGAAAATCTTTCGAATCTAAGCTTTATGGGGCCAAATTTTATTTTGCGCCAATCGAACCAGTAGCAAGGCTATGCCCCACTGTACTAGGATTGTGGCTATGGAATATGGGCTTAGTGGGTTAAACCAATCATCCGGAGCGTATTCAGCGACACTTAAATACATCCACCATCCAAGTAAGGTGATTACTTCAATTGGCACTACATAGGTAATGACAATGTCCCACCATTTACCTAATGTTTTTGTTTCCCCTGGTTCATGTACCAATTCTTCTCGGAAGCGTGTTGCGCCATATTGAATAACGGCATAAGAAATAAACGCCCCAGAAACCATCAGACCTACTCCCCAAACAAAATCTTGATTGCCAAAAAATGTTAGATTCAGCGCGGATGGTAGTCCAAACACAAACCCAGCCGTACCCGTTAAGATGGTTGCTTTTTTGCGCGTAAAACCTGCGTCTACAGCCACTTTAACAACTAATTCTATCATGGATAAAAGAGAGCTAAACGCCGCGAAACTTAGGCCTAGAAAGAATAAGATGGAATAAATGCCACCACCTGACATAGTCGCGAATAATTGTGGCATCCAGATAAAGGTAAGGCCTGTTCCTGCTGGTCCTGAATTTTGCATAACTTCCAAAACTTCCGCATTTGACATGCTATTACCTAATGTGCCAAAAACAGTGGAAAAAATGATAATAGCAGCAACTAATGAGATAAGATTATTCCCAATACCCGTTTGGAAGGCGCTAATGGTAATCCGATCATGCGTTCTCATGTAGGCGGCATAGGTCAGAATTAAGCCCCAAGCAGCACCAGTATCCCACGCGTTTTGAGTAAGTGCCTCAAGCCAAATTCTTGGCTCTGTCAAAGTATTCCAATCGGGCGTGAATAAATACCGAATACCCTCCCAGGAGCCAGGTAAACTTACCGCCTTCACCAACGAAACCATTAAAATGGCAAAAAGTAGTGGAATTAAAATTTTATTCACCTTCTCAATTGATGATATACCTTTAATAACTACCCAAGAACCTAGTAGCATGACTATTCCGTGAGTAAATATGGGTATACCCTGTGCATGAAAAGAATTCCAAACTCCCATCGCCTGCTCATAACTGCTAGGTAATCCGAATTGGAGTGACTGCAGTAGATAGTACAGGCACCAGCCAGCTACAACACTGTAGTAAAACATAATGGCGGTGGCAACAAGTCCTATGAAGGCACCCATCCAAGCCTTATTTTTACCTGCTATTGCTACATAGGATCCAACAATACCTCTTCGCCCTTTTTTGCCTATGCCATATTCTGCAATAATGAGAGGTATAGACCAAAGAAACAAAAAACTTATCCACGCAACCAGAAAGGCACCCGCCCCTGCTTCTCCCCCGTTTTGTGCGGCTATTCTAGGAAATCGCCAAATATTCCCCGTCCCAATGGCAATTCCTAATACGCTTAGAATTAAACCCCATTTTGTTGAAAACCGCTGTTTTTCTTCAAATTTTTCTTCGATAGTTTCCATCTATTTTTCGGTCTTTAGTAAATAATTTTTGTTAGCTTATAGTATCTTAAAATATGTCAATTAGCCTTGTAATGTTTTGATTCAAACAACGCTATCCCTATCATTGAGGGTACATATACAAGGCTGCGACAATCTATTTTTATGTTGCACCAATTTCAATCACCATTGCTGTAAGATTATACTAAATGTTTGACTCACATCAGAAAACTAATAAGTGGCTTGCCTTAGCTACCTTCTTCATCTCCCTTGTGATATATACCTTAACCATGGCTCCTACTGCTAGTTTTTGGGACGCAGGGGAATTCATAGCAGTTGCGCACGGGCTCCAGGTTAATCACCCTCCAGGAGCTCCCTTTTACTCTATTTTGGGGCGACTTTTCTCCATGTTTATGCCTACAGAATATGTGGCCATAAGTATAAACTTTATGAGTGTACTTTCCTCAGCGCTCACGGTTATGCTACTTTACCTAATAGTTATTAGGCTTATCCGTGAGTTTAAACCAAATGTCAATGAATGGACATCAGGTGATAAAATCGCCCATTATGGCGGGGCGTTAATTGGCAGTTTAACCTTTGCAGTCACCGATACATTCTGGTTTAATGCGGTCGAGGCCGAAGTATATGCAATGTCTATGTTCTTTACCGCTATTGTAGTGTGGTTAGCGCTTAAATGGTCCGAGCATCATGAAAAGCCGTACAGTGAACGTTGGTTGGTGCTTATTGCCTACATGTTTGGTTTGGCCATTGGAGTTCACTTATTGAACCTATTAGCCATTTTCTTTGTAGCACTCATCGTCTATTTTAAGGTTAAGGATACGATTGAAATAAAAAGCTTTGTTGTAATGGGGCTAACAGCTGTATTTTCATTCTTCTTAATTTATCCCATAACCATTCAAAAACTTCCAGATTGGGCTTCTAAAATTAATGATGCCTCCTACGGGTTAATTGGGCCTTTTACCTTTATATTTTTGTTGATTGGTCTGTTGGTATATGGGATATACTATACTCAGAAACATAAGCATCGACTTGCCAACATAGCTCTAATTAGTTATGTAATGATTATAATAGGGTATTCATCGTACTCTGTTATTATGATCCGATCTATTGCTGATCCCCCTGTAGATGAGAATGATCCAGAAACTGTAGAGGACTTTGTTAGTTACTTAAAACGTGAGCAATATGGCGATACCCCAATACTAAAGGGGAATTCTTATGACGCTGCCACCGGTCAGATCAATACGCAAAAAGAGGTTTGGCTACCTCGTAGACATTCACAAGCACCTAATCATCTGTCCTATTATGCTAGATATGACAGTGATTTGGAATACTTTTGGGACTATCAAGTTCGTCATATGTACTTGCGCTATTTCAACTGGAATTTCGTAGGGAGAGTTGCAGATATTCAAGATACGGGTTGGCAGTCAGGGTTTGAAGAAGAGAAATACCCGGAAAACCGAGCCAGTAATGCCTATTATTTCATCCCGCTTTTACTCGGACTTATAGGGGTGTTATATCATTTCAAAGCAGATCGAAATCGAGCATTAGCTGTACTGGTTCTTTTCATTGTAACAGGTCTAGCAATTATTGTATTTTTGAACCAACCACCCTATCAACCAAGGGAGAGAGATTATGCATATGTAGGCTCCTTTTTTGCATTTGCTATTTGGATAGGATTGGGAAGTGCTGGCTTACTCGAATTCATACAAAACAAGTTAAAAAACACCTCTGTAAGTTTAACCGCCTTGGTTATACTTCTTCTTGCATCCCCCGTTTGGATGGCTTCGCAGAATTGGGATGATCATGATCGTAGTAATCGGTATGTTGCTCCAGATTATGCTAAAAACTTGTTGAATTCATTGGCTCCAAACGCGATAGTGTTTACCAACGGGGACAATGATACTTTCCCACTTTGGTATGCGCAAGAAGTAGAGGGAGTTCGAACCGATGTAAGAATTGTGTGCCTAAGTTTATTGAACACGGATTGGTATATAAAACAACTTAAAAATCAGTGGTCGCACGAATCAGCTCCATTACCCTTTAGTTATACAGACCAGCAGGTTGATCAAATCACTTCACGTATTGACCGATGGGAGCCAAAAACAATCACCATCCCAGTAAATAAAGAAGCTTTAAGGGTAGCGTTCTCAGAAGATCAAAAATACAAAGAAGCCATTGGAGTACGGCCAGATACTAGTTTGCAGATACTAAAGACTGGCGTCGACTTTGAGATACCTGTCGAAGAGTTAGACGAGGAATTAAGTTGGCGCGTGGAAGGTCGCTTATATGGGCGCGACCAGCAAGGAAATGGTATTTACTACATGCAAGTTCAAGATTTAATGATTATTGACTTGTTGCAATCCAACAATTGGTTACGTCCCATTTATTTTGCAAATACGGTCTCCTCTTCCAGTATGTTAGATCTTCAACCCTACTTCCGAACAGAAGGAAAAGCCTACCGTGTCATACCCAAGCGGTTTAATGCAAGAACCATGGGATACATTGATCCTGCGATTCATGCCAAGCGCTTACGCAATTTTTCGTTTACTGAATGGAATAATCCAGATGCCTATTTTGATGAGAATATTCGTCGAATGCTAAGTAATTATCGGTATACGTTTTTACAGTTATCTGAACGTTATCAAGAGCTAAATGAACCAGATTCTGCTAGGTATTGGTTAGATTTTTCAGAGCAAAACATACCATTCAGACCAGATGAAGAAAGCTATAATATTCAGTCATTATTCGCTATTAATTATCTCAAGTTAAATGCTCAGGAGCAGGCAGCAGCCATAGCAAAAAGGATTAGACCTATTATTAACAGAGAGTTCATCAACGATTTTGAAGTCTTTCAACGGTACCAACAAGAATTTGACGAATTGAATAATGAATTCGAAGCCTCTAGAAGATCCGGTGATGTCAAAAAACAACGTGATTTAAGGGCTAGTGTTCAGGCTGCTTATAACGAAACACAACGACTAGGCGAGCAAATTATACAGATACGACAGTACCTAGTAATTGCCCAGTATTTACTCTACGAATCGGGTAATGAAAATGAAGCATCTGAGTTATCACAAGAGGTAAATTCCCTTCTACTAGGAACCCCATTCCCTACCCTACCACTAAGCAAGGAAGAAAATGATCAAGAAGTACGTAGGTATGGGATATTGTAAACTAGCTCATGCTAAGTAATTAAAATAGAGGAGCTACAAAGGAAGATAGATTAGACTCGAGAGTATCATTTTTTCGTAATTTAATTTATACTACCCCAACTTAAGTGGTGAACCATCACGCATCGTATATGATACATACATTTACAGCTGAAAATATTGAAACTATTGCCAAGGTATTAAACACTCAAGCTAAGCCACTTGGGCAGGATGTGTTTCGACTAGAACTTACCCATACAGAAACAGACAGGAAATTAGCTCTTGAAATACATCTTGGTTTACTCGTTCAGGGCGAATCTATGAATATGGTATCCGTTTATGCGAGCAATACCTTTCTTCAACTACATAATTGTACTGCATTTGTGGCGAGTGATATATTACATCAAGTCACTTTTTTTGGTAGATCTGGTGGAAAAACATCAGGATTAATCATTGAAAAAGAAGCGGGGTGTAGTTTATATGCAAATGTGGATGAAGTGATTAAATCGGGTGACTTCACCCAACTTCCGGAAGACTTAATGATGTGCAGCATTGCCTTGTCACTTACCGAGTCTATGGACGACGATTTCAGCTTCGAGGACTAGCTTTTAGAGCCTCAAGTTTATGTCCGAATCAGAATATTTTCAACTTTTCAACACCACTAATCTAGATTTCCCCTTAGCTGAAACTACCATCAGTGAGGCGATAAAGGTATTCATACAACGTCATTCGTGTACCATTGAATTCATAGAGATTGTTCTTGTAGATGAAGACGAAATAAGGCGAATAAACCGTGAATATCTTCAAAAGGATTATGTTACAGACATTATTAGCTTTCACTATCATGATTCTGGTGAAACCTTGAACACACAAAGCGCAGCTGCTTTAGAGGGTACAATGTACTGTTGTTTGCCAAGGATCATCGAACAATCCAAAGAGTTTAACGTAGAACTTCACGAAGAGTGTCTTCGAATAGTGGTTCACGGTTTATTACATATCCTTGGTTATGAGGATTCAACGGTGAGACAGAAAGAAACTATGAGCAAAGAAGAAGACGCGATAATCCAACAGATAACCATCTAGTTTTCTTGGTAAGTACGTGCTGTTACATTTTCTTGAACAACTAAGCCAGAGTGTAGGGCGATATTGGAATAAATATTCCAAGCCCATAGAGTGGACTCTCCCCTCTTCGAATGACCAAGATCTACCTATTCAGGCTTCATTAAAAAAACAACATGGAGTAAAAAAAGTATTCCTTACACAAGGACTTAGGTGGTATCCATTATTTGTATTAGTTGTTTTTCTTGTGAGTTACTTTTGGGATTTCACAACCCAAGAAATATTATTATTGAATACAACTTATTCATTAGAGCATCTACTTAGAATTTTAAGCGTAAGTGGTTTAATAGGATACGCTACTAATTGGTTAGCTATCACTATGCTATTTAAACCAGTGTACAAAAGACCCATATTAGGGCAGGGACTCATACCCCGACAAAAGAATCGAATAGCAGATCGTTTGGCAAAAACTATTTCATCCGAACTCTTACATCCTAAACTTATCAGCGAGTACGTGCATCGTTCCGCTTTTATTCAATACTATAGGGAACTGTGGGTTCTTCGGTCTAAGAATATTTTGTCAGACAAGTCATTTAGATCAGAAGTTCAACAGATTATGTTAGAATTGGTCGTTCAAATTCTAAATAAGGATGAGTTTAGAATGAGTATTGCCTCAACCATTGAGTCCGAGGTTAACCGAAAAGTAGAAAACCGAACGTTAGATCGTATTGCATTAAAAACCTACACCATTATTAAAGGGGCTAATGTTCAGGAATTAGTCAATGAAGCACTCATGGACTTACCTGTAGAACTAGAACGTCAAATCGAACAACTGGATGGTTTATTTGACAAATTACCAGCTCTTATAGACGAGCATGTTGGGGCCATAGAGACACAAATCACACATTGGATACATGAACTCATCAATCGGTTAGACATTTACCAATTTATTGCACAACATTTGAAAGAGTATGATGAATCTAAAATCGAAGCTTTAATTCGAACTTCAACCAATGAAGAATTACGGTACATTCAACAGCTTGGTGCTGTGATAGGTACGATCGGTGGATTCGTGATATGGAACCCGGTTTTTAGCATGATTTCCATCGCAATACTACTACTAAGCTTGTATCTTTTGGATATGCTTCTCTATAAAACTCAAAAATAATCAGACTTATGTCCAACATAAAATACGGTTGCCTTTTATTAGGCAGTGTTATTTTCTTTCATGGTTGTAGCACAAATAGAGCCATCACAAAGAATGATCAAATAACTAGCAACGCGGTAGATACCGAACAGCGATCTGATAGCACTGCTACACAAAATATAGTGACCCTAGTTAAACCCATTGAAGGTTGGCATTTATTGGGAGCTCGTACCGCTATGGAAGCATCCGCTAATGAATGGAAAAACCAAGGTATTGCCCTCCATCAAGCTTATTCTTTGTTAGATTCAACTGCACGAAGTCCCAAAAAAGTGGTGGTGGCAATCATCGATTCGGGCTCCGATGTGGATCACGAAGACCTTAAGGATAATATTTGGATCAATGATGATGAAATAGTTGGAAATAAGCTCGATGATGATGCTAATGGCTATATAGATGATGTGTATGGGTGGAATTTTATAGGAGGTCAAGATTCCAGCCATGTTAATTATGATACCTACGAGTTAACTCGGTTATATGTGAAGGGGCTTGAGCTGTTTTCTTCTTTTGATACGTTGACCAATATTCCTGACTCATTAAACGATAAGTATCAACAATTCAAAGAAATAGAAGAAGAATTTGAAGCGGAACGCTCTTCCCTAGAGTCTGAACTGATTCAAATAAAACAACTTCAGCAAAATGTCGAGAGTATTTTATTCTTTTTGGGTGAATCATCCCTTGATTCAGTGGATGTGAATAACCTCCTAAGTGATGAAATTGAACCGTCCTTGCAGATGCAGGAAGCATTAGGTTTTGTTGCATTGTTACAGGATAATGGAATTAATGAGCAACTTATTGAAGAGTACATCGAACAGATTGGTGTGCAGTTAGAATACGGATACAATATATCCTTTGACCCACGTAGTATCGTTGGTGATGACTATGAGGACCTGGATAATCGTTTTTATGGAAATTCCGACGTTAAAGGTCCCGATTATGATCATGGCACTCATGTTGCAGGAATTATAGCAGCCAACCGGGATAATAACATTGGAGCAAATGGGATAACACAAGTGGAATTGTTGATCATTCGTGCTGTCCCAAATGGAGATGAACGCGATAAAGATGTGGCAAATGCCATACGATATGCAGTAGACAATGGCGCAGATGTCATTAACATGAGTTTTGGTAAATCCTATTCACCCGAATTGTTTTATGTTCAACAAGCCATAGAATATGCAGCACAACATGAAGTTCTTATGGTTCACGCAGCTGGAAATGATGGGGCTAATATAGATAGTGTGGCTAACTTTCCAAGCCCCATAATTTCCGATGGTACATCTAGCCCATACCTAATAACGGTCGGAGCTTCTGGTTGGCAGGGTGTTAATGAACTAGCCGCTTCCTTTAGTAACTATGGGAGATCTATGGTTGATTTGTTTGCGCCTGGTGTAGATATTTATTCAACGATGCCAAACCAAGAGTATGAGTTAAGTAATGGTACCAGCATGGCCGCTCCAGTGGTATCAGGCGTCGTTGCACTTTTAATGCAATATTTTCCGGAATATTCCCCTCTCGAAATAAAAGAAATTATCGTTTCATCTGTAGTAAAAACCGATGAAAAAATCATGCTTCCAGGTCAAAGTTTAGAAGTGAAATATGTTCCCTTTGACAGCTTATCAAAACATGGTGGTATTGTTAATGCTTACAGAGCGGTTAGAGAAGCACTTAATAGATTAGAGAATTAAATGAAATTAACCACCGAAGAGTTGTTTATTCGGCATGCAAAAGCAGATAAACCGAATCTGTTATCTAAATCGATTATATGTCTACATAATATCCGAAGTGCTTATAACGTCGGAGCTGTCTTTAGAAATGCAGATGCATTTGGAATACAACAGGTATTTCTTTCAGGCTTTACCCCTACTCCGGAAACCAATATTGAAGTTTCAAAAACAGCCATTGGGGCCGAAGAACACGTTTCTTGGAGTTATTTTGCGCAATGGAGCGATTGTAAATCAAACCTTCAGCAGAAAAAAGCTCTAATATTTGCGGTAGAACAGACTAAAAAATCTAAACCGATCACCGAATTTAATTTCAACGATGCTGCACTGAATATCATGGCCTTTGTGTTTGGTAATGAAGTTAAAGGCTTAGACGATGAAGTACTAGAATCAGCTGATCATCACTTGATTATACCTCAATTTGGCACTAAACATTCACTTAATGTATCGGTAGCCACAGGAGTGGTTATGTACGATTTATTGTGTAAATCTGGCTGAAACTAACCATGTTATGGGCGTATCGAAAAAAGGCTATCAGATTCAAATGTCCTACCCATTGCTCTAAATTGACGAACAAACGGTAGTTTTCTTCTTACAGAGGGTGCAAATTGAGCATATTCAATCATAAATAGCCTTGAAGTTGATTCGTCATAGTAAGTAAAATTAACAAAGGGCCCACCCATTGCCCCATTGATCATTTGCCAGGTTCCTAGTGTCTCATAGCTAAGATATCGACCTTTTTGGAAACTAGTACTTTCAACAGGTCTTCGATACTCTGTTGTAACAAACATAGAATCGGTCCTCCCCTTAATAAGCTGTTGGTTTAACGAATCTCTCGTCTGATTGATCCAGTCATCATCCAGAAAACTAATATCTCTTACATTATCCTGCCACCAGACCCACATCCATCGGTCATTGTCGGGTAAGAATCGTCTATAGCTAATAAAATTAGTTGTATCTACTCGTTTTATATAATCATGTTGAATCCTAACCTTAAAGCCATGATCGTTCCATAAGGAGTCACTATACTGCGTTTGCTCTTTCTTCTCATAAACAAACCAGTTCCACCGTAAGAGTTCTTTATCTAAAGCGTTACTTAATAGCGCACTTTCGGTGTTACGAATTTTAGCCGACAAAGCTGAATCACTACTTGAACTTAAGATTAGAGCATACTGATCCTTATACCACTGGTCAATTAGTGGGAAGGCAAAGCTTTCCCCACTGCGAACACGTTGTTCAGTACCCTCATCTAGGAAAGCCCTAACTTGTGCTGCAACGGTGGTAGAATCATCAATCGGTGCAGCAAAAATGATATTTTTATATCCCATTATACGTTCTAGCTGCGATCGAGAACGTATGTGCATAAAGGTTATATCGTAGTTAGGCTCGGGGTTGGGTAAGGTGAAAACATATTGGCCAAATGTTTCCCGTATTGCGTTTGCCGTCTCGCTATCCCAAGCTATGGAATCCATAACCACAACAAATTCGCGGGTATCGCCCTTCGCACGTTCTCTGAAGTCAGTATTACAAGCTAACGAATGGACTGCTATTATCAAAAAGGATAAGTAGGATAAAAAGCGCATGGAATCAATTATTTTACTGAATAGGGTATGATTAATAGAGTTATTTAAACCTAGATAGAACAAAACCCATAGTTGCTTATCTAATTCCTAGAATAGCCAAATTTGAGTTGATGTACAAAATCGAACACCACTTCCTTCCATTGTTCGCTAGGGTAGCTGGTTCTTATGGTCTCTATAAGAGCACTACCTACAATAAACCCATCCACTTCTTTAGAAATATTTTGAGCATCATCAAAGTTTTTGATTCCAAAACCGACCATCAAGGGATTTTTAGTGATATTTGCCTTCGATCGTTGAATAAATTTATCCACTGATTGTTGAACCTCACTCCCTTCCCTAGCACCGGTTACCCCAGTTACAGAGACGCAGTATACAAATCCATCAGACTTCTGATCACTTAGCTGCATTCTTTCATCACTAGTATTGGGTGCAATCAAATAAATAAGTTGGATTCCATTTGCGCGGGCTAACTCATCAATCATACCTCCTTCATCGAGTGGTAAATCAGGTACTATTAATCCATCTACTCCTGCCTTAGCGGCTGCGGTAAAGAAATTATCCAAACCAAACCTAAGCATAGGATTTATGTAACCCATTAAAACAATGGGTATCTCCGACTCTTTCCTAATATCTACCACCATATCAAAAATACCTTGGATAGTTATCCCTTTAGATATGGCTATGTTGGATGAGTATTGAATGGTTGGTCCGTCAGCTAATGGGTCACTAAATGGAATACCTAATTCAATGATATCGGCACCGTTGCGTTCAAACCCTAGGACTAAGTCGACGGTTTCAGTTACATCAGGATAACCAGCCGTGATGAAAAGACTCATGATCTTTTCATTCTTCTTATGTTCAAAAACCTTATTAATTCGATTCATGGGTTAGATAGGCAGTTTAAAGGTATTTAGAGATGGTTTCCATGTCTTTATCGCCCCTTCCAGAGCAGTTCAACACAACGATCTCGTCTGAGGTAGTGGTTGGCATAAGTTCTTCTAACCAAGCAAAGGCATGTGCGGTCTCAAGGGCAGGTATTATTCCTTCCATCCTAGATAATAAGGATACCGCTTCAAGTGCTTGGGCATCGGTAACCGCGCGATATTCTACTCGTTTTGTGTCATGTAAGTAAGCGTGTTCTGGGCCAATGCCTGGATAATCTAAACCAGCACTGATAGAGTGGGCTAATTCGATTTGCCCTTCCTGATCATGAAGCAAATAACTCATAGATCCATGTAGCACACCTGGACGACCTTTCGTTAATGTGGCTGCAGTTTGTCCTGAGTCAACACCTAATCCACCCGCTTCAATACCAATTATATGAACATCGTCATTAATAAATGGATAAAAAATACCCATAGCGTTGGACCCACCCCCAACACAAGCAATAAGATAATCAGGTAGGCGCCCCTCCATTTCCATTAACTGTCGCTTGGTTTCGTCACCAATTATTCGATGAAAATTCCTAACCATCATTGGGTAAGGATGAGGTCCTACAACCGAACCGATAATATAAAAAGTATCCTCTACATTGGTTACCCAATCGCGAATTGCTTCATTAGTAGCGTCTTTTAAGGTTTTAGAACCACTACTGACTCCACGTACCTCGGCTCCCATTAATCGCATTCTATCCACATTGAGTTTCTGACGTACCATATCTTCTTCACCCATGTAAACCACGCACTGAACCCCAAATTTAGCACATGCTGTTGCCGTAGCCACCCCATGTTGGCCCGCACCAGTTTCGGCAATTATTCGCTTTTTCCCCATTCTAAGGGCTAACAGTATCTGACCAATTGCATTATTAATTTTATGTGCACCCGTGTGGCAAAGATCTTCTCGTTTCAAATAGATTTTTGCTTTACCGTAATATTCTGTTAACCGGTTGGCAAAACTTAGCTCGGTAGGACGCCCTACATATTCTCGTAGTAAGTAAAGGTACTCTTTCTCAAATTCGGGGTCTTCGCTAGCTTCTTTGTAGGCTCGTTCAAGCTCGTTAAGGGCTGGAATCAGGGTTTCGGGTACAAATTTACCCCCATAAGCTCCAAAGTAACCCTTTTGATTAGGTTCGGAATAGCTGGTTTTAGTAATGACTGGCATGATAGTGAGTTGAGATTATGTCCAATTTAGTTTAACACAACAAAATAACAAAAGGGATGCCTAAGTTTAGGTCGTTGAATTCAAGGCTTCCATAAGTAAAGATAGCTTATCGTAATCTTTTATACCGATACTTTCTTCTATCTTAGAAGATACATCAATAGCCAATGGAGGGTTCCCTGAAAGTAGTTCAAGGGCTTTATTAACGGTTTCATGTGATAAACCACCTGAAAGGAAATAAGGCAATGGAACATCCAGCTCGTTGATAAGCCTCCAATCAAAAGAAACACCGGTGCCGCCGCTTTGGCTGCCCACTTTAGTGTCAAACATGATGTAGTCACACACTTCTTTATAAGACTGAAGTGCATGTGAAAGGTCTTCTGAATTAGTCTGTTCATCCACAGAAAAGACCTTGATTAGGCTATGTTTTTGTGATAGTAATGAGCAATATTCGGCGGATTCTACTCCGTGTAGTTGAATTATATCCAGCCCTACCAGGCGTGCAGTTTCAATTACAACACTGAGTTCTTGATTCTGAAATACACCCACTTTTTTGGGCCCCTCTACCCATTCACTAATTGCTCCAACCATGGCCGGTTCTATGTACCTTGGAGTTCCCTCGACAAAAATAAATCCTAGATAGTCGGCACCCGCTCCTGCTGCAAAACGGGCATCTGCTAAGTTAGTGAGCCCACATATTTTCACTTTAATTTTCTTCATTCTATTACCATAATTTATTCCACCACTTTAGGGGGTTGTTTTAGGCGTATTGGCGGCATTTTGAGCTGCTGAGACCAGGTTTTTAAGTTCTTTAGCAATATCGGACTGTCGCATTAAGTGTTCACCAATCAACACAGCATGTATCCCGTTTTCTTGAAGATACTCGATGTCCTGAACGGTGGAAATACCGCTTTCAGAAACCGTTATGGTTGATTCAGGAGCCATTTTCAACTGTGACACCCCTCGGTGAACATCTACATCAAAGGCTTCTAAATCACGGTTATTTACACCCAGAATGGATACTTTTTCATAGTCAATTCGTTCTTGGTCAATTGTATCGTAACATTCAACTAAAGCATCTAAGTGAAGCTCATTAGCAACGGATAGCAGCTCATCTAGTTGAGCATTAGAAAGTATACGAACAATCAATAAGATGGCATCAGCGCCAAACGCTTTGGCTTCTGCAATTTGATAGGGATCTATGATAAAGTCTTTTCGTAGTATTGGTATAGTCGCTCGTTTCGCGATATCATTCATATAGGATAAATGACCCTTAAAAAATGGTTCATCGGTTAGGACTGAAATAGCGGAAGCACCTGAGTCTTCATAGATGCTAGCTAGGGTGACAGGTTCAAAATCTTCTCTAATGATACCTTTGGAAGGAGAGGCTTTTTTTACTTCGGTTATAAACTTAACTTCTTTTCCCCTAATTGCTTGAGAGAAAGATCTTATTTTTTTTTCATAACCCCATTCCGATTCTAAACTCTGTAAGCTACGTTCTGAAATTCTTTTTTTAAGGTCAATCTTGGTTTGGGTGACTATCTTTTCAAGTATACTCATATTAACAAGCCTGAGTCGCAGATACGAACTCATTAAGTTTGGTTAGTGCTGCACCCGATTCAATTGCTTCTACGGCTAATTTCTTGGCTTCATGAAGATCTTGAACATCGGTAACAGCATGTATGGCAAAAGCCGCGTTTAGTACCACCATGTTTTTTTGTGCCTCTGTTGCCTTATTGGCCAGAATATCGGTAAAAATACGAGCATTCAACGACGGTTCTCCTCCTAACAGCTCAGACAACTCCACACGGTCAAACCCTAATTCTTCCGGTTCAAATGTTCGTTGTTGTGAACTTAATTGCTCTTTTACTTCAAAAAAAGTAGTTGGATTGCACAAACTTATTTCATCCAGGCCATCTTCGGAACTAAAGGTGTAGGCAAATTGGGTATCAAGTGTAGCTAGTATCTGGGCCATTTGATGCGCAACATCTTTATTATACGCACCAATCACATAATTTCGTACACCAGCAGGGTTCGTCAGTGGTCCAAGTATGTTGAAAAAGGTGCGAAAACCGATGGCCTTTCGCGCTGGCATAACATATTTCATAGCGGGATGAAATATTGGAGCATACATGAAAGCGATACCCACTCGTTCAAAGACCTCAGCTACCTGGTCGGGATGTAATTCTATATTTGCTCCAAGAATTTCTAATACATCGGCACTACCGCATTGACTCGATGCACTTCTGTTTCCATGCTTTATGACGGGTACACCTGCTGCAGCTGTAACAAATGCCGTAATGGTCGATATATTAAAGGTACCAGATTTATCTCCTCCAGTACCAACGATATCTACCGCACCTGTTATATCGGTTTCAACTTTAAGTGATTTTGACCTCATTACTTGAACAAAAGATGATAACTCTTGAATAGTCTCTCCTTTCATCTTCATTGCAGTTAAAAAGGAGGCAATCTCTTCGGAACTAACTTCCCCATTCATAATAGACTCTAAGGCATAGACAGCTTGGCTGGAACTAAGATCATGCCCTAAGGTAATTTTTTGAAGTATTTCTTTGAAACTAAAACTCATGATTATCTCGCTTATTTAGTCTTGGGGCTTTTATGAAGGTTATTCGGCTTGCTTGATTAGGCTATTGGGAGGAGTACCATCAACCCGTTACGCTCTATTACTGACGTAACCAATTTTTGATCATTTGAGGTCCCTCAGTGGTTAAAATACTTTCAGGATGGAACTGAATACCTTCAATAGGATGGGTTTTATGACGCACGCCCATCACGATGGTTCCGGTATGATCATCGGTCATTGCGGTCACTTCAAGAGAGTCAGGTATGCTTTCAGGATTCAGTACTAACGAATGATATCGCGTTGCGATGAATTCTTCCGGGATAGAGCTAAATAAGGAACTCCCCCTATGAGTAACCATTGATGTTTTACCATGCATAAGACTAGGAGCATGCACAACCTGAGCTCCAAATACTTCACCAATGGCTTGATGACCTAAACAAACTCCTAATATGGGTATATTTGGGCCTAATTCAGCAATTACCTGCTTTGTTACACCAGCATCCTCTGGTTTTCCAGGACCTGGAGAAATTAGAATTTTGGTTGGCTTTAAGGCTTTTATTTGATCTATGCTACATTCATCATTCCTGATTACACGGTAATCATCGGCATGTTGAGCGACTAGATGAACCAAGTTATAGGTAAAAGAGTCGTAATTATCTATAATTAATATCATACCGTACCTCAAAAACTTCTATGTATTCCAACCACTTCACGTATGGGCTGCATAACTTTTTCGGCTTGAATTTGAGCTCGCTTGCCCCCCTCTCGAAGTACATCAAACACCCTATCTGGATGCTGCTGGAGTTCATTTCTGCGTTCGGTAGCCTCCGCGAAATAATCCGTCATAAGAGCTAACAATTCTTTCTTAGCATGCCCATAACCATATCCACCGGCTCGGTATTTTCGGGCTATTTCCTCTTTTTGTTCCTGAGTAGCAAAAAGTGAAATCAAGGCATACACATTATCCGATGTTGGATCCTTTGGTTCTTCTAGGGGGGTTGAGTCTGTTTGTATGCTCATTATTTTCTTTTTCAGTGCTTTAGGCTCTTCAAAAATAGGCAAGGTATTATCATAACTCTTGCTCATTTTCTGCCCATCTGTTCCAGGAACAGTGGCAACCGATTTGACAATATATTCTTCTGGCTCTATTAAAAAATCACCCTCGTAAGTTCGATTGAATTTGCCCGCTAAATCTCGGCATATCTCAATATTTTGTTTCTGATCCTCGCCTACAGGTACAATATTTGAATGGTAGATCAATATATCTGCTGCTTGCAGTATCGGATAAGTGAATAAACCTATGTTAGGACTTAAGCCCGCTGCTATTTTGTCTTTATAAGAGACCCCTTTCTCCATTAGGCTAACAGGTGTAAGGGTGGATAATATCCAGGCTAATTCAGTTACTTGAGGCACATCGGATTGAGCAAAAAAAGTAGCTTTTTCAGGATTCAGTCCAAGTGCAAGATAATCCAAGGCCACTTCATAGGTATACTGACGTAGTGCCGGGCCATTTTTCAGGGAGGTTAGGGAATGAAAATTTGCAATAAAATAAAAGGCTCTGCCCTTTTCCTGCATGGCAATATGCTGTCTAATTGCACCGAAATAATTACCAATATGTAATTTTCCGGATGGTTGAATACCGGACAATATAATTGGAAGGGTTGATTGGTTTTGCATATAGTTTTAGTTGTCTCGTATATCTAATGCCGTACTAAGCGCTTTAACTAATGCGCCTGCTTTATTGACTGTTTCTTCAAACTCATTTTCTGCTACACTATCTGCAACAATGCCTGCTCCTGCTTGAATATACACCTTATTCCCTGTTACTACCATTGTACGAATAGCAATACAGGTGTCCATATTACCCGAATAATCAAAATAACCTACAGCGCCTGCATAAATGCCGCGTTTCGTGGGTTCCATTTCGTCGATAATTTGCATGGCTCGAATTTTAGGGGCTCCACTGACTGTGCCCGCTGGAAAGCATTGCATGAGGGCATCAACAGCTGTTTTACCCTCTGCTAATTGCCCAGAAACATCGCTCACAATATGCATAACATGAGAATATCGTTCGATGACTTGATTTCTATCCAAGTGAACCGAACCAGGTTTACACACCCTTGATACATCGTTTCGACCCAAGTCAACCAACATGATATGTTCAGCAATTTCCTTTGGATCCTGCTTTAAATCGGCCTCCAACTGCAGATCTTCTTGTACGGTAGCTCCTCTCTTTCTAGTCCCTGCAATTGGTAAAACTCGTACCCTCTGGTCTTGTACACTGACTAATACCTCGGGTGAACTACCTACTAAAGTAAATGAGTCAAAATCTAAATAAAATAAATACGGAGAAGGGTTAACCATGCGCAATGCTCGGTAGAGCATAAACGTATCTCCTGACATTTCTGTTTCGAACCGCTGAGATAAAACTACTTGGAAAATGTCTCCTTCGTAAATATGTTGTTTAGCTCTCTCTACCATTTTAGCGAAATACGACGACTCCATATTACTGGTAACATGATCCGGATCAATAAAAAAATCGGGTGTTTTGTTTACCCCTCGATTTACCTTAGCCTCCATTTGGTCCAAAGCCAATTGAGCTTGATCATACCATTCATTTAATAGGCTATCATCTGTTGTAGCTTCCTCTATACGGACTGTATGAATGAGTATAACTTGATGTTTAACGTGATCAAACGCGTAAATTTCATCATAAAACCCCCATACAGCTTCGGGCAGTCCTAAATCATCATGAGGGGTATTCGGTAGATACTCAACCTGTCTAAAGGTATCGTAGGAGGAGAAGCCAACCGCCCCACCTGTTAACCTCGGTAAACCAGCTAAGCGAGGTTCCGTGTATTTCGTGGTACAGGTTTTAAGTGCTTCAAAGTACGATTCGAATACAGTTACTGTTCCATCCTTATCTCGTAATTCAGTTTTTTTACCATCAAACTGTAAAATTTCGTAGGGATTACACCCTAAAAAAGAGTACCTAGCCATTTGATCACCCCCTTCTACCGACTCGAAAAGGAAAGGATGGTCACTGCCTTCTCTAATATTCAAAAAAAGAGATACAGGGGTTAAAGTATCGGCTAACAACTGTCGATATACTGGTATAGCCGAGAACGTTTTGGCTAAGTGCTTAAACGATTCAACATTCATTTAATAAGGTATGTAAAAATGTTTGAGAATTAGGTGATTCCAAAACATTACGTTTAATACATAAAAAAAACCCACTTTTCTTTAAAAAAAGCGGGTAAACACTAGTGACAGCCTCATATTAACAATTGGCAACCTTTGGAGGTTTTATATAGGTAATATTACTAAGCTATCGAACACAAGATACTTCAGTTGTTGCCTAATTGCAATGAATGATTATGTATCTAGTTAAGTAATATGCATACCCGAAATTAGATTAGTCTTTGGGTAAATAAATAGAAAAACTTGCCTTATATTTTATATCTATAAAGAAGCGGCTTACAAAGCGTTCTCCAACTTTTAGATATAGCATACTGGATGATTAGTAAAGCAATTTTATCTGTACTTGTCCTTGCCATTCTAGGTAGCCTTCATTGTGATAGCCTACCTGATACTCCTACCCAATCCTATGCTTATGTAGATCTGAGCCATTTTCGAGTCGAACCAACGGTTGTTAATTTTGATGTAGAAATGGATGGATTCAAGGATACCACCCTCCAATTTACCTTATTTGCTCAACTCCATAATTCCGAACTTTTAGAGCATTTAGGCTATATAATTCGTGAACCAAGGACGGGTGTGATTCTTCAACAAGAACAAATGGAAACACCGGTGTCTGATCCTTTGCCGGTAGAAATACAGGGGATATTTACCTGGAAAACAAGCACAACTAGTTTTGAGCAATTGTTAGTAGAATTGTATGCAATGGATCGCTATGGCTATGGTATACAACATCAAGCTACCTTATCCATCGAAGGTATCGCTAGTTCACCACCTCAGATTATTTGGGTTAATAACCCAGGCTCTGTTGAAATACCAACAGGTTCCGCCACGTTAAATATTCCTTTCCAAGCCAAAGTGACGGATCCTGATGGACAAGAAACCCTAGATCGAGTATTCATTGCTTTTCAAAACGAAGATGGAAGCATCTTAACCCCCAATCCTAATATACTAACCGATACAGGTACTGGATTAGACGAAGTAGCGGGTGATTCGGTATATACCATCACATTCTCGGTGAACAGTTCTAACAGCCCTCAAAATAGAACCGTTTTATACTACGCAAGGGATAAAGCGGGACTATTTAGTGATACGTTGAAATCTGGTTTTAATATTATCAATCCTTAATATGCCTAAATTCGCTTATTTTCTGGTGTTAGTGGTGGCATTATGTTGCCCAATAGCTACCCACGCCCAATGGCTAGGCCCATTGAATAGTGATTTTGAGCGATTCCGACAAAACGGGATATCAACGGTTGAAACAAGCGATGGGCTTATTTGGCTTTCCCCTCTCTTAAACGTTGCTTCAATTGAACAGCCTGATCACACTTGGGCCATCCCTGAGGGTGTGGATAGTTTAACAAATGGTAAAGGGCGAGTGTTCTCCATCGCAACCCAAGGGGATACTATTGTTGCAGGACTGGGTTTTAGTTCATCTACCCCAGCCGGAACCGTACCCGCTGGATATGGCTATTATATTAGTACCGATAACGGACAAAATTGGGATTTTTCACCCTTCCCATTAGACCGCTACATAGATGAGGATACCACCTTTGTTTACGGAGGAATACAGTATAACAGAGCACGAATTATTGTTCCCGAGCAATCTCCCCCTTACAGTGTAGCAGTCAAAGACGGCGTTCTCTTTTCTGCTAACTGGGCGTCTGGTTTGCTTCGAAGTACAGATCTAGGAAACAGCTGGGAACGAATTAGCCTCCCACCTTATGGAAGTTCAACCATGCGACCAGACGGGAGCCGATACATCTGGCGAAATTGCATTAGTGGATCAGCCAGCGCATGTTCCCAATTCGAAGAGTTATATACCGCCGTAAGTGACGATAACCTGAAGGGTTTCGCAGTACACATCGATCGCGAAAATCGTGTTTGGTACGGTAGCGCTGGAGGCATTAATGTATCAGATAATGCACTTTCCGCCCCTATTGACTCGATACGATGGGATAACGTGGGCTTCAATTATGATCCTAATGGCCTTTTAGCTCGATGGGTTATCGAAATTGCAGAAGATCCGAATCGTGATCGCATTTGGATGACAAATTGGATTGCGGAAAATAGTTCTTCCAATTTACAAGGTTTGGATCAACATGGGATTGTCTTTACGGACGATGGTGGCTCCAGCTTTGAACAAAGACTTATAGGTCAAAAGATTCTATCTATTGGCTTTTTCCAGGGAGATGTGTGGGCAGCAGGCGAAAATGGATTATTTCGATCCAACGATCAAGGTACTACCTGGGAGATGATAACGGTACCCACCTCAGTAAATAATCGTTTAAAACCTACTACCTCGTATCAGAGTATTAGCAGTACACCCGACTATTTATTTATTGGCACCTCGGATGGGTTGCTGTGGACCAATGACCCTGATAAGGGCTGGAATATCGAACGAGTAAATTTCCCACTTAGTGGAGGCAACCAATATAGCCCGGAAGCCGCAACCGTAACGACCTACGCTTACCCAAATCCCTTTTCACCAAATCTACACGGCGAGCTTAGAATACGTTTCGAGAGTACATCAACCAGTACAGCAACCTTACGCATAGTAGATTTTGGCATGAATCTAGTACATGAGCAGCAGCAACAGGTTCTGCCTGGGGAGTTCGAAATAATTTGGACAGGTTACAACGATGCGGGTTCTAAAGTGAGTAATGGAGTGTACTTTTATGAAATCACCCAAGGCTCAACTAAGATTAACGGAAAAATCCTGGTAATTGACTAATGAACTATCGTATTTCGTTATCTACACCATTTTATACCCTATTATTGCTGAATTTGCTACTTGCTGGAACCGTACAAGCCCAATTTGGTGGCTATGCCGGTTCTGCCGTACAATTGGGATTTGATGCTCAGAGTGTCGCACTTGGTGATGCAGTTAGTGCCGGATACAGCACACATAATTTAAAGGATAGTACGGACTTGGAGGTACAACCCTATTATAATCCCGCCTTAGCAGCGAGTTATACCTCCAATACACACATAAGCCTAAATGTATTTCAGTTGGGTTTAGACAGGCATTATCAGAGTCTAGGTGCTCGATTAGCTCTTCCTCCCAAAGCCGGCTTGTTTATTGGATTAATTCGAGCGGGTGTACAGGATATAGACACTCGCAGCTTAAGTGGTTATCCTTTAGGAATGGTTTCTACTTCAGATATTCAACTTCAATCAGCCTTTGGCATACGATTGACTGAGAGGGTTCACGCGGGTATAGGATTTAAAATAAACCGAGCCGACTATCATACAGAAATGAAGGCCTCTACTAGTGTGGGTGTGGATCTTGGTATGCTCGTTAAACTTCGTCAAAATACACATTGGGCCTTCGTTGTACAAGATCTGTTAGCGGAACATACATGGAATTCTGGGGATCTTTATAATCAACCTCAATCTAGAAATAGAGTTGAACCACTGCCTTTGAGGCTTAAAACTAGCCTAAGCACCTATGCGTTGCGTATGCACATGTTAGCTGAATTTGAGATAAAACGATTTAGTTCGGAGATTACCACACGTGAATTGTTCCTATCAGATGGTGCTTCTGTCCAATATGTGGAAGAATTAGAAACTCGTTTTACTCGTGCAAGTTTTCTCCGATTAGCGGCCTCTCGATCACTCCACCCCTTGTTTCGTATACACATGGGCTGGAACCGTCACCTAGGAGGGATCTCTTCAAATGAATGGCGAACTGGTTTTAGTCTTTCTATGCCATTTCAGCCTGCTTTAAAGGTAGATTATGGATTTTCAACCAGCCGTCATAACCTACAATCAATGCATATTTTTACCCTACGATATATTTTATGATATTCTATTTATGACAACTACATCTGATTTACTAAGCACCGTTTCGTCTTTTTTTGAACTGACTCGAACTCAATTTTTTCTATTAATTTTGTTGATTCTCTGGTTAAACCAGTCCACCGTACATGCCCAGCGTTCGGGTGTCGCTTTGTTGGACATTGCCCCTAACCCATTTGCTCTTTCCCTCTCAGAAGCAGGAAGTGCTTGGGGACAAGGCGGAAGCAACTCCTTTGGTAACCCATCGCTGTTGGTTAGCTCGGAGCGTTCTTCCATGGAAATCGGATATACGAATTGGATTGCCGATACAAAAAATATATTTGGCTCCTTTCATAAAAAACTAGATAGTCGTGCATTTGCCATAAGTTTTTATAGTTCAGGTCTTCAGGATTTAGAGCAAAGAGACGAGCCAGGGCCTTCTAATGGGTTATTTTCTGTACAGTATCTAAGTATTTCAGCGGCATACGCTCAGTCCTTTAGATGGTTTAATGCAGGCGCGAGTGTGCACTACATAAGCGAGGAAATTTACCCCTATCGTTCGAATGGGTACGCCTTCAATATAGGCTTATCTCGTTCCTTTGCTAAAGATCGTATTCAATTAGGCAGTGCGTTACGAAGTTTAGGAGAAATGCAATCACTAGATGTAGAAGCAACACCTCTACCAAAGGCCTGGATTAGCGGACTATCTGTAGGTTTGTTAGAGTGGAGCGGTAGTAAAAACCCAGAATTACCTGTATTTATACGAGTGCATGCGGATTATATCTACCCTCTCAATGATAAGTCTGGTTCAACTCAAGGTGAGTTTTTTAATCCCAATCCATATACCAAGGTGGGTTTAGAACTATTAATTGCAGAAACCTTACAACTTACCAGCGGAGTTAGAACGGGTACTACCGCACGTCCGTATTCATTTGGTGTGGGTTATGTACTTCCAGATATCCGATTTAATTACGCGATTATCCCTTTTGACACTGGTTTTGGGACCGTGCATTCGGTTGGTTTACAGTACCTATTTAAGTAGAAGTTTCTCGGTATCATGAACGATCTACCTTATGAATCTTAGTACTTCCTATACTCACTTTGAAAACATCACCGAGTGTTATGAGGATATGTTGCCCCATGGTTCTTTGGTGCTTGTTTTCCCACCCATTCGAGAAAAGTTTCCAAAGACGGATTATCTCTACCTTTTATACTCAGATTTGTTGGAACAAAGTCCAGCTCCTTATTCCTTAAAAAGCATTAATGCATTAAAGCATCTTTTACTACCCTTTTTAGCCCTTAGGCACCGTGGAAAAGTCGCTTTGCATTATCATTGGCTCGAGTTCCAAGATCTAAAATCACTCTTAGCTTTTCCTTATAAGCTACTGTGGTTTAGTCTTTTCAGTGCTTTAGGCACACCTATTATTTGGACTGTTCATAATTTAGAACCTCATGATCGAAAATGGCTGGGGCCTCACCGGTGGCTTCATCGTAGAATGGCTAAGCGAACTCAGAGACTGCACATACATTCTCACGCATTATTGGAGAGAACGTCTAACTACTTAGATATTCCATTGGAAAGTAGTAAGTGGTGTGTGGTTCCTCATCCTAGCTTTCCAGCTGACATCAAAGAGCGATCTACTTCCATTGAGGAACTGAACAGGCGTTACTCTTGTACGATACCCGTGGATGCCACTATCCTTTTATTGTTTGGTAATATTAGTGCCTACAAAGGTATATTGGAATTTGTTGAATTGTTTATCGAGGCTGTTGATGCAGGGATTGCGAGAGAAACGATACATGTTATCATAGCCGGGCCAGTGAAAAAGGGACAGGAGGCGTACCATCAGCAAATAACATCCGCGGTTACGCAGCTTCCACAATATTTTAGCTATCTCCCCCATTTTTTTCCTGAAGATGAATATCCGTTTTTACTTTCTGCATCGGACTATTGCCTCTTTAATTATCAAAACATTCACAGTTCGGGTGGTTTAATGATGGCGTTATCTTACAAAAGAAAGGTGATTGCACCCGATATAGGCATATTTTCAAGCCATCGTAATGACTCAAATGTTCAACTTTTTACGGGAAAAGATGAACTACGTCAAATCATTGACCGATTACACTCCTCAACTCATAGTACCTGGCATGAGTAGCATCACCCAGAAAGTAGCGAGTTTAGCCATTGGAGACATGGTAGCTAGAGGCTTAGGCTTTGTAAGTAGCATGGTGCTTGCGCGAGTCTTAGGACCCGAAAGCTATGGGGTATGGACCACTGCCTTGGCTATTTTTAGTTATATGCTATGGTTTTCGGATCTAGGAATTATGCAATTAGGAACCAGAGAAATGGCAAAAAAAGCCGATGAACAAGTTTTTAGTGCTGCTGAGCTATTTTTTGCTAAGTGTCTATGGGCCCTTCTTGCGTTGATTATTTTGTTTATTATCTCGCCATTTTTACCCTATTCTGAGGATATAAATGCACTGATTTGGCTCTTACTATTTAGTTTGATTCCCTATGCTTTGCATACGGAGTGGTTATTTTCAGGAAAGCAGGATTTTTTGAGTTTACAAGCGATTAAAGCACTTCAGGCCACGGTATTTTTTGGCTTCATTGTGTATGGTATTCAACAAGCAGATGACCTAGAGAAGCTACCGGTCTACTATGGCATATCAGTGGGGATTGCTTCCCTTTTATTATGGGTAATTAGCCTGTATAAAAGGCATTTGGTCTTTTCAAACCACACAGTAACAAAAAACACGATTTCTAGCTTAGTTTCTCTTATTAAAGAATCTCTTCAGCTTGGGGTTGGATGGGTAAGTAGTCAAGTCATTCTACTATTTCCTCCACTTATATATGCATTGGTTTATAGTGAATCATTTGTGGGCTGGTACGGTGCCGCATTACGTATAATTATGCTCTATATGGTGCTGGATCGTATTTTCGTGCAACTCTTGCTACCGAACCTATCCAAAGGTTGGAATAGTAACACAGCAACAATGAGTAAAAGGATTCAGCAAGCCTATCGATACCATACCTTGCTTGGGTTATTTGGTAGCTTCGGGATACTATTCTTAGCGCCCTTTGTTATACCACTGATTTATGGGGATTTGTACACTGAAAGTATCCCAATGCTACAAATACTCTCACCTCTTCTGTTTTTAACCTTTCAGAACAGTGTATTTGCGACCTCATTAATCGCTACACAGCAGAGTAAATATTATTTAAAAGCGAATCTATTGGGGGGAGTTATCTGTGCTATATTTATTGGAATAGGGACTTATTTTCTCATAGATTATCCAAATTATGCCCTATTTTTTATTGTACTTAGTGAAGGAATTATGATGTATTTAGCCTACTATTTTTTCAACAAATATAGCCTACTTAAAACTAGCTTCCCCTTCTATCCTATGTACGTATCATTAGCCGTTGGCTTTCTATGTTATTTATGGTTCATGGGGAATGAGGTGTTGATGAGTACCCTTACCTTTCTACCCAACATCCATCTAGCAGGATTATCTAACTGGTTCATGTTTAGCCTTATACTTTTAATGGCACTCATCCCTCTCTTAATGACTAAAACCATTAAAAGATCGGATTGGAAAAACATTCGAGAGCTAATGAAACACAGGCCACAGCCATAAGTTAACTACATGAGCGATACACCGCATAACTTAGGAATTGGAGTATTTGGACTGAGCACCGGCTTAATGTCCCTGTTGGACAGTATAGGGGTGAATTATGAGGAATGTGATACACAGAAATTGGATGTACTCTCTTACTCGGTATATATTGTACATCGTGCACTCAGTAGCAAAGAACTGAACTGGTTACATAGCCAGCAGGAAAAAGCTAATACCTTAGCCGTACTTTTTACACTGGAATCCGGTATCCATCCCAAAAGTACTTCGGTGCAAAAAAAATATTGTGCTAGTGTACATAGCCCAGATTTAATGGCTGGACCATTGGCCCATCTCAGTGTGATCGACTGCTACTCCAACGTTAGTTTTTACGGCGGGAAGCAAGATCTGGATGGAATATGTTATGTAGAAAGGTTGAAAAACGAACATATTGAGCAATCTATTTACATAGGTATCCCTTTGGAGGCTTCGGTATCGAAATTCTCATACACTAGAAAAGTGTTCCCCAGCCCGACAGGCCATAGACCCAATGAAATAGTGTCACGCACTCACAAAGGTCACCTGCAACACCTTTTACGTTATGCTCTTGAGCGGCTATTTAATTCAATAGATTTACCTTTCCTAAGCAAGTGGAACTTCCCAACCAGCCAACCGATTATAACCCTACGTATTGATAGTGATTTTGGCACCAAGAAATCCTTACATGCCATCTATGAACTCGCCAATACCTATTCAGCCATTCTAACAACCTTCCTGCATGTTAAAGCACATGAAGATTGGCTAGAATGGTTTACTCAATGGGCTAAGCATGAACATTCCCTACATGGCTATGAGCATGCCCACATACGCTCTTCCTATCCTTTGTATCAAGATGTCGAAAATGGGTATCAAGCCATGGTACATGCAGGAATGACACCCAAAGGCTATGCCGCTCCGTATGGCATTTGGACCGAACAACTCGCCAAGGCACTAGATGCTTATCCTTTTTCCTATAGCTCTGAATTTACGCATGGCTATGACAGTCTTCCTTATTGGATACCTGACTCATTAGCCAGTAAGCCTGCCCTATATAGCAAGCGTTTACAGGTTCCAGTGCACCCAATTTGCACCGGTAGTCTCCACCGATATCGGGCCGTTGAAAAAGACTTTAACGCCTATTTTAAGCATTACATGGATATTCAATATGGAATGCAACAACCTGTTATGCTGTATCACCATCCTCTTCAACCTGGTTTGAATAGTATCAAATTTATTATGGAGTACGCTCAAGAATTAGATTTACAATGGCTTTCTTATCATGAATGGGCTACTTTTTGGCTGCAAAGAGCCTCAGAGCGAATCGATGTTTATTACGATAAGGAAAAAAAACGGTTGATATCCAAGGAGACACCCACCACGTTGTATGAATTAAAACAAGACAACCGTGGCTTTGCTATCATACATCCTAATGATTGGGATCCTCAGAACATGCTACCTATTCACACACTATCTTTCCAAACAAAAAAGAGCGGAACGATGGCCGATAAAGCATATCTACAAAATCGATTTTCCAATAAGTGGCAGCTCTGGAAGGAATCCTTTATTCAACATAGAAACAGAATTCGCTTATGAATAAAGTATTACGCATTGGTATATTGGCCCCTCCGAGTATTTCCTTAGTAAATGGTGGTGTACGAACACAGGTTAGCCAAACCGCAGAAGCTCTACAGCGTTTAGGACATAAAATCGTCTGGATACAAAGTAATGAGGCCTTGCCCTCGATCGATTTGCTGCATGTTTTTGTAGCCAGCAGTGAACACTGGGGGTTTATGCGACAACTGAACTCTAGCCCTCAACTAAGCGGTAAAGATCGAACACCTATTGTCCTATCCCCTGTTTTTTTTGCTCCAAAGCATATTCAGACAACGAAGTTTAAACTATATGCGGAGTCTGTTGTGGGAAAAGTTTTTAAAGGCATTAGCTCCGAATACGGTATAAAAAAACAAATATGTCAACTGGCTGATGTGATTCTACCTAATACTCGAGCGGAACTGGATCAAATTAACCGTTTGTTTGACATTCCTATTGATCGTATGCATGTAGTCCCCAATGGAGTTGAAACTCGTTTTTTGCAGGCTGAATCAGATGAATTTGAGCAGCGATATGGGTTAAAGGACTTCGTTTTATTTGTGGGTCAGGCATCATCGACCCGAAAAAATATTCTTAGACTTCTTGAGATAGCACCAAGCTTAGACGCACCTCTGGTGGTTATTGGTGACTTAGGTAAGGATGCATATAGCCAAAAGTGTTTAGAATCAATTAAAGAACATAATATTGTTCATCTACCCGCCCTGGAACACCATTCTAGCCTGTTGGCTTCTGCCTATGCCGCGGCTAAAGTTTTTGTGCTTCCTTCGCTTTTTGAAACACCTGGTATTGCCGCAATGGAAGCTGCACTATCGGGTTGCTCGATTGTAATTACCAAAAATGGGGGAACCAAAGAGTATTTTAAGGATATGGCAAGCTATATTAATCCAATAAACACCGGAGAATTACGAGCATCGATAAATGAGCTACTTGGCACTGATGTGGCGCAGCTCGAAGCCCGAAACGCCAAACTAAAAAAACATATCACATCCCATTACAGCTGGGATACTGTCGGGTCCATGACTTTAGCTGCCTATGAATCGCTGATCCGTTGAAAAATACTCTCTTAATCCATCAACGATTCCTTTCAAAATATAGATGAGAATAACAGCCATAAGTCCTAATTCTCTGAAGAGTAGAATCAGGGTAAAATAACCTAGGAACAGAAAGGATTTAAACCCATTTTGCTGAAAGGAAGCACGGTCCATTTTTGGAACTTTATCAAAGGGTAAGGTACTAAGCATAAGCACGGATAACAGAATAATCAGCGGTCCTAATACACTACTCACTCCATTTCTAAAAACGTCAAAAAGTTCCAATTGATGATGAAAACTAAGATAGAAAGCCGCCAATATAATGGCTAAAGATGGAATGGGTAAGCCAATGAAATGATGCTGATTTGGTGTAAGTCGGGTATTAACATTAAATCGGGCTAAACGAACCGCGCCACACATGGCAGGGACGGCACTAATTAACATACCTAGAAACTGAAACTCGTATAAAGCAAAGGTATAGATAAGGAAAGATGGAGCCACGCCAAATGAAACGATGTCACTTAATGAATCTAGTTCCACTCCAAAATCACTATCTGCATTCGCTAATCGCGCAATGTATCCATCCATAACATCAAAAAACCCAGCCGCTACAATGAACCAGGCTCCTCGAAACAATTCTCCTTCAGATACAGCTACAATAGAGAGGAAGCCAGAAAAAAGGTTCATTAGAGTGAAAAAACTAGGAACCGCAATTTTGTGATTTACAGGAGGCTTAGATTCTCTTTTAGCTAGTCTTTTTTGTTTGAAACTCTGATATCTATGTTGAATGGGGTATTTCATTATATGGCTAATTTAGCAATAATAGATTCACCAGCAACTACTTTATCCCCCTCTTTTATGAGCACGTTTGCAGAACGTGGAAGTACGACATCCATTCTACTACCAAATTTCATGAGTCCGAAACGTTTACCTCTTTCTAATGTATCTCCCTCATTTAAATAATAGACTACTCGGCGAGCTAAAAAACCGGTAATTTGACGGAATAAAATCTTTTGCCCGGAAGCGTGTTTCACCCCAAATTTTGCCTGCTCATTATTCATAGTTGCTCGGTCATCCCATGCCATTAAATATTCTCCGGTTTGATAGACCAGGTACTCCAAAGTACCACTCACTGGGATGCGATTGATATGTACGTTCAAAGGGGAGAGAAAAATGCTTATTTGAACAGCCTCTTTTTCTAGATACTCAGCAGCTTCTACTTCTTTGACTACAACAACTTTCCCGTCTGCCGGTGATAAGAGCACTTCATCTGGTAGATTAATAGGTAGTGTACGTTCAGGATCTCGAAAAAAGTAAATACTCAGAAACCATACTGGTAGAAGTATGGAGCTGAGGCTAATACTAACTAATAAAGGGAGATAATTCCAGCTTAGAACTAAAGCTACGGCTGTACATACTCCTACTATTGTAATGGTAGGAAAACCTTCGTGGGCTATCTTCATTAGAAGAGTCTCAGCACGTCGTTAAAGATGACGAACACCATCAAGCTAACCAACAATAGGAAACCAATATTTTGTGCCGCAATCTTCACTTTCTCGGTTGGTTCTTTACGGGCTATTCCTTCATAAATCAAAAAAGCTAAGTGTCCCCCATCTAAGGCCGGTATAGGGAGTATATTCATAATAGCCAAGGTGATACTTAATAATGCTGTTATTTCCCAAAACCCAATCCATCCTGCTTGATCAGTGGCTTGTTTAGTTAGACTGGCAATGGCAATAGGCCCGCCAAGATTTTGCCGAACAGAAATGTCACCAGAAAACATTCTAGTGAACCCCCCAATAATGCCCATGGTTTGTTCCCCAACTTGCTCCCAACCTTCTACAATAGACTCCCCAAAGCCAAGTTTTGTAGTGGTAGCACCCGATTGTGCTAGGGTAGGTGCCGCTATGCCTATGGTTCGATTTTCTGTGGGTTCGATGCTCATTGCAATGGTTTGTCCCTCACGTTCTATGACAAAATCGATAACACCTGAAGATTCACGTATTGCTTGGGTTAACTCCATCCAATATGCAATAGACTCCCCATTTGCCGAAACAAAGCGATCTCCCGCTTGTAGGCCCGCATCCTCTGCAGGTGATCCAAGAGCTACACTCGAAATAATGGGCGGATATACATTAATCGCATGGATAAATGGTTGTTCTTGAAGACTATCTAAAATGGTTGAAGGGATAAATAAATCCATCGTCATTCCATCACGTACCACTTGATAGGTTAAGTTGCTACTAGTCAGCTCGGAAACAGTTACCAATTCTTCAAAAGCGTCCACAAAATTTCCATTAACACCAACAATTTTGTCGTCAGTTTTGAACCCTACACGTTCAAGTAAACTATTCTCGGGAATATAAATACCGCTAACCTGTTCGATAGGTAGGCTTAATTTACCTTGACTCCAATTCATTCCCGTATAGATAAAAAAGGCAAGAATCATATTAAATATAACCCCTGCTGTGATTACAACCATCCGCTGCCATATCGGTTTAGAGCGATATTCCCAAGGTTGTGGTTCGGACGCTAAATGCTCGGTGTCCATACTCTCATCTACCATGCCGGATATTTTGACATACCCACCGAGTGGGGTTGCACCAATACAATAATCTGTATCGCCACGTTTAAAACCCCAAATACGGGGTGGAAAGCCCACCGAAAAACGTTCGACTCTCATACCAAACATTTTAGCCGCCAAAAAGTGCCCTAACTCATGTATAAATACAAGAATCATTAGTGCACCAATGAAGATGAAGATGGTTTGTGTTAGTTCAAGTAGTTGTTCCATGTTGACAAATAGTTCTTGCGTAATCTCTGGTTTGCTGATCTAATTCTACGAGTGAATCATAACTCAAAGTCGAATTAAAGCGTATTTGGTTAAGGCACCGTTCAATAACCTTTGCTATTTCAATATACTTAATTTTACCCTCTAAAAAGTACTCAACTGCAATTTCATTAGCCGCATTTAATACAGCCGGGCCTCCATTGTGCAGTTTTACTGATTCCATGGCTAATTCAATGCATGGAAATCGTGAATAATCAACTGGTTCAAAATGAAGTTTGTGCATCTTAGACCAGTCCATACGGGAGCTTTCTAAGGGTAATCTTCGGGGATAGGATAACGCGTAGAGAATGGGCACTTTCATATCCGGTGGACCAAGTTGTGCTTTGGTTGAGCCATCTATATAGGTCACCATTGAGTGAATGATACTTTCTGGATGAACTACTGGGGTAATCTTCTCAATGGGCAGGTCAAATAACCAATGCGCTTCTATGATTTCTAAGCCTTTATTCATCATGGTGGCACTATCAATAGTAATCTTAGAGCCCATGCTCCAATTTGGATGTTGAAGGGCCTGCTTAACGGTTACATCTTTCATTTGTTCAAGACTAAGAGTCCTAAACGGGCCACCACTAGCGGTAATTATGATTTCTTCAATAGCTTCTTTTTCTTCACCAATAAGCGATTGAAGCATCGCACTGTGTTCGGAATCGATGGGTATTAAACTACCCTTGCATTCTTTTAAAAGTTCAGTAATAATTGCTCCCCCCACTACTAAACTTTCCTTATTGGCTAAGGCTACTTTTTTGTGGGCTTTCAGCGCATAAAAGGTAGGCGCGAATCCAGCAAAGCCCACTAAGCTGTTCAATACAATATCGATTTCTGGCAGACAAACCAGTTCATTTAATGCGAGCGGGTCAACATATGTTTTAGTTATTGCAGGGTCACCTAATTGTAGGTTCGTTTGGGTATGGCCAAGTCCTGACAAAACTGCGTAACGAGCACGGAATGTTTTTGCTTGTTCATTCAAAAGCTCCAAATTTTGATGAGCACTTAATAAAACAATTTCGAACAACTCATGGTGCTCTTTAATAATTTCTAACGCTTGTGTTCCAATGGAGCCCGTTGATCCTAGAATAGCAATTCGGACCTTATTATGTTTCATTTTACCCTATTTCGTTCAATTTTATCACTGCAGCCATCCTTCCAGCTTTTTCTGCTTCTCTTCTGAAAGAGTAAAAATCGGTGTCATCATTAAAGGTACATCCAGTATCAAGGACAATGTGAGACTCTAAAATTCCGGTGGTCACTAGTTCATCAAAAATATACCCTTTTAAGTCCACATGAGGCTTGGTACGCTGGTTTTTTTCTACAAACTGTTCTGGAAATAAATCAGCAACTTCCTGCCCCACTTCGAAGGCATCAACTGAAATACATGGGCTTATGTAGGCTTCTATTGTAGTAACATCTGCTCCAAGAGTTAACATAGACTCAATAGTTTTTCTAACAATACCCTTATGAGCCCCCCTCCATCCAGCATGGGCGGCACCAATAACCTGATTGGTTGCATCACCCAGTAGAATGGCACCACAGTCGGCGACCTGTATAAGTAAGGATATACCAAGGGTTGAACTTACAAAGGCATCAGTATCTGGATAGATCCCACCTTTAGTCACCACCTTAACATTGCCTGAGTGTATTTGTTGGGCTATTGCAATATGCTTTAAGGATGTATCAGTCTCTTTGGCTAAGACGTGTAATTGTTCTAGGATGATATCTTGATTTTCATCGGAATTGAACCCTACGTTCAGCCCTGGAATACGGGCATTTTCGATGGAATAATGAGCATTTTTAAGACTGAACCAACTTAGGATTCTAGACTCATTTAAATTGCGTGGACGTATAAATTTAAGCGGGGAAGACATGAGCTAAATGTTCCTTGATTTTTGACATTGGAAATGAATGCTCTGTCCATAATTCAAAGGAACGCGCTGCCTGATAAATGAGCATAGGAAGCCCACCAATCGTAGTACAATCTTGCTGCTCTGCTTGGCGTAAAAAGGTCGTTTTCTGTGGATTGTAAACAATATCATAGCAAATAGAATCGGCTAAAAACTCGGCAAACTGTGCGTCAACTGGAGATTGTTCTGAATTTGGATGCATGCCAAGTGGAGTGGTATTTACAATTAAATCTACCTCATCTGCATAGTCTACCCATTCATCATAAGAAATCAAATTTATAGGCAAATCGTTCTTTAGCTGTTCAGGATTTCTACTTACAACCCAGCAATCCTCCACTCCCATTTCTCTAAGCCCGTGTATAACTGCTTTGGTTGCACCACCATAACCAAAGATTAATGCAGAATCCAGTTTCACAATACCTAGATCTCTCAACGGTTGTACAAAGCCATAACTATCGGTGTTATGCCCTATTATCTTATGCCCCACCTTTTGAATACAATTGATCACTTGCATGGCTTCGGCTAAAGTGGAATGCTGATCCACCGCATTAAACAGTGTTTCCTTATATGGCAGGGTGATGTTTGCCCCTTTAAAATGCTCCGAGTTAAAATGTGCGATAAGACTCGGTAATTCATGAACTAATACCTCTATAGCAACATACTTTAAATCTAATGCATGATGATGTATAGCTAGATTGTGCATAATAGGAGAAACACTGTGAGAGACTGGATTACCAATCAATAATAGGTGATCTCGTGAAGAAATTGGGTCGAGTAAGAATTCAGAAAACTTCATATAAAAAAAAAGCGCAACCATAGGCTGCGCATTTGAAATAAATAGCTTAGTACGATTAAGCGGTAATTTCTTCGGTCGGCTCTAAGGAACCCTCTTTAAAGGTGTCACTCTCGGCTAGTTTTTTAAAAGACTCTAAATCTTTAACTAGTTGACTCGCTGAATTTTCAATAAATGTTGCAAGCCCCTCAGTAGGATCACCGAAAAATGTACGATAATCTAGTGAAAATTCAACCCTGGTTCGATTTCCGTTATCAAGCGGAGTAAATCGAATGGTGCCGGTCTGGTTGAGATTACCATTTATTGTAATCCAAGCAAAACGAGTATTTCGTAGATTATCGATTAAATTAGTTGTCCAGTGAAAAGTTTCACCATTAATAGTGGTTTTATATTCAAAAGTTTGGGAATTGATTCGGTCTACTGAATCAATACGCTCTAGAAACTTAGGGAAATCAACTGGATTGCTTAAAAGTTCGTATACTTTTGATAAGGGTAAGTCGATTTCTATACGTTCGTGCGCCATAAAATGTACCTTGGTTCTTGGAATAATAGTTATTTAGTAAACGATGAACCGTTTATGGGGAAACAGGTGAGATTCATCCATTATGCTCCAAATTTACGCATAATATGTATAAGCCTCAATGACTAACCCGAATAAATTTATCTGTCCAATTATAGGTGTTTCTGTATCTCTAATGCAATGGATTCAATGGGTTGAGCCCCATCAAGTACGATGAATCGTGGGTGCTCTTTAACCATGAGCTCATACCCTTCTATTACTCGGGTATAAAATTCATCACCTGCCATTTCCATTCTGTCTTGGGCGCGTTCTGCTCGTCTCTGTAAGGCTAGAGTTAAGGGTATACGCAAATAAAAGGTGAGATTTGGAATGAAGCCATGTGAGGCCATTTTATTCAGTGCATCAATATCTTTTAAAGGTAAAACTGATCGACCATACCCTTGGTACGCTGTAGTTGAATCATAAAATCGATCCAGAATAACTACGTTTCCACTCTTCAAAGCAGGGATGATTTGTTCCTGTACTAATTGTGCGCGAGCCGCCGAGAACAAAAGCAATTCAGAAACAGCGGCTATTTCATTCTTTGAATCTAAAAGTAGAGAACGAATTTTTTCGGCAATGGAAGTCCCCCCTGGTTCACGGTAGACCCGTACCTGCTTCCCTTGAGCTTCTAGGTGCTGCTTTAGTAGGTTGATCTGGGTTGATTTACCACAACCATCTATGCCTTCGAATGTAATTAGCATATTAGATAGATTACCATTTTTCGGGGTAGTCCAGATCCAAGGGTTCCTTATTCAATATCAAACTAAGTGCTACGTATATAAGCAGACTTGAACCCCATCCCATAAAAAAGGCTAACACAAAAATAGAACGCACCCACATAGTTCCTATCCCAAAGAAATCTGCTAGTCCACCACACACACCCCAAAGTTTCTTGTCATTCCTTGACTTGTAGAGTCGCTTTGATCGTCTCTGTTGAAAATACGCCCAAGAATAGGTGGTGGAATCTGCTTGAAAGGTATTTGTCCTGCCCCGCTCAGCATGTGAATTGTGATTATCGTGTGGACTCTTGTCGGATTCAAAAGGCGCTGATTCACCAGAGCCAAAAACATCAACATATTTGGCACTTGTTTTTTTTGAAGTTGTTGCCTGTTGTTTTGATTCTGAACCGAAACCCTCATATCTGTGTGGCTCATCAGGAGAATACTGGCCTCCGAACACATCTTTATTAATTTGTTTCTTAGATTTTTTCGTGCGTTTTTTTTCTCCTATAAAACGACTACTAAATGCGGCCAATAGTAAAAAAATTACACCTATGTACGGTAGTGCTTCAATGGATCCGGGACCAACATTTAGGCCCATTTTGAATAAAAGAAACCCAAAGGAGGCCAATAAAATGAACGTTCCCGAAATAGTTGCTGGATTTATGTATCTAGGGTTCTTTTCTTGTTCTTCACCCAAAAAGTCTTCGAGTGTATGATCTAATGAACTCTTGCCAAAAGGCATTTCCTGATCTGTTGTTCCAGAAGGTGAGAATGATTTGTTTTTTGTCTTGATCATAAAAGATGATACGATAAAATAGTGACTAGGTTACAATAAATGAATCCCTTTCTCGCTAATATAACCATCCAATGGGACATCCCATACGTCTTTAGGCAAGGAGTAAACACTAAAACCCTCTAAAAGTAATCCAATTTTTGGGACAGAGGAGGGTATTTTAGTTAAAAAACTGTCATAAAACCCAGCACCGTAGCCCAATCTTGTCCCCTCTTTATCAATGGCCAATAATGGCACTAATACTAAATCCAAGACGTTTAGATCCGCTTTTAATTCAGATACAGGCTCTATAACCCCCCAGTCATTTTCTTGTGTATCGTTTATATCCATCAAATAACTATGTCGCAATTGTCTATTCTGCTCCATAATAGGCACCACCGCCTTCTTACCTTGGGTTAGGCAATAATTGATAATCTCGAGTGTATCTACTTCCCTGTTTTTGGCAATAGAAATATAACTGTGTACGGTATGAGCATGTTTAAAAACATCCCAACGAAACAAATGATGGCGAATAGCTTCATTGGTCCATTCCCACTCTCTTGCTTCGATGTCTTTTCGTTTACTTTTAAAATAAGTCCGTAATGAACGCTTGAACGATTTAGTTCGTAAATTCATATCATAAAAAAGCTAACTAAGGCCAATGGTTATGTTATAGGTCAATTAAGTAATGCTGGGTGCTATCGGTTTCATAAGCTAGCAATTTACCAAGTAGATCTTGCCAGAAGTTCTTTCCATAATGAAGCATAAAATAATTTGGATGTAGTACACGCTCCATCGGTCCTTTTGGATATAAGTACGTCTGAAGATAATGTAGCTGTCCCAACTCATGGGCATATTTGGATTCATAAGCCTTTTTAGCCTTTTTCTTTAGTGATTGTATTGCTTTACGGATTTCGTTTTCAGCCTTCCCCATACTTCCATCCAAAGATTGATCAAACGATAGAATATCAACAGCCTGAATATGGTATTGTTGTATGATATAATGTTCTAGTTTATCTAATTTAGCTTCGGGTAACTGTTCGGGTAAACTAGATAGCCATTTGTTCTTCAATGCAATAGGGGAAGCTTGATAATCTGCCAGTGAAAATGGGAATTTCTCCATTAATCGTTGCACTTTTTTCTCACGAATAGTAGCAGATAAACGGGGTATAAGGATGGGCATTTCCGTAGTAAAGAATTCATACACCTTTTTCATTTGCCCATGATACGCTATTTCTGCTGGACCCCCTACATAGGCGATAACCGGTAGTAAATGATCTTGAAGAATAGGCCGTAAAAAAACATTGGGGGAAAACCGTTCAGGATGCACCTGGATTAGCTCTTGGAGTTGATCCAGAGACAAATTCTCAGATCTATCCTTTTGTTGGAAGGAATACGAATCTATTGTAGTTCGTTGTAATTTAACACGTTTATCTTCCTCATTGAACATAAACCATTGACTATCCATAACGGTAACCTGACTCTGCCCTGTTCGTTCAATTACGTTTGATGTTTGATTTTTCAATAATTCCGTAATCCAATGATCGTTGCTCACCGCTTTTTGTATCGTTGGGCTAAGAAGTTTTTTAATGCTAAGGTGATTGCTACCCGCAACTAGGAATTCATGATCTTCGAATACATGGGTAATCCATTGAGCAAAGTTTTGAGCATGTGTCTTATCCTCAGAATACGCCTGTTTAGATTCTTGTAAAAAGGATTCAATCCAAGTATTCTTTCTTATTTGAGTGCTAAGCTCAGGTGTGGCAGTGTGGCTCTGCTTTGCTGTTTTTTGGGGCGAAGCTTGCTCGTTTAAATAATGGTTACTTAACCAATCAAAAAATTCACTTTTAATGAGACGGCTGTCCCCTTTTATCTGACTAACAGGCATTCCTAGTTGTGGTTTAAGCAACCTTTGCTCAACATCTGCATAGAATTGCCGCAGAATAGATTCCTGTTCAGAATAGCCCGAATCACTGGATAATTGATACCAATTAATTTGATTAATTTCATCGTAATCATGGTCTTCATCGGCCAACCAAAACACCGGAATAATGGTTTTACCTAGCTCTTCTGAAATGCGTTTACTCCATTGTATCGCGCTCATTAACTTGAAATAAGTGTAGAGAGGTCCACCATACCATGAAAGTTGCTGACCGGTAACTACACAATAACTATGATCGTGTAATAATTTAGTCCGGACTGTCGATTGTGATTGTTCAATGCCTAGCAATTGGTGATAGTCCTTCAATGCGTGCACAATCTCGGCTCTTGAGGTAGAAAAAGAGTGTTGCAATGAGTCAATCTTTCTGTTAGCTAAATCTTTTAACGTATTGCTAGAAAATGGATAGAAACTATATAACTGTTCTAAGGAAGCATCCCCCCTTGTGTATGTTGATAAGAATGAGTCGGGTTGTAAGGTAGAAAAAGGGATAGGACTAAATTTCACGATGTACTTAACCCTTTAGTCGTTGTATTTGATCTCTCAAACTGGCCGCTTTTTCGTAATTTTCTGTTTCTACTGCTATTTGTAGTTGTTCGTGAAGTAATTCAAGTGGGCTTTTGTCATTTTCGGTTGAACGCCTTGTAGGATTTTTTTTCGGGTCAATGTGTCCATCCTCCGTTGAGCTATCTTCGTGCACTACCCCAGCTTCGTCTAGCACATGTTCATCCACATAAATGGGGCACGAAAAACGAACTGCCAGGGCAATAGCATCACTAGGTCGGGCATCTATTTCGTGACGGGAGATGGGCCCTTTTATCGATATATTAGCATAATAGGTGCCTTCTTTCAAGTGATGGACAACTACATGTTCGATTTGCCCGCCTAAATCTGTAATGATTTGCATGGCCAAGTCATGTGTCATAGGTCTAGGTGGTTTTATTTGCTCCATTTCCAGCGCAATTGCTTGTGCTTCATAGGCCCCAATAATGATAGGTAGTCGTCGATTTCCATCTGCCTCAATCAGAATAAGCGCATACGCAGAGGCCGTTCTAGTACTTGTCGTAAGCCCAAAAATTTCCATTTCGACCATAAATTCAGCGTCTAATGTGTACTTTAGCTGTATCAATTTTGTTCTGGATGCTGCTCATTAACCAAACGCTAATCCATTACAGATCCAAAGTAAAGATAGCATAATTTAACGTCGAACTAAAATACCTCACGAGCTACTTTATAGACCGACTCACTTTTACCCATTGAATAATAATGCAAGGTGGGTACACCAAATGCTATGAGCTCTTTTGATTGTTGTATAGCCCATTCAATCCCAATTTCTTTTGCCTGATCATTATTTTTGGCTTTTTCTAGGGCATTGGTTAAATCAGAAGGTAAATCGATGTGAAATAGTTGAGGTAAAATCGTAAGCTGTCTTAAAGAAGTTATAGGCTTTAACCCCGGCACTATAGGTATGTTAATGTCCATTTCACGACATTTTGTAACAAAATCGATGTATTTTTGATTATCAAAAAACATCTGGGTTACTATATAATGAGCACCTTTATCCACTTTTTGCTTTAAATACTTCATGTCTAGTTCTAAATTAGGTGCCGCCATGTGCTTTTCTGGATAACCAGAGACACCAATACAAAAGTCTGAGTGATGGGCTTGCTCGAGTTCATCGTCCAGAAATATTCCCCGATTTAAATCAACCACCTGTTCTAACAGCTCGGAAGCGTATGCATGTCCCCCTTCCTCGGGCTTAAAGTCTCGATCTGGTTTACGAGCATCACCCTGAAGCACCATAATATTATCAATACCCAAAAAGTTTAAATCGATCAAGGCATTTTCAGTCTCTTCCTTAGTGAACCCACCACAAATAATGTGCGGTACTGCATCTATTTTATATTTGTTTTGGAGTGCGGCACAAATACCCACCGTTCCAGGACGTTTCCGTACGGTTTTTCGCTCCATAAGCCCGTTGGAAAGTCTTTTATACTCAAACTCTTCACGGTGATAGGTTACGTCTATAAAAGGTGGATTAAACTCCATTAGCGGATCGATATGATCGAAAAGAGTTTGTATGTGTTGTCCTTTTAGTGGCGGTAATACCTCAAAGCTAAACAGGGTTGAATTACCAGCGTTTTCAAAGTATTGCGTTACTTTCATAGTTAGGCGGGCTGTTGATGAGACTCTTTTTTTGTAGATGTATTAGCTTCGTACGCTAGATGCGAACGAAGCCAATTTTCTATTTCCTCGACAGACATATCCTTGCGAGTACCATAATCAAGTACCTGATCATGTTGAATGTTTCCAAGGGCAAAATACCGGGAATCGGGATGGGAAATATAAAAACCACTTACCGAACTCGCTGGCAGCATGGCTAGAGATTCTGTAAGACTAATACCAATGCGTTCTGTCACTTCGAGCAATGAAAAGAGTTTCCATTTTTCGGTGTGATCAGGGCAGGCTGGGTACCCAGGCGCAGGGCGAATACCCTCATACTGTTCGGCAATGAATGCTTCGTTGTCAACCGTTTCATGACTGTAAGCCCAATATTCTGTTCGTACTTTATAGTGTAAATACTCCGCAAATGCTTCCGCTAAACGATCGGCTAAAGCTTTTACAAGTATGATGGAATAGTCGTCCGAATTAGCTTCAAATTCATCGATCAAAGAGGAAATATTGAGCCCGGCAGTTACGGCAAACATTCCCAAATAATCCACCTTACCCTGTTTTTTGGGGCAAATAAAATCGGCCAATGAGATATTAGGTTGACCACTTCGCTTTTTGGCCTGTTGTCGAAGAAACTCAAATCGTTGGATGGGTTCTACCTTTCCCGAAAGTAGTTCCTGTTCACTGTAAGCAGGATATAATTCGACTGATTCGTGAGTGCTGCGTGCAGGATATATACCAACTATTCCTTTCGCAGTTTGCGGACAGTCGCTACGCATACGATCTAACATCGCCTGTGCATCCTTCCACAATTCGGTAGCCTGCTCCCCTACGACTTCGTCCTGCAGAATGGCTGGATACTTCCCGGTTAACATCCATGTTTTAAAGAAAGGAGTCCAATCAATAAAGGGGATTAATTCGTCAATGCTATCTAATTCTAGTTGATGAATGCCCTGAATCTTAGGTATTCTAGGGTCATAGCTTACCCAATCGGTGGTCCATTTATTGGCCCTAGCACGATCTAACGTGATATATTCTTTCTTTTGGGTTCTTCCAGCATAATGCACTCTCATTTTTTCATATTCGGCTTGAATATTAGCTAAATAAGCTGGCCCATGTTCAGCGCTTAAAAGATCGTTACTTACGGTCACGGCTCGGGATGCATCTAAAACATGGATAACCCCATGCTCGTATGCGGGCTCAATTTTAACCGCGGTGTGTAGTTTGGATGTAGTTGCTCCTCCTATTAATAGCGGAATGTTTAGACCGGCTTTTTTCATTTCTTGAGCAACATCGACCATTTCATCCAGGGAAGGGGTAATTAAACCGCTAAGCCCAATCATAGCGACTTTATGTTCAATAGCAGCTTCAATAATCTTATGTGTGGGTACCATGACCCCGAGATCAATTACATCGTAGTTGTTGCAGGCTAGTACAACACCTACAATATTTTTACCTATGTCGTGTACATCTCCTTTCACCGTAGCGAGTAATACTTTGGTACGCGAAGTATCTTGCTTGAGGAGTTCTTTTTCCGCTTCTAAATATGGTGTTAAGTGAGACACTGCTTGTTTCATTACTCGGGCACTTTTAACCACTTGTGGTAAAAACATTTTCCCTTCCCCAAAGAGGTCTCCAACCACATTCATCCCATCCATTAAGGGACCCTCTATGACTTCCAGAGGCGAGGAGAAATGTAGGCGAGCTTCTTCTACATCATCAATAATAAACTCGGTAATTCCTTTAATTAAGGCGTGTTCTAAACGCTTGCTCACCTCCTCTTCTCTCCAAGCCAATTGAACTTTTTCTTTTATTTGTCCGTCATCCTTGTAGGAATCGGCTAGGTCTAAGAGTCGCTCTGTAGCATCATCACGCTTATTCCAAAGCACATCCTCTACACATTTGAGGAGTTCTTCAGGGATTTCGTCGTATACCTCCAACTGAGTAGGATTAACAATACCCATGTCCATACCATGTTGAATCGCATGATATAAGAAAGCCGAATGAATGGCCTCTCGCACTTTGTTATTCCCACGAAAAGAAAAGGATACATTGCTTACCCCACCAATAATATGCGCACCAGGTAAATGCTCTCTAATCCATTTAGCTGTCAAGAAAAAATCCACTGCATTGTTACGGTGTTCTTCCATCCCAGTTGCTACTGGAAATATATTGGGGTCTAATATGACATCCGATGGGTCATATCCTAATTCGTCTACAAGAATCCGGTAGGATCGCTCACATATTTCAATCCTTCGTTCCAAGCTATCTGCTTGACCGTCTTCGTCGAAGGCCATGGCGATTACAGCGGCACCAAATTTCTGGATAATTCGAGCTCGCTTGATAAAGATCTCTTCGCCATCTTTTAGAGAAATGGAATTCACTACCCCCTTACCCTGAAGGGTTTTTAGTCCCGCTAAAATAACGTCCCATTTTGAGGAATCCACCATTATAGGTATTCGAGCTATGTCAGGCTCGGAGGCAATAAGATTGAGAAAGTGAGCCATTTCCTGAGCACTATCCAATAGCCCTTCGTCCATGTTCACATCCAGTATTTGAGCCCCACCTTCGACCTGATCACGAGCCACATCTAGAGCTTCCTCGTACAAACCTTCTTTTATAAGTCGTAAAAATCGTTTAGATCCGGTTACATTGGTTCGCTCACCTACGTTAATAAAATTGGTATTAGGGCCTACAATAAACGGCTCTAATCCACTTAATCGTAGTGGTGAGGGTTTCATAGCGTCTCCTTAACAGTCCGCACTCTTGGCTGATATTCACTAGCTAGGTCCGCTATCTGTTTTATATGTTCTGGGGTAGTACCACAACAACCCCCAATAATATTGATCATGTTCTCTTGTAAAAATGGGCGTAATTCAGCAGCCATTTCCTCTGGACTTTGGTCATACTCACCAAATTCATTAGGTAGTCCTGCATTTGGATAAGCACTTATAAAATGTGGCGCATTGTTAGCTAATACCCGTACATAATTCTTTAATTGACGCTCCTAAGGGGCACAATTTAACCCCACACTCAGTATCGGAGCATAAACTGATATCAGAAAGGCTTCGACGGTTTGTCCAGATAGGGTTCTCCCACTTGCATCGGTAATGGTCCCTGAAATCATAATAGGTAGTTGCTTACCAAGTGTTCGTCAAATAGCTCCAACAACCCAAAAGATGGCAGCCTGGCATTCAGGCATCAAAGATGGTTTCGATTAGTAATAGATCGGCTTTCCATCCACAACCCGCTGGCCTGTTCTTTATATGCTTGAAGTAATTCGTCAAAATGAACCGCCTATGAACTCGGTTCGTGTTACGTCGGGCGAAATAGAGGCCGTACGGATTGCGGGTCCTAAAGCCCTTGCCACATATTTCTTAGTCTGTCTGATCGATGCAATTCCCAATGGCCTGTCTGGCTAGTTGAGCACTCACTTTGTTCAACCTGGTAGGCATAGTCGCTCAAATCGTAGTCTCTGCCTGGGCATTAGACGCACTGGTGGTCTGCGGTGTGTTGGTCTCTAGAATATCGGCTCCGGCACCCAAGTAGGCCAGGTGGAGGATTTCTTAGGTAGTCTGGCCGAGTCAGAGGATAAAGGTCGTTGCTGCCTTTAGGTCAACATGATGGTCGATGAACCGATCCCCTCGAAAATCTGCCTCACCAAGTCGGTGCTGCTGAATCATCGTTCCCATAGCACCATCTAATACCAATATCCTCTTTTCTAAATCTAGTTGAATCATTTTATCCATAAATTAGGGCGTAAATATACGTATACACCGTACAATACCCAAGCTTTAGCGGCCTACGTTCAGGTGCAACTTCGAGCCTTTATAGATTGACCATAAGGGAGTAGCTAATGCCAATTGCACCCTTCCAAAATCGGTTCGAAAGGAATAGCTAAACCCAGCCGACCACACTGTTTGATTGGTACTTGGTACTTCCATGTTAGGTTCAAAGAATTGAAAATAGGCTCCCGCGGTAAAAAACTCCCAGAAATCGTTGTCTTTAATGGGTATTACATAACTAGATTTGAATCGATAGGCCCATTGTGCATCGAATTGACGCTCATAAAAACCTGGCAGGCTTTTGGCTCCACCAAATACAATGGCGTAGGTCCAGGGCAATTCTTCGGCCCAAACCTGATCGTACACCTGATCTACTCGTACAAAACCTATGCCTTTTTTCGGAGATTCAAGCGTTGTTTCAAGGTGAAGTGAATGAACCCATTGAGCCGCACGTCCTAGGAGCTGACTCCTAGGCTGTGTGCTTTTTTGATAGGTTGATCCTACATCTAATTGAGTAGCTAATGTCCAGTTAGCGATGTTGTAACGCTGAAAAGTCCCTAATTGCACTGCAATAGCTTGGTAGCCATCTAAATATGTTTGTACTTGTCGGGTAGAACTACTGTTCTCCCAAGCCAAATTCAAAGTATACTTTCGATCCGACTCTACTAGCCAACGCCCTCCTAAACCGACTATACTTTGTTGATATACACTGTCTCTTTGTTCTAGCTCGATAAAAGCGTCTGCGTGAACCTTCTTACGAATGGGTTGCTGAATACTGAGTGAAGTTGAGGTATAATCGACATCGGTTCGAGTAAATCGAAAATCCAGCGCTTGATTGACCTTCCATAGTTCAGGTATTCGTAATGCTAGATCACCCACTAACATCCATCGGTTCTCGTCTAATGGCACAACGCCTAACACACCTTCGATGGAACTTTTAATACTGGGTGTACCCGAATTTATTTCTTGCTCACCAGTCTGTATACTGAGATATATTTGAACGTGTTTATCGACACGGTCTTCTTTGAGGTGATCAATTTGAAGCCATTCGTTGGGAGCTAACGTGCGCCCTTTTTTGGTCAGCATAATGGCCAAAAATTCATTAATCCATTCATCATTGTAGGGCTGATTCAGCAGTGTATCTATGATAACAGCGGAAGCTAAGTGATTAAATGATGGTAAGAAATTTGGCTCGCCTAAACTAGGTGTATAATCCGCGGACTTTGATTGACTGCTGGTTGCATCGACTAAGACAAGTCGGGTTAATTTGTATGGACTTTGTATGGACTGCGCATGCAGAATCGGAGTTTGACCTACGATTAATAGGCCTAACCAGAGTAAAAATGTAGCCAGTCGATACACGTAAAGTGCGGTGAGTTTGTGTTGAATATCCGAGCTTGTTCTCGACGAGTTAGGGGCTTTATAATAGCATAGAAGCCATAAAATTGATAGTAAAAAAAATATTGTCCTTCCTATTCTTTTTGGATGTAAATGTGGTTAATTTTGTAGGTTGTCTTGTTGTTTTTTTATAACCGTTAAACGGCACAGTTTTACGGCTTTTTTATTTAGTCTTATCTCTTTTTTTGGAGCTTTTACTTGTTATTCTTTTCATTTTTTTCCTAATCATTTATTCCTTACTCATTTATTCCTTACATGAAAAACAATTACAAAGAACTTATTGAGCAGACGTACTACTTTCCCCAAGAAGGGTTTAATCTCCATAATGGAACCCTTCATTTCAATGGTATTGATCTTAAGAAGATCATTGATACCTATGGAACTCCCTTTCGTATTAATTATCTACCAAAAATTAGAGAACAAATCCAAAAAGCTCGCACCTTATTTAATCAAGCAATTGAGAAGCACGCGTATGAAGGTTCGTACGAATTTTGTTACTGTACCAAGTGCTGTCACTTTAGTCATGTTGTTAAGACCGCTCTTAAAGAAAAGGTTTCGTTGGAAACCTCTTCTTCATTTGATATAGACCTGATTTTAAAACTATATGAACAAGATGCTTTAACGAAAGAGACCACTATAGTACATAACGGAATTAAGACCGAGGAGTACATAGAAAAAATTAGATTTTTGCAAAACCAAGGCTTTGATCATACCATTACAATACTTGATAGTGTGCAAGAATTAGATCGCATTACTATGCATAAGCTAGAAAAGCCGATAAAAATTGGGCTTCGTATAACCATTGATGAAGAACCACAAGCGGCCTATTACACCTCTAGATTAGGAATAAATAAACGGGAATTATTGGAACTAGTGAAAGAAAAAATACAAGCTAATCCTTTTCTTGAGCTACATATGATCCATTTTTTTGTAGATTCAGGTATCAATGATAATTTGTATTACTGGGGTGAGTTCAAAAAAGCCTTACAATTGTACACACAAATCAAGCAGTTGGCGCCTTCCCTTCAAGCCTTAAATATTGGTGGTGGATTTCCCATTAGAAACAGCTTAGGTTTCGAATACGATTACGAATACATTGTGGATGAAATCGTTCGAAACATTAAAGAAACATGTGTGGAAGCACAGGTATCAGTTCCTGATATTTATACCGAATTCGGAAAATATACGGTCGGTGAAAGCGGGGCGGTTATCTTTAAAGTTATTGAACAAAAACAACAAAACGATACTGAATTATGGTATATCATCGATAACAGCTTAATGAATACCATACCCGATGCTTGGTCTATCAACGAAAAGTTTATTCTACTCCCTATTAACAAGTGGGAACATAGCTACAAGCGCATTAATATAGGTGGAATAAGCTGTGATCATTCCGATTACTATAACTCTGAGCAGTTAAATCAACAGATACTATTACCTGCCTATGAAGATAAAAAAGACGAAGATCCACTTTATATTGGATTTTTCCATACAGGTGCGTATCAGGAAGCAATTTCTGGCTATGGGGGCATAAAGCATTGCCTAATCCCTTCTCCACGTCAAATAGTAGTGGACAAAGATGATCAAGGTAATCTCATAGATTATCTATACCGAGATGAACAATCAGTCAGTAATATGCTATCCATACTTGGCTATGATGAATAACGCTACTTTCTATTGGAGTACAGTATTCAATCCTCTAATTTGGAAAGCAATACTAGAACTCCACCTAGTAATAAGAAAATACCCATGACGATTAATATGGTTTGAATAATCGACATAACCCTCCTCTAAATCGATTAACTATCTATACTACAATTTAACTTTATACCACTAAAAGACAATGTCAAAAGGACCTATTTCTACTTTTTTACAAACTAATTTCAAGCACTTTAATGCAGCTGCTCTAATCGAAGCCGCCCAAGCCTACGAACAGAAGTTACTCGATGGACACAACATGTTGGTAAGCCTGGCCGGAGCAATGAGTACCGCAGAACTAGGAATAAGTCTAGCAGAAATGATCCGTGCTAATAAAGTTCATGCCATTTCTTGTACAGGAGCTAACTTAGAAGAAGATGTGTTTAATTTAGTTGCTCACAATCATTATAAACGAATCCCTAACTATAGGGACTTAAGTCCTCAAGACGAACAAGAATTGATTAATAATCATTACAACCGAGTCACCGATACCTGCATACCTGAAATGGAAGCTATGCGTGTGATTGAGGAGCATTTAGTACGTAGATGGATGGATGCCGCTAAAGAAGGAACTCGTTCGTTTCCCCATGAATATTTTTATGATCTTCTGTTGTCCGGTGATATTGCCTCATCCTATCAAATTAACCCGGAACATTCTTGGCTTTTAGCTGCTGCAGAAAAAAATCTACCCATCGTTGTTCCAGGCTGGGAAGACTCTACTTGTGGAAATTTCTTTGCCTCTCATTGTATAGAGGGTAGAACACATCCTCAGGTTGTCAAATCTGGGATAGAATATATGATTGAACTAGCAGCTTGGTATCAAAAAGAGTCGGAAAAGGGTGTTGGTTTTTTCCAAATTGGTGGTGGAATCGCCGGTGATTTCCCGATTTGTGTGGTACCTATGATTGAGCAGGATTTAGGCATTTCTGTACCCTTATGGTCTTATTTTTGCCAAATTAGTGATTCAACCACGAGTTATGGGTCTTATTCGGGAGCTATTCCTAACGAGAAAATAACCTGGGGTAAGTTAGGTGTGGATACCCCGAAATTTGTTATTGAATCGGATGCCACCATTGTTGCTCCACTAATTTTTGCGTATCTACTAGATAAATAATTTTTTCCGAACTGATGTCTTCTAAGCTAGTAAGCTCACATAAAAAAGATAGCCACCTTCCAAAGCAACATGGCGCCTTGGACTTGTATGATTCTCTACTACTTCCTCGGCTTATAGAGGAGAAGATGCTCAAGCTTTTACGGCAAAACAAAATAAGCAAATGGTTCTCTGGTATCGGACAAGAAGCGATCTCAGTGGGAGTAACTAAAGCCTGTACCGATGAAGATTTTTTACTCCCAATGCACCGAAATTTGGGTGTGTTTACCAGCAGGAATGTACCTCTATACCCCCTTTTTTGTCAACTTTTTGGTAAGGCAGATGGCTTTAGCTCCGGTCGTGAACGTTCATTCCATTTTGGTAGCTTAGAACACAAGGTGATTGGTATGATATCGCATTTAGCAGCAATGATGCCTGTTGCAGACGGCTTAGCACTGGCCAATAAAATGCGAAATAAACAAGCTATCGCGGTGTCTTTTTGTGGAGATGGCGCCACAAGTGAGGGTGATTTTCATGAAGCGTTAAACTTGGCTGCTGTTTGGAACTTACCGGCTGTCTTTATTATAGAAAATAATGGGTACGGCCTATCCACCCCAACTTCGCAACAATACGCCTGTGAACATTTAATAGACCGTGCTATTGGGTATGGTGTTGAAGGTATACAAGTAGACGGGAATGATATTTTTGCTGTAATGGACGCAATGAAGCAAGCTCGAGTCAGTGCTTTATCAGGTAAACCAGTACTCATTGAAGCGTTAACTTTTAGAATGCGGGGTCATGAGGAAGCCTCAGGAACGGCTTATGTTCCCAAAGATATGATGGATGAATGGGCTAAAAAGGATCCCATCGTTCGATTTGAGCAGTACCTTCGCCATAGTTTCGATTATACCGATCAGCAATTTTCGGAGCATACCAAACGGCTAAAAGATTGGTTTAAAGCTGACTTAAATAAAGCACTAGTTGCTAAAGAACCCATTTTTAATGAAGAGCGCGAACGATCGGCTATATTTGTTCCGCAATACAGCCCTAGCTCTACTACTAGGGCTACGATAAAACAAAATGTAGTAGAAAAACGGTTCGTAGATGCTATTTCTACAGGATTGTCCCAAAGTTTGCGTGAAGACGATAGTGTACTACTCATGGGGCAAGACGTGGCTGAATATGGCGGAGTCTTTAAAATTTCGGATGGGTTCCTAGCTGAATTTGGAACACAACGAATTCGAAATACACCTATCATTGAATCCGGTATTCTAGGGGCGGCTTTGGGCTTATCACTAGATGGATTTAAACCGATTGTTGAGATGCAATTTGCTGATTTTGTGAGTTGCGGGATGAATCAAATTGTCCAAAATATTGCAAAATCTCATTACCGTTGGACACCCGGAATTAATGTGACCATTCGCTTACCTCATGGAGCAGGTGTTGGAGCAGGGCCTTTTCATTCACAATCTCCAGAGTCATGGTTTATGCCTCATGCAGGATTGAAAATTCTAGTTCCATCCAGTGTGCAAGATGCTCAGAACATGCTTTATAGTGCCATTTTAGAACCAAACCCGGTGTTATTTTTTGAACATAAAAGACTTTATCGTAGCCTTAGAGAGACGGTACCTGCCAAAGCAGAATGGACCGACATTCATGCCGCAAGGGTACTACGTGAAGGGAATCATCTGAGTATTATTACTTTTGGTTGGCCGGTTCATTGGGCTTTAGATATTGCTAAAGAAATGGAAGAACTAGGTATTTCTATTGAAGTCGTTGATTTGAGGAGTCTAGCCCCTATAGATTGGCCTACTCTGCTAAGCTCTGTTAAGAAAACAAATCGGGTTTTATTACTACAAGAAACCTCTGAAATTATGGGCCCTATGAGTGAAATAGGATCTTACCTGGCAGAGAATGCCTTTCAATGGTTAGATGCGCCAATTAAAAGAGTATCATCCATCCACACACCTATCCCATTCAACAAGAATTTAGAGGTCGGTTATTTAGGGCAACATCGATTGAAAGAGCAGGTATTAGACCTGCTAAACTATTAACAGGGATAGTTTATAATCTAGGCGTAGTCATGTGGATGAATGAGGCGTTTGATAAGCAACATGAGAATTCCATTAACATCCATCGTTGAAAATCCTTTAATTGCTCGATCTGCGTCTAATAAGGCATTAAATATTCCCATCATATCTGCTGCTGTATACCTCTTTGCATCGGCGGATAATCGCTTGAAGTAAAAGGGTGAATTTATATGAAGTGCTTTTTTTATCTCATTATCGGATTTAGAAGCCTGTTTTAATCGAATTATTTGCCATAGTTTTAAAAAATCAGAATATAAAAAAGCTACAATACGAATTAGTTCACCGGTATCGGATTTGCTTTGTTGAAGGATTCTCTCAGCAATAAAAAAGGCATCTTGAAGTTTTTTTTGATTAATGGCTTCCTTTAGTTCAAATACATCGAAGCCTCGATATGATCCAACTATGGACCGGACCTTATTTAGGTCTATTTCACCTTCAATATTAGCTGTATATGTGCAAATTTTATCTATTTCTGAGGACAATAGTTTTAAATCATTTCCTACTAATTGGGCCAGCAATTGGGCAACTTGTTCACTTAAATAGGTCGAATACTCTTGTTTAGCCCAGCCCATTACCCAATTCGCTAACTGATGATCTGGAAGTGGGTCAAATAGTAGCGTATGTATTGGGGCCTGATGTAATCCCTTGCCTAACCTAGTATTCTTTGGAATTTTGGACTCTAGATGTACAACAAAAATAGTTTGTGGATTGGGGTGCTGTAGATAGTGTAAGAAATCATCTTGTAAATTGGCGGGCATTCTTTTGAAGAGATCATTGGCATTCTTAACCACAACCAATCGACGCTCAGCCATCATAGGATAACTCTTGACTAATTGGAGAACAGCTTCTAACTGTACCTCATTTCCATAGAGAAAGTCACTGTTGAAATCACGCTCATGCGATGGAATTATTTGAAGAATTTGCTGTAAGAATCTATCGACAAAGAAATTTTCTTCCCCTTCAATGACATAAATTGGATGCACTTCACCCCTTTGTAAGGAAGCAACTGCTCCACGAAATAGATCAAGGGATGTGTTCTTTGCTGCCATAATAAATGTAATAACTCTTCGTAGGTTACGGAGTTATCCGTCCCATCATTCGAGGGAATGCAATGGTTTCTCTAACATGACTAAGTCCGCATATCCATGCTACGGTTCGTTCTAAACCCAATCCAAAACCGGCATGAGGGACACTACCAAAACGTCGTAAATCGATGTACCAATCAAAAACTTCTGGGTCCAGTCCCTCTTCCTCTATTCTAGATAGAATTACTTCTAAATTATCTTCCCGTTGGCTCCCCCCAACAATTTCACCATAGCCTTCAGGTGCTAGCACATCCACTCCTAATGCATAGGTGTCCGTTTCGTCACGTTTCATGTAAAAGGCTTTGATTTCAGCGGGCCAATGGCTTACCATAACGGGTACATCGAATTGCATGGTAAGTACTGTTTCATCACTCCCACCAAAATCGGAACCCCAAGAAAATTCCTGCGCAGATTGTTTCCATTTTGGAATATTTCGTAAATCCTCTTCTATTTGATCTATTCTATTTTTTATATCAATAATGCGCTTCTCAATCTGTTTCTTTCTCCATTTTTTAGCAGAACCATGTTCTTTTTCAATCGCATCCTGCTCCTGGGTAAGTTCTTGCGTTTCTAATACTCTTTGTTGAACTAATTCATCTAGCATCTTCGCTGTTTTTTCTGAGGTAAGTAGCTCAACAGCCTCGTCATATTTTATACGTACAAAAGCTTTTTCAACCAGTCGTTCAAGCGAACTGGTATCGCGTTCCAGCAGCGATAGTTCATGAGTATATTTTTTTAAGACTTCAGCAACAATAGATTTAAGCATATCTTCTGCTAAATCCATATTCATATCCAAATCATAGAAAGCCATTTCAGGTTCAATCATCCAGAATTCGGACAAGTGACGGCGAGTTTTAGATTTTTCTGCTCTAAACGTTGGGCCAAAAGTATAAATTAGCCCATGTGCCATCGCCAAAGCCTCACCATATAGTTGACCTGTTTGAGCTAAATAGGCTTTTTCGTCAAAAAAATCCGTCTCAAATAACGTCGTACTCCCTTCGGCAGCATTGGGGGTAAAAATGGGGGTGTCTGTCTGAATAAACCCTCGCGATTGAAAAAAATTATGAATGGCAAATATGATTCCATTTCGTACACGCATAACTGCCCATTGTCGCTGGCTACGCAACCATAAATGACGTCGATTCATTAAAAATTCAATGCCATGTTCCTTTGGAGTAATTGGATATTCAGTCACTAACTGAATCACATCAAGACTTTTGACTTGGAGTTCTACCCCACCAAGACTACGTTCGTCGGCGACCACTAATCCATGTAAGCGAATAGAGGATTCTTGCTTCAGACTCACCGCTGCATCCCAGCTTTCAACAGAAACTTCTTCTTTATTTACTACGCACTGACAAATACCAGAGCCATCTCTACATTCTATGAATACCAAGCTTCCACTGCTTCTTACATTGTATACCCAACCAGCAAGGTCAACATCTGTGGCGATATGATTTTTTAATTGATGAATATATGTCAATTGTTTGTTCATACTTTTCTATGCTACTATTTTGGGGTTAATTTTGCTTCTACAAATTCACTCTCACTCATAAACCCTTGAGCAAAAGACATGATATCTTGGGCCGGCACCCGATCGATATGTTCCACTAGTTCGTCTAAGTCTACATGTCGCTTATAATAAATCTCACTCTTTGCTAATCGCATCATCCGATTCGACGTATTTTCCTGACTTAGTAGGAGTTTTCCTTTCAATTGTGCTTTGGCCTCAGTTAATTCTTTGTTTGCTATTTCCTCGTTTGCAACAAGGTTTAGTTGTTCGACTACTAATTCATGTACATGTTCTACATATTCTTTGTCTGTGCCTACATACACCCCCCAAATACCTGTTTCCAGAAAACTTTGATTGAAGGTTTGTACCGAATAACAATACCCGTACTTTTCTCTAATATTTTGATGGAGACGAGAACTCATTCCTCCACCTAATAAAGTATTAGTGAGCAGTAGCACATACTTTTGATCATCGTCGAAATGCAGCCCTCTACGACCCCAAATGTAATGCGTCTGTTCAATACTTTTAGTTAAGGATAACGGAGTGGTATCCAAAGGACTTAGCTCTTCATTAGGGTGCTCTACCAGCTGACGATCTTGACTCGTTAATACCGATTCACAGTAACGTAGTACCCTATCATGATCAACTTTCCCTGCAACAGCAACGATTAGATTTTCTGGTGCATACCGATCCCTCATGTATTGGAATAAATCCTCATCCGTAAAAGCAGAGACGGTTTCCTCATACCCTAAAATTGGCCTTCCAAGGGGGTGGTTTTGGAATAAATGACTGGTGAATTCTTCAAATAAGTAATCATCAGGAGAGTCACGATACATTTTCATCTCTTCTATCACTACCTTTTTTTCCTTCTCGATTTCCTCTTTAGGGAAAATTGGATTCATTACCATATCTGATAATACGTCTAAAGCAGTGGTTAATTCCGTATCTAGGCAGCGAGCGTAGTAGCAGGTGTACTCAGTGGATGTAAATGCATTGAGGTAGCCACCTACTGACTCCATAGATTGAGCAATTTCAAAGGCAGTTCGATTTTTTGTTCCTTTAAAAAGCATATGCTCTAAAAAATGGGTTACCCCTGCCTGCTTTTGCGTTTCATGACGGGCACCGGATTTTACCCAAATTCCTGCCGTAACGCTTTTTACACTAGGAATATGCTCGGTTACAATGGTTAAACCGTTTGGTAAAACTGTTCTTGTTATAAAATCATCCATATATATAAGGTATTAACTCTGGGTACATTTGGATAGTATTATTATATCATAGTTAGATATTTCCAAATATACCGTATTGTCTTTATTTGTTAGAAAGATACAGTAATCTCTATGAATCTACCCGACTTTGTAGAGCGGACTATATAGAGCTGGCTTTATCAACCAAAAAAGGCATTCCCTTAAGGAATGCCTTTTTCTAAAAAATACAATGATTTCGTGATTAGTCACGCGGCATAAGTGCTTTTCTGGAAAGACGAAGTTTACCACCATGTTCTACTTTAAGTAATACAACATCAATTTCATCTCCCAGTGCAAGGTAATCAGAAACATTTTCTACTCGTTTGTGATCGATTTCAGAAATATGCAGTAATCCATCTTTTCCAGGTGCTACTTCTACAAAAGCTCCAAAGTCTTTAATAGATTTAACAACCCCTTTATAAGTGGCACCCTCTTCTAAATGACCCACAATCATTTTAATACGTTTTTTAGCTTCTTCTGCCTTCGCTAGATCATTAGCAGAAATAGTAATTACGCCTTTGCCTTTATCATTTTCTTCAATGATAATTTCGGTACCGGTCTCTCTTTGTAAGGTTTGAATTACCTTACCTCCAGGTCCGATTACCGCACCAATATCACTTCCATCAATTTCCATTTTCAGGAATTGGGGGGCATACTGTGAAAGCTCTGGTCGAGCTACAGAGATACTCTCGGCCATTCTTTCCAAAATATGTAAACGCCCTACTCGAGCTTGTTCTAAGGCTTCCTCAATTATCTCAAAACTAATACCCTGAACTTTCATATCCATTTGACAGGCGGTAATACCATCAACCGAACCCGCGGTTTTAAAATCCATGTCACCCATGAAATCTTCTTCGCCGCGAATATCAGATAATACAACGGTATTTTCTTCACCAACAATCATACCCATAGCAATTCCAGCTACTGGTTTTTTAAGGGGAACACCTGCGTCCATTAAAGCCAATGAGCCTCCACATACAGACGCCATTGAAGATGAACCATTGGATTCTGTGATATCAGAGATTACACGTACAACGTAGCTAAACTCATTAAAACTAGGCATCATTTTGCGAAGTGCTCGTTCTGCTAGATGTCCGTGCCCTATTTCTCGCCGTCCAGGACCACGCATAAAGCCAGCCTCACCTACTGAATAAGGAGGGAAATTGTAGTGAAGCATGAATGTTTTTGCTTCCTGATCAAATAAGGTATCGACATTTTGCTCATCTCTTTTTGTTCCCAAGGTTACTGACACAAGAGCTTGTGTCTCACCACGGGTAAAGATGGAAGAGCCATGAGTACGAGGTATATATCCAACTTGAGTCCAGATATCTCTAATATCTACCGGTGAACGCCCATCGATACGTCTTTTTTGGGTTAAAATCATATTCCGCAATTCATCTTTTTCAATCTGACCCAAAATTCCTTTTGCTTCAGCGATGAATACTTCATCTTTTTCCTGTTCTTCTAGTGTGGCAATGGCCGTATCTTTAATGTCTTTGATCTTGCCATTATACTCCTCTTTACCAAGGCCTATGCCAATGACCTCTTTCATTTTTTGTTCGGCTAACGCTTTTACTTCTGACTCAATGGTGTCATCGACTTTTGAGGGTATGAACTCACGTTTTTCTTTTCCGAGTTCTTTACGTAATTCATCTTGGAAATCACATAATTTCGCGATGGAAGCATGAGCTACCTTGATAGCTTCAAGCATTTCTATTTCAGAAATCTCATCCATTTCACCTTCAATCATCAACACAGAGTCCCGAGTACCACCTACGACCATATCAATATCAGATGCTTTTAACTCACTAACCGTTGGGTTAATAACGTATTCACCATCAATTCGACCGACTCTAACTTCACCCATGGGACCATCGAAGGGAACATCGGACAAATGAAGAGCTAAACTAGCACCAACGGCTCCCAACACATCACCATCATTCTCGTCATCGGAGGAAATCACCGAACTGATTACTTGTGTATCGTTATAATATCCTTTTGGAAATAACGGACGCAGAACACGATCGATTAATCTACTGGATAAGATTTCTTTTTCATTTGATCTCCCTTCTCTCTTCATAAAACCGCCAGGAAAACGCCCAGCAGCAGAAAAGCTTTCTTTATGATCAACGGTTAAGGGGAAAAAATTTTGACCAGGTTTTGGCTCCTTAGCACTTACTGCGGTACATAAGACCATAGTGTCACCCATACGAACCACTACGGAACCATCGGCTTGTTTTGCTATTCTACCTGTCTCAATCGACAGTGTTTTGCCAGGGGCAAATTCAATACTTCTAAAATCTTCTTTCATTATTTATCTCTTTAGTTGCTTTATCTCACATATAATTGATTTGTGAGAGAAAATATTTATAAAAAAAGCTCCAGTGTGGAGCCTTTCGATTTATTTACGAATACCGAGTTCTTTGATGAGGACTCTGTACTTTTCGATATCGTTTTTCATTAAATAATTAAGTAAACGACGTCGTTTACCTACTAACTTAAGCAAACCTCTTCGTGAGGAATGGTCTTTTTTATTAGACTTTAAGTGTTCTGTAAGATGATTAATCCGGTGGGTGAATAAGGCTATTTGCCCTTCTGTTGATCCCGTATTTGTACTGTCACCACCAAAATTGGTGAAAAGTTCTTTTTTTTCTTCTGCGGTTATGCTCATGTAATTGGAATGTTATCAATTCTATATTAGTCTGAAAATATACGCTTTTTTATGTAATAGAGCAATAAAGCTATACAGCTAGTTACAAATTAAATACTCCGCCCTGCTAATATTTCGAGACTTTTTTTTCTATCCAGTTTTAGCTGGGATACTAATTCATCCGAACCTGTAAACTTCTGTTCATCACGGATACGATCTATTAAAAATACTCGGAGAGTCTGCCCATAAATCTGTTCATTGAATGAAAACAAATGAACCTCAATACGTTGATTTTGCCCATTAAATGTGGGTCTATTCCCTATATTCATCATCCCGTGATATGTCTTGCCTTGCAGTTGTACGAGTACCGCATAGATACCTTCTCTGGGTATAAGTTTGTCTCTATGGCTCAGTTGTATATTGGCTGTTGGGAATCCTATGGTTCTTCCCCGCTCGTCACCATGAACAACTACCCCTTCAAAGCTATATGGCCTTCCTAAAAATTTTTCCGCCTGCATGGCATTTCCGTATATCTCAAGAGATTGGCGAATCTTAGTACTACTAATGGTAAGGTCACCCATTTCTTTTTTATCTACTATCTCTACCTCAAAATTTAGCTGTGTCGATATTTTTTGAAGGGTTTGAGCATTTCCATCTCTGTTCTTGCCAAAATGATGATCATACCCAATGATAAAATGCGATAGACCAATTTTGGCGGAAAGTATGTTTGTTACAAATTCTTTTGAATTTTGGAGGGAAAAATCTCGAGTGAATGGTATCACGCATAATACATCCACTCCTAGTTCACTCAAATGCTTTGAGCGTTCTTCTAAGGTCGTTAACAGTCGTATTCCTTCATCACCCGCGTGAATGATACTTCGTGGATGTGGGTCAAAACTCACTACCACACTTCTACAGTTATGTTGTTTTGCTTTTTGAACTAGACGCTTCATGAGTGAGATATGACCCTGATGTATACCATCAAAAGTACCAACAGTGAGTACCGTCTCCTTCTTATACGTAATGTCCTCGATGAAGCAAATCTCTGTCATAGGTTCAAATTTAACGAGATAATTGGTTTACCAAAGAATCAAAAACATTGATTTCAATGGCTTTTTCGGCCTCAAAATCACCAATTTTGCTTCTTTTTAACCCGCAAAGATGAGCACGGGAACCTAAGGCAATCCCAAGATCATGCGCTATACTACGAACGTACGTACCCTTTGAACAGCGAATTGTGAGCTCTACAATATCATCGGTAAATGAGCTAATATCGGTGGAATAGATGTGTACTGGTCTAGGCTCTAGAGCAATAGATTTACCTTTACGTGCCAATTCATACAGTTTTTTACCCTCTCTTTTTAACGCGGAATACATTGGGGGTATTTGTTGAATATCTCCGTTAAACTGAGTAGACAATACGTGCTGAATATCATCTAAGGTGATGTGCTTGTACTCAGCAATTGCATCGACTTCTGTCTCAGCATCATAACTTGGTGTGCTTGCCCCAAACTTGATTTTCGCCACATATTCTTTGGCTTGTGACTGAATCTGATCAATACTTTTGGTGGCCTTTCCGAAGCACAACACCAACAAACCATCCGCCATTGGATCCAAGGTTCCTGCATGCCCCACCTTCTTTCTTTGAATTCTGGATCGGACATATTTAACCACATCAAAACTAGTCCAACCCAATGGTTTGTTAACGAGTAGTATACCCGCTGCACTTTCTGTGTGTTCAAACTCAGAAGGAAAGTTTAACGAGTCAAAAATTGGGAAATCGGTCCATTGCATACAACTAGCGTAATCAGCAATTACTTCTTATCTATTTTTTTAAATAGCTGTTCTATAGAGTCTACATATTCACTAGTATCATCTTCGTAAAAATGAAGTTCTGGTATTTTACGCACTTGATTTCGTATCCGTGAGGCTAACTCGTATTTTATCTGCTTTTGTTGATCGTCCAAATACGTATATATCGTTTTTGGATCACGATTTGGTGAAAAAACACTTAAATATACTTTGGCTATCGATAAATCAGGACTTAACTGTACTTTGGTAATGGTGACGAAACTCCCATCTGGCTGGAAATTTCGCTGAATTATTTCACCCAAATCACGACGAAATAATTCATTAAGCCGTTTTAAGCGGATACTCATGTTAGTTTGATTCTTCTAAGGTTCGTTTTTCTTCCGTCATTTTATAACTTTCGAAAGAGTCTCCAACTTTTAAGTCATTATAATTCCGAATACTGATTCCACATTCGTAGCCAGAACTCACCTCTTTTACATCTTCCTTGAAGCGTTTCAATGCACCAATTTCACCATCATAGATAACCACTCCCTCTCGGATGATTCGAAGCGGGTTATTACGATCAATTTTACCATCAGTAACATAACAACCTGCAATGGTTCCTACTTTTGATACTTTGAATATCTCCCTGACTTCTACAGACCCCATAATCTGTTCTTTAATCTCTGGGGATAATAAGCCTTCTAATGCATCTCTTACTTCATCTACTGCATCATAGATTACACTAAATAATCGTACATCAATTTCCTCATTTTCCGCAAGTTTTCTAGCCTGAGCGGTAGGTCGAACTTGGAAACCAATAATAATAGCATCGGATGCAGAGGCTAGAAGAACGTCCGATTCTGATATGGCACCAGCACCCGTGTGTATGATACTCACGGATACTTCTTCGGTTCCTAATTTTTGTAGTGCCCCGGATAGTGCTTCTATTGACCCATCTACATCTGCTTTAATAATGATGTTAAGCTCAGATACTTCACCCAAAGCCATTCTTCTGGATAAGTCATCCAAGGTCATATGCTTGGTTTTTCTGAGTGCTTGTTCACGACGTATTTGTTGACGCTGATTGGCAATTTCTTTTGCGGCCTTTTCATCGGTGGCAACACGTATTTTATCACCAGCCTGTGGCATTTCATCAAAACCTGTTAATTGAACTGGTGTTGCGGGTCCAGCTTCGGTTATGCGTACTCCAAGGTCATTTTCCATTGCACGAACTCGACCATAACAAGGTCCGGCTACAAATGGATCCCCTACCTTGAGAGTACCATTCTGTACTAAGATATTTGCTACTATACCTTTTCCTTTATCTAATCTAGATTCAAGAACTACGCCATCTGCACGCCTGTCAGGATTTGCCTTTAACTCTAATAACTCTGCTTCAATGACTACTTTTTCAAGTAAATCGGCTATACCCATGCCCGTTTTGGCCGACACCAATGCAAATTGGGTGGAACCTCCCCAGTCTTCGACAATAACTGCATGGTCGGATAACTGTTGCTTTATCTTATCTGGCGAAGCACCTGGCTTGTCCATTTTGTTTATAGCAACAACCATAGGAACACCGGCTGCCTTCGCGTGATTAATCGCTTCAATGGTCTGTGGCATAACTGAGTCGTCAGCAGCAACAACGAGAATTACAATATCGGTTGCTTGAGCACCCCGGGAACGCATAGCAGTGAACGCCTCGTGACCTGGTGTATCTAGGAAGGTTATTTTCTTGTCGTTATGCAACACCTCGTAAGCACCAACGTGTTGAGTTATCCCCCCCGCTTCACCCTCTGCTACTCGTGCTTCTCGAATATAATCCAATAAAGAAGTCTTACCATGATCTACGTGCCCCATTACCGTTATAATGGGTGCTCTGCCTTGTAAATCAGCTTCATCATCAACTAATTCGTCAAATTCTTCCACCATTTCTTCGGCATCGATAAAGACCACTTCTTTGCCAAATTCCTCAGAAACTAATTCAATGGTTCCAGCATCTAACCGCTGATTAATCGTAATCATGAGTCCAATACTCATGCAAGCAGATATGATATCCGTTACACTTACCTCAAGTTCTTCCGCTAAATCGTTCGCGGTGATAAACTCCGTTACTTCAATGACAGAATTGCCTTGTGCATTTTGTTCCTGCTGTAGTTGTAACTCCTCTTCTCTTTCTTCCTTACGCTGTCTTCTTCTCTTGCCACGCTTATTTCCGACCGTAGAACCACCCTGAATTTTTTTCAGCGTTTCTTTCATCATACGATCCACATCAATCTCATCTACATCCGTTTTGCTAACCTTCTTTTTGGATTTCTTCTTTGTGGTAACAGTGGGTTTAGTGGTGGATTTTTCTTGAGTGCTAGCCGGCGTATCAGGACGGTCCTTTTTACGTTTTCTCTTCTTTCTTGGCTGTCCATCAGAACTTATATCGCTGGTAAATGCGGCTTTACCTAATACTTTTGTTCCTTTTAACTTGCCCGCACGTCCTCGGATAATATCCTCCTCACTCTCTGCATTAGCGGGTGTTTGCTCTGCTGGAATAACGGCCTCATCCTTTTCTTCTTGGGCTTCTGTTTTTGTATCTGCTGCGGACTTTACTTCCTCAGCTTCTTGTTTTATTTCTTCACTGGTCCTTTCAGTTTCAGTATTTGTTGACTTCGTGTTGCGCTCTGAGGCTTGCTCAATAGGCTTCGTCTCTTCTTCTAGTTCTTTAGACTCCACTTCTGATTCCGTAGTCGTAGTACCCGCAGAAATGACCGAGTCTTCATCTTCAACGTCAACTTGTTCTTCAATTTCAACTTCAGAAACGGCTATAGCTGGTTCGTCTGCCTCTGCACTTTTTTGATCACTTTTCTCTTCGTCTTTTTGTTCATGGGCAAGCACATCGTCTTTCACCTCTTCTTCAGCAGGCGAAGGCAGCTCATCCATGGGTTCTAGCCCGACTAGAAGGTCATCTTCAATAGAGGCCAAAGGTGTTTTGACTTCCGGCTCTTCCTCTTCTATTGGCTCCAAAAATTGATCAACCGTAACACTGTCATTACGCTGATTCATCATTTGATTGCGTCTTGACTCGTAGGCTTCTTTAGCGCGTTCGTGATCTGCACTTTTGGCTTTATCTTCCCCATAAACTTGCTCTAAGACAACATACATGTCGGGTGTAATCTTAAAGTTTGGACGATTGGAGGCAGTAAGTCCTTTACCTTCTAATGTATCTACGATGGATTGAGTAGATACATTGAATTCAGAAGCTACTTTGAATAACGGTTTGGGTCTATTTATGGGCATGTATAAGTGTTTTGTATACGGTCTAAACTACCAATTTATGAACGAATTGTACAATTCTAATCCTCAAATTCGTAGGCAATGACTTCAATAATTTTGCGAGCCAATGCTTCATCAATTTCATCGTTGGTTCGACTTACAATTTCTTCGGCGCTTAGTTCCAATACCGCACGAGCTGTATCACAACCAATGGAAAATAATAGTTGAATGGTTTCTTCACCAAAATCATCCGTGAACTCAGCTAAATCGATATCATCTTCTTCTTCTACTTCTCGGTAGACATCAATTTCACATTCCGATAATTTTGAGGCTAGTCGAATATTCACACCACCTTTACCAATAGCTTTGGAAACCTGGTCAGCAGGAACCAAAACACTAGCCTTCTCTCCTTTTTCGTCTAATTCAACTTTCAATACATCAGCAGGTTGAAGTGCTCTTTTAATGAATTCAACTCTGTCCTTGGTGTAATTAATCACATCTATGTTCTCATTTTGTAATTCCCGAACGATTGCATGAATTCGTATACCTTTCATACCAACGCATGCGCCAACTGGATCTATTCGCTCGTCATGTGACTGTACAGCAACTTTTGAACGATCACCGGGTGCGCGGGCAACCTTCACTAAATCGATAATACCGTCAAACACTTCGGGTATTTCATTTTCAAATAAACGCTCTAAAAAGAGTTCAGAGGTTCGAGAGATAATTACGGTCGGATTACCATTTTTCATGTGTACCCCAGTTACAACGGCACGAATGGTATCTCCTTTTCTGTATCGGTCTTTATAAATTTGTTCATTTCGGGGAAGTAGCAGCTCAACTCCGTTGTGATTCACGAGAATGTCTTTATTGTGACGAACCTGATACACATCACCCAGAATGATTTCTCCAACTCGATCGGTATAATCTTCATAGATGTTGTCTTTCTCAATCTCTCGGATACGTTGCGCTAATTGTTGACGAGCCATATTCACCGCTCTGCGTCCAAAGTCCAAAATATTTACTTCCTGAGCCAGTTCATCGTAGAGTTCAATATCTGGATCAATTTTTTGGGCATCACCTAACGATATTTCACCTACTGGATCCGCTAACTCTTCTGCTGGAACAACTTCCTGTACGTGTAGTATTTGGATTTCGCCTCTATCTGCATTCAAAATCACCGAAAACGCATCATCTGTTTCATATTTCTTTCGAATCATTGTTCTAAATACATCTTCCAATATGGTTAACAGAAGATCTCGATCAATACCTTTTTCTTTTGCTATCTCAGCAAAAGAGGAAATAATTTGTTTAGAAAAATCAGGCTGCATTGAGGTGAAATTTAAAGTTAGATTGTAGGGATAATTTTGGCTTCAATAATGTGAGCAAAGGGTATTACTATGGTTTCATCTTCAACGATCAGTTGTACATTTGTGGAATCTACTTCCTTTAATTGACCCACCATTTTTTCAACTTCATCATTGTCCATTCGATATCGCACTCTGCAGGTACGTCCAACATTCTTGGGATATTGACGAATATCGCTCAATGGCCTGCTCAATCCAGGTGAAGAAACATTGAGACGATAACGTCCCAGTTCTATATCATGTGCCTCTAGTAAAAAGCCCAATTCACGGCTAATTTTAGAACAAACATCAATAGATAGATCCTCCTCTTCTTTATCGAGGTAGATCCACAACTCCATAGGTGTAGTGTGTTTGATTTCCACATCTACCACAAACACGCCGTGCGAGGTAGCACATTGCTGTGCTAATTCGAAGATTTTTTCCGTGCTGGTTTCCATGTTGATTGTACTGAGTAAACTTTTGCTTTAACTATAGTTATAAAAAATAAAAAAAGCGGGAACCCTTCGGCGCCCACTAAGACTAATAAGATAGGTTAAAAAGCCATCAATTTCAATTTCACCTTAATTAATAAGTGTGCCTTAACCATAGACTAATTCTTATGACCCTAAATTTTGTTCTTCCTTTTTTTGTAGTAATGTCTAATACTTTCTACTTTATCGTTTTCAGATTCCTGACTTTTTAAAGTGGACACTTTATAGAGTTGGAGTTACCACGAAGCGACATTCTTAACCGATTGTTGAGGCTAGCGCCTACTTTATTTTTATAAACATATCATAAACACCGTCTATCATGAAGAGTTTAGGTTTTTATTTATTAGCCACCACCTTATTCACCCTCCCCTTACAAGCTCAACTTACGAAGCCGGTTGCCAGCACTACCGAACAACTTATGAGTAGTGTGCAGGAACGAAATTCTCATCGAGCTCAATCACTACTGCACTCCTATCCTGTTCGCAATGTCGGTCCAGTTACCATGAGTGGCCGCGTGTCTGACATAGCCGTTCATCCGGATACCGCCCGGATTTTTTACGTAGGCTTCGGATCTGCCGGTATTTTTAAGACAACCAACGGTGGTGCCACTATGGAACCCATTTTTGACAACCAAGGGGGTGCTATGGGTATTGGTGACATTGCGATATCTAAATCTAACCCAAACATACTTTGGGCTGGTACAGGAGAAAATAATTCTAGTCGCAGTACCTATGCAGGTACCGGAGTCTATAAAACAACTGATGCGGGAAATACTTGGACGCTTATGGGTTTGGAAGGCACTCAGCATATAGGTAGGATTATTATTCATCCCGAAAATCCAGATGTTGTATGGGTCGGTAGTATGGGTGCATTGTACTCGCAAAACGAGGATCGTGGGGTTTATTTGACCACAGACGGTGGACAAACTTGGGAAAAAACTCTTTTCGTAAATGATAACACTGGAGTGATAGACCTGATTATTCACCCCGATAATCCAGAGCTTTTGTGGGCAGCTACTTGGGAACGCTCTAGAGAAGCTTGGAATTTTGTTGAGAGCGGGGCCGGTTCTGCGGTTTATCATTCAAAAGATGGGGGGAATAACTGGGAATTAGCATCCGATGGCCTACCTATCGGCACAACCTTAGGGAGAATTGGTCTGAGTATAAGTGCAGATAATCCGGAACGTATCTATGCCCTCATCGACAATCAAGATGTTCGCAGAGTCGAGTCTAATAATCCAGGGACTATTGGACTACAAGCTGATGCGTTACGAGAGATGAATTCAAAGGAGTTTTTATCACTGGATAATGAAGAAATCAATCAATTTTTACGACGTAATGGATTCCCGACGAAATATACTGCTCTAAGCGTTAAGGAAGACATCTCAGCTAATTCATACCCTCCTAGTGCTCTGGCAGATTATTTAGGAGATGCAAATGCAGAGCTTTTTGATACAGAGATTATTGGCGCTGAGGTGTATAAAACGGATAATGCTGGCGAATCATGGGAAAAAACTCATGAGATAGCACTAGACAATGTTTACTTTACCTATGGATACTATTTTGGTGAAATTCGAGTAGATCCTAGCGATGCCAATACACTCTACATCATGGGTGTTCCCATGTTAAAATCAACCGATGCAGGAATAAACTGGACACCTATTGCCGAAAATCAACGTGTCCATGTAGATCATCAAGCCCTTTGGATTAATCCTGAAGATGGAGAGCATCTTTTGCTGGGTAATGATGGAGGCTTATATGAAAGTAAGGATGGCGGGGAAAACTTCATTCATCATAACGTTGCTCCAGTGGGTCAATTTTATACCGTGAATGTAGATATGGATACCCCCTACAACATTTACGGTGGTCTGCAGGACAATGGGACATGGAAAGGTTCGTCTAGGTCCACCCCAAACAGGGAACAACCTTGGGAGCGTCTTTATGGTGGAGATGGCATGCACGTGAACCCACACCCAGAAAATAGTGACATTGTTTACGTGGGATTTCAGTATGGAAACTATGTTCGAAGAGATCTACGTGATGGAAGCTCCTATCGAATAACCCCACGTCACGAAGTCGGTGAAGACCGGTACCGCTACAATTGGAACACACCGGTTGAGCTGAGTCATCATAACCCTGATATCGTATATTTTGGCTCACAACGCTTAAATCGGTCGTTTGATGAAGGAAGAACTTGGAAGGCCATTAGTCCAGATTTAAGCTACAACCTACCCAATGGGGATGTTCCATTTTCCACGATTACGACGATTGCTGAGTCTCCCCTCTCTTTTGAAATTATCTGGATTGGTACCGATGATGGAAAAGTTCAACGTACCACGGATGGGGGTGCTACATGGGTAGATGTGAGTGCCGGTCTTCCTGCCTATCGTTGGATTTCGGAGGTGCATGCCTCGTCTCATGACCCATCAACAGCTTATGTTTCATTGAATGGATATCGGTTCGACGAATTTGTAACCTATGTGTACAAAACCACTGATTTTGGTGAAACATGGGTATCAGTTAAGGGTAACTTACCGGATGATGTAGTCAATATTGTCGTGCAAGACCCTATTCAACCACAGATTTTATACGCAGGCTTGGATCATGGAAGCTATGTAAGTTTAAATGACGGTCAAGAGTGGCATTTGCTAAATAACATACCCAATGTTGCCTCCTATGACATGGTTGTTCATCCCCGTGATTTAGAATTGGTAGTAGCTACACATGGTCGTAGTGTATATGTACTCGATGTGACTCCTTTTCATGAATTAGCTGGTAGGTTAAGCGAAGCTACGACCTTGTTCAGTCTGAATGATATGCGCTACTCTAGTAGATGGGGGGCACAATCGGTAGATTATCGTGACCCATTTGAGCCAAATTTTGAGGCATTATTTTTTGTTCAGGAATCCTCATCAAGAAAAAGGAACCAATCTACGGGTTCGTTCGAAGTCGTAATAGAGGTTAAACAGGACGATGCGTCCCTTTACTCGACCTCTATGGATGTACAAAAAGGATTTAACGCCTTTCATTGGAATCTATGGAATCCAACATCTAAGAGTTACCTAGAAAGAGGTACCTACACAGTTCAAATAACCAACGGATCAACAACTCATGAGCAATCTTTTGAAATCAAATAAAATATTCCCTACGATTCTTTTGTTTATTATTGCTTCAATCAGCTGTGGCGAGAGTAACACTTCGAAATCCAACTCTTCTACCTACAATGGACGAGTAGTCATTCCTGAACAAACAGTACATTTCCTTGACACTGACATGGAGCAAATTAGTAGTGTGGAGGTGCAAATATCGGATGATGTCATGGAGCGGAGTCAGGGATTAATGGATGTACGTGAACTCCCTGAAAACCATGGGATGCTATTTATATTTGACAAAGAAGAACCCTTAAGTTTTTGGATGGCAAATACACCCCTACCTTTAGATATCATGTATGTGAATGCAGATAGTGTCATTGTAAGCATCTACCATTCCACCACCCCCTTTTCTGAAAAAGGCCTTCCTTCTGGGGCACCAGCAAAATATGTGGTTGAAACAAATGGTGGGTATGCGGTTAATTACGGGATTGAAGAAGGTTTTCGCATTCGCTTTTAAGCTGCATAGTTAGCTGTAAGACCTGTTGTTGCAAAACATGTTTAGTCCCATTGTTCTCAAGAATAATATCCCGATTCTTATCAAGATGTTGGGAAAGCTCTAAAGAAGTTTGATGCTTCATTCTAGCATCACGGTCAGCTTCTGTTAATTGTGGGCGTTTACTCAATCTTCGTCTGCGAATTTCTTCGCTTGATTGAACCCAAATTATAAAGTCAACCTCTTTAGGTCGTCCGTGTTGAAGTAGAAGGGCACTTTCTTTAGCAATAACTCTATGCCCTTGTTCGATAATTTTAGACTCCAGTCTAGCCACTTCTTCATATACTGCAGGATGTACTAGTGCATTTAGTCTACCAACTTGCCCTCCTTTAAAGGCTTTTTCGGCTAAGTATCCCCTATTTAGTTCATCGCCAATGTACGCATCGTCCCCAAACTCCGCTTTAATTTGAGCACGTAGATATTCATTAGACTTCATTAATTGTTTTGCTATAGAATCAAGGTCCAATACGGGTATACCTAACTGAGCAATAAAGGCAGCGACAGTACTTTTACCTGCTCCAATCTCCCCGGTTATACCCCAACGGCATATAGGTTTGACTACTTTTTCCATGATTAGGTAGCGCGTGAGCTAGGACGTCCATAGGTTTCATAATCTACATTATAATGAAGACCACAACTCTCCTTTCGCGCCATGGCAGCTTGAATGATTAAATAAGCAATACTTATAAGATTTCGTAGTTCAAGTAATTCTGGTGTTAAACATGTTCTATGATAAAACTCTTCGACCTCATTATATAATAACGTTTGTCTGCGTAGCGCTCTTTCAAGTCTCAGATCGCTTCGCACAATGCCTACATAATCCCACATTACTTGTTGTAGTTCTTCGCGGTTGTGCGACACTAAAATCCACTCTTTATTGTTGAGGGTGCCCTCGACACTCCAATCGGGTATGTCTTCTACAAATTCGATATCCGCATGGGATTGTAATGCATGTTTTACCGCAGTGTCCGCATAATGCAATGCTTCAAGTAAACTGTTTGATGCTAAGCGATTCGCCCCGTGAACACCGGTACAGGCAGTCTCACCTATGGCATAAAGGTGTTTGATGGAACTTTGACCAAATTCATCAACCCGTATTCCTCCACACAAATAATGGGCTGCAGGAACTACTGGAATATAATCTTTAGTGATATCTAAACCGTATTTAGCACATTCTTTGGCAATATTTGGAAAGTGTTCTAATAACTTGGAAGGCTCCAGTTTCGTCGCATCTAAGAAGACCGCTTTGTCTCCCCGTTTTTTAAGTTGATCGTCTATAGCGCGAGCCACTATATCCCTTGGGGCCAGTTCACCTCTTTTATCATAATCTTTCATAAAGGCATGCCCGGATGAATTCCTTAAAATAGCCCCAAAACCGCGTAATGCTTCGGTAATTAAATAAGAATCAGCCTCTGGTATCTGTAGGGTCGTAGGGTGAAATTGTACAAATTCCATATGCTGTATGTGGGCCTTTGCCCTATAAGCCATAGCAATACCATCCCCTGTAGCGATGGTTGGATTTGTGGTATGAGCATAAACTTCGCCTATTCCACCGGTTGCCAATACCGTTTTCTTAGCTAAAAATGTCTCTACAATTCCTTCCTTAATATTAAGTGCATAAGCACCAAAACAATGAATTTCAGGTAAATATTTTACTTTCATCCCAAGGTGATGTTCGGTAAGTAGTTCCATAGCAAAATAATATTCAAAAACATCGATGTTAGGATGGTTTTTCACCCTTTTTGCAAGAACATTTTCAACCTCTCTACCCGTTGCATCTGCTGCATGAACGATACGGTTTTCGGAATGTCCCCCTTCTTTTCCTAGGTCTAAATCATCCCCCTTACGGGTAAAGCCAACCCCATAATCTACCAGCTCCTGAATGAGTTTAGGTGCTTGATACACCATCTTTGATACTGCGGTGTGGTCACATAGTCCAGCCCCTGCTATCAGTGTGTCCTGAATATGTTTTTCGAAAGAGTCATGATTTAAATCCATTACTCCAGCAATCCCTCCTTGGGCATACCAGGTATTGGTTTCTTTGAGTTCATTTTTGGTTATTACCGCCACACGTGCAGAATCTGCAGCTTTTAAAGCGAAGGAAAGGCCAGCCAGACCACTTCCAATGATAAGCATGTCATAATTATGCATGTGCCTGTAGTAATAGATAAGCTTTTATAAAATCATTCAAATCTCCATCCATAACCCCTGAAACATTGGATGTTTCATGACCGGTTCGATGATCTTTCACCCGCTGATCGTCAAAAACGTAACTTCGAATTTGAGACCCCCATTCATTTTTACCTTTTGTTCCTTCTAACCTAGCTTTCTCAGCCTCCCTAATTTCTTTCTCTAGTTCGTAAATTCTGGATTTCAATAAAACCAAGGCTTTCTCCCGATTTTGTAGTTGGGAACGTTCTTGTTGACACTCTGCTACAACTTTTTCATCACGGCCATCGGATAGTTTACCTGTCCAAATAAGTCGAACTCCTGTTTCCACTTTATTTACATTCTGTCCACCCGCACCTGAGGAGTGAAATCGTTGTAGTTCGATATCCTTCTCGTTAATGTCTAGCTCAATGGTATCATCAACCAGTGGGGAAATAAATACGGAGCAAAAAGAAGTATGGCGTCGAGCATTACTATCGAAGGGCGATACCCGTACTAAGCGATGAACACCACTCTCGGCTTTTAAAAACCCATAGGCATTATCTCCTTGAACTTCTATAGTAGCACTTTTTAACCCCGCAACTTCGCCATCTTGATAGTCCATAACAGACACCTTGTATCCATTTTGATCGGCCCATCGTGTATACATTCGATATAACATTTCAGCCCAATCCTGACTTTCTGTGCCTCCGGCACCGGGACTAAATTGGACCACTGCATCACGATGATCATCTTCTTCTTTGAGCATATTTTTTAGCTCAAGGGCGTCTAATTGGGTAAGAAATTTTTGGGTCTCAGTTGACAATTCATGCTCAACGGATTCACCCATTTCTATAAATTCCAAGTACACCATAATGCTTTCCCTAAGACTATTAAGTGCATCCCAATCCTGAATCAGTGATTTTAGATATCCCAAATCCTTCATGACTTTTTGGGCCTGTACCGGGTCATTCCAAAAGGAAGGATCTTGTGTCTGCTGGGTTAATTCAATGATTCGAACAGTTCGTTTATCATAGTCAAAGATACCCCCTCAGCGCATCTAACCGCTGAAAATGTTCCTGTAATTGCTCGTTTATAACCGCCATAACGTGTGTTTATTTTCTTTTGTGATGTAGCTTACTCAATGTACCTAAGCCTAAGAAAAACCCAACCAATAAAGCACCTAAGACAGCTTTTTCGGGATGTATTCTGGCTTTCCTTCGCAAGATTCTATATTCTTTTTGATATTCGTTCTTTAGCCAATCCCACTGAGGGTTTACTTCTGAAGACGAAGACGGTGTTCTAGACGATAGGCCATCTGTTTTGGATGAAAAAAGTACCTTACCAACTAAATTAATACCATTCCGTAATCGGCTTGCAGTTGATTCGTTATTTCCATTCATTTTGTACAAATCTTTATTTATTTATCATACGGAATGTACGAAATTTTCAACTTCGTAAATGGGAACAGTCAAGGTAAAAAAGATGCCTTCTGTCAATGAGTTTACCTTTATTATTTTCGAAAAAACTAATCTATACCATAAGCTGGGAGGATGTGACCATTGATCAACAGCTCCTTAAGCTCGATCACAATTCCTCTATTTTAACTATTGCAAGCGCAGGCGACCATCTTTTGAACTATGTATTAGAAGGAGTTACTCACATTCATGCGGTAGATACCAATCCTGTCCAACTGTATTTGGTTGAGCTAAAGAAACTAATTATTTCAGCCTATGATTTTGATGTATTTTGGGCGTTTTTTGGTGTGGGTAAAGTAGCGAACTACCATAGGTATTTCGAGAGTTTATTACCTCATTTAACTCCAGCAGCAAGATCTTTTTGGAGCCGCAAACAACATCTTTTCAATCCTGAAGGAAGGGGATTTTATCGATACGGTACCACCGGCTGGTTATCACGATTATTACTGTTCAGTATTCGTCGTATGGGCGTGGAAAAAAGCATGACCACGTTGATACATACCGAAGATATCGAAATTCGACAGGGACTGTTCGAGCCATTGTGGGATAAAATGATACAGCATTGGTCAATAGCTTGGTGGATTCACCCATGGGCATTGTATCTTGGGGGTATCCCGACGAGCCAGCAACAAAGCATAGGTCCCTTGCTTCCATTTTTAAAACACACTTTGTACACACTTCTTGTGGAACAGCAGCTATCCGAAAATCCATATTGGAGATTATACTGGGATGGATGTTATAACCCTAGTTTTGCACCGAAACATTTGCAATCAAACAATTTCCAAAGGCTAAAAGAGTGTATCAATTATATTTCATTAGGCCATTCTTCATTACTGGATTCATTAAAGAACAACTGTTCAACGTCTTATACACACGTTAACCTACTGGATCATCAAGACTGGTTATACAATAACAGTAAAGGCTTTGCTGAACTGAAAGAAACCTGGAATCGTCTTAATGAGCTCCCTTTAGTTACGAAGATTTTATTTCGATCTTCCTACGAAACGGCGCCATGGATTGATCAATTAGTATCTAGTAACTTTAGGGTGAATCAAATGAAACGAAATGAATTGAGAAACGACCGCGTGTACAGCTACTCAAGTACTTATCTAATCAGTCGTTAATCGTAGGCTTTCATGAATAACACACAGGTAAAAATAAAAACGGAACGTCATCTTAAACGCTATTATCGTTGGAATAGTCACCTATACGATGCTACCAGATGGGCTATTTTATGGGGTCGAGATTGGTTTGGTGATTATCTACGAATTGAACTAGAGGATTTAAGCAAAAAAATTGTAGAACCTTGTATCGTTGAAATTGGATGCGGCACAGGATATCACCTTTCTGCTCTAGCACCGGAATTTAAGCGCTGTATGTTTTATGGATTTGATGTATCTGCTCAGATGTTAAAAAAAGCCCAAAAAAAAATACACACTCTCGAAAATGTAGCATTACGTGAAGAATATTTTTCGCCGAACTCAGTACAGATTTCATCAGTGGACTGCTTTATCTGTTCCTATTCAATGAGCATGAATGAAGATATCCCTTCATACATTAAATCTATACATAAAACCCTGAAAGACACTGGAGCACTTTATATCGTTGACTTTATGTCGACTTCCTCCGATTGGTTTAATCGCTGGATGATGTTACACGGTGTGTATATTCGATCTGAAATTATAGCAGAATTAAAGAGCACCTTTCATTCGGTAGATTATGAATTAAGAAATGGCTTCTTGGGATTATACCGTTATGGAGTAGTGAAAGCGATCAAATAGGCTGACCTCAGACTTGAACCGATTGTTCCTTATACTGTAATTCATAAAGCTTACGATAGATGCCATTTTCTTGCTCAAGTAATTCTTGATGGGTACCTACCTCCCGTATTTGCCCTTTATGCATAACCAAAATAGTATGAGCATCTTGGATGGTGGACAACCTATGAGCAATGGCGATGGTGGTTCTACCTTTCATTGCCTTTTTACTAGCAATGTTAACCAGGGCTTCCGTCTCAGAATCTACACTCGAAGTAGCCTCGTCTAGCACCATAATAAGAGGGTTGTAAACCAATGCTCTAACAAAACAAATTAATTGTTTTTGGCCCATAGACAAAGCAGAGCCTTGTTTTTGAAGTATATATTGATAATCCCCGGGCAGCTTATTAATGAAGCGGCTAGCTTCTACATCTTCTGCTGCTTTTTTTACTTTAGCTAAACTTATAACTGGATTCCCTAATGCTATGTTTTCATAAACCGTACCCGTGAAAAGAGAATGATCTTGTAACACAAGGCCAAATAAGGTACGGAGATCGGACAACTCAAGTTCTCTGATGTCAATCCCATCGATACAAATACTACCTTTCTGTATTTCATAAAACCTGAGCAAAAGATTGATGATGGTGGTTTTTCCAGCTCCCGTTGCACCGACTATAGCCAAGTGTTCCCCTGGTCGTACCTCAAAACTGACATCTTGTAGTATCCAGTTACCTTCATCATTATATCTAAACCATACATTATTAAAGGTGATGTGACCTTTAGGATCTCTGAGTGTAGCAGGTTTGTCAGGGGTAGTTATTTGATGTTCGGTATCTAAGACCTCAAATATTCTTTCCGAAGAAGCTAGGGCAGATTGTAGGGTGTTAAACTTTTCAGATAATCCGCGTATGGGTTGGAAAAACTGGCGGGCATATTGAATAAAAGCCAACAAAACACCAAAGCTAACCCCACCCATCAGAGCTCTACCTCCACCATACCAAACTATTAAGGCCATTGCAAAGGAAGCTAGTACCTCCACCAAAGGCCAAAAAATGCTGAAATAGAAAATAGTTTCTACATGAGCCTCTTTATGTTTTTGATTTATTTTTTGAAATTTCTCGTGTTGATATTGTTCTCGATTGAATAACTGAACCACCTTCATCCCATTGATATGTTCCTGAACAAAGGAATTCAAATGTGAAATTTGATCACGCACTTTCAAAAAACTAATTCGAACACGTTCTTTAAACCAAAATGTGGCATAAAACAAAACAGGGAGAACGGCAATGGTCACCAAACTAAGCTCCCAATTCATAGAAAACATGAAGTACAGTATAAAAAATATTCGGAAAAGGTCACCAATAATGGCAACCACACCATCTGACAGTAACTCACTCAACGCCTCTACATCTGAGGTAGTTCGAGTAATTAAACGGCCAATAGGTGTACGATCAAAATATTGAACATGAAGACTTCGTATTTTTTCAAATACTGCACTGCGCAACGAATACAAGGCGTTCTGTCCAAACCACCTGGTTAAATAAGTGTTCACCATAAGTAAGATGAATTCACCGAATAAAGCGCCAAACAATAAAAGTATAACAGTGAATAGCCCTTCAAAATTATCGAATGCTATATAATCATCGACCGCAATTTGAGTTAATTTAGGTCGTACAGTTCCTAAATAAGCTACCGCCATGGAAAGAACAATCGCGAGCGCTATATACCCCACAAAAGGTTTAATGTAAAAGTAAAGCCGCTTAATAAGAGTCTTATCAGCGGCTTTCTTTTGAGTTTTAGCCATAGTTTAGTGTAAATCCTTACTCATTAATTTAGCTATTGAATCGCTTAGAACCGGTTAAAATCATCGTACCCGGTTCTGGGTGTTATCGGTTTATTGGGTTTAGAGTCATCATATCTGTTATTGCGATCGGAATTATTGTACTCTCTAGTTCCCCCAGTGTTACTTCGGTAAGAACTTCCCCCATCATTTTGACGATAACGATCCCCTCTGTTTTCATAGTTAGTGGAACCATAACGTCCCCTATTACCGCTAGGGGCCCCATCACGACTTTTACGAGGTCTGAAATTTTTCGAACCAGAACGGTTTCCTCCCGGTCTACCTCCTCCAGAACGACCACCACCAGAACGTCCCCCGTTAGATCTCCCACCACGATAATTACCTTCCCCACTATGTGGTTTTTTCTTGGTTAAATCAATCAGTTCAACCTTTGGCTCTATAATTCCTCTTTCATGCGAGGGATCGGTAAATATTGGTCGTAATTCTTGAGCCAACCAAGTTGGATAAAAGCCTTCTCTTGCCTCTTTTAGCAATAAGTGCAGGTTGGTGTAGCGAGCGGAGAAATGCCCGATAACTAATAATTTGGTTTGAGCTTCGGTAGCTACACGGGCTGCATCTGCCGCGGTAGAGTGGCCTGTTTCTTTGGCTTTGTCTGCAAGTTGATTACCAAAAGTAGCCTCATGGTACAGGATATTGGTGTTCATAGCTAATTTAACTGCATTTGGGCAGTATTCAGTATCTGTTACATACGCAAAGCTATCACCTGGCCGGGGATGTCCTACAATTTCATACGACTCGATGACCGTGCCATCTTCAAGCGTGAGATTATTGCCTGATTTGAGCGATTTGAATTGCTCATCGTCCGTGATACCATACTGCTCGGCCTTGGCAGCATCAACTTTACCAGGCTTATCTTTTTCTTGGAATCGATAACCTAGACAGAATTTTTTATGCTTTAATGGACGAGCCTCAACGAAGTAATCGTCGGTATCCAATACTCGTATTTCATCTATATCCTCGTTTACTTCAACATAATTTAGATCAAAACTGATTTCCACACCAGAGAAACCAAGATTCCATTCAACAAATTCTTTAATTCCTTTAGGACCGATGAGATTTAGTTCTTTTTCTCTTCTCTGCAATTGTAGAGTAGAAATAAGCCCCATGAGTCCAGAGTAATGATCCACATCGAAGTGAGTAATGAAAATGCTGTCTATTTTGGATCTTTTTAATCCAGCTTGCAGCATACACATTTGTGAATTTTCACCACAATCAAACAAAAACACACTTCCTTCTCGCCATAGGGCTACTGAGGGTAAATGTCTGATGGATGTTGGGGTTGCTGAGGCTATGCCTAATGGTACTACGATCATTTTATTTTTCTCCCTTCATTCATGGGTGGTTGCAATCAACAATCACACCTAATGAATCTTATATTAGTATTATATAGTTTGTAATTCTTGTTCTATTAGTTGTTTGTCATACATCGACTTATAACTTCCTTTTTGGGAAAGCAACTCTTCATGAGTTCCTGCTTCCTTCACTTTTCCGTCTTCTATGTAATAAATGTAGTCTGCGTCTTTTATAGTGGATATTCGATGACTTATTATTATAACCGTAACTTTTGCCTCATCATTTCTTAATGATTTGAGAATGGCATCTTCTGTTTTAGTATCAACGGCACTTAGTGAATCATCTAAAATAAGTATTTTTGGCTTTTTTATGAGTGCTCTTGCAATAGCTGTTCGTTGTTTCTGACCTCCAGATAGGGTTATACCCTTTTCGCCCAATATAGTCTGAAATTTTTTATCAAAATCCAAAATATTATCAAGAACTTGTGCCTTTTGTGCAGCCCATTCAACATCTTGCGTGGTTGCTCCCTTAATTCCAAAACCAATATTTTCTTCTATCGTATCAGAAAACAAAAAATGATCCTGCGGTACAAAACCTAAACAATCACGTAATGACTTCTTAGAATAATCCTTTAAAGGTATACCGTCAAGTAAAATCTCTCCTTCCGTTGGTTCAAATAATCTAGGTAGTAGCTGTACTAAAGTACTCTTTCCCGAACCAGTACGACCAACAATAGCTACTTTGGTACCCGCTTTAATTTGAAGATTCAGATGTTCTAGGGTAGGAACCGTTGCGTCCGGATAATTAAATTGAACGTCTTTAAACTCTATATCCCCTTTAATGTCATTCGTATGCAAGCCTGCGTCCTGTTCTAAATCATGGTAAGCTTCAAATAATATTTTTATCCTTTGCCAGGAAGCAATGGATTTCTGAAATCTATTTGTAGTATATCCCAGTGCGGCTACTGGCCATATTAAATAGGCTACATAGATTAGAAATTCAGCTATGTTACCTATGCTTAATTGTTCTGCAATTACCATCTGTCCACCCTTCCAAATAACAATAATCAACGATATCCCAATCAAAAAATTAAGCCCGGGATGAAAAAGTGACTCTATTAAATCCAATCGAAGTTTCTTCTCCTTATACTCTTCGTTTAAAGCATCAAATTTTCGTTGTTCTGATGCCCCCTTATTATAGGCTTTGACCAATCGAATACTTGCAAATGTTTCTTTGGCCTGATCCGCTAATTTGGAGTACTGTTCTTGAATTATAATAGAATGCTTATGGATATAACCTGTAATCCAATAGGCAAAAATCGAAAGTAACGGTAGGGGTAGTAAAGCCCACATCATAAGTTCGCTGTTTACAATGTACATCATGGCAATTACGAAACCCGCCCTAGTTATGGTATTTATGCTGTACATAATTACAGGCCCAAAGTACTCCCTGACTTTATTAATATCCTCGGTGGCACGTACATATATCTCACCTTCTGTATGTTTGGCAAAAAATATTGAAGGTAAGCTAAACAAGGCGTATAAAACATCGTTCCGTAAATCAAATTCTACTTTTCGGGAAGCCACAATTAGAGTTTGCCTGGTTAAAAAGAGGAAAAAACCATATCCACATACCGCGAATACCAAATACAACGCATTGGTTGCTAAGATACCTCCTTGCACAGAATTAAATAGGGTGTCAAATAAGGATAAAGCCACCGATTGTTCTGCATTTAGTTGCTCTACCCTATCCATCGTTTGGCGAATTAGTACCGGAATCCACACAAGAAAGAAATTAGCAATGGTCAAAAACAGCGCTCCAAGTGTAATAGTCCACTTGTAGGGTTTCAGGTATTTGTTAATGAATAAATGCAAAAAAGGAATACGCTTTAAGGATTAATTAACAACAAAACTACTTAAAAACATTCAAAACAACCCAAAAAAGAACCACTCCTTAGGAGTGGTATTAGTATAAATTGAACCGTTATGATGGTAAAGTATTATTGAGTAGTATCACGATCGAGAAATTCTTCAAACAATTGGGTATGTCGGGTATCCATTGGGATTTGATAGCCCTTTATGAATACCTGTTCAATTTGGCTGAGAGGTTCAAAAGGATCTCCAGTACTAATGAATAAGTTAGCTTGCTTTCCAATTTCCAAGCTACCTAAACGATCGGAAACACCAAATATTTCTGCTGGATTAATGGTGACGGCTTTTACGGCCTCTTCTGTACCCATTCCATAGGCGGCGGCATAACCCGCATTAAAGGGCAGGTTACGTACATTTTCTACCTCACCGGTCATAATAGCTACTTTTACCCCCGCTTTCATGAGCGCATATGGATTTTCGTATGGGCGGTGAATATGATCATAAGAACGAACAGGTGTATAAAGAGTGGATACTAAGCAAGGTATTCCTGCTTCTGCTATTTGCTCTGCTACTCTCCAGCCTTCTTCAACACCAGCAAAAACAATGTTCAATGAAGCATTATCTTCATGGGTGGCCCATTCAATAGCATTCAGTATATCTTTTTCGCTTGAAACCGCGATAATTAATGGGGTTTCACCCAAAACCAATTCCCGCATAGCTTGTAATTGCTGATTTTTTTCTGGCTTTGTTTTTCCCGTTGGATTGGCTTCGAACTCACTCATCATTTGCTGATAAAAACGTGCATTCTCCATCCATTTGTCTAGATTTCTGATGGCCTCTTTGTAACGTTTTTCAGCTTGTTCTGGATTTCTTGGACCCCATCCTCTGCTACGTATACTTGGCCAATTTAGCACCATTCCAGCCGTAGCGTCAATAGCCATGGAATCAGGAGAATATCCCCAGAGATCCATAAGTGCTGCCTGACCTGATACCAATCCACCTTGAGGCGCGGTTATAACATGAGTTACTCCACTCACTCTTGTAACCGGTATAGAAGCACTATGTGGGTTAAAGGCGGTGAATGCCAACATGTTGGGATTCATATTCCCTACTTCTCTATTATCGACCGTTACTGGTACTGCATTTATTTCGACCAAACCTAATGAAGTGCCACTGTCCATAAAACCGGGAAACACATGTTTACCGGCGGCCTCTATCACGATATAATCGTCTCCAATTTTAGAGCGATCGGTTCCAACATATTCAATGAATTCCCCATCTAGCGTGATTACTCCATTTTGGATGGTACCTTCAGTAACCGTATGTATGGTCGCATCCACAATAGCAATTTTCCCAAAGGTAGGCTTGCCGGTGATTTGAGCTTGTACTGTGAACGTTCCTATCAGCAGTAAGGCAAGTACAATATTCCATTTTTTTGATTTCATCATTAAACTCCTTTAATACTTACTGTTGAATTAATTCGAATACATCACTCATGCAAGAGTCTTCTTCTCTGCCTTGAATGAAGTTGTTAAATCCTGTATCTGTGTAGGAATCATCGCTATCTACAGAGATTCTCATATCGACTGGATCCATGATCAGGTCAAAATATTTCTTGCCATCGATGTAGGTGTGCTCGACTTTGGAATAAATGCTAAGTGGATGACCACTCCAAATTGCTACATCTCCTTGTTTTCCTATTTCTAAACTTCCAACCATTTCATCAATTCCAAGCTGCTTCGCTGGATTGATGGTGATCATCTTTAATGCGTCAGCTTCAGAAGTTTCACCATATCTAACGGTTTTTGCCGCTTCATGATTCAGATGTCGAATAAGCTCATTGCTATCACTATTTATACTATTAGTCACTCCATTTTCATTTAAAATGGTTGCATTGTAAGCCGTAGAATAGTAAACCTCGAATTTATACGCCCACCAATCAGCAAAGACTGAAGTGTAAGCTCCATTTTTTGCAATTTCAGGAGCCACCTTAAAAGCTTCATTTGCGTGTTGAAAGGTGTAATTTTTAATGCCATAATCGTTAAATACGCGCATGAGCATAAGTATTTCATCTGCCCTATATGAGTGACAGTGTACCAATATATCCCCATCAATAATATCATTTAGCACATCGTATCGAAGATTTTTCGCAACGGGTACCGGAGGGGCTATTCTACCTCGTCTATCTTTTTGATACGCCTCTTTTGCAGCTAGATAAGCCTCTCTCTGTATTCTATAGTCAAGTGCTTCGTCAAAATGACTTCTGATAATCTGCTCGACACCCATCCGGGTTCTTGGTTGGATTCCATTACCCTGTCCATGCACACGGGTTGGATTTTCACCCAGTGCAAATTTGATGGTTCTTTTTGCTTGATCAAATCTCATTTCATCCTGAGAAACTCCATAACGAAGCTTTAATGTTTCCCCCTGTCCACCAATAACATTGGCAGAGCCGTGCATTAGATGTATGGATGTTACCCCACCAGCCAAAGCTCGGTAGATGGAGACGCTATTCGGATTAATAGATTCCTCCATAGTTACTTCCGCCGTTACGGGATTTCTGGCCTCATTAGTACTCACCGTATTTAAATGAGAATGAGCATCAATGATACCGGGCATCACATATTTTCCGGTTCCATCTACCACAGGTACATCAGAGGGAGCACTAAGATCCGAACCAATAGCCGTGATTATTCCATCTACAATTAGTATATCTCCATTCTCAATAATTCCATCCGTTATTGTCATTAAGGTGGTATTCTGTATGAGTACAGATCCTTTGTCTTGTGCCATTGATCCAATTGAGAAAACGGCTAAAATAAGTAGTGTAGTTAATATATTGTTCATGGTTAGTCCTCCATAAAGTCATTGATCACACCCTGGCTTACCTGGATGTGGATATTAGTTCCTTTTTCAAATAAAGGGCCGTCTGTAAGTATTAGATGTGCACTATTGCCCTCTTTTATGGTGCCAACTCGATTCGATATACCTAATATTTGTGCATTATTAACGGTCATGAGTTCAATAATATCATTCATCGATAATGGACTGTTCTCTGTCACTAGATTAACTTTCTGTTGTAATTCTTTAGGATTTAAACCCGCAGAAGTAAACCCTGTAGGAATACCTGCCTCTAGTAAAGCTGACACATTATTTAATTCCTTTTCCCAAGCCTCTTTTTGTTTTGACCGGAACATTAATTCTTCTTCGGTTAGATCTTCCGATTCAGCATCTTCAGAATAGTCAGCGTCTTCAGAATCTCCTTCTTCACTTGATTCACTTCCTTCCTCATCGTCTTTTTTAGCTTCCTTGTTTTCTTTCTCTAACCAATCTGGCATATCCGTTACATCAAGACTAGCTATAACCGGGATATTTCTAGCCTTAAGCTCAGTACTTAGCGCGGAGGCCTCTTTTGCTGAAACCAGGACCACATCAAAACCAAATTCATCCTGTAGCCTGAACAAGCGTTCGATTTCTTCCTTAGAATCTACTTCGAAATACAATGGTTGTTCTTTATTTACTAGGGGAAAAAGTGCTTCCAATACTTCATTTTGCTCGGGTTGAGTCATTTCCGAGTGTTTTTCAAAATACATCATGTGTTCTTGCAAAGCGGTAGCATCATACATGAGTTGACGAAAATAGGCCATTACCCCCATCTGAGTAGAAGGATAGGCACCACTACCCCAACCTCCAGGTGCGGTCTCAAAACTCCCTTGTAATGCCAGTGGATCAGAAAACGCATGCGCCTGGGTTAGTTTAGGAGCTGAGATATTAAAGGGTTGAATATGCCCAGGTAACATTTGACCATCTAGTCCAAGTGCAACCAAGGTGAAACCCGCTTTCATGGCGGCTTCAAGGGCTTTATCCTCGTTTAAATAATGCTCTGGAACTCTTTGCGGTTGTGCCCCAGCGCGATCATATGGTGGTTTACCGGGATTTTCTAATCGCGGCAAATCCCGTGGAGCCTCTGGACTACCCCAAGTAGCCATCCCATCAATGAGTCCTGGATAGACGTGCAAGGAATCTCCACCATCAATTACAAAGGCGTCAAAAGGAATTGTTTCATCCACACCAACCTGTTCTATAATTCCGTTTCTCCATACAATATCGGCACGTTCAAGAGTTGCTCCATCGGCCATGTGAATCGTGACATTAGTTATGGCATGCGCAGGTACTTCTTGTGCCATTGATGGCATATGTGGCCATACCAAAAGCATGCCCAAAAAGCTTGCCACACCCACAAAAGTTGTTTTAATCTTCATAGTGTATAGATTATGTTAATTGATGTTGAGAAGTAACGAGTAATATCGCTGCTGATTCGTTTAAAATTGTAAAATTAAAATGACTCGTCTAGTTCTACCCAGAAATTCTCCACAGAACCAAGCTCACTATCCGTAGACTTTTTCAGTTCTGTGATAATGTGGTCTTTTGGAAGACTCATATGAAGGTAATATTCATAGAAATTAGACCCCATTTTTTTTTGAATGGCTTCATTATTGACAATCATAGAATCCATTAACAAGTAGGTACTGCTTCGTAGTGCTTGTATAACTTTTGGACTATCCCAAAAAGTACCATCATCTTGTTGAGTTCTGACCTGTTCTATTATATCGTCGATACTATTCAAGAATTCTATCTGAGCTACCTTAAAACCGTGTTTAGCGGAGGCTAAAGAGTCCTCAGATTGAAAACTCATAAAGTAATGGATGCTAGTAGAATCGCTTTGGTAAGAGTTAGCAGAATACCAAGTAGGAAGTGTTGAACTCGGAGCGTCTTGTTGGATAACAGAATCTGTAGCTGAACAGGAGTTTAACACGATTAATGTAACAACAAAGTACAGTAGGTGCTTCATAAGCAATTTTGTTTAATTATCTAATGGGATATGGATATGATGTAAACTAGCATCTTCATTTCTAACTTCTAGCCGAACTGCTGTTTTATTTTTATTAGTAGCTAACTCGTTAAAATATCTTTGTAGATCTTGAATTGAATGGACTACCTCTCCGTCAATGCGCATAATTTGAACCTCACTTCTAAGACCTCTTTTAAATGCGGTAGAGGCAGAGTCTACCCCTTGAATATAAAGATCAAACAACTCAGGATTTTCCGGCTTAGCCAATCCAACAATGTCAAAACCTAAGTCGGTAGATATCCATAGTCTCCCCCGCGAAGGGTCATCTAAATTAGATTTTGGCTCAACATTCTTTTCTTGTGGAGGGTCAGTTGGTTTAGATTCAGATGTTGTCTGAGCAATAATAACTTCGGGAAGCGCTAATTCTTCCAAAATGACCGTGCTAATAAAGGAGGTTTTATCCCGCCATACGGTGAGCTGGGCCTCGGTATTGGGTGGTAATAGAGCAATTCTCTCCTGCAGTGAATTAGAAGCATTCACGGGAAATCCATTAACTTCTAGCACTATATCTCCCTTTTTGAGTCCCGCTTTATCTGCTGGTCCTTGGGGTGTTAGCGATATTATTTCTACCCCCACTACCCTTGGTAAATCCAAATCTAAGGCTCTTTGGTAGTCCACAGATTGAATCTGCACCCCCATTAATGCACGTCTCACACGTCCGTACTGGATAATATCAGAGGCCACTTTAATAGCTAAATTACTTGGAACCGCGAAACCGTATCCTTGATAATTACCACTTTGTGAAGCAATGGCTGTGTTAATACCAATGATCTGAGCA
>JAGYJQ010000010.1 GCA_018401935.1 Balneolaceae bacterium
AGTAGAAATCACCGGAGCTACCTCTGCCACGCTCATAGCGAAACCGATAGCCAAGACCAGCCTCGGAGCATATTATTCAGCCGCCTTGGAAGCCTAAACGGTATTATGCATGCCAATCTGCATTTCACCAATCTCTTTCAGCTGACCAAATTACGGTCATGTTTCTTCAGTAAGGATGCTTTTTTTCGAGTGGTTTTTTTATGGGTCACCACCTTGCTAATCGGCTTTCACAGCACCAACAGTAGGGCTCAGGAACTAGGGCTTTGGATCCCCTCCTATGAGGTGGTTAAGGCCCAATGGACTCCTAACAATCCTGACTCTAGCCTTTTCTTCCTCCGCGATCTAGGTATTGAAACGCTGATTTTTCCCCTTGAACTACTCTCAGAGGGTAATACGCTTTCTACTCTTGCATTTCAATGGGACGGAAACCTGGTAATCGATTATGGTATTCAATATTTAGATGCTTACAACCTTGAGAGGCAGCAGGATTCGTTGCTCAATCACTACGCCTCCGGGATGATGCTGGCAAGACAACAGCCCTCCATAACCGGCCACCTTATGCATCGCTACAGTCCTTTTCAGGATAGTTTATTTAGTCAACGTTGGTCGCGAATAACTCAAATTCTAAAACAATTCAACCCGAGTGAACTGTTTTATATAGTCCCCGAAAGTTTAGATAGCACAGTTTCAAGCTTTCCCGCTGAACCCATGCGAACCCAATCGGTTTCAAGGGCTCAAATTTTTGAATCGCCATTTCAGTGGGATGATCTAGTACGATTAGAAAACGCATTCCGTCCTAACTCAGCTGCTCGGGTTATTTGGTTAACTCCGACTTGGCTGGAAGAGGCTTTCCTAGCACATCCCAGCTTGGAAGAGAGTTTAGTGTTCTGGAATAATACAGGAGATTTTATGGTAGCAGAACCAGCCGAGAAATTGGACCGAGTGAATACACATTGGAGCAAGCCCTTCATGGTGGTACTTATTCTGCTTTTTCTCGTTTTATATCAACAATCTCAAGTCTACAGGCAAACCCCCACCCGATATTTCACAAATTACAGCTTTCTGATTGACGACATGCTGCGTTACTCAGAACGATACGTACCTATTGGCTTTCTATTATTTGTATTACGTGCAGGGGTTGTAAGTCTAAGTTGTGTGATTTGGGGACTGAGCAACGGGACCGATTTGGATTGGGCCTACTTGGGGCATCTTTTAGTTGGCCAAAGAGGACCTACACCGAACACCTTCTTATTTTGGGGTCTTCTAAGCTTTGTCCTCCTCGTTATACAATTTGTTGAATTACTCTTACTTCGAATCCCGAATAGTGGCTACCGGTCAATGCGACAAATCTTTGTTATATATAGTTGGAATATTCATCTAAACCTGATCTTGCTGCTATTCATTTTCATTGCCTTTGCAAATCAATTTTCAATAGTAAATGGGGTCACCATTCTTTATTTGATTGTACTATTGTGGTGGATTGGCTTTGTTCTTTCAGCGATTCAGGGCACTAAAGAAACCTATAGAGGTGGTAAAAGGTATCTATTTTGGACTCTCGGTATGTATACATCAATTGTTGGTCTTGGCATGTATACATTGAGCCAATCGGAATCTGCTCAGGGAATAATGAGTATCTTTTTAGCTCATTAAACGGCCAACGAAAGCTTACCTAAAGAGACTTCTCGATCGTTTACACGAAACGTTTTACCCATAATCATCGCATCGGCTAAAAAAGCGATGAGAGCCGCTTCTTTTGCATCGGGAGGAAGCCCCAGTTCGTCAAAGTCTCGCTGTGGGTAGGTTGGAAAGTAGGCCCTTAAACCTTCCATAATCACCGTATTATACAGCCCGCCCCCACTCACAAACCATTCAAAAGGACCATTTTTACTTATTTTTTTCATAGCCAAAGCCACACTATCTATGGTAAACTGGGTGAGAGTTGCTATTAAATCTTTGGGTTGAAGGCGCACCCCAAAACTATCCATTTGATGATGTATATAGCCTAAATTAAACACTTCTTGTCCCGTCGTTTTAGGAAAATTTTCTTTGAAGAAATCGTCTTGCAATAAGGCTTTGACAAACTCTTTGTTCACCATTCCCTGCCTGGCAACTGCCCCGTCTTCATCGTATTCTTTACCAAAATAGAGTGCCATAGCTTCGTTTATAAGGGTATTTGCGGGTCCAGTGTCGCTGCTCACCACCTCCAATCCGGACGTAATAGAAGGCAACCAACTCAGATTAGCAATACCCCCTAGGTTCAACAGCATTCGAGATATTTTAGCATCCCGAAACAACGCCTCATCCATCAAAGAAACCAAAGGAGCCCCCTCCCCTCCCACTGCCGTGTGTTTTTGCCGGAAATCAGAGATTACAGGTAGTCCTGATGCAACAGCTAGTTGATCCCCATCTACTATTTGAAGGGTTGCCGTTCGTTCTTTGGTGGGAAAATGATAAACGGTCTGCCCGTGTGAGCCAATGAAATCAACATCATTATTGCTAAGATTCCATTTTTTTAACGCCATCTTGATAAAGGCCGCATAGCTATGAGCTAATTGGGTATGCAGAATACATAAGGTGCCTAGCGAAATTTGATCTTTGGACTGCACCGATACCAACAGCGAACGCAGTTTCTCGTCATAAGGCACCGTAAGAAATTCGTTCACCTGTACACCTTGCTCAGAACACTGACAATAGGCAATATCTAGGCCATCTAAGGAGGTGCCTGACATGAGACCTATAACCCGACGGACAGGTTCGTGTGAGAGTTCATAAATTTGTTTAAAGTGCTTGTTCATGGAGCCTTTGTGAAGTATTTTATCGAAAATAATCATTACGCCATGCAAACCAAAGAAGAACACGAGTACCAATCTTTTGAGCAGGATGTCGATCTGCTTGTTCAAGCGCTTAAAGATAGTTTTGAATCAACCGATGCCAACTACCGCATCGACGATCTCAATAACTCTTTATATGTCTATTTAGAGGGATTGGCGGAGTACTCAGAGGAGGAAATCGAAGAATTCGCAGCTCCCTTGTTGGAAGAACTGGACTTAGATTTCGAGCATATTTTTTTACTTCCTTTACCTGCTTAGTACCTCTATGCACTTGCTTAGTCCACCCAAAAAAATGCATGGCGGCCTTGTACACATGAACCCGGGCACTCACACATGAACCCGGGCAGATTTGAAGGGTCCTGAAAGCTTTACCTGAGTGCCTGCTCTAGTTCAGTGGATGCGTCAGTGGATTGATCTCGATATTTGACAATGATGGGACACTGCATGCTAAGCCCTTGTGAGCTCGCCCAATCTCCATTCATCGGACGGGAGCCCGGTACTACCACCGCTCCTTCCGGAATGGCCGCACCTCTTGGACGTATTTCCTCTTTAACCGCGTCGTAAACGGGAATGGATTTTGAGAGAATCACACCTGGGGCAATAATGGCTCTTTTCTGAACCATAATCCCTTCAACTATACATACTCCAGCGCCAATAAAACATTCATCCTCTATGATAACTGGGTTCATACCAATAGGTTCCAACACTCCCCCAAGTTGCACCGCCGCCGATAGATGAACGCCGTTTCCTACCTGTGCACATGAACCTACCAAGGCATGAGAATCGACCATGGAACCCTCACCTACATATGCTCCTACATTTATGTACGCCGGGGGCATGATGATGACAGAGGGCGCTACATAGGCTCCTCGACGGACCGAAGAACCGCCGGGAACGAGTCGAACCTGATCTTCTGGGCTAAAATACCGGGGGGGTAAATTGTGCTTATCTACGAATCCCTCGTAAATTCCTTCATAAGAAGTATTCACTCCCTCTTTAAAGGATTGCAGTATGGCCTGTTTAACTTCAACATTTACCACCCATCCATCCCCGCTAGGCGATGCTGCTCGCATACTTCCGGTTTCTAGTGCATCTAAAATTTCTTCGTAATTCATGATTCTTAACTTATGAGTTTAGGACTCCCAGTCTTGAAGTGTCTTGTCGGCTTCAATGAGGGTCTGTAGAGTTTCTGGCTGTAAATCGTTGACGTCTAAGGGTAGGCGAACGTGTGCTGATGGGATCTGACCTTTATGCTGCATAATGGCTTTCGCAGGTATTGGGCTGGGCGCATGAAACAACGTATCCACGATTGGAACCCACTCTTTTAGTAATTTCGATGGGTCTAGGGTGCATAGTTTCCAGTAGTGATGCGTTTTTTCTGGCCATACATTTGAGGCAACGGACACGTGACCAATCGCCCCTTCGGCTACAAATTCTTTAATCAAATTATCGTCTCCACAGTACAAAGGACTTTTAGGTGCTGCGGCCTTGAAAGCTCGAACATGATCCAGATTCCCACTTGCTTCCTTTAGCCCCAGATAATGTGGGAAGGTAGCAAATATGTGAGCAGGTACCTCTGGGTCCATGTGAATGCCTGTCCTAGATGGTACATTATACAGCATGCAAGGGGTTTTGGTGGCTTTCATCAGATGGGAAAACCAGGCCAGTTGCCCTTCCTTTTTGGGTTTTGCATAAATAGGTGCAACCAGCAGGAACGCATCAACCCCTTCACCATCACAATAGTGCATAAAATGGAGCTGCTCTTCTAGTAAAAACCCTCCCAAACCCGCCATAATGGGTACTTCGATATCCAATCGGGTACAAAAACTAATCACCGCCTTTTTTTGCTCGAGTGGGATGTTTAACCCCTCACCTGTACTCCCTAAAAGAAGCAATCCGTTTCCGGCTTTTGACTGAGTCATTACCAGCTGCTCCAGTGTTTCAAAATCAATGCGCCCGTCCTCGAAAAACGGTGTTATTAGCGCCGTCCAGATGGGAAATTCGTGCAATTCATTCATGCTATATGCCATGTTCGTTCACCTTGTCAAATAAATATTCAAATGTAAGTAATCCATTTTCTTCGAAATTGCTCAATTGCTCTGCTGCCCAAATAGCTCCGGTAGCGAAGATAGAACGATCCTTGGCTTGATGCCGCACACTCATTTGCTCTCCAGCGGTTTCGATGTGTAGCTCATGTATTCCACGTACATCACCCACTCGCTCGGAGCTAATGGGATATTCCTTACCAAGCCATTGCTGCCATTTTAAAGCGGTTCCACTGGGTGCATCCAATTTTTCGGTATGATGAATATCCTTAATATGTACGCTGGCCTGATCTAACCGCCCCAAGTCCGTAGACATAGACTGCAGCGCTCGTCGGATCACCTGCATCCCTATACTAAAATTTTGCCCGTGAACCCACTTTAACCCACGCTTTTTGAGCTGCTCATCCATATCGGATGGCCATTCGAAGCCTGTACTCCCCCAAATCACGGGTTTGCCTATTTCCATGAGGGTGGGAATAAGAGAATGAACGGCTGGACCTGGCACAAAAGCTATAATCGCGTCAACCAAAGGGAAATTTTCAGGCTGAATGGGCTTGGATCGTCCAAATACAGCCACACAGCGAGTACCTAACGCCTGAACTACGTAACTGCCTGTTTTTCCGCTTCCAATGACCGCAAAAGTTTTCATTCTATCCTATAAAACTTTGATGTAGGGTTTGAACGACTGCTTCTGCATCGGATTCTTGCACTAAAAAACACACGTTGTTAGCCGATGCACCGTGACAAACCAATCGAATGTTGTAATCCTTCAAGGTACTAAAAAGTTGGCCACTTATCCCCGATGTTTGATTCATCGCATTCCCGATGACCGCTACAAGAGCTAAATTGTATTCAACTTCAACATCACAAAAGTCATTTAATGCGCGCAGTACTGCCTCGGAAAGTTCGACCTTGTTGGAAGCTTTATGTGCGGTATCTAAGGTTAGTGAAACACTCACCTCAGAAGTAGTTACCAAATCGACCGAAATTCTGTGCTCGGAGAGTATGGAAAATACTTTAGCTAAAAAGCCAGGTTGGTGCAACATCTCCAAGCTGTGTAAGGTCATAAGTGTTTGCTCTTTGCGAACCGACAATGCTCGTACTACGGGTCGGTTTAATGGTGCTGTGACGATATTTGTCCCAGGTAATTCGGGTTCTATACTGGAAGCCACCCTAACTGGAATGTTAGCTCTTCTCACCGGCTTCATCGTTGCCGGATGCAACACTTTACCCCCAAAAATAGATAGCTCTGCGGCTTCATCGAAACTGATTTCATCGATGGCATGTGCGGTGGACACTACCCTAGGGTCCGTGGTATACACCCCTGCTACATCGGTCCAAATTTCTAAACATTCGGCCCCTAAGGCCTCCGCAAACAACGCCGCTGAATAATCACTTCCACCTCGACCTAGGGTGGTTGTTCGGCCCTGAACATCGGCCCCTATAAATCCCTGCGTCAAGAGCACCTTACCAGGCTTTTGATCGCTTCCAAAACCTTCATTTGTGGTTAAAAAATGCCGCACTTTTGCATAAGTCGCTTCTAAGTCAACCGCTGCAGATCCAAATCGTGAGTCCGTGCATATGAAATCGCCTGCCCACTCTAGCTGAACATCCAAGTTTTTTTCACGAAGTACCCATGCAAAGAGTTGAGTAGAAAAATCTTCTCCGAAGGCCAACAAGCTATCAATCCATTCGGTTTCGCTTTGATTGTTACTAGACTGCTGTTTGCTAGACTGCTGTTTGCTAAGATGTGCTAAAAGAGTACGCATACATTCTTCAACCGCTTTGGTTGCCTCTTTTTTGAAGCTACACTGAGAAGCGATGTCCAAATGTCGTTGTGAAATCTGCTCAAGTATTTTTTTTTCTTCAGCTGTGTTGGAACCTAAGCTAGACAGTCGAAGCAAATCGTTTGTCGTTCCTGAAGTGGCACTTATGACCACCCAACTACGCTGGGGATTATCCGCAATAATATTCGCACTTCGCGACATGGCTTCGTAGGACCCAACACTGGTTCCTCCGAATTTTGAAACGATCATAATATGTTAATGAGTGATTGAGCGGTCATAAAATACGGAGCTTCATGTTAATAGACATCCTTTATTTATATATTGCACCCTCGATGGGTACGCAAATCAATCAACATCTGAGCATACTCATCGCTAAACCAGATCTTAATCTTTGTAGAACATGCCATTAATCACCAACGACGCCATTGCTTTTGGACTATTAATGATCACTTTGGCAGGTATTTTTGCCACGGCCAACAGCTCACACCCGTTCTGGAAAAAATTCTACACCTTTGTGCCCTCCTTATTGTTGTGTTACTTTATCCCTTCGATATACTCAACCCTGGGGTGGATTGACCCCAGCAGTTCTCAGCTCTACTATGTAGCATCACGATATTTACTACCCGCTTCCCTCGTGCTGTTAACCCTGAGCATCGATCTTAAGGCGGTTCTAGGCCTGGGATGGAAGGCCATTGCCATGTTTTTAACGGGTACCTTGGGAATTGTCATAGGTGGCCCCTTGGCTATGTTAATAGTGGGCGCCATAGATCCGAGCATACTTGAGGCTAGTAGTCCGGACAACGAAGTTTGGAGAGGCTTGGCCACCGTTGCTGGAAGTTGGATTGGTGGAGGTGCCAATCAAACAGCTATGCTAGAAGTCTATCAACCCAGCTCAAGTTTATTTTCTGCAATGGTAACGGTTGACATCATCATGGCCAATTTATGGCTGGCCTTTTTGCTTTATGGCGCAAGTATGGCAACCAAAGTAGATCAGTGGCTAGGATCCGATACCAGCGCCATCACCCATTTGCGTGAACAAGTCCAAGACTATCAGGATAAAATAAAGCGAATTCCGAGTCTACCAGATCTCATGAGCATCCTCGCTGTTGCGTTTGGGATAACAGCCATTGGGCACATCATTGGTGATAACCTAGCCCCTTGGATAACTGAGAATGCGCCAAAACTACGCGAATTCAGTTTAGACTCTGCCTTTTTCTGGATTGTTGTCACCGCAACCACCGGTGGGCTATTAGTATCGTTCACCAAATTGCGCACCCTAGAAGGTGCTGGAGCGTCCAAAGTTGGGAGTTTATTCCTTTATATTTTGGTTATGACTATTGGTCTAAAAATGGATTTAATGGCCTTTTTTGAAGCTCCAGGGTTCTTTCTTATTGGTTTAATTTGGATTTTAGTGCATGTGGCACTACTGCTCATAGTGGCCAAACTCATAAAAGCACCTCTTTTCTTTGTAGCAGTCGGGAGTCAGGCAAATGTAGGCGGGGCTGCATCTGCGCCTATAGTCGCCTCTGCCTTTCATCCAGCCTTGGCACCCGTAGGAGTGCTGCTTGCCGTACTAGGGTATGCCTTAGGTACTTATGGCGCCTATGCAACCGCCGAAATTATGCGATTATTTTATTAACTTTACCCTGTACCCATTAGTGTTTTAGTATCGGGTTACATTCGATCTCAATCATTCATCATCCAGAATACCCTTGAAACGAGCGGTCCTATTTTTTTCCAGTTTTGTTGCAGTGGCTGTTGTCATTTATGCCATGGCCATTATTCCAAATTTTACCGCCTTTAAAACCCTTTTCCAAAATGCAGAAGGGATGTCTGAAGGGAGTGAATATGTCGCTAACACCTATTCACTGGTCGATTTAACCCGCTTCATAGGCAACAAACCGGAACACGTAAGTCTGGTTTCTATGTCTATTGACCGGCCCGATTCCAGTCTTTATTACCAGGAAAACCGCCCCCGTACCATGGGATCTTTGGGCAATCTTATTCTATTGTATACCTATGCACAAGCAGTTGAATCTTCCAAATTGGATTCCAACGAAGAATTAGGCCTAGACGAAATATCTAAATATCGACTACCACTAATTAGCCAGAATGCGCACGATGGGGCTATTGAACGATTGGTTACCGAAGAAAGTCCGTCGTTTACCTTAGAGGATGCCGTGCATGCCATGGTGGAGTTTAATGACTTGGTCTTGGCCGATTTTCTTTGGGCAAAGCTAGGGGTTTCTGCCCTGCAAGCCGGATTGGAGGAACTCAGAGCCTCCCTCGACCTAAAGGTTACCGAATTACCACTTCCCAATGCCGCTCTGTACATGGCCATTGCAGAGCCTGCTTCCTATCTACCGGTATTTAGCCCAAAACAAGATTCTCTTCGCATAGACTCTACTCAGAGAGCCCTATTTCACTCTAAAGCACTAGAAGATTTTTATAGCAAGACTGCCGATCCTGAGAGCTTTGCATCTGTTCAGGCTGCCTTTAAAGCGAACCGGATTAACCAAAATTTTATGCAAGAGCGAGATGCCCTTGCTCTTTTTCCACAGACCACGGCGTCCGAATTAGCTCAAATAATGCGTTACCTCTTGCTCGATGATCGGCTCGACACAGAACTTCAAGCTCATATTTTAAATGCTTTGGGTTGGCCCAATGGTTCTACTACCGTCGCCCGAAGTTTTGAGTCCTATTATGCACACTACGACAGCCGCATGGGCCTATTAAGCGGGGTGGATTTTGGCACATCTATTTATACCGGAGAACGTCGAATCCAGGTCGTTCTTTTTGATGAACTTCCGGTGGCATTTTGGCATCACATGTCTGCGAATCACATGCAAGAAGATTTTCAACAGCGGTTGATCTGGGATCCCGCCCTTTTTCAAACTACTAAACTCGCCTTATGATCCGACGGTTATTGTATTTTTTTTGGATTTTACCCCTCTATATGGGTTTCATCACCCTGCAGCAAATAACCGTACATGTAGGTACGATACAAACATATGAACAAGGGGTTAGTATAGCGGCTGATGTGACCGATTTCGACATTAAACAAATAGCTGCCCAAAGTAACGGATATGTGGTTATCGAATTTCCCCTTCCCGACGGCACCCAAGCCGAACGTAAGCTCTCCCTATCTATTCAAATGGCGCAGCGAGTTATCGACACTCAGGTAATCCCTATCCGGTACCTAGAAGAAAGTTGGCAACCCATTGTGATGATTCCAACCTACGAACTCCAGAGAAGCACCTCATTCTTAAATGCTATTATTGCACTCATAGGATTTATTATCACCTTTACTGCGGCTATTTTTGCCACCAAGTACGTTCGTACATCGACCCGAAATGATACGGATATTCAGATTGAACGAGTGTAGTTTCTGTCCAAAAACCCTCGCATCAAAGACTACCTACCCAAAGATTTTCGAATCAAAGACCTTTCCTACCCTATGACTACTCCCGGAACGCTATATCTCTTACCTAACACCTTGGGTAAAACCAACGGAAATGCCACGCATCCAGAAGAAGTACTGCAAATTATTCGCCAGTTAGATGTGCTCATCGTCGAAAATATTCAAAATGCCACGCGTTTTTTACAATGGGTGGGTAACACGGTCCCTGAGTTTAAGATTGAGTTTTATCCGCTGACCAAAAAAACATCTGATATTGACCTACTTGAATACATTAAACCCATAAGAAAAGGCAAGAATGCCGGGGTGTTATCCGAAGCAGGACTTCCAGCGATTGCCGATCCTGGGGCTCGCCTAGTGGAGTTAGCTCACAAATATCATATCCCGGTACGACCCTTAGTAGGCCCTTCCTCTATCTTTCTGGCCCTTATGGGTTCCGGATTTAACGGCCAGCAATTTCAGTTTCACGGGTATTTACCCATGGATGATAAGGCCTGTAGCCAAAAAATTCAGGAACTCGAAGGGCAGTCTAAGCGGCATGATATCTCCCAAATTTTTATGGAAACACCCTATCGAAATACGTCGATGATCACACGCATTCTTTCGCAATGTAAGGATGATACCCGACTTTGTGTGGCATGTGATCTAAGTTTAGATAGCGAGGAAATCATCTCCAAACCGGTTGATGAGTGGAAAAAAATGCAGAAACATCCCGATTATGATCCCTCAAAATGGAATAAGCGCCCCGTGATTTATCTACTGTACGCTCGTTAATTCCGCTACAAACTAAAAAATATAGTTTTAGTAAGCCACAAGTTTAGGTTTTTTGAAAACACCTAAAAATACTATCTTAATGATCATCTTATAGTGCTATTTGCCCAAATACACATGGACCCAAAGCGGCCTTTACCTTTTTTTTCTGAACCAACCCTATCAGCCTTCTTGTCACGCAAGAATTTCTTGTGGCGGTTTACTCTACCCCTTCTGGTAGCTGCGGTATTTTTGTTTAGCAATTTTAGTGTTCATGCTAATGCTCCAGCATTAGAACGAACTGAGGGGGGATTTGGTGAAGAATCAGCAGCATTAGAACGAACTGAAGGGGGATTTTCTAGCTCTTCCGAAGACACCCTTCACATGGAGCGAATATCATTCGTACCAAGAGGCGATGGATTAGGATATGTAATTCGCTTTCATCAATCGACCCGTTTGGATTCCTTTTCGTTGATTCAACCAGCTTCCGATTTAATTCAACTAGAGTTGTTTCACTCCAATATCGACACCCTCGGCATACAATTCCCTACCTATAACGAAGATGTTCAAGAGGTGCGACTTTACAAGCTCGAGAATAGCTACGGGGTAGATATCTATCTCGGTCAACAGCTACAAGTCATTAGTAATGCCTATCCCGATATGCAGAGTAAAGATTTATTGGTGGCCTTAACCTATTCAACCCCTAGAGAAGTGGCGGTGTTCACACAACAATTTCTCGCCCGAAATTGGTACCTAAGTATTAATCCCGATAATGCCCACGATATACTAGCTCCTACCGTGACTGGCCCTGCGAATCTGGATCAAGAATATGAACAAGTTAAAGGTAAACTCCGCTTTGATACGGTGATCATAGACCCTGGACATGGAGGGCACGATCCAGGAAACATAGGCTACCGAAATGTCAAAGAAAAAGATGTGGTCCTCTCCATTTCCAAAAAGCTGGGGAGCTATATCGAGGAATACCTACCCGATGTGAAGGTTATTTACACCCGCGAAACCGATCGCTATGTTGATCTTGAGGAACGAGGCTCCATTGCCAACCGCGCAGAAGGGGATCTATTTGTATCTATTCATGCCGATGGTTGGACTTCTTCCTCGGTGTACGGAAGCTCCGTTTTTTTCCTTGGATTACACCGAAGCGATGCTGCGTTTGAAGTGATGAAACGGGAAAACTCGGTATTCACCAACCACAGTGATGAACTATTTAATCTAACCGAAGAAGACCTTCTTATTTACGAACTCGCCCATTCTGGCTACATCGCCACGAGCGAACGAATCGCGTATATGATCGAAGATCAATTTAGAACACGGGCAAATCGTAAATCCAGAGGGGTAAAACAGGCCGGTTTTGTGGTACTTTATCAAGCCTCCATGCCCGCCGTCCTCATTGAGACAGGTTTTTTGAGCAACCCTGCTGAACAACGATTTTTAACCAGTGATTATGGCCAGTCAATTATGGCCTCAGCCATTTTCAGAGCCATTCGAGATTACAAACTAGAGTATGAAAAAACCCAAAACTAATGCCTTAGTAATCGGGGTAGCCGGTGGAAGTGGGTCAGGTAAAACCACCGTGGTAAACCTGATATGTGATCATTTTGGCCAGCAAAACATTCTTCGTATCGAACATGATTCCTACTATCGAGATTTAAAGCATATGCCCTTTAAGGATCGACTTCAGCAAAACTTCGATCACCCGGCTTCTCTTGAGACTGACCTGCTAATCCAGCACCTCAAAGCCCTTTTGAAGGGTTACCCAGTACACGTTCCTCAATATAATTTCGCTGAACACATTCGTAGCGAAGACCATCTAGAAGTCCAGCCCACACCCGTCATTTTAATCGATGGAATTCTCATTTTTAGTGAACCGGAACTACGTGAGCTCATGGACGTTAAAATTTTTGTAGATACCGATGATGATATTCGTCTGTTACGCCGTATTCAGCGGGACATTAGCGAACGTAAACGAGACCTTGACAGCGTGCTGCTCCAATACGAAACCTTCGTACGACCCATGCACTTAAAATTTGTTGAACCCAGTAAACGCTATGCCGACGTGATTATACCTCATGGAGGGAAGAATCAGGTAGCCCAAGAGATGCTTATTTCCATGATTCATCGTAAACTTGACGGTAGTTCGCTCAGCTAATTAATGTAACAGATTCATTTAGCTGGTTGATGTAGCTGGTTTATGTAACAGATTCATTTAGCTGGTTGATGTAGCTGGTTTATGTAACAGATTCATTTAGCTGCTTCTTTTCAAAAACAGCTCCTCCGGCTTAGAAACCGAAGGCCTTCAAGCACCAAATGAGGGCGCACCACCACCTTCATCCCATCCAAAGAGTGGTCTTTCTGCATTCCCACATTGAATCCAACGGCGGCGTCCTGTACGGGCCCATCTTTCCGCCTTTGATTAACTACCTGATCAAAGAACCAAATTGCATCTCCACCCGTAAGAATAATTTCTTGGGTGTTTGCTGCCCGAGCTACTTCCAAAATCATTCCTTCAATTCCTGCTACCCAAAAAGCATATTGCCCCCACCAAAGGGCGTTCTGAGTACTTTTCGGAGGAAATTCGGAAGTTTTCTGAGCAGAAGGAATAGGTAAATGAGGAGTTATTTGTTGCATACCAACTTGTACAGCCTTTAAGCCGGGAGCGATAACACCCCCATCAAACTGAGTCTGTGTCAAAGAATCCACCGTAACCGCACTACCTAAATCCACCACAACCACTGACCCCGAACAAAATGCATGCGCTCCATATGCGGCAATTAACCGGTCCAAACCCAAACTATTCACAGGGCTATAATTAATGCGAAGATCCAAACCTTCTATGGAAGCGTGATCAAGCCAAACCACCTCAAAATCATACTTCTCTCCCAATATTCTAAATAGTTCGTTCAAGCGTTCTTTGGAAGGGGCATACACTAAACTTGCCACTATATATTCAGTACCTTCGCTTAAAAATTGCTGGAAAATCCCGCTCAACGTTGCCTCCCCCTCTTCCCATGACACCGTCTGGACAACGAATTCAGAGGCTTTTTCCGACCATCTACCTAGTTTTAAAAAGCTACTTCCTCCATCTAAATAAAGCGAACGTTCCAGCCCTGTTGCCTGGGATGCCGCTTGGGGATCCTCGGCCAAAAGCTGCTGAATATGTTCAAGGGTTCGGAATGTTACCATTGTCTAAATAGTTGAGTCGTAACCAAGGCTAAGTTATCTTAATTTGAACAACAATATACTAAACCCCAACACAATGAACGTAGCAGATTCGATCGCCATCGTCACTGGCAGTAGCAGTGGAATTGGACAATCCTTTACCGAACAACTACTGCAAAAAGGCGCCACCGTATATGGCTTATCCCGATCGCTTGAACGTATGGAAGCACACAAAAATCAACTGGGTGATGCGGGAGCGCATTACATTCCTGTGCGCATGGACATTTCCGATCATGATGCGGTTGAACACTGGGTAAAACAGACCTTCACCGATGCAAACCACTATCCAGACATTCTCATTAACAATGCTGGACTTGGCTACTTCGATAATATTGAGGATTTAGCCCTTGAAAAGTTTGAACAAATGATGCAGGTAAATGTTTCCGGAGTTTTCTATCTGACCCGCCATATTACCCCGCTTATGAAAGCCAATCCCAATACCTGCCACATCATAAACATCGCATCGGTCGCCGCGCTCATGGGCAATCCTAAAATTTCGGTCTACAACGCTACTAAGTATGCGTTGAGAGGATTCAGCGATGCTCTATTCAAAGAATTACGCTACGACGGGATCAAAGTAAGTTGCTTTTTCCCAGGCTCCATTGCCACCCGCTTTTTTGACGAAATTGATGAAATAGAAGCCCACAACGGGATGATGCATCCGGACGAGGTAGCAGAAACACTCCTCTTTGTACTCGAACGGTCGGATAATTTCCTGATCAGTGAGCTTACGATGCGTCCACTTCAACCCAAAAAGCCATGAGTCTAAGGGAGCTTCCTAAACAACTCCATAAAACAAATAATCCCGTGGGCATTACCATAATTATGCTCGCAATGATAAGCTCGTTCTTCAGTACCTCATGTTCGGTCACTACCGAGGGACCTAGGGTCACAGAACCCACTCAGCTTCTTCCAGACTCTGTGTACATTCCTTTACTCGCCAATATTCAACTCATGCAAGTGTGGAACAGTAGTTCAGATACTATGGCCTTAGATTCGGTGAAAAACGAACTTTTTAGAGTATTTAAGGTCAGTGAACAGCAATTCCTAGAAAGCCATCGGTACTATCAAAGTGATTTTGAAGGGCAGCGAGTCCGGTTAGATTCGGTGAAAGTTCTTATTGAAACAGAAAAACGGCGTGTTCAAGAATACGAACAAAACAATAAGCAAACGAATTAGGTCGTCAACGAACAAAACAACGAACAAAACAACTAGATCGTCAAACAGGCCAATATCCCACGAATTAGTAGGTGATTGAGTTAGTCATTTACGCAAACAGTTAGCTAGCTGACTACGCGGTAACTAAGCAATTCTTTAGGAATTTCTTCCATAAGTTGTTGACTGAGTAGCCAGTGAAAAGCAGAATCTACTCGTTCTTTACTCCAAGATAGCCGCTCCCGAATCTCAGAATAATTAAGACTCTCCGCAGAGCCTACCAAATCGAAAAGTTCTTGTACCTCTTCCATGGTTACGCCTTGCCGTCTGGATTGTTCAGCTCGCTCACAATTATCACAATGTCCGCAATCCTCAGGCTTGGTTTCTCCAAAATATCGGCGTAAAAATACCTCTCTACATACCATAGATTCCGCATAGAGTTGCATCCATTGTATCTTCTCTAAGGCATTTTTTTTTCTGCTTCGTACCATAGCTTGATCAATCGGAATGTTCTGCTGTCTTGGTTCTAAAAGCATTAATTCATATACCGACTCTTGAATGCGATAGCGAATCCATTGATCCTCATGCATTAGTATTTCTAAATACTGCTCAAATTCATCAAAACTCAAACTAGGTAGATCATCAAATAGTCCTTTGGCCTCATCCCATTCTATACGCAATTCTTGATGGTAGGCGTTCAACCCAAAACGACGTAAAAAACGGTCCATAAACAATTGCTTATCCAAGTCTTTTATCCCGTCAATGATATCCCGCATCGCCTCCGGAGTGTAGGAAAACTGCACCAACAACACACGTGAGCGTGCCTCTCGAAGCTCCAACAAACCCCATCGCTCGAAGGACTCTAAAATAGTTGCCCAACGTCTACTACTCCAACCACTTCTACGGCAAAGTGCATCAGCCGAAACCGCTACCCGGTCCAGCATTTCAGAACCGACGGCAAGTTCCAACGTATCACACAAAATTTGATACTGCTTGGTTAATTCACTTATTGATGGGTACGCCTCTTCAATACGTTCTTTAGCTTTTCGTAGATGGGCTGGACGATAAAAAAGAATAGGGTAACTTTTTTGGCCGTCCCTTCCAGCCCGTCCAGCCTCCTGATAATAGGCCTCCAAGCTATTGGGGGTAGTCTCATGAAATACATACCGGCAATCAGGCTTATCGATACCCATTCCAAACGCGTTGGTTGCCGCAACCCAAGGAAGTTTACCGCTAATCCACTGCTGCTGAATATGTGTTCGCTTATCTGCCGATAAACCTGCATGATAGGCCTTTGCTGATATCCCGTGACGCTGCAATCGCTCCGCCCACCGCTCGGTATTTTTTCGTGTCCCGGCATAAATCAACCCGTCACCCAAACCTTTCACTTTATCCAGGGTGCTCATCATTCGTTCAATGGTATGCTCAGTCCGGAGTACCCACCAAGTCAAATTTTCACGTTTAAAAGGCAGGCTAATGGTCGTGTGCTCATCAAACCCAAGTACACTGCAGATATCTTTTCGTACCTCGGGTGTAGCGGTTGCGGTCAAGGCAATCCATTGTATGTGATCGGTCTTAACCGATAAATGCTCGGCCACCTGCCGATAGGCTGGCCTAAATTCATGCCCCCACTCCGAAATACAATGCGCCTCATCAATAGCAATCATACTCAAGGGTAAGTGTTCCAGTTCCTGCTTAAACCGCTCACTTGCTAGGCGCTCTGGTGCGCAATATAGCAGGTCATACATCCCGTTTCGAGCATTAACCAAGCGCTGCTCACTCTCTTTGAAACTAAGCTTGGAAGTAATATATGCCGCTGAAATCCCTCTATCTTGTAACTGTTTAACCTGATCTTCCATCAAAGCAACCAGTGGGCTTATCACCAAACAAAGTCCCTCAAAGCTTACGGCAGGTACTTGATAACAGAGTGATTTTCCGGCACCGGTGGGGAAAATAGCTAGGGTTTTTTGCCCCTCGCACACCGATCGAATTGCCTGATCTTGACCAGGTCTAAACGCCTCATATCCCCAATATTTTTGCAGGGAAAGCAGGCACTGTTCATACCTTTGCTCACTTAGACTCATTGATATGCTTGGATTCATGGATTGAGGGGCAGATTCTTATACACTAGCCCGGATACACGTTGTTCTCACTATTTAATGTTCCAACAACGCAATAAGGGATCATTCAACAAACTAAATTAAGGGCAAATTGCCTTCAAAGATATTATCGAAAGATGTGTCTTCATCCAAATCAGATTCCACCATCATGGCCACTACATCTCCCACTTTTGAACAGGAGATAAAGTGTTCATCATTTAAATCGGGTGTGACTAAGCCTTTGTCAATGACCAATTCTACAGCCGCTTCTACCCTTCTGGCTTCTTCTATCAGACCTACATGCTCTAGTAACATGGCTAGGGATAAAATAGTAGCTAAGGGATTGGCTATATCTTTACCAGCGGCTTCTGGATAACTACCATGGATAGGTTCAAAAAGGCTACTACTTAGCCCTAGAGAAGCTGAAGGTAATAGGCCTATAGATCCTGTAATCACACTGGTTTCATCCGAGATTATGTCCCCAAACATATTTTCAGTCAAAATAACATCGAATCTAGCCGGATTCTGGACAACTTGCATGGCCGCATTATCCACGAACAGATAGTCCACCGAAACATCCGGATACTCAAGGGCCATTTTTTGAACCACTTCTCTCCAAAGTCGTGAGCTCTCCAGCACGTTGGCTTTATCCACCAATGTTAATACCCCCCGACGCCTGGATGCTGCTTCAAAGGCCATTTTAGCGATGCGTGTAATTTCTTCTACGGTATAATAGCACGTATCAAAGGCCGCATTCCCTCCCTCTACACGCCCTTTGTCACCGAAATAGATTCCACTGGTCAACTCTCGATAGACCACCAAATCGGTACCTAAAATACGCTCTTCTTTGAGTGGAGACCGATCCATCAACGAGGCAAAAAGTCGAACAGGTCGAATATTTGCATATAAGCCCAATTCTTTGCGTAATCGCAACAGACCTTGCTCAGGCCTAACTGTTGCAGTTGGATCATTATCGTATTTAGGGTCACCTATGGCGCCAAAAAGCACCCCATCGGACATTTTACATATATCAATGGTTTCCTGTGGAAGTGGATCTCCTGTTTCATCAATCGCAATGGCACCCATTAGGGCATAATCCAAAATAAATTCATGATTATACCGATTAGACACAGCGTCCAACACCTTTATGGCCTGTTTAATGACTTCGGGGCCAATTCCATCACCTGGTACTACCGCAATACGTTTTTTCATACTTAAAATTCGATGTGCTTTTGTTCAAAAGCGCTAATTTTTTCTTTTTGACTCAATAAAAAATCAATGTCATCGTAGCCGTTGATCAAACAGGTTTTCTTATACGGGTTTATCTCAAAATGTTCCTGAATCCCAATTTCAGGAACCCGAAGTAATTGAGCCTCTAAGTCAATTTCGATGAGTGTCATAGGATTTGATTGTACCTCTGCTAATAATTCTTTTAGGCTACCGGGGGACACCTGAACGGGTAATAAGCCATTATTTAATGCATTTCCTTTAAAAATATCGGCAAAATAACTAGATACGACGGCTTTAAAACCATAATCGACTAGGGCCCAGGCGGCATGTTCTCGAGACGATCCACAGCCAAAATTTTCTCCAGCCACCAATATGGAACCCGAATATTCAGGATTGTTTAGAATAAAATCGGATTTAGGATGACCTTGTTCATCAAAGCGCCAGTCCTTGAATAGATGCTCCCCAAAGCCCTCTCTAGACGTAGCTTTAAGATAACGAGCAGGTATAATTTGATCGGTGTCCACATTTTCTTGAATCAATGGTATAGCTGGACTTAGTAATGTGCTAAATTTTTCCATTAAGCGAGGGCCTCCTCATTTAGATACTTTCTGGGATCAACTACTTTACCTTCCACCGCAATAACGGCCGCAGTTAATGGGCTTACCAATAAAGTACGGGCTCCTGGTCCCTGACGGCCTTCGTAGTTTCGATTCGAAGTAGATACACAATATTCCATTTTTGGGATTTTATCCTCGTTCATCCCCAAACAAGCCGAACATCCAGGTCCTCGAAGCTCAAAGCCTGCCTCAAATAAAATATCATGCAAGCCTTCGGCTTTGGCCTGTGCCTCTACCTGCTTAGAGCCAGGTACAATAAATGCTTGTACATTATCGGCTTTTTTCTTGCCTTTCACATAATCTGCCACAATACGGAGATCTTCTATTCTAGAATTAGTGCAGCTACCAATAAATACATGATCAATGGGAGTGTTTAGTAAGGAAGCACCAGGAGTAAGTCCCATATACTGCAATGACTGAAGTAAGTTATCCGGGCGCTCAACTTCTTGAGTAGTTGGAATATGTTGTGTTATTCCCATTCCCATACCCGGGTTGGTTCCATAAGTAATCATTGGCTCGATGTCCTCGGCATTGAACACATACTCTTTGTCAAAAACGGCGTCCTCATCAGTATATAATGTAGACCAATAGGCCAAGGCTTCCTCCCACTGCTGTCCAGAAGGTGCGTATTCTCTGCCTTTTATGTACTCAAAGGTAGTCTCATCGGGGGCAATCATTCCCCCACGTGCGCCCATTTCTATACTCATGTTGCAGATAGTCATCCGTGCCTCCATCGAAAGAGATCGAATGGCCGAGCCGGCATATTCCACAAAATGCCCCGTTCCTCCTGAGGTACTCAACTTCGAAATAATATACAGTATGATGTCCTTGGAAAAAATCCCTCTGCCTAATTCACCATCGATGGTAATTCGCATGGTTTTCGGCCGCTGAACTAACAGGCATTGGGTGGCCATTACTTGTTCTACCTGTGAGGTACCAATACCAAAAGCTACGGCACCGAATGCTCCATGGGTCGATGTATGACTATCCCCGCACACTATGGTCATACCTGGTTTTGTAACCCCCAATTCAGGACCAATTACATGTACGATTCCCTGATTTTTATGCCCAAGGCCGTACAAATCTATGTCAAATTCTTCGCAGTTATGCGTAAGCATGTCCACTTGTAAACGAGATAGCTCGTCTTTGATGGGTAAGTGCTGATCCTTGGTGGGCACATTGTGATCGGCCGTAGCTACGATTCGGTGTTTATCGTACAGTCCTATCCCTCTTTTTCGAATGCCATCAAATGCCTGAGGCGAGGTTACTTCGTGTATGAAGTGCCGGTCAATAAATAGAATTTCTTGGCCGCCGTCGACCGTGTCTACGATGTGGTTATCCCACACTTTTTCAAACAGTGTTTTTCCCATATCAAGTTATCTGGGGTTTCCGTACAAAATTCGAGTGGATAATAGGGTTTTTTGCACCTAAGATGAAAATAATGTCAATAGATCCTGATCCTGAACTACTTTTTTTTCATCCGCTAATTTTAAAAAAGCTTCGTAGTACGGTTCCATTTGTTCTCGTTCTACGTCAAATCCCAATTTTGCTGCTCTGAATTTCAAAGCTGCCCGTCCACTTCGTGCCGTTAATACAATACTGGATTCGTGCACTCCCACATCTAAGGGATCGATGATTTCATAGGTCTCTCTGCTCTTAATAACCCCATCTTGATGAATCCCAGAAGAATGTGAAAACGCATTACTCCCTACAATGGCTTTGTTTGGTTGCACGGGCATTCTCATTCGGGTCGCTACTAACTCGCTCATTGATTTGAGCTGCTGGCTTTGAATACGTGTATCAAAATTCAAATCCTGATGCTGTCGTAAAATCATCACGACTTCCTCTAGGGATGCATTTCCTGCCCGTTCGCCGATCCCATTAATGGTACATTCTACTTGGGTTGCTCCATGTTCAACCCCTGCTATGGAATTCGCGGTAGCCAGGCCTAAATCATTATGACAATGAGTGGAAATATGCACCTTATCAATTCCCTTAACATGCTCTTTAAGATATTTTATTTTAGCCCCGTATTGCCATGGCAAACAATAGCCAGTGGTATCTGGTATATTCACTACCGTAGCACCCGCGGCAATAACGGCCTCCAACACCTTAGCTAGATACTCATCGTCGGTTCTACCCGCATCCTCGGCATAGAATTCTACATCTTCGACAAATCGTTTGGCATATTTAACGGCGGCCACTCCTCGTTCTAGAACATGTTCTCTGGTGGTTCGAAGCTTGTTGAATACATGACTATCCGAAGTGCCTATTCCGGTGTGTATTCGAGGCATTCTTGCATTTTTTACCGCTTCAGCTGCGGCATCAATATCTTTTTCGACTGCTCTGGACAGGGCACAAACGGTGGATTCGGTGATAATACCTGCTATTTTTGATACCGATTCAAAATCACCCGGAGAAGAAATTGGAAATCCAACCTCCATTATATCTACCCCGAGTTTCTCCAGAGCCAATGCTATTTCTATTTTTTCATCGGTATTTAACTGACAACCTGGGACTTGCTCACCGTCACGGAGCGTGGTGTCAAATATATGTATATGCTTGTGGGCCATAATACGGCGTTTGCTTAGTTAGTATTAAGGCGAATATAACGGGTATTAAAGCGACTATAAAGAAGTATAGAAACCGAATTCATACTATATTACAATATCCAAGACTTAGATAGGGCTTTTGAATTCGACCTAAGCAATTGTTAAGCCGTACCATAGACTAACAAAAACTGTTTTTTTACTACAATGGCCAACCAGCCAAACGATTATTTATTTCAACTTATACGCTCGCTAAGCAAAGCAGAAAAACGCAGTTTCAAGATTTATGCTATGCGCAATAGCTCCGAGGAAGCAAAATTTATACAACTCTTCGACGCCATAGATAAATCCAAAGAATACAGCGAAGAGCTTCTGATTCATAAATTAGATGGGATAAAAAAAACACAGCTTTCCAATCTTAAAGCCCACCTATACCGGCAGTTACTCACCTCATTGCGGTTGAATTACACCAATCACAACATCGATATACAACTCCGGGAACAAATCGATTATGCACGTATTCTGTACGACAAAGGGCTCTACAAGCAAAGCCTAAAAATACTGGATAAGGCGAAATTAGTTTCCCATGAACACCATAGAGTACCGCTAAGCTCTGAAATTCTTGGTTTCGAAAAACTTATCGAGTCGCAGTACATTACTCGAAGTTTTGACCATCGCGCAGATGACTTAATTGAACAGACCAAAGAAGTACTGCAGTCCGAGCAACAGTATCATCAACTATCCAACCTAGCTCTGCGTTTATACAGTTTATACATAAAAACTGGCCATGTTCGTAATGAGGCAGATTACGAGCGAATACATGCTTTTTTTGAACAAGCTCTTTCTTCCCTTAGACCAGAAAAAATGGGTTTTTACGAGCAGCATTATCTTCACGTTTCCCATGCATGGTATAGCCTCATCGTTCAGGACTTCCTATTACAATACCGCCATGCTCAGAAGTGGGTCGACCACTTTCGCCACCACCCCAATATGCTTCAAGCAGATCCAATTTGGTACCTAAAAGGGGTACATGTCCTTCTTGAGGCCTTATTCATCGTGGGGCATTACGACCGTCATGAACAGGAAATGAAAAAACTCAAAGAGTTCTTAATAGACCCGCCTTCTCGTACCAATACAAATCTGGAAACCTTAGGTTGGCAATACTATTATACCTCACAAATCAACCATTTTTTCATGAATGGTGAGTTTGAGAAAGGGATAACCATTATCCCAGAACTCTCGGCACAAATGCAAAAATGGAGCTATCGAATCGACTCTCATCGCATATTGGTGTTTCACTATAAAATAGCCTGTTTGTATTTCGGCGCAGGTAATTTGCAAAAGACCATTGAGCATTGCGCGCACATTATTCAGTATCCAGATCCGCATCTTCGAGAAGATCTGCATTGCTTTGCTCGCATTTTAACCCTTATCGCTCATATTGAACTAGGCAACGAACAACTGGTTCAATATCAGGTTCGAAGTACCTATCGGTTTTTACGTCGCATGAATGATCTAAATTCTGTTCAAGAAGAGATTTTACTGTTTCTACGTAATCTACCTCAAACCAATGAGGATCAATTAGCTAGAAAGTTCAAGAAACTCCATTCCAAACTCATTGAGCTTCAGAAAAAGCCGTATCAAAAAAGAGCCTTTTTATATTTGGACATCATATCATGGCTCGATTCAAAAATGCAGCATACGACCATACAAGAGGTTATTAGAGCTAAATTCCAACATCGTAAGCCGCATTAACTCTTTTTGGCCATTCCATTTATAGCCAAAGTTTATACCCTGCAGTTATTGCAATTTTACAGAGATAGCTCGTTCTTTGTAGTCAAACAAACAATAGTCTTTTGATACAACAACGCGACATCATCGTCATTATCATCGAGGTCATCGTTCAAAAACGATGAGGAAGCGTTGTTCGCATGTTACCAACATAATGCACTACAAGCCTTCCTCAAACAACCAGGAAGGCTTTTTTTTTGTTGGTAGTAGGTGCTCTGTCAAAGATTTCACACAAAGATTCAACGGACTCCAATACATAGCTCAAATTCATACGCTATCCAATAAGGCATCACGTATCTCATTTCATGAAAGAACTAAATAAATACTCCAAGCAAATTACGCAGGATGGATCTCAACCTGCCGCACAAGCCATGTTACATGCCATCGGCTTAGATGAATCGGACTTGAATAAAGCCTTTGTTGGCGTTGCTAGCACTGGTTTTGAGGGCAATCCATGCAATATGCATTTAAATGATTTGGCCGTTCATGTAAAACGTGGAGTAACACACGCAGGACTTAATGGTCTCATATTTAATACTATCGGTATTTCGGATGGGATTTCCATGGGAACAGCAGGAATGCGGTACTCTTTGCCCTCACGTGATTTAATTGCCGATTCTATGGAGTCGGTGGTAACCGGCATGAGTTACGATGGGATGGTTGCTATAGTAGGGTGCGATAAGAACATGCCCGGAGCCATAATGGCCATGCTGCGAGTTAACAGGCCCAGTATTATGGTCTATGGTGGCACCATTGCCCCTGGGTATCATAATGGACAAAAGTTGGATGTGGTTTCTGCCTTTGAGGCGTGGGGACAAAAAGTGTCAGGGGCCATTGATGACGCTACCTTTAAAGATATTGTTAAACATGCATGTCCAGGACCAGGCGCCTGTGGAGGCATGTATACGGCCAATACCATGGCCAGTGCCATTGAAGCAATGGGGATGACCCTTCCGTACAATTCCTCCAATCCTGCCAACAGTGCCGAAAAAGTCATAGAATGCGAAGAAGCTGGTAAGAGTATGCTAAAACTACTCGAATTAGACCTAAAACCCAGAGACATAGTAACCAAAAAGTCACTGGAAAACGCATTTAGACTGATCACCTTATTAGGAGGATCGACCAATGCGGTACTCCATCTTTTAGCCATTGCTCGCACCGCTGACATTGAATTTGAACTTTCCGACATGCAGCACATAAGTGACACTACTCCCTTTATTGCCGACTTAAAACCGAGTGGAAGTTACGTAATGGAAGATCTTCACAAAGCTGGGGGTATCCCCGCAGTATTGAAAACAATGCTGGTTGATGGGATCCTTCATGGGGATCAGAAGACCATTACAGGGGCAAGTTTAGCTGAAAACCTAGCCGAGGTTGCTCCCTTAAACTTTGAAACACAAAAAGTTGTGTTCCCCATACATGAACCCATTAAATCAACCGGACATATTCAAATACTTTACGGGAACTTAGCTTCAGAGGGCGCCGTGGCTAAAATAACCGGCAAAGAAGGCCTTCGTTTTGCCGGCCCGGCCCGGGTATTTAACTCTGAAGAGGAAGCCAACGAAGGTATCAGCTCAGGAGCTGTACAAAAAGGAGAGGTCATTGTGATACGATACGTGGGTCCTAAAGGGGGACCTGGCATGCCAGAAATGTTAAAACCTACCTCTGCCATCATGGGTGCTGGCTTAGGAAAAGAGGTCGCCCTCATCACCGATGGGCGCTTTTCAGGTGGCTCACATGGCTTTGTAGTTGGACACATTACCCCGGAGGCGCAAGTGGGCGGAGTCATTGGCTTGGTTCAAGATGGAGACCTAATCGAGATCGACGCCGAGGCAAATACCTTACAGGTTCTTGTATCCGATGCCGAACTCGAAAACAGAAAAAGTGTCTGGCAAGCTCCTCCACTCAAAGTTCGAAGCGGAACACTATACAAATATGCCCACACCGTATCTACCGCCTCCAAGGGCTGCACTACGGATGAATTTTAATTGAATACTTATACATTATGGCTAGCATAGACCTCCAACCCACAGAAAACAAATCTCCCTCCCACCAAACCACCATCACGGGCGCAGAAGCCGTAGTCCAAGCCCTAATCCTAGAAGGAGTCGACATCGCGTTTGGTTATCCAGGAGGAGCAATTATGCCGGTATACGACGCTCTGTATGACTACCAGGATCGCCTTCATCACGTTTTAGCACGCCACGAACAAGGCGCCATTCACGCCGCACAAGGCTACGCCCGAGCCAGCGGTAAAGTCGGTGTGTGTCTGGCCACCTCAGGTCCAGGAGCCACCAATTTAATTACAGGAATCGCCGACGCACAGATCGATTCCACCCCATTGGTTTGTATCACCGGACAAGTACCGTCTCATCTCCTTGGCAGTGACGCATTCCAAGAAACCGACGTAATTGGGATTTCCATGCCGGTAACAAAATGGAATTACCAGGTCACCAAAGCAGAAGAAATACCCATAGCTATCGCCAAAGCCTTTTACATTGCCCGCTCTGGTCGTCCGGGTCCGGTTCTTATCGACATCACCAAGGATGCACAGTTCCAACCACTAGATTTTCAGTACGAAAAGTGCACCTCGATTCGAAGCTACCGCGAAGAACCTGCCATAGAGACCGACCAAATAGAAGCCGCAGCCAAGGCTATCAACGAAGCTAAGCGTCCCTATGTACTTTTTGGGCAAGGAATTATTTTGGCGGAAGCCGAACAGGAATTCAAAGCCTTTGTAGAGCAGGGTAATTTACCGGCTGCATGGACCATTCTCGGCCTATCAGCAATGGAAACCAGCCATCCCCTTAATGTAGGCATGCTGGGAATGCATGGTAATTATGGCCCCAATTTACTCACCAATGAGTGTGATGTACTCATTGCGGTTGGGATGCGATTTGATGATCGGGTAACCGGTAATTTGGAAAAATACGCAAAACAAGCTAAGGTCATCCATTTGGAAATTGATCCCGCTGAAATCAACAAGAATGTGTACGCGGATATCCCCGTCATGGGCAATGCTAAAAAAACACTACCTCTGCTTACCCAAAGGCTTCAGAAGAAAGATAGAAGTGAATGGCTGGCACGTTTTGCCGAATGCGACCGACTAGAACATGAAAAAGTTATCCAAGAGGAGCTTCACCCCACCAACGATATTCTTACCATGGGCGAAGTAATACATATTCTAAACCAAAAAACAGGGGGAAATGCCATTATCGTGACCGACGTAGGGCAACATCAAATGGTGGCCTGTCGGTACGCTCAATTTACGCAATCTAAAAGCAATATTACCTCTGGAGGGCTGGGAACGATGGGTTTTGGCCTTCCTGCCGCTCTTGGTGCCGCTCTCGGTGCACCCGACCGCACCGTGGTCTGCGTAGTGGGAGATGGTGGATTACAAATGACTATTCAGGAATTAGCTACTATTTACCAAACCAAAGCCAAAGTTAAGGTTTTACTGCTAAATAATGAATTCTTAGGTATGGTACGACAATGGCAGCAGTTGTTTTTTGACAAGCGCTACTCATCCACTGAAATGATTAACCCCGATTTCCAGCTCTTAGCTAAGGGATTTCGAATGACCACCAACCAGGTAACACATCGAGACCAGTTAGACCAAGCGGTTACCGAATTTATAGAAACGGATGAGGCCTATTTCTTGGAAGTAATGGTAGGTAAAGAAAACAATGTTTTCCCTATGGTTCCCTCGGGAAGTGGTGTGGCAGAAATAAGATTAGACTAATCAGATGGAGATAATGGATATGGAAAAACAAGAATTTACGATTACTGTTTACACCGAAAATCAGGTTGGGCTGCTGCATCGCATCACCACTATTTTTACTAAACGAAAAATTAACCTGGAAAGCCTTACCACCTCGGAAAGCGAAATCGAAGGGATTCACCGGTTTACTATCGCGGTTACCGAAACCGAAGAACAGGTCATAAAGGTAGTAAAACAAATTGAGAAGCAAGTTGAAGTGCTGAAAGCGGACTACTACAAGAAAAAAGAAGTAGTTCAACAAGAGCTAGCTTTATACAAAATAGCTACGGAAACCCTGACCAACGGTCTTGAAATAGAACGAATCGTACGCGAACATAACGCACGATTCCTAACCATCGAGCGTGAATTCGTCGTCATAGAAAAAGCAGGGTATAAACGCGAAACCAAAGCCTTATTCGATGAACTAGAGCCGTACGGCATTAAAGAATTTGTTCGATCCGGAAGAATTGCCGTCGCTCGACAGCAGTTTGGCCCTGGAAAGGATATTGAAGCCTTACTACAAGCTAGCAGCCCCGGCATCTAACACAAAAGATGTACACCTTATAATAAAATAGTATATTCCAACACACTCACTAACTAAATACCTATACCATCATGGCATTATTAAATTTCGGCGGAGTAGAAGAAGAAGTGGTAACACGAGAAGAATTCCCACTCGCCAAAGCTATTGAAACCCTAAAAGACGAAACTATTGCGATCTTAGGTTATGGCGTTCAAGGACCCGGCCAAGCATTGAATCTTAGAGATAATGGTTTCAACGTAATTATAGGCCAACGAAAAGGTTCTAAAACCTGGGATAAGGCCGTAGCTGACGGTTGGGTTCCCGGCGAAACCCTCTTTGAATTAGAAGAGGCGTGCCAAAGAGGAACCATTCTACAGTACCTACTATCCGATGCCGGTCAAATTTCAGTATGGCCAACAGTTAAAGAAAACCTTAGCCCTGGAAAGGCACTTTATTTCTCACACGGATTCGGAGTTACCTTTAATGAGCGGACAGGAATTGTCCCTCCGGATAATGTTGATGTAATACTCGTTGCACCAAAAGGTTCCGGCACTTCCCTGCGTCGTATGTTCCTAGAAGGTCGTGGATTGAATTCGAGCTTTGCTATTTTCCAAGACAGTACCGGACGCGCGAAGGAACGCGTAGTAGCATTAGGCATAGGAGTAGGTTCAGGATATTTGTTCCCTACTACCTTTAAAAAAGAAGTCTATTCGGATCTAACCGGGGAAAGAGGAACGCTCATGGGAGCCATACAAGGTATTTTCGCGGCTCAATACGAAGTGCTTCGTGCCAACGGTCATAGCCCCTCCGAAGCCTTTAACGAAACCGTAGAAGAACTTACCCAATCGCTTATGCCTTTGGTAGCTGAAAATGGAATGGATTGGATGTACGCCAATTGTTCTACCACCGCCCAACGTGGCGCATTAGATTGGTGGAAGAAATTCAAAGACGCTACAAAGCCTGTTTTTGAAGATCTTTACAAAGAAGTTGCCAGTGGAAATGAAGCCCAAAAATCCATCGATTCTAACAGCAAGGACGATTACCGTGAAAAATTAGAAATCGAACTTGCAGAGCTTCGCGATTCAGAAATGTGGCAAGCCGGTAAAACAGTTCGTACCTTGCGCCCAGAGAATAACTAATTAGTTCCAATCATTGAGTTCACAACACCAATCCGACATCGATTTACTGCAACCCGAGACACCCTCTGCTAGTGTGACGATTCAGGATATAGAGGATGCTGCGCATAAGCTCGAAGGCATCGCTCATCGAACTCCCTTGATTTATAACGAATTATTGTCCGAGCAGTATCAAGCCAACATTTGGCTTAAACGAGAGGATCTTCAAGTTGTACGCTCCTACAAAATTAGAGGGGCTTACAACATGATCCAATCACTGCCGGAGGCGGAAACCCAACATGGTGTGGTTTGTGCTAGTGCAGGTAATCACGCGCAGGGAGTGGCTTTTGCCTGCCGTAAGAAGGGCATCAAAGGGACCATTTTTATGCCGGTCACTACTCCTGAACAAAAAGTTAAGCAGGTAAACATGTTTGGCCGGGAGTTTGTAGAGGTGGTCTTAGATGGCGACACCTTTGACGACGCTTTTGCCCGTGCCACCCAGTTTTGTGAAGAAACAAATGCTGCCTTTATACCCCCTTTTGATCATCCAAAAATCATTGCTGGTCAGGGTACCGTTGGAAAAGAACTTTGGGAAGATGCCGATTTTCCCATCGACTACATCATAGCTCCTGTTGGCGGTGGTGGCCTTTCTGCTGGAATTGGTAGCTATATTAAAGCATACTCCCCTCAAACCCAAATCATTGGTGTCGAACCTGAGGGTGCGCCAGCAATGCTCAAGTCTATTGAAGCGGGTAAAGTCGTCACCCTTGACGAAATCGACAAATTTGTGGATGGGGCTGCGGTAAAAAAAGTCGGTTATTTCACCTTCGAAATTTGTTCCAAAGTGTTGGATCAAATCATTACCGTACCCGAGGGAAAGGTATGCGGAACCATACTAAATTTGTACAACGAACAGGCCATAGTGGTTGAGCCCGCAGGAGCGCTGTCCATTACCGCACTTGATAACTGCAGGGAACAAATCAAAGGGAAGAATGTTGTGTGCGTACTAAGCGGTAGCAACAATGACATTATGCGAACGGCTGAAATTAAAGAGCGTTCATTAATGTACGAAGGGCTTAAGCATTATTTTATTGTGGATTTCCCTCAAAGAGCCGGTGCGCTACGCGAATTTCTGGGTGATGTACTAGGCCCGGATGACGACATTACCTATTTCGAATACTCGAAAAAGACCAACAAAGATTTAGGTCCTGCCCTCATTGGATTAGAGCTCAAAAACAAAGAGGATATTCAGCCACTGATCGATCGGATGAACGCGAAGCAACTTAGCTTTGAATACGTAAACGATCACCCACAATTGTTTCGTTTTATTGCCTAAAGCGATTGCTGGGGCAGAGATGGAATCTCTATTTTACCTGTTTTATGCTCTTAGGGTTTAGCCTTGTAAAACCGCACGAGCATAATCGCGACGCATATCCGCAATAGCAGCTATTGAGATTTCTTTCGGACATACCGCTTCGCATTCGCCGAAGTTGGAGCAATCTCCAAAGCCTTCCTCTTCCATCTGTTCTACCATAGCCACTACTCGATTGCTTCGTTCTACATCGCCCTGAGGTAGATGCGATAGGTGCGAAATTTTAGCACTAGTAAACAGCGACGCAGAAGCATTTGGACACGCCGCTACACAAGCTCCACAACCAATACATGCGGCGTAGTCAAAGGCTAGGTCAGCATCGTTTTTCGGAATGGGTCTAGCATTGGCTTCTTGGGCAGAACCCGTTTTAACCGATACATAACCGCCTGCTTCTATAATACGATCAAAAGCCGAACGATCTACCACCAAATCTTTTATCACCGGGAAGGCAGAAGCACGAGGCGGTTCAATCGTAATGTGATCTCCATCGGAGTAATTTCTCATGTGCAATTGACAACAAGCCGTTCCTTTTTTAGGCCCATGTGCTTGTCCGTTAATCACCAGATTACACGATCCACAAATACCCTCGCGGCAATCGTAATCAAACTCGACGGGATCCTTTCCCTCTAGCTGTAATTCTTCGTTGAGCACGTCCAACATTTCTAAGAAGGACATATGTTCGTTTACAGTCGATAGAGTTCTGTCTTCAAAATATCCCTTTGCAGTGGGGCCACTTTGTCTCCAATATCGTAGATGAATGGTCATATTAGTACTCATAAAAATATCCTCTTATTTGTAACTACGTTGCTTTAGTTCAACAAATTCAAAATTTAACACTTCTTTATGGAGTTCTTCTTCAAGTACTCCATTGCGATCTTTAAACTCCCAGGCGGATACATAATTGAACTCTTCGTCGTTACGAATGGCTTCCCCTTCCTCCGTTTGGAATTCCTCTCGAAGGTGACAACCGCACGATTCCTCTCGATCCAATGCATCCATGGCCATAAGCTCAGCTAATTCGAAGAAATCAGCCACACGTCCGGCAAACTCCAGGTATTTATTGTAATTATTTTTTTCCCCTGGAACATAGACATTGGTCCAAAACTCATCGCGTAAGCTACGAATATCGGCAATGGCTTCTTCCAGGCCTTCCTTGGTTCTGGAAATTCCAATCTTATCCCATACAATACGACCGAGCGTTCGATGAAAATCGATGATGGTTCGTTTACCATTTATATTCAAGAGACGATCAATACTATCCTGAGCTTGCTTAGCAGCGGTTTCAAAAGCTTCGTGATCGGTGCCATAACGCGTACCTGGTTTTACATCTGCCAGGTAGTTACCAATGGTACTTGGCAGTACAAAATACCCATCGGATAGGCCTTGCATAAGGGCCGATGCACCCAAACGATTTGCTCCATGGTCAGAGAAATTGGCTTCGCCTGCGGCAAATAAACCTGGAATATTGGTCATTAAATTATAATCCACCCAAAGACCCCCCATTGTGTAATGCACGGCTGGGAAAATGCGCATCGGCTGTGAGTATGGATCTTCACCAGCAATGTTTGCATACATATCGAATAGGTTTCCATACTTAGCCGCAATTACATCCTTACCGTCGCGGGCAATAGCATCTCGGAAATCTAAGTAAACGGCCAATCCAGTTTCACCCACCCCGAGACCTTGGTCACAGACCACCTTGGCATTTCGAGAGGCCACATCTCTTGGTACTAAATTCCCAAAACTCGGATATTTTTCTTCTAAATAATAAAACCGCTCGTCCTCCGGAATATCGTTTGGATGACGATTGTCTCCTTTTGTACGAGGTACCCAAACGCGCCCATCGTTGCGCAAACTTTCGCTCATCAGGGTTAGTTTGGATTGATAATCTCCTGAAACAGGAATACATGTTGGGTGCACCTGTACAAAGCTGGGGTTGGCAAACAATGCACCTTTTTTGTGTGCTCGCCAAGCAGCTGTCACATTTGAATTTTTAGCATTGGTGGACAAATAAAATACATTTCCATAACCACCTGTGGCTAATATGACCGCATCGGCTTCGTGCCGGCAAATTTCGCCAGTTACTAAATCTCGGGTTATAACACCTCGTGCTTTACCGTCAATAATGACGACCTCAAGCATTTCGTGCCGGGTGAAGTACTCAATTCCGCCTAATTCTACCTGACGCATCATAGCCTGATACGCACCTAAGAGTAACTGCTGTCCCGTTTGACCCCGCGCATAGAATGTTCTACTCACCTGAGCTCCACCGAAAGAACGGTTTGCTAACAATCCGGAATACTCACGGGCAAAAGGAACCCCCTGCGCTACAGCCTGATCAATAATACTGTTGGATACTTCGGCCAAACGATAAACATTCGCCTCACGTGAGCGGTAATCCCCCCCTTTGATGGTATCATAAAATAATCTCCACACACTGTCGCCGTCATTGGGATAATTTTTTGCCGCATTAATTCCACCTTGAGCGGCGATAGAATGAGCTCGACGCGCCGAATCTTGGATACAAAAACTTTTAACTTTGTAGCCCATCTCAGCCATACTTGCTGCAGCCGCTCCGCCCGCTAATCCTGTTCCCACAATAATGACCTCGTACTTACGACGATTGTTGGGGGCAACCAACTTCATATCTTTCTTATGACGGCTCCATTTTTGCTCTAGTGGGCCCTCTGGAATTTTTGCATCTAATGAAATCATGATTAACTCTCCTTACTTAATACGCAATTAATGAACCCGTTCCACCTGTCACAAATATGTAGACAGGGATAAAAATAAAACCCAACATAAGTACCATGGTAAATATGTAGGCTCCTAACTTAAAGGCTTGAGTGTTGTTCTTACTCGTTACGCCTAATGAGGTAAACGCACTCCAGGCTCCATGGAAGAGGTGAAGCATGACCAAGCTAAGCACCACAACATACCCAAGGGCAATGTACCAAGTAGTAAAAGAATCAATTACCAATTGCCGTAAATCTCTCATCGGCTCACCATCGGCGGACATGATCATTTCTGTTTCCCCAAACTTAAACGACCAAATGTGAACTACCAAGAACACCAATATGGTGATACCGGATAAAATCATACTCCTGGATGCCAAATTCTGACGGCTTGCACCCCCTCTAGATTTATAGACTTCGTATCCAGAAGAGCGTGCCTTCCGCTTTCCCAACCAAATGGAGATTCCTAGGTACGAATGGTACAACACAAAAAATAACAAACCGGCCTCGGCAATATAGAGTAGTATTCCTAGGCTTTCTAATTTTTTGGTATATATGTTAAACGCTTCGGCAGACGCAAAAATGGCATAGTTACCAGCCAAATGAACAACCAAAAAAAGCATTAATGCGATTCCGGTAATTCCCGTCATTAATTTTCTGCCTACCTGCGATTGTAACGCCTTAATAATCGTTGGCATGATGATAGATTTTGTACTACAGTTTATACTTCTATTCAGAGCCATGCATACCGGCATAGACTCTTTGTTAGTTAATAGGTGGAATATAATAAATTGTATGGCTAAAGTTCTTTAGATTCCGTCCATATTTTCACAGAAAAAGGCTTTTTTTTATGTTCTTGCCACGCCAAAATACGTACCCCTCGCTTAAAACAAAATCCTCGGTCTTTTGTTGCCACTTAATTCCCATTTCTGACCCCGAAGAAGTCCCTAGCCACATTAACCAGTTAAGAAAAACATACTACACAGCCGCTCATCATTGTTGGGCTTGGAGGCTGTTGGAACCGACCGAAGCTAGCCTTCATTGGCAGGAACACCAAAGTGACGATGGCGAGCCAAGAGGTACCGCCGGGTTTCCTATTTTACATCGGCTTCATCATCACGAAATCGTGAATACCTTAGCGGTGGTTATACGAGAGTATGGAGGGACAAAATTGGGGAAGGCAGGACTGATCTCGGCTTATGCGGATGCTACAGATCTGGCCATTAACCAAGCCGAGCTTATTCCGCAGCAAGCCTGTTACCTATTGCACATTGAAAATTCATACGATCAAGAAAATCTGCTAAAGCAGTGGATGCATCAGTGGCAGTTACCACTGGTATCCTCAGAATTTGGAATGCAGGTGTGCCGATCGTTTCAGCTTAGTTGGGATCTATATGAAGACATACATGAAGACCTGCACGCAGAGCTTCGAAGCTGGGAGCACCTCGATGTTCGATGGGCGTGGGGTGAATTAGCAGTACGCCCAACGATCTAACACCGAGTTAACTGCTAAAACAAGTCTATCTCTCCTTTACGAGGCAGGTGTGTAAAAACCATACACCTTTTCTACCAAGTGGCCTCCAAAAATGTGGCTGGGTTAAAAATGGCGGAGTCTAGAGTTGCTGGTACCTGAATATTGAAGTATTCCTCGTAAAGCATTCGCTGTCCATTCATAGTAAATACAACCTCGGGAGCTACCCATCCCCCTTTAATGGGTTCGTACTTGTTAAATTGGACTTCCTGCATGGTTCCAGCCCTACCAGGCTTCAAACTACGTACAAACAATAAACGCTCTTGTTCTATCCAAAATTGAGCCAAACTATCCGAAGGAGCATCCACTCCAACCACCCAAACCGCTTTACCCTGCCACTCGTCGGCGTACATTTTGGTCATGTCGTAGCCTACAGAGCGAAGCTGCTCCATACTTTTAGCAGGCGCTTGCTTATAAATATCAAAGCCCAACACTAATAAATCATGCACTCTGGGCATTTCCTGGATAGCTTGACCATTAGCATAGCCGTATTGCACCCCATCTTTAAAGAGTATCCCATTACCAGAATTTTTTTTATCAAAATGTATGGCAAGTGCTCCAGGTGCTTCCAAGGCTTCATACCACCATTGTACTCGCTCAACCTGCCCGTCCGCTGTATAAAATGTCGTCTTTTGATCAAAAGTCAGGTGAGTATACCAATCCTGCTGGTATCGCTCAACCATCTGTTGAACAAGGGCCATGGGATTCTCGGGTTCTACAGAGGAACGTGACTCTTGGGTTTCCGGTTTAACAGTTGTTGACAGTGAAAGAGACGATACGACGAACAAAAGAAGAAAATAAACAGACATACTTACAACCAATCGTTTTGTTGTGGTTTAGCTTAGTAAAGGTTATTTGTTCCAAACTTACCATATATTCAAGATTGTTAACACCGATAATTTTTTAGTACTATTCAACCAATACATTCAGAACGTTATATATGAAAATTTATACCAAACAAGGCGATCAAGGACAAACTGCTCTATTCGGTGGTGACCGTGTTTCAAAACATAGTATTCGCATCGAAACCTATGGCACTGTTGACGAACTTAACTCCATTTTAGGAGTGGCCATAGCTAATGATCACCAACCTTTTACAGGTGAGGTTATTAACGAGGTTCAACATCAACTCTTTATTCTAGGTGCAGACTTGGCTACTCCCTCTCATTTAGATGCCCGAATCGATCGAATCTCTGAGCAAGAAGTGCAATACCTAGAACAAAAAATAGATTTCATGGAAGAAAGTCTTCCGCCCCTGAAAAATTTCATTTTACCTTCTGGAAGTATGGCCGGTGCCACGCTGCATCATGCCCGTACTGTTTGCCGCCGAGCCGAACGATTGGCTGTGGTGTGCAGCAATCAAGAAAAAATTAACGACATGGTGCTTCAGTATCTGAACCGTCTAAGTGACTTTTTGTTTGTATTGGCGCGCTATGAGAATCACCAAAGCGGATGTCTAGAAAACCCTTGGATTCCAAAAAAATAGATCTCAATAAGAGCCCTCATACACCCAAAAAAAAACGGGAACAAAAAGCTTCTAGTCTGGGGGCTATTCGCTCAAAGAAGCGAACCTTACTTTTTTATGGTATCACAGCGGCTCTACCACTCGTATTTTTTCTTTTGCTAGAAAGTGGACTGCGATGGGGAAATTATATGGGTGACTTAGCCTTGTTCTCTGATCCTGGAATCGGTAAAAACGAGTATTATTTGCCCAACCCAAATTTTGCTGCCCGTTACTTTTTCTACACTAAAACCGTTCCCAGTCCTTCCATAGACGTATTTAAGCAAGAAAAAACGCCCGACATCTACCGCGTTTTTGCCATGGGTGGTTCTTCAGCAGCAGGATATCCCTATGGCTTCAATGGCACCTATTCTCGTGTGGTTAAAGACATACTGCAAGATCGCATGCCCGATAAACAGGTAGAAGTAGTAAACGTCGGCATTAGTGCCATCAGCTCGTATACCCTATACGATCAAGTAGCTGAAATACTCCAACAAAAACCCGATGCTATTCTCATTTATGCTGGGCATAATGAATTTTATGGAGCTTTAGGGGTAGGCTCCAACGAAAATCTAGGAGGCTTTCCATGGTTTGTTCGCGGCTATCTAAAACTCCAGCAATACAAAACTTTTTTACTCCTGCGAAACACCCTTGTAGCTACGGGAAAATGGACGGCCTCCCTGTTTGGTGCCCAAGAAATTGACCCTAATGCCACCCTTATGGAGCGAATTATCAACTCCCGGTCAATTGCCCTTGATGGGCCAAAACATCAACTGGCCATGCATCAGTTTGATAGCAACCTAAGTGCAATTTTAGACGCATTTACCCAACAAGGAATACCTGTATGGCTAGGCAGCTTAGCCAGTAACTACAAAGATCAAGCGCCCTTTGTTGACGTGCCGGATGCCCTCGATGCCCAAGAACAACCCCTACCCTTAGCCTCAACGATCTTCCAAGAAGGCCAATCCCTTTTGGTTAATGGTGACGCCGATGCTGCGCAAACCCGGTTTGCATACGCAAAGGATCTAGACGGATTAAAATTCAGAGCACCGGAGTCGATTAACCAAATCATTCGTGAAAAAGCTTCCGCTTACGAACAGGTTCATTACGTCCCTGTCTACGAAACCTTCGTAGAGCATAGCCCAAATGGCATTATAGGTGATGAACTCATGCTAGAGCATCTCCATCCCAACGCCAAAGGGTATTTTCTGATGGGTGCAAGCTTTGCCCAAGCCATGCTAGAAAGTGACAGGTTGAATCACCTCTCTACTCCTTCCACAAACGAAACAACGACATCTGACCCTGGTAGTGACCCACAAACAGGTAACCAAACGGGCAACCAAACGGGCAACCAAACAGGCTACCAAACAGGTAACCAAACGGGCAACCAAACGGGCAACACCCTCATTGAACAGGACCTATTTCTGCAGGAATTCGAAGCCTATGAAGGGCGCATGTACCTAAGCGATTTCGACCACCGAGTGGCCTATCATCGCGTGCGGACCTTAAAACAGGGATTTCCTTTTGTTCTCTCAAACAATGCTCGCCCCTATCAACAAGGCTATAAACCCTTAGGGCCGGCTGACTCCCTAGCTTTTTTAGCCGTTCATGCTTCCAAAAGTTGGGACGAGGCCAAAGTAGAGCTAGGGGGAATGTATGAACGTACCGACCAACCAGAAAAAGCATTCCTAGAATACATGGGGCTTATTAGAAATCAACCCTGGAACGATTCACCCTATGTGTTCGCCGCGCGAATTCGATTAAACCAAAACAATTTTGACGCCGCAGAACCTCTACTAGAACAGGCCTATTCCATTCAACCCAAGGATGCCTACACCACCAAAATGCTAGGAGCTATTATGGTACAAAAAGGCAACTTGCAGCGCGGTATTACCTTACTTTTAGAATCTAGAGCGCTTTCTCCTAGTGATCCTCAGATGCTCTATAATTTATCTGGAGCCTACGGATTAAATAAGAATTACCAGCAAGCCATGGAGATTGCTGAGGAAGTGATCGCAATAAACCCTAATTTTCCGGGTATACAACAATGGAAGGCACAACTCCAACGGGCCTTGAATTAACAAAAAATATGGTATGGCATTAATGATCTCCGTCTCGGGTATACGAGGCATATTTGGTTCTGATTTAACCCCTGAAAATTTAAGTCGTTTTACTGCGGCCTACGGAAGCTGGTTACAAGGCGGCACGGTGGTCGTTGGACGAGATTCTCGAATTTCAGGGAAACTATGTGAAGATATTGTGGTAGCCACGCTTCGAAGCGTTGGATGCAATGTGATCCGTGTGGGTATTGTTCCCACCCCAACAGTTGCTATGGGGGTCCTCAAGCACAAAGCCCAAGGTGGAATTATCATTTCTGCTAGTCATAACCCGGGAGAGTGGAACGCCCTCAAACTACTAAATAGCAAAAGTGAATTCTTAGATGCCGACCAAGGCAAAGCCGTAATGGAACTGGCTGATAAGGGATCGTTTTCCTATGTAGATGCCTTTCATTTAGGCGAAGAAATAGAAGATACTACCCTACTAGATTACCATATAGATACGATTTTAGCCCTTCCCTTCATTGATGCCGATCGTATTGCAAGCAAAAACTTTAAGGTTGCGGTAGATGCCGTCAATGGAGCTGGCTCCTACGCAATTCCAGCCTTATTAGAACGACTTGGGGCTAGAGTTTCAGCTATCCACTGTACACCAAATGGTCATTTCCCACACAACCCAGAACCCCTACCCGAGCACTTAGGAGAAATTTGTGAATTAGTAAAAACAGAGCAGGCCGACTTAGGTGTAGTTACCGACCCTGATGCCGATCGCCTCGCTTTGGTTGACGACAAAGGTCGCTTGTTTGGAGAAGAATATACTCAAGCAACAGCGTTCGATTTTATCCTATCAAAAAACCCAGGCCCTTCCGCAACCAACCTATCCTCCTCACGTATTTGTGACGCAGTTGCCGCCAAGTATGGCCAGGAGTGCCACCGATCGGCTGTTGGCGAAATTAACGTGGTCAAAAAAATGCAAGAAGTGGGTGCGGTTATTGGAGGAGAGGGTAACGGTGGGGTTATTTTACCTGACCTGCATTATGGACGAGATGCCTTAGTTGGGGTTGCTATCACCCTTCAATTACTCGCCGAACGGGATCTCAGCGCCTCCGAATATCGGGACAGTTGGCCTAGCTTTCACATGAGTAAAAATAAGATTCAACTAGATCAACTCGGAGCCCAAGCATCCGAAGTGCTGTCCATGATTCAGGATCATTACGCCGATCTAAAGCCCGACACCACCGATGGGGTCAAAGTAAATTTTGAGGAAGGTTGGGTTCATCTTCGCCCTTCGAATACCGAACCTATTGTCCGGATTTACGCCGAGGGACCTAGTGTAGAGGCTGCCCATGCTTTTGCCAAACGAATTAAACATCAAATTGCCTCACGTTTTGGGGTTCTATTGCTGGTTTTATGGGCATTTGTTGGCATGTCATGCACCTCAAAAAATGAGAACATCACGATTCAAGATTCTTACGAAAGCCCACGTGCTCAAACAGCTCAAACCCTTACCGATGATTCCGAGTCTATGGAGACCACTCTGGATACCCTAACCAGTGGGACTGAGCAACAACAGGATTGGGTATACACCGAGCAGGATGTGGCCATTTTCCATGAAGTTATGATGCAATTTAGCCCAAACAAAGACGAGGGAGTTGCCGAGCTCATTCCCAGAATAGGTCGCTTTTTCGAGGGACAACCTTATGTTGCGCATGCGCTGGAGGTAACCGATCAAGAACAGCTAATTATTAATTTACGGGAGCTCGATTGTACCACTTACGCCGAACACCTACTGGCATTATCCAGAACGCTAAAATCCGAGACTCAAAGCTTTGAACATTACGCAAAAGAATTGGAAGCTATTCGATATAGAGACGGTAAAAGAGGGTCATATACTAGCCGACTTCACTACTTTAGTGAGTGGATTTATGATAACGCCGCATCTGGTTTGGTTGAAACCCCAGCCGATCAGTTTGGTGCACCATACCCGAATCGTCTTGGGTTTATGTCCGAGCATCCCGATGCATATAAGCATTTGGCAAGCAATCCAAGCTATGTGGTCCATATTCAACAAATCGAGCAGGAGCTATCCAGTAAACGCTATGCCTACATTCCTAAGGAGGATTATGCGGCCATGGAATCACAGCTTAACGAGGGAGACATAGTAGGCTTCACCACCGATATTTCAGGGCTAGATGTCTCACATGTTGGGATTGTTGTTCAGGTTCAAGGGAAATTTCACCTCATGCATGCCTCTCAGACCAACCAGAAAGTAGAGGTTTCCAAAGAACCCTTATCCTATTTTTTACGCCCAGCATCCAAACACACCGGCATCATGGTCGCAAGGCCAACCGACGTATAATCAACCGAACTATTATGTCCACCCCTCTCATAATGAATTGGAAAGAAGTAGAAAATCGCGCTATAAAAGGCAATCCAGAGCCCCCAAAACGCATTGAAAAATCCCAGGAACAATGGAAAGCGGCCTTAAGTGACGACGTGTTTGCCATTACCCGGTTAAAAGGCACCGAGCGACCATGGTCGAGTGAACTGTGCAGCAAATTTGAACCCGGCCTCTACGCTTGTGCTTGCTGCCAAACCCAATTATTTGATGCCAGCGAAAAATTCGAAAGCCATTCTGGTTGGCCCTCTTTTACCCAACCAGTTCAAGACAACGTGGTTGGCTACCTTGCCGATTCTTCCCACGGGATGATGCGCATCGAGATCGTGTGTAACTGCTGTGAAGCCCACCTAGGCCATGTTTTCCCAGATGGCCCCGCACCCACTGGTCTTCGATATTGTGTGAACGCGTTGAGTTTAGAAAAGGTATAAAAAAGGGCTATCGCTAGTTTGCAAAAGCTCGTTGGCTATCGGTAGTTTGCAAAAGCCCATTGGCTATCGCTAGTTTGCAAAAGCTCGTTGGCTATCGGTTATCACTCCTCACTACCAAGGAAATTTCAAATCCTTGGCTTCATAGGTTTTATTGCGAATCTGGTAATTAGATTGGGATGGAGCCTTAATTTGAAGGGGATCGTTGCCAAAAAGTCTAAACAACAATGCAATTGGGCTAATAAAAAGCCAATACACCGCGCCTAAGACCACTGGATTCACCACCAAGCTAAGCACAAAGGCAAGCCGGTACCATAGCCATACAATCCGAATTCCCACACTGGGAAGCGCAATGAACAACCCACCTAAGCCCATGGCTGTATACTCTAACCACTGGAGTTCAAAAAACCAGGCTATAACCCAAAAGCCCACCACCATAACCAGCTGGGTTTTGGGGGTCATGGGATCATTCTGTAGCTCTTTTAAACTTTTTTGAATCAACATTACCCCATCTTAGAATAATGTGTAGATAAATGGAGCAATCGAAGACCCCCCGCCAATAACAATTAAGGCCCCTAAGAGCAGTAATACAACTATGATGGGAGCCAACCAAATTTTCTTGCGCTCCTTCATAAATCCCCATAAATCTTTCAATAATTCCATACTGCGTTTATTTTAATATAGGTTAATCTTTTTCAAAGGTTCGTTGTTTAATCCACTTGGGCTGCTCAGCCTTAAGTAAAACATACTCATCTAACACTAGAACATCCATTTCAGTATCCATAAAACATTCATAAGCGTCTTCAGGTGTACATACAATGGGTTCCCCCCGAACATTAAAGGAGGTATTTATAAGCATTCCAAGGCCTGTTTTGTCTTTAAATGCCTGCAAAAGATCGACATAATCTGGATTAAATTCCGGGTGCACCGTCTGCACTCGAGCCGAAAAATCAATATGTGTGATCGCCGGCACGTCCGAACGTTCGACTCCTAATTTTTCACGCAAACTGAATGAATGGAACCCTTCGGGCAGTTCATACCTATGCTCTTTGGAGACCGGAGAGACCAATAACATGTACGGCGAGGGGTATTCTAAACCAAAATATTCTTGAGCATCTTCCCAAAGTACAGAGGGAGCAAAAGGACGAAACGATTCGCGATATTTTATTTTTAGGTTTAATTTTTTTTGCATGTCACTACGCCGCGGATCAGCAATAATGCTACGTGCGCCTAATGCTCGAGGTCCAAACTCCATGCGCCCCTGAAACCAGCCAACCACCGCGCCTTGGTTTAAGTGCTCGGCCACTACTTCGAAAAGATCTGGTCGTGGGTATTGGGTATAAACGCCAGCGTATGGCTTTAAGGATTTTCGAATGGCGTCGGTGCTGAATGAAGGCCCAAGGTAGGCTCCACGCATTTCGTCCATAGTTATCGCAGAAAAACTTGTTGAATCAGATGCTGATGGTTCTCTAGAAGCATGTATTGATCCAGCAACTTGCGCAGCTTCAGTAACCTGTTTAGGTCTACGTTCTCCATCAAAACTTAGATAATAAGCGGCCAATGCAGCCCCTAAAGCCCCTCCGGCATCACCTGCAGCGGGTTGAATATAGAGGTCCTTAAACAGGTTTTCTCGGCGTAGTTGACCATTAGCGACACAATTTAGAGCAACTCCACCCGCCATACATAAATAGTCCGAACCGGTAAGTTCTTGGGCATGACGAGCCATTTTAATCACCACTTCCTCGGTTATTTCTTGTATTGCCAATGCTAAATCGGCTTGTTCTGGGCTCAAATCACCTTCATCTTGACGGCGTGGTACTCCAAATAATTGTTCCCACTTGTTATCTGGAACCATACGAAGACCTGTGGTATAACTAAAATAGGCTTGATTCAACCATATTGAACCATCGTCATAAATCTGAATCAAGTGACTGCGAATTTTTTGTTTAAACTCCTCTACACGTGCACTTCCATGAACCCCATAAGGGGCTAAACCCATTAGCTTGTATTCACCAGAATTAACTTTGAAGCCTAAAAAATAAGTGAAAGCCGAATACAAAAGTCCAAGTGAATGGGGAAAACTCAATTCTTTAATCAGCGTAATATTGGTCCCAGAACCTTTGCTAATCGATGCCGTTGCCCACTCACCTACTCCATCAATAGTCAATATCGCAGCCTCTTCAAAGGGCGATGGGTAAAATGCACTCGCAGCGTGCGAGAGATGATGCTCAGGAAATAGTAAGGGTATTTTTTTCACCCCTTCAAATCCCATTTCGGTTAACGACTGCCGTATTATTCGCTTAAGGAACATTTTTTCTTTTAACCATACCGGCATCGCTGCTATAAACGAGCGAATTCCACGGGGTGCATACGAAAGGTAACTCTCTAAAAGTCTCTCTAGTTTTAAAAAGGGTTTATCGTAAAAAACAATGACATCAACCTGCTGCAAAGAGTAACCCGACTCATCAAGTACATATTGTATGGCATTGCTAGGAAAGCCTGCGTCTTGTTTCTTTCGGGTGAAACGCTCTTCTTGGGCGGCGGCTATAATGGTCCCATCCTCCAACAATGCAGCGGCCGAATCGTGATAAAAGGCAGATATACCCAAAATATTCATGCACCTAAGATAGGATTTCAACCTTAATAAAACATAGTACTCCTGCTTGTTTTTAACGGACTGCGTTTTTAATCGACAACGGCATTTTGTACTTTTATATAACCTTTTATTTCCTAGACTATGATTATTTCGATGACCGGATTCGGGCGCGGAGAAGCCAGCGCACATGGGGTGACAGCCATGGTAGAACTCAAGACCTTAAATTCTCGCTACCTTGATGTAAGCGTACGATTACCGCAGCAATTTCAAGACAAGGAACTGCAGTTTAAAGAAGTGTTGGCTCAACACATCTCCCGTGGAAAACTAAACGTTAGTATTTATTTAGATGACAAAGAATTTCAGCGCCAGGCACCTGTTGTGGACGCTCAAAAATTGGCTAACTATGTTCAGATTCTTCGAGAAATTCAAACAACCATTGGATTAGAGGGGCCGTTAGAGCTCAATCAACTACTCAACTTTAACGATCTGATCACCCAGCCCGAACCGGTACAAAACCCCGAACATGACAAACTTTGTTGGTCCCTCATTCAGCAAGCTAATGCTTCAGCCATTGAAAAGTTAATGGAAATGAAGCGGCAAGAAGGAGCCCAATTGGAAGCAGATATAAACAGTCGAATAACAGGTATTCAAGAAGCCATTATTCAGATTCAGCAGACAACCGATGGCCGTGGTGAAGATCTAAAAAAGAGATTACAGGAACGCATTTCAACCCTCTTAGATGACGATAAAATAGATGCAGATCGGTTAGAAATGGAGGTAGCTTTGATGGCTGACAAGATGGATATCACCGAAGAAACGGTTCGCTTAGCTGCTCATTTAAAGTTCTTTATGGAGGCCATTCACTCAGAGGACCACGCAGGTCGTCGCTTAAACTTCTTGACCCAAGAAATAAATCGAGAGCTCAATACTATCGGATCTAAGGCCAACGACTCCGGCATAGCCCATGAGGTAGTGAAAGCCAAAGAAATGCTCGAACAAATTAGAGAACAAGTACAAAATATCGAGTAATGCAGCCTCTTATTATACTGCTCGCAGCCCCTAGTGGAACCGGTAAATCCACCATGGCTAAGCGATTATTTAATGACTTTCCCCGATTAAAATTCAGTGTATCTGCAACAACTAGAGCACCGCGAGAAGGGGAATTGCATGGGGTTGATTACTATTTTTTGAGCATGGAATCATTCCAGCAAAAAATAGATGATGAGGACTTTATTGAATGGGAAGAATTTTATGGTGGAACTCGATATGGAACATTACGTTCAGAGCTTGTAAAAAATACAGAAAAAGGATATTTTACCCTGCTCGATGTGGATGTAAAAGGCGCCGTACGATTGAAGTCACTATTTAATGAGCGATCTTTGGCTTTATTCTTGCGACCACCATCACTCGAGACCTTGGAAGAGCGACTTAGAAATCGCAATACCGATAGTGAATCTTCCCTAAAGCTCCGACTCGAACGAGCGGAAGAAGAACTTGGGTATGCAGGTCAATTTGATTATATCATAACAAACGATGATTTAGAGCGGGCCTACATCGAACTAAAAGAAGCCGTTCAAATCTTCATGAATTCATATTAAATCTATGCCGATTAAAACACTCGATATCGAACATCTCAAAGAAATAACCGGAAATAAGTACGAACTCATGGTTATTTTGGGTAAACGAGCCCGTCAGATCGCTGCTCAGGAAAAGCTAGAACTAGACGAAAAGCTACAATACTTTGAAGGCTTCGAGGATGACGATGAATTTTCTTTTAACGAAGAACAAGAGCAAATTTCTAAGGCATTCGAAAAGCTACCTCATGCCACTCGCCGCGCTATCAGCGAGATGGAAGACGACGCAATTTATTACCGCAGACCTGAAGTAGATTAACATATGCTCTCCGGGAAACACATCCTACTAGGAGTGACCGGAGGTATAGCGGCGTATAAAGCGGCGTACTTGGTACGTGCCTTACAAAAAAAAGGAGCTTTGGTGCGGGTAATTATGACTCCCGCCGCTACCAGGTTTATTGGGGAAGAAACTTTTTCTGCCCTAACGGGTCACGAAGTTGGGGTACACACCTTTGTGCAAGACGATGCCCACAAGACCTCAACAACTGGTAATGGATCATCTGAGGATGGCACCTCTGAACAAGTCCACAATCCTTGGACAAGACACATTCAGTGGGGTGAATGGGCCGATTTGTTTGTCATTGCTCCGTGTACGGCCAATACCATTGCAAAAATTACCCACGGCAATTCCGATAATTTACTCACCGCTGCTGTACTGGCTTCAAGGGCCCCCCTATTGATCTGCCCTACCATGGATGGGGAAATGATGAATGCCCCAGCTACTGCCCATAATCTAAAGCTGCTAAAAAGTCGCGGTTTTCATCTTCTAGAACCCGAGGAAGGATACTTGGCCAGCGGGCTCACCGGCAAAGGGCGATTACCCGAGCCCGATGATATTGTAGCGCACATTGAAACACTATTAGATGCAAAAAAAGGACCTCTTTACGGGAAGAAAGTGGTTGTCACGGCAGGTCCTACCCGTGAACATATTGACCCGGTCCGGTTTATATCCAACCCAAGTTCGGGTAAAATGGGACTAGCAATGGCAAAAGCAGCACACCGTTTAGGAGGGCTCGTTCATTTGGTGCATGGACCTATTTCGCTGTCTATTCCAGAGGGCATACACCGCTATGGTGTAATATCCGCTCAGGATATGTTTGAACAAGTAAAAGCACTTCATCCAGCCGATATTTTCATTAAAGCTGCTGCGGTATCAGATTTCAGGCCCACGACCACACACAATCATAAAGTCAAAAAAACACACAAAGAGTCTCACATCTCCTTAGCGCCTACCCCCGATATTTTGAAATGGATTGGGGAGCATAAAAATCCACACACCATAAGCATTGGCTTTGCAATGGAAACCACTGATTTGCTAGAACACGCCAGAGCCAAACGAACTAAGAAAAATGCCGACTGGATTGTAGCCAATTATATTGGGACCCAGCAACAAGGCTTCGCAAGTGACTACAACAAAGTGACCTTAGTTGGAGATGGTGTAGAGGAATCATTCGAAGGACCTAAAGATGACTTGGCTATGAGTTTACTACGAAGTATATTTTTGAGCTAATCTATCTCTTATGAATAAAAAAGTAGTCCTCGTTCTTCTCCTTACGTTTGCTTGTCTTAGCACTGCTTATTTACTTATTTCCATACCTGCCACCATTCCCATGCGTATCACATCACAAGAGCACTTGGACGAATTAATTCAGCAGGGGCTACAGGAACAAGGTATTGCCAACAACCATTATCGAGTCTATACGGCCGTTCAGGATTCCCACTTCACCCGTAAAGTATATCAAATCGATACCCCTCCAGGCTTTTCAAAGACAACCCTACACTATGAATTACACAGGATGCTGGCAGATTATGGTGTTCAACTACCTGGAAAAGTCCTCTTCCCTGAACAAGATATACATCTTTATGTTACCGCAAATGGTACCGTACACCGCACCATACGAGTCCGAACCAATCCTGATTTAATCCCTTCCCCAGATTCTACCCGTACCAATCAGCCTAACTCATCGGACTTATGAAAGATCGAACGGGGCTACTAAGGCGGTTAGAACTAAAAGAATATCCACAACCCGAAGTTTGGTCCCTTCGCCACCCCGTGCTTTTGTGCCATGGTTTTGGAGCCATTGGCTCCTTGGTAAAACCCTCCCCATTGCATGACCCTTGCATGTGGATGCGAGAACATGGTCTTTGGGCCTTTGCCCCCAACATCGTTCCCTATGCCCCCATTGAAGTCCGCGCTCGAAGTTGGGCACGCATCATCACTGAACTTAGCCAGCGACATTCAATAGCAAAGTTCAACGTAATTGCCCACAGTATGGGCGGGCTAGATATGAGATATGCCCTTGCACATTTAGGCATAGAAGAAAAAGTCGCTTCACTAACCACCATTGCCACGCCTCATAAAGGGACCTATCTGGCTGATTTTGTTCGAAGCACTCCAGAAGTGCTATCCGAACGCATTGGAGATATAGTGGACTGGTTTGCAGATAACGTGTACATCAAAGAGCGTAACGATGCTTTTGGTTCGGTAGAACAATTGACTCGCTCTTATGTGCAAGACCACTTTAATCCAAGCACTCCCGATCCTACGAATATTCCACTTTTTTCCTATTCCGCCGCGGTGGGAAAAGGCACCAACGACCCTTTGAATCCCGTCTTTCTGTTCCAAAACAATCTAATCCACGAAAAAGAAGGTCCGAACGATTCCTTTGTCTCGGTTGAAAGTGCCCAATGGGGAGAGCATTTAGGAACCATTCGCCTATCCCATTTAAACCAGATTAATGTTCAGGTAGGAACCAAAGAAGCAAAAAAGAGATATCTAGAATTTTGGACGGGCTTAGTCCAGCACCTTAAAAGTCGCGGGCTCTAAATAAGTTTTTAAAGGATGTGAAAAAAAATGAAGCTGCTAGCACGTTAATTTGAGTGGTTCTTAGCAACGCTTATGTTCAGGACTCTAAGCTCTTTTTCATTTCGTTGAGCAAGCCATAATCGGTTAAATCATACTGAATAGGTGTAACTGCAGCATAGCCCTGATTAAGCAACTGTATATCTGCGTCCGGCGAGGTATCCAATAATTCAAATTTCCCTGTTAACCAGTAATATGGCCGTTCCAATGGGTCTTTGCGCCCTTCATACTCCTCAACATATCGAGAGTCAGCCATTTTCGACCACTTAAGCCCCTTAAATGGACCAGATGGGGCATTGATATTCAGTGTCACCCCTTTTGGTAGACCTTTTTTTAGTACTTGACTAATCATTAAACGAGCTGCTGCTATGCATCCACTTAGGTCTGCGTCACTATCGTAATCCGTACACGAAACGGCGATGGACGGATAGCCTAAGACGGTGCCCTCTGTTGCAGCGCTTACGGTACCAGAATACAATAAGTTAATGCCCGCATTGCTCCCATGGTTAATTCCACTCAGCACCAAATCAGGCTTTTCCTCCAAAAGTTGATCATGCGCCAATTTTACACAATCCGCAGGGGTCCCCGTCACTGAAAAGCCCTCAATATCATCAACCACTTTTATCCGATTCGCTCGTAATGGGTCATGAATGGTAACGGCATGTCCAACCGCACTTTGCTCTCTATCTGGAGCTACCACCACTACCCGCCCAAACTCTGCGGCCACTCGCGCGAGGGCTTGAATCCCTTTTGAAAAAAATCCATCGTCATTGGAGACTAATATATAAGGTGTATTTTTAGGCATATTGCTCATTTTCATTGGGGAAATCTTTGTTTTTAACATCTTCAACGTACTGTTGAACCGCTTTAGTCATCACCGATTCTACATCGGCATAACGTCGTAAAAAGCGGGGAGAAAAATTCTTATTCATCCCCAACATATCATGCACCACCAATACTTGACCGTCACACTCTTGCCCGGCTCCTATACCAATAGTGGGTATGTGTAGTTGCTTGGTTACCTGAGCCGCAAGGGCCGATGGGATTTTTTCTAATACTAATGCAAAAACACCCGATTCTTGTAATTTTTGTGCATCCTCGAGTAACTGATCGGCCTCGGCCTGCTCTTTGGCTCGGACTTTATAGGTGCCAAACTGATAAATAGATTGAGGAGTTAAACCCAGATGTCCCATCACCGGAATTCCCGCATCGACAATCTTTTTAACCGTGTCTGTGATCGTACGCCCACCTTCCAGTTTTACGGCATGTGCCCCGGCTTCCTTCATTAGACGGCCCGCATTTGTAAGGGCCTCTTTTGGGGTAACTTGGTAACTCATAAATGGCATATCGGCAATGACCAATGCCCGATCCACCCCTCGTACCACGCATTGGGTATGATAAATCATGTGATCCAAGGTAATGGGAACCGTGGTTTCATTTCCTGCCATAACATTCGAAGCGGAATCCCCTACAAGTACTACATCAATACCAGCGGCATCAACGATTCGAGCCATGGTGAAATCATAGGCCGTAAGCATAGAAATCTTCTCACCCTTCTGCTTCATTTCAACCACTGTTTGGGTGGTTACTTTGACCGGATTGGGTATGGAATGTCCGGACGTGGAATCGCCGCTTTTACTTGTTTGAGTGCTCATAACGTTAGGGGGTAGATTATTCGCTTGTTTTCTCGACCAAGGCAGCTGAGGCCTCTAGTTCACAACAAATTTGCCCATCAACCGTAGCTTTACCCTTCATGGTCACAAAATTACGTCGCATATTGCCTAACTCAACCTCAAGAATCAACTGATCTCCTGGAACTACTTGGCGGCGAAATTTACAGTTATTAATTCCGGTAAAGACCATTAAACTATGGGCCGGATCATCCACTTTTTCGGTCATTAACAAAATAGCTCCAGCTTGCGCCAAAGCCTCTACCTGTAACACCCCAGGCATAATAGGTTGACCTGGAAAGTGACCGTTAAAAAACTCTTCATTAACCGTAACATTTTTGTAGGCTTTAATAGAATTTTCGGTTTTTTCAACCACTCGATCCACCAATAGAAATGGGTAACGATGGGGGATAATTTTTTTTATGTCTTCAATAGTCATCATGCTCCTCAGTTTTAATAGTAATTAAGCAACAATTCCAATATAAATGTACGATATTCCTCCAGTGAGTGAAATAGCTTTACGGGATGCAAACTTTTCAGATTCATCCATTAAGCTCAAAAATTTATCGCCTGCAGGAAAAGCCGCACTGGTTTTAGGCAAGTAGGTATACGCATCCCGATTCCCACTAAGCCAGCCACCCACTGTCGGCATAATATGCTGGGAATAAAGCTCATAAGGAAATTTCATTAACCCTTTAGGCTGACCAAACTCTAAGACAACCACCTTCCCTCCCGGTTTTACTACTCGAGCCATTTCTCGAAGGGCTTGAACAGGGTCATCCACGTTTCGTATACCAAATGAAATACTCGCCAAATCAAATCGATTATCTTCATAGGGTAAGTCCATGGCATCAGCCACTTCAAAATCAATCTCCAGCCCTTCCTTCTTTGCCTTATCAGGTGCAGGCTCAATCATTGGAGCACAAAAATCGGTTCCCAATACATACCCTTCTGGTCCAACCGCCTTTTTAAATGCAATAGCTAAATCGCCCGTACCCGTAGCGCAATCCAGCACACTTTGCCCTCTAGCAACTCCGGATTCTGCAATCGTCCGGTCCCTCCACACATGATGAATACCAAAAGAAAGTACCGTATTCACCCGATCATAATCGGAAGCAATATCGGCAAACATGGAACGTACTTTTTCACTCATAAGCTTTTATCTAAGGCCTATTACAGGCGGATTTGTTGATGAATAGACCAACAATATACGTAAAAACTAAGCATCAAGCCCGAAAAGTGCACTAAGCCAAGTGCTTGGTAATATGTAGTTGCAACGGAGTAAATTCCCGTCCATCCCACCCAATTTCATAAATGGCACCATTGCTATGCTCGATTTCATCCATCTGCTCCAAGCCGTATCCCAACCAAACCGACAATAAAATCCGAATTAATCGTCCGTGCACAACCAGCACGACCTTCTCAGGCTTTCTTCCCTCGGACTCACCCCCCCTTAACACCACGTCATGTACATAGCCATTGGCCCGCTCATACACCTGCTCAGGGTGTTCTCCTTTATGCACAGCTATGTTAGTCTGTCCCGATCTCCACTGCTTCTGTAATTCGCGGAGATAGGGCATGTGATCCGCCACATACGCTCCTTCCAATGACCCAAAATCCATTTCATCCAAATGAGAGCTCGAAATAATTTGGAGATTCTGTGCATGAGCCAAAGGCGCGGCAGTCTCTGCTGTACGCTTCAAACTACTGCAATACAATCGGTCGATGGTCATCGAGTCCCCCTCAAAATACCGAGCAACCGCTTCTGCCTGCTTTCTTCCTACTTCATTCAGTTCGGCGTCAATACCCCTACCCTGAAATCTTTGGCTCGCATTGTAATCGGTCTGACCATGTCTTATTAGGTAAAGAATGGTTCTGGTTGATGCATTCTGCATAGGATAATAGAATGGATTTAATTCTTTTTGCGGGTTTTATGATAGTTGGCTATGCGAATAAACTCGTCCTGCATAGCCTTTAGATTACCGGTTAACAAACCCTCTTTATACCCGTAGCGAATCAACACCATATTAAGTATCCGGTCTGTTATCGCGGTAGTGTCTTCCTTGCTAAAACGAGTATGTAAAAAATGAAAAGCCATAGCAACTAAACCTGTTTTAATGAGCAAGAAGCTTCCTACTAATGCGATGATTTCCTGCGAGGATAGCCCCAATTGTCCCCAGCCCTCAGGAGCAATTGAATCATAGGCGAGACCCCCAATAAAAGCCCCATATAGCAGTGCATCTTCACAAATCCACCGAATAGCTGGATGGGCCCAAGGATAAATGAAAGCCGATAGCTGAGTTCTCCAGAATACATAAAAGCTCAAGCCCAACACTAAGCTCAATAACTCCGGGAGGGGACTGAATATAAGTATCATAAAAACCAGGACTGGCAATTGCTCTCTACTTCGGAGCCAATCGTCAGCCACCCGAACTAAGTGCTCCAAAGGAAAACGCTTCAATAACCCAGGAACATAGCGTTCTATGCCCTCCCTAGTCATCGTATACCAGTTGCCAAAGCTAGTTCGAAAACCGCCCGGCAATTCTACTAATTCCCATCTACCTTTCTTTTTTTGATCCGACATAAACTAAAAATAGCTATTATCATACTTAGGTGTTGGGACTTTACAGAGAATTATTCTACCGCATACTGGAATAGCTTGTCACCATTTGATCGAGGCTAGGCAAAAATTGATCGAGCCTATGACAGAACTTGTCCGAGGCTAGGCAAAAATTGATCGAGACTATGACAGAACTTGTCCGAGGCTAGAGAGAATTTAATCGAAACTGGCACAAACTATGCCATGGCTAAGGTAATCAGATAGCTTTTTTTAAATCCAATGGACTTTAGAAAACGCCATAAGGCAAAACAAGTAGCGCCTGTGGTATACACATCATCCATAATGAGCACAGGCCTGGTAACCCAATCATATACACTTGGACATGCAAGCCTATAGACCCCTTCCATATTCATTCTACGCTCAGATTTACTTATCTGTACTTGATTAATCTTAGAAGCCCTGCGCGCTATAACCCCTTCTCGGAGAATAGGAAGCGAGGCCACTACTGCCCAACCCTCAGCTATACTGTAACTTTGATTATATCCCCTGGAATTCCTTCTCTTCTCAGAAAGAGGTACCGGCACCACAAGTGGGCGTTCTGAGATAAGTTCTTCGTATTTATATGGATGAGCTTGTCGAAACAAATCTGCTGCTGCCCTGCCCAAATCTACCCCAATATCATACGCTGCTTTATGCTTTAATTGATGTATTAAGCGCTGTATCAAATGGGCTTCATCGTATTTCCAACAGGCAACCTGCCATTCGATTCCTTCAGGATACATTCCCTTTTTGGGTTCTGGGTAAATCCTAGGTAACTCACTAAGAATACAGTACCTGCATATCTTCTTAGCGGGACCTAAAAGTCGAATTCCACAATTCTGGCAGTATACTGGAAAAGCCCAGAGGTTCTTTTTCCCAAGGGGTTCATGCGTCGATTTTATGCTAGTGAACATAGATAGGTCTAAGAGGTACAAAAATAGATTCGTAGATTATTTTTTGGTCGCTAATTCCCCTAAATTACAGAAGTTGCTCTGATGGTTGTATATGAGATGTAGCACCTTTTTAGAGCACTCAGATAAGAAATCATTACAATTATATTATGGCCTTAGGAAAAGACTTAGCCGAAATTAGAGAAGAACTAGGTGTTGATACTGATGAGATTCAAGGCCTAACCAAATTATCCTTTGAAATCATCGCTGAGATTGAATCCGACGCGATTTTCAATTCGGAGATTTATAACGAAGCCTACATTAGAAACTTTGTTCGAAGTTATGCCTGAGGATTAAAAATCAAAGAAGCCGTTATTTTACGGGCTTTAGATGCTATGGAAGAAGGAAGTTACGATCATGGCATATTTAAAGATGCTGGGGCTCCCAATCCGACAGATCCTTTTGGTAGAGAAGAAAGAAGACTCAGTTTAGAAGAAGAATCAGCCCCTAAAAAAGCCCTCATACGTACGGAACTTAATTATGATGCTAAAACAAAGGCAGAAGCAACGAACAAAGCATTGGCGGATGCCGAAGCCAAAGAAATAATAGACAGAGAGATTAGCTCTAAAAAAACCACGGGCCAGTTAAGCTTGACGGATTCTGAGGAAACAGTTGATTCAGAACACCCTGCGCATACTGATTCAGCCTCCGCTACTGCTAAAGAAGCTGCTCGTACCACTGATGAAAAAGACACCAATACCTCGGAGGAATCTGACACCAAAGTTGATCCATCTGACCATTCTAACATCCTTACCGATAAGTCACAAGACGCTCCAGCACCCGAGAATAAACCGTCTGATAAACCGCCTACTTCGTCCACTAAAACGGCAGATAACGTGAATTGGGCTCAAATGGGTAAACGGTTCAATGCCCAACAAGAGTCCAAAAGTAATGTTGTGCTTATCACAATTCTAGCGGTAATTACCGTGAGTTTACTCGTATTCGGTTTTTTATACAGAAGTACGATCTCCAGCTGGTTTACTGGATTTTCTGAAGCCCCCTCAGAAAACACGGCAGAAGTCACCGATCTTAATGCTGATAACATGATTATCACCGATTCCCTAGCTGTCAGTACCCTAAGCGACAACCCTGCCAGTTCTAGCCAAAATTCCGAAATCACAGGGACTACTACTGGGAATGAGCAACAAAGTATAAGTTCGGATGCAAGTGAGTCTGAAACGTCTCGAAGTGAGACCGCGAATGCATTAACCCAAGCGGAAACGGTGCTTTTAGATTCGATTGCATTGCAAAATTTGGCTCAATTTCCCGATACCTTGAACATTGTCATTTATGCTGCCTACGATAAGTTAGATCCCGTAAGAGTGGGGAGTGACTTGAGAGAGTCCGTTTTCCCAGTTTGGATGGAACAAGGAAAGGCATACTATTTTGATTTCAATGAGGAAATCACCATCAGAGGGCAGTTCAGTAGAATGCTTATTTTGTTCAACAACACCGTTATTGAGGCACCATTAGAACGATTTGCCGGAGTTCAAGAAAACACTGTACGCCTCACTCGTGAGCGCTTAGCAGCTGCGGAATTTGAAGAAAAACCAGATTTAATTCTACCCGATGGTGTATCCGAACCCGATTCTATCGTATATGCGATAGATTTTTAACCAATATCTGAACTCTATGAATCTGTTTGCTAAGATCACTTGGGTAACGAGCTCTACAAGAAAAAGACGAATTCATGGCTGAAAAACGCGTACTCGAACTAAGAAAAATACTTCAGCAGGCCAACGAAGCCTATTATGATCAGGCTACTCCTTTTATGAGTGATCAACGCTACGATGAATTACTCAGCGAACTATCTCGTCTTGAGAAGCAATATAATCTAGAAGATCCCCAATCTCCCACTGCTCGTGTGGGTGGTGCCGTATCCTCCATCTTTGAAACAGTTGAACACCCCACTCCTCTGTTAAGTTTAGACAACACCTATAATGAAGAGGAACTCAATGAGTTTGACGCCCGCGTGCGCAAAATTTTAGGCCATGATTCATTTAGCTATCTCGTTGAACTTAAGTTTGATGGGGCCTCGATACGTTTACGCTACGAAAAAGGAGCTTTGGTACTTGGTGCCACTCGTGGAGATGGGCAGCGGGGGGATGATATCACCAAAAACATCCGCACCATACAGGATATTCCCCTAATTCTCGAGGGAAACCCACCAGAAGTCGTAGAAGTTCGAGGCGAAGCTTTCATGGAAAAAGAGGCCTTTGCTCGACTAAACAACTACCGTGAAGAAGCTGGATTAAGCATATTTGCCAACCCTCGAAATTCAACCGCTGGCTCATTAAAAATGCAAGATCCAAAAGAAGTAGCTCGCCGGCCGATTAGATTTTTTGCTTTCGATTTACTGTTTAACGATGGAATCGATCGTAACCAAGATCAAAAATTAGCTCTCATAAAAAAATACGGCCTGCCTGCGAATGAGTTCCCTACCCTTTGCGAATCCATTGAGCAGGTCCATAAAACCATTGATGTGCTGGATCAAATCCGACATGAGTTACCCTACGAAACGGACGGGGTAGTTATCAAAGTGAACGAAGAAGCTCTCCGTGAACAGCTTGGAAGCACCTCTAAATTCCCTCGTTGGGCTATTGCGTATAAATTTCAAGCCGAACAAGCTATCACCCGAATTAACGACATTAGCTTGCAAGTAGGTCGACTAGGTACGATAACTCCTGTTGCCGAATTAGAACCCGTCTTATTAGCTGGAACCACAGTAAAAAGAGCCTCCCTTCACAACGAAGAAGAAATTCAGCGAAAAGACATTCGCATTGGAGATCAGGTAAAAGTCGAGAAGGCGGGCGAAATTATTCCACAGGTAGTTGAAGTTGTCCCGAACCAAACAGAGCGAGCTGCCCCTTTCTACTTTCCTACAAGCTGTCCTGCATGTCAGGCCACCCTAATTAAGTACGAAGGAGAAGTAGCGTGGCGATGTATTAACCTCCACTGTCCACCTCAAGTCCGCATCAAAATTGAACATTTTGCCTCTAGAGATGCACTAGATATAGATGGACTTGGGGAATCGATGATTGACCTACTTGTTAAAGAAGGACTCATTGCTCATTATGCCGATTTATATACCCTTACAAAAGAAGATCTTCTTCCACTAGAACGTATGGCCGAAAAGAGTGCCAACAATCTAATTGAAAGTATAGAGCGAAGTAAATCACAGCCTTTTGAGCGGGTACTCTACGGATTAGGTATTCGCTTTGTTGGTAAAACAGTAGCAAAAGATTTGGCACGAGCATTCGGAAGTATGAACGCTTTACAGCAGGCGAATGAAGAAGATCTACTCGCCGTTGACGCCATAGGCCCACGAATTGCCCAATCGGTGATAGAATTTTTTTCAGAGCCAAGATATTTAGATTTACTTAGTTCATTACAAGAACATGGACTTCAATTTGAAGGTGAAAATAGAGCCATCCGTTCCCATCTACTCGCCGGTAAAACCATTGTACTTACCGGCACCCTTCCCACACTTTCCAGAAAACAGGCTAGCGAACTCATCGAAGAGCATGGGGGTAAAACCTCCTCATCGGTCAGTAAAAAAACAGATTATTTACTCGCTGGTGAAGCAGCGGGTTCCAAACGAACAAAAGCTGAAAGCCTAGGTATTCCTATTTTAGACGAATCACAATTTCTCTCACTCATTAAAGATGAGCCAATATCTTCAAACCCAAGCACATGAACCCATGTAGAATAGGAGGAATTTTAGCATGCAGATACATCCATTGGATACCGAGGAAATCGGACTAAAAACACTTGAAAAGCACCTTATTCGTACCCATACCCAAAAGGAGCTGCATGTTGGAGTCCCAAAAGAGCATTCTATTGATGAAGGCCGGGTGAGTATTAGTCCAGGCGGTGTGCGAATACTGAGTGCCAATGGCCACAAAATTCGGGTAGAACGAGGTGCGGGTACCGATGCCAAGTTTACTGACCAGGAATATAGTGAGGCGGGCGCTGAACTTGTTGAATCTACCGAATCTACCTTTGAGCAAGCAGATGTTATTGTTAAAGTAGCCCCACTTACACCGGAGGAAATGAACTGGGTGCGGGGGAATCAGACCATCATCTCGGCGTTGCATTTGGGTTCCCAAGAGGGAGCCTTTTTTACCAATATCCTTAAGAAATCGGCTACCGGTATTGCCTATGAATTTATAAAGGGGGCGGATAATGAGTTTCCACTAGTCCGGATGATGCATGAGATTACCGGTTCAATGGCCGTGCAAATTGCTGCTCACTATCTGGAAACCAATGATACCAACGAGGGTGGTCAGGGAATTATGCTGGGGGGTATCTCTGGGGTACCACCCGCTACTGTAGCTATTTTAGGTGCGGGTATTACCGCCGAATATGCTGCAAGAACCGCACTGGGATACGGAGCACAGGTATTTGTGATGGATAATGATTTAGCAGCCCTTCGTCGGCTAGAAAATGCCTTAGATCGCCGCATAATCACCGCAGTAGCCAATGAACATTACCTTCGAAACGCGCTAAAATTTGCTGATGTACTCATTGGTTCTGCCTTTCAAGAGGGAGAAAAAAGCTCTGTTTGGATAAGTGAAGATATGGTACGCATGATGAAAACAGGGAGTGTCATCGTGGATACGGTCATCGATCAAGGAGGATGTATCGAAACCTCTAGACCGACCACTCACTCTAACCCTACTTACTCTCAGTACGGTGTAACCCACTACTGTGTACCAAATATCCCATCTAAAGTGGCTAGGACCGGTACGTATGCTTTAAATAATGTGCTGGTTCCGTATGTGCTGGCCATTGGTGAAAACGGGGGTATTCAGGAGTGTTTATGGAGAAATACAGCCCTCCGTAATGGCACCTACACATACCGAGGACACCTAACAAAGCCATCACTGGGCAAAGCCTATGGATTGCCTGTACGGGAAATTGAACTACTTATTGCCTCGCAAATTTGAGGACATGTATATGAATGCACCCATGAATGCACCGCTAAATTCCCCATCCTTTTCGACTCTTTGTATCAGTATCCTATGAAATCTGAATTCTCCACCTCCAACTTTGTCCGGATTAGTGTCATAAATTGGGCGCTCACCTTGCCATTGCTCATACTTTTTGCGTGGCCTTATTATTATGCGGCCAGGGAATTAGGGCTTGACCTGAGCTTCCGGTACATTGGCGCATTCATGTTTGCTATGCCTTTTTTATTGACCATTATTCATGGTCATGTGACTATGGCACTGGGTTCAATACACCGGTACCGCTATTACGAATGGCTTGCAAGCAAACCCTACACCTTTGGGCTTTTTTTTCATCCAGCGTTAGTTAAAACGAGGTTCCGGTTAATTTTTTTGTTGGTCAGCTTATTATTCCTTCCCTTTGGCTTTGCTTTGGGAGTGTAAATAGTTGCTTGAACGAGACTAATAGGAAAATAAATACCATTCCACTACTCAACCTCGTGATAACACACCCTCTGCACCTCATACTCGGCCATTACCACCAACTAAAGCGCTTCTCCAGAGACAATAGCGTCTACCACACTAGGATCCAATAGCGTTGACGTATCCCCCAACTGATCTACCTCATTTGAGGCTACTTTGCGTAGTATTCGGCGCATTATCTTCCCCGAACGAGTTTTAGGCAATCCTGGAACAATTTGAATTTTATCAGGCTTAGCAATGGGACCAATTATTTTCGTTACCAAGTCAAGTAATTCTTTCTTGAAAGCGGCTTTGTCACCGACCTCCCCATCACAAATCATGAAAGCGTACACGCCCTGCCCTTTTATGTCATGTGGGTAGCCGACGATGGCCGTTTCCACTACTTTGGGATGCTCATCAAGTGCATTTTCAATCTCGGCAGTTCCTAGGCGATGCCCCGAAACATTCAGCACATCATCCACACGTCCGGTAATTCTATAGTAACCATCCTCATCCCGACGACACCCGTCACCGGTGAAGTAATACCCTTTATAGGCCGATAAATAGGTCTGTAAGTAGCGTTCATGATCGCCATATACAGTTCGAGCAATTGATGGCCAAGGATATTTAATACATAGATTCCCCTCGACTCCATTTCCTTGGATTTCATGTCCATTTTCATCCATCAACACTGGAAAAATTCCTGGCAATGGAAGTGTGGCAAAGCCTGGTTTGGTTGGAGTTATACCCGCGAGTGGAGAAATTAAAATCCCACCTGTTTCCGTCTGCCACCAAGTGTCCACAATATCGCAACGTTCTTTGCCTATATGCTTATGATACCAATTCCATGCCTCCTCATTAATAGGTTCACCCACACTACCTAATACTTTCAATGAACTCAGATCATATTTCGTTACATAATCCATATCAAAAGACATTAACGCACGAATGGCAGTGGGAGCGGTATAAAAGTGAGTCACCTTATATTTCTCGACCACTTCCCAAAAACGCCCGGCATCCGGATAGGTTGGTGTACCCTCAAAAATAATCCCAGTGGTACCTGTAAACAATGGCCCATAAATAATGTAACTATGCCCGGTGATCCATCCCGCATCAGCGGTACACCAATAGACATCATCCGCTCCTACTTGGAAAACATTGCGAAACGAATACGAGGTATAGACCATATATCCCCCACAGGTATGCACCACTCCCTTTGGTTTCCCAGTTGATCCCGAGGTATACAAAATAAAAAGGGGGTCTTCGGCATCCATCTCTACTGCCTCGTGATGACGTGATGCATTCCTAATAAGGTTATGCCACCAAAAATCACGTCCTTCTTCCCAGTGGATATCTCTGTTGGTTCGCTGACAAACAATAACATTTTCTACTGAGGGGGATGTCTGTAACGCCTCATCCGAAATATCTTTTAATGGCACATGCTTATCCCCTCTTCGAAGTCCATCGTTGGTGATGAGCATTTTAGCCTGACAGTCATTGATTCGTTCGCTTAGCGATTGAGCAGAAAAACCCGCAAATACAATAGAATGTACCGCCCCGATCCTCGCACAAGCCAGCGCTGCTATAATAAGCTCCGGAGTCATAGCCATATAGATACACACACGATCACCTTTGCTTATACCCTTACTCTCAAGTACATTCGAAAATCTACATACATCTTCATGAAGTTGTTTGTAGGTGATGGTTCGACGAAATGAATCGGGATGATTTGGCTCAAAAATGAACGCCGTCTTATTACCAATGGTATTCAAATGCCGGTCTAATGCATTCTCGGTAATATTCAATTTCCCCCCAACAAACCACTTGATATTGCCTTCTTCAAAGCTCCCTGTTTGCACCTGATCCCAACGCTTCCGCCAGTAAAAAGTGCCCGCCTCGTGATCCCAAAAATTGAGTCTATCTTGCTCACTTTGGTTAAAAGTTTCTTGGTAATTGTCAAAGGATTTAATGTTCAACCACATAATGGAACGCTATTTGGATAGTTTGATGTACTTGTTCAATGTTTCTTCACTAAAAAGAAAAATCTTGCTAGTTTTGCAAGTCCCCTATACTCTAAAAAATTAGCAAGCTCTGCAAGCGCTTTTATAGATTTTTTCAAAATGTTTTGGCTCATCAAATAATTTCAAAATCCCCTATGCCAGGACATAGTTCATTACTCCATGTCAACCGCTAAACAGCCCATAAAACCCTCAAAAAGTGGCTTAAACCAAGTACATAACTGGTTTACCAACAACCATTGGGAAATTTTTACATTTCAGCAGGAGTGTTGGCTGGCCGTGCAAGATTGCAAGGAGGGAATCTTACATGCTCCTACCGGATCGGGTAAAACCTTTGCCCTTTGGATGCCACACATTATTCGATGGCTGGATGCGCCTAAGCAGAGCCAAAAAGGCCTACAGCTCATCTGGATTACTCCCCTTAGAGCACTTGCTAAAGATATGGAACGACAGTTCAGGCAGAGTTTAGCCGCATTTGACCTTGATATTCAAGTAGGCAGGCGAACGGGTGATGTATCCGCTTCGATACGAAAAAAACAGGAGCAATCTATGCCTCAGGTACTCATCACCACCCCTGAAAGTTTGCATGTACTCATGGCTCAAAAAAACCACGAACGCTATTTTAAGCGTCTTCATAGCGTGGTGGTAGACGAATGGCATGAGCTCATGGGTAGTAAACGAGGTACCCAAACCGAACTTTTCTTGGCCAGGGCTAGAGCGCTAAAACCAGAAGTAAAAACATGGGGTATTTCTGCCACATTGGGCAATATGGAAGAGGCTTCGGAGGTATTAATGGGGACCGAAGAGCGGCATCAGAATTCAGTAACCATCAAAGCCAACATCCAAAAAAACATTCGGGTAGAGTCTATACTTCCCAAATCCGTAGAATTTTTTCCCTGGCATGGGCATCTGGGCGTACATTTAATCGATGAACTCATTCCTATTTTACAAAGAAGCCGATCAACCTTAGTTTTCACCAACACCCGGGGACAAGCAGAGCGTTGGTTTCAAGAATTGCTTGAGCGAGTACCTGAGTGGGCGGGTCAAATTGCCTTACATCACGGCTCACTGGACAGAAAAGTGCGTAATTGGGTCGAGGAGAGTTTACATGATGAACGGCTAAAGATCGTCGTTTGTACCTCCAGCCTAGATTTGGGCGTTGATTTTAGCCCTGTCGAAACCGTTATTCAAGTGGGTAGCCCTAAAGGAGTTGCCCGCTTTATTCAACGTGCCGGGCGGAGTGGACACCAACCTGGGGCAACGAGTACCATACACTTTTTACCCACACATGCGCTTGAACTCCTCGAAGCCGACGCTCTTCGCGAGGCTGTACGGCACGATAAAGTGGAACCACGCCCTCCTATTCTATCCCCAACAGATGTCTTACTTCAATATCTGATGACCCGGGCGGTTGGAAGTGGATTCACTGCGGAACCTACCTTAAAAGAACTTCGCAGCACCTTTGCCTATCGCCACCTTAGTGAACAGGATTTTCATCAGATTATTCAATTTTTATGCACTGGGGGACCTTCTTTACAGGCCTATCCTGAATTTGCAAAACTAGAAATCGATGAAAAAGGGCGCTATTTCGTAGGAAACCATACTATAGCTAGACGACATCGCATGAACATTGGCACCATTAGTTCTGATGCTAACATGCAGATTAAATACCTTAGTGGTGGTCGCATTGGAACCATTGAAGAGTGGTTCATTGGTCAGTTAAAAGAAGGCGACCGATTCTGGTTTTCTGGCAGGCGTTTAGAACTTATTCGAGTAGAGCAAATGACTGCATACGTGCGCCGGGCTTCATCGGGCAGTGCTAAAGTACCCAGCTGGTTGGGTGGACGTATGTCGTTATCCTCAAATATGAGTGAAATGCTCAAGGAGAGTATGTTAAAAGCAGTGACTTATTACGACTACGAACAATCCCGCCAAAGTCCCAACCTAATCCGCCCCGAGCAATCCCCCAAAAGTTCGGTAGAGATTGACTATCTAAAGCCAATCTTGGCCGTTCAGCAGTCCTGGTCCATGTTACCAGGCCCCAATCAATTACTCATCGAAAAAAGCTTTTCACGAGAAGGTTGTCATCTTTTTTTCTATCCATTTGAAGGTCGAAATGTGCACGAAGGCCTTTCAACTTTAGTAGCACATCGCATAGCTAAACTGGTTCCCATAACCTTCACCATTGCAATGAATGACTATGGCTTTGAACTCCTATCCGATCAGGATATTCCTATCCAACAAGCCTTAGAACAAGATTTGTTTAGCACGGAGCACTTACTCACCGACATTTACGCCAGCCTCAATAATTCAGAATTGGCCAAACGACGATTTAGGGAAATAGCCCAAATTGCCGGCTTGGTATTTCAGGGATTTCCAGGACAGGGGCGCAGTACTCGACATCTTCAAATGTCATCGAGTCTATTTTTTGAGGTATTTCAATCCTATGAACCCAACCACCTACTTTTGCAGCAGGCACTCGATGAAGTACTCTTTTTCCAGTTTGACGAAATTCGACTCAGGCAGGTGCTCAACCGTATTCAAACAGGAGACATAGCCTACCGAGAGCCCAAACGATTCACCCCTTATGCCTTTCCTATCATGGTTGACCGGTTGCGCGAGAAAATGAGCAGCGAAAAACTCATAGATCGGATTAAAAAAATGCAGGCCCAACTCATAAAACATGTCTGAGTCCACTCGAACATCCATTATCGTTCATTTCCAAGGAGAAAAACTACTACTATCTGCTGATCGAGTGCTATATTATCCGGCAGAAAAAACGCTAGTGATAAGCGATGTTCATTTGGGTAAGGCAGGACATTTCAGGCGTTATGGGATTCCCGTTCCTACCGAGGTAAACCAGAATAACCTAACACGACTCAGCCAAGTAATTAGCCAATTTAACCCCGAAAGACTCCTCTTTCTGGGTGACTTGTTTCACAGTGAAACCAACAGCGAATGGGTGGATTTCCAGCAATGGCGCAGATATCATGCCACCCTATCCATGACCTTAATATTGGGCAATCACGAACTATACTCAGCCCAAAAATACGAGGATCTAGGTCTACAGGTCCTCTCTCATCTAGATATAAAGAACATCCGTTTCCTTCACCATAACGAGGCTCCCATCACCCACGATCATGGGCCTCAATCATCCACCCTTACCCCCGCATACGAACCCGAAAATCATACCCAACAAATTGACCAAATGAAAGCAAGCCCGATCAAAGGATGGATTAGCGGACACCTGCATCCAGGCATAAAAATACAGGGTAAAGGCAGGCAGCGAATTATTTTACCCTGCTTTGCCCACTACCCAGACCAACTAGTTTTACCTGCATTTGGAACGTTTACCGGCCTGCATTTAATTACTAATAAAACACCCCAAATCATTGCAATTGCAGAAAATGAGCTCATACTACTTCGCCAAGCCACCTAACCACCTTCTACCATGTCCAAATATAACCCTATTCACCTAAACCGAATTCATACGCTACTTCTCCTCTGTTTTATTATGGGGGTACCCACCTGGGTTATGGCACAAAATGGTCAACAAGATCCACTTTGGTGGCAACAACAGTCGCTCCGCCTCCAGCAAAACGGAATGCTGATCTTGGGTTCCTGGGCTGGGTTAAATCTACTTACAGGAGGCTTGGGCTATGCTAGAACGGATGGTTCTAGATCCTACTTTCACCAAATGAATGCCGCTTGGAACACAGTTAATGCAGGCATTGCCTACTTTGGATATAAAGGAACCCTTACCAATACCAGTGTTACGTCTGCAGAAATACTGAATGATATGAACCGTTTTGACACGATTTTATTGGTTAATGCAGGCTTAGATGTGCTATACATTAGTGGGGGAGCTTGGTTGGCCTATCGCGGTTACAAACTGGGTAAAGAACGCTGGAAGGGGTACGGCCAATCCATCATTTTACAGGGTAGCTTTCTAATGGCCTTTGATCTTCTGCTCTATGCTAGCCATAGCAAGCTCAGCAAGCAATTAACATCCTTACAAGGAACATATCTAAGCTGGAATTGGTCCCTTCAACCCCCGCAAATACATCATCCATGGATAGATCATACGTACACTATGGCGACCAGTTGGTCGGAAACTTTCGGGCATTCTTTACCGGTCTTACAGATTCAGTTACTGTTCTGAGCGTTTTGCATAGCATTCATGCAACATCTGTATAATCCTAGATTTTCTCGTCCTCGCACTAGTATAACTTAACTGAAATTGTTGTTCAACCTCACTGGTTGATGCATCCGGATGTACCAACAAAAACTCGATCAACCTTCTATTGAGTTCATTTAACCCACGAATACAATCACTCAAAATACGCATTCGCTCTTTACTAAGCAGATGATGAAGGGCGTGCTCATGATCGGTTATTAATTGATCATCAAGCTCTACAGTCTGTATTTTACGCTGTTTTTCCTCCTTAATTAATAAGAAAAATTCATTTTTACAGCTGGTCATACAGTACGACAAAAGACTTTTAGAATCGAGAATTGCATCCTCATTAATTTTTTTAATCACTCTTTTCATTGCCGTTTGGACGATATCTTTGGCTAAATCGGCATCACAGTCATAGACTACCTTCAGATACATTTCCAAACGATCGTACAATTCCAGAAGAAGAGCGTTAATCCGTCGTTCATCTTTTTCTTTGAATGCTTGAATTAACGCTGAAAAATCATTTTTGTTTTGCTCCACGTAACTCTAAGCTCCTTACTAGACCCTAATGTTATCCCTAAAAATTTCACGGCAAATTGTTCTATTAGAACAACTTCGTGGGATAGTATAAGATAAATTCGGCCTTCAGAAAAAAAATTATGTAACAAATTACCTAATTCTGAATCCTTACTAATAGAACGAACACTTAAAACACACAAACAAACATAACAATTAGGGACAAACTAATGAAAACATCACCAATAAAAACACTTAAGAACACCTTCTTCATTTTAGCACTTTCTGCATTTTCTTTCGCCTGCGCACCTATTCAGACAAGCACAGAAATAGCCGCAGAAGCACCAAGTAATGATCAAGAAGTATTAATTCCAACCCAAGAAACTGAGTTCGATATCATTTATAAGCCAATTGTTCACCGACCAGATTGGTAAGACAAAATACTGTCATAACCAGTATACATGGTACCATGTATAGATCGAATATTCGATATAGTGTTACACAATAATGACAGATAGAGGCTTCAAAGGTTACTTTGAAGCCTTTTTTTTGGTAAAAATTACCGTGTTTTAACGAAGCTTTCTTAAGTGTGTAAGCTAAAAAATGTTATTTTGAGGCTTAGTGTTACACAAACGGCCCATAAATGCAGCCACTCCCTCACAAGTTTACAAATAAAGCTTGTTGCTTTACTCTATTCTCTATTTCTGTTCTACTGCTACTGTGTACGCCAGTGGCAGAAGCAGTAGCAGTGACCAGTGGGAATCTAAATCTTAGAGTCGATCAACTCCATCTGGATTCTATTGCCACAAAGCCAAGCCCTCTGTATGATCCTGTGTTAAAATGGGCACAGATGGTGAACCAAGAAAACCTCCTCCAAAACCTGCATTCCAACAGCCTTAGTGAATATTACAACAAAGTAGCCATTGAAGACCGTGAGGCTCTATTTGCCTACCTGTCGATTATTTATGAAACAGAGTTAGTAAATAAAAAGGAACTTCGTCAACAGCTACAAACAAAACTAATCCCCAAAATTCAGGACTCCTTAGACGCTGTAAAACTGTCGGAAAATTTATTGAATTTAGCCTCTTACCCAGTAAATAGTGAGGTTTTCGGAACTATTCCTGGACATTATTTAGCAGTTATGGTCTACTCTATGATTGCTGCTCAGAATATTAATCAGTATCTAAACACGGAAGAAGTAACGATTCTTTTTGAACGGCTTAACAATCGATACAAGCAACTCAGCGAGCAGTTAGTGCTACTCGAACGCGGTCAAAGTCGTACTTCTGTCCAAAATAAGCAGAGAATACAATTAGAGCGTGATTTAATACTAAGCAGCGATCTCTGGCACCAATACAATAAAGGAGACTACCCTACACTCATTCAACGCTATAATGCCCATGGACCCTTTTATGAGCTTCCAAATACTACCTCCAAAGCTCGAATTCTTCTGGCTATTAGTTATGCCCAATTTAGTTCAGGACTGTATAGCGAAGTGCTTAAAACCTTGGAAAATGGCCTAATTCCACTCATCGAAACTCTCCCAAAAGAACTGCTGGAGGTACAAAGGTTACATTTTCAGAGTATCAATCTTTATGGAGTCTGTTTAAATCAAATTGGGAAACACGAAGAGGCCGAAAACACCCTAACAGCCTTATTACATCCAAAGCTTAACGATCAGCAACAATCCCAATTACTTAACAACCTTGGTCTCGCTTACTTAAACCAAGGGAAACAAAACGAGTATGTGGCGATTATGAACAATGCCTATGAATTGGCACAACGTAACAACAATGCTCAGGATATGTTGATTATTAGTCAAAATTTATTTTTACAGAACATTCAGACTGGAAATACCTTGGCTGCCAAAGATTATTTAAACCGAGCCGAAACGATTGCAGTGAGCATAGGCACGAAGAAAGAGAAGGCTGACATAGCCTATCTAAAAGCCGTTCAGTCTTGGGATTATGAGTTAAATAAAACCCGTTCTATTGGGCTGTTGAACACAGCAATCAATCTATTGAATCCAGATGTAGACTTTTTCGATTGGGCTCGATTAGCCACCAAGAAAGCCGAGATTTACAAAGAAAGTAAAGAATATAAAAAGGCCATCGATACCCTAAAACGTATTCAGTCAATTGCTCGTGAACAGCAGGATGCACAGCTCTTCACTCAATCAACGGTTCTACTCACTGAAATTTATCTTGACAGTGAGCAGTATAGTCAGATTCCCCTACTACTCGATGAATTGGAACCCTTCAACAGCCAACAACTTCGATTTGGGCAATTCATTCGGTACGAAAGTCTACGTAACGAATGGGCATATCGCCAAGGTTTTACTGATTTAGCCATTCAACGCATGGAGGAATTAGTGGGTGAAATCGTAACTAGAGTTCAGCTGAGTAGCAACCCAAGCTCAGGTTTTTGGTTTCAGGTCGAAGCGTACAATCGAGCTTTTTTGGTCATGTACACCATGTATAAAAATCAAAAAAGAGATTTTGAGGCCGTTGCACTTTTGGATCAGATAAAAACATTAAATCAGGTTTCTTTAGGCATTCAAGACCGGAAAATTATTGAATCTCTTAAAGATCAGGAGGCCGCTAGAGAGCAATATCTACGGGAAATTACTCAAAATCTGCGCAGTCAGTACATTCAAGAATCAGATCCTGTCAAAAGAACACTGATACAATCGAACATAGAACAATTCACTTCTGAGCGGTCTCAATTACTCAGGTCGGTAAGAAATCAAAGCCGAACTACTCCATTATCGCCAAATGATGTACGAGAACTACAAAAAAAACTAGCGTATAATACCCAGGTATTACATCTGACTGAAGTGGAAGGACAACTTATTCTCATTAGCCTAACACGTCATAGGATTAAACAGAAAATAATTCCCATGCCCCCAGATACGGTTCGCTTTGTCACGCAGACCATTGATCAACTACAGTCTGGGCAAACCAATGTACAGCATTTGTACCGAATCTATGAATTACTAGGCTTAGATGATGCTATAGACTCCAAAACCAAACAACTAGTAGTCATTCAAGATCCCTTACTTTTTGCACTGCCATTCGATGTATTACCCACTTCAAAGCCTAGCAGTCCGACTTCGTACGGATCGACAAGTTACTTAATTGAGCAACTCGTCATAGAGCAGTATCCTTCTTTAAATTACTACAAGCGAGTACTGTCGAAAAGGCAGCCGTTGTTCAGATCTGCTCAAACAAGTTTTGTTGGATTTGGTATAGCTGATTTTAGTGACTACGCCAGTCAAGAAACTAGAGATGGGCGCTCATCGTCAACTATGGAAACCTATCGTAGTGCCCAGTCCCTCTATCCCTACTTAAAAAATGCCCCGATTGAAATATCCTCAGCCGCGCAGATGCTTCAATCACACATTCCAACCCAGCTATACCTCAATGAACAAGCAACTAAAGCTCAGTTCAAGAAAACTGCCGCTCAGGCTGCTATTCTTCATGTAGCTAGCCATAGTGTAGTTAACCAAGCCAACCCACTTTTCTCACGTATCTTATTCAGTGTACCGCCTTACCATTCCAACGAATTCGGTATACCCAATACAATAAGTCAGTCGAGCTTATATGCCTATGAGTTATTTGACCTGAATTTACGCCCTAAAATAGCTCTATTTAACGCCTGCTCCTCTGGTAGTGGCAACAGAATGAAGGGCTCTGGGATGCTTGGATTTTCTAGGGCCTTACTCTATGCCGGCACCCATGGCATGTTGATGAACGCATGGGCCATAACTGATGCGCATGCCCTTAGACTATCCAATCTGTTTTACCGAGAAATGAGCGATGGAGGGGTCACTACAACAGCTATTCACAACGCTAAACTGGCTTTACTGTACAGCGACAATGCTAACCCACACTACTGGGGGGCTTTCCAATATATAGGTGAACCGCTACGGTTAAAAACAACCCCACTTAGTGCTATTTATATGTTTAGCTTGATTTTCTTCCTTGTAGGGTGGGGCGGAAATCACCTAAGAGCCAAGTTCGTTGTCAAGCGACCCTAGTCAAAACCTCTTGAAATAATGGTTCATTTATTTACCCTTCAGGGATCTTATAAAGGTAGCTGCTGCGCGACTGTATGACCCGTCCAATGCTACGATTTTTTCGAAATATAATATGGCTGAGGAATATTGATCAGTGGCATAATAACTTTGAGCGATTACCCAATACAAGTGGTCCCTCTTTTCGTATAAACGAGTCAAGCTAGGCTGGTCTGTCAGCTGTGAATCCACTTCTAATTGGCTCAACTCCTCTTCTACTTCCAAAAACAGGGCTAATGCCTGATCAATATCTCCCATGTTGTAGGTGTACATCCCTATCTCAATCTCTAATTCTATTCTGGCAGATAGCGACAATTCCCCCTGTGCCGTCTCGCTGATCAAAACCTCGTTGATTCGTTCAATAGCCAATTCATATTCATCAGCAGCAATAAAAGCCTGCACTTCTAGTAAAACAGGATGAGCAGTCTGTCCGAGCTCTCCTCTATACACCTTCGTGTCCAGCTGCTTCTTTGGAGATAAATCCATTGCTAAATCATTGTACCCACGTTCCCTTAGAATTCCCCAGTATAATGAGATAAGGAGAGCAACCGCACCAAGTATAGCAGCAACACCTTTCCAAATTCGTTTCTGTGTATGCTGCCTCAACTCGTAGCCAAGGCCTATTCTTTTTTTGGAGGCCTGCATTATTCTCTTTTGTTCTGCGTCGTTCAGTAGAACTTTTTTGAGGTTAGCAAGATGAACCATTTCCTCATATAAAACAGAATCTTGAATTAAATAGGACCATAACTCCTGTACCTCTTGTGCGGATAAATCCCCATTTAAATAGGCACTTAATAGCTGCTCCCGATTTTCTTTATCATGTAATTTGTTCTTCATATAAATTTGCTCACCGTTTAACCCGTATACACTATGAACTATCTTTCGTGCTACATTAGGTCCTGTAATACTACAACTATCATGTTTTTACTATGTTTTTGTAGCCTGTATACAACTATACTAATATAAGGATGCAGAATTAACCAATTTGTTACATAACTTTTTGAATTTCTTTAAAGTTTTTTGTGTTGTATCTAATAATTAGAGACCACATCTGTTAAAAACATTCTAAAAACTATTCATCATGAAGGCTCGAAACCTTAGATTTATTCTACATCTCGTTTGTGTGGCTTTTCTTTGTTGGTCATGCTCTAGCCCTTCAACCACAACAGTGACCATTTCAATTGACTACCTGGGTGATGCATCCCTTCACCTAGAAGAAGTTCCACTACATTACAAATACTCAGAGAAGACGTCACTCAACGGAATTCAGAACGGCAATACCTTCACCTTTGAGGTGCCAACCCTATCAACCAGTGATGCAACGGATGCTGGCTCAAACAACGCATCTACCCTATGGTATCATGTACGTATTCAGGATCAGTTTTTTCCTCTTGCCCTTCCTGCTCAGTCGCCAGACCAACCCAAGGCAATGAAGATACATATTCAGCGAGCGGCTTTTCCGAAAGGTTTGGCCATAACAAACCAGGATGAGCAGCCTATATCGGCTTACCAAAACTTCCTACGCTACCAAGAAGAGGTGGCCCCGCTAGACCAGGCTATCTCTCAGCAAGAAAGTGTTTTTACTAAAGGGGAAGTTGAACGTATGCTCGAGCTAAGCCAGCAAAAAATGGAGCTCGCGGAGCGACTGTTATCCAATGGTTTGTACCAGTCTTGGTGGTACCGGGTTCAAGGAGAGCATTTGGTTCGTGAAATTCGGGCGATTGAGTTTCTGCAACGCTTTAAAGAGCTACCTAACGCGGACAAACTCCGTGATTCATTATTGACTCAAGCCCAAAAGGATGGCCTCTTCCAGCTCGATCACTTGGTGGCTCAACGCGCGGGTATTCGTGACTATACCCATTTTTATTCTCGTACATTTGCCTTGTACGACTCGGTTATCCAGCAGTACGGTGAGCTTATGGAATACGACATAAAGCGCCTAGCCTATCCTGCCTTAGATCGGCGTAGGCTCGAAGTTCTCGAATATGTCCAGGATGATCAAGCACGTGCGTATGCCGAATTATTTTTAGTGGCCGAGCGACTCGGTGAAGTAGCCTTGGATATTGCGGAACCTAGCTACCAAGAGTATCTAAAACAGTACTTAAACCGATATCCAGGGTATACTCATTTTATCAATGATTTCTACGAAGCCATTAGAGCAGTCTCTCCTGGTAACCCAGCCATACCTTTTCGACTATTCGATCGCGATGGTAAGGCCTATGAACTAAGTGATTTTGCAGGAAAATATGTGTTGTTAGACTTTTGGGCCGGATGGTGTCAGCCCTGCTTAGATGAATTTGATGATATGCGCCGGATATATGCTCAGTTTGACCGTGAGAACTTCGAGATTCTAGCTATCTCCACCGAAGTGGATAGCACAACATGGATTCGAGATATCGAACGATTTCAAAACCCCTGGATTCAGGTATATGGTGGGAATGGGTTTGAACAAGCTACCTTTAAAGGATACAGAGGTGGGGGAATTCCTTTTTATATTTTATTGAATCCAAACGGCGAAATAGAGCGGTATAACGATATTCGCCCAACATTTAACCTGGAAGAAGTGCTCGAAGATCGTATCGATTCTAACTAGCAGATAACCGCGAAGCTCAATACATTACTATAACACCAATGTATAGAACCCCAATGTATTGACCCTCAGAAAATGACCTTAACCCAACTATCCTACATAGTAGCTGTAGATAAATATCGGCATTTTGCCACCGCGGCTCAGCACATTTACATCACCCAGCCTACTCTTAGTATGCAAATACAAAAACTAGAGGAAGATTTAGGTGTAATTATTTTTGATCGTTCTAAAACCCCAGTAATTCCCACCGAAAAAGGAAGAAAAATCATCGACGAAGCCAAAGCTATTTTAAGTGGGGCTCGGCACATAGAAGACTTGGCCTCGCACACGGAAAAAGGCTTAAAAGGAACCTTCAAAATTGGCATTATTCCTACCGTAGCACCCTACCTTGTTCCATTATTTTTAAAACCTTTTATGGAACGGCATCCAGAAGTTGAATTGGTGTTTCATGAGGCCTTAACCGCTGATATACTTACGGCCCTGAACGAAGATGAATTAGATATAGGTATTATTGGATCCAGTAGTGGTCAACAATTCTTTGAGCAGACCTTATTTTTGGAACCTTTCCAGGCATATGTGTCGGTTTCTCATCCTCTAGCGGCTAGAGAGAAGTTACGCATTGAAGATTTATATGCCGAAGAACTATGGCTCTTGAATGAAGGACATTGTTTTCGCGACCAGGCGTTAAAACTGTGTAAAAAAGATACCCAGCGCTTTAAAACCAATAACATCCAATTCGAAAGCGGCAATCTTGAAACCTTAAAAAAACTGGTCGAACAAGATTTTGGCATGACTCTTTTACCCTATCTATCCCTTCAAAGTTACCAGCCAAAGTGTGCCAATGGAGTCATAAAGAGCTTCGAAGAACCTGTTCCCAGAAGGAAAATACGGCTTGTACACGCCAGGGCGTATCTTAAAGAGCATCACATTCGTGCGTTGCATGAGTGCATACAAGAATGTCTTCCCGAGGAACTAAAGGGCATCGAAGAGGAAAACCTAGTTCATTAGTATGTGTACTCATCCACACATATTGCCACAGGAAAACTCTAACCACCCATGCTAAAGGTCAAAAAAGCACGGTATCATGGTATTAAACTTCCTGAACTATCCATCGGGTTGGATTATAGCAATGCAGACGTTCAACACATCTTTGTTTCACATGCACATGCCGATCATATCCCTAGAAATAGAACGTCCTTACGAGAACATACCAACTTAGCCATTTACGCTACCCCACCAACGGCTGCACTCATGAGGCTTCGAGGTTTCAAAGAGGATATCATAGAACTGCCCTTCTTCGAACCCTTAACCACCGATCACTTTACTATGACCCTGTACCCTGCCGGGCATATTCTTGGGTCGGCAATGGCCTTTATTGAGTCTGGAGTAGGGAATATTTTATACACAGGCGACTGTAAAACACCCGCATCTCCTGCAACCGAAGGATTCGAGTTACCCAAGGACCGCCAAGTTGACCAACTCATCATAGAGGCTACTTTTGGTTTGCCCATTTACCGGTGGAAATCCAACGAGGAACTACAATCGGACTTGGTGAGTTTTGCACGCCAAGCCCTAGATGAGGGTTATACGCCTATTTTTCTAGGCTACAACCTAGGTAAGGCTCAAGAAATGATGCATATGCTTAGGGAACTACCGGAAACCAAGCAAATTCATGGCGGTGGGTATCCACTGTGTGCAGTATATGAAAAGTATGGAATTGACCTAGGCCCATACGAGCGCTATAATCGAGCTAGCTCAGAAGGGTGCTTATTGTTTACTCCAAATTCTGGTTTGGAATCGGGTTTCGCGAGTCACATCAAAAAGAAAAGGATTGCGTATTGTAGTGGCTGGGCATCGCATGAAGCCAGAAGAACCCAAACTCAGGCTCATGCCTTAATCCCCTTAAGTGATCATTTAGACTACTTTGAACTCATTAACCTCTGTGAACACCTTCAACCCAAGCGCACCTACATTACCCACACACCCGATCCAAAGGTGGTATTGCATGAATTGCAGCAGAGAGGCCTTGACGCCGTATACCTCGATATGATGCATGAGGAGCTCGATTAAATGCATAACAAGCAAGAGGCAGCAGATAACTTTGAGCTATGGGCTAGGCTTGTCCAAAACATAGCCGAAACGCGAGGAAGCAATGCTAAAGTAGAGCTTTGCGCCAACTATTTTGCTCATTTAGCCCCTTCTGAGGTATCATTAGCCTGCCAGTTTATGGGGGAAGGCGCCTTTTCCACTATTTCTGGTAAACGCGCCTCTGTAGGAGCTCGAACCATTGGGGTAGCCGCTGCCGATTATTGTGGAATCGACTATGATATCGTATTTAAGGCATGCCGAACAGCCAATGGCAGCAGTACCGAAACCATCCAGCGTCTCTTCGAAAATCTTCCCGAAGCTCGGCAAAAAAATACTCTACAGCATTGGAATCTAGCTCGCATTTCCGAACTGGCAGAAGAACTAGCCCAAACTCGTGGGCGAAAAGATAAGCAGCGAATCCTAACGCGCGTTTGGGGTGGCTTATCGCCTTTGGCAACCAAGTATTTTCTCAGATTACTTTCCCAAGGTTCTTTAAGAATAGGCTTTGAACGTAGAAGTGTGCTTCAGGCGCTAGCTAGAAGTTCTCAGGTAGATTATGAGCAGCTGCGATACGCACACATGCTTACCGGAAGCTTGGCTAAGACAGCCGAATTGGCTTGTACGAATCGTTTAGATCAGGCCCAATTCAAATTGTTTAACCCCATCGCCTTTATGCTTGCGGCTCCCTTGCATTCCAGATCGGTTGAACATTGGCACGATTTCATAGCCGAGGAAAAGTTTGATGGAATGCGTTGTCAGCTCCACGCTCATGGCCCAAAGGTTGAACTATTTTCTCGTGATTTAAATGCTATAACAAATCAATTCCCAGAACTAGTAGAACTATTCGGAAAAAAAGAATTTCCCCCAACAGTGATAGATGGAGAAATCTGCGTATACCGCGACCAAACCATTCAACCATTTCAGGAGCTTCAAAAACGAATGGGGGTAAAAAAACCTTCTAAAACATTATTACGCGAATACCCTGTTGTATTTATTGGCTACGATTTGCTGTATCTAAACCAAAAGGAAACCGTATCTCAATCATTAACACAGCGCCGAATTAGCCTTGAAAATATAGCTAAAACGTATAAATTCCCCATAAGTACCCAGCACTCTGTAGACTCAAAGGATCAGGTTGATCAGCTCTTTGAACAAGCCCTAGCTCACGGCAACGAAGGACTTATGCTCAAAGAAAAAGAAGCCCCATATTCTTTCGGAGAGCGTAACAATCATTGGTTAAAGGTAAAACGACCTTCCGGCAGCATCGATACCGTAATCTTGTACGCTCAGGCTGGAAGTGGAAAACGTGGGGGTAGTTACTCAGATTTTACTTTAGGTGTCTCGGTTAAAGAGGATCCGCGTTACGAAGAAGAATTCATCCCCATTGGTAAAGCCTATGGTGGGTACACGGATCAAGAATGGAAGGAACTAAATAAAGCAATTAAAGGATGCATCATAGACCGTTTTGGCCCAACGGCACAATTACGCCCAGAAATTGTGGTCGAACTCGAGTTCGAAGCCATTCAACCTAATCCAAGAACGAAGGCAAAATACACGCTTAGGTTTCCTCGATTTAAGGCCATTCGATGGGATTTGTCACCCCAGGATGTAGACAGCTTGGATCATGTAGAAATGCTGTTCAACGAACATCAATCCAAAGAGCGTAGTCCACAAAAAAGTAGTCAATCCTTTCTGATACCTGACTAACACATCACAGCGTTCTAGGTCCCCATCACCCCCTACTTTTAACAAGTTTAACAATTCAAAGGAACCTATAAGCAATGCTTATTAGTTACCTTAGTGCGCAAACCATACACAAAAAGACCCATGTCAATAAAACACCGTCGATTCACGCAAATAACCATTCTATCAGCCATGCTAGCTATCAGTGGATGGGCTTGTAGCTCATCTGGCGCCAATACCGGATCCGGAGCAGCGACCACAGCAGGTGTTATTCCAGCAGTAGAGGCTGTTCAAGCTCGATATGGATCACTCCCCCTAGTAGAACGCTTCAGCGGAAATGTGCGAGCAGAGAACCAAGTTCCACTCTATGCCCAGATCAATGCCAAAGTAGCCGAGGTTTTAGCCGAGAATGGTGACTTCGTTGAAAAAGGACAGGTTTTAGTGCGGCTAGACGATGAAACCTTCCAACAACAACTAACCCAAGCAAAAGCAGGTTTACGCATTAACCAGGCTCGTCTAAGGCAAGCCGAAGCCGGTCTTTCACAACTCCAAGGGGAATTTAATCGTGAACAAAAATTAAACGAACAAAGTCTTAGCAGTGAAGTAAGAATAGAACAACTGCAAGCCGAACTAATTAGCTTGGAAGCCGACGTAGAACTTGCAAAAGCTCAAGTAGAGCAGTCAGAGGCCTTGGTAGCGGAACGTGAAGAGAGCTTAAGCAGAACCATTATTCGGGCTCCAATATCAGGAACGATCGGCCAACGAAATGTCCAAATTGGGATGCAGGCCAGTCCCAATAATCCACTTTTTCTCATCGGAGACTTAGATCGTTTACGCATCGAAATCATTTTAACCGAAAGCATGTTAAACACGATATCCGTAGGTCAACGGGCCGACATTTTAGTACCCAATGGCCCAGATGGAACTCCCCAAATAATAGAAGCAACCCTATCGCGTATCTCCCCCTTTTTGAACGAAGTAACCAGAAGCACGGAAGCTGAAATTGACTTAAAAGACGCCAACGGACTCCTCCGGCCAGGCATGTTTATTCCGGTTGATGTACATTTTGGCGATAGTCAACAAGCTACCTTAATCCCGACATCTGCCCTATACACCAACCCTAATACCGGCACGGAAGGGGTTTATATAGCTCCCAATGCAGGTAGTGAAATTCCTCTAACTACCCAGGACGAAAGCCTAAGCCTTCCCACCGGTGTACAATTTGTACCCGTCACCGTCCTAGCCCGAGGCCGTATGGAAGTTGGTGTCACAGGCATAGAAAGTGGGGACTGGATCATAAGCTTGGGGCAAGATTTACTCAGCGAAGGCCGCGAACAAGCTCGACTAAAAGCAGTGAGTTGGGATCACGTCACCCAACTACAATCCATGCAAAGAGAAGACCTTCTAGAACAGGTTATGAAAGAGGCCTCGGAGGCTACGACCATCCAGACAGAAACAACCGAATAATTCTAGCAAACCCTAGATTAACCATACATACATTCTCATGGCCATTACCGATACCTCTATTCAGCGTCCAATTGCCACCTCTATGGTGTTTTTGATCATTATTACCCTTGGAATTTTAGGGTTTCGCTTCCTGCCAGTGGATTTGCTACCCCCAATTGAATACCCCCAACTCACTGTTTCAACCGACTACGAAAACGTTGGGCCCGAAGAAATGGAAAATATCATTACCGAGCGCATAGAGAACGCTTTGGCAGGGGTTCCTGGGGTGGAACGCATGCGTTCGAGTTCGAACGAAGGAAATAGCCGCGTGACCTTGGAATTCGCCCAGGGCGTGAATATAGACGCCGCTTCTAATGATGTCCGAGCCGCGTTGGACCGCGTCCGTGGCAGTCTTCCAGAAGAGGCAGAAGCCCCGCGAATTTGGAAATTTGACCCGAATAATTTCCCCATTGTTATTGTAGGGGCCAATTCGGATATGAATCTATCGGACTTAACATTAACCCTAGAGCGCGAAATCACTCGACGTTTCGAACAAATCAATGGAGTGGGTTCCATAGATATTTGGGGCGGTATCAATCGCCAGATAAAAGTTGATATAAAGCGAGATCGATTGATTGCTTCTGGCTTGTCTACACAACAGGTCCAACAAGCTATTTCCCGTGAAAACACCAACCTTCCTGGTGGAAACGTGAATTCCGGGACCCAACGATTGTATGTGAGAACCCTAGGTGAATACGAAAATATCGACGAAATTCGCCGAACCGTCATTACTACCATTGATGGTAAACCCATTCGAGTGGGAGATGTTGCCGAGGTTAGCTTTGGCTATCAAGATTTAGACCGGCTAGTTACCATAGATCAAAAACCTATGGTACGCTTCGGAATTCGTAAACAAACCGGCGCGAATACCGTCGCCGTTGCGGAGGACATTCGAAAAGAAGTCGAGCGAATCAATGCCGAGCGGAATGACCTCAACTTATTTGTAACCACCGATCAAAGTACCTTTATCCAGGACTCCATTGACAATGTTCAAAACTCCGCAGTTTGGGGAGCTTTATTAGCCGTCTTTGTACTGTATGTATTCTTTCGAAACGGTTCATCGACCTTTATTATCGCGGTAGCTATTCCAATTTCTATCATAGCTACATTTGGGCTGCTCTACTTTAGCAATCTTACCCTAAATCAGATGAGCTTTGGTGGTTTGGCACTGGGGGTTGGCCTGATTGTCGATAATGCCATCGTTGTACTAGAGAATATTATACGTTTGCGCGAAGAAGAGAAAAAAGAAGCCAAAATAAGCGCCCTTATTGGGACCAAACAAGTGGCAGGTGCCATTATCGCCTCTACCTTGACTACTACCGTTATTTTCCTGCCGGTCATATTTATGCAGACCATATCAGGCTTGTTATTTCAGCAACTCGCTTTGGTCGTCGTATTTGCTTTGCTGTGTTCTCTCTTGGTTGCCCTCACTCTGGTTCCCATGCTAGCTTCTCGTTTTCTTACGATTACAAATTCCGATGACCAACAAGGCTCATGGTCGTTTTTTGCTCGCTTTCAACGGTTCTTCACGCGTTTAGAATCCAAGTACGCTGTGTTACTTCGTTTTAGTTTAACCAAAAGCCGATGGGTATTCAGTATTACCCTTGTTTTGGTTACCGCTAGTGTATTTCTATTCCCACAGATTCCCGTTGAATTAGCCCCGCAGACCGACGCCGATGAAATTGACATTGATCTTCAAATGGCCGACGGCACCAATATCACCGTTCAAAATTATTACTTACAAAAGCTTGAAGATATTGTTCTTGAGGTATTGCCCACCGAAGATGTGAAAAATGTTACCACTGAGGTTAGAGATGGACGGGCCGAAGTAGAAATTGCTATGGTGTCAGCGGACAAACGAAAAAGCAAAACCTCTGAAATAGCCGAAGAACTCCGTCAAAAATTAGAAGGACAAATCCCTGGTGCGGATATACGAGTGAGCGCTCAATCCGGCCTTTGGATTCTTCGACGAATCTTTGGTAGTGGCGGTGGAACCGAGGCCGTACAAGTTCAACTACGAGGCTATGATATTGAGCAGTCCTATGAAATTGCCCAACGATTGCGCTTAGAAATGGAAAAAGTACCGGGTATTACCGGAGCACGGGTAGACCGAAGCGAGGGCCGCCCCGAGCAACGTATTGCTTTTGACCGAGATAAGATTGCGGACTTAGGCCTTAGTGTGAACGAAGTGGCCAGCATCATTCAGACCAATATTGGAGGTAGCCAAGCAGGTAGCTTCCGAGATGGTGGAGACGAGTATCCCATTATTGTACGACTTCGCCCGCAAGACAGGCTCAGTACCCAAGACTTAGAAAATATATCCATACGTACTCCCGATGGACAAGTACTGCCCGTAAGCTCGGTCATCAAAAAAGAAACCGGACGCGGTCCTACAGGGATTAACCGAATTGATGGGCAACGAGTGACTAACATAACCGCTAATTTAGAGCCAGGTGTAGCCTTAGGTGATGCGGTAGAAATGGTTCGTACCCAACTACTGCAATCCGACTTACCTGCTGGCTTTAGTATTGTTTTTGGTGGAGAATACGAGGAGCAGCAAAAAGCTGCGGCTGACTTCCGCCTATCCATACTTATGGCCTTAGTGCTTATTTACATGGTAATGGCTGGTCAATTCGAGCGCTTTTTTGACCCCATCGTGGTCATGTTTTCCGTTCCTTTAGCCATTATCGGAGTAGTACCCACTTTACTACTCACGGGAACTACCATCAACATTCAAAGCCTAATGGGGATGATTATGCTCATTGGTATTGTGGTTAATAATGCCATTGTACTCGTCGATTATATTAATCTCATGCGTCGTGAAAAAGGCTTAGAACTAACCCAAGCTGTAATCGAAGCCGGCCGTTTACGCCTGCGTCCCATCCTTATGACCACCCTTACGACTGTGCTTGGGCTCCTTCCCTTGTCTTTTGGCCTTGGAGCGGGTGCAGAAATCCAGGCCTCCCTTGCTCGAGTCGTGATTGGAGGGCTCACTGCCTCCACTTTGGTTACCCTAGTGTTTATACCGGTAGTGTACATAAGTACGACCAAGCTACTTGAAAAAATACAGGATAGAATCACTTTTCCATGGCAAACTGACCAAGATACTGATGCTGCTTCCCGAATTCCGAAAGAGATGCCCGTAGAGCTAGCTAAACAATAAAAGCGAATCGAAACAAACGAACCTGAAAGTGTCCTTTTAATGAGATTTATCCTATCCTAGAAAAACTCATTATCATGTACTTTTCTGCTTTAGTATTTTGTTCAAAGACTCAATTTTATGATCTTGTGGCATGAGTGAATGGAGCCTAACTTCTACCCCCCCACACGACTGGTACCTTTGCCTAGATGTGAGTTCGTATTTTGATTTTGAACACGAACCCGAGCATATGTTCGAAACTGGTTTTACCAGACCAGTACCTATTGGAGATCGAGATGCCATCCTCACTATTCGGTTCAATGGGGATCCAGAGTCACCGGAATTCTATGTCAGCTGTAAAGAATCTCTTTCACAAGAAGAAATAGATACCGCTAACAAACATCTCTCCAAGATACTTGGCTTAGAAATGGATCTCCGAAAATTGTACGATACAGCAGGTAATGATCCGGTTTTAGGGCCAAAATTAAGCGAATATTATGGGCTAAAAAGAATGACTCGAGCCACCTTATTCGAGGATATTCAGAATCGAATTGTCGAGATGCAGATGAATCACAAGCCCACGGCAAAGAAGATGATGTATAGGATTCGTGAGCAATATGGGACGCTGCTGGATCATGATGGAGGTACCCTAGCGGCTTGGCCACGGCCTCATGAGCTCATGAAAGCAGACCCGCAGAACATTCGAGCTTTAGGGCCTACCTTACGAAAAGGACAGTATCTTACCGGTTTAGCACAAGATATCGTCGCTGGCACCACCGATATGCATTGGTTGACTACCTGCGATCCATTAACTGCTTACAATACCTTAGTCAAGATTAAGGGAATAGGTCCAACTGCTGCACAAGATCTAATTATGATGCGGGGACGACCGGATGCTGTGTTCCCAAGTAATAGAAAAAAAGATCAAGAAAAAGGACTTCGAAGGTGGATTATTTGGAGCTATGGAGAAGATCCTGATACTACCACAGAAAATAGGTTTTTGGAACTCACTAAGCCTTGGAAAGGCTACGAATCTGCCGCCTTAGAATTTTTGTATTTGAACTACATTATGAACGAGAAGGAACAGCGTCAAAAAAAATCCTAACCAACACGGACCATGTACATGACTAAAACGATCTCTAACCAAAAAAATCATTTGGCACGATTCCCCATTTTTTTGCTATGCTTGCTGCTTTGCACCTCCAATAGCATACTGGCTCAAGATCCAGAACCTGTACTACCAGCCCTCATTCCTGTTCCTAAAACTATGGTGCCTACCGGTAATTCGTTTATCATTGAACAGGGCACTCCGATCCTACTTCCAAACCAGCTAGAAGGAACTCCTATTCACAAAGCTCTCAATGAGCTCATGTACACCACGACATGGCTAAATGGCGATGTTATCTTCTATGAAGGCTCTACACCTACTTTACCCCAAGCTACATCCATTGATTCGGCCATTCTGGTGCTACTACACAGCCCAGAAAACTTGCTAAGCGATCCAGATCAAGAACATCTTGAACACGAGGAAGGGTACCGAATTCACGTATCCCCTGAACAGCTTAAACTAGAGGCAACGACAGAGCATGGGCTGTTTAATGCCATTATGACTTTAAGGCAGTTATTACCAACCGAAGTGGAAAAAAAAGATCCATCACGGGTATCTAATAATATGGTTTGGGCTGTGCCCGGTGTGCACATCGCCGATCACCCTCGGTTTCAATATCGGGGGCTACACTTAGATGTGGGGCGTCATTTTATGCCCGTTTCTTTCGTGAAACACTACATCGATTTATTAGCTATGCATAAAATGAATCGGTTTCATTGGCACTTAACCGAGGACCAAGGCTGGCGTATAGAGATCAAAGCCTATCCTAAATTGACCGAGATTGCTGCTTTCCGTGAGGAGACGTTGATTCGAAGATACGGCTCAAATACCTATGATAATCGTCCATACGGGGGGTTTTACACCCAAGAGGAAATTAAAGAAGTCGTTGCCTATGCGGCTGATAACTATATTACCGTTATCCCTGAAATAGAAATGCCTGGCCATACCTCTGCAGTGCTTGCTGCCTACCCAGAATATGGTTGCCTCGATAAAGAATACAAAGTCCAGACAACTTGGGGGGTATTTGAAGATATTTTCTGTCCCTCAGAAGAAACTTTTGGCTTTTTGGAGGATGTTTTAGACGAAGTAATGGCCCTTTTCCCAGGAGAATACATCCATATTGGTGGCGATGAAGCGCCCAAAAAGCAGTGGGAAGAAAGCGCATTAGCCCAAGAAGTGATTCGCCGCGAAGGATTAAAAGACGAGCATGAACTCCAAAGCTACTTTATTACCCGCATAGAACGATATCTAAACAGTAAAGGCCGGCAAATAATTGGTTGGGACGAAATTTTAGAGGGTGGCTTAGCTCCACGTGCTACCGTTATGTCTTGGCGAGGTGAACGAGGAGGTATTGAAGCAGCGAAAATGGGCCATGACGTCATCATGACCCCAGGTAATACTAATTATTTTGATCACTATCAGGCAACTATGTCGGATGAGCCCTTGGCGATTTGTTGTTTTACCTCGGTTGAGGATGTCTATGGCTACGAACCAGTACCCGCAGCACTTAGCCAGGAAGAGGCAAAACATGTACTCGGAGCGCAAGGAAATGTTTGGACGGAGTATATTCGCACCCCTGAAAAAGTCGAATACATGGCCTATCCTAGAGCTACTGCTTTATCGGAAGTACTCTGGTCGGATCCCTCCCAAAAAGATTGGTACAGCTTTTGGGCTCGTTTGCAACATCATTTTGAACGACTAGACTATAGAGGAGTTAATTACGCCCCGCACTACGAAGGCCAGTTAAACCCTCACGAATGAGCCTGGAAAACATATAGTAAAGAGTGAAAGGCAGCACACCAAAGAAAAAACCTTTTTCAATCCAGCCCAAATACTCCGAACCGACCGCCTCTAACACCAAATAAACCAGATAAGCTGCGTAATAAAAAAGAAATAAGAAGGCGTCTTTTCGACTTAGATCGAAACCGGCTAGAAAAATAGGGACACATCCTACGGCAACGGCAATCATGAATGGCATATCTAATATCAAGGCATTCCTAGACACTTCCAATACCCCTGGGGCCACTACGATTGTGAGACCAAGCGTTAGCAACACATTATATATATTACTCCCTAAGACGTTAGCTACCGCAATATCTGCATTCCCTTTTCGCGCTGCGGACATGGAGGTCGCGACTTCGGGTAATGAGGTTCCTACTGAAACGATGGTCAAGCCTACTACTAGTTCCGACATTCCTAATAATTCAGCGATGGTCACCGCGCTTCCTACCATCCAATTGGCTCCTTGCACGATAAGGACCAGACCGGCCAGTAATATCCCTACATTTTTTGCGTAAAACCAGGCGCCTGAGGCCAGTTGAACCTCTTCTTCCTGTTCATACAATTCACTAATGTCCACCTTGTTCTTACGCACCTGTAAAAAGGTAAATATGGAATAGGCCAGCAAACCCAGTAACAAGATACCCCCATCCATTGGGCTAAGAACTCCGTCCAATGCCAATACATACAGCCCAATACTCATTGCAATTACAATGGGAACGTCGATGCGCACAATACGCTGTTTAATATGCAACGGGGTAATGAGTCCGCTAATCCCTAAAATAAGTAAGATATTCGCTATGTTGGACCCAATGATATTGCCCAAGACCAAATCAGCAGAGTCATTCATTGCTGCTTTCAAACTAATGGCAAGTTCTGGTGCACCGGTAGCAAATGCCACTACAGTAAGTCCCATGACCATGGGAGAAACACCCCACTTGAGACCGAATCGATCGACCGCTTTTAAAAATAATTCCGCACCAATAATGAGGCCGGCCAGTCCTACAATAAATAGTAAAAGAGTCATAAGTGATCTGATTAAACGGTTAACACAAAACAAATATACGAGTTTTCCAACACTCGTTAGCTAGCAATCCATATCGCCTTAATATGCAGGGAAGTTTAAATAATGAGCATCCAATGTTGCATTCATTACACTGATCATGGTTTAGTACAAAAAAAAGCCCCTCCATATTGGAGAGGCTTATACTAAACGCAATGAATAGTTGCAGCAGTCTAGGCATTACTGCAAAGACGGTGACTGCTAGATTTACATCATGCCACCCATGCCGCCCATACCACCCATGCCGCCCATATCTGGCATAGCAGGAGCAGAGGACTCGTCTTTTGGTTTTTCGCTTATAACCGCTTCGGTGGTCAATAATAAACCAGCTATGGAAGCAGCATTTTGCAGTGCAGTACGCGTCACTTTAGTAGGGTCAATAACCCCAGCCTTGATGAGATCTTCGTATACACCAGTGCGAGCATTATAACCGAAAGCACCCTCGCCGTCAAGAACTTTTTGTACTACAATAGCTCCTTCTACACCAGCATTGTTGGATATTGTTCGTAGAGGTGCTTCAATAGCACGACGCACGATTTGGAATCCAACCGCTTGATCTTCATTTACGGCTTTTAGGCCTTCTAGAACACCCGCAGTACGAAGTAATGCCACTCCACCACCAGGAACAATTCCTTCTTCCACAGCGGCACGCGTTGCGTGTAGGGCATCTTCGACCCGAGCTTTTTTCTCTTTCATTTCAACTTCTGAAGCCGCGCCAATGTAAAGTACCGCAACACCACCACTTAACTTCGCTAGTCGCTCTTGTAATTTTTCGCGATCGTAGTCAGAAGTAGTAGTTTCGATCTGAGAACGGATTTGATTCACACGAGCTTGGATATCACCCTCTTGACCAGCGCCATCCACAATAGTCGTGTTATCTTTGTCGATACTAATGCGAGCAGCTTGGCCTAGATAGTCTAGGGTAGCGTTCTCAAGTTTGTATCCACGCTCTTCAGAAATTACCGTACCACCGGTTAGAATGGCGATGTCTTCAAGCATAGCTTTTCGACGGTCACCAAAACCAGGAGCTTTTACGGCTGCAATTTTTAAGCTACCTCGTAATTTGTTCACTACCAGTGTAGCAAGTGCTTCGCCTTCTACATCTTCGGCAATAATTAATAGCGGTTTGCCAGACTGAACTACTTTCTCAAGGATAGGAAGTAAGTCCTTCATATTCGAAATTTTCTTATCAAAAATTAAGATGTAAGGATCTTCTAATTCAGTCGTCATTTTCTCGGAATCCGTCACGAAGTAAGGAGAGAGGTACCCACGATCGAACTGCATACCTTCTACCGTTTCTAGGTAGGTTTCAGTTCCTTTTGCTTCTTCCACGGTAATAACTCCATCTTTACCCACTTTTTCCATAGCGTCGGCAATAAGATTACCAATGAACTCATCATTGTTAGCTGAAATGGTTCCAACCTGAGCAATCTCGTTGCGATCGTCAATGTCGCGAGAAAGCTCTTTTAGTCCTGCCACAATGGCTTCAACTGCTTGGTCTATCCCACGCTTAAGGTCCATAGGGTTTGCTCCTGCAGTAACATTTTTTAGACCTGCTGTTACAATAGCTTGCGCTAATACCGTTGCAGTAGTTGTACCATCACCTGCATTATCGCTGGTTCGGGAAGCAACTTCTTTCACCATTTGAGCACCCATGTTTTCAACTTTGTCGCTCAATTCTATTTCTTTTGCAACGGTTACTCCATCTTTGGTCACTGTAGGTGCACCAAAAGATTTTTCAATAACTACGTTACGTCCTCTGGGGCCGAGGGTTACTTTAACCGCATCGGCAAGTTTGTCAACGCCACGCTTTAGAGCATCGCGGGCTTCGATATCATAATGAACTAACTTTGACATTTCTTTCTTTAGATTAGATGATTAAAAATTATTTAACAGGAATTATGAGAGGATACCAACGATATCCGACTCACGCATGATGAGGTATTCATTACCATCGATGGTAACTTCGGTGCCGGCATACTTACCGTAGAGTACTTTGTCTCCTTCACTTACCGTCATATCTACTTTGGTACCGTTTTCCACTTTACCTGGACCAACAGCTATCACGGTTCCTTGTTGAGGTTTCTCTTTAGCGGTATCTGGAATGTAAAGACCAGAGCTGGTTACTTCTTCAGCTACATCGGCTTGGATCAGTACACGATCTCCTAAAGGTTTAATGCTAGCCATAAGGTATGACTCCTTGATATTAGTTTAGTTATTGGTTTAAATACGTTTTGCAAGCTGCATAGGTTCTTCCTTAAAATTGAAAGCCACCTTGTGCTTACGTTTATTTGCTTTGATTCAATGCAAAACCCGTACCAAAGCCCTAATCAAGATCATACGCTTCTAAATAAGCCGCAAACTCTGCATAAATGTCAGGTGTCCATTCCTCGGCTCGAACATCTAAGTCAAATTGTGAACAATCAATTCCTTGAATCATGGATTTTAGAGCGTTACTGAGCTTTTTTCTTCGCTGGTTAAAAGCCGTTCGCACAACGGCTTTGAGCATTTTGTCGGAACTGGCTAATGACGGCTTGTCAAAATGTACGTACACCATGGCACTGGTAACTTTTGGTGGTGGGCTAAAGGAACCTGGTTTCACGTCAAAAAGATATTCCGGACTACTCATGAGTTGAGTTTGCACACTTAAAATGCCATAGTCTTTGGTCCGCGGAACAGCAACCAGACGCTGAGCAACTTCCTTTTGCATCATCAATAAAGCGCCAGCTAATCTACTTCTATGCTCTAAAAGACCAAATAAAATAGGGCTGGTGATATAATATGGTAGATTTCCGATAACAAAATTTTTAGACTTTGCCACTTCCCGATCTGCATCAACCCGATCTGTATCAACCCGATCTGCATCAACCCGATCTGCATCTAGCTGCTGAGGAATGAGCTCCTGTAAATTTACCTTCAGTATATCCTGCTGATGAATAAGCACCCCTTTAAACCGCTCATTGAGCACAGCCACCGCTTCCGCATCCACCTCAACCAACTCCAGCCGAGGGTAACGTGGCCAAAGATACTGCGTCAGAGCCCCTGTCCCCGGACCAATTTCAAGCACCCAGTCATTCGGACTAGCTGGAAAAGCTGTAACTATATTGCTGAGCACATTCTTATCGGTGAGAAAGTGCTGACCCAGGCGTTTTTTGGTTCTAAATCGATCCGTACTCATGCCATAAGGTACGCATTACTTAACTAAGGGTGCGGATAGTAAGCATAGGTTTTTTACTATGTCGCGCAACCTGTTCGGTGGTCGAGCCTATGAGTATCCGTGCTAATCCCGTGCGACCATGCGTACTCATCACTAGTATGTCACCGTATTCATCCACATAATCCACGATTTCGTGATGCGCCGACACACCTTTTTTGATAACCGTTTCAAGGTCTACCCGGATATCTGGGTGTATAGCAGACACCAACTCATCTCTAAACACAACGCCCGATCTACGAAGATGAAACGCTGGCTCATTCTCTTCGATATAATCACTCAAGCCCGTCATCATACTTTCATACACGCCCTGCTCATCGATATTTACCGGCACATAAGGCATCATATCGCTACCCGCCGAGTAAAGCTCAATCACATTCAAGAGCACAATTTTAGCCTCAAACTCCTTAGCAAGCTCAAAGGCCGCCCGCAATGCCTGCATGGAACGTTCTGAGAAATCGATAGGAACCACAATACTGGAAAAATTATGCACCGAATGCTCTTTAGGAATAGTGAGCACGGGCACCTTAGAATGACGAATCACCTTCTCAGTAGTACCACCCAGCAAATGCATAGAATCATCCGCGCCGTGGGTAGCCATTACGACTAAATCGTAGCGACCACTATTGGCCACCGTATAAATTCCCTCCGAAGGCTTTCGTTCAATTTGTGTAATCGTTGTTCCTACATGCTCCTTTTTTATATGAGCTTTGGCTAGGGCCTCCAAATTATTCTTGGCCTGCTCCAAGGAATGAGGGTACAGATCCTTTTCAATAGAAAAAGGCACCCCCAAAGGATCCATAGAATCGTGAAAATACTTCATCATTGGTACCGCATGCATGAGATCTACGGTGGATCCAAAATAATCCACCAACACCCCAGCCGCCTTTACTGCTAGTTCGGCCGATTCTGAAAAATCAGTAGGCACTAATATTCTTGAAATTTTCATGACAACCCTCCTTTATTTTATTGAACACTAGCCCGGTCTCTTTAACCAGGCTCTATCCTTAAAATAGCAGAACGTGTGAATTTTCTATGAACCCACGCACATTTTTTTCTATTCCAAACCACTACTTTCCGGTTGATGTATCCGCTGCCCGGTTGATGTATCCGCTGCCTTGGGTAAACCCCAGCGATTCAAAAAATAGACTACCTCATCGAAGCCGTTCCAAACCCGCCACCAACAATAAGCCCATCAATATGCTTGTAAAGCCCATCCAACGATTAGGTTCACTGGTAGCATCAGGCCAATAAGGTGTGGAAGAAATAAGTTTACGCTTAACCGTTTCGACCAGAACCACGGCTTCAGGAGTTCCCTGCATAGACTCCTGGGTAGATGGCTCCTCGTCAACCAGAGAGGATTCCATTGGGGCAGGTACCACCCTCTTATATTCCGGTAATGCAGGGGCTTCATCGCCAATACCTGGTAAATCTTGGACGGCCGGGTCATCCGCCAGCATCACTTCAACCTCGCGAACCTGCTCAATATACTCTCTGTCCTGGAAATGGCCAGATAACCAGCAAGGAACCCAATAAAAACCAATAATACCGACAAAGTAGCCCGATGATAGCGTGCCAAAAGCCACGATAACACCCTAGAAAAAAGCGCTAAACCAACTACCGCACCTACAATAAAAGGTAAGAGCGCCCAAAATCCTTCCATCGTCTCTGGCCCACCTAGTTTGCCGATGTTACTCAATACAAAATCATACTTACGCATAATCAACAGCAGATAAGAGCCCGATATACCGGGTAAGATCATCGCCGTTATGGCTACCACGCCACTAAAAAAAACAAACAGAGGATGTTCGGGCGTTTGAGTAGGTACTAATTGGACTACCCAGAGCCCAATAGCTGTTCCCACCACAATAAATACCACCATACTTAGGTGACGCTGTTCTATGGCTTTCACTAGTACGTAAATGGAGCCGAGTATAAGACCAAAAAAGAGCCCAAACACGATTTCTGGATGGCTAAACATATACACTTGAAGGGGTACAATTTTGGTAAAGAAGGCAAGAGCTGTAGCAATTCCCGAAAACAACATGACCAAAAATAACAAATGAATTTGGCCCACAGCTTTTGCCAAACGCAAAGAAAAAACATCTTTTAAAACGGCTCCATCCACACTTTTTATAGCGGACAAAAGCCGCTCATAAATTCCTAAAATAAGCGCCATGGTCCCCCCACTCACGCCCGGAACCACATCAGCCGAGCCCATTAAAAATCCCTTTAACCAGAGCATGGGGAATTCTTTTAGTGAACTTTGGTCTTTTTCTGAGGAGTCTGTAGATGGATGGTTTTTAGCTTCTTGAGCCATAAATGTACCTGCGGTTATTCTTTCCAGCCTTTTTGGCCAATTAGTGGAACAAAGGCAAACCCTTCAAACTCTTCCTGGGCATATTCCTCCTCTGAATGGCGAGTAATACGCACCATTTTTTGTTCGGTATTACTTCCTACGGGAATGATCAATCGGCCTCCGATATGTAGTTGCCGAATAAGATCATCCGGCACCACAGGGGCACCCGCAGTAACAACGATACCATGATAGGGAGCATAGGTAGACCAACCCAAGGTCCCATCACCACATTTGAGTTGGGGCCGGTACCCTAAATCACGTAAGGCCTCTTTAGCACGGTGGTACAACTCATTATGACGCTCCACACTATAAACCTGCGCTTTAAGTTCGCATAACACCATACACTGATAACCAGAACCCGTTCCAATTTCTAAGATTTTATCCCCCGGTTTTACCCCTAAGAGTTCGGTTTGCTTGGCAACCGTGAAGGGTTGAGAAATAGTTTGCCCTAAACCAATGGGTAAGGCAGAATCCTCATATGCTCGATGATGAAGAGCGGTATCGATTAGAATATGACGGGGTAATGATCCTATGGCGTTAAGAACCATAGGATCTTGAATTCCTTTTTCAACCAGCTGTTCGACCAGTCGTTGGCGCGGTTTGGCAAATCTTCGATCTAACATGGCGAAAGTATAGCTATAACTGCGCACATTTGGTATAAAAACTATCGCAATTATCGAATAAATCTATGAGCAAATGCTCAATTTAATTCCGTTCTAAATCAATAAAGCTCTACTTTTAGGCTCATAAATAATCTATAACTTGCCTACGTGGAAAATACGGAACTTTTTACTGCTACTTCTTTTTTTCAAGAGCCCCTTGTTCAAGTCTTCAACTATGCCATGATCACTGCCTTAGCGACAGGACTTGGCGCCCTACCGTTTTTTTTCATAAAGAATATCTCCAACAGTTTTTTGGCCAAATCCAACGCCCTCGCAGGTGGACTTATGCTTTCGGCCAGTTTCAATCTTATTTTTGAGGGCTATAAAATTGCTGAATGGATGACTATCGCTGGCATGTTTGCTGGGTTACTTTTAGTGGTTCTCTCGAATAAATGGATGAAGAACAGCTCACATGTAGAAATCGGAGATCTGGTCGGGGCGAGCACCAAGAAAATGCTACTTTTTCTCGGCATTATGACTATTCATTCGTTCGCCGAGGGTATTAGCGTAGGCGTTTCTTTTGCGAACACAATGGAATTTGGGATCTTCATTGCTATTGCCATTGCCGTTCACAATATCCCTGAAGGACTCGCGATTAGCCTTGTCATGATACCTAAAGGCACCTCCCCCATTAAAGCCGTTTGGTGGAGTATTTTTTCCAGCCTCCCTCAACCACTTATGGCCGTTCCCGCCTTTTTATTTGTGGAACAATTCCAAGCTTATCTACCCTTTGGTCTTGGATTAGCCGCCGGCGCTATGATATGGATGGTCTTTGCAGAACTTATCCCAGAGTCACTAGAACATTCCGATGGAGCTACCGTCGCTTGGTGGATAAGTTTAGCCATTATGGCTATGGCAGGCTTCCAAATACTCATCGCCCATTAACGCCTAATTTATTAGATGTTTGGCTACTATTGGGAACGATATGTAGTCACATTTTTTTACACATACTCAAATTGCTCTTAATGTTTTTTTGCAATCGAGCATTTGAATTAACTGTATTTTAGCCATGCTGAATACGAAATGAGTACAAGATAATAGAAGTAAGATGATAAGCACCGAAATAAGTGCC
>JAGYJQ010000011.1 GCA_018401935.1 Balneolaceae bacterium
GTACATTTGAGACTCAAGTATGTTTCCAGAAGCATCCCAACTGTTTACTTCTGTAATGGTTAGGTTTCCATCGGTATCATAGCCCTTTCGTTCAATGGTGTTGCCATTTTCATCCAAAAGGTAGGTATTACTACTATTTACAGTAGAGTCGGCATTGTAGTTAATTTGTTGATATTCATTTTCACCGTATATGAAAGTATCTCTTCGAAATACAGAACCGTCACTGTTATATAGAATAGTTTCTACCCGCCGATTATTCTCATCATACCGGTAGGCTTGTTGAAGTCCTTCAATCTCTCCATTACCATTGTATCTTGTATACAGCGTCAGGTTATTATTATCGTCTCGTTCATATGTTTCTCGTCTATACAAGGATTTCTCTAATTCACTAAACTCGGCAGTAACTTCAATATCATTCTTCATTTCTATTACAATTGAAGATTCTGTCGAAGTGGTATCTCCACTCCATGTTGAGAACTTATAGTTTTTATTAGGGAGAGCGGTTATTCTTACTTGAGAACCATGCTCATACTTACCATCTTCGTCAGGCTCTATTTCTGTCAACAATTCAGTAGTGGTAGTACCCTGACCTTGAACTAAGATATTTAAGGAATAGCGTTTCAATTGAAATAAAGCGGTTACATTTTTTTCACTTTCAACAGATATAATAGTTGTTGGTTCCGTTCCACTAGCGTCGCCTCCCCACTCAACAAACTCCCATCCATCCTCTGGATTTGCTGTTAATTGAACTTGTGTACCATGCTCGTAATCAGTTGATTTATTTTGAATTATCTGTTCTATAATATTCCCGTTACCCTCAACCGATATACTTAAGGGATAAGATTTAATCTGAAAATTTGCAACTATTTCCATATCTGCTTTGCCAACAGCAACGGTAAGTGGATTACTTGTAGAATTAAACTCACCACTAAAATCAATGAATGTGTACCCTTCATCAGGGGTAGCAGTAAAAGTTACGGCAGTACCTGCCTCATAGGCATCTTGTTCTGGTGTAATTGAAATACTCCCACCTTCCGTTGGATTCGAGATGGTGTTTATAGTATATGTTGGTTCAGGTGCTGTAGAACAGGCATACCCGATTAGTAATAATGTTATTAATGAGAAGTACTTCATAGAATTCTGTTCATTAAGTGTATTTTTTTTGAATCATCTAGATTACAATTTATTATCTCTTACAATTCCAAAAACTATAGGTTTTTACTTTACTAACAGTTTCCAAGTACTTTCCCAACGTGTTCCCCAACATCTGAATTTAGCAGGTCTGCATAGTTCTGCGTGGTTTGCACTGAGCTGTGACGCATCCATCTTTGTACGGTATAAATGGAAACTCCATTACGTAGCAGCTCAATACAACACGTGTGCCGTAACGAATGTAGGTGGATGTCTTCCCTTTCTGGTAGGGCTAGCCTTACATACTTCTTAAAGGTTCTGGACGTACGCTTTGAATCTGTGTGACCAAACAGAGGAGTATCTGTCGTAGCACATTCATTTAGCAGCCTCTCAGCAAGCTCCCTAAGAGGCTTTACTCGACCTATAGGCAACACTTGTTTCTTCTTAGACTTGGTAGTAAACGTGGCTGAACCAATGGTGATGTCCCACGTCTCAGTATTAAAGCTACGAGGGGTTAGGCTCAGGGTTTCTGAGATGCGCATCCCACTCCAGCGTTGCCAATCAATCAGGTCTATAAGCCATAACGCATTCCTATCAGGGTTCTGATACCCCTTAGCAATATCCCCTTGAACCTTATCACGAATCACTTGCTTTAGGGTGGCTACTTCAGAGTGGGTTACGTACGTGACAACCTCCTTTTGTTCCTGCTGAAAGTTGTAGACCTTGACATCAGCAAGGTTCATCCTTAGTAGCTTATGCGATACGCACCACTTAGCAAAAGGTTTGAGCTTAGTGCGGTCACTGTGACTAGTAGCAAAGGCGATACTGTCTCTATTGATGTAGTCGTTAAAGTCAGTGGCACACAAGCAAGATAGGGGCTTCCCAGAGCCTGCTACACGTTCAAAAGCTCGAAGCACGTACGTTGTATCCTTAGTGGTTCGGTCACGCCAATCTTCTTTAGATTTCTGGGTAATGTAGTAGGTGAGTACGTCTCCAAGTCTTGAATTTTTACTGGGGGGATGCGCAGATTTTTGCTGCTTAATCCATGGGTCAAACTCTCCCTGTTCATACGCTTTCTCGAGCTCTACGTGCTTACGTAAAGCAAGGTCTTTAAACTTCGTTCTTAGGGCTACCCTCTTTCTAGATGGGATTCTGTTGGGGTTATAAAACTGGCTGTAATAACTAGAATGCTGTTTTACTAACGATGCCATTTGTTCTCCTCTTATTGTTATTAAGAGCGAACTGTTTTATAACAATGCGATAACAAATCACCACGATTCCCAACAAAAAAAGCCCATCCATATGAGCTTAAATGTCGAGTCGATCCCGAGATTCGGGAAACCTGTGGTCAGGTTTGATTTAAAAATGTCGAGGCGATCCCGAGATTCGGGAAACCTGTGGTCAGGTTTGAGTCAAAAATGTCGAGGCGACAGGATTTGAACCTGCGACCCCTCGGCCCCCAGCCGAGTGCGCTACCGGACTACGCCACGCCTCGATGTACAAGTTTCAAAAGATAAGGGCTTTAACAACCTAGAGCAATCTTTATTCATTTTTATTGATAACAGCGTATCACCAAAACCCAGGAACAGATCAATCAACCAGAAATGGTAGTTATGTTACCAGATGACAGGGTGATGAGCCTATCAGCCAGGTGATAGTATTGATCATCATGGGATATGACAATAATTGTCTTACCCTTACTTTTTAGATTGGGTAGGATTTCATGGTAAAACTTTGACCGGAAGTAAGGGTCCTGGTTAGCCGCCCATTCATCAAAGAGATAGATGGGTTGATCCTCAAGTAATACCCTAAGTAAATTAAGTCTCCCTCGCTGCCCAAACGAAAGATCGACATCGGAAATGTTAAACTGGTCAACCTTAATTTTGTCCTTTATTCCTAAAAGTTTAGACTGTTCTTCCATTTCACTTTCGGAAACACGGGTCGATAGATAGCGTAGATCCTGAAAAACATGTGAATCGGTGAAGGTCGCCGCGAACAGATTTCTGTATTCGAAGAGGTTAGTTTCGTTAATTTTCTGTTCCTGGTAATTTATTTGGCCCGATTCAGGCATGTATAGCCCAGTTAACAGTTTCGCTAAGGTAGTTTTTCCACTTCCATTACCTCCATTAATAAACAAAAGCTCGTTTTCATAAATACTAAGGTTAAATGGGCCAACTTTATAGGTGTTAGAATCAGGCGTTCCATAGTGATAAGTGACCCCTTGTAAACTAATAAGTGGTGCTTCTGAATGACTACGGTACGGAAGTTTAGCGTTTCCTATTGCGTGCCTGTAATCATCAAACTCAAGCCCTAAGCTAAATACTTGTTCTAGTGAGGCGTCCACTTTTTTCAGGCTTCTTGCAAAACTAGTGATAATAATAAGGGAAGGTAGAATGAATAATACTAAGGTTAAGAAGTCAAGGAACACTTCGGATGAAAAGCTTGCAGAAGATTTTAGTACAACAATGATTATTCCAATCCCAACGATTACGATAAGCTCAGCTGATTTTGTAACCAATATATTTAAAGAATTGATTATTGAAATATGACGTGCATGCATGGAACTGGTGGGATTAATCGTATCCTCAACATAATTTTTTTGATGCATCTGATTCAATGTTAGTTCTTTTATCCCGTTCACTAAACCAACAAGGTGGCGGTACAACACATTGCGCTCTCGTTGTATGTCTTTTTCAACCCGATGAAATGTTGGGAGAAGCACAAAGGCGAATAAAAAAACAAGCAGGAAAACAGTGATGATGGAAAGGGTTAATTGCCAAGATAAAAGGAACATGTACGTCCAGATAGCTGCAATTTTGAAGACAGCCACTAGTACATCGGGAATAGTTTTAGCAAATGAACCTATATTGTTTACATCGTAGTGAAGTACAGGAATAATTTTAAACGCGTTTTTTTCCACTGTCTCGAAATCCGCTTTTAAGATTTTTCGTGAGAGATCTACACGTAAATCCGAGATTTTGTCTTCAAACAGTTGGGTGAGGTAATACCCGGTTATTATCGATAAACTGGTTGAGAGTAAAATGATCCCGGACATTTCAATAAACAACGCGCTACTTTCAGAGCTGCTACCGATGAGGGCATTCAATAACTTTATGGCATATGCGTAGCATAAACCGGCTATAGCACTTCCAATGGCTCCAATGAGTAATTTTTGCCATGATGACTTTACGATAAAAAGGACTAATTTCATGCAGGTTTTCGATCGGACTAACAGAGTAACAGTAAGCAGTCAGAATGCGTAACAAAGCCACAGAACTTATTCGGTATTTGTTGCTGGTTAACGGCATTAAGAGTCGTGGTAAGTTTAGCAATATTTCTTCGGATATCGTAATCTCGATGACCACCCTTTCAGAGCGGGTAGATCGTATTGCTCCAACACTTTATTCCCTTTTGGATCAGACCGTGTTACCTAAAAAAATCATTGTTTGGGTACCTAAATATTCTGTACGGGAGCAAAAAAATATTTCAGTAGAAGATTTGCCGTCCATTCCCTTGGTCGAATTTCGAGTGGTCGAACATGATTTAGGACCCATTACCAAATTGATCCCTTCATTGATAGAATATGAAGCAGACCCAAATCAACAAATTATTTGTTTAGATGACGACATTATCTATTCTAAAAAATTGATCGAGGATTATGAAATAGAATCTCAAAGGAATCCGGGTGCCGCACTAGCGATCATTGGGTATGATATCCCAGTGTCATTAAAAGATAAAAATCGTTTTGACACTAAAGTTTATGGAACCGATATCCAAAACCTTGTCGAAGTGGATGTCATTACTGGCTATGGATCATTTATGATTAAACCCTCATTTTTTGATCCGCATTTTCTAATAGAGCAACGCCCAAAGGAGGCGTACTATACCGACGATGTGTGTATTAGTGGACATCTAGCACAGCAAAAGGTTAAGAAATATATATTTCCAGTTAAATGGGGATTTTCACACCTTAAGCGATTATCGAGTTGGTCTGGGTACTCTCTCAGTAATTCGGTTAACAAGGATGGTATCAACAACGAAGTTATGATGCGATACTATAAAGATTATTGGAACTACGAATGAGCACAAGAGCTCGAATTCTATTTTTCTTACCCAGCTTTTCAGGTGGTGGTGCGGAACGAACTGTTCTTAATATTTTAAAAAACTGCGACAATGAAGCATTTGAACTCAAGGTTTGCCTGCTTGATTTTGATGGGCATTATTCTGCGATGGTTCCCGATCATTCTATTCTAAATAGCTTGGACAAAGGAGCCTTTTCTATATCAAAATCGGCTAATCCACTGTATAGTTTGTATAAATTTTTCGTGTTCATACTACCCACTCAGTATCGTGCTATTAAGACCTATGACCCTGACATCATAATGACGGTAACCGAGAGTATGAATTACATTTCATTGATTTGGAGGGTACTTGGGTTCACAAAAGATCGTGTCTGGGTAATTCGGTCGGGAAATAATATTTTGGCTGAGGCAAAGTCAAAGGGTATCGTGTTTGGCAATTTGTTAAAATTTTTACTCAAAAAAGCATACACAAAGGCGGACCATATTATTACACTGACGCATGGGGCTAAATCTGAAATCGTATCGAGCTATATGATAGAAGAATCAAAGGTTTCTGTGCTAGGCAATCCCATAGATCTGGAAGGAATAGCATTAACCAGGGAGGAGCCGATTGAGCATTCCTACAGGTATATTTTAGGAGTAGGAAGGTTGGTGCCTCAAAAGAATTTTAGCCTATTGCTGCAGGGATATCAAAAAAGCGTGGCCCCCACTGCAGGTATTCATTTAGTTATTCTAGGTGTAGGAAGTGAACAGCAGAAATTAATGAACTTAGCAAAAGAACTGGGGATTTGTTCTATGGTGCATTTCAAAGGATTTACGAAGAATCCTTACCGCTATATGAACAATGCAGAGGCTTTTGTGTTAAGTTCAACATGGGAAGGTTTTGGGCATGTTCTTGTCGAGGCATTGGCATGTGAGTGTCCGGTAATTTCAACGGATTGTAATTTTGGTCCTGCCGAAATTTTGGATAACGGTAGGTTTGGGAAGCTCATTTCGGTTGTTGATCCACTATCTTTGGCAGATGGAATTAATGCAACGCTGAGCCTAGAGAAGGAAGAAAAGCAAGAGATAACGGCTAGAGGGAAAGAGCGTGCGGGCGATTATTCGGCCCGAAAAATAGTAGAGTCTTATGAAGTACTATTCTCAAAATTGAGCGGGAACCAATGAGTCAACTCAGGGTTATAACATTCTCAGACAAAGAACTAGCCTCGGATAATAAACTACTCCTCAGCTGTGAGGCCCACGATTTAGACCTAACTGTGCTTACGTATGACGGAAAATGGGAGTCGAATGCTATAAAAATTAAGTTACTCTATGATTTCCTTTCAAATGCAGATACCGAGCAAATGCTCCTGGTTACTGATGCCTTTGACGTACTAATCAATGCATCCCAAGAAGATATTCTCAGGGCTTTTACCTCGTTAGAGGGGGATGTAATTTTTGGAGCTGAAGCTAATTTTTATTTTCGGAATCATCGTATTAAAGCGGAGTATCAGCGTACTTATCCAACATCGCCCACTCTTTATAGGTACTTGAATTCAGGGACCATGATGGGGAAAGTCGCTGCTCTACAAGAACTACTCAATGATATAATTATTAAAAATGAACTACGTATCGAGGATGCCGATTTTTTTACCAGTTTGGTCTCCGATCAATATCTGTATACGAAACATTATGTAGAGCATGCTCTTTCAACCAGCAAGAAGTACACTATTCAATTAGATTACAGTCATGTACTTTTTGAGGTAACCGGTGGTCGATCTAGAGTACAATCCATGCCTCATGTGAGTAGCACCCACGCCTATAATTCATTTAAGTTAGAAAGAGCGGTGTTGAAATTTTTGGGACTGAACAGGTATCAAAGCAAGCTTATCGATATCTATTATAACCCTGAAACCAAGGAGTATAAGAATACAGTCACAGGTACTCACCCTCTAGTTATTCATTTACCAGGAACAGGGCAATTCTTTGATGAAGTGATGGAAAACCTCCAAAAAAACGGAAAAAAGCCAGGGTTCAAACATGGTCCCGGAAAAAAGCCAGGGTTCAAACAAGGTTCGTTGAAAAAAATAGCCAGGAAAAAAACAGTATTTGCTAAAGGATTGGCCGTATTCATTAGTCTGATATGTTATGTCATTGCCCTGTGTATACCGGTGAAATTAACCATTTAGATATAATTAGGCTTTTTAATCTAGGAGTGGTTTCTATACTCTAGATAGGTAAATCCAGCCATCTTGTAGATAAATCCAGCTGCTTTGACTACCTGTAATGACAGTTTTAGCGATGCGCTCCTATTAAAAGGAAGGCTAAGAATGGAAAGTAGGCTAAACAATACAAGGTATATTATGTGCCTAAATAGAGAGGTGACTATTGAGAAGTAGGCCCCTAGTTGTTTTTTCATTTCAAAATCGGTGACCCCCATCCTAAAGGCGCGTTGAATTATCCATTTGGCGGTCAGTCTATTTTTTGGGACTCTTTCTTGTACCCTTGCTTCATCCACCCATACAATTTTCGCTCCTTTTAGGTAGGCTTGATAAAAGAAAAAGGTATCTGAAGAACCCATGAAGTTAAACACAGGATTAAACTTCAATGCATGTTGATTCATGTAACGTAGATCAAATAAAACATTCCTAGTCCCTGCAGAGCTTCGGACTTGCCCGGTTGCATGTGATTTGAGCTGGAGTAAATTATACTTAGTTAGCCAATTAGGCGTATCCTCGGGGAGGATTCGTTGCGTGGTACCTTGGACCACTTGGGCTTCAAATTTAACCAATGCTTCATAGAGTGTTGTAATCCAATCACTACTAGCTATTTCATCATCATCAATAAAAGCTAGATGGGTAGCTCCTAGACTTGAGGCTTCTTTCATCGCACGATTTCTCATGTGGACAATTCCTCCTTCACTCTCGTGTATGTAGTAAAGTTGCCGTTTAGACTCATTTTTGTATCTATCTACGACTTGCTCGGAAGACGCTTCTCTATTATTATCTATGACAATAATAGATATATCTGTATCATTAGGCACTTCAAGACGAACAAGTGATTGAAGGGTGTTGGCAAGCGAATCGGGTCGGTTATGCGTTCCAACACAAACGGCAATATGTGCTTTTTTAGAATCTGTCATCGTTATTTTAACTCAATATAATCACTCTATGGTTACTGTTTTATTATTGAATTATAAGAGAGTTGAAAACCTACCGATTATACTTGATGCACTCAAAAATCAAACCGTTGAGTGTTCTATATTCCTATGGAATAATGGCGAACAAGAGTTCACTGACCCACGCTTAGACTTGGTGATTAACTCTTCCAAGAATTTGAAATGTTGGGCAAGGTGGAGTATGGCGTCGTATGCCAACACCCCGTACATCATGTCGCATGATGATGATTTAGTGCTTAGTTCGCCGGATAGCTTGCAAAGTTTGATTGATACTATGGAAGAAAATTATGAAGCAGGACGGGCCATTGGTTTTAATGGGGTTAAACTTGGGAAGGACTTGTCTTACTACCCCACAGAACAGCAAAAAAGCATTCGGAAGGTGGGAATTACCTTAGGAGCGAAGCATCATAAATTTCCCAAAAAAAATACGCGGGTAGATATATTAAAAGGCCGCTTGATATTTTTCAAAACAGCCGACCTAAAGCGGGTACCTATGCTTATTGAACCAGAGGAAGATATAGATGATATTTTTATAAGTAGTTGCCTCGCGAAAAGAAGTAGAAAGCACCATATCGTAACCTCAGCTCTGAATGGGAAAGTCGAGGAGTTAAAAGGTGGGGTGGAACCTATGGCCCTTTCACAACAAGCAAATTGGGAAGCTTATCGAACCAACGCTGCCAAAAAATATTTTAAAAAATAACATCGCTATGATTCTGACATCTCGTTTGATTCTGACATCTCGTTGGTCACTCGTACTTTTAGCCCTCTTTTTAGGACTCTGTTTAAAACTCCCTGCTGCAAAGGCTCAGTATATTATAGCTCCAGAGACACAGGAGTATGATTATCTGAGGTTGATGGCTTTACAAAATCCGGATATGATTTCCCCGTTGAGTTTTTTCCCTAGTGTTGGAATGGACTATGAAATAGGAGCATCGGGTTGGGATATTTGGGAGCTAACTCAAAAGGAGACTACTCAGTTTTCGCTGATTAATCCTAGAGTTGGATATGTGCACAATTCAAAACTAAATAGAAGCAATAATAATGGGCCGCTATGGACCGGTAAAGGGACGAATCTGTTTACCACCTTTGGTGTTCAGGGAAGAATCACCTTAGGCAAGGAAAGTTCTATTAGTTATTCCATTCAGCCCATGCTTTATTATGCTGAAAACCGAGATTTTACCATTCCAGCACACAATCTAAACAAAAGTGAGTTTTCGTACCCATATGCAAGGTCTTTGGACTGGGTACAAAGGTATGGGAACCGTTCTATAACGGAATTTCATCTGGGACAGTCAGAGATCAAGCTATCGCATACATTTTTAGCCCTTGCCCTATCAACACAAAATATGACGTGGGGCCCTGCCTATCAGAATCAAATACTGATGAGTAGAAATGCCGGTGGCTTTCCTCATATACGATTGGGCACTAAAACCCCAGTGAAAACGCCGATTGGTCACATAGAAATTCAAGGGTTTTGGGGACGCTTACAAGAATCAGCTTACTTTGACGAAGATCCAACCAATGACAGGCGATATTTCACGGGTTTAGTTGCGGCATATCGACCTAGTTTTGCAGATGGGTTGACACTAAGCTTACATCGAGTATTGTACAGAGAATGGCAGGATGAAGATTTGGTTCTGGGTGATGCATTTGCGGCATTTACTAATTTTTCCCCGAAAAGAGATACCGATATAGGCCAGGGTAGAGTCACCAATGATTTTTATGATCAACTTTCTTCGGTTGCCTTAGCATGGAGGTTTCCTGAGGTCGGTTTTGAGACCTATGTCGAATTTGCTAAAAATGACTTTCCTGCAAGTTTTCAAGAATTTCTTAGGCAGCCTGATCGCCAACGAGCGTATACCTTTGGGTTCTTGAAACTATTTGATCTTAGGTATGGAAACCTAATAAGGCTATCGATTGAGACAACTACCCTAAGTCAGAATCAAATATCATTTATTAATAATACGGGTAGTGGGGGGACCTATTACATACATGGCATAGTTAAGCAGGGTTATACTCATAATGGACAGCTAATAGGCGCAAGCATTGGGCCGGGATCGAATAGTAACTTTATTTCCCTAGACTATTATGGTTCGGGCGGGGCTATTGGAGCCTATTTCCAACGAACGCGATATAATGATGATTATACCATCCGAGCTTTTGTGGGTGAGCGTGAATACATCGCTGAATTCGATGTTAATTTTGGCGTTAAAGGGGTAAAGCACCTTGACAAAATTAGCCTAACCGCAGATATGTCATTTGCCTATTTAAACAACTGGTATTTTGACCCTGAGCTGAGTACTTGGAATTTTTCCCCTAGTCTACAACTCAAGTACCGATTACAATAAGGCCTACATGCTACGTTTAAACCAGTAAAAAATATCGTCAGAGCTTCTAAAAAGTTGTATCTTTAATCCCATATACTAACAATCTGAAAAAAAGATTGTGCAACAAACCAAATTAACAGGAAGATGCTAGGATTTAAGATTGATATTTTTTGGGTTTGGCTCGGAGATGTACTCGAGTTGGGACTCTATGTAGGGTTGATATTTGTTATTTACATGATGGTTCGGCTCTGGTACGATGGGTCAAAAACTTCCGGATAATTCGCTGAGCAGTAGATAATCAAAAAAGGAATATGTGGCGATAAAGTGGGAAGAGCAGCACATCCATGTTCGAAATAATCGTTCACCAATACCGATGGATTCTATACCCATGGGTTGTTCTAAGCGTAATTCTTCGTTGATGAATACCCGTAATGTGCTCATTATTTTGGGGTCTTTGGGAATCTCCAAGCCCCTGGTATCTATGTCTAATTGGGCAATAGGAGTGTCACTTAAGGGAGGAGGTGGTTCTTCGAATGCCTGATTGGGACCAGAGCAAGTAATGCAGAAACAGAAAAGTATGATAAGGCTTCCTGCATGGTAGGCTAGTTTTTGTATGAGCATAATTCAATAAGTACTCCATGTGCTGATCTTGGATGTAAAAATGCCACCCATTTTCCATGGGCGCCGGATATCGGTTGAGGGTGAATAAGGTCCCACCCCAAGGTAATTAGCCGATCTAATTCACGTTGAATATCGTTGACCAAGAAAGCGGTATGATGCATGCCTTCGCCTCTTTTGTTAATGAATTTGGCGACACTAGATTCTGGGTCAAGGGGCGCTAATAACTCTATTCGGGCATTGGATGTATCAAGAAAGGCCACTTCAACACCTTGTGAATCGACATGTTCTCGGCCATAATGCCGGGTTCCTAACAGTGTTTCATATTGTTCCAGGGCGGCATCAAGTGAAGATACAGCAATGCCTATATGATCTAATTGCCAGTTTGAAGGAATGGACATTGGGGTCATGTTGTTTTTGATCAGGTGCGTCTTATTTATTTCTACATTAATTAAATAAATAATAGATTATTTTATTCAGGTACAACATTCAGGTACAACACAGTTTTCTTTAAACTAAACATTGGTAAGCAAATGCGTTCTATAAGCTTAGTAAAATTATGTATAATGGCCCTTGTGGCTTACAGTAGTCTATCCTGCACCTCCGCTGATTCTAGCACCAGCCAGGCAGAAGCTATACCCTTATTTCCGACTGAAAACCGAACCGAAGAGGTAGTGGTCATTTCCACCTCATATGGCGATATGATTGTTCGACTCTACGATGCTACACCGGAGCATAAGAGCAATTTTTTGAAACTCACTAAAGAGGGTTTCTACGATTCAACTACCTTCCACAGAGTCATTGAAGGATTTATGATACAGGGAGGAGACCCAAATTCTAAGGATGATAATATACGAAATGATGGCCAAGGTGGGCCAGGTTATACCTTACCGGCGGAAATAGTGCGAGAATATATTCATAAAAAAGGAGCCTTAGCTGCGGCTAGAATGGGTAATGAAACCAACCCAGAAATGCGCTCAAGTGGATCGCAGTTTTATATTGTGCATGGGCGTGAGCGAACCGAACGAGATTTAGACCAGTTGATGGTGCAGGCCAACAATAACATTGAGCAAGGCCTGATCACTGCCTATGTCGGTGCACCAGAAAATATAGAGGTAAAGCAGCGAATTGAACAGGCTATGATGGAAGGGAATCAAGGCATCGTAAGTGATATTATTGAAGAAATAAAACCACTTGCCACCAAAGATTTTGAGCCCATAGTATATACTCCAGAACAGCGAGAAATCTATATTAATCAAGGTGGAGTTCCGTATTTAGATGGATTATACACTGTATTTGGAGAGGTGATTCAAGGTTTGGCGGTGGTCGACAGCATTGCACAGGCGAATAAAAGTTATGCGGATCGTCCGGTAGAAGACATTCCAATGATGCTTCGGGTTCAAACAATGACTTTAGCCCCGGACGGATCTATCATAGAGCAGTAGATACAGCAGGAGACTGGCAATTACTTTAATTATTGCCAGTAAGAATTATTTTTGCAGGTAAAAGGCAATCCTAGCTTTTTGATTCACGTGAAGCTTTTGCCCAAGAAAGAAAGTCCTTTGCGGATAGGCTATTAAGTACTCTTGGTTGATCAAACTTAGCCTTACGAGCTAAGCGTACCCCGTACTGGATATCATCAATACCCTCAATACTATGCGCATCTGGGTTAACACTCGTGAAAAGACCCGTCTGCTTTGCTTTGTTACCCCAAGTCCAATCTAAGTCCAATCGCCAAGGGGATGCATTGATTTCTATAGCGGTCTGTTGCTGAGCGGCGTGTTCTATGAGCGCGTTCATATCCAACGCACTTTCTCCGCGTTTTAATAGTAACCGGCCGGTGGGGTGGCCAATCATAGTGGTAAAAGGATTTTCTATAGCCTGTTTAAACCGGTCCATCATCGCTTCGAGGGGCATATCTAACTGCTGATGCACACTCGCTACAATAAAATCAAAGCCGGCTAGTATGTCCGCTGGATAGTCCAAATCACCGTTTCCTAAAATATCCGATTCAATGCCCTTGAATATGACAAAGTCCACTCCTTCCGCTGCATAGTGGGCATTTAAGTTCTCAATTTCTTTCCATTGGGCCATCACCCGTTCTATGGATAAACCACCAGCATAACCCGCCGTCTTCGAATGATCGGTTATGCCTAAGTACTCATAGCCTCGGGCGATGCACGCTTCCGCCATTTCCTGAATACTGTACTTACCATCACTCCAAGTGCTGTGCGCATGAATAACACCCCGGATGTGATCCTGTTGAATCAATGGCATGTGCTCATGCTCACTAAACCATTCTAGTTCACCACGATCTTCCCGAAGTTCTGGTGGAATCCAGTACAGTCCCAGATCTTTATACATACTAGATTCCTTATCGGAACTAATTTTAGCCTCCCAATCGGTTTCTCCCTCATCATTTAGTTTAAAAAGTCCATATTCATTCAGGCTTAACCCACGTTCGCGGGCTCTGGATCTCATAGCTATATTATGCTCTTTACTGCCGGTAAAGTACATGAGAGCGGCACCAAAAGATTCTGGTTCGACGATGCGCAAATCAATCTGTCGACCTTCCCTGCTGCGTACCGAACTTTTAGTTTCACCACGACCTAGAATTTCAAGCACACGTTCATGAGAAGTAAAAGCGTCAAATATTGGGTCTATGTGTGCCTTGTCCGCTGCAATAAGAATATCAATATCACCAATAGTCTCCTTGGATCTACGCAAAGAACCAGCCACTTCAATGGCCTTTACACCGGGGAGATCCTGTAGTGATTGAATGAGTTCATGGGCAATTTCATCGGCTTCATTGAGGCGGCAACGCTCTTCAAATTGTTCCATCCATGCAATGGATTTTTTAATCTTCTCCACCGATTTAGCGCCAAGTCCAGGTAGTTCTGCTAGATCACCCCGATCAATGCACTCCTTAAGCTCTTCTAGGGTACTAATTCCAAATTGCTGGTGAATTTTCACAATATTTTTCGGCCCTAAGCCAGAAATATCCAACCACTGAATAAGGCCCACGGGCACTTTTTCCTTAAACGCTTCTAAAACCGGCATATACCCGGTTTCCACGTAAGTATATATGTCGTTTGCAATTGATTTTCCTATCCCTTTAATATCTGTTAAGCGCTTTTCTTCAATGTATGTCCCTAGGTCCTCTTCAAATCCTCGAATGGTTTGAGAGGCACGATCAAAAGCAATCGCTTTAAACCTGTTTTCGCCCGCTAATTGCATGAGTTGATAAACTAAATCTAGCTGGTCGGCGATATCACGATTGGTTGGCATGGGCAATAAATCTCTTTGAGTAGCTTAATAGGTTTGTGTACATTTACTAATACTCCTAAATATAAATCTTTTAGGATGGAATATCCTGTTAACCCTACCCATCAATTATGTTACCACTATCCGCTGCCTCCACTACTTTTAACCTTCGCAGATCACCATTCTTTGGTTGTTTTCTAGGTATGTTGTTGCTTTTTGTTTTTCTAGCCGACACAACCAACGCTCAACCTTTCACCGCAGAACGACTTCAAAGTCCATCCGAATTTTTAGGCTACGAATTGGGCACTCAGTGGACCCCTCACTACAAAGTGATGGATTATGTGCAGCACTTAGCGGAGCACTCTGAAATGGTAGCCGCCTTTGATTATGGGACTACCTACGAAGGCCGTGAATTAGTGTATTTGGTCATTAGCTCCGAAGAAAATCAGCAGAATATGGAGGAAATAAGGAAAAATAATTTGCGACGAATTGGCTTAGAATCCGGTGAAGCCTCCGAAACAGCCGTTCCCATTGTTTGGTTAAGCTATAATGTGCACGGCAATGAGACCTCCTCCAGTGAGGCCGCCTTATACACTATGCATGCCTTAGTCACGGAATACCAAGACTGGTTGATGGATGTCGTGGTCGTTATCGACCCTATGGTAAACCCAGACGGTCGTGATCGGTATGTGAACTGGAACAAAACGGTAACAGGGGCACAAGTTAACCCCAATCATGAAGCCATGGAACATCATGAACCTTGGCCAGGTGGCAGGACCAATCACTATATGTTCGATTTAAATAGAGATTGGGCTTGGCAAACCCAGACCGAAACCCAACAGCGTATCAAAGAGTATTTGGAGTGGATGCCCATGGTTCATGTCGATTTTCATGAGCAGTATTACAACTCTCCCTATTACTTTGCGCCAGCGGCAGAGCCGTATCATTATGCCATAACCGAATGGCAGCGAGAGCTACAGACCTTAATAGGCCAAAACCATGCTTCCTATTTTGATCAGAACAATTGGCTGTACTTTACACGTGAAGTGTTTGATTTATTTTACCCAAGTTATGGGGATACATGGCCCACTTTTAATGGGGCTATTGGGATGACTTATGAACAAGCAGGCCACAGCTTTGCCGGTCTAGGCGTACTAACCGACGAGGGAGATACCCTAACATTGTACGATCGAATGATTCATCATGCGACATCTGGATTATCAACCATAGAAACGGTGGTTAATCAAAAAGAACGGGTATTGGCTGAATTCCATAAGTACTTTGATACCACCCGTGAAAATGGCTCTGGAAACTATAAAACCTTTGTGGTAAAACGCAGCAGCAATCCAGACAATACCAGCCGACTCCTACGCTATTTGCTTAATCAAAAAATTGAGGTACAACAGGCGGTGAATGAAGTCCGAGCGAGTGGTTATGATTACCAGAACGGTCAGGTTGGACGAGTAACCATAGAAAAAGGCGATTATATTATACATACGTATCAGCCTCAGGGTACCTTGGTTAGAGTATTATTTGAGCCTAAACCTGAACTAGCCGATTCACTTACCTACGATATCACCGCATGGGAAGCACATTATTCCTTTGGCGTCAATGGTTATGCCATTCAGGGACAAGTAGAAGTGGAGCCCATTGGCTTTGATACCGAATCCGAACTCACACCGGTGGTGAGTAACCCGTATGCCTATTTAGTTGAATGGACTTCCTTTGATGATGCGCAGTTTCTGGCCTATATACTCAAACAAGGAGTTCGTGCTCGTTATTCCGAGCATTCCTTCAGTATTCAGGGGAAAAATTACAATGCCGGCACCTTAATCATTACTCGAAACGGTAATGAATCGTTGGGAATGACTTTTGATGAAATAGTGAAAGAAGCCGCCTTGGTATATAACCGGGAATTAACACCCGTAACTACTGGATTGGTTACGCAAGGCAAAGATTTTGGCTCATCTTCGGTTCGTTTCATAGAAGCGCCAAGAGTCGGAGTGTTAGCTGGTGAAGGAACATCGGGGAATATGGTAGGACATATATGGCATTTCTTTGATCAGCAACTAAACTACCCGGTTACGATGATTCCCGTAGATGTTGCCACTCGTATGGATTGGACTGAATTTGATGTGATTATACTGCCAAGCGGTTCCTACGGATATTCGCTAAGCGACAATCAACTCTCGGAAATCAGGGACTGGGTTCGTGGCGGTGGTAAGCTAGTTGCTGTGGACGGGGCCAACGGATTTTTAGCAGGTAAAGATGGCTTTGCGCTAACTCGAAAGAACAGGGCAGACGAAGATGAGGACAACCCAGAAGATCGATTGCAACGTTACGCAGACGCAGAACGTAATTCTGTAGTGAACTTTAACGCGGGCGCAATTTACGCGCTTGAAATGGATCCCACACATCCCCTGGCCTTCGGTTATCAAGAGCAGTATATGTCGCTGAAGTTAGGTTCAACGGCTTATGAGTATCTAGAAAATGGGTGGAATGTTGGGGTGGTAAAAGACGGAGCTCCAAGAAGTGGATTTGTCGGCCATAAAGCCCAGCAAATCATTCAAGAATCGTTGTCTTATGGAGTCCAGCCCATGGGTCAGGGTCAGGTGGTCTATATGATAGATAACCCATTCTTCCGAGGATTTTGGCACAACGGGAAGCTGCTAATTAGTAATGCTGTATTCTTTTAGTTAGACGAAAGAATACAAAAGACATTATAATTAGAAGCTTTTTTGTACTTAGCTTAGTCCGGCTAACCCATGTCTAAATCGATTCATGGCTTCCACTAAGTCGTCCATGGCTGCGGCATAACTCATCCGTAGCCCATCTGGTTCACCAAAGGCGTCTCCAGGTACCAAGGCCAAGCCTACTTCATCCAGAAGATAAAGGCATAAATCCGTTGAGCTTTCTATGGGTGTGCCTGATGGGGTAACCGAGCCCAAATAGCTGGAAATATCAGGAAACACATAAAATGCACCCCCCGGGCTAAAGCAGCTGACTCCTTCAATACTGTTCAATTGCTCCACCATAAAATCTCGACGCTCTTTAAAAGAGGCTCTCATTACGAGGACTTCATCTAATGTACCGGAGTAAGCGGCGAATCCAGCAGCCTGAGAAATAGAAGAGGGAGCAGAGGTTTCCTGACTTTGAATGTTACCCACTGCTTTAACTAATTCCTCTGGTCCAGCAAGATACCCTAAACGCCAACCGGTCATGGCAAATCCTTTAGAAAAACCATTAATCAAAGCGACTCTATCCTTGAGGTCGGGTGCCACGTTCAACAAGCTAATATGCTCTTCATCAAAAACAATGTATTCGTAAATTTCGTCTGAAATAATTGAAATATTGGGGTACCTACGCAGCACTTCCGCCAGACCTTCTAGGTCTTGTTTGCTGTAACATGAACCCGTTGGATTAGATGGAGAACAAAGTATAAGCACACGAGTTTTATCGGTGATGGCTTCTTCTAATTGTTCGGGTGTGAGCCGGTAATTATGCTCAAAAGAGGTTCTCACGGGCACGGGAATACCTTGGGCAAGTTGAGTCATTGCAGGATAGGATACCCAATAAGGCGCCGGAATAATCACTTCATCACCCGGGTTCACCATTGCTAAAAGGGAGAAACCAACAGACTGTTTTGCGCCATTGGAGCATATTATTTGAGCCGGGCTATAATCGAGTCCGTTATCGCGCTTTAATTTTGCGCAGATGGCCTCTCTGAGTTCGGGGGTACCGGTATTCATGGTGTACCCATGGGCACCATTTCGGATTGCCTCCACAGCGGCATCACAGATAAAGTTGGGGGTGGGAAAATCTGGTTCGCCAGCACTTAAGGAGATAATGGACTTGCCTTCTCGTTGTAGTTCTTTGGCTCTGCCAGTAATTTTTAAGGTGGCCGATGGTTGTAATTCTAGTGCGCGTGATGAGATCATGAGTGAGTTAAGATAGCTAGGTTGATGAGTGTTGAAGTTTATCTTTGAGTGCTTTTTCTACATGTTTTGGGACAAATGAGCTTAAATCACCCCCCCAAAAAGCCACTTCTTTTACTAAGGACGCCGAGATAAAAGTGAGTTGTTCATCCGGCATTAAGAAAACGGTATCAATGGTTGGAGAAAGTCGTTTATTGGTCAATGCCATTCGAAATTCATATTCAAAATCAGATATTTGGCGCACCCCTCGAATCAGAGTACGAGCGCCCATTTTTTTGGCATGATCCACTAAAAGGCCCTTGAATTGGGTGATTTCGACTCGGGTTCCCCATTCTGTTCCCTTTAAGCATTTTTCGATGAGCTCTATCCGTTCCGATCCACTAAAAACGGATTTTTTTTCATTATTCACCGCCACAGTTACGATAACCTTTTCGAACAAATTCGTTGCTCGTTTTAAAATATCGAGATGTCCATTGGTAAATGGGTCAAAAGATCCGGGGTATAATGCGATGTGTTTCATGATTCTGAATCTACCGCTTGTGCTTGAAAAATACTAACCGTGGTGCGACCGTAGGCTTTGCTAAAAAAACAATGAGAGTGGTCGGTATAGCTATGATATTTATCGTGCTCAAGAAGGAACCAACCCGTGGGGCTAAGCCATCCATTGCTCAAAATTTGTTCAATCATATGATCCATCCATTCGTAGTGGTAAGGAGGATCACAAAAAATAAAATCAAAAGCTTGAGCAGGGCTTTCTAAAAATTGTTGAACATCAATCGCTACGGTTCTGATCTGATGGTCAATTTCCCATGAGCGTGAGATTTTATCAATAAGTTTTAGGTTGGCGGGGTCTAAATCAACCGCTAGAACCTCTCTAGCACCTCTAGAAATGGCTTCAAAGCCTAAATTCCCAGAGCCTGCAAATAAGTCTAATACCCGCGTACCTTCAATGTATTTATAGGCTTCAATTTTATTAAACATACTCTCCTTGGTACGATCCGTAGTGGGGCGTACATCTAATCCCTTAGGTATTTCAAAACGTCTACCTTTTAATGAGCCTGTAATTATTCGCATGAGTATGTTCGTCTGGTTGATTGAGATAGGAGCCCAGGTTCACCAATTATCCTTTGACTCATCAAAACCGCATTTATAGGAATAAAATTAAGAGCAGCTAAGTCAAATCTAGGCTTAGCATGATGGCAGGAAAAGCAGTTGCAAGGTCAAATCCATAGGTTTCTTCTTCTGCATTTATGCCCATTGTCTCCAATGAATTTAACACTATTTGTGCAGAATTATGGTCAATGAAAGATTGCAATTTTTCGGCTATTTCATGAGTTTGTTCCCCATAAAAATAGATATGCTCGTGGAGACCACGCATCCATGGAGAATGTTCGGCATGTTGCAACCATAAATAGGGTATATCCTGAGGGTCATCAAAGTGTATGTAGGTAGCTGCTCTGAAACTGCCTAGCAAATAAGAAGAAATACTAATCGATTCGGCATGACATCCTATTAAAAGAAATGAACCACCTGGGCGATGATGATTCGACCACATTCCGCCAATTTCGAAGTCACTACAGCACTCGTTAATGGCGACTTGATCGCTAAAACTGCGATAATTTTTTGTATGATGAGCTCGTCGCAAGCAGAGGAACTTGAAGCGGGTTTTACTCACGGCATGCCAAGTGACCTCAATATCTTCTCTAGGTACCCCTTTCATTAAAATAGCGATGTGCTGTTCCCTCTCTACTGAATCGTCATACACTACCTTTGGTAGAGCTGTCCAACACTCATGAGTTGGCTCGGTTAGCATGCGAATGCTTTCAAGTCGGAATTCTTTTTCTAGATCACTAAAGACGGCTTTCAACTGAACTCCTGCTTCAGAAGAAGGCGTTTTTAGCGCTTCAGCTATATCGAAACTAAATTCATAGGAGCCTAACTGTTGAACGGTGTCCTTTGCCCCCTTTTCAGCGACCGAATAAAGCATTCGGCCTGAAAAAAAACAGACTCCTAAATTGGAGGCTTCTGCTTCCATTAATTCCAGTTAGGGGCATTTCTCATGGTTGTTCTAGATAAACTTCCAACCGCATCGTCCGTCATCGGATCTTCTAGGAGATACAATGGAGGACGAATGGTATCATTTCTTGTGTACAAAAAACGAAGTGAAGTGTCTCTAGGACTTACGACCATACTCTCTGGGCTGTACTGGAGTGGGGGCATTTGGCGAAATAAAGAATCACCCATCGAAATCATCAAGGAATCGGTGCTTAAGTAAGTTACCACGCTATCCAAACCACCATCAGTAGGAGGAAAATGTCCATACCGAGCCTCGTAATTTACGATAGCATCTTTAAGGGTCAGCATCCGCGTGCGCACACGCTCGGTTTCAGCTTTTTGTTCTTCGACCACTTTGTATGGCGTTACTATGGAATCGTATAACAACCATGATAGTAAAATGATGGTAATTCCAAATACAGCACTTAGTATCTTATTTCGCGTATCTATGTTCATGGGAAGACGGATCGATTAGTTAGTGAATCAGATTCGAGATAAAATTTAACGTCCCAAAATACATTCACACCCTGTTATATGCAACCGATGGCATCCACGAAATCATATAATTCAAAAATTGTTAATCTAGCGATTCCCAACATCCTCAGTAACCTGTCAGTACCCTTGCTAGGGGCGGTAGACACGGCAATTGTTGGGCGGTTAGATGAACTCTATTACTTGGGTGCCATTGCTGTGGGAAGCCTAGTGTTTGATTTTATTTTTTGGGGCTTTGGATTTTTGAGAATGGGAACGACAGGTTTAGTCGCCCAGGCTTTGGGGGCATCTAACCATCAAATGATCCAAAATCTATGGCTTAGAGTCGCTCTTTTTGGCTCTGTACTTGGGCTCGCGTTGATTGTGCTACAAAATCCTATCGCTCATTGGTCCCTTGTCATTATATCTCCAAGTGCTGAAGTGGCGCAATATGCGACTGAATACATTAGAATACGTATATGGGCTGCTCCTGCCACCTTACTATTATATGGTATGAATGGATGGTTTTTAGGTATGCAAAATGCCAGGATACCCATGATCATCACCATAGTCTTAAACATAATAAACCTAGTACTGAACGTAGTATTTGTATTGGTGCTGGATTGGAAGGTCGCAGGTATTGCTTTAGGAAGCGTGATAGCAAGTTATCTGGGGTTATTATTGGCTTTGGGTATCTTTTTTCAGTCTTATGCAAATCGTTGGGCATTGGGATGGTGGCGCGAATGGCGAAAGAGTGAGTTTTGGGAACCATCAACCTGGAAAGAATGGCTTGGAGTTAACAGAGATATCTTCATACGAACACTCTGTTTAATTTTTGCCTATGCTTATTTTACCACGACTTCGGCGAGAGCGGGGGATTTGGTTTTGGCTACTAACACTATTTTACTGCAATTATGGTATATAAGCTCTTATGGAATTGATGGTTTTGCCTACGCGGCGGAAAGTTTGTCGGGTATGTATTGGGGACAAAAGAACATCGAAGCATTTAAGCAAATTGTGAGAAAAACGATGCAATGGGGTTTGGGCTTAGGCTTTAGTCTGAGTGCATTATTTTATGTTGGTTTTGAGCCTTTATTTATGCTTTTCACCGATAAGCCTGCAGTAGTTGGGCAAGCTCAAAATGTGATGCTTTATACGGTCTTTGCCCCAATTGTCAATAGTATATGTTTCATTTGGGATGGAGTGTACATGGGAACTTCCAATACAAAACCTCTTCGGAATACCATGCTTATAGCCACATTTTTGTTATACGTGCCGCTTCACATATTTATTGAGCCCTATGCGGGTATTCATGCTATCTGGATGGCAATGATTCTATTCATGGTTGCAAGAGGAGTCTTTTTAAGCATTTTGGCTCCTCGTTATTTTTCAGTTAAACTCAGCTAAGGTGGTCAAACTTATCTGTTAGCATTGAAGTCATGAATTAGGTATTATTACGACACGTATTATTTGGTAAACGAACTATAGAATCTGTATGAAATACACACAAAATTTTTTCTTTCTTTGTAAGACACCGCTCAGTGCGGAAAGCCCATCCGATGTACAAGTAGTTACCAAGGCAACTTCAAACGAAGATTTTCCTCGAGTATTTAAAGAATTCGAGGACTGCCGATCTCATGCGTTCAACGAAGATAAAATATACAGTGTGGTTCGGGCCGATGATATTTATGAATTGGTACGAACTAACAACGAAAAGTTGGCAAAGGAAGAAGCATTTGAAAAGGCACAACCTGAAATTATTACCAATTTACAACATCGGGTCATGCAGGGCAAAGATCCAAATGCTAAGGCGATTCTAAAAGAAGTTTATGATATAGATGCTTGATAATGCCCTCATTGATCAAGGCTATACCCTTCTACTAGAGTACGGCCTAAACCTTCTACAGGCCATAGCTGTTTTGGTTGGTGGTTTGTGGGGGGCTAGCTTGATCAACCGCTTTCTAAAGAGAATATTTGAACGTAGTGAACTAGATGCGTCATTGAAAGGCTTTCTCTTAAGTCTTAGTTCTATTCTGCTAAAAATAATGGTTTATATCTCGGCGTTAGGCATGCTTGGGGTACAAATGACCTCTTTTATAGCCATTCTTGGTGCAGCGGGCTTAGCCATTGGTATGGCACTCTCAGGAACCTTGCAAAATTTTGCTGGGGGGGTCATGATTTTATTGTTTAAGCCGTATAAAGTGGGAGATTTTATTGAAGCACAAAGCTATGCTGGCACGGTTAAAGAGATACAAATTTTTGTGAGTGTACTCACTTCACCGGACAACAAAACCATATACATTCCCAATGGGTCACTTGCGACTGGCTCTCTCACTAATTACTCCACGCAGGATACTCGTAGAATTGAATGGGTCATAGGAATCGCCTATGGAGATGATATCGATGTTGCCTATACCGTGCTAAATAAGATGTTAGAGGAAGATGAGCGAATTTTTACGGATCCAGCTCCTTATGTTGGGTTGACAGATTTAGCCGATAGTTCGGTTAACATCACGGTTCGAGCTTGGGTATCATCGGGGGACTTTTTTGCGGTAAAACAGTCCTTAACTGAGCGAGTGTATAGGGAATTTGACAGCCATGGGCTAAACATCCCATTCCCTCAGACCGATATTCGAATTTATAAACCGTAGAATTTTTCATTTTTTAATAAAATTAGCTAACCTTAGGTTAACGGTAGCAAATTCAAAAATCTATATTTTTTGGCTTTGCGTTAATTAAGAACTATAGGAAAGGAAGGTTGGTAATCAACCTGGAGCGGTGCTAGCATATGGAAAATGAAAAAATGAGCGAACAACCAATAGAATCACAAAACGAATCCAATATTTCGAAAGAAATGAAGGATGTTGAGCAACCAGATTCCATGGATAAACCTGCTGAACAAGAGCATGAATCTGCCCCAGTGGTTAATGCGAACGAAGCTCAGTCAGATCCAGCACCTGAGCCTGAGTCAGAACCAGCACCTGAGCCTGAGTCAGAACCAGCACCTGAGCCTGAGTCAGAACCAGAGCCTCAGTCAGGCTCAGCACCTGAGCCTGAGTCAGAACCAGAGCCTGAGCCTGAGTCAGAACCTGAACCTCAGTCAGATCCAGCACCTGAGCCTGAGTCAAATCCAGCGCCTGAATCCGAATCCGATCCCACCTCCACAAACTCAGATAGTGAAGCAGAAGAAAGTCCGGAAACCTTCTACCAAGATATTCGCCAAAAAGCTGAGGAATTTGTTTTGCAACCCGATTGGGCATTTGTATCGAATGAATTAGCTAATCTAGCACTTAAAATGTCAGAGGGGCCAGAACCAGATTCCGAAGGCGCTAAGCAGGCAATAGCTGCTTTTCAAACACTTAGGGATGAATATGAAGCCCGGAAAAAGGCGCACTATGAAGAGTTAAATCAAAAAAGAGCAGATAATTTAGAGCGCAAGAAAAAAATACTAAAACAACTTTCTGATCTAATTGAGGCACAGAATTGGTCTGCTACCAAAGAAATTAGATCCATTCAGCAGCAATGGGAGCACATTAAATTACTTCCAGCCTCCGAAGTGGATGCATTAAATAAGCGGTTTGATAGTTTGCTTGAGGAGTTTGAGAATCACAAGGTAGACCGCTTGGTGAAAAAACTCCAAAAAGAAGAAGAAAATCTAACTCTCAAATTGCTCTTGTTAGAAAAGATACAAGAATTGAATGGGAAGGCAGACCAAGCTTCGGCGGATTTTGCAGCGCTCAACGATGAATTACTGGATCTTCAGAATCAGTGGCGTAAAGTTGGGCGAGTTCCTATGGAACGAAACCAGCACACATGGGATCAGTTTTATGCAGCACTGGATAAATTTAGTGAATTGCGTTATAAACATGATGTATCCTATAGAAACTCGGTTGAAAAAGCCCTCGAGAAAAAGCAAAAACTCATTAAAGAAGCCGAATCGCTACTAGATATGGAAGATTTAGCTGAGGCTGCAAGAAGAGTTAATAAGCTCCATAAGCTTTGGAAAAAAACAGGTAATCTACCCCAAAAAGAAGAGAACGAATTGTGGGATACCTTTAAGGCAGCCACCGACGCTTTTAACGATAAAAAGTCTGAAAATTTAGAAGAGTTACGAGCCATTGAGCAAAAAAATTATGAGCTCAAACTCGCTTTAGTTCAACAAGCAGTTTCTATCAAAGAAGCAGAGAATAGTGAAAATGGCCATCAAAAGATGCAAGACCTAATGGTCGAATGGAAGAAGATAGGTCCAGTGCCAAGAAAAAAATCATCCAAAATCTGGAAGCAATTCAAAGAAGTCATGGATGAGTTTTATAATCAGCGAAGAGAGCACTTCAAGGATGTGCGCAAGGAACACAAGGAAAATCTCAAGAAAAAGAATGAGATTATAGAGCAACTTAATGCACTGGCCGATCATGATGATCCAGCAATAGCCGTTCAAGAAGCAAAAAAGTTACAAGACATATTTAAAGAAATTGGGCATGTCCCAATAAAACTTAAGAACAAAGTTTGGAAAGATTATCGAGAAGTTTGTGATAAAATCTACGGCAATTATCGTTCTTCGGGAACCGATTTGGGCATGGAAAGAAAGCTCGCCTCTGAGGGGCTAGATCCATCAGCCCGTAAGGAAGTAATTACATCTCAGAAGAAATTGGATGCCGCGATGAAGACAATCACTGCACTCGAAGCGGAAATTATTCAGTTTCAGGAAGCTAAAACCTATTTTAAACCCACAAACAAGGGGAATATTTTACTGGATGATTTGGATAACAAAATTGCCGCGGCAAAAAATAAGTTAGATCAAAAACATGCTGAGGCCTACGAATTAAAGAAATCAATTGATCTTCTTAAAAATAAGGGTTCGGAATAATTAAGAGCATTTATTATACTCTTTAAAGTAAAGATGTAGGAGATTAAACGTCGGTGTTTCAACATCTTACTTAATTCTTACGTGAGATTCATGGTTACAATAAAATTTTGGGGAGTTCGAGGTTCTACGCCCTGTGCTAACAATGAAAATATGGGCTTTGGGGGGAATACCTCTTGCGTTCAAATATCGGCGACTCATTTAGATGAGCTTCTTGTATTGGATTGTGGCACCGGAATTAGAAATTTGGGTAATGACATCATTCATCGCAAAGAAGCGTTACGAGGGCATATTTTTTTAACCCACCCACATTGGGATCACCTTCAGGGTTTTGCTTTTTTTAAGCCGTTCTATCATCCAGATGGAAATTTTAATGTGCATTTAACGGCTCAACCTGGGTTGAGCTGCAATGAAATTTTACAAGGCCATTTTTCAAACACCTTTTTTCCAGTAACATTAGATATGCTGTCGGCTGAAATGAATTGCACAAGTATTGTGGAAGGCGTGTATGATTTTGGTGATTATGTAGTTGAAATGATGTGGGGTAGGCATACCATTCCAACGGGAATGTTCAAAGTGATCATTGAGGAAAAGGTGATCATATATGCACCAGACAACGAATTGCCTCACGATGATTCGGAAGACTCTCAAGCGTTCATAGAAAAATTTCAAGCATTTATACAAGGAGCGGATGTGCTCATACATGATGCCCAATACAATCGGGAAGAATATGAGAAACGTAAGGGATGGGGGCATACCAATTGGGAAAAGCTACTCGAGCTTACCAAGTATTCTCAGATTAAACAGCTATATTTAACGCATCATGATCCCGATAATTCCGATGCTCAATTAGAACAGCGATGTGATCAGATACAAATGGAGTACGGGAGTGCTTACGAGTTAGTAACTTTGGCACGAGATGAGATGGTCATTGAATTGGCCTAGAATAGTCTTTTATAGCTGTGGTTTTGGTGCTAAGGTTCAATGTTAACCCAGTATTAATTTAGCTAAGCTGAACGATACGCGTTTGTTTTATTTTGTATCTTTAGTCCTAGTAATTTTTTTGATCAACAACCTCGACTTCTTGAAATTTTCTCTGCTACTACTGGGTTTTGCATTCAGTGCGCAAATAGTTTTTTCTCAAGCGTCTTTTGAACGTCTTGAGACCGATGCAGGTGTTTTTGGGTTATCCATTACTAACTTTGGAACTCTTGGAAAACCGGACGTACGTACAAATCCTGAAGGTGGGTTTAGTATGCGTTACCCGACTAATACAGGTACGGAGCATTTATTTGAGGCTGGAATATGGATTGGAGCTCTTTATAACCAATCCCAATTACGGGTTTCAACAGCATCGGTTACTACTTCCGGTGGGTATGCACGAGGTGGAGCGGGTTTTGAATTTACAGCGGATGCCCCACTCACGCAGCGAAGTACGAATCCAAATGATGAATATTTCTCACCATTTTCGGTTGGAGAGCAAGATATTATAGCCCAATTTTCAGATAAACGAAGGGACATCAATGGTACTCCTATTAGCGGACATGATACCCCTTTGTACGCCGATGTAACCTTAGAGAGCTATAACTGGAGTTTCCCTTTTACAGAGAATTTCACCATTCTTCGTTACGATATTACCAACAATAGCGACAAATACGCTGCACCTGCAACATGGGATAGTGTGTTCATTGGAATGTATGCCGATTTGGTGGTACGAAATGTGAATTCAGCCACCGAGACTGGAGGCGCCTTTTTTAATAAAAACGGAATTGGTTATTTAGATTCATTGTATACCGCTTATGTGTTTGATGCCGGTTCTCCTGATAATCCGTCTATCAATACTTACGGTGCTATGTCCATTATTGGAGCCGATTACCGTGGGCAGTATTTCCACCCTTCTAATGCCGATTACCTAACAGAAAATGGATATCGGGCTCCTTTTATAACGCCTAGTTATTGGTTGTTTAGTTCAGGTACTGGGCTTTATGTTCGTCCTTCGGATGATCAACAACGTTACGAACGAATGGCAGTGCCGTTCCCTATGGATTCCGTGATTTTAGGCGAAACCGTTCGAGAGCAATTACGGACCGATGGTCAAACAGGGAATGGGAATTATATTTCAATGTTATCGATGGGCCCATTTAATCAAGTTGAGCCGGGTGAAACTATTTCTGTGTACTATGCATTTTCTGCTGCTTTAAAACCCGATGAGTTTCAAGGGATTTCTGGTAAAGAGATCGACGATGAGGAATCAAGAGTGGAGCTTACCAAAACAGTGAATGCTATTAACAAAGTATTCCAAGGTGAGGATAAGAACAATAATGGAGTGTTGGATGCTGGCGAGGACACCGATGGAAATGGGGTGTTAACTCGTTACTTGTTTCCTACTCCTCCAGATAACCCAAGAGTGAGAGCACAGCTAGAAGCAGGTAAAGTAACCTTGTATTGGGATAAAACTGCGGAGCGGTCTCGTGACCGAGTTTCTGGTGAGCAAGACTTTGAGGGATATCGAATTTATCGCTCAGAGCTAGGAGAAGATATTAATCCTCAGCCACGTCTTATTCGGGAGTTTGATAACCCAGCCAATGCGGTGGGGTTCAATACCGGTTTTAATGAAGTAGAGCTAGCACAACCCGTACGATTTGAAGGAGATACTACTACCTATCACTACGCATATGAGTTGAATAATTTATTAAGTGGTTGGCAATATCAATTATCGGTCACTGCCTTCGACAAAGGAAGTGACGAATTTGGGATAGAAGGATTGGAAAGTAGTGCTAATGTGAACGCGATTCGTGTGTTTCCAGGAACTCCGGCAAATACTCAGTTTGGGAGTGAAGATGCCAAGTTTCAAGTTGGGGTATATCCCAATCCATACCGACTTAATGCAGCATGGGATGGTCTCGCGGAAGGAGACCGTAAGCTCTATTTTTATAATTTACCAGCAAAGTCAGAAGTACGAATTTACACCATTTCGGGTGATATCATAGCAGAGTTTGAGCACGATGCAGATGATTATAATGGCGATATCGATTGGTTCCAGAATTATAGTGACGATCCGCGTGTTATGGCAGGCGGTGAACACGCTTGGGATTTACAGTCCTCAGCGAATCAGATCTTAACTACGGGATTATACCTGTATTCCGTAAAAGACATAGCATCAGGAGAGGTGCAAACAGGTAAATTAGTAATCATAAAATAACCCTAATAACTATGAATAAGGCTACAAATAACATGTTAAGGCAAGGATTGTTAGCAATGCTTGTTATGCTAGTAAGTGCAGGGTCAGCCCTTGCACAACAAAGCTTGTTTTTCTCTGAGTATATTGAAGGTGGCGGAGATAACAAGGCATTTGAAATTTACAATCCAACTGATGCTGCTATCGACTTAGGTAACTACATCGTACTTGGAAATTATAATGGTAACCCTTTTAACGATACCCTTCGTTTTCCTATGGGAACTATGTTGGAATCTATGGATGTATTTGTGGTTGCTCATGCAAATGCTAATGAGGCCATTACTTCTGTTGCCGATTCCTTAGTGCAAAATCCATTCAGTGGAGGTAGTTCTTTTATTGCTGTTTTTAATGGCGATGACGCAAGAGCTCTAGTTCATATCGAAGGTACGGACTCAACTATTATAGATATGTTTGGAACTAGCGAAGAAGATCCTGGTAGTGGATGGGATGTTTCTGGAGTCACTGCCGGTACCAAAGACAGAACCCTGGTTCGAAAAGCATTCATTGAGCAAGGAAACCCAATTCCACTATCATCCTTTGGTGTTGGAATGATGTCATCCGAATGGGATGTTTATGAAAAAGATGACTTTTCGCATATCGGGTCACATGATTTTGGAGTACCACCAACCATCCGTGACTTCAACACCTATCCAGGACTAACAGAATTCTCTGTAGATGCCATTCAAGGACATCCACTTAGAGGAGAGGCCCATACAGTAACTGCGGTAATTACCTCTTATCCTAAAAGTTCCGGTCTTTCCAATCCTCGTGATACAGACAATGACGGTATTATGGATGCTATATCTCGTATTCACGTTTTTGTTACTGATACCCATGCCGTTTCTATGGGCCGTGAAGGGATGTCTATTCAGTTAGTTGAATCGGACTATGGCCAATTAGAGTCTTTGGTACGTGGCGATGTCATCACCTTTGATGCTACTCTTGGTTTCTATAATGGTACTGCTCAGGTCGGAGTAGAGAATGTTACTCTTGTAGGTAATGTAAATGATGACCTCACTCAGTATGCGTCACTTTTAGAGCCTTGGGAAGTGCCTATGAGTGAATTAAACACCTTTACAGGTACTGAATTGTACATGAACATCGAAGGATATCTAAAATATAACGGAGCATATGTTTCATTTCCATCAGCTACGGTAACCCAAGCGGGTGAGTTTAACGGTCGAGTCGATTGGTCGGTAAATCAAGGTGGCTCTCGTATGTATGTATACGACACTTCCCTTCGATTCAGAAACGACCATGCTGTTGGTGCAGAAGGTTATATCCCTTCCTATAACGCACGAAGAATCGACGGTGAAGACGGTCCATTTGTTGCCCCAGCTTCTGGAGCTAATGTAGATATTAGTGGATTTATAAATTATGTAGGTGACGACCCTGACGCACTTGTTCCTAGTGGGAATGGTGCCCTTTCTATCAACCCATTTGAAGATGGAGTGGTATGGTTGAACGAGGCACGTTTTGTGGATGGTCAAGATGTTGGTGGAACTACTTTTAGTTGGCCCAATGACCTAGTAGTAAATGGATTACCTCCTGTGTTTTCTAATATCATGCTATCAGATTCAGCGATTACTTCTACCGATGAAGTGACCGTTAGCGCTGATATTGTAGGAGCCGAAGGAGCTACTATAGCAGCAGTGAGCTTAACCTACAGTGTTGGTGGTAAGGATTCTACCGTTACAATGACCAACTCTGCTGGTAATACCTACGAATTTACACTTCCTGCTTTCCCTAATTTCTCAGCGGTTTCTTTTCATATTGAAGCGACTGACTCAGAAGGATTGACAGGACGTGCGCCTTTATCTGGCGGGTTCAATTTCTTTGTGCAGGATGAAGCCATCACAACCATTGAGTTTTTACAAAAAACTGGAGATGGTAAACCTGGTGACAGTCCACTCTTTGGACTCGGTAACTTAGACGTTAACATAACCGCTACTGTAGTGGCAAGTGCTGTTACCGATGGGTTTATTGTAATTCAAGACAAAGCTGCTGCTTGGTCTGGTATTTTTGTTGAGCAAGATAATGCTACTTCTGCCTTAGCAAAGGGAGACATTATCAACATCACCAATTTAGCTACCAATGAGACCTTTGGTGTTACTTCAGCTATCCTTAACGAGTTCACTAAAACAGGAACGAATGCGGAAATGGATACCTTAGCTATGCCTGCCATCACCCAAGATGTTGTGGCAAACTTCGAAGCACACGAAGGTTTGTTACTATCATTGGACGATGTACGTGTCATTACCAACCAAGCCGATGGAGGTTCTGATTACGGTGAGTGGATGATTGGTTCACGTCAAGGTGGTGGTGCTGCTGATACCCTAGAAGTAGGTGAAGGCCTCCGAGTAGATGATAACGTAAACTTTGGCCAATTAACCTATGGAGCTGACCTAAACGAACATGTGAAAATTGGGGCGGTAATCGATAACTTCACAGGGGTTCTACATTACAGCTTTGGTAATCCAAAAATGATCCTGCGTAGTCTGGATGATGTTACGTCTTCTGACTGGACAGTTCCGATGACAGACTTTGTATTGAAAACACCAGATGCAGGAGCTACCGTTATTGCCGATGCAGACATAACACCAACTTGGGCTGCAACCAGTGACCTAGATGGTAATGCAGTAACCTATGAGTGGGTATTGTACGGTCCAGACTCAACTGAAATCGTGGCAGTTCCTGCTAACGACGAAGGGGCAGCTACTGAAGTAACCTTACCTGCTTCTGTGGTTGACGGTTTACTTGTTGCTGCTGGTGTAGCTGACGATGCAAGTGCTGACCTATTATGGAACGTTCGCGTGAGCGATGGAGTGGATACTTTAGCTGTATCTAGTGGTTATGATATTGATTCTAATACCTTCACTCCTATTTATCGTGCCATTACCTTGACCAACAGTGCATCGGTTAACAACGAAGTGGTAGCAGGACTTCCTGAGAAGTTTGACCTCAAGCCTAACTATCCTAACCCATTTAACCCAAGTACTCGTATTTCATTTGACCTACCTGAGTCAGCTGAAGTTCGACTAACGGTATTTGATGTGTTGGGTAGACAAGTAGCAACTTTGGTCAATCAGCCAATGAAAGCGGGTTCTCATACCGTGAATTTTGATGCTCAACGTTTAGCGAGTGGGGTATACATATACCGACTAGAAGCAGGCAGCTTCAGTATGACTCGAAACATGATGTTGATTAAATAAATTTTTTGATGTAAATCATTTTGAGATGAGAGCGGGAGTTCTCATCTCATCTTCTTTTTTGTACCTCGGTACCTTGTTCACGTAAGTAGTTTATTAATTAGTTGACCCTATTAGTTCATTCAATTAGAAACGTAAAAACCCACCTCAGGTGAGATTAACCCTTAAAGTTTCGAATTTACTGCTCATGCCCGTACGATTATGTTCTTATTTGCGCAGCCAACTATCCCTTCTTGGAGTGCTAGTCTTGGGCATCCTATGGGCTTCTTGTGATGCTGGAATAACTGGGGACTATATCGAAAACCAAGCCCCCAGCACCTACATGACCATCGCGGGCATCGATCGGGAAGATGAGTTCAGATTGTCCAGTCAAATTAGAATTTCATGGTGGGGCAACGATCCAGATGGCTATGTGGTAGGTTACGAATACGCCATAAATGACACCTCAGAGGGAGCATGGTCCTTCACAACCAGAACCGATAGTACCTTCATTTTACCTATTACAGAAGGCCAAACGGTGGATGACGTGTTGTTTAAAGTGCGTGCTATCGATAACGATGGTGCCAAAGATCCACTTGGAGCCAGACTGCAATACCCTATTATTAATTCAACCCCATCGGCTGCCTTCAAGCCAACTGAAACCCCAGCTGACACTATGTTTGGAATTGCTAGTTTCGGCTGGACCATAGACGATCCTGATGGGTTGCTGAATGTTAGAAGCACTCAAATTGCGTTCAATGACACGCTCAATGGGTGGGTAGATATTCCTTTTAATGCCGCAAACAATGGAGAGCTTTTTATTTCAGTATCCGTTGACAACAAGACCGAGGGGATCAAAACAGGTCAGGTGTATCTTGGGCGTTCCTACAGCAGCGCTATAGATGCAGAAGGGAACCCCATACTAGTTAGTGGAATTGAAGTTGGGGCGACGAATACCGCCTACGTTCGAACCATCGATGCCGCAGGGGCAGTCAGTGAACGTGATCAGATCCAGTGGTATGTAAAACAACAAAAATCCAAGGTATTATTTCTAAACGACATTGGTAAAAATTCATCCCTTGATGATATGAACTGGCATCTTAGCTATTTAAACGAATTGGGGATTAATCCGGATATTTGGTTAATAAACACCGGCCAACCTGCATTAGGGACTATTGAACTCTCGGATCAATTCCCAAAAGTGGTGGATCCTACACTTAAAAAAACCTTAGCACAATGGGACCATATCTATTGGGTTTCCGACGATGTAGATCGAAATATTGTACACGCCTTAGACATTACTTCTGAATTTTTCGCTGGAGGTGGAAGTATGTTTGTGACCATTCCCATGAAAGAGGTTTCCCAGGAAGACGTAATATTTAACTTTCTTCCGGTTGATTCGATTGGCTTCTTTCCAACAGGCGGTATAGAGACAGGATTTGTTATTAACGCTGGAACCGAAATAACTCCCGTAGATGAACCCACAGCTCCGACCTTGAAATTGGAATCTCGTGTGGTAGGCTGGTATCCATTAAAAGCGGTATCTGGTTCTACCTTATTATATGAGTCGGATTATCGTGCAACGACGTTGCTTGGATTCATTACAGACTACACCATAATGGAAGGGGTAAGCATTCAGAACACCGAAGGTAATCTCATTTACTTTGGAATGGATTTGACCAAACTTAATGGGAATAACAACATGAAGGAATTTATCGAATACATGTGCATACAACAGTTAGGATTCCAACAATAAACGATAAGCCAATGAATACAAAAAAACATATCCGTTCTTTTTTATTTCTAGCTGGCTGCTTCGTTAGTTTGATGGTTTTTAGCAGCACGGTACTTAAGGCACAAAGTACCGGTGATATTACCGGGGTTATTACCGAAGAGACCACGGGCGAGACCTTACCGGGCGTGAATGTTCGTATCGTAGGAACAAATTTTGGAGCCGCAACGGATGTGGACGGCCGATTCACCATTAAAAGTATTAGACCTGGAGAATATACCCTCGAAATCACCTTTATTGGATTTCAAGTCACCCAATTAACGGGTATTGTGGTCACAGCTGGACAGACAACCGAAGTAGCCCAAAGTCTTACCGAACAAATTTTTGAATCCGACCAAGAAGTAGTGGTCATTGGTGAGGCGCCTATTTTTGATGTTGAAAAATCAACTACATCATCGACTATTTCCAAAAAAGATATCGAGGCGGCGCCTATTCAGCGAGTAGAGGATGCGGTATCGCTTCAATCCGGTGTGGTTAAAGATCCTACGGGACTTTATATAAAGGGGGGGCGTGCCTATGAAACAGGCTATGTGGTAGATGGTGTTTCCGCACAGGATCCATTGGCAGGAACAGGGTTCGGACTCGACTTAGGGTCTAATTCATTCAGTAATATAGAAGTAATTACAGGCGGTGTTGGGGCAGAATATGGGGACGTGACCTCAGGAGTCGTTTCGGTGCAAACTCAAAATGGGGGAGATCGTTACGAAGGTAATTTCTCTCACAAACGAGATAATTTAGGCAGTAATGTGATGTCTAATCAGGCCAACTTTTTCTCTGATATCTATGAATTAAGCTTAGGTGGTCCATCAATATTAGCGGAACAGTTATTGCCTGCTTTAGGTATCGATTTGCCTGGATCACTTACCTTTTTTGCAACGGGTCAAATTTCGTTAACCGATGGATATACCAAATTATCAGCCAGTCAAATTCGCTCATCCATCGTGAATAGTGATTTTTGGTCCCCTCGACAAGGGAACCGATGGAATGGCATGGTTAAGATGACCTATAACATCAAACCTGGGGTCCGATTACAGGGCGCGTATCAACGCTCGTTAACCATCAACCAGAATACGCGAATGCTTCAGATTACAGGGGCCGATACGCAGATCCGACCTGGATTTCAGTTCGCCTTTTCAAATGGGTTTTTAGATAATGCCAGTACGTATACCCACGATAGTAATTTGTCCTATCTAAAATATACTCAGACGCTCTCGCAGTCGGCCTTTTATGAGGTTCAGGTGAGTCGGTTATTCACCCGGCTCCGCGCCGATGCAAACGGGCGTAAGTGGCGCCCAACCAACGTGGATAGTGAGTTTGACCCAGAGAGTATCGTGACTTCCCCTGCAGAAGAGTTTGAAGGAGGAGAGGACTTTACCTATGTGTTAGCCGGTCCGGGTTATGTGAATAATGGGGGGATTTCTACTCTATGGCATGATCATTTTGCGGAAGAGCTTACCGTTAGAAGTAGTCTGACTAAGTTTTTTGGGGATCGCACGAATCAGATTGTAGCGGGATTTGAATTTAAATTTAATGATTATCAGTGGATTGATATTACTCGGCCTTGGATAGGGGCACCCATATTTATTGATGAAAACAGAACATCGGAAACCTTTAGGGTAGGTGAAACTTTTGATGCATGGCGAGTTAAGCCAAAAAGAGGGGCTATTTTTGTAACCGATAAAATAAGGTACAATGGTCTCATTGCTAACATTGGAGGACGACTAGAATATTGGGCACCTGGTCGCTACGTGGACAATGCGGTAAATAATGCCCTTGATCCAAATACCCTTTCCACCGTACCTACGTTTGTGGCACAAGATTATCTAGATAGTAGTACCGAGATTTTGGGTCTTCGTTATAAGTTTAGGTTTTTGCCTAAAATTAATGTGTCGTTCCCCGTTCGGGAGAATCAGGTGCTGTTCTTTAATTACGGACACTCGACACGAATTCCTCACCCGTCTTATATATATGCAGGTCTAGATCCTTTTTATCAAGATCAGTCCGATTTGCCTGATTTAGGGAACCCTAACTTGGATCCAGAAGTTGACATTTCCTATGAAATTGGGTTTAGAAATCAAATTACTTCGAATGATGCGTTTAATGCTTCTGCATTCTGGCGAGATAAATATGATTTTGTAACCACTCAATCCATTCGAGTGCAGGATGTGGATGGGCGAAATGTTACTAAGGCCTTCCGTATTAATGGGGATTATGCCCGTTCTAGAGGGGTAGAGTTATCCTACTTAAAACGCTATAAGGATTTAATTCGAGGTCAACTTTCCTTTACCTATTCACGTGCAGAGGGCCTGAGTTCTACTAACGATGATAATCTAAATGCAATTAATGCAAATCAAAATATCGGAAGTAATGTAGAAACGCCATTAGCTTGGGATCGCCCGTTTGATATAAAAGGTAATATCACTTTTACTCATGACCGGCCACAAGGTTTATTTGGTTGGTCGGCATTAAATGACTTTCAGATCTTTTTATCCGGGGTATGGCGTTCGGGTACCCGTTATACACCTATGGAATTCGTCGGACTGCAACGAAACCCAGTTACTGGTAGAGAAGACTGGCGGCCCATTTATGAGCGCGTAGTCGATCCTGCTAAGCGTTACAGTGAATTAGGTCCTGCTTGGTTCTACATGGATTTGAATATCCAAAAATGGTTTGAAGTGCAAGGAGTTCGCATTTCTACCTTTGTTGAACTTACTAATGTGTTGGATAACCGAAGCTCTGTCATTGTTAATCCAGTTACGGGTGAAGGCTATAAAAAATATCCTCGAGACCCAGCGGCGTTAATGGCGCTTCGAAGCGATCGAAGTTATGATGTTCCTGGGAATGTTCGAGATCCAAGGTATTTGGATCCAACGGACAATAATTTACCCGCGTATGATAACCCAGCCAATTACATAGAACAACGTCACCTAATGGTAGGGGTATCGATCCGATTCTAACATGTATTTAGTAAAAAACCATATCAAACATACGTTCTATTACAGCATATTCTCGAAAAATCTTTATGTATTTTTTGGGTCCATCGGATTGTTATTCTTATTTGTAGTTGGTTCTACCACTACGCTACAAGCTCAAAAAAGCTTTGGGCAAGACCGAGCAGGTACGGAAGGTTTTCAGTTTACCAAAATCCCTGTTGATCCACGATCGGCTGCGATGGGAAACTCCAATATGGCCGATGCAATGGATGGCTCTAGTTTATACTGGAATCCTGCTTTATCGGCAGAAACGAATGGATCCGAGTTCATGGCCAGTCATACCGAGTATGTAGCTGGTATTCAGCAGGACTATTTTAGTTACATACAGCGGATAAAAAGCTATGCAATAGGGGTTTCCGTTCAGTACTTAGGTTCTGGTGAGATAATGGAAACAACAGAATTTCAACCCTTTGGTACGGGCAGAATGTTTTCAACCCATCATATGGCTGCCGGGCTTTCGGTTGCTCAGAAGGTAACGGATTTATTCAGCTATGGTCTTACCTTTAAATATTTATTAGAGAAGGTCGAAGAGATACAATATCAGAGTGGTGCCATCGATTTTGGCTTTGCTTACCGGGTAGGTGATACAGGACTGCGTTTTGCTGTAGGGATTAATAACTTTGGATTAGATGCGACTCCAGAAGGCACGACGAGTGGAGAATCACTAGATGGCCTAAAAGAACTTGAACCGGAAACTAATACTTCGCTGCCTACTCGTTTTCATATTGGAGCGGCTTATGATTTGGTGAATAATCAACAAAATAAAGTGATTCTTACCGCTCAAGTAACAAATCCATCCGACAATGCAGAGCAGTTAAACATCGGGGCGGAGTACAGTTTTATGGGCCAATTTTATTTGCGAACTGGCTATGAGTTTGGGCAGTTAGAACGCCGTATGCCTAGTTTAGGGGGTGGCGTTGAGGTACCCTTTGCAGGCCGTACGTTGATGGTTGACTATGCTTATACCCGTTTCGAACGTTTGGGGCAAATTCACCGAATTGGAGTGAGGGTACGTTTATGAAAGTAGCACTAATTCAACCTCTTATGAGAGTTTCAGCACCTTTGTTACTGCTCCTTTTGATGATGGTTCAAGGGGGTTGCAGCGACATATTCAATACCAAAGACAATACAGATACCGACGAGATATTTGACGAAGGTAAGATAGATCCACGCTTAGAAAATGTGGATGGTTATGCCCCTGTATTACCATTTTGGGGTGGTTTTGATGCTCCTAATGATGTGCATGTTGGATTTGATGAATTTGTATATGTAACCGATGCCAATGGGGTGCATTTATTGGATAGGGCAGACCTATCCCCTCGTGTTACTATAGAATTAGAAGGTGCTGAAGCAGTAACACAGGATAGACTCTTGAACGTGTACGTGGCGGCTAGGATTGACACCATCATAGAGAGTATCGACCCAACAATTACGTGGAATCTGCCTGCCGTGTTTAAAATAAAGAACATGAATGGAGCCGGACCCGTCACCTTTGTAGATACGCTTATTTTCCCCTTTGATGATGCGAGTTTAAGTACTTCTGCTGCTCAAAATTCACGCTTAAATCGAAGCAGTGGAACCAATTACGAAAAAGTGAACATCACTGGTCTCAGCATACTAGCTGATAATACCTTGTATGTCACCAGAACGGGGCCTTTCAATGAGACCACTCAGGTTGCAGCGCCAGATAATACCGTACTGGAATTCCATCGAGTGATAGTAGATGGTGTTAAAACCGATAAGATGCGTAACGTGCGTCAAATCAGGAGCCTTAGTCCTAATGTGCCTTCTTTAAGAAGTGCTATAGGGCTCAGTAGTATTGCTACCTTTGTAGCCCCTCCTCAAAGAGATACTTATACCGACAACCGCAGCTTCTTGATTACACAATCACAAGCCAACGTAGACATACCGTTTCGAGTTTTATGGATTGATGTAGTAGAGACAGTTGATGGGTTGGTCTATCAACAAAATTCACAGCTTCTAGCCCAAGATACCTCCCAAGCAAGTGGGTTTTTATACGAAACCAATAAATTTCTCAGCCCTCAAGATGTGGCATTTGGAGGAGATGATGATGCCTTTATTTTTGTAGTTGATAGTGAGACGCACCGATTATACCAGTTTCAGTCTAATGGTCAAGAAGGCGTCCCCCCACCAGCAGGAGCGGAAGATCAAACTCGTCAGATTATGGTGTCTTTTGGTGAGCTAGGGGCAGGTCCTAAACAGTTTAACATGCCTAGTGGTGTGGCATACTTTCGCCGAGTAGTTTATGTAGCCGACAAAGGGAATAATCGTATTGCCCGGTATAAATTAACCTCTGATTTCGAATAGGACTATGCGAGTTGGGCGCACACATGAACTTGGAAAGCGTACATCTTCGGTTGGAATCTATGTCTTGATTTCGCTCATTCTGGTGAGCTGCTCGACCCAGCGGTCTAGCGACCTTTCGCAGCAAGAATTGGTACAGGCGCGCAGTAAAGTATTACTTATTTCCTTTGATGGTTTCCGGGCAGATTACTTAAGCTCAGAACACACTCCATTTCTGCAGGAATTATCCAAAAATGGAGCACGCTCAGAAGGGCTCATTCCTGTATTCCCATCCAAAACCTTTCCTAATCATTACGCTATTGCCGTGGGCTTGTATCCGGAAAATAACGGGATTATTGGGAACTCGATGGTAGACACTGTCATGGGCAAAAGCTACAGTTTGGGTGATCGTGAGCAGGTGGAAAATCCAAACTGGTATGAAGGAGAGCCTATCTGGAATACGGCTGAAAAACAAGGTGTACGTGCTGGAACTATGTTTTGGGTAGGTTCAGAGGCCCCCATACAAAATATGCGCCCAACCCATTGGAAAAGCTATGACGGCAGCGTGCCCGATAGTGCACGTATCGATACGGTCCTAGCTTGGCTAGATTCAGATTCACCAAGCGGGGTAGATTTTGCTACGGTGTATTTCAGTTTTTTGGATAGTCAAGGACATCGCTACGGTACAAATGCCCCACAAACCATAAAAGCATTGCAGCGGGTTGATGCACTCATGAGCTATCTTATGCAGCAATTAGCCTCAAAAGGCTTAGATGAACAAACGAATATTGTGTTGGTTTCTGATCATGGCATGCACAATGTTTCTAGAGAGCGGGTGGTAAGCTTAGATAGCTATATTGACATCGACCGTGTGCGTTGGATTAGTGGGTCTCCCACGGTTACCCTGAATATAGAACCTTCATATCGCATGCAGGCATACCAAGAACTACGAAAAGCTAAAGAAAATGGAGCTCCTTTTAATGTATATTTGAAACAAGATATACCAGAGCGTTTCCGCTACAAGAATCATGATCGAACGCCAGATTTGTTGCTATTGGCTAACTTGGGGTACACCATTACCACCACAGACCGCTTAAACTCTCGGCCCAATTTCCCATCGGGTGGAGCGCACGGCTATGATCCTACCCATCCAGAAATGCATGCCGTATTCATGGCTATAGGACCAGATATTGTTCCTGGCAGCAGGCTTGCGCCTTTTGAAGTAGTGCATGTGTACGAATTACTGACCCATCTACTAGGTATAGCACCCGCTCCCAATGACGGCAGCCTCGAAACGTTTGAGGGAATTCTTTACGATTAAATAAAGTTATCGTATTGTGTCACAGAACGTTGTGTGCTTTGGCACGGTATATTCGCTGTAATTTGGATTGCATCTAATCAAATTCGCGCGCATATTTTACTGTAATTCAAAAATAACTCACTCTTTTTTTACGCTATGCCTTACGTTGTTACAGAACCATGTATTAAATGTAAATATACCAACTGCGCGGCAGTTTGCCCGGTTGATGCTTTTCGAGAAGGGCCGAATTTTTTGGTCATAGATCCTAATGAGTGCATTGACTGTGATGCATGTGTATCCGAATGCCCTGTTGAGGCCATTTATCCAGATGATGAAGTGCCCGAAAAATGGGAACATTTTATTGACTTAAACGAACGCCTTGCCGAGGCATGGGAAGACAATGTCATCAACGAAACCAAGGATGCATTACCTGAGGCAGATGAATGGGCAAGCAAAGAGGGCAAAGAAAGCGAACTTAAAGAAGAGTGGTAAAGCTACTGAGCAGGGTAGTATCATACATATCACCCTGCTAACACCATGCTAGCACTCGACCAATTTTTTGCAAAAGAACGTCCCTCCATTATGGGAGTACTCAATGCTACTCCCGATTCCTTTAGTGACGGAGGACAGTTCAATCGAGTTAGTGCAGCTCTTCATCGTATTCACGAAATGATTGAGCAAGGCGCTTCGATCATTGACATAGGTGGTGAATCCACCCGACCATACGCCCCTGCTGTTGAAGAATCGGAAGAAATTCGCAGGGTTATTCCCATTTTACAAAAGGCAGTACCCCGCTTTTCCGATCAGGTCCTTTTTTCCATTGATACCACTAAATACGGGGTAGCAGAGCAGGCCTTAGATGCGGGCGCGCTTATCATAAATGATGTCAGCGGGCTTCAAAAGTCCCCAGCAATGGCAGGCTTAGCGGCATCGTTTAATTCGGCATATATTCTAATGCACGCCCAAGGAAGCCCCCAGGATATGCAAGACAATCCGAGTTATGCGCATGCCGTTACAGATATCGTTGATTTTTTAGTACAGCAAAGCGTACTCTTGCAGCGGGAAGGAGTAGAACACATTATTGTGGATCCTGGCATAGGCTTTGGAAAAAGTCTGGATCACAATCTGCAGATTATTGCAGGGCTTGACAAAGTGGTAGAAATTGGCTTTCCTGTATTGTTAGGTGCCTCTCGGAAATCTATGTTTGGTCAGCTGTTAGACGATCGTGGAGTGGAAGGACGATTGGCAGGAACACTAGCGGCACATTATCATGGATTAATGCAGGGAGTGCGTATATTACGTGTGCATGATGTGCAAGAAGCGAGTGATAGTGTACGGGTGTTTGAAGCTTTACAAGCGGCTAAACAACCAGAATAGAATCTTAGCTTTTGTATAGATACTTTTGGGCCACGTATTAGTTGGTTAGACGAACCTAGGACACACGCTATTATAAAACGTAAATTACCCTTTTGAATTGAATCCTCTAGGCTTTCTCGATTTTGGATTATTGGATTTTCTAGAGACGCTAATTATAGCAGGAGCTTTAGTTGGTGTCTACCGTTGGATCCGTGGAACCTACGCCATTCGCGCAGGTGTGGGTATTTTATTTCTCCTGCTCATCAATTTTATTATCCGATTATTTGGATTCACCACCATCGATTTTATTTTAAGCGCCATTCTTGATGTAGGTATTTTAGCTGTATTTATCATATTTCAACCAGAAATAAGAGGGCTTTTATACCGAATAGGTCAGAATCCTTCTATTCGATTATTTGGTGGTAAGTCCAGTACGGAGCAGGTTATTGATGAAGTTATAAATGCGGTTAAGCATATGTCAACTGAGTATATCGGTGCCCTTATCGTGTTTGCGCCTCCTTCTGGTGCCTTGAATTATGACAATACAGGGACGCAACTCGATTCGGTAGTAAAACAAAAATTATTGGTGAGTATCTTTAGAAAAGAATCTCCACTGCACGATGGAGCTGTTATTATCCGCAATAACCGGATTACTGCGGCAGGTTGCTTCCTGTCTTTGTCCGAAAATCCTAATTTAAGTAAATCACTAGGTACTCGTCACCGAGCAGCAATTGGCATGTCCGAAAATAATAATATGTTTGTTATTGTCGTCTCAGAAGAAACCGGCCGTATATCGGTAGCTCAAAACGGTAATTTAAACAGTGGACTTAGTATCCAGCGCCTCCGTAAAGAAATGGAGAGTAGTTTTTCTTTGACTAAGTTTAAAGAAGAAGTAGCCTTTTCAGCACCGCAAACGGAAATGAATCTGAAATAATTTGGGGCCTGCTAACCAGCAGCGGGTCGTAATTACCCGGAATTGCGTTCTAAGAAATGAGTATTTCCCTGTACTCTATATAGACTTCGAGCGGTCTGAACGGTGCCTTTTCCATAGCGATTATTGATACGATCAATGGCTTGATAACGCTGAGTATGTTCGGCTTCGTCCCGAAAAAATAGATTCATTTGACTGGTTTTATCCATGTCTTGAGTGCTTATCATTAGACTGCGAATGGCCATTTTTCGCCGGCAAAAAGAGTCAATGAGCTCAGCTAATTCTCTCATGCACGCGTCATACACATATTTGGTTATGTGAGTAAAACTAGGAGTTACAAAGCGGAACCCTATGCTAGGATAGTCATTTTTGTCAAAACCAATATGCCCCCCAAAACTACTCGATCGTATGCCGTAGGCCCGCATTCGGTAGCAGATCATCTCGATTCCAATAGCCAATTCACCTTTAATAGCTTCTGGGTCGGTACTTCCTTCGGAAAAGGTATGCCCATAACTGACGCCCCACTTAGGTGAATATTCATGATTTTCTTCGAGTATTCGGCCTTGATCTTGGCCGGTAATCGTTTCAAAAAGCATACGCCCAAAATGGGGTCCAAATAGACGTACAAAGGTGTTGGGCTCATTGTGTTTTACCACATCTCGTATACGCTCATATCCTTCGGCTAGGAGATGTTCATAGCGCCTTCGCCCTACGCCCCATACTTCGTTGAGCGGTAAAGGGTGTATATATATTCGCTCATCTTCCTTGCTTAGAATAAGAGAAATACCGCGGGGCTTATCCAATCCGCTGGCTAGCTTAGCATAGGTTTTGGATCGAGCAACTCCAATAGAGCCATACAGTCCCGTGGTTTCCACGATGTCGCGTTGCAGTTGTTGTGCAAACGTCCGGATTTGAGGTTCTTCTTTGCCCAAAAGAAAACTTGCGTCCATAAAATACTCATCCATCGAGTAGCGCTCTATTTGGTGTGAGTAGCGATTCATAATATGATGCACCTGCGTTGATATAGCGGCATAGCTAGCGTAGTCTACCTGAAGCATGCATACGTAGGGGCATCGCTTGTAAGCCTCATAGGCACTCATTCCTGTTTTAATCCCCATCGAACGTGCTTCATAAGAGGAGGTGGCTACAATACCTTTAACGGTTCCATTTTCTTTTCTCCAGCCACCCACAATAAGGGGGATTCCGTACATATTCTTTCGGAGTTGCTCTACTTGCGCGTAAAAACAGGCAAAGTCGAAATGCACATATAAGCGGTCTTTTCGATGGCGATGTTGGTGTTCTGGGTATACCGTATTGTAGAGAGTAATACGATGTACATCTTGTTCGGCTTGATATGAATAGTCATTTTTTTTTGGCATAAATTACTCCGCTATTGATATGTACAATATATGTGTGTAATTTAAAATGACCAAACAAATATTGGTCATGAACAACTTTCCCCTTGTAGAAATGCTCGCTTTTTTCCCCCGCTATTCAGATGTGCACACTTTTGATTGGAGGCCCCGCTATGTACGGCAGGTACGTCATATTAGATCCTGTCACACTAAGACGCTGGGAGGGGTGCAATATTCATTTTTTAGTATTGTGACTCAACAAGGAGAAGCCATGGATGTACGCTTTAATCATGATGAATTACTTTGGGACATAGTAGCGCTGCCTGGATCCGAGTTAGCCATCCATAGCAAAGATGGCTCTCATTTTGTTATTGATCGAATACTGGTGCACCAACAGCGGCACAAGCATCAGCCTTCTTTGGCGCATCGTATGCGCCCTATCCGTTTTGAGTGGCTTCCTTACGCCCAGTGCGCGAGACAGAGCCCTATTGAACATGCCAAGATAGACCGCATGCATCCGTATCGTTTTTTAAAAGGAAAAAATAGTTCCTATCAGGTCTATCGGATAGAAACGCGTCACCTAGAAGATGTGATGGTCACCCGGCATTTCCATTATGTTGTTGAGGATACCGAGCGGCGGTTCTATCATGTAGTATACATATTGGATCAGGGAGATTGGCGGTTTATACAAGAAGTAGATGAACAGTTCTTATTTCATCGGTCTAGTCCCTAATAGCGGGCCAAACAGTATGATTAGAATAACCGTAATTCGGGTTCGATAAGATGAGGCCCGTTGTTACGTACGTTCCCAACAGCAGGAGGAACGATATGGCTTTTAAGTCCGTCGTCGGGATAGGGGTCCAATAGGTAGTTCAAATCTTCTATATTCAATTGTGGATTTAACCAATGAGTCCATTCAGATGAATGTAAAAAGACAGGCATACGGTCATGAATGTCTTGCATGGTTGCATTGGGTCGAGTGGTCAAAATAGAAAACGAGTAAAGAGAGTCCAATGGGCTTAAGGGAGAATAAAAGCCCGCTGCAAAAAGAATAGAGTTATTGACCGCTTGTATATAGTGAGGAGTTTTATTCCCTTTTGTGCCGGACCATTCAAAAAAACCGTTCATTGGGACAAGGCATCGCTGCGTAGATACGGATCGCCACATGGGTTTTTCGACTATCTGTTCGGACCGCGTGTTAATGGGTAGTAGGGGGCGGCTTCCTGCCTTCGGTTTCCACCCCATAAATCCCCAATGCATGGGTATCCGTATTAATTGGGGAGTATCGGTAGCGGGTTGAAGGATAACCGGTACGATATGGCTGGGCGCTATATTATAAGAAGGTAGTGTATGAGCGGTTTTCTGCAGATGTTGTTTTCCAAAAACTCCGTCGGCTTCGTTTGGTTCCGAAGATCCAGTCAGTGTGTCTATGGTATTCAAGTCACTAAAAAGAGTGTATCGTCCGCACATAATAACAGGAGGGTTATGATGTTTTTCTAGGATAAACTTTCGACGTCGTACCTTATAAATTATCGTTTTTATAGGGCGCAAAACCAGGGTGCAAAAAGGGCAGTATTAACCTGAGGGAAAAGCGATGGTTACATCTAATAGTAAATGCGAATAACGATTCGACGATTCGCCGCTCTGTTCTCTACAATATCTCGGCCAAATTCGTCTACATGGGGAAGTACAGGCTTGGTGTCGGCGTAGCCTGAGGCTTTTAAACGATCACTTTCCACCCCTTCACGAATAAAAAATTTAACCACTTCAGAGGCGCGGGCCACAGAAAGTTCCCAATTCGATGGAAATCGAGGGGTATTAATAGGAACATTATCGGTGTGACCTTCCACATCAACCCGAAATTGGTAATAACCTAAAACATTAAGCGCCTGGGTTACCTTGGTAATGATACGCTCACCTGAGGGGAGTAACACAGCCTCTCCAGAGTTGTAGAGAGAGCTACTGTTAAAGGATAATACAATTCCATTTTTGTCTAATACTATCCCAACTAAGCCTTGATTACGTTCTTCAAGGAGTAGAGAGTCTAGGTCAATTTTTATTTCGGCTAAAGGAGTCTCGACTTTTTCTTTACCCGCTACATCCGAGCGCATACCTTGTTTCATCTGCTCCCAGAGGGCAATATCCGTTTGAGAAACAGCAATCAACATGGCAAAAAAGGCGAGCAACAAGGTAATCATGTCGCTATAGGTCAATAGCCACTCCTGATCCTCTTCTGCCTCGTCTAGTCCACCGTTTTGTTGTCTGCGTTTCATACTATAGTCTAGTTAGTATCTAGGATTACAGGCTTTATTCAGCCTTCTGCTTTTTAAAATCTCGCTGTAAGTAGGTACTTAACTTATCCTGAATATAGAAAGAGGACTTCTTATCGTTAATCAAGATGATACCCTCAAGTAAAAAATATTCTCGGAATTTATTGATTTGAGCGGCATTTTTAATTTTCTCTGCTAACGGATAAAATACAAAGCGCGCAAAAATAATCCCGTATAGAGTAGTCATCAAGGCCGCCGCTAAACCAGGTCCCATGTTGGATGGATCATCCAGCTCGCCCAGCATGACGATAAGTCCGAATAGCGTACCAAACATACCAAATGAAGGGGCAGCTCCACCCATGGCACGTAGAACGTCTACAATGACCATTTGGCGGAAATAGTTTTCCTCGATATGATTAGATCCAAATGTTTCTATATCGTCGCTTGAATAGTTGGTGCTGAGTAGAGAGAAAAGATATCCCGAAATTTCACCCCCATGCTCACTCTCCAATTTGTTCAACGCCCCTACACGGTCTTTTTTAATATCATCACTCCACTCAACCACAGTTTCAAAATCTTTTTGAAGTGTTTTTTTGGATGTTTTAGCTTGGCTAAACAAGTGAATAATACCGACTAATGCTTTGCCCACATACCGTGGTTGATAAGTAATTAACGAGGCTTGTAATACTCCACCTAGTACGATGAATAAACTTGGAATATTTAAAAAAGGATTGCCGGCCAACGCGGGAATAGATTCAATAAAGGTGGTTACACCTATAGTTTCGGTGACACCAATTGCCAGCATTCCGAAACAGAACAGTACTCCAATAACACTTCCGATTGAAATTTTCATAATCTATTGTCCTCCGCGGATCTCTTGAATTAAGGTTTCTAATTCAGGAATACTTGGAATAGGAATATTTGGGTCCATTTGAACCGCTCGGTTCCAGTTAGCGCGTGCCGCCGTAATATTTTCAAGCATAAAGAAAATAGTACCTTTTAATGCATAGGCATCTGCCGTTTCCTGTACCTCAAGGGTTTTGTCAATAAACTCTAAGGATTGTCGATACTCTCCTAGGTAAAACAAATCTTGAGCTTTTCGATAATTAGAAAGCAACGATTGAATATCTTTTGCTCGATTCTGAACCAAACTAGAGTCGATTACCATCACAGAATCTTTATCTGCTGGTCGCATCCCGCGTAAGTCCAGATAAAATTGTTCTTTTGAAGGGTCTAGTTTAATCTGAATATTTGAACTTTCATTAAGGTAGTTTACCGTAATCACTTCATTTGAAGGACTATCTTCCGTGGTGTTTGCAGAACTACGCTGGGTATTGGTATTTACCGTACGCCGATTGGCGTTCTCTAACTGGTTAGAAGAATTGCTTTGAACCGACTCAGGTGTTGCGCAACTCATGGTGAATGCAAGCTGAAAAGCTACCAATAAAGCTACTAGAGTTGTCTTAGTGCTTAGTGCAATATGCTTAGAATCGTATGACGGCATGGAATCCAAACCCTGATTTATTATAGGTTAAGCGATCTTTATTGGACAGTTTAATAGTCTCACCCGCTAACATAAGATTACCAAATACTGAGAGACCTATATTCTTGCTAAGATGAAATTGTAGACCAGGTTCAAGCATGAACACCTCTCCCTGTCTATTATTTCCCAATGGAAATTGCACGTTGGCCCTTGAGTAAAAGACCACCCTATATTCATCGATATCGGGTACTTTTTCGGATATAGCTTGATGATAAATCAAACCCACATCAAACAGTGACATATCAAAAACAGTTATATCCCGGTTCGTAGAGCGTAATACATGGTAACCAGCGGTAAATCCAATGTAAGCTTTGTTTTGCAAATCCAAAGGTTGACGGTAGGAAATCGTCATGCTAAAATCGGTCATTGCTTGGCGTAAAAGGGTATCGGCTTGATGTACAAACGTATTGCCGCTACCCGTATCCGTACTATCCGAACCTACCCCTGCTCCTGCTCCTACACCTGTAGTATCGTTTTGGATAGACCCATTGGCATATTGGTTTCTGTACCAGCTATCGGACCCTCTAGAGGTGACGCCAAAGGTAAGGATGAATTGCGATCCCTGATTTAATGTAGGTAGTACTACTGGAGGATTCGAGATGAACGACTTACTCCATACCACTTCTCTGGATTGAGGATTCATCACCCGAATCCCTATGACTAGCCCTTCGGGTTCTCTGCGTTGTAGGCTTAATTCAACAAGGCCTTGTACACCGTACTTGTAGGCAATCTCTTCAAGCATTTCTGGTGAAACATCGGCCAATGAACGACCTTGCATATTTAAAATCTGGAGGGTAGAATCATTACCAACAATTTTCAATTTATCGTTAGGCTCTAATTCAGGTGGTGATAACACAGTAAGACCAGCGTATTGCCGTAGTGAATACTCTATTTCAGCTCTGATGTATTCAATTTCTTCATTGGTGAAGCGTAGAGCGGAATAGTTAATTTTGTAAATAGCGACCCGACGTACCGAAGCTGGAAAGTCACTAAGTTCAGGGTTTAAGCGCTCTTGGATTTTTTCAACCATGTAAGGATCTCCTTGATCATGGGTGAATAACTGAGCGAGTCCATTTTTTGGCAGACCTAAACTGCCTAAAAGGATCAGAGTTAAAAATATAAACGTCCGTTTCATTACTTAGGCTTCCGTTTTCATTTTTCGGCGAACCGCATAAAGAACGGCTTTTTGAGCGTCTTCAATATCTGCTTTTGAAGCATCTGAAGGGTTATCTACTTCTGACAAAATAAGTTGTTGTTCCCGTTTTGGGCGCACCTTCAATATCTTCTCACGTACAGCAGCGGGGGCTGTGCGGAGTGCAAGTATAAGAGTCTCTGTGGGGATTTCGTCCAAGGCTGATTGGACAAATTCATTTTTGACTTTGGGTAAATCATCGAATCCGATAAAGAAGCGGCGAATTTTCTTAGCCAGTTCTAAATCTTGCTCTGCAATGGAGCGAACATACGCATCCTGATCAGACAGTGGCATAGTCTCAATGGTGTTTAGAATAGATTCAATTCCATCAGCGGCCACATATTTCATATCTGAAACAGCGAGTGCTTTATTTGAGAAATGGGAAGCCACTTTCTTGTACACAGAGATAGGGATACTGTTGATTTTACCCATTTTTAACAGGATAGAAATCCGTTTCTCATCATCCATTTTTTGTAGAATAACTCCGGCTCTTTCCCCGGCTATCTGCGCTAATAAAATAGAAACCATTTCATCCGACTCATCCTTCATTAAATGCAAGAGTTGCTGATCGGTTAATTGGTCCACAAAATCAAATAGGCTTGCACCTCCACCTTCCGCTTCGGTGGGCGCTTTATATTGGGTCAGACTCTTGCGGAAGCTTTCTACTTCATCTATGCGCTCTTCCAAAGGAATACTTTCGGCATTGTCTAAGCCGTAGTTGAGCATCTCAAAGGTTGTGGCGTCCATGTGTGGTCGTAGAATTTGAATGAGTTTATCGTCCACACTCACAAAACTTCGTACAGCCTTAACTACCCCTTGCTCTTCGTCTTCTGTAATCCATTTACTCACCACATTGGCGACAATTTTTGGTTTACTAATGCAATTATTGGCAATGAAGGTCTTATTTTCTTCGAATCTGGCAAGTTCCTTGGCAGAAGGTCCTTTAGGTGCTTCGGGGTCTTTTTGCCCCCCTTGCATAGGCATATTAGGGATATTCATTCCCTCATAGCCAGGAGGATACATACCAGGTAAGGTTTCTTTTCTCTTGGGTTTGCGAAGTAGTGCAAAAAGTAAAGCGACTAAGAATAAAATTCCCAATCCCAAAATAACAAATAGAAGGTGTTGTGGGTTATTCCAATCTATGCCCAAAAACATCTTTTTTTCAGGTTCAGCAGTAACGGTCTGAATAACTGTGTCAGGAACAGCTGGTATAATTTCATTTTGAACTTCTTCCTCAGGCTCTTCTTCTACAATCGTTGTAGTATCAATCAATTGGGCTGGGCTGGGTGCAGTGGGCTTCTTAATATCTTGTTCAATGGCACGACTGTTTCGTGGAAATACTTTTTTACTTACGGATACAATATCACCCCGAAATTCATCCGCGTTAGCAATTAATGAGGCTGCTTCTTCTACGAAATCTACATCTTCGTCACTGTATGAGGTATCTACGAGTACCTTGATGTTCAGTCTAGTGAGTTGAAAACGTGCATCAAATCCAGAAGCCTTTAGGCTATCCTGCCCCGTAGGCCTATTCGATTGAAGATTGGGTGGGATAAAGGGTAGGCCTGGTAAGTTTTCAATCTTAATATCTTCCTGTGGTTGAACGACTTGATACCCTTTAGGAACTAAAATCCGCTCTAGTGTGGCCTTAACATCTACAATAAAAGTACCCTCTCGGTAGTAATCTGAGAGCGCATTGTCTAAAACAACTTCGTAATATCGTTCGTATTTAGCCGCTTCTTCCTGCACATCTGCAGACGAATTCTGTCCCGGCACTGTTTGCCCGGTTACGATCATACTCTGAAGCGCAATAATGCCCGTAAGAGCAAGAATTTTAAGGTTTCCTGCCATGATTTAACCCCCGTAGAAGGTGTTTTATTTAAGCCTAAATGTAGATGATAATTACTACTTCGTTTAGTATGCGAAAATTTTTTGAGTTTTCCACATTTCTACTTAAAAATAAGTAGAATAATAATCTAATGGTAATATTCTACAAAATAATTGGTAATTAGATATATAGGTAAGAATAAGTCTCTCATATTACCAGCCTCCATAAACTTATCCACAATGTGAACTACGTAAAAACACTTAGCTTGTACGTCTTGGTATTGGAGGTCATCTAGAGGAAAAGGCCATTGCGTAAATTTTCATTTGTTTTACCATAGATGCCAAGCCATTAGCTCTAGTTGGAGAGAGATGTTCATTCATCCCAATCTCGGTGATGAAGGTAGGCTCTGTTTCAAGAATAGCGGTAGGAGTTTGCTGACTGTACAGGCGTACCATCAATGCAACAAGTCCTTTAGTGATAGCAGCGTCACTATCTGCCTCGAAAATAATCTGCCCATTGGTGTATTCTGCATGTAGCCAAACTTGACTTTGACAACCCTTAACTATATTGCTATCTATTTTTTTAGAGCTATCGAGAGGAGGGAGTTTCGAGCCAAGCTTAATAATATGCTTATACCGGTCAGTCCAATCCTCAAAAAGATTAAATTCTCGTACAATTCTATCTTGTGTGTCTTTAATACTTGCCTTGGGCTGCGACATATCGACGCTTAAATTTCTTTTAACTCTAACTTACCGACTGACTTTACAGTTGAAATTTTAGTACTTGTATCGTCTTTTACGGGACTGAATGACTGATAAATTGTTTGGTATTCCTCAGAGCCGGGAACTTTATACCGAAATAACTCGGAGACTGTTTTCCCTTCAAACGCACTGCTTAGCGCTTGGTTTACCCTAGTAAAATCATCCGGATGTATAACACTATCCAATCCTTTTTCAAAAATATCATCTGAGCTGAATCCAGTAACTTCCTCAAAGGCTTCATTGATATATTTGCAATTAAACCCTGATTCATCCTTTGAAAACTTGAGAATAAATTCTTCTCGTTGTTTTAGTAACGAACCAAAATCGGTATTGAAAATTGCCTTTGCTGTTTCTTTTTTCTCTGTAACATCCCGTTGATAAGACACCCAATGAGTAACCTCTCCCAGAGTATTCATAAGAGGATGAATATCCCACTGATTAATGAACTCTGAGCCGTCTTTACGATAGTTAATAGTGTGACCAAAGAATGCCTGACCTTCTATCAATCGTCTTTTGAGCCGTTCCAAAATAGCTCGGTCAGTTTTTGGTCCTTGAAGTATTCGCGGTGTCTTACCTAATACATCTTGTTTTGTATACCCAGTCATTCTTGTAAAACCGTCATTTACGTATACAATTCTTGGCCCAGGCTTCTCCAGACTTAATTCGGTGATAATGATAGAATCATAATCATTCCGAATCGCACTTTCGAGCAGATCCAACTGATGTTTTAGTATAGCAATTTGATCAGCTTGGGACTGAAAGGCATCCTCTAGCCTTGCTTGAGCTTCGGCGTCTTTGGCAAAATTCTTGATGTCGTCTAATTCAAATGGTTTATTGTGCTTCATAGGGCCATTTTAGTCTTGATGGAGTTCTTACACTACTAGTCAGCACTTTAACGACGAATAGTGATTAATCATTCCACAACTTCATACAATTAATGGGTGGACTAATATGAGCTTTTCCACGTACAATTGCAGGATAAAAAAAGGGGGACTATTGCCCCCCTTTCCTCACTCACTCATCGAAGTAGCAGCTTCGCTATAGCTTAGCTGCACGCTCTTTAAACTGTATTTTAATCTACTTGTTGATATGAACTCATTGAGCTCATTCTATCGCCCATATACCGTGATTTTAGATGCACACTAATTTGATCATAGTGGTTAATCGCATAACTTTCGTTGAGTTAAATATAATACTGTAAGCGCTTTTTTGCTAGTATTAAGTATGTTTTTAGGTAATTTTTTTTTCTGGCCATCAAAAGCTTTTCTAAATAGGCTAAAACCTTAAAATGAACGGTTTATTACCTATTAAATAGAGAGCGTGTGAATTCTTGAGCTGCTTCTACTACACTTTTTTTACCGGATTGTATCTCGTTTATGAGCGTGTTTCGGATAGAGGTAGTGTGCTTTGCTGTATGTAAATATTGAAGCCAGTAGAACTCACTTAATTTTTGGAACCAGTGCTTTTGTTGTAGTTTTCTTTTGTGCACTAAGAATCCTTCTGTTGCAGCTTGTTCTAGAAATTTACATACGGCTTCCCAGCTTTCAGCGATTCCTATCTCTTCGATGGCACTCATCCCTAAGGTGGGTACTTGATAGTTCTTAAGGGAATGATTAATAAGTTGAGAAGTAGATCGTAACGATTGTAGGGTTTGTTGAGCCAAAGATTCTGTCACTCCGTCCATTTTATTCACCAACAAGACATCTGCAAATTCTAATACTCCCCGTTTAATCCCTTGTAATTCATCCCCACTGCCGGGTTGGTTGAGCAGAACAAAACAATCGACCATATCCGCTACAGCACCCTCATTTTGTCCTACGCCGACGGTTTCTATCAGAATGACGGAATAACCAGCTAATTCACACAAGCTCATGATGGATTGAGTAGCGTGGGTGACTCCACCAAGCACTTGCTGAGAGGGTGAAGGGCGTATAAAGGCATTTGGTTGGATACTTAATTTCTCCATTCTGGTTTTATCACCGAGAATTGAACCGCCAGATAGTCGGCTACTAGGATCAACGGCTAACACACACACTCGGTGTCCTAGCGATAGTAAATGCATCCCCAAAGATTCTATGTAGCTACTTTTCCCTACCCCTGGAGGTCCGGATATTCCTATTCTTATCACTGGTGTACGATCGGCTACGCTGAGTCGTGCCAAGGCTTTTTTAAGTAGGTTCCCGGCTCGATTTTGATCCTCTATCCGGGTGCTTTCTAGCAGTGTAATGGCGCGAGAAAGGCTTCTAATTTGCCCATCTTCAATGGAACTTATCCACTCCGAAATAGAGCTATGATCACTGGATTCCTTCATAGATTAGCTCGAAGCTATTTTGTCTTCTAACGCTCCAAGTATAGATGCTGCCGCTTCGGTTATGGGTGTTCCTGGACCAAAAATTGCAGTTACTCCGTCTGCTTTCAACTGAGCATAATCCTGTTCCGGTATCACACCGCCTGCCACGATGATCATGTCTTCGACCCCCTGCTTGGTAAGCCCCTCGAGTAGTGCTGGTATTAAAGCTTTATGGCCACCGGCTAGGCTAGATATTCCCACAATATGCACATCATTTTCGATGGCCTGTTTGACCACCTCGTCCGGTGTGGAGAACAGGCTTCCCATATCCACGTCAAAACCTAAATCGGCAAAAGCGGTGGCAATGACTTTGGCCCCTCGATCATGACCGTCTTGTCCCATTTTAACAATGAGTATGCGAGGTTGGCGTCCTAGTGCCTTTGCTAATTTTCGTACCTGTTCTTTTAATTGTTCAAAAACCGGATCTTGTTCATACACTTTGCTATATACTCCTTTTATAGTAGAATGACGAGCGCTATGACGCCCCCAAACGCGTTCAAGAGCCTCAGAAATTTCACCGATGGTGGCTCGAGCCCGAGCGGCTTCAATAGCTACGGATAAAATATTTACCTCCGTTGATGTAGCCGCTTTTTCTAGAGCGATCAAACGGTTTTCCACTAGCTCATTATCCCTATTCTGTTTAAGAAGAGCAAGTTGTCTTTCTTGAGACTGGCGTACCTTTGAATGATCGATATCACGAACATCTATGGGGCCTTGAATAGGGCTCTTGTATTTGTTTACCCCCACAATAGTTTCAATTCCTTTGTCTATTCGAGCTTGGCGCACGGCGGCAGAGGCCTCAATTTTCTTTTGTGGAAAGCCCTTTTCGATAGCCTGTGTCATTCCCCCCAAGGCCCTGATTTCGACAATAAGCTCTTTGGCTTTGGTGTACAAATCATGGGTAAGTGATTCCATGGCATAGGATCCAGCAAAAGGGTCAATGATGTGTGTTAGATCGGTTTCCTCCTGTAAAATAAGCTGCGTATTACGCGCAATCCGCGCCGCTGTTTCTGTGGGAAGGGAAAGCGCTTCGTCGTAACTATTGGTATGAAGGGATTGGGTTCCCCCTAAAATAGCAGCGATAGCTTCGACCGTAGTTCGTACGATATTATTTAAGGGATCTTGAGCCGTCAATGACCAACCAGATGTCTGACAATGCGTGCGTAATAGGGTGGACTTGGGGTTTTTGGGTTCAAATAGCTCCTGCATAAGTTCCGCCCACAACTCTCGCGCAGCGCGTAGTTTTGCAATTTCTGTAAGCATATTCATTCCAATACCAAAAAAGAAGGAAAGCCGAGGAGCAAACTCGTCTACATCAAGACCTCGATCGACGGCCGTTCCAACATATTCTAGACCATTTGCAATAGTGAAAGCCAATTCCAGTACTTCATTTGCACCTGCTTCTTGCATATGGTAGCCAGAAATAGAGATTGAATTGAATTTAGGCATATACAGGCGTGTATAGTCAATAATATCGGAGACTAAACGCATAGACGGGGTAGGGGGATAGATATAGGTATTGCGAACCATGAATTCTTTCAAAATATCATTTTGAATCGTTCCACTAAGATACTCTTGGGAAACCCCTTGCTCTTCAGCTGCTACTATATACGCCGCCATAATGGGAATAACGGCTCCGTTCATCGTCATAGAAACCGACATTTTATCTAGTGGAATCCCATTGAAGAGCTTCTTCATGTCTTCTACTGAATCAATAGCCACTCCAGCCTTTCCTACATCACCCACCACTCTAGGATGATCAGAATCATAGCCTCTATGTGTGGCTAAATCAAAGGCAACGCTCAGGCCTTTTTGCCCATTCTCAAGAGCATTACGATAAAAAGCATTGGACTCCTCAGCCGTTGAAAAGCCAGCATACTGCCGAATAGTCCATGGCCTACCGGTATACATACTACTATAGGGCCCCATACGATAGGGGAATTCACCTGGGCGCTGTGGTTTAATACCTCTTCTACTGAGGTCATCAGGCGTATATAAAGGCTTTTTTTGAATCTGTTCGGCGTCTTGGGACGGAAATTCACTCATCGAATACGAATTAAGAGGTTTTGATGGGTAGAATACGCAATAAACTAAGAAGCAGCCTTTTATGCTACATCTTCCATTCGAACTCCTACCAATCGACTGACACCGGTTTCAGGCATGGTGACACCATACATCATCTCTGCCTTACTCATGGTTTTTTTATTGTGCGTAATAATGATGAACTGAGTGTCATTTGAAAACTCTTTAATCATTTTAGCAAATCGTTCGATGTTTGCATCATCTAAAGGAGCATCAACCTCATCCAATACACAAAAGGGTGAGGGTTTTACCAGATAGATAGCAAACAGTAACGCGATGGCGGTGAGTGTTTTTTCCCCTCCTGAAAGTTGGGAAATACCCGAGGGTCGCTTACCCCTAGGTTGTGCTTTAATTTCAATGCGAGCCTCGAGTGGGTCTTCGGCATCTTGTTCAATAATTAAATCACAAAAATCGTCTGCAAAAAACAGTGTTTTAAAAACACGTTGGAAATTGGTTCTGACTGCCTCAAAAGTCTGGTTGAAGCGTTCGGTAGCGGTGGTATTGATTTCATCTATGGTTTCAAGAAGTTGAATCTCGGCTTTCCTTAAATCTTCAATTTGTTCTTCATAGAAGTGTAATCTCTTGCTTTCCTCTTCATATTCTTCGATGGCAAGCGGGTTAACCTCACCGAGACTATTCACTTTTTGTTTGAGCCAACTAATTCGCTCTTTCACTTCCTCTGGGCTTTTGTCCTCGGGTAAAGGGTCACTCTGGAGTTGTTTAATGAGTAGCCCATAACTTTCCCAAACATGATCGCGAAGGCTTTCACTTTGTAGGTCCATTTTTTCCTTGGCCATATGTAAGTGATGAACCAGTTCGATGTTTACTTCTTTTTGGCGTCGAATTTCCTTCAGCTGTTTCTCTATTTCGTTTATACTACCCCGTTCTATTGCAGCAGCTTCCTGTGTTTTGGACAGAATCTGATCAGCCTCTTCTTTTTGGGTATTAGATTCCGCTAATTTATCCCTCCAGCTAGCAACTTGTTCGGTGTTCAAGCCGATCTGAACATTTGCTTTGCCAATACGCTCCTCACGATGCTCGATGCGTTGTTCAACCCCATTTATACTAATCTGTGCTCGTTGGATTTCACGTTCGTGATTCTCAATCTTATTGGTAATGTCCTGATGTTTAAGTTGAGCGTCGTTATACCGGCTTTGTGCACCAGAACGCTGTTCTTCTAATGATTCTAATAAGCTTTTTTGCTGTTCAAGTTTATGGTTATAGCTTTCAATTTTTTGTTCGATTTCTTTTTGAGAGGGGGCTATGTTAGCAAGTTCTTGTTGCGCATTTCCCTCATTGGATTGTAGAGAGTTTTTTCGGTTAACCCGATCGGTAATATTCTTTTGATAGACCTGCACCTTTGAACTCATGGAGTGTTTTTGTTGCTCTAATGCGCGAATTTGTTGCTCGAGATCTTTCAGCGCTTTATTGAGTACGGGTAGGTCAATCTGTGTGCTTTTACTTTGAATCTGTTCCAAGTAGTCAGTGAGCTTGTACAGTTCTTTCTGAATTTTAGCCTGTTGTTTCTCTAATCGTTCAATCTTAGTTTTTAAACTAACCCGCATACCGGCGTGGCTACTCTTGCTGCCCGATGTGTAAAAGGAGTATCCACTACGAACATCCCCCTGCAAACTCACCGAGCTCCACTCTTTTTTTAGCTCCGTTTTATTCATGAGCTCTACGTCTTCAAACACAAGCACATTACCCAGTAGGAGTTGCTTTAGAGCCGAGTACTTTGCTTTACAATCCACCTGGTGAAATAAGCTGCCATCAGCAACATCATAGGTAGCGGCAAGTTGTTGAAGAGGAATAAAAGTAGCCAAGCCTTTTTTGTGTTCCTTTAATAGTCTAGCCGCAGCAATAGCCTCTTCCATCGTATCCACGACCAAATAATTTAGCATAGGACCTAGTGCCGATTCCAAAGCAACCGCATAGGTTTCATCGGTTGAAAAGACATCACTGACCGTTGTCATGCTTTTAAAATTAAATCGCTGTTCTTCTAACAGATATTGGACGCTCGATGGAAAGGCTTCATTGGAGGCGGCTAAATCTTGAAGAAGCTGCGATTCAGACTCCGCGGATGCTAAGTCACTGCTAAGACTCCGAATCTGATCCTTCGTCTCGTTCTGGGTATGTGCAAATTGTTCTTTTTTTGCGCGGGCCTCTTCCAGTGATTTTTCCTGTTGGCTTCGTTGACTGAACATTGTCTCCAACTGTTCGTCTACCTGGCTTTGCTGCTGAGTAATGGTGGCTATCTCACTATTCAGGTTAGAAATTTCAGACTCGATACGTTCTAGGTCCCCTTCCGTATTTTCTAGTCTGGATTCAATTTTAATTCGCTTGGCCTGAAGCTGTGTTAATTCATTTTTAGCAGCACTAATTTGTACTTCGAGCTCATATATCTCATGGCGAACTTTGCTGTATTGTTGTTGAGTTTGGGTGTAAATAACTCTCGAATCATCTAAGCTTTTCTCAGATCGTGCTTGTTCTGTAGCAAATTCCTCTAGTTTCTCCTGACTGTGTGTTCGAACCTGCTGTAACTCTGCTAAATCCTTATTACCCTGTTCGATATCCCTTTTATATTCACTTAGAACTTTTTCTTCACTTTCAATTTTTTGCTGGGCAATACGGATTTGGGTGGTGGCCTCCTGTACAGCTTCTGCTAGTGACTGTACTCTACGTTGAGCTTCGGCCTGTGCTCGTTCTTTTTCGACAAGTGCTTTTCTAGCCAGCTCATCTTCGGCTTCAAGATGGCTCAGTTTTTGCTGAAGCTGAGTTTTTTCCAGCTCTGCAGAAGTAACGCGTTCAATTAATGGATTTAGTTCTTGCTGAATGCGCTCATAATCATGTAAGGTAAGCGCTTTATCTAGTTTTTCTAGTTCTTCTTTATATCCCTTTGCCTTGATTGCTTTTTCTGCTTGGATTTCTAAGCTTCGTGTTTTCTTGCGTAATTCAATCAATAAATCATCGATGCGTTGAAGATCCTTTCGTGTTTCCTCAAGTTTTCTGAGGCTTCTTTTTCGCTGATCTTTGTAGCGTGTGACACCTGCGGCCTCTTCAAAAAGTTTCCGGCGATCGTTGTTTTTATCATTTAAAATTTCCTCTACCATCTTAAGCTCAATTACTGAATACGCATCCGACCCCATTCCGGTATCCATGAACAGTTCCATGATGTCTTTCAATCGGCATGAAGTACCATTAATTAGGTATTCAGAATCTCCAGAGCGGTATAAACGGCGAGTGATGGTCAGTTCTGAGTATTCAATGGGTAAAATACCTTTGTCGTTTACAAAAGTAAGTGATACTTCAGCCATCCCAAGAGCTTTTTTCTTGGCAGTTCCATTAAAAATCACGTTACTCATTGCCGAAGAACGCAATAATGAAGGTCGTTGTTCTCCGAGTACCCATCGTAAAGCATCCACAATATTGGATTTTCCACACCCGTTTGGACCGACGATGGAGGTGATTCCACTATCAAAGCTCACTTTTGTTTTATGAGCAAAACTTTTAAATCCTTGTAATTCGAGTTCAGATATGTACAACGTTTGCGGGGCTTAGGCTCTTGGTTTACATGGAAGCCAAGAAATTTAGACGGTCATTATTTCCGATTCTTTTTGCTGTAATAGTTGATCTACATTGCTAGTGTGCCCATCGGTCACTTTTTGAACTTCCGCTTCTGCCTCAAATTTAGAATCTTCGGGCAACGAATGGAACTCTACAGCTTTTTTTACCGCATCATTAGCATCTCGGCGTACATTACGTATACTAATTCGGGCTTGTTCAGATTTATCCTTAGCCACTTTTACTAATTCTTTGCGTCGCTCCTCGGTTAAAATAGGCAGAGGTATACGAATCAAATCACCATCATTCATTGGGTTGAGTCCCAAGCCTGAGGACATAATCCCTTTTTCTATATCTGTTATAATACTTTTATCATAGGGCTGTACTAACAATAGTCGTGGCTCAGGAGCTGAAATATTCGCTAATTGCTGAAGGGGGGTTTGGGCCCCATAGTATTCTACTTGAATACCTTGAATTAATGCGGGGTTTGCCTTACCGGCTCGAATATGCGAAAATTCTTTTTTTAAATACTGAACCGCATCGTCCATTTTCATTTCTGCTTCATCTACTATTTCTTGCAGTTCGTCCGCAATCATAATGTTCTCCTACCAAATTTTTGTTCAACTGAGTTATTATGGTATTGCCTTCCAGGCACATCTCCCTACGGGTTGATGTAGGCCATATACCACCTTCGAAAATACTAAATGTGTGGTATAAATCTTAATAATTTGTGGGGGAGTTTATTCCCAAATGACCGTGGTACCATCATTGCTGCCTTCGCAGACAATCTTCTTAAGTGTACCCTCTTTATTCATATTAAAGACGATGATGGGGGTTTCGTTTTCACGGCATAGAGTAAATGCTGTAAGGTCCATCACGGATAAGCGTCTTTTTAGGACTTCATCGCCCGTAATGGTATCAAATTTAGTGGCATCCGGATTAGTTTCTGGATCTGCGTCGTAAATTCCATCTACCCGAGTACCTTTGAGTATTACGTCGGCCTCTACTTCAATAGCGCGGAGGGCCCCAGCGGTGTCAGTAGTAAAATAGGGATTACCAGTACCGGCACCAAAGATGATGACGCGTCCTTTTTCTAGATGTCTGACAGCTCTACGGCGGATAAAAGGTTCGGCAATGGCTTCCATTCGAATAGCACTCATCAAACGAGTCATTATTCCACTACGCTCCAGCGCATCTTGTAGTGCCATCGCATTTATCATCGTTGCTAACATTCCCATATAGTCGCCTTGTACACGATCCATACCTTCGGTAGCCCCTTTTACACCGCGAAATATGTTCCCCCCACCAATTACGATACAAATTTCAATGCCTTGCTCATGAATAGATTTGATTTCTTTAGCGTACTGATGTAGAATCTTTCCGTCGATACCATGTCCTTGTTCTCCCAGTAAAGCTTCGCCACTGAGCTTCAAAAGTATGCGTTTATATGTATTTGCCACGCTATTTGGATTTGTAGGATAAAAAAAAGGCTGACTTGGAATTCAAGTCAGCCTAATGTAATGAAATTTTAATTAAGCGTCTTCGCCTAATTGAATTCGATGAAAGGATACTACAAGAGGTGCCTTATTATCCTCTAAGTATTTTTTAACAGATAAACTGTTATCCTTCACAAATTTTTGGTTCAGAAGAACACGCTCCTCATAAAACCGGCGCAGTTTTCCTACTGCAGCTTTTTCTGCTATTTCTTCTGGCTTCCCTTCATTGATTAAAAGTTCCTTAGCTATTTCAAGCTCTTTCTCCACTACAGAAGCGTCAACTTCAGCTTCGGTAACGGCAATTGGCTTCATGGCTGCAACTTGCATAGCGACATCTTTACCAATTTCTGGGTCAATGGAAGGTCCGTCGAATTCGACGAGTACGCCCAATTGGTTGCCTGGGTGAATGTAACTTACCATGGCGCCATCGGTGGTTGCAAGTATGGTCGTACTGATTTGAATTTTTTCACCAATCTTCCCCGTCATGTCTTGAAGGTGATCAGCTATACTACGGCCTTCGATCTCAATGGCTAACAATGCCTCAACGGAAGTAGTATTGTTGTCGTAGGCAGCGTTCAAGAAAACATCTGCTTGTGCCTGAAAATCTTCGTTTCTAGCGACGAAATCAGTTTCACAATTGATCTCAATGGCCACTGCTTTTTTAGCATCATCACTGATTCGAGTGAGTATTAGTCCTTCTTTGGCTTCACGATCGGCTCGCTTGTCAGCTACTTTTTGGCCTTTTTTTCTAAGAATCTCAACAGCACTGTCAAAATCACCTTCGGCTTCTGCCAAGGCTTTTTTACAGTCCATCATGCCCGCTCCGGTCATGTCTCTTAGCTTCTTTACATCTGCGGCAGAAATGCTCATTTGTATGTCTCCAAGATTGAAAGTTTGGTAATTAAGTCGGTGAATTATGCTTTTTCTTCTGAAACGCTGTCGTCGGTTTTGGCTTCTTCTGAAGTACCGTCCTCAGAAGAGGCAATGGCTTCTTCGGCCTTATCAGCTGGGGCGTCTTGAGGTTCTAAGGTCTCAAGTTCGCTGGTGTCTTTTTTCTTACGGCGAGAACGCAATTTGGTTTTAGGTTCTTGATCGTCGTCAGCATCTTCTTTGGCATCCATAGATAATTCTTCCATATACGCCTCTTCCTCATATGCTTCACGCTCAGCAGCACCTTCGATAATGGCGTCGGCTACTTGTGACGTCACTAATTGAATAGTTCGTGCAGAATCATCATTACATGGGACGATGTAATCAGGAACATCGGGGTCACTATTAGTATCAACCATAGCAATAATAGGTATATGTAATTTAATGGCTTCACTTACCGCTAAATGTTCCTTCTGAATATCTACGACAAAAATGGCGCCCGGTAGACGATTCATATTGGCGATACCACCTAAGGTATTTTCAAGTTTTTCTTGCTCACGTGAAAGCATAAGTCGCTCTTTCTTGGTAAGCTCGTCAAAGGTGCCATCTGTTTTCAGGCGTTCGATTTCTTCCATTCGGGAAATACTTTTTCGTACTGTAGCAAAGTTGGTTAACATACCCCCTAACCAGCGGTGTGTAACATAAGGCATTCCTGCTCTAACCGCTTCGTTGCGTATAATTTCGGTCGACTGTTTTTTAGTCCCTACGAATAAGATGGTTTTTCCAGCACGAGATAATTTTTGGATTTCATCGATGGCTTCCTGAAGATAGTTTTGCGTCTTATTTAAATCGATGATGTGAATTCCGTTGCGTTGCATAAAGATGAATTCTTTCATCTTGGGATTCCAACGACGGGTTAGGTGGCCAAAGTGGGCACCTGATTGAAGTAGTTCCTGAATGGAGGCTGCTTTAGGCATGATATATATAAGTGTATTAGGTTATTCCTCTGTGTGGATCAACTCTTTAAACCTATTAACAGAGCTGCTGTATGAATCATACATTTTGCGCTGCTAACACCTAGTTAAAGATCACCACACATGTGTTTTAGTGTGTAGAGCTATGCTCTGCTGTCTTAGAACAACCTGTATAAAATAAAATTTATACAGGGTCATTCATGTTATGTTCGTGTTATCGTTTACTGAATTGGAAACGTTTACGCGCTTTTGGTTGTCCGTACTTTTTACGCTCAACCATACGACTATCGCGGGTAAGAAGTCCATGCTCTTTAAGACGTGAATGCATGCCTTCTTTTTCACCATCAATAGCACGTGCAAGAGCATGCTGTATAGCGCCAGCTTGTCCTGCCTTTCCACCACCTCGAACGGTAACCTTGATGTCGAATTGTCCATCCATTTCAGTAATATGCATTGGTGAAAGGGCGATATTACGCATAGCTTTTACCGGAAGATATTCTTCGATGGGTACGTTGTTAACGATAAATACACCTGTTCCTGGCTTAATGTATAAGCGGGCAGTAGAGGTTTTTCTTCGTCCTAGATAATTTGCTTGGGCCATGATAGTTTAGAGCTCTACAATTTCAGGATTCTGTGCAGTATGCTGATGAACAGGACCGGCATACACACGTAGATTTTTTAAAATTTTTCTACCCAATTTGTTTTTAGGTAACATGCCTTTTACAGCCATAGTAACCAATGATGTTGGGTCTTTTGCCATTTTTGCTTCGGCACTTGTAAATCGTTCACCACCTGGATAAAAGGTGTGATGGAAGTACATCTTGTCCGTCATTTTTTTGCCGGTCAATTTTACTTTTTCAGCATTAATTACAATGACATTATCCCCTGTATCCATATGAGGAGTAAAGGTAGGTTTGTTTTTGCCACGTAATATTGACGCAACTACACTACTCAATCGTCCTAATGGTTGGTCTTCGGCATCCACTAAAACCCAGTTCTTATCGATATCACTGGCTTTGGCTGAGTATGTTTTGAAACTTAAAGTATCCACAGTATTTGTGTTTAATTGCTTTTTTGGAAAGACGTAAAAATTACGGGAAAAAAAACTACTTATCAACAAATATAATTACAAAGCTGTGTAAAGATTTTTTTTCCTTGAATACCATTTTTATAAATATGTGGATACAGCAACATAATTTATCAAATTATGGCCTGTTACATTAGTATACTTAGTCATCACAAATTTAGTAGAAGTATTTTTTTCTAATCAAATGAAGTTTGCATGGTCAGTTTTTGTAATCAATACCGTATAAAACGGGGGGTAATGCCGATTCTAGGTGTGACGGCACTTTTTTTAGTTGTCTGCTTTGAGAATGAAATAGTAGCAGCTCAAAATGTACTACCTGAGCAACTGCACGAAGCCTTGCACATTCGTAGCATAGACCCCGTGCAAACTTCTAGTGTACAACAGGATGTACCTTTCGAGCTTAGCCCACCGCAAGGTTTTTATTCAGATTCGGTTGAATTAAGGCTGCTGAACAAGCAGCCAGGTTGGGACTATTATTTCAATGTTCAGGGGAAAAAACCAGTTGATTGGGTGTTCCCAGAAGAGGGCATTACACTCAAAGCTTCGAATGTACTGAGAATCTTGGCCATTCAACCCGAAGAACAGGATACCGTTGAAGGTTTTTATACCTATTTGTTGAACCAACAACACGACCTGCCAGTTTTATCTCTCATTTTTGAACCGGATGATTTCTTTTCAGGGGACCGAGGTATTTATGTGAAAGGCTCAAACGGAATACCGGGTTATTGTAGAAGTACCCCACATAATTGGAATCAGGACTGGGAGCGCCCTATACAGATGACTCTTTTTGAGCTAGATGAAAACGCTTCAGGAGTTCCTGCATTCTCGGTGCCCGCAGGGGTAAAGATTGGGGGTGGATGTACTCGTCTGTACGATCAAAAATCATTGGATTTTTACTTTCGTTCGGACTATGGACTCTCCCGGTTGAACTATCCGCTATTCCCAGATAAGCCGATTACCGAGTTCAATCGTCTATCGCTTCGAAATGGAGGACAGGACTGGTACCGCGCTATGATTCGAAATGCTTTTTCTCAAGAACTAGTACGTGGGAGGATGGACCTAGGATATCAATCCTACAAGCATGTGGCTGTTTATTTTAATGGGCAGTACTGGGGGATTCACACGCTTCGGGAAAAGCAAAACGAAGATTTTATTGAATCCAATTATGGAGTAGATGCCGATGCTATTGATGTACTATCGGGTAATGCATCAGTGGGTGAGGGTTCTTCGGCGCATTACGAACAGATGCTGGAATATGTGAGTGAGAATGGGTTAGAAGATTCGGTGCATTATGCATGGCTACAAGAACGTATGGATGTAGAACAATATATGGACTACCTCATTGCCGAAATTTTCTTAGCGAATGGGGACTGGCCGGCCAATAATATAAAGTATTGGAGGGCGCAATCGGATACGGGCAAGTGGCGCTGGATTTTGTATGATGCGGATATGACTATGGATAGCCACTCTCGAGGTCGTCTAGAAACGAATATGTTTGAAAAAATGCATATGCTCACCGAAACCAATTATGAGCATCCGGCTTGGGCTACCCTACTAATGCGTAAACTGTTAGAGAATCCAGAATTTAGGGCTTCTTTTATACAGCGTTATAGTGTGCATTTACACCTTAGTTTTAATCCAAGCAGGTCACTGGCTTTAATGGATAGTATGGCCGGATTAATAGCGGCTGAAGTGCCGGATCATATGCGACGTTGGTCCAAAACCATGCGCTTAGGTAATGATATGAATTGGGAAAAACACTTGGAGGTCATGCGCGATTTTTTGAGCCAAAGACCCGACAAAGAAAGGGAACACATCGAGAGTTTTTTCGGAACGGGACCTTTACACAGCCTTATTACAAGGGTAAACCGTGCAAAATCGGGAGTTATTCGGGTCGAAGGGGTTCGAAGTGACACCACTGACTATGTGCTATTATATAAAGGTATACCTGTCCAACTTCGAGCTATACCCGCAGCGGGATACCGGTTTGTACGCTGGGAAGGCTTCATTGAATCTAATAGTACAGATGTGGAGATTATCCTAGAAGAAAATAGTGAGGTTAAAGCCATCTTCGAACCCATTACAGCCACGCAAACCAGTGAGGTGGTCATTAACGAGATTCATTATAATGCCGCAGATACCAAGGATTCTGGTGATTGGGTTGAGTTACACAATCCGAATGACTATGCAGTGGATGTGAGTTATTGGTTTTTCTCAGACTCAGACGATGCACATCGATACTACTTTGCTCCAGGTAGTTTGTTGGCAGAAGGAGGTTTCCGGGTATTGGTACGAAAGCCAGAAGATTTTGCTGCTGTGTATCCTACCGTGAGTGTGGCGGAAGGTCCCATTGGATTTGGGTTTTCTGGTTCTGGGGAGTTGTTGCGCCTGTTTAATGCGCAGGGGCAGTTAGTAGATTCAGTCCGATATGACGATCAGTCTCCTTGGCCAACGGCTGCGGACGGACAAGGAGCTAGTTTAGCCCTTGTAAATCCATTATTAGATAATGCCCAGGCTCGATTTTGGAGTGCTTCTGCAAATGGAGGAACTCCAGGGGGACCTAATCTGGATGTATTAGTAGCCAATGAATTGGTTGAGAACCCCTTGAATAATGCAGATAGCCCGTACCAGACTCAGCTTGGCAACAATTATCCGAACCCGTTTAATCCGACCACAACTATCCCCTTTAGTTTAGAAAAAGCTTCAAAGGTGAAACTCACCGTTTATGACATGCTTGGGCGCTCAATACAAACATTAATGAACGAATATCGTTCAGCAGGGACTCATGAAGTCCGTTTCAGTGCCGGCATGGCTGGGCTATCGAGTGGTTTATATATGTATAGTTTAGAGTTTGATGGTGAGCGAATAACAAAAACAATGCTACTTTTAAAATAAGCCGCATGAAAAGGTAGGTTGGACTTCCCCAAATAGGGAAAAAATTCGTACCTTTCTATTCTGTAAAGGGTTAGCATGGGCCTAAAGAAAGGCGGATGCCAGCCTCTAAACAATTTTACATAAATACATCCAACACATTCACAAACAGACTCCTAAATGAGCGATTTTAAGAACACAAGAGTAGCATTTGAAACGGGAAATGGCACGGCATATATGTTTAGTCTGGCCAAACTAAAAGAGATGGGGTATCAGGGGATTGATAGGCTTCCATTTTCAATAAAAATATTATTGGAAGCGGTGCTGCGTGAGTATGATGATTATTTAGTCACGGCAAAAGATATAGAAACTCTGGCCAATTATGCCCCGAAAAATCCCCAGGGTGAAATACCATTCAAGCCCTCCAGGGTAGTACTTCAAGACTTCACAGGAGTGCCTGCAGTAGTTGATTTAGCCGCACTTCGATCCGCCATGAAGCGCATGGGTGGAAACCCTGAAGCTATTAACCCGCAAGTCCCCGTTGATTTGGTTATTGACCACTCGGTACAAGTAGATATGTTTGGGCAAGAATTTGCGTTTATGCATAATGTCGAAAAAGAAATGGAGCGTAATCGAGAGCGATATGAGTTTTTAAAATGGGGTCAACAGGCGTTTGATAATTTCCGTGTGGTACCTCCTGGGCGAGGGATTGTACACCAAGTAAATCTTGAATATTTAGCCCGGGGAATTTTCACAAGAACCGAGGAAGACGGGTCCATCACCGCTTATCCGGATACACTAGTAGGCACTGATTCACACACGACCATGATTAATGGTCTTGGAATTTTGGGATGGGGTGTTGGAGGTATTGAGGCGGAAGCAGCTATGCTAGGGCAACCTATTAGCATGTTGGTACCAGAGGTAGTTGGAATGAAATTGACAGGAAAGCTTAGAGAGGGTGTAACGGCAACCGATTTAACGCTCACTGTTACTCAGATGCTTCGTAAGCACGGTGTAGTAGGGAAATTTGTAGAGTTTTATGGCGAAGGAATTAGCAATATGAGTTTACCCGACCGGGCAACCATCGCCAATATGGCACCGGAATATGGAGCCACGATGGGATTCTTCCCTATTGATCATGAATCCTTACGGTACATGCGGCGCACTGGACGATCGGAAGAACTGGTGCAACTTGTTGAGCACTATACCAAAGCCCAGGGGTTATTCCGTACCGATGATACCCTGGATCCACACTTTACCAGCACGCTTGAGTTGGACTTAAGTACGGTTGAAACCTCACTTGCAGGCCCAAAATTACCACATGACCGAATAACCTTAGGTAATATGAAGCGCACTTTTGAGGCGGCTTTAACGAGCGATAATCCCACGATGGGCTTTGCTCTAGCTCAAGATCAGTTAGCCAACAAAGCGATGTACCGCAATGGCCAAGATATTGAAATGAAACATGGTGATGTAGTGATTGCAGCGATAACTAGTTGTACAAACACCTCCAACCCAAGTGTTATGTTGGGAGCAGGTATAGTCGCCAAGAAAGCAGTTGAACGAGGCTTGAAAGTGCCAGCCTATGTCAAAACTTCGTTGGCGCCTGGTTCTAGAGTTGTGACCGAATATTTGAATGAAGCTGGACTAACCGAATACTTGGATACCTTAGGCTTTAATCTAGTAGGCTATGGTTGTACTACCTGTATTGGGAATTCAGGGCCACTTCCTGCCCCCGTTGAAAAGGCGGTCAAGGAAGGGGATTTGATTGTAGCAGGAGTGTTATCTGGAAACCGAAACTTCGAAGGGCGTATTCATCCCTATGTGAAGGCCAATTTCTTAGCTTCACCCCCCTTAGTGGTGGCTTATGCATTAGCAGGGACCGTTGATATAGACCTGGCAACCGAGCCCCTTGGTACGGACAAAGACGGAAATGAGGTGTATCTAAAAGAACTATGGCCAACCACGGATGAAATTGCCGCAGAGCTTGATAATGCCATACGTCCAGAGTTGTTTAATAAAATGTATGAGGATGTATTTGAATCACCCACTTGGGAAGAAATCCCAGTAAGCGGCGGGGAACTTTTTGACTGGAAAGATTCATCCACCTACATACAAGAACCCCCTTTCTTCATGAATATGTCCGAAGAATACCGCCCTATTCAACCAATAAAGGGAGCTCGTGCGTTGGTGAAAGTAGGTGATTCAATTACCACCGATCATATTTCTCCTGCCGGGAATATTAAAGAAGATGCGCCTGCGGGTCTGTTTCTTAAGGAAAACGGGGTGCAAAATGCTGATTTTAATTCATACGGATCGCGTAGAGGAAATGATCGAATCATGACCCGAGGTACCTTTGCCAATGTTCGGTTCAAAAATCAACTAGCTCCAGGAACTGAAGGTGGGTTTACTACCTATTTCCCTGAAAACGAAGTGTCCAGTATTTTTGATGCTTCTCTAAAATACAAAGCTACTAATACCCCGCTTGTGGCTTTGGCTGGTAAACAGTATGGCTCGGGATCATCTCGTGATTGGGCGGCAAAAGGCACCAATCTGCTAGGCATAAAAGTAGTTATAGCCGAGTCCTATGAGCGTATCCACCGATCTAATCTGGTACAAATGGGGGTGCTACCTCTACAATACAAAGAGGGAGTAACCGCCGATAGCTTAGGGCTAGACGGCACTGAGCATTTCGATGTTGCTGTGGATGATTCAGTACAAGCACGGCAAGAAATTCAGGTTGTTGCCACCAAAACGGATGGAACGGTGATTGAATTTACCACCGACTGCCGCATAGATACTCCAGTTGAAGTAGATTACTACCGCAATGGGGGTATTTTACACACGGTACTGTTGGATTACGTTCAAAAAAACCAAGCTAATTAAAGATAGCAGACCTACCAAAGCGTCAACAACGTAAGTTGGCTTTAGGTTATTTGGTTGGCAAATTGCTCATGGTGAAGCGCTCGGCTAATTTTCTCGAGCTGGGAGGAATGGACAATAGAATTTGGATAAAGAGTTGTTTAAGCCATTGAAGCTTGGATTTTCTCCCCATTCTCATATTCCAGTGAGCACGCCGAGCTACCTCAGTTATAACCGAATCGAAATCGCTGGAATACGATGTAGCAGGGATTGGATTTTCTGAAGGGCTATATAGAAAGCCTTTTTCATGTAGTTTCTTGACATCTTTGGCCAGTTGCCATGCGCCCAACCATCCTAAATTCATTCCTTGTCCGCCTATAGGACTAACAACATGGGCAGCATCGCCCACTAAGAATAAACGATTTTTCTGTCTCAATGCGGCTCTATGGTGTTGTACTCCAAAGCTACTAATCATAGTGCAGTTACTTGAGTCGGGCATTTCTCCAACCCGCTTATGTATGGCCTCACTAAGCCAGGCTGGTTGTGGATTGGATTGATAGTGATCTGTCTTAATAACCCAACGTCTTTTTTGATCGGCAATGGGGAAAGATTCTACCAGTCCTTCAGAAGTGATATATACAAAAGGTGGGGACTGGGGAGTATCTGGGTCTGGAAAGTCTCCCATTGTATAGGTGTCGGGATATGGGCGTCCATTGTACTGTATCGCAGCATAGGTTCTTAACGCGCTATTTTTACCGTCACAAGCAATCAGCATAGGGGTTTTATGCTCCTGAACCTTGGGGCTTGCTGGACTCAGTGGATCATGAACCATTTGCGAGTGAACTACTACATGACCGCCATGATCCTGAAAACCTATAACCTCACAACCATACTGTATTTTATTGGGTCCAATGTCGGTAAAGGCTCTCTTTAATAGAGCTTCGGTTTCATTTTGAGGATGAATCAAAATATATGGATGCTTTTGTCCAGATAGCTGAGTACTCGAAAAATTAATCTCTCCAAGCTTTTTTCTTCCATTATGGGCAATCCCTTTGTCCACTCGAATGCCTTTTTTTAAAAACTCACTCAATAGTCCCAATTCTTCCAGCATATCTAAGCATGGCGGGTGAATGCCGAGTGAACGGGTATCGGAGATGGCCGCATTTCTTCTTTCCATTATGAAACATTCAATTCCTTTTAGATACAAAGATAACGCCTGAAATAAGCCTACTGGGCCTGCTCCAACGACTATGATCGGCGCATTATTTCCTGCCACTTCAGACTTAGGCACGGCCACGTTCTCCCTCATATAGTAACAACAGCCGAAAAGGGAACCATCTTTCAACCCTCCAACCCCTAGAGGTCAGTACGTCCAGTTCGTCTTTTCGAAAACTTTTCTTAAGGCTAGTGCGCCCGTCCTCGTAAATAAACGAAGATCTAAATCGTAGAGGAAACAGGCAAAGGCTAAAGAGGTTGAAAGCCAAGCTACTGCGTTCTAAATCATTACATATAACAATCGTACCCAGTGCAGCACATTCGGTTAAAAAAGGCTTAATTTCATCTAAGGATATATGATGGAGGACATGGTTATTCATGACTAAGTCTACTTTGTGGCCACGATTTACCAGTTCAGTCGTAGAAAGGCATTCAAAAAATAGCCCAGTAGAGTTATTGTTGTTTATATGGGCTGTTTCGGTTTGCACTGACCTATTGGCCTTGGCCCACTGTATTGCGCGGTCGTCAATATCAATACCGGTAATATGTGCGCTAATCCCGTCCTTTTTTAGCCACTGAAACAAAAAAAAGGCGATATCGCCACCTCCACAACCTACATCTAGCACGTGAAATATTTTTCCCTGTTTCTGAATTTCTTTCGCCTTTGGACGAATATACTTGGCATACACTCTATTCCACTGAGACACGAATCTATTTAAGGTATAGAAATCGGCATAGGTTTGTTCGAGTTGCTTGCTATCGGCGTTGGCAGCATCCATTTGTTCGGTGAGATGAGCTTGTCGTTGGCTCAAAAGAGTACACATAGGCTTTCTAACTGTGTTCAATACGACGTAATAATGCCGTCTCTATACTTAAACCTGGGCCGAAGGCCATAGCTAATGCGGTATCTCGCCCACCGTGGGTGTGAGCCTGAGAGGGGGGGCGCCTGAGTAGTTCATCCAATACAAATAGTATGGTGGCACTACTCATATTACCATACTTTTTAAGTACCGTTCTAGATGCGTCCAAGGCTTGCTCTTCGAGCTCAAAGCTCAGTTCTACTTTGTCTAAAATAGCTCGTCCCCCTGGATGAATCGCCCAATATCCAATATCCTCTACCCCTAATCCAAAACGAGAAAATAAGGGCTCGGTAATTGAATTTAAATTATTTTTAATAATATCGGGTACATAGGATGATAAGGTCATATCAAAGCCTGTATCACCTATGGTCCAAGCCATATCACGCTCTCCTTCGTACGCTAAATCATTTGCAAAAGCCTCTATTCGAAAGGCAGAAGAAATCGGTTTTGTTGCTGAAACTATAGCGCCTGCAGATCCATCTGCAAAAACGGAACCAGCTATCAAGGTATCGGGATCAGTTTTAGGGTTAAAGTGTAAGGAGCAAAGTTCGGTGGCTACAATGAGTACAACCGCCTTAGCATCTTGATCGCAAAAAGCCTGCGCCATACGAAGTGCGGGAAAAGCGGCATAGCATCCCATAAAGCCTATATGATAGCGCTCAACATTCGAAGCTAAGCCTAGCCCTTTAACAATTTCATAGTCTGGGCCCGGGGCAAAAAATCCCGTACAGGAAACCGTTATGACATGAGTTATCGCAGGAAGGCCAGATTTTTTATGTTTCTCAACTAAGGCGCGAGCAGTTTTTAAAAAAAGCTGCTTTGCGGCTGATTCATATTTTTTATTTCGCTCACCAGTGCTTGGTATATGTCTTGGATCAAAAGAGCGATGAAAAAAGCTGTTAGGGTCTTCAGAGAAATAGTCTTCCAAAACGGTATGCCGATGTTCTATACCTGATTGAGTATAAATCCTATGCAGAATAGCTTGGGTTTTTCGGTCATCATGATGCAACTTTTTTAGTCGATCCAATAACTCGCGTTGATTACCCCGAGTCGCAGGGACGGATGTTTCTATGTGGTGAATGTAGCTGGGCATAGTACTACTACAATAAAGCTCAGTTATTGGTTCGGCTTTTATGTAGGTTTTTATTCCGCGTTAGAAGGTGGAACCTTGTATTGTGTAACACAGCGGCGGTACTTAAGCCTGCAATAAGTCCTATCCAAAGTCCTTGAGGTCCATATCCTGCATTAAAACTCAGATAATAGCCCACAGAAAAACCAATAAACCAGTAGGAAATTAAGTTGAATACCATGGGCATACGCGTATCTTTTAAGCCTCGAAGGGCCCCAAAAGCACCCACTTGTAAACCATCGGAGAGTTGAAAAACGGCTGCAAAAAAAACTAAACTCACCGCTAACGTAACGACTTCCACATCTTGTGTATACACACTCACAATGGCTTCTGGAAAACTAAAGAGCAACACGGCAGTAATACTAGTAACTCCAGTACATACAGCGGTACCAGTAAACCCCCTAAAGCGGGCCTCTTGTAGCAGTCCTTTACCCATAGAAACCCCAACTCGCTGCGATATGGCAAGGGATAATCCTAGTGGAATCATGAATACGGTAGCAGCGATATTAATAGCCACTTGATGAGCAGCTGAAGCCTGAACACTAAGAGTTCCCATGAGCACACTAACAGCGGCAAAAAGAAGAACTTCCATGGTTGTGCTCATAGCATTTGGAACTCCAATTTTTAATAATTCAGCAATGCGACCCCAATCAGGTCCTTTGGTACGGGCAAAAATATTAAAACGACGGTAGGTTTTGAACTTCGCAGTAAATAATAGCATGGCAATTCCTCCCGCCCATTGAACTAAAGATGTGGCGTATCCTGTACCTTCAGCACCCAATTGAGGGAGTCCGAAGGCCCCATACATTAATAGGTAGTCCGCTGGAATATTGACAACAAGCATGCCTAAAGCCACCAACATAGCCGGCCTTGTATAAGCTAATCCTTCACTGAAATAACGAAATCCTGAAAACAAGAAATAGGCGGGGATTCCCCAAGAAGCGGCCAACATGTAGTCAGTTGCTAGGGGGATGATTTCTGGGTCTACCCCTACAACAGGCATTAACTGAGGAAGCCAACGAACAAGAAAAAAAGAAGGTATGGCAATCAATGCCACTAACCATAACATCTGTCGGGCACTTTTCCCTATTTCATCGAATCGTTTAGCTCCGAGATGATGTGAAACTACTGGATTTATAGCTACAAGTGTTCCGATTCCAAACATGAGTACCGGCAGGTAAAGAGCATTCCCTACTGCTACACCAGCTAGGTCCGCGGCGCTAAGTTGACCGGCCATAATAGTATCGGTAACATTCAATCCCATTCCGAGCAGTTGGGTACCAACCACAGGCCCGCCAATTTTACCAAGAGCACCCGCCTCTTTTTGTACCGAACTAATTGTAATGGACATGGGCAATATGCTTAAGAAGCGGGAATTAGGTTGGGTATTTCACTGGGATCTTTTTTATAAAGCACTCCAGCAATAGCGCTAGCTGCTAAATCCCCTATGGCTGTTCGGGTTTCGTGTGTAGCACTTGCAATATGGGGAAGTAGGGTGCAATTAGGTGCGGTGAGTAAATCGGGATGAACGATGGGTTCAAATTCGTATACGTCAATACCAGCCCCACCAATCTGGCCCTGGTGTAGTGCTTGTGCTAATGCCTGTTCGTCTACGACGGGTCCTCTGGAAATGTTTAAAAGAATGGCATGTTCTTGCATTAAGCGAAGGCGTCGGGCGTCAATGAGGTGATGAGTACTATCATGAAGGGGGCAATGCAGGCTAACGACATCTGATTTACTTAGTAGAGTATCTAAGTCTTCTATATAAGTTGCTTGAAGAACCTGCTCTATGGAGGTGGTTACTTTGGTACGGTTGTGATAGTAAATTTCCATCCCAAATGCCTGAGCTCTTTTTGCAAAAGATTGACCAATGCGCCCCATTCCTATAATGCCAAGTTTTTTGCCTGCGAGTTCCATACCTAAAAACCCCAATGGTTCCCATTGGGTAAAGTGCCCATCCCGAAGGTATTGCTCGGCTTTGTTAAATCGACGGGTGGTCGCCAATAATAGACCCATCGTAAAATCGGCACAGGATTCAGTCAGCACATCAGGCGTATTAGCAATCTTTATAGAACAACGATGGGCAGCTTGCACATCGATATTGTTGTAGCCTACAGCAAAATTAGCCACAATTTTCAACCGGTTTGCGGCTTCAAGTACTCTAGATGTAACCGGAGTAGAAAGCATGCTTAATAAGGCATCATAATGTCCTATTACTTCAAGCAATGATTCCTCGGTCAGAAATTGTCCTTGCTCACCTACAGTAACTTCACCCAATGTCTGCAGAAATTGAATGTTAGAAGCAGGGATAGGTTCCGTAACTAAAATGCGGAATCCCATTCGATTACCCTTCGGATTTGATATAGGTGGCTTTAGCGTCGTTCCACATAAGTTCTAGATTGTAGAAAGCCCTCTTCTCTTCTGTCATAATGTGAACCACTGTATGGATAAAATCTAAGATTATCCAAGATCGAGCTTGTAAGCCTTCCTTTTTCCATGCTTTATCGCCTGTTTGTTCTTGTACTTCAGCCTCAACAGCGTCAGCAATAGCCTTAATTTGGGTATCAGAATTACCGGTGCAAATCACAAAGAAATCCGCTAGGGTAGTTTGGGCCGATATGTCCAATACGGTAATATCTTTGGCTTTTTTACTTTCCATACCCTCAATAATATGGGTGACAAGAGTGTTGGAATCTGGAGTGGCCTCGATAAATTGGTTGTTAGCGGGTTTTTCTATTTTTGTCATGGTTAATCTGTGTTCAGCGATTCGTAATCTTGGCCAATTACAACGGTAACATCTAGAAAGAAATCTGGGGATTCCTCTTGGATTACGTTTAAGGGATCAACACCTAAAGCATCAGCCACACGATAGGCATTTGCCATGACTCCACTACGGGATATAATCATGGTATTTTTTACATCAAAATGGTCAAAATTGCCGGTTTCAACGACATCGAACCCATTTTTTCTAAGAACCGAAGTATATGCATTGGCAATGCCAGATACTCCACAACCATTAAGCACTTCAATTTGTATGATATCACTAATGAGTTGAGCGTTTTGCTCTGCCCGTTCATTTTGTATTCTTGGGAACAGTACTCTCGTGAAAACAGCAAACAACAAAATGACCAATAAAAGACTTAAAAAGCCAATAGCCGCATGCAAGTAAAGAGTATGAGAAGAGGAATCCCTGGGCGTCTGACTCATGAAATCTTTCTAGTACCACATTCCGTACGATCGATACGGGTTAAATCTCGAATAGGGGTTGTACCCCATTGTATTGGGCAACTGTTGATACTGTACCCGTAAAAAAGCTTTATCTGAAATCTGGTAATTTAATTCCGCATTTCGAATCATCACTTGAGGACTAAAACCCTGTTGAATTCCATTAGTATTCGATGCAAATCCGGGTGTGTTTCCACCAAAAGGTGAGTGTAAAAATGATACATCAACCCGACCTTGAAGTCTTGGACTGAAAGCAAATTGAAGGGTATTGGTGTAGGCATTAATATTTTGAACACCTCCGCCATATGCAGCAAAGCTCATTTCGTATGAGTGAGACATTTGCACATTAATTTTTTGAAAAAATTGATTCAGACTGTGCTGAACGGTTGGGGTATTACGATTGATAATAGGTCCTGAATAATCGTAAGGGGTAGGCAGATGTTTGCGTAGTTGTGCTTGTGAATCTAAGGATAATCCAAGAGCGATGACTAGTGCTAGTAAGAAAGTAAGTGATTTCATAATAATGCTAATAGGTCTTTAAACAGCATACCCCGAACGAATGTAATTCTCTTCTTATTATAACGAATAGTCTCTAAATAATAAACCTAAACTATGGTTATTTGAAATTGCTTCCCGACCTCAAAAATAGTATATTTTCTCTCTTTTGAATGATGAAATAGTGCTTCATTTGTAATCCCTATTCCAGCAACTTAAAAGGGAAAGGCATTGAACAATACTAAGGCTCAAGAAGTAAAAATCAAGGAATGAAACTTACCGATTTTAGATACGAAATAGAAGGTTTAAATATCCCAGACGCACCACTTAAAGAAAGAGATAGCGCAAAATTAATGGTTCTTAACAGAGCCGAACAAACCATCGAACACCGACGCTTTTCAGATATACATGAGTATTTTAATGAAGGTGATGTGTTAGTGTATAACAACACGAAAGTGTTTCCTGCTCGTTTGAATGGCAAGAAAGAAAAGACAGAAGCAGACATAGAAGTTTTCCTGCTCAGAGAGCTGCAGCCTGAGAATATGTTATGGGATGTGTTGGTAGAGCCCGCTCGGAAAATACGAATTGGAAACAAGTTATACTTTGGAGAAGGGGAAGACGAATTGATGGCCGAAGTGGTGGACAACACCACTTCCCGAGGGAGAACGATTCGGTTTCTTTTTGATGGACCCAACCATGAATTGTACGAGCGCTTGGATTCTTTAGGGAAAATGCCTTTACCGCCGTACATCGAGCGTGAGCCAGTTGACGAAGATAAAGAGCGATATCAGACGGTGTTCGCCTCTGAGCGTGGCGCAGTAGCCGCTCCTACGGCAGGTATGCATTTTACCGAGGATCTACTTGAGAAAATAAAAGCCAAAGGGGTTCATTTACTACCAATTACACTGCACATTGGTTGGGGTACATTCCGAAATGTAGAGGTGGAGGATCTGACAAAGCACCGCATGGATTCTGAAAACTATTTTATTTCACAGGATACATCTGACCAAATAAACGTGGCTCTTAAAAGTAAAAAACACAAAGTAATTGCCATGGGAACCAGTGTGGTTCGTGCGATTGAAACCAGTGTTATGGCCAGTGGAATGAGTAAGCAGGGTACGGGTTGGACCGACAAATTCATCTATCCTCCTTATCAGTTCAAGATAACTGAATCTCTTATTACCAATTTCCATCGCCCAGAATCTACCCTACTTATGTTAGGCGCCGCTTTTGCAGGCTACGATTTGCTCATGAAAGCCTACGAAGAAGCTAAAGAAAATGACTATCGGTTGTTTTCTTTCGGCGATGCTATGATGGTCATTTAACAGAGCGAGTGTATGATTAAACTAGCCGTCATATTACCAGCTGCCGGAACGGGTAGCCGCATGAGAACGGAAACCCCCAAGCCCTATTTGCGGCTAAAAGGGGCGACTATTCTAGAACATACTATTCGTAATTTTCTACGGGTAGACGGCTTGGTTCAAATTGTTATTGCCACCTCCAATCAATGGATGTCCCAGGCACAAAGTATCGCTTCATCTTTTAAAAGTGACTCTTTAAGTGTGGATGTAGTTGAAGGAGGCTCAGAACGACAATTTTCTATACACCATGCCCTTCAGTCACTCGATGACCATGTGAATATGGTAGCCGTGCATGATGCAGTCAGGCCCTTCATCACTACTTCCTTAGTAGAGTTATGCTGTACCGAAGCCAAAGATCATGGCGGCGCTATCGTTGCTGTCCCCGCCAAGGATACCATCAAACGGGTCGATGCAAAAGGTTTCATACAAGAAACCCCCAAGCGAAGCACAATTTGGCAGGCTCAGACCCCCCAAATTTTTCAGCGACCACTACTTGAAAGAGCGTATAAGAAGGCGATAGCAGAGGACTACTTCGGAACGGATGATGCGTCCCTGGTGGAAAGGATAGGCGGGAAGGTTAAAGTCATTGCAGGTGATAGAAGAAACTTAAAAATCACCTTCCCCATAGACCTAAGGGTAGCTGAAATGATTTTAGAAGAAGGATCCTTTGACGTACCACAATAGCTATGGATATTCGAGTTGGCCTTGGGTACGATGTTCATAAATGGTCGGACGATCGTCCGCTGATATTAGGAGGAATTACAATTCCTCATACAATGGGCTTATATGGTCATTCTGACGCAGATGTGCTTTTGCATGCGATAACCGATGCCTTACTTGGGGCTCTAGCCTTGGGAGATATTGGTACTCATTTTCCAGACACGGATCCGGCGTACAAGGGTGCTGACAGTGCGCTGTTATTGGCCAAGGCGTATGAGTTGGTTGGTGGTGGGGGGTATATCTTAGGGAATGTAGACGCCACCATAGTTATGGAACGTCCAAAGTTATTGCCTTTTATCCCTGCTATACGAGAGCGAATAGCTACTATTCTCGCAGCGGAAATAGATCAGGTATCGATCAAAGCAACAACCTCTGAACGAATGGGTTTTATTGGACGAGAAGAAGGGGCCGCAGTCATGGCCACCGTGTTGATAAAAAAGAACAGCTAATTCCCTAATTGGAATGGCCAATTACCACTGTTCATCCAAAAAGGATTCTATAAAATGGTAGATATAATCAATTCCTTAGTCGAATTTATTGGTCAAGTATCTCCTTTTTTGATCTATATAGTTTTATTTTTTATAGCTTATCTAGAGAATATTGTTCCCCCGGTACCTGGTGATGTTATAGTCGCTTTTGGGGGATATTTAATTACATTAGGAAGCATAAACGGCTTGGGCCTTTGGTTGGGAACGGTCATTACTTCGGTCTTGGGCTTTATGACGATGTATCGAATGGGGAGTTACTTAGGTGGGTCGTTGTTAGCATTAACCAGTGGAACAATTCAACAAGAAAATGGTCTCGAAAATGGTTCTTCAGAAGGGTTCTTACGTTCTCCAAGGAACGCACTAGCGAAACTAATTTTGAGATTCGCCAACCCATCCTATTTACATAAGGGCAGTGAATGGATGCGTAGCTATGGGCAATGGGTGGTGGTGAGCAACCGGTTTCTTGCGGGAACTCGATCGGTTATAGCGCTTACTGCAGGGGCAAGTAAGCTATCCATTTGGCCAACTGTACTTAGTTCTAGCGTTAGTTCGATGTTATGGAATGGAGTCCTTATTTATGGTGGGTGGTGGTTGGGTGATAATTGGCGCAGGGTGGGTGTTTATTTGGAAGCGTACAGCCAACTTGTTTTGCTATTATTAGCCTTATTAGGTCTGATAGGCTTCATTTATGTACGGCGTAAAAAACAAGGGTAGTTTTAAGTAGTTGGTTGAGTCATTTTTTAGGGTGGTTCATGGGTGTCCTGCTCGGGTTCATAGATACCGTCATTGGTAAAAAAGATAAAATTTTAATGTTTTAGTGTTGACAATACCAACGGTTTGCGGTATTTTTCACGTCTTTCGAAAAAAGCCAGTGTAGCTCAGTTGGTAGAGCAACGGTTTTGTAAACCGTCGGTCATCGGTTCGAATCCGGTCACTGGCTCGTTCATTGAAAATATTGACGGACAGTAATTTAAGCGGAAATGCTTCGGCAAATCGCGCAGAATTACACCAATGGGGAGATACCAAAGCGGCCAACTGGGGCAGACTGTAAATCTGTTGTCTTACGACTTCGCAGGTTCGAATCCTGCTCTCCCCACACGCACCCTAGCGGGCGTAACTCAATTGGTAGAGTGTCAGCCTTCCAAGCTGAATGTTGCCGGTTCGAACCCGGTCGCCCGCTCCATCGGCCGATATAGCTCAGGGGTAGAGCACTTCCATGGTAAGGAAGGGGTCGTCGGTTCAATTCCGACTATCGGCTCATGTAAATAGATTTATAAATCGTTCAATTAATACTGATATAAAATGGCAAAAGAGACCTTTCAGCGAACCAAACCCCA
>JAGYJQ010000012.1 GCA_018401935.1 Balneolaceae bacterium
TTAATTACACAAAACAGAATCAATTGGTTGGGTTCAAATAAAAAAACTTCTAATTAAACACACCAAAGCCACTGATAACACCATTAATATATTTTGCCTAACGACTTTTCTGATATAAATGAGATAATAGTGTATATATTCAAGTGATTTAAAATCTGTTAGCTAAATATACCGAATTGAAAAATATATACATTTGCATTCTAATGGTGGCTTTTACCTTGGGCAATCATGCGAATGCGCAAACTCCTCCTTCAGACCCTGAGACCATTCAGGCACCGTACCCAACAATAAAGCCCTATGGTTATGGTTCTATGGCGGGTTGGTATGGTAGTAAAAAAAGTGACTATCTGTTAGACAACCCTATAAAGTCGCAGTTTGAACAGATGAACAAGAACTATGTAAATAGTGGTGAGGAATGGGCTTTTTTACATATACCTGAGAAGGAAGAATTGCCCGTTCTGGGCAGCTGGTGGGACTGGGAAGTAGAGATTGAAAACATCAAGGAAGTCATTGAGCACATAGGAAACGAATTGGGGAAATTTGAAACACATTTTGTAAGTGGGACAGAGGTAGTAAACCCTCTCATATGGGAGAGGGCTAATTTTGAACAACGGTTTGAGATAACCAACGCCGATTTAAAAAATGCTATTAGTAACAAAACAAGCAATGCTCTACCCTTAACCTTCACTCAAGAAGAATGGAGTGCATTTGGAATAGATGAGATCTACACATTTTCTTATGTGAACATTAATGGAATCTATTTTAAGCCTATTTCCCCCGGAAATAATAGGATTAATGCAGAGGTAGATAGCATGATATCAGCCGATAAAAAAACAGGTCATGATATTGATTTAGTTGTCGAGCAATGCGGCGGTATATGTTACAATTACGAAACTAAAGACAATAGAAAAAGGAATTATTTGGTGTTTAACCTTGGTTTTTGGCACGGTGTAGAGGATTTTGTTCTAAATATGCCCGATGAGGCCGATAAGATAAAATACGCTAGGCGTGCCTTATACAGTTCCATAGTACATGAGTATAACCACGTCATACAAAATCAGCTCTATGACCCAGTAATACCGATTCGTTGGAATGGTGAGGAAAACGGATTTGGAGAGCGTTCCCCCAACTCAATTTCTAGGTGGTGGATAGAAGGATTAGCAGCAATTGTGCCTGAAATGATGATGGGAAACGGAAACAATATTGTTAACGAAGTACATCATGCTTTAGAAGAAATTAAAACCAATGATGCCATAACAGCCGATGAATTTGCAGAAAGGTTAATGTATACGGAGCCCTATGGTTATTTGACCCGATTTAATTGGGCTATATTAGCTTCAGCCTATATGGCGAAAGAAACTTCATGGAAATACATTCTCTTAGATTTATACTTTGACTTTCAGCGCATACCCTCTAATTCAGAGGCAAGGAGAGACGGCTCCAATAATATTGAGTATGTACCAGAGTTAGATAAATTGTTTTTACACAATTTTGGGCAAACTGAATCGGATTTTTTGAAAGGCCTCTACGCTAAGATCAAATCCTCTGAACTTAGCACGGACGATATTTTCCCAGAAGGTGGTATGCCAAATATTTTCAGTGGGAATGGCCCTAGAGTCCTTAATGTGGATGAGCCGAATCAAGTTGAACAAAGGAATTCCTATTTGCTTTTTCAAAACTACCCCAACCCATTTAACCCGTCTACTCAAATACAGTACGTCCTTCCAAAAGCGTCTCAAGTGACATTGGAAATCTTTAATAGTGTGGGTCAGAAAGTAGTAGAGCTGGTTAATGGTCAACAAGCTGCAGGGTCTTACACCGTAAATTTTGATGCCAAAGATTTATCCAGTGGATTGTATCTGTACAAGTTAACAACACCTACTTATACACAAACCAATAAAATGCTGCTGATTAAGTAGGATTAAGGGCTTTGTAGATTAGATGCCATTCCACCACCAATCTTTTAATACATTTGTTAGGCGGTTCTGTAATTTATAGTCGAGTTTTCTCTGTTTTGTTCCATTAACCCCGGTAAAAATTCCGAGAAGATTATACCTAACCCGGTCTTTCTCTCTGTACGCAGCTACGACCTCTTCATATCGGCCAAAAGAGGTGTGAAATTCTTTACCTTTCTTCCCGTTCACCATTGGTAATCGCACCCTTCCTTCAATATACCAGTACTCATTTTTACCTCTTTGATAGGTTCTAATATCAAAAGTAGGTTCGTATAGCAAAGTATTCTTTCTCTTAAAAGACTCGACTACAGTCCGGTAGGCCGTAATTTCTTGTTGAATGTCGGCTATATCCTTCTTCTCTTTATCGATGTCCTTGACAACATGCTGGATGCTTTTTTCTAGGCTTCGAATCTCTGCTTCAATGGAGGCTATTTTGTTATTGTACTCATCTATTTTAACTACTCTTTTTTCCAGCATTCGATGAAGGCTAAATACTCTATCAAATAGCATTTTATGATATGACTTGTCTGCTTGACCGTCTGATTTTTGAATGACTTCTTTTATTTCATGCATGCATTTATCCGATAAAAAAATGTGGGGGAACGAAGTGTAAATTACTCAAAAAATTAATCGAAGCTATATTCATCATAAATTGATTGGAATATAGTTTGTTGGTGTACTATTTTTTGTTCATTCTTACTGATAATAAGCTCTTAGCGGTCTGTGAGTATAATATTTTAGTATTTCAATCCCAATCAAATACAACCAACCTGTACACTATGATATACGTTATTATCGGTGTTAGCCTAATTTTTGGATCCTTAGCCTTCATTCTGACTAAAGATAACGCTCAATATTATTTAGCTGGCTATAACACAATGTCTAAAGAGCAAAGAGAGCAAATCGATATCGAGGCGTATCTTACGATGTTTAAGCAGGCTCACATAACATTAGCTATAAGCACCTTAGTGCTGGGTGTAGTTACTCTGTTATGGTTTGGAGATCGGGTGGCAGCACTTTTTATATCGATATACCCCTTACTTTTTTATGTCTATTTTTTCTTCAAGACGTACCCCTTGTTCAAGCAATTAAAGGGTAAATAGTTAAAGCACTAATTTTTTTCTACGTAGTCTTGACGAAAAGCCGCATTTATGATAGTATGAATCAGGTCAAACTCATCAAATTGTTACCGAACTTATACCGAACACATACCGAACCCATACCGAACCCATACCGAACCCTCATCAAACTCTAACCGAACCCACTAACCGAATAGCTAATTTCATGTCAAACCATATCGCGATTCTAAAAAAACAGCTCCTTTTTAGTCTGAGCTTTTTATTCGTTGTTTCTATCTCCTTTTCAACTGTGGCTCAAAATACATCAACCAGTGAAGATTGGAGTATGCAAGAGCTCTATGAATCCGCGGCGCGTAGTATGGCGCTTAGGGGCATTGGACCGGCGGCGATGGGCGGGCGGATTTCGGATATTAAGGTGGATCCGAATCATTCGTCGACCTGGTATGTGGCGGTAGGTTCTGGGGGCGTTTGGAAGACGGTTAACAGTGGAACGACGTGGGAAGCTATTTTTGATGATCAAGCGTCTTATTCGATTGGAACTATTGAGATTGACCCGAATAACTCGAAGGTGATTTGGGTGGGTACCGGCGAGAATGTGAGTGGCCGGCATGTAGCTTGGGGCGACGGGGTGTATAAAAGTGAGGATGCTGGGAAGAGCTGGAAGAAAATGGGGCTGGAGGGAACGGATCATATTGGGCGAATTTTGATTGACCCCCGAGATAGTGATGTGGTTTTGGTAGCAGCGGAGGGTCCTTTATGGTCATCTGGTGGCCTTAGAGGTGTCTTTAGGACCACGGATGGCGGTGAAAATTGGGAGCAGGTGCTCGATATTGACGAGAAAACTGGTGCAACAGATTTGGAGTTTGACCCTTCGAATCCGGAGGTCATTTACGCAGCTACCTATGAGCGTCGCCGTAAAACATGGGCTTTTTTGGCAGGCGGGCCGGGTTCCGGAATTCATAAGTCAACGGATAATGGGCGCACATGGACGGAGCTTAGGAGTGGATTGCCACAGGCGGATATGGGGAAAATTGGCTTAGCAGTAACTCCAGCGGATCCTAATTTGGTGTATGCTACCATAGAATCGGATCCGGCGAATAAAGGTTTTTACCGTTCAACGGATAAGGGAGAGAGTTGGGAAAAGCGTAACAGTTATACCTCCGGTGGTACGGGGCCTCATTATTATCAGGAGATTGAAGCTTCCCCAACTAATGCAGACGTGGTGGTTCAAATGGATGTGTTTTATCAGGTCACTCGAGATGGGGGAGCTACCTTCAACTATTTAGAAACAGGTCGATCAAAGCATAGTGACAATCATGCCTTATGGATAGATCCTATCAACACAGAGCACATGTTAGCGGGCTCGGATGGTGGTTTGTATGAGTCTTTTGATGAGGGGAAGACCTGGAGATTTTTGTCTAATTTACCCATAGCTCAGTTTTATAAAATTGGGGTCGATAATGCCGAGCCATTTTACAATGTGGTGGCTGGAGCGCAGGATTTAGGAACTTTAATCGGGCCTTCGCGCACCTTGAACGGAGAGGGCATTCGGAATCAGGACTGGTATGTTCCCCTAGGGGCCGATGGGTATGATGCAGCTTTTGACCCTACGGATCCCAACATTGTGTATATGGAAATCCAACAAGGGGTGTTGTATCGTTTGGATCGAAGAACCGAGGAATTAATGGATATTCAGCCTCAGCCCTCGCCGGGTGATCCAGCCGAACGGTTCAATTGGGATGCGCCTATCATCATTAGCCCGCATGATAACAAAACACTCTATTTTGGTTCCCAACGGGTGTGGAAAAGTGTGAATCGTGGAGACTCTTGGACACCTATTAGTGGAGATTTAACCACCAACACCAATCCGTTTGAACTTCCTATGCAGGATCGGGTCCCAGGAATTGATGCGTTGTATGACAATGGGGCTATGTCGAAATTTGCCACCCTGACGGCCATAGCGGAGTCACCGATACAGGCGGGGATGCTTTATACCGGGTCGGATGATGGTTTAATACATGCCAGTGAGGATGACGGGCAAAGCTGGACCCAAGCGGCAGAGCTACCGGGTATGCCCCCCTTGTCCTTCATCAACGATATTGAAGCCTCTTCTCATGACGCCCAAACCGTATTTGTGGCCGCCGACGCGCACAAAGAAGGAGATTACACACCTTATATATATAGGAGCACCAATCGAGGTAAATCCTGGAAAAATATCTCCGGCGATCTTCCTGACGGGGTAATTGTTTGGTCCATTAAGCAAGATCCAGTACGGTCAGACCTAATGTTCATTGGCGCCGAGAATGGGATGTATTTTTCATACAATGCTGGGGAAAATTGGATCAAGCTTGCTGCTTCTGCCCCAACCATATCGTATCGTGATATTGAATTACATGAGCGCGATCATGATCTAATCGGAGGAACCTTTGGCCGAGGAATATACATACTGGACGATTATTCTCCGCTTCGGCATATACCCGATTTGGCTGAAAATCAACGTCCTACCATTTTTCCGGTTCGTGATGCGTGGTGGTATATCGAACAAACGCCCATGCAGGCCAGCGGCATGCCTTCTCAAGGCTCAGCAGCCTACCGAGCGCCGAATCCACCCTTTGGAGCTACCATTAGTTACTACCTAGCAGACGTACCAGAAACAGCGGCGCAGCAGCGGCAAGCGGAAGTAAAAGCACTGGAAGCTGAGGGTAAAGACATTCCCTTTCCTGGGTGGGAAGCCCTCCGGGCCGATGCACTCGAGGACGCCCCAAAAACGTTGTTGCTCATTAAAGACGCGTCAGGGGAACCCGTTCGATGGTTAGCAGGTGGACGAAGCCGTGGTTTTCATCGGACAACCTGGGATCTACGCTTACCGGCCCCTGATCCTATCAGTTTTGCTACGCCAGGATTTCGCCCGCCATGGGCAGGAACTCCACAAGGCCCACTGGCCGCGCCAGGAATGTATAGTGTAGAACTATACATGCTTCACAATGGAAAATTGGAAGCTCAAGGAAGCGAACAGGAATTTGTGGTGAAGCCGATACCAGCCATAGAAGGTCGAGATTTTGAGGAAACCTTTGCTTTTCATAAGGAGCTAAATGATCTCTCGCGTGAAATGAGTAGCGCTGGTAGGTCCCTTGGGGAAGCTTCTAACCGTCTTCGCCACATAGAAGCGGCATTGGTGCAAACGTCCACCCTGGCCCCGGAGCTGTTCGAGCAATTAGCTGTTCTTGAGCAGAAACAGAGTGAGTTAAGTACCCAGCTTTATGGTGATCGGATACGCCGTTCAAAGGATATTTCGGTTGAACCGGCTATAGCAGGCCGTTTGAATCAGGTACTGTATGGACTTTCTGAAACCAGTTTACCCCCGACCCAAACGCATCGCACAAATGTGACTTTAGCAAGGCAAGGATTTGATCAGTTCAAAGTATCGCTGCAGGACTTTTGGTCTGAATTAGAGGAGTACGAAACCCAGGTACAGCAGGCAGGGGCGCCGTACACTCCGGGAAGAAAAATGTAGCATAGTTTTGGAATTGAATTAATATTGATCATTCCCAGAATTAGCAATGTGCTATGTGCTAATGGCGCACTACCAATCCTCTGCTATAGCGGGGGTTCCAGGGAAATCAATACTAAATTCCCCATAAATTGGATCGTAATAGTGCCCGTTTTCTTGATAATCCGGATTCCATTTCTTACGTCCGTCCGATTCTAAAACGTACAGATAAGGAGATAACAACAGCCGCTCAAGGTGCCAACGGCCTTCCTCTCCAGACGGAATCTCTTCACCGTTGCCATAGACCATTAACCCGCCATCAGCATATACTTCATGTTCTGGGCTAATATCCATGTACTCGTGACTCACATTCATCACTTTATGCCCAATTTCATGGGCGATGGTTCGGCGCTGACGATCGGGTCGCTCGAGATTCGAAAGACTTATGATCCCTCGATAAGGGGTAGGAATAGTTCCAGGATAGGAATAGGAAGGGAAGGATAGGCCACCGGTACGAACGGTTTTCATGGTCCAATTTCGCCCTTCAGACACCGTTAAAAAAGGATAAAAAACATCCTGAAACACCACAAAGTAGAGAGTACGATGGCTGTCTTCTTCCACTTCAATAATATGTTCAAGCGCTTGTGCCGCATGCTCGGTTAGCTCCGCCGGGTGCCGCTGGCTGTGTTTATACAGGTTGATGTATCCGGTATTCGGAATTCCAGGGACTTCGTTCGCTTGAATAGTTAAGAAACGAGGATCCACTTCACCAGTCTTAATCCATAACACATTTACTTGAACACCCGTGGGTGCATAAATCTCTTTGGCAGCTTCAAGGCCGCTTAGAAGACGCTCGAGGGTTACCTTTTTAAACTCAGGATCTAGGTTGGAAGGTAGATAAACCCCAACATCCATGGTGGGTTTACCAAGCGTAATATCAGCGTTAAGCGTTTCATAATCGATGGAGTCGATGATGGTCCATTCTGCCTTGTTGATAGAATTGTTTATAGCGCCATAATTAGCAGATGAGCTTGTTTCATTCAGGGAACAGTGCACATTTAGGGATGCGAACAAGCCTATAAAGAGGATAGGTAGTTTAGCGTTCATATAGGTGGATGGAATAAAATTGATTGGAAAGGTAGATGTATACTCAAAGTAAAAGAAAAAATAGCAGTCCAACAGTAAAAGTCGCACGATAGATAAAAAGTCGCACGATAGATACTTATTTATAAAGTATAGGTATTACGTATTTATTATTACTGAATAATTACCGATAATTAATTAGACGCTTATTTGATAAGCAGGCACTTTTAGCGAACAAATCGCAAAATTTACGCCGTTTATTTTTAGTAGGCTCTAATAATAGGTTTGAAGTAGAGAGCCCGTCCAGCAATGAGACGGGTTTTTTTTATTGTCTACATTGTAATTCTATACGGTGATTCGTCGTGGAGATTGGTGAATCGGCTATTTATTCTTCGATCGCTCCAATCACCCGCTCTATTAACCCGTTCATACCGGCACCTTGTATCCAACGAGCTACAATAACCAAGTCATTTTCAGGGTCTATATACACCATATTATTACCCGCACCAAGATGCCAAAAAGCAGATTCAGGGGCCGAAGGCATAGCTTCTTGTTCAGGATTGAGAAAGTAATTCATGTACCCGTAATTTGGCCGGGCCTGAGTTGGACTTTTTGACAGTGAGATCCATTCTTTGGACAAGATCTGTTCGTCCTTCCATCTACCCTCGCGCAAGGTTAACAAACCGAAACGAGCTTGATCCCTAGCACTAATAAACATACCACCACCCCAGTGCCCTCCTCCACTTACGCTCTGCATTTGCTCGCCGTCAATTAATACCCAAGAATTTTCATATCCATGCCAACGCCAAGTGGGTGAGGCTCCAATTTTGTCCATGAGATGTTCTTTGAGTACCTGAGGAAGCGGCTGCCTCCACACGTTTAAAGCGGCAAGTGCCAATAGATTGACTCGAACATCATTGTATTCCCAAACACTTCCCGGTGCATGACGTTCACGAGTGATCCATTCGTTTCGCTCACCGGAGGGGCGATCGGCCCAGTCGGGTTTCCCGAATAGAGTCCCTTCCCAGTCGGAGGTTTGTTGGAGTAAATGCTCCCAGGTAATAGCTGCGTTATGCTCGGATTGGAAGAGTTCAAGAAAATGAGCTTCCCCTACTTCGGCACCTTTATCTCTATTGTATATGTCATCGATGACCAATACAGGTCCCATATAGGAGGCAACGGGGTCTTGAACATCTTTAATAAGCCCCGCATCCCAAGCTAAGCCAACGGTTGAACTCAGAAAACTTTTGGTTACGCTGTGGGTCATATCGACCCGAAAGGGTTCTCCCCACTCCGCCACGATGTAGCCATTTTTTACGATGATTCCAGTCATTTCGCCACGGCTTTTAAAAGGTCCTATGCCATCGCCAAAGGGTTCTCTTCCAAAGGTGCCGTAATGATTGATTTCCATATTTCGTGGGTTTTCACTTTCCATGGAAATGGCAAAATCGATAGCTTCTTGTAATTTTACAGGATCCAAGCCAGCAGCTGCTGGGCTCAGCATTTCCCACTCCCCCCAATTACCCGGAAAGTAGGGCTCGGTAGAGGTAGGGTTTTGAGCGTTTACTGAAACCCGTAAAAGAAAAAAAAGCAGAAAAAAAGATGTAAGGAATCGCATGATGTACACTCTAATATTTGGCGGGGGTTCCCGCAGGAGCGAGACTTTTCTGGATAAAGGAACGAATATCGTCATTGGCATTCTTTAGATCCTCTCGGCGCAGGTACATCATGTGCCCGCTACGGTAGCCTTTGAACTCGAGCCGCTCTTTCATTTTTCCAGACGGATCCAAATGCCACATGGTGTATTTAGCGTCGTAATAAGTGGTCGCCCCGTCGTAGTATCCACTTTGAATAAGTACATGCATGTAAGGATTTTGAGCCATTGCACCGCGTAACTGCTCACCGGTTCGGTCCCCGCTTCTATCCCATGGGTTCACGGGGCCAAACATGTTGTATTTAACATCGGTTTCATAGTTAAGATGTTGCTTAAAGTACATGTTGATGGCGGGTGTAAATGAGTGTAGCCAAGAGGTAAGTTCGGAGTTGAAGTCGGGTCTGGCACCAGCATCAGAGCGATCTAGCCCTTTATACCGTGAGTCTAACCGGCCAACCGTATGTCCTTCGTGTCGCAGTAGGTCTTTCCAAAAGAATGAAGTGGGGACATCTAGGTTGTGTTGTCGGATAACCTCTTCAGATAGCCCAGAATACCGAGCAAATTGTGCGATGGCGTGTTCTTTTTCTTCTTCGCTCATCCAAGCCCCTTTAGCGAGAATGGGGATGAGTTCGTTTTGAGTAAACTGTTCAGACGTCTCTAATGCGTCGAGCAAATCCATCGATTGAAGTTCTTCGGGAAGCTGCTCGTGATACCAGGCTGCTGCCGTATAATAAGGCAATCGATTGGCTTCATTAACGGGGCCTGAGCGATCGATTCCTAAACCGGTAGGTGATACCAAAATGACTCCATTAATGTACATCCAATGACGGTTCTGGAGCACATTAGCTAAGCCGGATACTCGGGTAGTTCCATAGCTTTCCCCAATGAGGTATTTCGGGGAGGCCCATCGATCAACGCGGCTTACGAAGGTATTAATCCACTCAGCCAGATAGTCAATATCCTGATTTACCCCAAAGAATTGTTTTCTGTCTGCTTCTGGATGTAGAATTCGGGAATAACCGGTGTTCACTGGATTTACAAACACAATATCTGCCACATCTAAGATCGAATAGGGGTTATCTTGATACCCATAAGGTTGGATTGGGTAGCCTTCGTCATCAATATTCAATACACTTGGACCGGTATAGGCTAGGTGCATCCACACCGAAGCTGAACCTGGCCCTCCGTTAAAAGATATTACTAACGGTCTTCGCTCAGTAGATTCTACATCGGTACGTTCATAAAAGGTATAAAAAAGAGCCGCCTGAACCACGCCATGATCATCCCAAACAGGTTGGGTCCCGGCGGTGGCGCGATAGGGCACTTTTTCACCATTGATAGTAACCGTATGCTCGGTCACCGAGGCCGATTCGGCGGGGAGGATTCGAGAGGGGGTAATTTGCGGTTCATGGGTTCCTTCGTAGACGGCATCGTCTTGCCAAACCGAAAAATCGGTGGCTTGTTGCGCCCATGCATTCAATGAAAGACCAGCCATTAGCAAGCAAGCCATAATGAGTAGCGTGAAAAGACTCTTAATGGTTCTAATGACAGCTGATAGGGGAAGGTGAAATAAATGAAGTCGTAACTCAAACATAGTGTTCATCTTATCGTACTTAGTTGGGTTTATGTATCTCGGGTCCGTGATAACAGCAGTTATCTGGATGTATAAATCATAGAAAGAATGTAATGGCTCAAATTATAAAGAAAAACAAGAAATCGTTGGAGATTCCCAATAAGCCATTTTTTTTAAAAAGGCATGGGTTCCGAACTATGGCCCTCCCTACTTCCCTATGGCCCGCGCCATTGTGGGTGGTTTAAGTTTTTCAACCGTCATTACTCTTGTGGTACTACCCTCTATATATATGATGCTGGATGATGTACGCCTGTGGTCTGCTCGCTTAGTGGAAGAGTCATAATTTATAATCCCCTTGGAAGACCTTATTCCAAAAAAAACGCCCGACTCTTGTAGGCCGGACGTTGAAAGTGAAGATGATTATACATTTTTACCTTTCATCATTTGATTCCAATACAAATGAGGCAGCATATATTTTTTAAGCATCCACAATCGCCAATGCTCTTTTGAGGAATCGAACACAAGCATTTGTTTGAGTTTTGGATCGGGGGTAAAGTTATTATCATAGTCGAACTCCGCTAAAACCATTTTACCATATCCGGTCACTAATGGGCACGAAGAGTATCCGTTATAATCCTTGTTGTCGGCCTCTTTACTTGCCATAAGCTTTTTAATGTTGTCAAGTACAACCGGTACCTGCTTGCGAATAGCAGCGCCTGTTTTTGCTGTTGGCAACGCAGCTACATCACCCAGTCCGAATACATTTGCATATTTATTATGTTGAAGTGAATGGTGGTCTACATCCAACCAACCGCCATCATTAGCCAGAGGAGACTCGCGAATAAATTTAGGTGCAGCTTGTGGTGGGGCAAGGTGAAGGAAATCGAAAGGAATCTCTACCAGTTTATCCCCTATCACTTTTGCATTTAGTGCATTGCCTTCCTCAAATGCTGGCATATCACCTTCTGGAGCAACATAGTTGAAATGAACTACTTTTTTATCGGCATCAATTTTGACGGGCGAAAAGAACGGCTTAAAGTCCATTCCGTAGTTATCAATTACCTCCATGAGGGTTTTCTTGATTTCGGCCACCCCAAAAATAACCGAGCCTGGAGTAGCAAAAACTACATTGGATGAGTCTTTTAGGCCATTTTTACGGATATAATCCGCTGCTAGATAGGCAATTTTTTGAGGCGCTCCACCGCATTTGATAGGGGTAGTTGGTTGCGTAAATATCGCATTACCCCCTTTAAACTTTTTGAGGAGTTCCCAAGTATGCTCTGGATCGGTGTAATTGGAACAAACCACGCCTTTCTCCATCGCCTCGGTGAGACCTTCAATCATAGAAGGTTCCATCACTAGGCCGGGGGCGACAACTAAATACTCATAAGTTATGGCCCCGCTTTTTTCGGTGTGAACCTGATTATTGTCTGGGTCAAAACTAGTAGCATAATCTTTTATCCAGTTCACGCCCTTGGGCATAAGTTCGGCCATGGGTTTTGCGGTTTTAGCATATTCATAGGTGCCAGCTCCCACAAGAGTCCACGCGGGTTGATAGTAATGCGTGTCTTTGGGTTCTAGAATACTCACTTTTATAGAAGAACCCCTTGCAAGAAGTTGACTAGCCGCCATGATACCAGCTGTGCCCCCTCCGATGATGAGAATTTGTGTTTCCATGGTAATTGAATCTTTATTATTTGGTTATGCTTCAATAAAAGCGCTTTTTCAAAGAATTGGTAGTTGTCATAACAGGTAAGATTGATATAATGTGTGAAAAGCTTCGTATTATAGTTATAACTATGCTCACAGACGCAGCTCTGTCGGGCATAATGAACCGCGGAATTTATCATAAATAGTCAATTGAGTATTCTGTGGAATCCCAATTAAACCAATAAACACACGAAGTTTCATCATGCTAGAGTTTTTACAACAACCCATGCCTTGGTACGTAGCAGGGCCACTTATTGGACTAATGGTACCACTGCTATTAGTTTTAGATAACCAACAGTTCGGCATATCATCCGCTTACCGTCATATGTGCGCAGCCGTACTACCCAAAGGTAAATTTTCCTTTTTCAGTTATGACTGGAAAGCCCAAAAATGGAACCTGTTATTTGTGGTAGGTATTATTTTGGGAGGATATCTCGCTTCTTTGACTACGGCAGAAGGGTATTCAGTAGCCATCTCTGAACAAACCAAACTAGCGCTTGGGGAATGGGGAATTACCGATTTTAGCGGGTTAATTCCGTCTGAAATTTTCAGTTTATCCTTTCTTACCACACCAGGTGGATTCATTGTGATGGTTTTAGGCGGCTTTTTGGTGGGCTTTGGTGCTCGTTACGGCGGCGGTTGTACTTCAGGTCATGCCATTTCTGGTCTGTCCAATCTTCAATTGCCTTCCCTTATCGCAGTAATGGGCTTTTTCGCAGGAGGCCTGTTAATGACCTACTTCATTTTACCACTCATCTTATCCTAAGGAAATACTATCATGAAATTTATAATAGCAGGCTTATTCTTTGGTTTTGTAGCGGTAAAGTCAGAAGTCGTTTCCTGGTTCCGCATATTAGAAATGTTTCACTTCGATTCCTTTCACATGTACGGAATTATTGGAAGTGCGGTGGTAATCGGCATCATTTCCATTCAGATTATCAAACGTTTTCAGTTAAAAGACATGAAAGGAGAACAAATTTCAATCGGTGAAAAAGAAATGAGCCCCAAACGATACATTATTGGCGGATCGCTTTTTGGTCTGGGTTGGGCCTTAGTAGGCGCATGCCCAGGGCCTATGTACGCTTTGGTAGGTAATGGTTATTGGATCATCCTTGTACCGATGTTCTTCGCCTTCCTTGGAACGATGACCTACGGCATGATTCGGGAGAAACTGCCTCACTAGCGTTCACTTTTTTAAAGTCTCTAGAAACCCTCTTTTACTAGCCTTTTTGGTTTGGTAAAGGAGGGTTTTTTTGTTTGGTGAGTAATGCTGAGAAAGTATTTAGAAACTATTGTGAAACCGTAAATATGTATTTGTGGGAACGTATTCGTAAAGGGCATTTGTAATGCTGTTTGCTAGATAAAAACTAATTAAACATGATTATGAAAAACCTGATTACATATACCTTAATAATAGTATTCGCATCACTGCCACTAAGTGCACAAAACGTTGCAGTAGATGTTGAAGGGAACCAATACGTGACTACAACCATTGGAAGTCAAACTTGGATGGCCCAAAACCTTAGAGTTACCAAATACAATAACGGTGACCCAATTCCCAATGTACAAAACGCCGCCTCATGGTCAGCACAAAATGGTACTGGGGCATGGTCTCATTATGCTAATAATAGCGCCTATGACTATGATTTGGGAAAGTTTTATAATTTTTATGCCACCGAAGATGCTAGGGGGCTATGTCCAGAGGGTTGGAGAATGCCAACGCAAAAAGATTGGGAACAATTACGCGACTATTTAGGCGGTGAGGCTGTCGCTGCTTCAGGATTGAAGGCAACAGGTGGAGCTTATTATTGGACAGAACCTATGGTTGGTGATAATACCTATGGATTTAATGCGGTTGGAACTGGTCACAGAGATCAATCAGGAAATTTTAACTCACTGGGTACAAGTGGAGTTTGGTGGGCATCTACTAAAGGTACAACAGGATCCATTGCTGTGAGAATGTATAATAATACTAACGAGCTGAGAGTAGTCGGTATTCTAAGAGTTGATGGTGCTGCCGTACGTTGTATAGAGGATGTAACTACGAATTCTGAAAATCCAAACTTCAATAATGGTGAAGTACCTCAAGATGGATTAGAATTGTATTTTGAGTTTGATGGTAATTTAGATGACGACTCACCAAATGGTATCACACTTCAGCAAGCAGTTTCTGATCCTGCCAGCATGTATACCGATGACAGAAATGGCGGGGTAATGTCGGCTTTAACGCTTAATAACAACGATGATTACTTATACTATGACGCTGAGTTTGATGAAACAAAACTCAGATCATCATTTACTATCTCAGCATGGGCAAAAATAAATGCTCCATTTAGCTACAGTAATTTGTCAATTTTTGAAATAGGAAATGTCAATAGAGGCACTAACGAACAAGGGATTCAATTATCTATTAGTGAAAATTATCTTTATGACTGCCCTGGTGAAACGTATTTAGCTATTTCCACTATTAATGGAAATTCGACCAGAATACAAGAAAATTGCATGAGTTATGATTTTTTGAGTCAATGGAATCATTATGTCATGGTATTTGAAACCGGAGTTTCAAAATTTTATATAAATGGTGAGTTAATTGGTGCAAAATACGATGCTGTTACAGAGGTTGGGTTCCCAAACAATGATATTTATATACTAAACAGAGATAATTCTCAAGGTATCCCCTCTCGTTCTATCGATAAATTAGGTGTTTGGTCACGAGCATTTTCTCCAGAAGAAGTTAAAGGTTTGTATCACAGTGTAAATTACAACCAAGTTAGCTGGAATTCAGTTGAAACAGTTACACACGGTTTTAATTCTTCATTTACTGAAGCCTTTGCTAATAACAATACCGATAAGGTGTATAAGTTGAAGGTGTCCGGTACCTATGGTATAGCGAACGGAACACCTCATAGAGATGCGGCATACAATATAAATAATGAAACTCTTATTACCGGTTGCGATTCAAACTGGCAATTAGATGGCCAATGTCCACCACCACCTCCAACGGCACCAGAGCACTATTCTGATAACCATGAGTATGAGTACTTTTTGGGATATGGTACAGCAGTAGGTTCTGAAGTAAGCTTTGTTGATGGTAATTATAATGATAACGCAGGATCGTTCACCTTTGAACTATTCGAGGGAACGATTACTAATGTACAAGAGCCAGAGGGGATACCTTATTACATCCCAACGGATGAATTAACAGCATTCTACGGGTTTGATGGCACTGCAGATGATGAGAGTAACTACGGGAATCATGGAATCATGAATGGACCAGTGCCAACTATGGATCGGTTTGGAAATTCACAATCAGCTCTATATTTCGATGGGGTTAACGATTATGTACAGGCTCCTGATAATAGCGGGAATGATATTCAAGATCCATTTACAATAAGTATGTGGTATAAGCCTGATGCGGGTTATGGATCAGGTTCTAATCATCTCATAAGTAAATGGGGGACAAATTCAGATGCATCGTTTCAAATTTCAGTAAACAAACAAGGTTACATGAACGCAATTACGAATGATGGGGCTGGCAATAGTGGAATATCCCCGGATTACGTTTTACCAGTTGGTGAATGGCATCATATTGTTTTTCAACAAGAGAATGGTGTTCAAAAATTTTATTTGAATGGAGAACTCATTGCATCGTTAGAATCTGCAAGAAACCCTCAGTTAACTAACAGAATGTTAGATATTGGCTTCGAAAGCAAAGTGAATAATGGGTTTATAGCTGGATCATTGGATGAAATTGGAATTTGGAAACGTGCCTTAACTGCAGAAGAAGTAGCCATGCTTTATAATCCATATTCAACCAGTAAACTTTCTAATCGTACCATGATTTTTAGTGATGTGTATTCAAAAGAAGGAGTCAAATTCGCACAAACTATTTCTTTTGATACGCTTACCTATGCCGATTCATTGGTAGGTTTTCAATTTGAATTGCCATTAGACCCTAGTATAAGTGCAGATTCAATCTATTACTCTTCAGGCCAAGATCTAACCATCGAGGCAAGTTTTATTGATAATACCTTGAATGTTGCTGTATCTAGTCCACAGTTTATCACGAGCTATGAAAGTTTATTAGATATTTTCTACACATCTAATATGAGTGGTATGTATGAATTGGTTCCTAATAATGTTAAGCTGAATAATAGCTATACCAATAATGTTCAGTCTGGAACACTAACGGTTGATCCATTCATTTATGGTGATGTTGATGAGAACGGAGCCGTAGATAATTACGATGCTGGTATTATTCTACACCGTACCGTTGGTAGTGAGCTATTACCGATGGATAATTTACGTTGGTGGGAGTCTGGTCCTTGGTTTGATTGGAGGTATATGCAAGCTGATGTGGATGAAGATGGAAAAATATTAGCTATGGATGCTGTTTATATACTACAATATATAGTTGGTTTAATAACAGATTTCCCTGTTATCACAACACCAGTGCAAAATGTTACTGTTGAACTAACTGATACGGGACTCTTATTTACAGCCCCTGAGGAAATCAATGGGTTCAATATATCCTTACCTGAATTAGATGGTGTTGAATACTTAGAGCCCACTATACTTTGGGATAATGTAAGTTCCGTTGTTCGAGATGAGGACGGTATGGGAGTTGCTATCGCCACTTCAACTGCACAGTCAGGAGTAATGCTAGAGATTCCACTTAATGTAAACAGCGCTGAAAACGTGGACATTATCATGACAGCGTTCTCTAATAACACGGAAAATAAGTTAAAAGTAATGGTGAACAGTTCATTGGTTAACTCAGAAGTTAAAGATGAGATACCAACCAAGCTTGAACTTTCCCAAAACTACCCGAACCCTTTTAACCCGAGTACGAATATTCAGTTCGCCTTGCCAGAAGCCGCACAAGTTCGACTTGAGGTATACAATACGCTCGGACAAAAAGTGGCAACGGTGGTAGATGGAATGCGTTCGGCTGGGTATCATAGTGTAAGTTTTGATGCCTCAGCCTTGTCTTCGGGAGTCTATCTGTATGTGATCACTACGCCTGGTCATATGGAAACTCGCAAGATGATGTTGATTAAATAAGTAGTTGACCTCGCCATTGGGCGACAATAGTTACATCTTGAAACCCTCTTTTACTAGCCTTTTTGGTTTGGTAAAGGAGGGTTTTTTTGTTTGGTTTACGTGCCTAAATAATTCTTGGTGGTGGTGAGTAACTAACCCACAAAAAGAGTTCCAATCACACCATTTTCACATAGGATAGAATTAAGATAAATTTCGAACTTTCCGAAACTTAGAGTATTATTGAAGGTATTTGATAAGTATCTTGAAACGATATCCACAACAAGTTTTTTTATTCTTAGGTTTTGAAGCACAAAGGCCGATATCTATACCAATTGGTCATACAGAAATTAAGGCATATTATTTCCATGAATAAGTGGGCGAAATGGTTCAATAGTTTTTACATGGCATTACTACTAATGCTGGGAGTAAACTACGCCTATGCCTATCAAACAGCTGTTATTGGCAACGACGTACTTCCGGATAGTGCTAGCTTATACCTCTCAGATGTAACAGCAGTAGTCGGCAGTTTAGTTGAGGTAGATGTACTGTTGAATAACGCAACGGGAACCCAGGTGAACAGCATTCAATTTGGTGTGAAGTATGACACCGCATTGGTTGCTTTAGAAGGGACGAGCCCAAATGAAGATTTTTTTGCTGATTTCACCTATATAATCAATGATTCTATACCGGGTGTGGTGTATTTTTCTGCAGCTTCTTCTGAGGGATTGTTAGCAAGTGGAGAATTACTGCAGTTGCAATTTATGCTTAAGCAAATAGGTTCTACTCAACTTCGATTCACGAATGAATTATTGAATGAAGGAAATCCGCCTGTGGCTGTTGTTGGTAGCCAACTTATTATTGAGCCAGAACCTGATACCATACCTCCTGCTCAACCTAATGATCTTCGGTCGGCCTTGGTGAATGCTTCCACTGCTGAGTTGACCTGGTTGTCTGGCCAAGATGAGGACTTGAAACAGTATTTTGTGTACCAATTTGCGGGCAGGCCGAATCCAAATTGGGGGAATGAAATCCAAGAAATGCCATGGTTGCTGGAGGACGTTAATCTTAGAGATTCCCTACAGGTTGGAACGCCTGCTCCTTTACAGGCTCTTTTTTCTATAGAACTAGATGGATTAGATAATTTAAGCTACTATACCTTTTGGGTCACAGCTTTGGATTCTGCCGGTAATGAAAGTTTGGCCAAGATGGTCACTTTAAGGGCTGGGGATACCGAGCAACCTAATTCCCCTGCAATTACGGACATACAGTACGAGGACAAAACGATTACGCTAAGCTGGACCGAATCAACCAGTGAGGATATTGCAGGTTATGTACTGTACCGGGCAGAGGAGAGTTTGGAAGCGGATTTACTGCAATCAGAGACGAATGCTCAACGGGTAACCACAACACCAGGCGAAGCAGAGTGGGTTGTGTTGAACGATTGGGATAGTGAAAATCAGCGGCATCGTGTGTTACTCGACAAGCGTGAATTTCCAGAAAGTGTAGACCCCGCCGATGTCTCAGCCTTACAGTTGTTTGATGTGTACGATGGGCCGGTGGTATTTGGTGACGTTGGATCAGGTTGGATTACCTACTTTATTCCAGATCAAATTTCGGACATAGCCATTCAAGCTTCCACGGAAAAAGAAAAATTCCGCCGGATTCAAGGCTCGTATGGGGTGCGTGCCGAATTGGATTTTGAGCCTCTTAATGAAGTACCAGCTGTATTTGAATTTGTTGATCTATTACCTCCTAACCAATTACGTTTTACCGACGACGAGATTTTAAGTAGCCATATCTATAGGTATCGATTGGCAGCTATCGATTCTGCTAACGGTGACCCCTTGGTGAGTTTCGACCCGGAATTAAGAAGTGATTTCAGCGCCACATTACCTATAGAAACCCCTGCCTTTAGCTGGAGGGTAAATCCCACAGGAGAGGCGGATTTTGAATACATACAGAATGCTATTGATGCAAGTCAATCAGGGGACACCATACTGGTTGATCCAGGTAAATATGTGGAACAGTTATATATCGGCCACCCACTGATCATTCATGGCACTGGAGATTTGGGCGGGGCTCGACTGGTAAAACCGCCGTTTGCCGATACCTTAATGAAGGTGAGTGCACATAAGTATTCCACAGGGCGTTGGCCGGTTGGCAAAGTTTTAGGTATCCAATCCCTTGATATTTTGGGAACCGAAGAAGTAGCCACCTCAGGGGTAGGAATCGCACTATCGTCTGGTACGAAAATGAGAATGAATCGAGTTCAGATGAGACAGTTTGTGGAAGTATTTAACACTTTTGAGGCGTCTTATTTTGCGAGTAATTCTATTTTTTATGAAAACCGAAGGCTTGGAAGCCATCAAAACCTGTTAGATCCGGATGCATCGGGTGCTGATTCAATTACCTATAAACATGTAAATATTTTGAATACCTATGATCTAGTCAGTAATGCCGAAGGTGCTATTGCCTTAGAATTTCGAAATAGCATTTTGGCAAATGAATTGGCGCTTAAGCGTACAGATTCTCCTTTTCAAGGGGCTGCTGTTCGTTTAATAGATGTGGCTATGGATACGAATCAAGTACGCAAAGGTTTAGATTTTGTGGGCTTTGATCAGCAAGAAACACGGTTTCAAAATTATGTAGCTTCTTTGGTTCACATAAATACCCTCGACCAGGTTTTGTTTAAGCGACTTTACGCGCCAGATACGGATGCAGATTATCGTTTACGAGATCAATCTAAACTTATTGGGCAGGGTCTACCCATACCCGAATTAATGAAAGATTTTGCGGGTTTTTCACGTCATATTGCTTCTGATAAGCGGGTAGATTTAGGGGCATTTGAACATCCTAGTGATACGCCAGAGCTATTTGAGGCTCCAATTATACAGGCCCGTCAGGTTAGCTTGCCCACTATGGACCCACTAGGCAAGGCCAATCAGGCCATAGAAATCACTCTTTCGGTTACGGATTCGTTGCGTTCGTTTTTAGACGCTTTATATCTTTTTAAACACGACGCGCAAGGGCATTTGATACGAGTAGATACCCTGCAACCCGGAACATTTGTCGATGCTGAAATACAAGAAGGACGAAGGTATCAATATTCAGCAAAAGCAGTGTATTATGGAATTTATGAAAGTCAGGATAGTCAAGAGCAAAGCGTTTTTATTAGTGATATTACTCCACCCCCTCCGGTAGACAGCTTAGCCGCAGTTCGGTTGAATACCCGTATTTTTGAGTTCAATTGGAAAGCTGATACCACAGAAGCCTTGTCGGTCTATCGTATTTATCGGGTACCGAGTGCAGGTCTAGCTTTACAAGCACTAGTCGACACGGTAGATACAACTTGGGTTTGGAACAGAGGGAGTATGAGCCTAGAGCAGTTGCGCAGTTTAGAGCTTAACCCATTGGACTCTATAGTGGTGAATAGCGAGGGGCTGCCTAATAAAAATACTACCATCCGTTACTTAGAGGATGATTTACTCCTTGAAAACAGAACACACTATACCTACTGGATAACCGCGGTTGATACGTCATATAATGAAAGTGACCCTGAATTTATTCAAATTAGAACTGGGGACGATGTACCTCCTAAGTCACCTACAAACCTACGACAAACCGTTCAAAATGGGCGAATCATTCTTCAATGGGACCCTAACCCCGATGAAGATGTAGCTTTTTACCGAATATATCGAGGTGCAGATTCCTTGTCGGTTAGCTTATTTGACAGTGTTCAGGCAAACCGTGGTACATTTGTAGATGACAGCCTAGAAAATACCTTGAGCCTTTTTTACCGAATTTCTGCGATTGACTCGATGGTTGGAGATCCAGCATATACCTTTGACCCCGCTTTAGAAAGTGAACTCTCGGCGTCCACCCCAGGCTATTTTGTTGACCGGACGGGTCCAGCTAAGCCTATTATTGAATCGTTTTCGTCATCCAATAGTTTGGTTGAATTTAGTTGGGCCCGGATACCTGACTCAGATTTAGCACTTCATACCATTTACCGTGGCTCTCATCCAGATACGGTTTCATTGCTAAAAACCATTCCTAAAGACATCAATAGTTTCAGTGATTCAACGGTTGTTAACGCCGAAGAATATTTCTATTACGTCGCAGGGGTAGATACTGCGAATAATGAGGGAGAGCGTTCCGATGTTGTTTATGGTACTCCTTTTAACCTTCCTCCGCAGCTTAGTTCATATCCAGATCAGTACTTCCACAATCAGAGTCTAGATCAGTTCAATCAGCAGTTCCCCTTACAGGTTTTTGACCCTGACGGGAGCATTGATTCGACCATTTGGATCGTAAATGGTAAGCGTGAGTCGACGAGTATGAGCCCAGAAATCACCCTTTCACAAGGGTCTACGAGCATTATGATTATTGCCGAAGACAATAGCGGGGATCGCGATACCACAGATTTTTCGGTATATGTAGATGCCGGCTATTTGGACCTTGGCGTTGAGCTTGCCCCAACAGCTGGTTTGTCGCTTTTTGGTAATGATTTTAGTTTTCACCCTGATGTAAACGGAAATCTAAACTTGATGGCCCAAGGTAAATCAAACGAATTTAGTCTCACTGCGCCACTGCGCGCTCCTGTGTCTATTGCCTCAGACTCGAGTTTTTATTTGTTATCTGGAACGAATAAAATTAGTAAGTACAGTTTATTCAACTGGTGGAAACACAAAATTACTGTGCCTTATTGGTCCACTACTACTGGTGGGTTACACGAGGCAAGTGCCGTAGTCGATGAAGCGCGAAAACGCCTGTATATGGTTTCAAAAGACAACCAAATCTTTGGTATTAGCACCAGTAACGGGGTACAAGACTGGCGTTCCAATATTGGGGGGCCAGGCAAGCACCCAGGGGTAATCTTATCTGGAAAGTACCTTGCACAACCCAACATTCTGGGTGATGTTGTTTACTTCAACTTAGATGGGAGTATTTCATTTAAGGAAATGTCACCAGTTGGAAGAACCGTTTTTGCCGATAGTTTACAAGGAGCTTTAGCGGTCACAAGCGACCAGCATTTAGTTGCAGGATTTAATTCGGGGGCCATTCGTAAGTGGAATCCTAACCTGAATTCATCCGATGCTGCTAGCATAATTTGGGAAACAAATTTAGAAGCAAAAGTAAGTACAACCCCAGTAATTGCCAGTGATGGTACCGTACTTATTGGGGCGGCTGACTCAACCTTTTACGGAATCAATGGTAACGACGGACAAATAATTTGGACATTCTCTGCTTCAGATGTAATTAGCTCAACGGCATCGATCAACGAATATGGAGTGATTTATTTCGGTGACGCTTCAGGTGGACTCTATGCTCTGAATGAGTCGGGTGAGTTAATATGGGATTATCTGGTGAAAGAAGAATTAGATATTGGTGATGGCGGTGAGTCTGGTACCTTGATCCAAGATGGTCGTAGAAATAGGAGGGCAATAATGAATACTATTAATTATGCCAATGGGAGTGTCTTCTTTGCGACAAATGGAGGAAAAATACTTAGTGTTCGTGATGGATGGCGATACGATGGATCCATTGAAACGGAGTTTGGCCCCGAGTGGGAACGCAGCTTTGCGCAATGGGCAACCTATCAAGGGAATTATCGCAGAAGTGGTTCGGTGGAAGGTTTGAGTGCAACCTCAAATGAGGAGTTTGAACCAAACCCAACCCAATTCAACCTATCCCAAAACTACCCTAATCCATTTAACCCAAGTACCAAGATTGAATTTGCCCTCCCGGAGGCAGCGGAGGTTCGTTTAGATGTGTTCAATATGCTGGGGCAGAAAGTGCAAACGCTCAAAAATGAACGAATGGCCGCGGGTTATTATAGTGTCACCTTTGAAGCAGGAGGACTGTCGAGCGGGGTGTATGTGTATCAGCTTCGAATGGGCAACGCCGTGTTGACTAAAAGAATGCTCTTGTTAAAATAACAGTGGCTACTGTAAACACTCATGCTATGAAAGCCACTGCTCATCAGAGGCTTTTTTAGCTACCCACACTTCTATTATACCAATTATAGTAACTAAGCTAGGTACAATAAGCGCAGATAGGCCAAATGCTTCTAACCCACCTCCGATAAATAAGTTGTAGCTAATTTGAAGGAGTGCACCAATTAAGGACATTACAAAAGTAGGTAAGGCCCATTTTTTGCGAAGTAATAACAAAAAGGATCCCACTATACCTACCCAAACGGCCGTTGCGTAGCTGGCAGTAACCCATGCTGGTCGAGAACTAAAGAAATCTTGCTGTGCAGAATTCATCGTGTCAAACATTTCTGGGCCCATGAACATTTCGTTTAGGTAAAACACGGCACCAGTCATATTCCATCCAATAAAGATAACACTAGCTACAAATATCCAATTTGGGGTCTCACGATTATTGGCTTTTGATGACATTCAGTCTCCTGTATAAAAATTTCTTAGCTTATTATTTAATGTTAAAGATAATTTAGTATCTTTCGACAGAGAAAAAAACTGTGATATTAGTTATTAGTACTTGGTGTCAGTAGAGACTACTTCTAAGGTTGTATTTTAAGGATAGACGAGTATCCTTTTACAAAATTATGTTAAAAGCTGCGTATACGTTTCGCTACATAAAATTTTAGCAAAGTCCAAGTTCTAGGAACTAAGGAGCATCAGTAGTGCGCAAGCACTTACGACCTCATTAGCGCACAAACACATATATTTTTTCAAAAGTTTATTGATACCATAACCCGAAATGATGTAGTGTGAAAACTGCGTCATTTTTTTAAAACAGCTTCGTTTGGAGCTGTTTTTTTTTGCTCCCACCTTTCTAAGGTGCTCCCACATTCAAACACTACCATCCAATTCATGTCCTATTAAACAAGGCCCGGTATAACGCGCTGTGTTATCTAAATAATCTTTTAATCCAGGCCAATTTACCTTTATAGGGCGGATATCGAAAAGGAAAATCAAAGAAGAAATGTTTCCTCATAATACTCTTGGTATGCGAAAAGGTTTCAAACGAATGCCGACCATGATAGGAGCCAATCCCACTTGGGCCAATTCCTCCAAAAGCCAAATGTGGATTCCCTAAATGAGCGACGGTGTCATTTATGGCTCCACCGCCAAAACTAAGCGTGTGAGTAAAGAGAGAATGCATGCGGGGATCTTTCGAAAACAGGTAGCATGCCAAGGGATTAGCATTTCTGTTGATGATTTTAGGTATTTCATCCACACTGCGAAACCGAAGAACGGGGAGAATAGGCCCAAATATTTCTTCTTCCATGAGCGGATGATTCAAACTAAGATCGGTGAGAATAGTAGGACTAATGTATCGCTCTTCTGCCTTCGTTTCTCCGCCCATATAAAGCCTTGCACCCTTCGCTGATACAGAAGAGTCGGGGGGCGAGCTGGTATCAAGTAAACTCACTAACCTATTATAATGTTTGTCAGAAACAATACGAGGATAATCCGGACTGGTTGATGCATCCGCTCCATAAAATTCATGAATCGCATCTTTTAAGTGTGATAGCAAATCAGATTCGACTCGTTCATCGACTAATAAATAATCGGGGGCTACACAGGTTTGTCCTGCATTCATAAACTTGCCCCAAGCAATCCGTCGTGCTGTTACTCTAAGATCTGCGCTTTGGTCTACGATACAAGGGCTTTTACCACCAAGTTCAAGGGTACAAGGAATTAATCGTGATCCAGCCGACTGTGCAATAATACGTCCAACCTGTGTACTGCCTGTAAAAAAAATGTGATCTACATCTAGCTCAACTAATTGAGCGCTCAGGATTTCGTCCCCCGTTAACACAGATACATGAGCAGGGTCAAAAAAATCAGTTATCATGCGCTGGAGTACCTCGGCTACTTTAGGCGCCCATTCGGAGGGTTTTAAGAGCACGGTATTTCCAGCAGAGATGGCTCCAATAAGAGGACTTAAACACAGTTGTACTGGATAATTCCAAGGGCCAATGATCAGACTTTGTCCGTATGGAATGGGAACGTGGTAGTTTTTCGAAGGAAAATTGATGAGCACATCACGTTGCCTTTTCGGGCGCATCCATTTTTTTAAACGACGCTTTGCGAAACGAATCTCTGATTTAATTAGGCCAATTTCTGCGCTATACGATTCGAAAGCGGATTTTTTTAAGTCCGCATTCAATGCCTCTATCAAAGCGTCTTCATAGGTATTTAGAGCATCTTCTATGCGTAAAAGGGCGGCTAGTCGAAAGGGGTAGTGTAACGTTTTTCCGGAGTCAAAGAACGTTTTTTGTTGTTCGAAGATCGTATGTATTGTTCTTTTATCCATACTAATTGAGTTCCATTTTGTACATCTTGGTCAAAATTATATTACAACAATTGATCATCAAGGGTTCATTCAAAATTCATGATGCTACATTTATTGCTGCGGCTATATAACTTCTGATACATTTGATTTGAGAAAACGATAATTGAATGTATTTTGAGTACTAGCACCTTAACAAGCAAAATGGGTATAACTACTGATATAGGTTCAATAAAAATTATTGAATTACATCTGTGTTTAAAATATTTGTCATTATTTAAATCGAGAATCTTATGAACTTAGCAAATCAAGGGATAAAGAAGAAATTATGGATGCTTGCAAGTAGGATATGCACTAAGCCATACATGAACCCGAGCTCGACACTCATGAACCCGAGCTCGACACTCGTGAACCCGAGCAAGACACAATCGAATCCTAAAGGGGTACTCATAAATCAGGCAGAAAATCAATCAGTAAGAACTAGGTGGAGCAGCGCATACGGGCGGTGGAGTTTACTGCTTATCCCAGCGGTTTTACTGTCATGCGGTAGCTTAGTAGATGACAAAGATCTGAATGATGCGGCTAAGGAAATTACCAAAGAACAGATGATGGATCATATTACGGTGCTTTCCTCAGATGCGTATCAAGGCAGAGGTACGGGAACGGAAGGCGAGCAGATGTCGGTGGATTATTTGGTAGCGGAACTCGAAGCAATGGGTGCGCAACCCGGTGTTGGCGACAGTAGTTTTGTTCAAAAATTTCCATTGTTAGGACAGGTTACGGATAACCACAGAATGAGTGTCAATGATGGTTCGAATGGAATAGACCTGGCGTTGTATGATGATTTTGTTGCATGGCCGTCGAATCAACGAACGGAAGTAGACGTGCAAAATGCCGAGTTGGTGTACGTGGGGTATGGTATTCAGGCACCAGAATATGACTGGGATGATTATAAAGGTGTGGATGTAGAAGGGAAGATAGTGGTGATCAAGAATAATGACCCTGAATATGATGAGAATCTTTTTGGGGGTCGGGCACGCCTATACTATGGTCGATATACTTATAAGTATGAAAAGGCACAAGAAATGGGAGCGATAGGGGCTGTCATTATTCATACCACACCAACGGCAGGGTACGGTTGGAGTGTGGTGTCAAATAGTTGGAGTCGGGAGCGATTTTATGTTAAGGCCAACCCAGATGCCCCGGAAAACCCAACGAAGTTTAATGCGTGGATTACCGAGGAGCGATCATCAGAACTTTTTGCCGCTGCGGGACTGCAGTTGTCAGATTTATTAGAGGAGGCAGATAATCCCGATTTTGAACCGGTAGTATTGGAGGGGTTGAGCATGTCTGTCAATTTAGAGTCACGATATCGTGAAATTTTGGCTCAGAATGTTGTTGCAACCATTCCAGGAAATGATCCCAAATTAAAGGATGAATACCTTGTTTTAACGGCTCATTTTGATCACTTAGGCGTTACTTCACCTATCGATGGTGATGCTATTAATAATGGGGCGGAGGATAATGCAGCGGGGGTTAGTGCGGTATTGGAAATGATGGAAAGCTTTAAAGCTATTCAACCAGAAATGCGCCGAAGTGTGGCAGCCGTGTTGGTAAGTGCAGAAGAGGTAGGACTATTGGGTTCAGAGTATTGGGCACAACATCCAACTATTGCCCCCTCGAAGGTGACAGCCAACATTAATTTAGATGGAATGAATGTATATGGGCCTACCAATGATCTTGTGATTATAGGTCTTGGACGAAATACGATGGCCGATTTAGTGGTGCAAGAGGCGGGCAAAGCGGGGCGGCCTGTCTATCCAGACCCCGCACCTGAAAATGGTATTTTTTATCGATCGGATCATTTTAATATGGCCAAAGTGGGTATTCCTGCTATTTTTCCAAACCCAGGCAGAGAGTTTCTGGGTAAACCTGAGGGATATCTAGAGGTGATTGATAGCCTGAGCGCGGCCAACTATCATAGTGTGAATGACGAAGTAAACGAATATTGGGATCTGTCAGGGGCTGAGCAAGATACGCGCATCTTTTTTAAAGCTGCTATGAATGCCATTAATGCGGAGCAGCTGCAACGTTGGACTCCGGGTGATGAATTTGAAGCCGTTCGACTAAAATCGTTGAGCGATAATTAGTCTTAGCCAAAGGAAAGGGTTACAACCAATTGATTGGTATAAACCCACTCCAAATGTGCTTATTTTACTCTTGTATAGCGAGTGTATATTTAATAGTAGGATGTTCACTAGGGGCTAGAATTCCATTCAAAAATTCAAACTCAAGCTCTACCGTATCCAATCTTTCCAGCGTTTTTACGAGCAATGTTTTGGTCGATTGAGGTTCTACCATAAAAACAGATGCATCTTCATGAAAGGTGTAATCGGTGGTGTTACGCAAAGTGAATCTGGAATGAGTTGCATTCACCAATTCTACCTCCAATATCTGTGTGTTACCCTGATAGCCGATCACTCTAATCGGAAGTGATGCTTTTAAGATGGGGGTAAGCCACTGCTCCCTACCAATAAATAAGTCATTAAACCAGACTACGGTTTGGCGATTAAACAGGGCTTCTTTAGTGGCTTCCGGGCTACGTTCTTCCGCAAAAACCAGGGTGACTGGACGATGGCCACCATGGGGAATTTCATACATCCAATCGGTGAGCCCGTGCACGTCAGATGTTCCGATAAGGGTTAAATTATGGTCTAATGCCAGTTGCAACGCCTCATCGGAATAACTATGCTCATTTACAATTTCAATACCATGAAGCATGTTTTTTTCAATGAGTTCAAGATGCATCGGCTCATAGCGCGCGATACCGTCCTTACGCTGCGACGTCCATTGTGGATGATTCGTAAAAATAAAGGCTCCTTGCTCAGCTGCCTCGGCAAAAGCATCCATTGGATCTTCGGTCAGAATAGGATTAGCGTCAGTGATGAACACCGCGTTTGTATGACCTGGAGGCATTTGGCGAGTAATTTCCGAGCCCGCGATCACCATTAAATCCGTATTTCTTGCCGAATTTTTCGCCAATTCGTACGCGCGATTTCGATCCGGATGTGGAATATCCTCCGAGTGCGGTTGATATTCTAAATGTTCCGTGGTCGAAATACAATCAATACCCTCTCTAACGGCCTCTGAAACACGAATATCAGGCCAGACAGACCCATCCGAGAATACGGTATGCATGTGGAAATCACAGCTAATCGTTTTAGCGTTTGGGAGATCTGGAAAATATACCTTTTGTTCTACTGCATGATTGTGACCATGTGCTGGAGGCTCAGTAATAGATCCATGACTATGCTCCTGTCCATTTTCATGGGTATGTTGGTTTTGAGCAACAAGATCGGATTGGTAGGACAGGGTAAAAAATAAGGCCAAAAGACTGTAAAGTGGAAGCGTGAATCTACTATTCATAGCGGGATGGGTGTACATATTTTTCAGGTTAGTGTATATCGAGCATGTTCATTAATGCTATCTAATATCCTAAAAATAGGAGAGCCCTGTGTTAAATAATCATTACAACTAAGCCGAAATAGTGGTAATTTTTTTCGATTTGTGGAGGCAATACGTAGTCATCTTCTTGACCAACACTTTAGTTAAACCCTCTTTAGATCACCCCAATTTAAATCACTTCACTTTAGATACCCCCTTTGGAAACTCACCAAAAGTCAATATTGGCAGTTAGTTTTGCCCTTTTCAATCTAGGTTTGGCTTTTGCAACATGGGCGTCACGAGTCCCCGATGTGCGAGATGCTGCGTTACTCACAGCGACCACATTAGGCTATGTTCTGTTATTTAGGGGATTGGGTACGGTAATAATGATGCCCATAATCGCTTGGGCATTACCAAATTTTGGAGCGAAACGAGTGGCTCTTTTTATGGGGAGCATGGTTGCTATAACGTTATTCCCTATCTCGCTCATGCAGCATTGGTTCAGTTTAGCCTTGTTGATGATGACGGTGGGAATGTGTAGTAGTGGATTCAATATCTCCTTAAATGCACTGGGATCGGTGGTAGAAACCGAAACCGGGCAGTCGCATATGTCCAAAATTCACTCCTGGTTTGGTGTCGGGACCGTGGTTGGAGCCTTAATAGGCACTTTAACTACCCGGCTATCATTTTCGGTACACATTCATTTTGGTCTGGTATCCCTGATGATTGTACTGGTTTTGGCTTTGGTTGCTCGAAACTTACCAGAAGATAAACCCGAAACGAAAGCCACTACTCCAAAATTCAGGTGGCCTCATGGTGGGCTAGTTGCTTTGGGCATCATTACTTTTTTAGCGGCCACCATAGAAACTTCCATTATGAATTGGGTTAGTTTATTTTTTACCGATCACGTTCAAGCGTCCGAAAACTGGGTACCCTTGGGATATGCGGTCTTTGCTGGATCATTGTTGATCATGCGATTAATCGGTGATCGTTTAAAGATGAGCTTTGGAGCTCGTAATCTTTTGGTGGGAGGGGCGGTATCGACGGTTAGTGGACTCCTTCTAGCGGTGTATGCACCGAATTTTGTGGTAGCCATTATCGGGATGATCGCTACAGGAGCAGGAGTTGCGCTGAGTTTTCCCATGTTGTTTAGCGCTGCCGGAAAAGAAGGTGCCATTGCATTAACAACCGTTGCCAGTTTTGGTTATGTGGGCGGGATGGTATCCCAACCCATTATGGGTTGGGTGGTAGAGACCTTTGAGCTAGCTGGAGGTTTTTTATTTGTTGCCGCCGTCACAGTAATAATTGGTATTCTAGCTTCTAGAGCTCGGCTTTTAGCTCCCACACACTAGCTTCTTTAGGGGGAAGAACTAGGGTTGTACCTAGCTCTTTACTGGTTTTTGTCATCACATTTTCAGCGGTGGTAAAGTCAGCTAAGACTTCCTGAAAACGAGCGGCATCTAAGGTTTTTTCTTCATCAGTTGTATTAACTAATACCATGACCGTTTGCTGCTCATGAAGCCGAAAATACACATAGGTGCCATTCTCGGGAACAAAATGTTTCATGCTTCCCTCATGTGTTGCTATAGCCGTCTTCCTCCAATTTGCGAGTGTTCGAATATAATCAAAAGCATCGTTTTCACTTTCTGTTCTACCTTCCTCGCTAAATACATTTCGAGAATCATCGGGCCATCCTCCTGGTAAGGTTTGTCTCCAAGCTTCGTCATCGCCTCCTCTATACTCATGGCCAAACATAAATTCGGTCCCGTAATAGATTTGTGGGATACCTCTCTGGGTTAGTAGCAGGGTGATAGCCATTTTAAAGGCGGCCTCATCTTTGTTTACATGCTCATAAACACGAGACATATCGTGATTATCGAGGAAAATGACATTTTTCATGGCATCTGCATATAAATGATCTTGTCCGAGCATATAGTAAACTTTCATAAGACCATTCTCCCAGCCAAATTCTTCAGCCATTCCATCTCTTACTGCAAATGACCACGGAAAATCGGTGATACTAGGTAGTTTGGAATCATATCCGTCTCCTTGGCCAGGTAGGTCATACTGCCAATATGCAGCGGCTGGAGGATTTACCGCCCACGCTTCACCAACGATGTTAAAGTCTGGGTATGCGGTTAAAACGGCCTCTACCCATTCCGCCATGTATTCTTTATCTGGATATAAATAGGTGTCCATACGAATTCCATCCACCCCAGAATATTCGATCCACCAAAGTGTGTTTATAATAAGATAGTCGGTGAGTAAAGGTTCATCCTGATTTAAATCGGGCATTTCTGGAACAAACCAACCATCAACCAGTTTTTCCATGTCGTAATCAGAAGAATATGGATCTGCGACGATGGATCCCTGATAATTGGTTTGCATGTACTCATCGATATTGTGCACCCAATCTTGAGTGGGTAGGTCTCGCATCCACCAATGTTGGTCTCCAATATGGTTGTGAATCATATCCATAATTACTCGCATATCACGCTCATGAGCGGCATCTATAAGGGCCTTGTACTCTGCGTTAGAACCGTATCGCCGGTCTACTTTGTACAAATCTGTAGCGGCGTATCCATGATAGGCTCCATACTCAGGTTTCATATCATTTTCAATGATTGGAGTAAACCAAATGGCGGTCATGCCCAGATCATCCAGATAATCTAGATATTTGGCAACACCTGCTAAATCGCCGCCTTGACGGCGTTCTGGATTTGTTCGATCGGCAGATTCAAGCATCCCTTCAATGGTGTCATTATCTGGGTTACCGTTGGCAAAGCGATCGGGCATCATTAGATAAATCACATCAGAAGCGTCAAACCCTTGGTTTTTGTTGGTTCGATCTTCGCGGGGTTTTAGCTCAAAGTCAACCGTTAGGGTGCTGGATTCATGTCTCAGACGAATCGGAATAGTTCCAGCTGGGGCTTCCGAACTGATATTTAGGTAAACAAACAGATAATTCGGCGAGTCCACGGCTATTTGTTTTACTAGCTCAACACCAGGATAGTCAATTACCGCTCGATGAAGTCCTAGGTTAGGGCCATATAACTGAATTTGCACCTGCTCAACAGGCATATCCGTCCACCAAAATGGAGGATCCATTTTTTCGATTTGGGCATTCACATTAAAGGTAAGACCTAAACTTGAACATACACTGAATGCAAAGAGATATAGAAAACGAGTCATGATGAATAATTGGTTAGTATAATTTTTGCTTGGGGTTTCAAAGGTGGTGAATAAGTCTAATGAAGCCGCGAAGGGTATTTGTAGAAAAATCCAACCTTCGCTCATCTTCAATAATTTCAGCAAAAAAGCTCAAATCCACAAATAAACGAGACGAGGAATGTCTTGAACACAAAAGCGTATCAATGCTAAAAAACACAGAAGCCTCACAAGATCCAAAACGAACACCAACAAGCTGAGATGTTAGGGAATGCCTTAACTAAGCTCTAACATGCGTTCCAAGGATAGAACGGCATATTTTGCAACCTCTGGATCCACTTTAATACGATTTACCACTCTACCCGCTTCAATTTCTTCCAATGACCATAATAGATGAGGTAGATCAATTCGATTCATTGTTAAACAGGGGCACATGAAGGGATTTAGGGATTCGATTTGTTTGTCAGGATGTTCGGCGATAATGCGATTGACTAAATTCATTTCGGTTCCAATGGCCCATTTCGATCCCGATGGAGCAGCTTCGATGGTATTGATGATATAATTAGTGGAACCGGCATAGTCAGAATGTTGAACGACATCAAATGTACATTCAGGATGCACAATAACCTGTATTTCGGGATCGCGCATTTTTGCGTGTTCAATATGTTGAACGGTGAATTTTTCATGTACAGAGCAATGTCCCTTCCAAAGAATGACTCGAACATCTTCCCATGCGCCATCATATTCAAACTCATTGGAAATGGGGTCGTAGATACACATGTGTTCCAGAGCAATTCCTAGTTCATAAGCGGTATTCCGTCCTAAATGCTGGTCTGGTAAAAAGAGTATTCGTTCCTTTTGCTCAAATGCCCATGTTAACATAGCATGGACATTACCCGAGGTTACACATGCTCCTCCATATTTCCCCACAAATCCTTTAATTGCCGCAGTCGAATTTACATAGGTGAGCGGAAGTATGGTGTCTCCCCAGATTTTTTGCATTCGCTCCCAACCCCGCTCAGTCTGTTCAATATCGGCCATATCTGCCATGGAACATCCGGCTCTCATATCGGGTAAAATTACCTGCACATCCTCTTTGGTTAGCATATCGGCCGTCTCCGCCATAAAGTGAACGCCGCAAAAAACAATGTATTCTGCCTCTGGCTTCTCGGCACAAATTTGAGCTAATTTCAGTGAATCGCCGCGGGCATCAGCAAAATCAATAACTTCGTCTTTTTGATAATGATGTCCCGGGATAAACAGGCGAGCACCCAAGCGGTTTTTAATCTCGGAAACACGACGTGCCATTTCCTCACTACTTAATTCATAGTAGTAATTGGGAATTCGCAGATCGGTTTCTACACCTAATAAGTCGTTTAGCTCCATAGAACAGGAAATTTTGGGTTTAACCAGTGTTCGAGTTTTTCTGCTAGAGAAATAGTCAGTTTAAGCAGGTATGTGAGGTGCTGATTTTTAGTTAATGTGGGAAATATAGCATTTTTCGAAGAAAACAATGTATATGACTATAACCATGGTTATTCTCTTCAGGGTTCCCATTCAGGCACTTTTAATCAATGTAAAAGCTAATATCACATGCCGTTACGGAATGGGTAATCCAACCCACAGAAATTACATCCGCCCCACAGCCTTTGTAGCCTGCTATGTTATCAGGATTTATTCCGCCCGATAGTTCAACTATGATCGATTTGGGAATGTGTTGGCGTAGCTCTTTTACTCGGTCAGGAGTCTGGTTGTCCAACATAATAACATCCACTTCGGCTTTCACCGCTTGCTGCACTTGATCTAGCGTCTCAACCTCAACTTCAATTTTTATCATGTGCCCTTGCTGTTTTCGAACCAGTTCTACTGCCTTTTCTATACTTCCCGCCGCCGTAATGTGATTATCCTTAATCATAACCCCATCATCTAGCCTAAATCGGTGATTAAAACCTCCGCCACATCGCACGGCGTATTTTTGCACCATTCGTAAACCGGGCAAAGTTTTACGCGTATCGGCGACTTTGATGCTAGGATCATCTAAGCGCCGAATTAGATCCTGAGTTGAACTGGCAATTCCTGAGAGGTGTTGCAACAAATTCAATATGACCCGTTCGCCGCTCAGCAAGGTGCCCACTGGTCCATTTACACGCGCTAGAACCGCCCCTTCTTCAAAGCCCTGACCATCGTCAACTGACCAAGAAAGCTCAACGCCTCCACCCAATGCGTTATATACCTGATCCACTACCTGCATACCCGCAAAAATTCCAGACTGCTTGGCCACAAAGCGACCATCTTTTCGGGTTAATGCATCAAAAAGCCATTGGCTAGACCAGTCACCCATACCAAGGTCTTCTTCCAGCGCTTGTTTAATAAGATGTTCTAAGCTTATTGGGTTCATACGAACTAAGTGGGTTTAGGTGGTACTTTTTTAATAATTTACTGATGGTCGTTTTAACTAGTTGTCAATCGGTACAAGGTACGTAGATATGGTCATTAAAACATCTTTCATAGACCTTTAAAAGCAGAGCAAGCGCTTATGATCTATTTGGATTACGCAGCAACCACACCCATGAGCGAGCAGGCCTTAAGTACTTATGCTAAAGTTGCCAGAGAATATTATGGGAATGCGAGTAGTTTGCATGAAGAAGGCACTCGAGCCCAACAAATTGTTACAGCATCTAAGCAAGTCATTGCCCAAGGTTTAGGGGCTTCTGGGCGGCATCTACACTTTGTAAGTGGGGCCACGGAAGGAAATTTTTTGGCCATTTATTCTTTGTTAGAATCGGTAAAGCAACAAGATCCCAGCAAGAATCATATTTTATGTTCTCCAATTGAACATGATTCGGTTCTTCGGGTAATGAATAGGCTGGTAGCTGAGGGGTGGGAGGTAGAGTACTTACCCCTTTTAGACGATGGAAGAGTATGCGTCAATCAACTCAAAGAATCATGTGCCGAGTCTACGGCCTTAATCGCAGTACAGCTCGTTAATTCCGAGTTGGGAACGCATCAACCCGTGGGAGAAATTGCGGAAATAGCACGGAAAATGGATATAAAAGTGCATTGTGATGCTGTTCAGGCATTTGGGAAAATACCCATCGATGTGCAAGCGTTGGGAGTTCATTCACTAAGTATATCGGCGCATAAAATTTACGGACCTCAGGGTATTGGTGCCGTATGGTTAGACCCAAAAGTGGAATGGAACGGATTTTTTCCAAGCTCTACCTCTAAGAAATTTAGACCAGGTACATTGGCTGTTCCATCGATTGCTGCTTTTGCCGCCGCCACTAAAGGAATGATTGACGAAATGGATGCCGAATTTGTGCGGGTACAACATCTCCGAACGGCTTGGATAAAGGCGCTAGGGGATATGCCAAAACCACCGATTATTGAGGGGGCGGAGGGAGTGAATCATCAAAGCCCGTTCATCCTAGGGCTTCGTTTTCCTGGTATGGAAGGGCAATTTTTAATGCTGGAGTGTGATCAGGCGGGTGTGGGTATCTCGACCGGTAGTGCCTGTCAGTCTGGAACGGATGAACCTAATGTTAGCATGAAGGCGCTGGGTAGGAGTGAGCAAGAGGCTAGAGAGTTTGTTCGTTTTTCTTTTGGCAAGGGCCATTATATTGAGGAAATACCTCATATTATTGAGAAAATTCGTACTATTATAAATCGACATTATTCTCATATATCGACTTTTTAATGTTCAATTAAACGTAACTCCATCATGTTTTTTAATCGACTTTCTCTTTTGAGTTTTGTAATTCTATTTGTAATGGCTTGCGGCCCGTCCGAAGCACAACAAGGTAGCGATCAAATTACCACTGCTTCTGGTTATACACCGGAAATCAATCCTAACCCGGATGCACCCGTTCAAATCGTCAAATTTAGCGACTATCAGTGTCCTGCCTGTAAGTTTTTTGTTCCAATCGAAGAGAAAATAAAAGAGGACTATGGCGATCAGGTTAGTATTGTAACCAAACATTTCCCACTGTCCATGCATCCGTATGCCCATGTTGCTTCTAGATCGACTGAAGCGGCGCGTAAACAAGGTAAATACAAGGAAATGCACGATAAAATATTTGAAGGACAAGAAGTTTGGTCCAAAGGGAATGCCGAACGATTGTTTATTGGCTATGCCGAGGAAATTGGCTTGGATACGGAAGTTTTCGCTTCCGACATGAATTCGGCCGAAATGAATCAAATTGTCATGGAGCAGCGTAAAGAAGGTGTTCGATTGGGTGTGAATGCTACCCCCACATTTTATATTAATGGGATAAAAGTAGAAAACAATCCCCAGACCTATATGGGATTTAAAGTCTTAATTGATCGCGAATTGAATTAAGGGTTGGGGCTATTTATTCATTTCTGGTCACATTAACCCGATAAAAATCGATGATACAAGCATTTTTAGGCGTTGAGCCTACCATTAATCCTTCCGCATTTATTGCCGATAGTGCTGATATCATCGGTGACGTTCATATAGGCGAAATGTCGAGCGTTTGGTTTAACGTTACCATTCGGGGCGATGTGAATAAGATTCGAATTGGTAATCGTTCGAACGTTCAGGATAATGTGTGCATTCACGTGATGAACCAAACGGGTCCAACGCTAATTGCCGATGAAGTGACCATAGGTCATGGGGCAGTGGTCCATGGATGTACGATTCAAAGCCGTGTTTTAGTGGGAATGAATGCCACCTTACTCGATGGATGTGTGGTGGAATCGGATGTCATCGTCGCTGCAGGCACCCTGGTTCCACCCGGTAAGGTGTTGGAAGCGGGTTATTTGTATATGGGCTCACCTGCAAAAAAGGTGCGCATGTTGACTGAGCAGGAGCGGGTATCTATTGGTGATTATGCAGGTAATTATGTACGATACAGCCGCGTGTATAGGGGAGAGCACTCGTATACGGAAAACCCATTCTATCGCCGCGACCTTTGAGCGGGATTTATGTTCATATCCCATTTTGCAAGCAGGCCTGTTCGTATTGTGATTTTTATTTTGTCACTAAATCGGATCAGAAGGAAAACTTTGTTCAGGCCTTAATAGCAGAAATTGCTGCCCTTGAAGGACAGGTATTTACAGAGGAAGTGGTTAAGAGCGTATATTTTGGTGGAGGCACACCCTCGTTGTTAACTACAGATCAATTGGGGCGTATTATCACCGAATTGGAACGGGTGTTTACGCTTGAACTGGACGAACTAACCATTGAAATGAATCCCGATAATGTGACGCCTGATTATTTGAAGGCTTTAAAAGATTGTGGGTTTGATCGCATTAGTATGGGTGTTCAGAGTTTTTCTGAAAAAAGTTTGAATTTTATGAATCGAGCGCATAATCGAACTCAAGCCTTGCAGGCATTAGAAGATATTGTGGCATCATCGTTTCAAAATTATACCGTTGATCTGATTTATGGCCAACCCGATCAAACGAGTGCCGAACTACTAGAGGATATTGACCAACTCATGGTGTTCAATCCTCCCCATATTTCGGCATATGCCCTTACCATCGAGCATAATACTCGTTTAGCAAAGCAAGTAGAGTTAGGTAGAGTGAAGCCGGCCGATGATGATGAGGTGGCTGATCAAATGGATCTATTGGCTAGATCTCTGGTGAATTATGGACTCGACCGATACGAAGTGAGTAGTTTTGCAAAAGCGGGGTTTCAGGCGAAGCATAATCAAATATATTGGGATCATGGAAATTATTTAGGCCTTGGTCCAGGAGCTCATTCCTTTTGGTGGCCAAAAACACCTGTTGAGAAAGAGGGATTAATGGGCGATGATGCGGGGTTTTTTAAGGGTTTATCATCTGAACAAGCAATAGTTGCGATGGTCCAATCCTAAAGACCTGTCTCAATAAGACCAATGAATACCAACAGAGCATGTATACTCTTTGTTGAATCAATTAGCGAGCGAATAAGGGAAGAATATATATGGCTTGACTGCGAACCAGTCACGGATTTGATCGTAATGTATTGGGCCGAACGGTATAAATTATGTTAAGTGTGATGGGAAACAACAAAAAACCGATTAGAGCTTGATTAAAGATGGAAAAATAAGCCAAAAATGGTGAGGTTTTAGCCTTACCTGAGAAGGTATACATTACTGATTATATAGCCTGGATTTGGTTGAGCTAATTGAAATAGATTCATTTATTACATGGTGTTTGGATAATACACCGAAGCACTACGGTAGCTTTGCGCCAAGTCTTGTTTCCCAGCATTTTCATAGGCTTTGGCTACATGTAGGCATACGCGCAAGCTGCCTCTTTCAAGCCTGCTGAATGAGCCAGGAGCAGCCACACATTAGGAATGGATAGGGTAGTACCATCGGCAATATCATCAGGATTTTGACTGGTACTAAAGTTTCAAACAGAAGCACCCAGAGTCGGATTACCAAATTTCTTGAGCCAAGGTTGTAGAGTCCGATTGTGTCAAACGAACACTTACTAGGTGGAAGTGACTGGATGGGGTGGGAGGATTTGAATTACTTACATTGTAGAATTTAACGATGGGCTGGGGGTATTTGAATTACTATTTGATTCAGTTGTAGAGCTGGATCTATTGGAATCTGAGTTAGTTGTGTTTTGACTAGTTCCTCTGGTCAAGCCAGCGAGTTGTACTGCTGGATGGATCTTCAGGAATAGTGGTTGAACAATTTGACACTTGATCGACGCTACTAAATCGGTCCATGAAACCTTAATAAATAGTCGATCGGTATTATTGCCAATCAAAACCGCTTACTAATAGTAAAGAACCCTGATAAGACTACCAGGAATAAATATGTTTTTGTCGAAGCTAATGATATTTTTCGTGCCAGGCGTTACCAGTCCCGATTTTGAATTAATACTTTTGATAGCCGTGTTGAGTCTTCGTCCATTGAACTAATTAAACCTTAAGCAAGTCTCCTTCATCGACAGGTAGGCATGTTTTTGTTTTATTCGTTTCGACAGCATCCTCTGGGCTGTTGGAGCTTGAAAATTTGCTTTTGAGGGCTTCTAGTGGGGCCTGACTAACGCAGTTGGAACGTTCAGGCGAGGTGAGAATAGAGGGTAGGAACTTATTGTTTTCCTTTTGAATCCACCTTTCTGAGCTGTTTCGTTTTGATCGGTTACCTCCTCCTCTTCCTCCCTCTATACGAATATCTAATGAACCACCCATCATTTCCTTCTTTTTTTGCTGAATTAGCTGCTCTAATTCATCTAATAAAGCGGGACTTTTGTGCATCCTCTGATAAATTTGTTTCCAGTTCAGGATTATTAGTAGAGGTAATGGGATGCCCAGGCGGTTTGAATTCAACCGGTTTTTCGCTTTGTGCCTGAGTCTGAGCTTGTCTGAGACTCAATCTCATCTAAAAGCGCAGCAAAAGAATTATTGGTTTTTTCCATCTGCGTTTTTTGTGACCCTATGTTGTTCAGCGTTGGAACGGGTGTTATCTTCCGCTCCACTGGAGGCATGTGTATCTGTTTTCTCGTTTTTCTTTGCCGCGGGATTGAGACCCATTTCTATTTCCCTGAATGTAATACTTCCGCTTTTTTATGCTCATTTTCCTGATTAACCATTTCCTGGCTAATTTTTTATGGGGCGGAGTAAAATTCATTCGCTTGTGAGCGGGAATAATTATACTTCGGGCTGCGTCCCTCCCGATCAAGGCAACCTCAGATAATAAATCGCCCAAACCCTGTTATAGTCGCTTTCCTCTACTAATGGCTACTTCGGTAACTGTTTCAGACAAGGCCTGAATAAAATAACTTTGCCTCATTACTAATTCCGGCTTTGCAGCGAATAACCTCGATGAGCTCACTCATTTCTTTTATACTCATAATCCTGCCCCTTTTATCCCCTTTTCTTTAACCGCTTTGGTGGGTGTGAATTGTACAATCACTTTAGGGGTACCCGCATTTTTTTCTTGTAATGCGGATTATAGGCTGCTATTAAGATCCTCGTTCGCGGGTTTCAAATTGCCCTAAGGTTTTCAGGTAATTGTAGGGAATTTGCCGTAATTCGTCGCACATTAGGTCAATAAGAGCTAATCGTTCTTCTGTTTCCCGCTTTTTAGAAAGCGATAGTTGCGTACTTAATTCACTGACTAGGCGCCTTGTTCATAGTACTGCGAGTTTAATCCTGGGTCATATATTGATTTACACGGGCCCTGCCAAGGCTGTTATTTAATAAGGGTATAATTTGATACAGCTGTTATACAAATAGATGATAATATTTTGTATGATAGCTTTTTTACATCAAAAATAAAATAAATGACCGTAAAAAAAGCGGTGATACCATATATATTATCGCAAAACCGTCATTATTTTAGAAGAAACTTGGTTGCTTGTTTGCACTCTGTATACATATGTACCGGAAGATAGCGACGATGCATCGAATGTATAGCTAGTTAATCCCGCATTGGCTCGACCCCTAAAAACGGTCATGCTATGGCGACCTAATAGATCAAAAACATCGATACTCAGGTCGGTTCTACTTGGAAGCATAAGTTCGATGGTTGTTCGATCGGAGGCGGGATTGGGATAATTTTGCTTAACCACAATATCCTCTCCCAGTGTATAATCACTCAGCAAAAGTTCAAAATAACCATTTACTTGTTCATTGGTGTTGGTCACGATGATCCCAAGTTTTTTCACTTCTTCCCAATTGATCCCAAGGCGATTTTCTTCCCATGAATTAATGGGGGATGCAGTATTTAACTGTTTAAAAGTTGGCGGAGCATCATTCAGATAGGCAAGTACACCGACGCTTATAGCCGCATCATCGACCATGGAATGAATGCGGGCAAAACTCCCAGGGACATCATCAACAATGACTTCGTAATATCGGCTAGACATTCGGCTTAAATCACCTGTAATTTTCCCCTCTTCTTGAGAATCTAGAACGTGATCAGGTACTGATGAACCCAAATCAATTGCAAACTCGGTTAAGGTATTGGTAATAAAGGGATCAGGATAAAAGGCACTTTCTTCGAAGCCAAATGAGGGGTATATGGAGTTATTTCCTGAGGCATAGTGGAATGCATAGGCCTGCAATAAGGTAGTTTTCCATGACCTATTCTTTGTTTCTAAGGTTTGTTGGGCGGCCTGGAGGAAAGTAATCTGTGGGTCCTCAGCAATTAACTCCCAAGACAAAGGCCAAAAATCAGCACCTATTGTTTCGTGGAAATAAAGTGCAAAGGTAACGTCTTCATAGGAGCCTGGAATCAAGCTTCGATGCGCTTGTGTAAAAAGATCAGTTGAAAAGTTATCGATGTAGTTGTAGTAATCATTGACATTATCATAAACCACTTCCTCCATGAGCGTTGCGTCCATTTCGGCCCATTGGTCTGTTTCACCCTGCCAATTATTTTGTATGTATTGAATAGCATGCTTGAATTCATGGGCAATGGTGACTTGAAGGGCTCCTTTCGCTTGATTTTCTGGATGATCGTTCGGTGGAAATCCAGCAAAGTCATTCTCGCTATAAATACAGGTACTGGTCGAATTAGCTCCGCAGGCAAAAATACCGCTTCTCGATGTGTTGGTAAGCCCATAAATCCCATAGGAGGACATATCTTTTAGGTAGATATCGTAGCTAGCTCCAACAGGGATTGGATCGGGATATCCAAGTTCATTGATTTGGAGTTGATAGGAGGAGTCTGCAGCTTCAGCCGCCCACTCTACAAAATCAGGAATTCCGTCTTCATTGGCATCCATATTGGGCACGGCATCTATCCCATTAGTAACATAATGAATGATAAATTTCCCAGATTCAGAGAGGTATTGTTGACGCTCATTTACGAGTTTTGAGGTTGCCATAAGGGTTGGTCCTTGATCAAATAGATGGCCAAAGCGTTCCATGGCTAATGAGTCATCTTTAAGAAAAGGGGTTAGACATTTGGTGAAGGCCTCCGTTGGTCTTACTTGAGATAATACGGTTACTTCAGAGGATTCGCGGGGTGAGACATATTCTGTCGTAGTCTGGGCAGTGATGGGTACACTAAGCCCAACGAATCCTAGACAAATGAATCCTATAAGAAAAACAAGGGAAAGTGGACAAATAAAAAAAGGGTGGGTCTTTCTGTATCCCAAGGTGGTACTTCCTTCTATTTTATGATTATCTTTATGTCAGTAAAGGAATTATCTAAGTTATAAACTATGTACGAAGTTATACTCTATTACCATTTTCATGAAATTGTGTTGCCCGAGGAGTTCTGCAAAGCACACAAGGCTAAATGTAAAGAATTAGGCCTTAAAGGTCGTATTTATATTTCAGAAGAAGGCCTTAATGGTACCGCCTCCGGGAGTTTGGAGCAAATAGAAGCATATAAACAGTATGTATGGTCTCTACCTGGTTTTGATCAAACGGAATTTAAGCAGGAGTCCTATGACGAAGTACCATTTGCAAAGTTGATTTGTAAAGTGAGAAAAGAAATCGTTTCCTTACATGTCGATGGGGTGGACCCTAAAGAGGGAGGGAGGCATCTGAAACCACATGAGTGGCGAGCAGTTCTCGAATCCGATGAAGATCATGTGATCATAGATGTGCGGAATAATTACGAATCAAGAGTCGGCCACTTTAAAGGGGCAATAAAACCCGATGTCAAAAACTTTTTTGATTTTCCAGCTTGGTTAAAAACAGCGGACATACCTAAGGACAAAAAAGTACTTATGTATTGTACGGGGGGTATTCGGTGTGAGAAGTTTTCGGTACTTATGAAAAAAGAAGGCTGGGAGGATGTGAACCAGTTGCATGGTGGAATTTTAAACTATGCGTACAAAGAAGGAGGGGAACATTTCAAAGGGAAGTGTTTTGTATTTGATGATCGTCTTGTAGTGCCAGTCAATCCTAATGATTTAGCGCCGATTGCCCATTGTGAAATTACGGGGAAGCCAGCCGATAGTTATGTTAACTGTGCTAATATGGAGTGTAATAAGTTGTTTATTTGTTCGGAAGAGGGAGCACATTTGATGGAGGGCTGCTGTAGTGAGGAATGTAAAAAAAGTGAATATCGGAGGCCGTTTGATCCAGAACAAGCTTTTCAACCTTTTAGAAAGTGGTATAATTACTTTGATGAAGAGTTTAAAGAACGAAATAAAGAGTGGATCAAAAAAGCCGAAGCCGAAGAACCTAACGGGTGCCTTTCTTGATTAATCTAAACTCATATTAAGAGAGTCTAAGCGAGAATGAATAAGCCCAGGTTCGCATAAGACATGACCTTGTCGCGTAAGATACGATTGGTTTCATCCTACCCCTATACTCATCAAACAGCTGTTCGAAGCGATGGGCATGGTAAAGAACTCCACCACTATTTAGTTGAGCGCTTTCCCCATGTAGGAGAAAAAGTATGGCGTCATCGAGAATATGAGGGCCTAATTCATGTTTTAAGGGATGGGAAACCCATAGAGGCCCTCAAATTGAATGAAACAGGCTTACTGTCTGGCGATACTATTGTTCATCATGTGCCTAAAATGATAGAGCCTAGTGTTCCCGATGAGGTCATGATATTGGAGGAGTCACCCGATATAGTGGCGGTATTTAAGCCCGCACCTATGCCTATGCATGCAGGTGGTCGATACTATAAAAACAGCCTGCATTATATTTTACAAGAAAAAGGCTACGAGGGATTGCGAATTGTACACAGGCTCGATGCGGTAACCTCAGGTCTGGTTGTTATGGCAAAAAATAAAGAGATGGCACGTGAATGTACCAAAGCCTTTGAACAATCCAAGGTGGAAAAGACTTACTGGGCCAGGGTACAAGGATGTCCTAAAAAACAGGAAGAATGCCTTATCAACGCTCCTATCCGCAGAAAGAAAGGATTTGTATTTGAATGTGGGGATGGTTTAGATGGAGCACTTGCTGCCCAGACCTCCTTCACTTTATTACGCAAAGATGGACCAGAATCTTTGATTCAATGCCGTCCAATTACTGGAAGAACCCATCAAATCCGTCTGCATCTATCCTATTGGGGGCATCCAATTTATAATGATCCCATTTATGGCCCAAACGGAGATAACTCAGGTGTTCGCTTGCAAAATCAAGGCATAGCTCTTGTAAGTAAGAGCCTAGAATTTCCAACTCTTGGACGTAGTTTTAGCCTTCCAGATCAGTTGGTTTTAGATACGCTTCGGCAATAGCAACGAATTGTTTAGGTTTATCCAAAAAAGCATAATGCCCGCATCCATCCATTACAACTAAGGCAGCCTCAGCAAGTCCCTTTTCCATTCTTTGCGCTTGATATAGAGGCGTAGCATCGTCGTTTTCGCCCCACAATAATAGTACGGAATGGGAAATTTTAGGAAGAGTAGGTTCTAAATATTCTGTCACCGAATGAACAAAGGTTTCACGCATAACACCGGATAAGACAGCATACTCACTAGAACCTAGGGATTTCCAGGTTGATGTTGCCCGAAGCCAATGTAGACCTCGAGATTTGAAAGGTTCTGGGAGTAGATTGAAGGGCGCTTTAAGGCTTTTAGCTACATATTTTTTGGCATAAAAACTCGCACTGCGTCGAGGCTTCATCCCGGCACCTCCCGTAATCAATACGTTGTGAACATGCTCTTTGGACCACGGCCGAGTGAGTAATTTCAACGTAATACGCCCACCAAAAGAATGGGCTAAAATATCGAACTTTAGAAGTCCAATATGTTCTGCCCAGGCTTGAATACTATCGGCATAATCATCAATTTTCCAGGCAAAAGGGGGCTCAGAGGATTCCCCAAATCCAGCCAAATCTATCACGTAACAATCATGATGAAAAGCTAACATCCGACCAAGAGGTTGCATTATTTTTTTACTTGCACCCCATCCATGTAGAATGATGAGCGGGCGCGATGGGCCCTTAGATAAATCAGCAGTTGAAATATGCGATGAATCACTAGCTGAACCAGTGGAATGATCCATGCGTATATGTTCCCAAGCCAAGATGGTTCCATTATAATCAAAGCGATGGGCTTGTATGGTAGGGTTATCCCCAGTAGTGGATAGTGACATAATTAAATATAGTGCTAGTTGGATAAAAAATTAAGCTCCAAAAAAACAAAGGCTGCCAAAATATTTTGTAAGTATACAAAAGAAGGGAGCTCTTACTATACAGAAGTGTTGAGTTATTCCACCATTAAATAAGATAGGATTCGTATGCATATTAACAGGTTTTTGTTTTATTGGAGTCAGTATTTGGGAGCCGACCCTAAAGAAATCACACTCATCAGCAGCCTACTAGTAACAGTAAGTATGGTGGGTTTTTTTCAGATTGTGAGCCTGCGAGCTACTTCAACAGCTACCCCTTCGTATGATGAACAATACCAAGAATTTGTAGAACGATCTCAGGCTTTTGAGCAATCGTATGAACAAATAATTGGTTCTACCTCTGATTCACTGTCAACAAGGTCAAATACGCTAGGATCAGATTCAGGAGATACCCTTACGATAAATATGAACACCGCAACACTAAAAGAATGGGTTCAACTCCCCGGAATAGGTGAGGTATATGCTCAAAGAATACTCGAATACCGAAGTATACATGGAGATTTTACCCGTTTAGAGGACTTAATGGAAGTGAAAGGCATTGGTCAAAAACGATGGGAAAAATTGAAAATGCACCTTTACATTGAACCAAGTATGGAATGATTAGGCATGCTATTGAATTCATATTATACTGCATAGCCTTCCAGGGTTTTAGTATATTCTATAAGCACAATAACCATTCATGAATCCGCTGTATTATGCCAAGTATATTATGGGCAGATGATGAGATAGATCAACTGCAATCCAACATACTTTTCCTACAAAGAAAGGGCTTTGAAGTCGTAGCGGTGACCAACGGTAGAGACGCTGTAGCAATGATGGATGAGCAACTGTTTGATGTGGTTTTTTTAGACGAACAGATGCCAGGGATGGGTGGATTGCAAGCCTTGGAACAAATTAAATCCAAATTCCCATTGGTTCCTGTAGTCATGATTACGAAAAGTGAAGAGGAATCAATTATGGAAGAGGCCATTGGTGCTAAGATATCTGACTATCTTATCAAACCGGTAAATCCATCACAGATACTTCTAACCGTTAAGAAATTATTGGATAGAGGTCGTTTAGAAAATGAAAAATCGGCCCAAAGTTACTTGCGTTCTTTCCCCGAAATGGATGCCCTACTCCATCATCGTACTACCTGGCAAAGCTGGATTGAGGTGTATAAAAAACTAACCCAATGGCAAATGGATTTGGGTCAAGGAGATGAAGCTCTAAAGCAGGTGTTAGATGATCAATTTCAATCGGCCAATCGGGAGTTTGGTAAAATGGTGGAGCAAAACTACGAGCAATGGATAAAAAAGTACGAACTCGTAGACGCCTTTGATCGAAATCAAGAAGAAAATGAATCCCCACTATTGTCGCCAGGGATACTATCTACCTATGTAGAACCCTTGATTAAGCAAGGAAAGCATGTCATGTTCTTTGTTATTGACTGTATGCGTTATGATCAATGGTTGGTTTTTGAGCGTTATTTGAGCCAATATTATGATATTCAAACCGAATTTTATCTTTCACTCTTACCTACCGCAACCCCCTATTCTAGAAATGCTATATTTTCTGGCTTAACCCCTCTACAAATTTCAAAACAATACCCAGCATTATGGGAGCAGGGTCAGGATGAGCAATCTTGGAATAGACATGAACACGAGCTGCTCGATTCGTATGTTTCAAGAAGAGGACTTGGGATTAAAACGAAATATGAGAAAATACTTAATGCACAAGAAGGGCGTCAGATAGCTCAAAAAATAAAAAGTTATGCCCAAAGTCCACTCTCGGCTTTTGTATTTAATTTTGTAGATACCTTAGTCCACTCTCGTTCCGATTCCGATGTTATTAAAGAGTTAGCACCCGATGAAGCAGGATTTAGAGCTATCACAGAAGCATGGTTTCAGCATTCGTCCCTGTTTCAGATGTTCAAGGAATTGTCGGAGGAGGGGGTCCATCTTATAATTACGACCGATCATGGTTCAGTTCGAGCCCTGCGGGATACCAAAGTATTCGGTGACAAGGATACTGCAACGGGTTTAAGATATAAGTATGGGCGAAATTTAAACGCTGAACAAGAAGATTCAGTCATTGTGTTCAAAGAAGCTCAAGCATTTGGCTTACCTGAATATGCTAACGTTAAAGACTATCTGATAGCAAAAGAAAATTATTATTTTGTCTATCCTACTAACTACCATAAATATCAAAACCGCTACAAGGACACCTTTCAACATGGGGGTGCTTCTATGGAAGAAATGATTTTACCTGTGGCACGCTTAGAACCTAAATCAAAAGATGGATAGCAGGACAGGTCATAGTTTTTCTTCATCATCGGTAGAGCAAACCATTGCCATAGCCAAAGAATTTGCCCGGAGCCTACAGCCAAATGATGTGGTAATCATTCAGGGAGGCTTAGGAGTAGGAAAAACACATTTTACCAAAGGATTGGCTTCTTACTTCGATATAGAACAAAAGCTAGTTCAATCGCCAACCTATGCCGTGGTGCATGAATATGTAGGGCATATACCCCTTTATCATTTTGACTTATATCGGTTAAAATCTCCAAACGAGCTTCAAGAAATTGGCTTTGAAGAATATCTTTATAATGAGGGTATTTGCATTATAGAGTGGCCTGAGCTCGCCCTATCGTTCTCCTCAGACGCTTGGTGGGTGGTGGACATTGAACGCTCTAATGATGGGTCAGAGAATCGAGCGATTCACATACATAATAACCAGAAGTATGTCGCTGGATAGTAAAAAAAGACTTTCATACCGCTTAGATTTACTCCCGGTAATTATGCCCTTTCACCGGCGTGCAAAGAATGAACTACAGCCAGGTGATTTAGTTTACTATGGCCCCAGTCCGGAGTTTTACGGTATTGGTGAAATTGTTCAAAGAGAGGAAAGCGTATGCGTTGTTGATTTTCGAGGCACCGGGCTATTAGGCATACATAAGGATGAAATTCTTATCAACTATTTAATACCCATACATACCCTGAACTTGACGGGCGTATTGAAAACAAAAGTATGATAGATTATTTATTTAGCCTTGAGGGATTGGCTGTGGGCACCGGCCTAGTTAGTGTCTGGTTTTCAGTCAAAGAGCGCATATGGGTATATCCTGTTGGATTAGTGAGTGTTGGTATCTATGTGTACCTATCCTATATGTTTGGGATTTACGCTGATATGGGTATCAATATATATTATGTTCTCATGAGTATATACGGTTGGTATCGGTGGCTGCAGCCCTCAGGGAGTAGCGCAGTTAAAGAAATTACTCGTAGCAGTAGAAATGAATGGGTTTTATCCATCATTTTGTTTCTACTTTCCTGGCTCGCACTTTTTATTCTTCTTCAAAGATTCACTGATAGTGAAATTCCGCTTTGGGATTCGCTAACTACATCGCTGGCCATTGTCGGAATGTGGCTTATGGCCGAAAAAAAAGTCGAACACTGGTTGTTTTGGATTGCAACCGACCTAATTTCAATCCCTCTTTATTATTCTAAAGGATTGATATTAACCAGTGGGCAGTTCTTGATTTTCACAGTGCTAGCTATCATGGGTTGGCTTCAATGGAATAAAACTCTTTCAATTAGAGATCAACCTAGTCGGCCGTCTTTCCATGAAACCCTTTCATGACATTTGCTTAGGCTTTCATTAAGAATTCACCTAATTGACTCATCCATTGCTCATCGTCCAGTGGCGACATAGAAGTAATATCAACTTGGCGTTGTCCCGTTTCTGAGTATAGGGTAGCATGTTCGCTCTCCTGATTAAATAAAGCCAGTAAATCTATCTTTAATAATTTTGTGCTAACTCCATTTTCGCTTAAAATCACATCTAAACTTTGGGTATTCCCTTTGCCATTCATTGCAAAAGCAATGCGGGTCTGGGGTTCCTCGTCCCCTACACTACTAATGAGATAATAGTTTTCCAGCATAAATTCCGAGGGAATATCATCAAAATCCAAATAGATGGGCGGGGACTGCAAATCCACATACAGACGTGAACATACAGTACAAACCAAATCATGCAAGGAAGCAGGGATATAAGGGTACACAAACCCACGATCCACCCAATATTGTACATCACGATCAACCTCTCGGGTCGATTTGTACTCGTCCGGAAGGGATTCAAGGTATACAATACCCTTTGATGTTCGTTGAAACCAAGCATCTACTCTACCATTGGTAACAAGTAAATAAGGGCTCGGTAGGCTCAAGTGATATTTAGCGATTTGCTGCGCGACCTGTTCATTTAAAGGAACATTTACCTGCTTACATTCCACAAGGCAATGAGCTTGATAATTCATATCAAAACAGACAAGATCGATGCGCCCTTTGGTTTGATTAGCTAAATCAACCGTAAATTCAGGTCCTATTCTATTGTGGGATAATTGACATTCCTGTAACAGGTATTCAATTACTCTGAGTCGAATACGCTCTTCTGGTCTGTTTTTAAACCATTTCCTATGAATAGGATTCCATAGCTCCACCCCATTGGACCTGTAACGAACGATTGGATAGTGGTATAAGGCAGAGCTTAACAAATATAGGTTCCTTGAATACTGCAGATCAATGTTGTTTTTTCTTTTGGTTTTAGCTTAGCGACAGCCAAAACTGATTAATGCTAAACAAAACATTACACAGTTTTGACGTATTCGCACGTACGTTATCGACCAAAGAAAAAAATACTTAAGACTTTGCTAGAGCAGCTTTATGGGTACTACGATTAATATAGTATTGTTGAACAATCGACAACACATTGAAAATGAGATAGTATAGACTTAACCCAGAAGCAAAACGGTTAAATATGAATAACATCATGAAAGGAAGTAGATACTGCATTATTTTCATCTGCTGCGCCATTGCGCCACTTGCGGCACCACCGCCACTAGCACCACCTGTAAGGCGAGTTTGTAGCCCCATGGAAAGTGACATTAGTATAACAAATCCACCAATTTGATCTCCTAAAAACGGGATTCCAAAGGGTAAATTGATAATAAAATCGGGTGCGGATAAATCATTAGCCCAAAGGAAAGACTCTTGCCGTAATAGAATGGAGTTTTGAAAAAATTGCCAGAGAGTAATTAGGATAGGAAACTGAAGTAACATGGGTAAACAACCACCCAGTGGATTCACTTTGTTTTTGCGATACAAATCCATGGTCGCTTTTTGCTGCTTCTGGGGGTCACTCTTATATTTTTCTTGTATTTCTTTCATCTGCGGCTGCAGTTCTTTCATAGCCGCCATACTTTTATAACTTTTAAACGTAAGTGGGGAAAGCACAAGTTTAACGGAGACCGCAAAAATAATGACTAATACTCCGTAGTTGGAAATAAATCCACCCATTATATTAAAGAATGGAATGACTATAAATCGTACAAATGGATCAGAGAACCATCGAAGCCACCCATAACCCACCTCTACCATATCAAAAGCATGCTCATTATAGCTTTTCATGTCGGCATATTTAGTTGGGCCTATGTAGAGTCTGTATTCTTGGGTTCCATTGCTAGGTATGTCAGAATTAACCATAGCCTGATATGCGTGATCGGTAGTTGGTTGATCTACTTTACCATTGATTTGACCTGATAGCAGAGCTCCATCAGTGCTATGAATGGGTTGTATAAGTTGAGCAAAAAATTTGGTTTTGGTGGCAACCCATTCCACCGCGCCGTTTACGTTTAATTCGTTGTAGCCATTGTTTTCGTCTGGGTTGTCTGCCTTAAGCCGTTCGAGTTCTCCTCCTGCATATAAGTAGGCAGAAGTCGCAAGGGCTTCTTGTACTCGATCCCGTTCGGTGAAGTTTAGTGGGCTGGTAAAACCAAAGTCTACGGATCTACCTAAAATGTACTCTTGAATACCAATGTAATCTACGCTTAGGTCGATTTCATAGCTGTCAGGGTAAAAAGTATAGGTATAACGAAGTGAACCGCCATTGGCAACATTTAAGCGGTAGCTCAGGCTTCTACTTTCTCCCTCTAATACACGAATAGTAGATGCTAGATTTTCTGCTTCGAAAAGTATTTGTTGGGTTTCAACATTGTAGTTCTCTGTGCTTAAAAAGCCTAAGTTATAAGCAGAAAGAGTCGTGTCGCTTATCATTTGTACGGGTGTACCCGCCCAATTGACATGCTCTTTTAAGGTGAATTGCGCTGGACCCGCCCCTTTATTTGTAAAGACAGCTACATAAAGTGGGGTTTCTATGGTTATAAACCGCTGCACGGAATCTTGCATGGCCCCGAACATTCCAAGATTTTGTACTCTGGGCTCATCACCATCAGTAATTTGACTGGAATCTAGACTACTTTGTCCATTGGTACCCGTACGCCGGCTTTGTAGATTATCAGCAACTCTACTATCTGTTTGCAGGTCAGAATCCATGTTTTGGTTTAATTCTACCTGAGCTAAACTATCTCTTACAGCTCTTTGACGCTGTTGCTCGGCTAATTGTTCTTCGCTAGGTAAGGTGAAATAAAACCAGCCCAGCATGAGCACAAATATGAGGGTAAATCCAACTACAGTATTCTTATCCAAAACAGCTAAATATTATTGGGTTAGTATTCGGGGGTAGATATCACATCCGGCTCTTTGGAGAATGCTGCATATCCTTGTACTCCTCTGAGCATTGAAATGTATCAATATCATGGGCTAAATTCTCAATGAGATTGTTGAGTCCTTTACGCATATGACTTTTTAAATGCTCAAAATTAGGACTAGGATAACGGGCAATGAGTGCCAAATGCAAATAAATTGAGTTTTTCTCCAAAAAATGATGCAATTCCGCATTTGATGTACGAAATGACTCCCTGAATAACCGTTTTGTTTTATTTCTTAAAACCGCATCACCTAAACGTTTCGGAGCAATGAAAGCCGTTTGGAGGTTTTTTTTTGGAATAGAAGTGTGTTCAATTACAGGAACTTGGCAGTACCGAAATAAAATACTGCCAGAGCGAAAGGTAGTAGTGGCCTTAAAAAGCTGTTCAAAAGCTGATTTCCCTCTCAATATGGATAACTTGGGTAGCTGATGTTTATGTACATCAGTTGAGAGAGGAGCTAATAAATTATTTGGCTCCTTTTCGCTCATCACTAACCGTTAGCTTATGACGGCCTTTTGCTCGTCGACCAGCAATAACTTTTCTTCCATTGTGGGTAGACATGCGGTCACGGAAGCCGTGCTTATTTTTGCGCTTTCGATTACTAGGTTGGTATGTACGTTTCATGGATCTGGTTCCTTATAGTTTTTCAATATCCAAAAGAGCCTCAAATATAGGCATTAATTTATATAAATCGAACATTTATCCAAGGAAATTAAACTTATCTGTAACATGTGTTGAACGGCCTCGTTTGAAAGGTTACATTTGGTATAGGAATAATTTAGTTATACTAACTCACGCAAACTGAATTACCTACTATTTTAACACGTTTCAAAAGACTATTTCATACCCATGATTGATAAGGTAGGCAAGCTAATTACCAAGATTTTTGGCTCAAAAAGCGAAAAAGATATTAAATCTATTCAACCACTAATTGACGAGATTAAATCATTTAGTTCGAGTTTGGAAGCACTGAGTGATGATGAGCTAAAAGCTAAAACAAAGTATTTTAAGCAACTCATTGCAGAGGCGACCAACGACGTAAGAAATGAAATTATTGAGCTCAAGGGTAAATTAGAACATATTGAAGAGCTTCAGGATGCGGATCACCGACAACTTACTGATGAACTCGAGGAACTAGAAAATCGAGAGTTAGAGCTGATTGAGCAAACCCTTGATCGCATTATGACCGAAGCCTATGCGGTATTAAAGGATACGTGCCGTCGATTTGTGGGTAAATCGTGGAAAGTTGCAGGTGACTCTGTTGAGTGGAATATGATTCCATACGATGTGCAACTAGTTGGTGCAATTGCACTTCATCAAGGTAAAGTAGCAGAAATGAAAACCGGTGAAGGGAAAACTTTAGTGTCCATTTTTCCTGCATATTTAAATGCCCTAGCAGGCAAGGGTGTGCACGTCATCACTGTGAACAATTACTTGGCAAAGCGAGATGCGGAGTGGAATGAGCCTATATTTAATTTTCATGGACTCAAGGTTGATTGTATCGATCGATACGAACCCAACACTGAGCAACGCAGGCAGGCCTATCGGGCAGATATAACCTACGGAACTAACAATGAATTTGGCTTTGATTACCTCAGGGACAACATGGTTATTAACCCGGATCAATTGGTACAAAAAGATCATCATTACACCATTATAGATGAGGTGGATTCTATTCTTATTGATGAAGCCAGGACCCCGCTTATTATTTCTGGTCCGGTTCCGAACGACAATAAGTCCGATAAGTACCTGGAGATAAAGCCTCGTGTAGAGGCACTGGTACAGGCACAGAAAAAATTGGTTGCCAACCTAGTTCAGGAAGCCCAAAAGCATTTGGACGAAGGCAATGAAGAGGATGCAGGCCTTGCTTTATTTAGGGTGCAGAGAGGGTTTCCAAAGAACACTCGTTTTAAAAAAATACTGCAGGAACCGACCATACAAAAACTTATTCAGCGTACCGAGGCTTTTTACCTGCAGGATAATGCTAAGAACATGCCTATTGTAGATGAGTATTTGTTCTATGCGGTTGACCAAAAAATGAACTCAATCGAGATGACTGATAAAGGCAGAGAGTTCATTACCAAGAAAGGTGAGGACCCTGAATTTTTTGTTATTCCAGATTTAGGGGAAGAAACGTCAATTATTGAAGCAGAATTTGCTGCCATTGAAGCTGAGCGAATTCAGCAGATCGAGACAAATAATGAATTTAGTGACGAGTATAAGGAAAAAAAGCTCAAAGAATCGAAATCGGAAGTCTTGCAAGAGCGCGAGCAAAAATTTTCGGAACTACACCGGCTGTTTGCTGAGCGGGGAGACCGAATTCACACAGTTAATCAACTACTAAAAGCCTACACCAATTTTGAACGTGAGGAAGAATACATTGTACAGGATGGTAAAGTACAAATTGTAGATGAGCATACAGGCCGAGTATTGTCAGGTCGCCGATATTCAGATGGTTTGCATCAGGCCATAGAAGCCAAAGAGCAAGTTAAGGTAGAGGCATCTACACAAACATATGCTACTATTACCTTGCAAAATTACTTCCGAATGTACCACAAAATTTCCGGGATGACGGGTACAGCGGAAACCGAAGAAGGAGAATTCAATGAGATTTATGAATTAGACGTAATGGTTATTCCCACCAACCGACCCATTGCTAGAGAAGATCATGAAGATTTGGTTTTTCGAACGAAGAGAGAGAAATACAAGGCCATTATAGAGAAGATTCAGGAATTTCATACCAGTGGACAGCCAGTGCTAGTGGGTACGACCAGTGTAGATGTGTCGGAGTCGATGAGCCGTATGCTTAAGCAAGCTGGAATTCCGCACAATGTATTGAATGCCAAGCAGCATGCCCGAGAAAGCGATATCGTAAAGCAGGCGGGGCAACCAGGGGCAGTAACTGTGGCGACCAATATGGCGGGTAGGGGAACCGACATTAAGCTTGCACCGGGAGTAAAAGAAAAAGGTGGACTCGCTATTTTAGGTACAGAGCGGCATGAATCCAGACGTATTGACTTGCAGCTGCGTGGGCGAGCGGGACGTCAGGGGGACCCAGGGTTCTCTCAATTTTATGTTTCCTTAGAAGACAAGCTTATGGCGTTGTTCATGAGTGACCGTGTAGCGGGTGTCATGGATAAGCTAAGTTTTGATGAAGGAGAAGTCATCACACATCCATGGATAACCAAGTCCTTAGAGCGCGCTCAGGGCAAGGTTGAGCAAAATAATTTTAGTATTCGTAAACGACAGTTAGAATACGATGATGTACTCAATAACCAACGTAACGTGGTGTATGCACGCCGTAAACACGCACTTTTAGGAGATCAATTACGCACCGATTTATTGGGTATGCTAGAGTCACTCACAGAAGAATGGGTAGCTGAACACGTGGCGATGGGCAACTATGAAGGGCTGCACTCCACTCTCCTGAGAAACCTAGCAGTAGATGTACCCTTTGATGAGGATGAGTGGAGATCCATGGGCGAAGATGAACTGGTTGATGTGATTGTTCGTCGGGCACTAGAGGTCTACAAAAGAAAAGAAGACATGATCAGTAAACCGCTGTATGAGGTAATGAAGCGGATAAGTGAAACACAGGCGGATCGCCGACCCGATAAAGTACAGGTTGTCTTTACTGACGGATCCCGGCGAATGCGCGTTGTGGTGGGAGTGGATGCAGCGCTTGAAAATGAGGGTAAAGAAGTGGTTAGGGCACTCGAACGATCGGCCGTGTTATCTGTCATTGATGATAAATGGATGCAGCATTTACGGGAATTAGATTCGGTAAAAGAAGGTATAGGACTGCGTTCATTTGCGCAAAAAGATCCCCTATTAGAATACAAAAAAGAAGCCTTTGAGATGTTTAAGCAGCTTATAGAAATGATCAATCGAGAGGTGATTTCATTGATTTGGAAGGCGGTTCCCGAGGCACAGGCTTCACCGAATTCAGTACAACAGGCTCAGCAGCAAAAATCATCTTACGATACTCAGCGCATGCAAACACAACATGCCGATTCAACAGGAATGGGACTTCAAGCCCCTGTAGCACCCAATACAGAACAAGGACAACCACCAATGGGTCCAAATGTTAAGCGAAAGCCAGTAGAGGTTGCTGTTGAGCCGGGGAGGAATGATCTTGTTACGATACAGAATATGGCTACGGGTGTTTCAGAAAGTATGAAATGGAAATTTGCTAAGAAAAAAGTAGAGCAAGAAGGATGGGTCATTGTTGAACAATAAGCCAAACTAAAGTGCAAGTACTAGGTATCGATATTGGTAGCTATGGGATTAAAGGTGCTGTTGTAGATACGGTGAAGGGGGAGATTATATCGGGAAAAAAAACTACCGACAAATTAGAAGATACCAGGCCACATAAAATTATTTCAAAGGTGCATAAACTGGTCAAAAAATTTGACTGGAAAGGCCCCATAGGTTGTGCATTTCCAGCGGCCATTCATAAAGGGCGAGTGTTATCAGCCTCTCGGATAGATACTGCCTGGATTGATGCCGATGCCGAACACTTATTTAGTGAAATTACTGGTTGCCCAGTACACCTTATTAATGATACCGACGCTACGGGTATTGCCGAAATGACTTTTGGAGTTGGCAAAGGGTACCGAGGAACGGTCATAGTTTTGACAGTAGGAACAGGGATTGGATCTTCTATCTTCGTAGATAATATACTTGTGCCAAATACTGAGCTGGGTCTTATCGAATTAAAAGGTATTAGCATAGAAGAACGGGCGTCGAACAGGGCCAGAAAGGAAGAGGGAATTCAGCGAAAAACATGGGCAAAACGACTTCAGTTTGCCTTGCAATATTACGAAAAACTCTTCCATCCCGAACTTTTTATCATCGGTGGACAGCTTAGTAAAAAAGCCGATAAAACCTTCCCCTACATGAAAATTAGCACACGGTTAAAAGCGGCAGAGTTTCAAAATAATGCCAGTATTGTGGGGGCCGCGTATCATGCCGCATCACTTAGTTCTCGGGGTCATTAAAACGCACTAACCACCCATCTGATAAGTTCGGTTCCATAATACCAACAGAGGATTAAAGCCGCCATTACTTTGATACCTGTAGCTGCCATAAATCCTAAAAATGAACCCCAAGCAGCTTTTAAGGCTTGCTCCTGACCTTGGCCACCTATCATTTCACCCAGAAATGCGCCTGCAAGTGGCCCGATAATAAAACCAATTGGAGGAAAGCCAATACCGATTATCATACCAAATAAGCTACCCCAAAACCCATAGCGAGTCCCACCGGTTTTTTGACTGGTCCAAGCAGGTATAAAATTGTCTAGCACAGAGAATAACACGATAGCAATGGCCCATCCCCAAATAAATGCAGAAGAAAACGGTGCAATGGTCCACTGCATAATCAATATTCCCAATAAACTGATCGGTAAACCAGGTACTACAGGTAAAAAAGATCCAATAAATCCGAATAGGATTAACAGTGCGCCAAGGATAAGTAAGAGTAATTCCATACTAAAAGGTGTTTTAGAAGTTAACTAAACTAACGATTTGCTTGCCCAAAGGTTGCATTGGGCTTGCGGGCGAAGGAAGGTTTAGCTATAATCTAAGCTATTGCTATGTTTTCATAAATAAGACTAACCTAATATCGACATTATGAGTATGAGTACCACCTCTACGGGCCCCTTAGAGGCCCAACAAAACGACTTTTTTGGGCATCCGAGGGGCTTATCTACCCTCTTTTTTACCGAATTGTGGGAGCGTTTCAGCTATTATGGTATGCGCGCTTTACTGGTGCTTTTTATGACAGCAGAGGCCATTGGGAATAATCCTGGCTTAGGTTTATCGGTTGGTGAGGCCACCGCTATTTATGGTCTTTATACCTTTTTCGTGTATATGTTATCGCTACCCGGCGGTTGGATAGCCGATAATATTTGGGGGCAACGAAAGGCGGTATTTATAGGCGGTATTATCATTGCTATGGGGCACTTTAGTATGGCGGTTCCAACGACTACTTTTTTCTTTATTGGATTAGCACTTATTGTTATTGGCACGGGATTGCTAAAACCAAATGTAAGTTCAATGGTGGGCGATTTATATCCCGAGGGTGGTGCAAAGCGCGATGCGGGCTTTTCTATATTTTACATGGGGATTAATTTTGGCGCCATATTGGGGCCATTATTATGTGGTCTTCTTGGTGAAGGATATAACTGGCATTATGGATTTACTTTAGCTGGTTTTGGTATGATTCTTGGTCTTATTTCCTATAAAGTTGGAGGGAAATATTTAGGAACAGCAGGAGATCTAAAGGTAGAAGTTGATCCTGATACACTTGCTAAGCGAAGCAAGATTTTTTACACGGTGGTTTCTATCATTGGCGCCTTGATTGTACTACTGGGTTTCTTAGTTAGCTCTGGTGCTATTGAACTTGCTTTGGAATCCTTAGCGGGTAATTTAGGATTGGTTGCCGTTGTTATTACCATTGCTTTTTTCGGGTATATCATATTTTTTGGTGGGCATACAGGTGAAGAAAAAAAGCGCCTTGGAGTTATTTTCTGGTTGTTCATTTTAGCGGCTATTTTTTGGAGTGGGTTTGAGCAGGCTGGTTCTTCGTTGAACATTTTTACTGCGGAATTAGTGAATCGTTCTGCAGGGCCTAGTGTATTCTTGGGAGGAATTGGAGCACTCATGTTAACGGCTTTATTAGCTATTCCTATCGGATATTATACCTATAAGACCTGGATTCGTGAGGATATCTGGTCGGTAGCCAAAATGGCTGTCGTGTTTACCAGTGTAGGTCTACTAGGGTTAGTGTATTGGATGCTGAGCCAAGTAGGTAAAGGGTGGGAAATTCCTGCTAGTACGCTACAGTTAATTAACCCGTCTTTTATTGTGATATTTGCCCCTATCTTTGGTTTTATGTGGACTTGGTTAGCTAGTAAGAATGCCAATCCGTCCATACCTATGAAATTTGCTTTAGGTCTTCTAGGACTATCTGCGGGTTTCTTTGTGTTAGCATGGGGATCGGCTAATGCCTCCAGTACCAATTTAGTTTCACCAGCGTGGCTTATTGTAATGTATTTTTTACATACGGTTGGTGAACTTTGTCTATCACCTGTTGGACTATCTTCGATGACTAAGCTTTCACCTAAGAGTCGAGTAAGTCAAATGATGGGTATATGGTTTGTGGCAGCGGCACTTGGAAACTTAATTGCTGGTTTGGTAGCGGGACAGTTAGAAAATCTTGCCCCTGCTAGTCTATTCCAAGCAGTAGCACTATTTGTTGGCGGGGGTGGAGTAATTGCTATATTGGCGGCGCCATCGGTGAAAAAACTGATGGGTGATATCGACTAAGCGGGCAAACACCTTAAAGGAGTAAGTAAACGGTGGCGGCTAGAATAGCTCCTAGTAGAGGGCCTAGGATAGGAATCCATCCGTAATTCCAATCACTGGTTCCTTTGTTTGAGATGGGTAGGATTGTGTGCGCTAAGCGCGGACCAAAGTCTCTTGCAGGATTTATGGCATAACCGGTGGTGCCACCTAAGCCCAAGCCAATACACCAAACTAGAAAAGCAACAGGTAGAGCCCCTACAGAACCTAACCCGATGGGGGTATTAGAATCACCCAGTAATTGACCATCGCTAATAAAGAAGATCACAAAGACCAAAACAAAAGTACCAACGATCTCTGATAATAAATTGCTAAAAGGGGATCGAATGGCTGGGATGGTACTGAAAGTGGCTAGAATGGTGGTCGAGTTGTTAGTTTCTTTATAGTGATCCTTGTGCATAAGCCAAACAACACTTCCACCTAAAAAGGCTCCGAGGATCTGAGCGCCTACAAATCCTGGAACCTCCGCCCAAGCGAATTCTCCTGCTACGGCTAAACCTAGGGTCACGGCTGGATTTAGATGAGCTCCTGAATAAGGGGCAGCAACCACTACACCGGTAAAAACAGCCAATCCCCAACCAGTAGTGATGACCAACCACCCTGAATTATGTCCTTTTGTTTTGGGTAATACAACATTTGCGACTACTCCATTACCCAGGAGTAGTAGTAAAAATGTGGCGATAAACTCAGCAATTATAGGGCTCATAACAGGCAATTTTACGAGGTTAAGGTCTAAGAGTATGTCGTCCAGGCTTGAACCGCATGAATGGCCTTATTCCAGCCGTCAATCGCTTCCGAGACCTGAGTACTATTTGCCCCAGCTTTAAAGCGTTGATCCATTGCCCAGATTGATTGAATCTCTTCAATATTTTCCCAATATCCAACCCTTAAACCGGCTAAATAGGCAGCACCTAGTGCGGTGGTTTCAATATGTTTTGGTCGAATTACATTAGCCCCTAATAGGTCGGCTTGGAATTGCATCAAAAGATTATTGGTGGTTGCTCCCCCATCGACCCGAAGTTCTTTGATGGATATACCAGAATCCGCTTCCATTGCTTTGAGTACATCATAACTTTGATAGGCCATTGACTCTAAAGCGGCTCTCGCAATCTGGGATTTGGTGGTTCCACGCGATAAACCAATCAACATACCCCGAGCCTCTTGGTTCCAGTAGGGAGCGCCCAGCCCAGCAAAGGCTGGAACAAAGTACACACCATCAGTATGGTTAGACTGACCAGCTAAGGCTTCTATTTCGGATGAATGGCGAATCATTTCCATACCATCCCGGAGCCATTGAACCACCGCGCCTGCAATAAAGACACTGCCTTCTAAGGCATAATGTAGCTCACCATTAATTTTCCAGGCAATTGTAGTTAAGAGGTTGTGTTTAGAGAGTATAAATTCAGGACCAATGTTCATAAGCATAAAACATCCGGTGCCATAGGTGTTTTTCACCATGCCTACATCGGTGCACATCTGCCCAAATAGGGCGGCTTGCTGATCGCCCGCAACACCTGTAATAGGAATACGATGGCCAAAAAATTGCTCACTGGTTCTGCCAAAGTCATCACTAGATTCCAATACTTTTGGGAGCATGGGTGAAGGTATTCCAAACAGCTTCAATAGCTCTTCGTCCCATTCTTGGGTGCGTAGGTTGTAGAGCATAGTTCGAGAGGCATTGGTCACATCGGTTACATGGGATTGCCCTTCAGAAAATTTCCAAATAAGCCAACTATCGATGGTGCCAAAAGCTAGATGCCCTTCTTCGGCTAGTTTTAGTGCACCAGGCACCTGTTTTAAGATCCATTCTACTTTGGTAGCGGAGAAATAGGCATCAATAACCAAGCCTGTTTTGGATTGAATTTCATGGAGTCGTCCTTGCTCTTTTAGCTGGTTGCATCGCTCCGATGTTCGGCGATCTTGCCAGACAATGGCCTGGTAAATGGGCTGCCCCGTTCTTTTGTCCCAAACGACTGTGGTTTCTCGTTGATTGGTTATTCCAATCGCAGCGATTTGTTCACCTTTGATGTGAGCCATACTCATAACCTCTGTTGCAACGCTCACTTGGCTTGACCAAATTTCATTCGCATCGTGTTCGACCCATCCAGACTGAGGGAATATCTGGGTGAATTCTTTTTGTGCCATAGCTACAATGCTTCCTTTTTTGTCAAAAAGTATAGCGCGAGAACTTGTAGTGCCCTGGTCTAGTGCGAGTATATAGGAATGCATAAGAGTTGAGTTTGGTTAAAAAGAGTGCGTAGATTATTGTACTAATAATCATGCATATATAACAAATAAAACCACGTGTCAAAGTCGTCAAGCATCACCCAGAAAGAGCCTATTGCTGCCATTGCTACTCCCATTGGTGAAGGTGGGATTGCGGTGCTTCGTGTCTCGGGGAGGGGAGCGATTGCAAAGGTACAAGAACGTTTCAAAGGAAAAGATCTAGGAACCGCTTCATCGCACACCATTCATTTTGGTCGCATTATTGATGAACATGGACGTTTAGTAGATGAAGTATTGGTGAGTTTATTTCATTCGCCTAAAAGTTACACTGGCGAGGAGACCGTAGAAATTTCTTGTCATGGGGGTATTCTGGTGACTCAGCGGGTGTATGAAACCTTGTTGGCAACGGGCATTAGGGCCGCAGAAGCTGGAGAGTTTACTCAACGTGCTTTTTTAAATGGCAAATTAGGCTTAGAACAAGCTGAGGCCGTAGCAGATCTTATTCATGCTCGTAGTGCGAAAGCGGTTGACGCCGCAAATCAGCAGTTATCTGGAAGTTTGGGCGCCTATGTAAAAGAATTTAGGCAGCAAATTATTGATGCGACGGCGATGATAGAATTAGAATTGGATTTTATAGAGGAGGATGTTGAATTTGCTAATAAAGAGCAATTACAGCAGTTATTAGAGGATCTAAAAACGGCCATTCATCGTTTACTTGAGAGCTATGAGGCGGGTAGATTGGTGAAAGACGGGATTAAAACAGTGCTCATTGGTCGCCCCAATGCAGGTAAATCAACCCTATTGAATGCTTTGGTAGGCACTGATCGAGCGATTGTTACCGAAATTGCCGGAACCACTAGAGATACCGTTGATGTTGAATGGAATCACGGAGGGTTGTTATTTAGGCTTATTGATACAGCTGGTTTACGTGAAACAGCGGATCGCGTCGAAGCCGAGGGAGTCCGGCGCAGCCAGGAAGCCGTGAAAGAAGCGGATGTAATAGTTTATTTGAGGGATTTGAATGTGCCCTTTACTTCAGAGGAACGGAGTGAGATTGAACATTTGCAAGCATCGGCAACGGATAGCCCATTTCTCTGTATCGGAACCCAATTTGATCGATTAACCCAGGCTGAACAGCAAGTGCATGACAAGCAAGCCATCAGTGAGGAAAGTGAATGGAGTAGCATTGAAGATCTGCATATATCTGCGTCAACTGGCCAGGGTTTACAGGAACTAAAGGATCGCATTAAAGAGGTCGCAATGAGTCAGGCCCATTTTGATGGTGATTCTCTGCTGGTTACTTCTTCTCGTCATAGAGATGCCCTTGAAAAAACATTGACTCATGTAGGAGCCGCTCTCAACGGTTTAAAGAGTGGCCTAACGGGTGATTTTCTTGCGATTGACCTACGTGCAGCCTTGCAGAGCCTGGGAACCATAACAGGGGAAATTACCAATGAAGATATCTTGGATTCTATATTTTCTAGATTTTGTATCGGGAAGTAAGAAGCGCAGATAAAGGTTGATGAATTCAGATAAATGCTGACCAATACTGACTAACGCTCACGAACGCTGACTAACGCAGACCCATGCTGATGAACGTAACAACGCCAGATAAAAAATCTAAGCCAGCAGTAAACATAGTTTGGTTGAAGAGAGACCTTCGTTTAGCTGACCATGAAGGGTTTTATCTAGCAGAGCAAGCCGAACAAGATTATATCCCACTCTATATATTTGATCCGGATGAATTAGCAGCTCCCGATTCGTCTTTGCGGCATCAACAGTTTGTGTTTCACTCCTTAATGGACGTGAATAAACAACTAGAAGCAGTTGGAAGAGAAATAATGTATTGTTGGGGGAATACAGAGAAAATATTTGATTTTTTTACTCACACATTTTCTGTCAATAAAGTGTTTTCCTATCAGGAATCTGGTACCATTAGAACCTGGAAAAGAGACCAACGTGTGGCTGCTTTTTTCGCTGGCAATGGCATAGATTGGAAGCAATGTCAACGAGATGGGGTTATTCGTGGAATAGTTAATCGGGATGGATGGAATAAGGCATGGTTGGATTGCATGAGCCGACCTTTGTTTTACCCAGCTTATTCAGCGTCAAGTGAACATATACATGCTTTTTTTAAGGATATTTCAGATTCGCATCCCTTTCCTATCCCAGCGGAGTTAAGGGCCGAACTAGAGCGCTATCCGGAAATGCATCAACCCGCGGGGGAGACCCAAGCATGGAAGTGCTTAGAGAGTTTTATGGGGGCTCGAGGGCGGAATTACCAACGGCATATCTCAAAGCCGCTTTTATCTAGAGAGAGTTGTAGTCGAATGTCTCCTTACTTGTCTTGGGGGAACATTAGTATTAGGCAGATGCACGGTTTTGTGAATAATCATTCGGCTAAGGCGGAAGCCCCACGCGCATATGCTTCGTTTTTGACGCGTCTTAGGTGGAATGCGCATTTTATTCAAAAGTTTGAAATGGAACCGGAATATGAACTGTATTGCGTAAATAGGGGGTATGAACTGATGTCCTACTCCAATCGTCCGGATTTTTTGGAGGCGTGGAAGCAAGGCTGTACTGGGGTACCACTGGTTGATGCATGCATGCGGTGTTTGGAGGCAACGGGATGGATTAATTTCCGCATGAGAGCTATGTTGGTGTCTTTTTTGTGTCATCATTTGGATGGTGATTGGAGACTTGGTGCATATCATTTGGCTAGTTTGTTTCTGGACTATGAACCCGGTATCCATTATCCTCAATTTCAAATGCAAGCCGGTACTACGGGGGTGAACACCATTCGAATGTATAATCCAGTGAAACAGTCCAGAGATCATGATCCGGATGGGGAGTTTATTCGGCAATGGGTTCCTGAGTTACAGCAATACCCCACGGCTTATATACACGAACCATGGTCTATAACACCTATTGAAAAGGCTTGTTTACCATCTGGGAATGGCATGGAGTATCCCGACCCTATCGTTGATGTCGCACATGCGGCATCGGTAGCGAGAAAAAAGATTTGGAGCTATAGAGACTCCTTATTGGTTAAACAGGAAAATCAACGGATTCTAAAAAAACATACCCATCGCACACGTTAATGTGGATGGGTATGATAAATGAATTAGAGTATGATCTTTCTTGCTACAAGGCCTTTAAATAGCCTGTGTCTGGCTAAATTATCGCCTATTCGTTCCCTTCTTGAACGGGCTCAATGATGTCTCCTTTCTCGGTTACATCCACGACCTCATACCCTAGGGCTTTTAGTTTATCGCGATTACTCGCTCCATCTCCTACCACCAAAATGTATGTGTTATCAGTGTTTAGGTACTTTTTGGCTAGCGTATTGATTTCCTCTCGCGTAATATTCTGAATGATTTCGGCTTGTTTGTCTACATAGGAACCGTCTAAATCATATCGGATGATGTTACCCAAGCCGGCTTTTTGGAAGGGTGTTTTCATAGACGATGCATCTCGTTGGCAATAGAGTTTCTCATAAAATTAAGCTCATCATCGGTGATCCCATTTTCTTGGAAGCCTTTGATCTCTTTTATAAACTCTACGGCACTATCGGTAGCACTGGCTTTGATACCTGCCGAGGCCGTAAACTGACTCCCCGATCATTCCCACTAAACCCAGGCAGCTCCATAGGTCAACCTTTGTCTTCTCGAAGGTTTAGGTTAATTCGGCTGTATTAAATGCCCCACCTAAACTATAATTCATCAGGCTGGTTTTGAAATACTCCCCTGTGGCATCATAGGTCATATCAGAAAGGTAACCGTACGTATTTCCAGATTGTGGGGGCACCACTTTGTCCATGAGATACACTTTAGTATAGTCTCCGGGCTTTGGCTCAGGTAAGTCAGGTATCTCGACATTTTTGTTTCCCAATTGTTTAAGAAAGCTAGGCTAGAGAGTGCTTCTTCTCGGAAATATCACCAACCACCACTACTTCTGTAATTTCTGGAGACATATAGGATTCATAGAAGGCTCGACATCCTCCACAGTAATTCAGCTCACTGTTTCCCTCGAGACCAGAGGTTGGGACCGGTAAATATGTTCATCTCCATAGAGTAAGACGGCTGTAGATTTGGCTGGCCTACTGCCGCAGGTTCTGATAAAGCACGAATGCTTTCTAGTTATTTGCTGCTTCACCCGATTAAAGTCTTCCTCGGTAAAAGCTGGGCGGTAGAGATTTCTTCCAAAAAGCTCCATAGTTCCGGTCAAATTCTTGCTTAGGTGCTTACCCCGACCACTGTTTCACTTCTGCCGCCTGAAACAGAATGGAACTGGCTACTAGGCACAATTCTTGGAAATCTCTTCAGAACTATAATTTTGGGTACTTTCATTCATCAACGCAGCTGTTAAGGATGCTAGACCTGCTTTTGTGGGTCGTTTGCATCCATTTCATGTCCACCCTTAATGTATAATTGCACATTAACCGTGGGTACTTCGTTTGATTCGGTCCCAATAAGTTGAATTCCGTTCTCAAAGTTGGCTCTCCAGTAATCTGGTACCTGAACCAATGGAGCGGTTGCCTGGAGTGTCGGTTTACAGACTACGTCAAAGCTATCTCCTTCTGGACGTGAGTAGGAAGGCCCGGAATAGTCTGTGGTAGGAAATGGATTATCTCCATCTTTTTGTGCAACATAGTTGTCGGGTGCTGCAGGCGCAGTTGCTCCTCCATCATTTGGTAGCACACTAAGCAAAACTCTGGTTTTGTTGTAAATGTATTCGTTAAAAACCCGCATAATATCTTCTTTGGTCACGGCCAAATAACGGCTTAAGTCCTCTTCTATATAGTTAGCATTATCAGCAATAGTCTGATAATCAGCTAATGTGAAACCTTTCCACTAACAGAGTGAGGGCCATTAATAAAGCTAGATTCGAAGCTAGCCTTAATCTTTGTTAAGTCATTATCACTTACTCCTTCCGTTGCAAATTCATCTAAAATGACTCTCATTTTCTTGCTCCAAAGTCAGCTAGGTTTGGCCTGGAAAGGCAATACGAACATAGTAAACTCACCAGCTAATTCACTTACTGGATGAAATACAGAGGCTTGAATGGCTTTTGAGTGAGGATAAATTTCTTGAACAAGTAGGAACTTCTACCCGTGCCAAGAATTTGGGCTAAGAAGTCAAGAGGTGCTTCGTCTGGATGGAAGCGAGGTACCGTTGGGTAGGTTGCTAAAAGTGCTGGAAACCGGATATTGTTATCTACATAAGAAACATAGCGGTCTGCGTCGAGCTGAACAGGCTCCAAAGTCATATTGTCAACTTCAGGTCCTCTTGGGATAACGCCAAAATATTTTTCAACCATGGGAATGACTTCCTCTGCGGTTACACTTCCACCGATGGTAAGGGTGGCATTATTTGGACCATACCACCGCATAAAGAATTTTTTGAGATCTTCTACATCTACTCGGTCAAGATCTTCCAATTTCCCAATGGTAAGCCATGAATATGGATGGCCAAAAGGGTACAAGGTTTCAGCGGTGAGTTCACTCCAACGGCCATATGCAGCATTGTCGTAGTTTTGACCTTTTTCATTTTTCACGGTTTCTCGCTGAATCTCAAACTTTTTCTGGGTTACAGCATCTAAGAAAAAACCCATTCGATCAGCCTCTAGCCAAAGTACCACTTCTAGTTGGTTACTAGGCACGGTTTGATAGTAATTAGTTCGGTCCCGATTGGTGGATCCGTTTAAGGTTCCTCCTGCATCACTTATGATTTTAAAGTGTTCTTCATCGGCCACATTTTCAGAACCTTGAAACATCATATGCTCAAAAAAGTGAGCAAATCCAGACTTATACAGCTCTTCTCTAGCTGAGCCTACATGGTAGGTGATGTCGACGTGAACCAAAGGATCTGAATCGTCCTCATGAATAATGACGGTCAATCCGTTGTCCAATTCAAATTTTTGATAAGGGATAAGGATTTCATCACCCGATCGTGTGACTTCTTCGATTAATTGGGTTTGTGCATGGAGCATAGAGCTTGTACTAATTAGAGTTAAAACTGCAAACAAAGCAGCTTTTTTAAGGGAAGCTAGATTAGTTTTTTGTGATTGATTAAGCATATGTAGGCTTTTTATGGTTAATATATACAGCTTGTTTTCATTAAGGAACGAATCTAAATACAACAGGTAGTTTTTTGTGATCGAGTTTTGCAGTGCAACTATTCGGTCATTACCATTTTGGTCGATATCTAATTTGGTTGATATCTAAACAATAGGTAATCCAGTAGATATAGCACATAATAAAAAAGAGCGATTAGGATTACTAATACGCCCTTTTAAAAAAAATGTTAGGATCGCTAGTGTATTTTATAATATTTGTGAAAATAAGCATTAATCTCCGTCGAAAAATTTGGGTTTACGGAGACGAAAGGAAATTAGTTTTCGCTGGTTTCGTTACTACCACCAGCTTCTTCAGTAGCTGCACCCATGTCATTCATTAAAGGAACTGATTCACGAGCGGGAGGTGTTGCTGGCACACCTACACTTTCTAGTGGTGCTCCGCTCTGAAGAATACTTTCGGTATTCGTTGGACGATCAATTACAAAATTCGCAAGCACACATAACAATAGGAAAGCTCCTCCTAAATACGAAGTGGATTTAGAGAGTAAATCGGCGGTTCTTCTTGCTCCAAGACCAGCACTTCCTCCCATTGATGTGGCTCCAATACCAGAAAGACCTTGACCGGATCCGTTCTGTAGAAGCACTACAATAATAAGTAGGGCGCAAATAATCGCAATAATAATAGTAAGGATAGTGTATAACATAATAGTATGTATTAACTTGGAAAAAGGATAAAAAAGATACCGATAATTGTGTTCGATACCAATACATGCATTTTAAAAAAGCTAGATTATGTCTGATTTCTTTTCTAACGTAGTAGATTTCTACTCAAAATCCCCTCTTTTAGCCAAAAATCTAGCCGAAACAGTGCTAATCATCGTACTACTCTTGGTGATAAGAAGTCTTAGTGTACGTTTGGTTTATCGAAATACTGAGGATAGAAAAATTAGGTTGAAATGGCGTAAAAATCTGGGTTATGTAACGATTTTGGTAGGGCTGTTATCGCTGGGTCAAATTTGGTTTGCCGAATTAGAATCCTTAGCGGTCAAAGAATTAACGAAGATTGCCGCTACCTTTTTTGGATTACTTTCAGCGGGTTTAGCCATAGCACTCAAAGATCCAGTATCAGACTTGGCGGGGTGGTTATTTATCATTCTCCGAAAACCATTTGAAGTTGGTGATCGAGTACAAGTTGGAGAGGTTCGAGGTGACATTATTGATATTCGACCTTTTAAATTTACTCTGTTAGAAATCGGTAACTGGGTGGATGCCGATCAAAGTACAGGGCGGGTAATTCATATACCCAACCATTCCATTTTCGTGGAAAAGTTATTTAACTATACTTCGGATTTTCAATTTATATGGAATGAAATCGCTATTGTTCTAACGTTTGAAAGTGATTGGAAAAAAGCTAAAAAAATACTTTTAGATATTGTTATTCATCGAACCAAAGAAATGATTGAACAAGCCCAATTAGAGTTAGATAAAGCGTCTAAATCCTACTTGATTGAGTATCGTTATCTAAACCCAGTAATTTATACGGATGTACAAGATAGTGGGATTCGTTTAACTATTAGGCACCTCACTCATCCAAGGAAACGCAGAAACACATCCGAGCAGATGTGGGAGGATATATTGGATACATTTGAAGAGCATGTTGATATAGATTTTGCCTATCCTACCATGCGTTATTTTGATCACAGCTCAGAAGGAAAAGTAGCCCTCCATGATAAACCCGATCTTTAATCGCGAAGAAAGAAGGTTTCGAGCAGGGATTCGAATTCCTTTCTTTTTTATCGGTATGATTGTACTGGTTGGGCTCATCCAATCGATTCCCTTGGCGGGATGGGAATGGATTATAATCATACCCATTGCTTTTGGTTGGTACAGGTTAAATCTATTTTTGACGGATCATCGTATTGCAAAAGATAGTCCTTGGTACAGTGGTGGTCTGTATTGGAGTTCAACTTCGCTAAAACATTATTTAGCAGGATGGCTAATTGGTTTGATAGCGTTAAGTTCAATGGTTGGTCTAGGGTGGCTCTTAGGTTTTTTTAGTGTAGACCTAGCTGGGTATGTTAGTAATGAATTTACCCGGTCATCAAATACATGGCATTACTCAGTTTTTCTTTTGCTTATTCAAATGTTGGCAGTCGGATTCTATGAAGAAGTAATGCTTAGGGGATACGTGCTCATTAATTTTAAGGAAGGGTTGTCATGTAACAGTATTTCACATAAAAAAGCACTGTATATGTCTATAATCCTGTCTTCCTTGGTATTTTCATTGGCTCATCTGTTCAATCCAAATGCTTCTATTATTACTTTTGTCACCATAAGCTTGGCGGGTATTTTGCTAGCCTTTCCTTTTATTTGGACAGGTAATTTAGCCCTTTCTATTGGCCTACATAGTGCGTGGAATTTTATTCTAGGCGGGGTATATGGGTTTAAGGTAAGTGGGCTGTCCTGGGAGGCGTCCATTGTATCTGTTCACTCAACCGGGCCTGAATGGTGGACAGGGGGGTTATTCGGTCCAGAAGCTGGTTTATCGGGGGTGTTTGCCATGTGTTTGTCTTTATTGCTAATTTTTATTTTTTTACAAAGATCTATGGCGAAACAAAGCATTCACATCCTTTGGTTAAATCCTGCTAAAAGGGATGAGCTTTTTTGACGACTTTTGTATATTAGTCATTGCTTAGCAACAGTTTAAAGGTTTATGAGCTTGTTGAATAGTTTGCATCATTAAATCTGTAGCACTAGAACAGTATAGGAATACAAGAGAAGAAGAGGTGAAGTTTTGACGTTTGAAAGCTTAAAGATACATCCAAGTATTATAAAAGGGTTAAAGGATGTCCGGATTTCAGAAGCAAAAAAAATCCATAAGGATTTACTAGATCTGTTTCATAAAAAGGTGCCAGCTCTTATAAAGTCTTCCAATTCATCATTGGATGAATTACTTCTTCCGTTATTGCATACCATTGCAGTGTCAGATGAGAAGCAGTTTAAATCAAATCGAATAGGGATATTATGCCCTACATCGACTTGCGATAGAAGTGGAACAATGGATCTGGGCAGTGGGATATCACGCTAAAAATAAGTTATTCCCTAGTGACTCAACGAGAGAAAAACCAATTCAGGAACAGGCGTTAAAATCGCATCCATCAATTGTGATAGGTGATCCTGGGAGAATGTTAGATTTTATTTCGGATGGGATTTGGCAGCTAGATCAGCTAGATATGTTGGTCATTTTTGGCGCAGATGAATTGGATCGATATAAACAATTCAATAAGGTTAAAAAAATTGCAAAAAGTATAGAATCGGCGACTCAAATATATGTTCAGGCTCAAGTATTTAACTCCACAGTTGATCCTTGTTAGCCTTTATGCCAGTTCACACGAAATGTATTGGATTTGATGCCTTAGATAACACAGTTGGCCCAGTATTTGCGCTTAAAAAGCGGGTGCATAACCAATATTATGAGGTGCCAGATCAGTTTGAAGATTTCTACTCTAATGAGTCATCTTGAGGAGTCCAAAAACCAACGAATTCTAGTATCTGCCTATTCAAGAAAGACCATACAACGGTTATTTAAAATTATTAGAAAAAAGCTGGGAGTGGTCAGCATTGATTCATCCTTATCGGAAGACCTTCAGGGCGAGCGTTTGAGAAAATTATTACGACAAAGACTATCGTGTTTTTATTGCTTTCAGGTCTATCCGTGGAAGAACTTAACCTTCATGGAATGGGTGAGGTGATCCATTATGATATACCGGACGACATTTTGAAATCGTGCGCTGTATGCAACTCCTCGACTATGGATTATAAAAGCAGGTGGTATCTCTGTTGTATAAAGATGATCTAGAAGCCTATTTAAGGGTATCAGCAGGTATAGAGGTTTGGAGCCAAATAAGCTTTCCTTACCGGAGCGCAAGTATAGGAGGAATCAATCCGAAGCGCCAGCGAAATCAAATAAAAAACACAAGGAAAAGGGCTCAGAGAAAAAAAGGCGAAAAACAATTGAGAACCATAAGAAAGTGCCTATTACCCAGTCGCCATATAAGGCGGTAAAAATTCCAAGGGTGAATTTGGAGGAGCTGGAAAACAAAGGAAAGCAGAGAAAACACTCGAAATCAAAGAATGTGAATGGTTCTTCGTCTAAGGGTTCTGCCAAGACTCTGAGCGAAAAGAAAACAGGATCTCCGAAAAATGAGCCTTCGGAGAATCCTGTCAAACGATTTTTTAAGCGCTTATTTTAGAGGCCTCGGTCTCTACAAACTCTTTAATGGCTTCAAAAGCAATGAGCGTTTTTTCGATGTGTGCGTCATTATGCGCAGCGGTTGGTATGAGTCGAATTAGAACCACACCTTTTGGAACCACTGGATAGGCAACTCCGCTAACAAAAATACCGTGCTCTTCACGCAAAATACGCATTATATCCTGACATAAATCTGTACTACCTTGCGTTAAAACAGGGGTTACAGGACTTTCAGAAGGCAATACATTATATCCAATTTTGATGAGTCCTTCACGTAATTTTAAGGTATTAGACCAAAGCTTTTCTCTCCATTCTGGATGTTGGCGGATCATTTTGAGTCGCTCTCTAGCAGTAGCAACGATAGGTAGGGGAAGAGACTTTGCAAAGATTTGGCTACGTACATTAGCTTTTAAAAATTGAATGACTCTAGGCTCAGAAGCAACAAAAGCACCAATTAAAGCAACTGCCTTAGCAAATGTACCAAAGTAGATATCTATTCCTTCTTGGCATTTAAGCTGGGTACCTGTACCTGACCCGTCATGACCTAAAGTGCCAAATCCATGAGCATCATCGACCAATAAGCGGAAAGGAACTTCCTCTTTTAACTTGATAATTTCAGGAAGAATCCCAAGATCTCCCGTCATTCCAAATACTCCTTCGGTGACCACAAGTATGGAAGAATTGTCTTTTTTCTTCGCAGCCGCTCTGTACAACTGCTTCTTAAAGCTTTCGATATCATTGTGTTTGAAAACGGACTTATCCGCCATTGCTAATTGCTTACCATCTACAATACAGGCGTGACTGAGTTCATCGTAAATTAGATAATCATTCCGATCTACTAAGGCGTGAATAACACTCATAATACCTTGATACCCGAAATTTAGAAGCTGTGCGTCTTCTTTATGCACAAATGCAGCGAGTTCTTTTTCGAGGGCTTCATGTTCGTCAGAGTTACCCGTCATCAACCGAGCGCCCATTGGTGCACTCAAGCTATATTTTGCCGTAGCCTCTGCGTCTATTTGTTTAATTTTTTCGTTACTACCGACACCCAAATAATCGTTTATACTCCAAACGACCATATCTTTTCCATTAAATTTCATTTCAGGTCCAAGTGGCCCTTCTAATTTAGGGAAGGTGTAATAGCCATATCCGGCTGATGTGAAGGGTCCAAGGGGGCTGGGGCGATTTGCCAGCTTATCAAATAAATCCATTAGCTAGAACAGTAGTTAGTTTAATAAGGGTTATACCGTGGTATACTTTTATGTGTTACGACAGAGTCAGAGTGTAATGATCAAAGACATAGAGCAAAAATAAAAGTAAGAATTAACGCTAAATTTAAGAAAGTCTGTGTTTAACTAAAAAAATGAGAGACTATTTATCTAAATAATCTGGGCGTAGGATAAACAACCCATTATAAATATCACTTAAGAGCAGAACGCCACTGGGCAAATAAGGGTAATTACTCCATGTGCCCGAAAAGCTTGCGTCATTACTACTAGGTTCAGAATCAAAGTAGGCTACCTCATTTAGACGAGCTCTATCCACATCATTTAGAGTTAGAATGCGCAGTCCACTGGTATAATTAGACTGTAACACATGTTCACCAAGCACATAAAGATTGTGATCAATAGAGGGGGTATTGTGCGTGTGAAATCCTAAAAAGGTGGGTTCGTTAATGTCGGATACATCCCAGATATAGGTCTTTGTGGTACGTCCAAAATTGAGTTCATCCAATTCATCATTCATTAAAAAGTAACGGTGATCCTCTGTAAGCCAACCTTGATGAGAATATTCCATACTTGGATCAGCGCTTGCAGATAAGGTTAGTGGATTCGTTTTGTCACTCACATCGGTAATGACAACAGCGCCTTCCGCAGAACTAAAACACAATTCTTTGCCGGTATATCGGACATCAGGTCCTTCATAGTCCAAGCATTGCGTATCATGGATATATCCAATGCCCGCACTGTAAGAGGAGCTAAATTCGGTGGCTGGATCGGTATAACATCCGGCGAAGGTAGGATTTTTTGGATCGTTTAGGTCGATCATATGTAGCCCAGTTGCATTTCTAGAGCCACAGGTATCTGCTTGAGTGACTCCAATGGCGTAAGCAAATCCACTTTTTTCATTAATGGCAATATTATGCGCATTACCTAATTCTTTATAGAGCGCATCCTCCTTGAATTGCATGAAACTACCTTCAAAGGCTCTTAGCCTGGTTAGATCGAATACTTGCATTCCATGAATTTGGCCGTCAGATACTACATACATATGATCATTAAATACTTTCAGATCTCTCCATGCGGTACCTTGTGCAACGGACTTAGCTGTGGTAGTACTTCCTAGTCCTAAATTGCAGGCAGGAAAATCTTCTAAACCAAATGAGGCGTGTTTCAACGGAAAATCAGATTCATCTAATTTACCAACAACGATGGGTTCGTTGGGCTTGGTAACATCCACAAAACTAACGCCATCGGTTAACCCCACCAAGGCGTATTCTTTGGAGGTTTCTGGGTCTACCCAACCCCAAATGTCATTGACTTGTTGCCCTCCTAAGTCTACTGGGCTTATATGGGCGTATAAACTAATGTTAACACAGGGGTATAAATCTGCCGCCAAATTGTTTTCACACGGACTATTGGCGGCCTCAAAATCCGAAATAAATTCATCTGTTTCTCCTCCATTACTAGGGCTTGAATCTAGGGTGCATCCACCCAAACTGAGTAGAATAAGCCCCAATAGCCAACTCATGAGTTTTGTACCCATTAACCAGGAGGAAAAGGATAGGGAATAGCTTCGTTGGGCTCTCGCAAAAGGGGCTGTGTTGGTTACGGAAGTGGTTTGTGCAGACATATAACATTGTTTGAGTGTATAATATAGAATTTTAAACAGAGGAAGAACGACTAGATTAATAAATATTTGGCTGGTGCATCCGGCGATTATTACCGACTTTTAACACTATAGAGTCGTTTAACTTTTAGGCATTACATATATTGTTTTATGCGCGTTAATTAATCACCCTATTCCCCAAAATCTATGAAAAGTAATCACATCGAGACCGTGGCAATACATGGTAGTATGAGAGCTCAAAAAGCAGAAAATAGTCCTATTGTGCCGGGTATTGAACTATCTACCATTTACGAGCATGCGATAAGTGGGCACAGGGAAGGGGACTTGAAGTATAGCCGTCTGCAAAACCCAAACCGTTCAGAATTGGAAGCTGTGTTATGCGATTTGGAAAAGGGTGCAGAGGCTGCTGCTTTTTCCTCTGGGATTGCCGCCATTAACGCGGTATTTCAAACCCTCTCTCATGGCGATCATGTACTCATACCCAGTGATGTGTACTTTGGTACCCGAAAGTTAATGTGGGAGTTTTCGGAGAGATGGGGGCTGGAAATTGATTTTGTGGATATGACCAATTTGGAAGCCGTGGAAACTGCCGTAAAGAAGAATACCCGAATGATATGGATTGAAACCCCTTCTAATCCTCAGATGTTCATTACCGATGTTGAGGCTATGGTTGACTGGGCCGCAGATCGGAACGTAGTGGTTGCCGTAGATAATACTTGGCCTACGCCCTTCAATATGAACCCCATAGACTTTGGAGTCGACTTAGTTATTCACTCTACTACCAAGTATTTAGGTGGGCATTCGGATCTAATAGGTGGAGCGGTTATAGCCAAAGAATCGGGCCCCTTAATGGATCGGGTGAGAAGCGTACAGGTTGTTCAGGGAGGTGTACCCTCTCCTTTCGACGCTTGGATGCTGTGCCGAAGTATTCGCAGTTTCCCTTACCGCATGAGAGCACACAACGAAAATGCCTCTCAATTAGCAGCATTCATGACCCGCTTACCGGGTATTGAAGAGGTATTTTACCCTGGTTTAGTCTCACATCCAGGGCACAAAATTGCCAAAACACAAATGCGAGCTTTTGGCGGGATGATATCTTTTCTGGTCTCTGCAGGAGAGCCCGCGGCTAAAAAAATGGTCGCATCATCCCGAATAATTAAAGCCGCTACTAGTTTGGGTGGTATTGAAAGTATATGGGAGCACAGAAAATCTACGGAGGGGCCTTTATCTCAAACGCCGGATAATCTCATTCGATTAAGTGTGGGCTTAGAGCACATCGACGATTTAAAATTGGATCTTCAGCAGGCGCTAGAATCGTCACTTACTATATAGTCAGTTCGGTGAAACAGATGCGCAATACTTACTATATGGTAAGTATAAAAAGAGGCTATTTTGTCTGCTTTTAAGCTATTTTATAATTTGATGTCTTAAAAATAATAGTGAACTTTCTTGTGTCCGAGTATGCACGAGATTCTGACGAAACAAACTCGAAATAAATCTACGATAAACACAACTAATTAGATATGGCTAAGGTCGATGTAATGATGCCCCAAATGGGTGAATCGGTAATGGAAGGAACGGTAATTGAGTGGACCAAACAAATAGGAGATGCCGTAGAGGTAGATGAAACCCTGTTGGAAATTGCTACCGATAAAGTGGATAGTGAAGTTCCCTCACCAGAGGCGGGTATTTTGGTTGAGATTTTAGTAGAAGAAGGGGAAACCATTGAGGTAGGTAAGCCTATTGCTAGGATAGAAACAGACGCGGCAAAAGCATCGGTTGCAACAGATGCAGCCCCAACAAAAGCCCCTGAAATCAGTCCTGAGTCTGTAGAGACGGAGCCAAGTCCATCACCTGTAAATGATTCAACTGAAACCGCTTCGGTGGCTGTACCTGGCAGCGCACAGACACAGCCCAAAGCAGCGGACCAAGCTGTTCAAGGTACAATGGAGACCATTGATGTGATAATGCCCCAAATGGGAGAATCCGTTGTGGAGGCCACGGTAATAGGTTGGATGAAAGAGGTGGGAGATACCGTAGATGAAGATGAGACCATCCTTGAAATTTCTACCGATAAAGTAGACTCGGAAGTTCCTTCTCCAGCTAAGGGTACCTTGGTGGAAATTCGAGCTCAAGCCGATGACACCATTGAGGTTGGGCAAGTAATTGCTGTTATCGCTGTTGGTGAGGGGGTGTCTGCAGGAACATCTGCATTAACCAGTTCATCCACGTCATCTACATCAACCAGATCTGTTGATACTAGTAGTGCTGCTCCCCCTGTTACTCAACTTACCAAAGAGCAAATAGCGGCCATGAAGCCGGAGGACCTATCTGTACAGTTAGCGCCATCCTCAGGATTACCGGCTAGCGATATTCCTAGGGAGGGTTCCGATGGCCAATTCTTCTCTCCGCTGGTGCGATCGATTGCCAAAGAAGAGGGGGTAAGTGCACAGGAGCTAGAGCAAATTCAAGGTAGCGGACAAGGTGGTCGGGTGACCAAAAAAGACATTTTAAGCTACATAGCCAATCGGACTACTACCTCAGCTGCGAGCAGTACGCCAACCGCTGCATTATCACTAACTCGCCCTGGCAGTCAGGCTTCTAGTCCTGCTAATGTTCTTTCCGAGGACAGCAGGGACTCAATACAAGCGGGGCAACTCGATGTTTCTAGAAGTCCTAAAGGAGAGGTAGAAATTATTAAAATGGATCGCATGCGCAAGATGATCTCCGAGCATATGGTCCGTTCCAAGCAGACTTCTGCACATGTTACCACCTTTGCGGAGGTAGATGTAACCGGCTTGGTTCAATGGAGAAATAAGCACAAACAAGCATTCCAGAAAAAAACTGGAATCAAACTAACCTTTACGCCCTTATTTGTTGAGGCAATCATTAAGGCAATGCTCGAGTACCCTATGATGAATAGCTCGGTCGTAGGCGACGAAATTCATGTCAAAAAAGACATTAATTTTGGCATCGCTGTCGCCTTAGGTAATGGTGGAGAAGGCGGGTTAATTGTGCCCGTTATGAAAAAAGCGCAGCAGATGAATTTGGTAGGATTGGCAGAGGAAGTAAATAATGTAGCCCTTAAAGCACGCAGTAAAAAGTTACGACCAGATGATTTGGCAGGTGGAACTATTACGTTGACCAATTACGGGAGTGTGGGAAACTTGATGGGAACACCCATTATCAATCAACCACAGGTGGCCATTATTGGAACCGGAGCTATAGTGAAACGACCTATGGTCATGGAAACCGAACAGGGTGATGTAATTGCGGTCCGTCATATGATGTACCTATCCATGAGTTACGATCATCGAATTATAGATGGAGCGCATGGTGGAGCATTTGTGAGTCGGGTTAAGGAGATTTTAGAACAGTTTGATACGCATCGAGATATCTAGAGATGCAGGTAACTGGGCATATCCCTGAGCTCCGAGATATTATTCGAGGCTATAAAAAAGAAGGTAAAAGAGTATCGTTTGTTCCTACAATGGGGGCCTTACATGACGGTCATTTATCCCTCATACGACTGGCTAAGAAGCATTCCGAGGTGGTAGTAGTATCCATTTATGTGAATCCGAAACAATTTGCACCTAACGAAGACTTCGCCTCCTATCCAACCAGCTTAGAGCAGGATTTGAGCTTTTGTGAACAAGAGGGAGTGTCCTTGATATTCACACCTGATACCGATGTAATGTACAATCAAGAGTTATTTTTTAGTATAGATATACACACGCTTAACGAATACTTAGACGGGGCGAGTCGTCAAGGATATTTTCAGGGTATTGCTCTAGTTGTAAACAAGTTGTTTAATATTGTAGAACCTGATGTAGCTATATTTGGTCAAAAAGATTATCAACAATATAAGGTCATTGAAACATTGGTTGAGGAATTTAACCACGGGATAGAGCTACTAATGGCACCTATCGAACGAGCGTCAGATGGCTTGGCACTCAGTAGCAGAAATGCCTATTTGACTCCAGCTCAAAGGGAAGTTGCTCCATTATTGTACAAGAGTTTAATGTCTGCGAAGAAGCAAATTGAACAGGGAATGAAAGATTGGCCCACCATGTTTATGAATTTACAACAAGCGTTGTCGGAAGCAGGCTTTCGAAACGATTATTTTGGTATCTTTGACACAGATAAATTACATCCAGTCCAACAGATAGTCGATGGACAAAGCTATCTAATAGCCGTAGCTGCCTATCTGGGTAAGGCTCGTTTAATTGATAATGTGATCTTCACGAACAAAACATTGATCAAAGGAGAATCGTGATGAAAGTAACTATGTTTAAATCTAAATTACATCAAATGGTGGTCACCGAGGCTAATCTGATGTACGAAGGGAGTATTACCATAGATCAAGATTTATTGGACCAAGCTCAGTTACTTCCCTATGAAAAGGTACAAGTATTAAATATCACCAATGGGCAACGTTTAGAAACCTATACAATCCCAGGAGAGAGAGGCTCGAGAGTGTGCTGTCTAAATGGAGCCGCCGCTAGACTTACTCAGATTGGGGATCGAATTATCGTCATTTCCTACGCAGAAATGACGCCAGAGGAAGCGCAAACTCACAAACCTCGCGTTGTGGTTGTTGATGAACACAATAACCCCAAAACAGTGTTGGATTATTCGCAACCTGCTAACAGTTTCAGCCTAGAAACGGGCTTAAATGTAAAATAATATATAGGGTGTAACCGTTAGAACTAGTCTAACGTATATTTTTATGAATTAGGCTTTTAGAACAAAAGACTAAGTCTTGTAGGCATATACACCTATTTTAATGCTGAATTGCGACTCAATGCAACTAGTAATTCGACCAAAAAACTGATTCATAACTAATTTCTCTTTCCATGAAAAAAAGAATACTTATACCTGGTGTTTTTGTAGTACTTCTCTTAGCACTTTGGCTCTTTAACCGAAGCGAAGCAACTAACTTTGTTGATTTATATACTTCGCCTAGAGTGGGTAGTTTTGAGGTAGACGTAACCACTACTGGAGAACTTCGAGCTAAAAACTCCGTTGAAATTAAGGGGCCCCAAGGCGCACGAGATTTTCGGGTGAATAACATGCGTATTCAGCGATTAATACCAGAGGGAAGTGTAGTCAAGAAAGGAGATTTTGTAGCCGAATTAGATCGATCCGAAATCATGG
>JAGYJQ010000013.1 GCA_018401935.1 Balneolaceae bacterium
TTGTCTTTCCGGACGATCATGGAGCGCACCCTGGTTTTAAAACCGAGTGGTGGTATTACACCGGGAATCTGTTTACCGAAGAGGGCAGGCAGTTTGGTTATCAGTTCACCATTTTTAGAAATCAACTTAGGCCTTCAGGTGAGGATTTTGCACGCATCAACCAGGAGGAGCCTAGACGCATCAACCAGGAGGATCCCGCACAAATGAACCAGGAGGATCCCGCACGCATCAACCCGGAGGGAAATAGTGCTCGTGAATCGGAGTGGAGTACCAACCAATTATATTTAGCGCATTTTGCCATTTCCGATGTGTCGAAGAGGGATCATGTGTTTGACGAGCGATACAGCCGGGGCACCGCCGGTTTGGCGGGGGCGAGCGTGGACCCCTATCGGATCTGGTTGGAGGATTGGGAAATTACTCGGGTTAAGGATTCAAAGGCCACTGATGAGCGTTTTCCGGTGAGGATTAAGGCCGAAATGAGTGATGGGACAGCCTTGGACGTAGTGTTGAATCCTCAAAAACCGCTGGTGCTTCAAGGGGAAGAGGGGTATGACAAGAAAGGGGGTGAGGATGGAAATGCCTCCTATTATATTTCGTTCACGCGTATGCAGACCGAGGGTCTTTTGAAAAAGGACGGCGAGTCATTAGCGGTTTCAGGGCTGAGTTGGATGGATCATGAGTGGAGTACCTCGGCCTTGGATTCAGGGCAGACGGGTTGGGATTGGTTTTCGATTCAGCTGTCTAATGGATACGAGCTCATGTACTATCAAATTCGAAATGCCGATCCTGAGTTAGCCCCTCAAACCACCGGTAGTTTGGTTGCCCCTAATGGTCAGAAGAGAGATTTAGACCAAGGCGAAGTGCGTTTGGAGGTGCTAGAGTATTGGACGAGCCCACATACCGGGGCGCGTTATCCCATGCAGTGGACCCTTGCTATTCCCTCGGAAGAGCTAGAGATGGACGTAACCACTGTATTCGATGATCAAGAGATGACGGTATCGGTGCAGTATTATGAGGGTGCTGTGCACGTTTCCGGGAAATTCAGGGATGAGGCCATCGACGGGAATGGCTACATCGAAATGACGGGTTACGAGCAGGATTAGGTAGCTTCTTATGTTGGCTTGCTAACGATTCCAGCACCTACTCAACTTACTCCCAAGAACCATAGACCGCGTTAGGCAGAAGCAACACATCGGTTGAAATCCGTTCCATGAAGTCTTTGGTATCCACGTTTTCTTGGGTGGTTTGGCTAAAATCCTTAATGTTGTCTCCTACTTCAAATATAATGGATAAAGGCTTGTTCCAAACTTCTTGAGCCTCGGGGTAATTTTCCCAGCAATAGTTGGCCGTACCAGTAGCGATTTGATTGCGTCGAAGATCTTTGTCATTGATCATTCCTTGTGTTCCCACAGAGTTTCGGTCTGCTTGGGATCGCCCCATTATACAGGTATTGTTACGGCTTATAGGAAAACCCAATGCGACTAAATTATTCCATGTATTCGAGTCTAGTTCGCGCTCTCGGTTGGTGATGAGTACAATGAGGCCACCTTTTTCGAGTACTTGTGTAACAAATTCAATCGAACCAGGTACGGGGGTTGCGGATTCCTCTTTTACCCAATCAGCCCAACTTTCTGATGAATATCCCAAGCCCAAAAGATCACGCCTGCGGTTATATTCCACATTGTTTAACAAAGTTTCATCTACATCCATCGCAACTACCCAAGGCTCTTTAGGGGCTTCAATTGCGGCTATGCTTCGGGTAGCTGTTCGATACAGATGTTCTGTAATAATTTGGTATTCTGCACTATTCATCGTCCATTTAACTGCGGAACTTACCTCATATTCTAGGGGTACCTGTTGATTGGATTGGGTGCAAAAAAGTAAACTAAAGGAACAAATTAGAACGAGTACAAAGGATTTAGTCATAGGGATATATTTAGCTTAGTTGACGGGGTTTGGATATGTTATGGTTGCAGTTGGTATGTGGGCAAACAGATGAAACTATAAAAAAATCACATCTTAACCCACTAAGCATACTAGTTTGTATATCTTCAGTGTATCCCGACGGGTTGATGGGGACAGAAATAATACTTTAATGTTAAACTATTTTTCCGTACATTTACTTATATTAAAGACTATTCATCAAGAAAGACCTCACAAATTACCATCATGAAACTAGGAATCGACAGCTTTGCCGCTGTGCAAGGACAACACGGAGAGCCCAGTACCGCGCAGCAACGGGCCGAAACCATTGAAAACCTTCTTACCCGAATCGAACTCATGGAGGAAGTTGGGTTAGATGTGTTTGGCCTCGGCGAACATCACCGCCCCGAATATCTAGACTCCTCGCCTTTGACCATTTTAGCTGCCGCCGCGGCGCGAACGTCTAAAATTCAGTTGCTTAGTGCCGTCACCGTACTCAGCGCTCAAGATCCGGTTCGAGTGTTTCAACAGTTAGCTACTCTCGACATAATTTCCAAGGGGCGCGCAGGTTTAGTAGCAGGCCGGGGTTCATTTTCGGAAGCCTTTCCATTATTTGGCCTCAACTTTCAGGATTATGACGATCTTTTTGAGGAGAAGCTGGAACTTTTACTCAAGCTTAGATCGGAGGAAAAAGTGAGTTGGGAAGGACGGTTTCGACCAGCGCTCACCGGGCAAGGAGTCTATCCGCGGCCGTATCAACCCGAGGTGCCTATCTATGTAGGCGTAGGTGGGACCCCTGCTTCTTTTGCGCGTGCAGGCCGGCTTGGACTTCCGTTGATGGTGGCCATCATTGGTGGACAAACGCACCGCTTTAAACCGTTAATAGATATGTACTACCGTGCAGGGATTGAAGCTGGACAACCCAGAGAAAAGTTAAAAGTGGCCGTTCACTCGCTGGGCTTTATTGCCGAGGATTCGCAGTCGGCACATGAGCAGTTTTTTCCGGGCTATGCGAAAACCTTTACCCAGATCGGGCAAGAGCGAGGATGGGGTGGCGCGGTTACCCGGCGCAGTTATGAATCACAGGCCGATGAAATGGGCGCTTTGGTCGTGGGTAATCCAGAGGAAGTTGCGGATAAAATTGTACGCCATTCCAGAGCCTTGGGGGGATTAACAGAGTTTCGTTTGCATATGAATGTGGCCCACTTGTCCCACGAGCAGTTATCAAGTGCCATTCGACTTTTAGGAGAGCAAGTAGCACCTATGGTTAGGGAAAAACTGGGAACCCCTGGGGAAAAAGTAGCCGGCAGAATGTCGGTTTAACTATCTTTCCGGGTTCATGTACGAGTTTTAGGGCAAAAAGTAGCGTAAGTAAAATGCTTTTCAATATATAAACAAAAATTTATATATTTGTACTGATAAATAAACATCAGTATATGTCTTATACCCTGCATCAACTGCATATCTTTGCAGCCGTTGCTCAAGAAAAAAGTATGACTAAGGCGGCGGAGCGGCTTCAAATGTCCCAGCCAGCTGTTTCTATTCAAGTCAAGAAATTGCAAGATCATTTCGGGATAGAGCTGTTCGAGGTGATTGGGAAGCAGTTGTATTTGACCGAGGCGGGCAGGGAATTATACCAAGCGCAGATTTTGGTTCAGCAAAGCCTCGAAAATGCGGAAATGAGTTTATCGCAATTGCGAGGAGCGATGAAAGGCTCATTACGTATTGCGGCAGTATCCACGGCTAAATACGTTATGCCATATATATTGGGTGCTTTTCAGAAGCAGCACGCCAATATCTCCATTTCTCTAAAAGTGTCGAACCGTGCCGAGGTAATAAGTGCACTTCGAGAAAACAGTTGTGATTTCGCTGTTTTCTCGCAACTTCCAACCGATTTAGCACTGGATTATACCGAGTTAATGGATAATCCACTCGTATTTGCCGCAGCTAAGGACCATCCAAAACTCGGAAAACAACTCAAGGTAGCCCATTTAAAGGATGAAGCACTGGTGCTGCGAGAGAAAGGTTCCGGCACGCGCATGGTTATGGAAGAGCTTTTTGAGAAAGAGGATATGCGCATTGATCCGGTAATGGAGTTGAGCACCAATGAAGGAGTAAAGCATGCGATTATCGCCGGAATTGGTATATCGCTGGTTTCAGAGTTCAGTTTACGCTTAGAAAAAGTTCATGACCAAATAGGTATTCTTGATGTGGAAGGCTTTCCATTGAAGAGTACCTGGAAGCTGGTTCATTTACGAGGGAAGAGTCTAAGTCCTCTCGCTCAAACGTTCAAAACATACATACAACAAACAGAGTTAACTACATCTACCTATGGAATCCCTACTGTCTAACTTTGCCTCCCCAGTCGTATTGGCCTTTGCCCTTGGTATTGCTGCCAAATTATTAAAAAGTGATCTCGAAATCCCAAAGCCCTTGTACCAGGGTTTATCGATTTATTTGTTGTTGGCTATTGGGCTAAAAGGAGGGGTGGAACTCAGCAAAACCTCCATAGATGCTTTTATAGGCCCGGCCTCAATCACGCTTTTGCTTGGTGTATTAACCCCACTTACCGCCTACGCTATTCTTCGTTATTTGGGACGGATGGATATGATTAACTCTTCGGCTATTGCAGCACATTACGGTTCGGTCTCTGCGGTCACCTTTATCGCGGCTATCAGTTATGTAGAGAGTTTGGGGTATAGCCCAGAAGGCTTTATGCCCACCCTAGTTGCGTTGCTGGAAGTCCCTGGTATAATTGTTGCCTTACTCATCCCTCAACTCTCTAATGGAGGGAATGGATCGTTTAAAAAAGCCTTGCATGAAGTGGTAACGGGCAGTTCCATCATACTGTTGTTGGGTGGATTAGTAATAGGTTTTGTAGCCGGTCCGGTTAAGTTTGAATCGGTTCAGCCCTTTTTTGTGAGTGGTTTTCAGGGAGCATTAGTGCTCTTTTTACTGGAATTGGGTATGGTTACGGCACGCCGACTTAGCGATTTGAAAAAAGTGGGGGTATTCTTACTCGGTTTTGGAATCATAGTGCCCATATTACATGGTGTATTGGCCATTTGGTTGGGTCTTATGGTTGGTTTAAGCGTAGCTGGGGCAACCGTATTGGCCGCCATGGTGTCCAGTGGATCCTATATCGCCGCTCCGGCAGCAGTTAGAATAGCTCTTCCGAAAGCCAATCCAAGCTATTATCTTACCGCATCCTTAGGAATTACCTTTCCCTTTAATATTACCATTGGTATTCCTATTTACTATTTAATTGCAACATGGATGGGAGCATAAAATGGAGTTAAGAGAACTTACGCTGGTTACCATAATAACCGAGCGCTTATTACGAGACGAAATCATAGATCGCCTGAAAGAAACCGGAGTGTCAGGATACACCCTTTCTGATACGACAGGGGAGGGTTCAAGGGGTATTCGAGCCAGTGATTGGGAGGGAAAAAATGTAAAAATCGAAGTGATTGCAAATCAGGAAACGGCAAACAGGATTCTACAGCACATTAGTGATGAATATTTTGAGCATTATGCTGTGGTCGCTTATACCCAAAAGGTGAATGTAGTACGAGGGGAGAAATACCTGGCATAGCTTCGTTTTAAGCCTCAAACAAATAGTAATGTATTGGCAAAAATAATCCGTATTTTTATCTGCGCTATTATAATAGCTGCATGAAGCCCGAGTTGAGATGATGCCGCAACCACATTCCTCTCTTTGCTGGCAACATCTTACTTTTAAATCAATTATTTATACATGTCTTCATTTTCAGAGTTGGGCCTCAAGCAAGAACTGCTTGAGGGTGTAGAACAACTAGGTTTTACAGAGCCAACTAAAGTTCAAGAATTAGCTATACCCACCATTTTAAATTCCAAGCAGGATTTAGTGGCCTTAGCACAAACCGGTACCGGTAAAACAGGGGCTTTTGGTCTGCCCTTACTTCACAAAATTGACCCAGAGAATAAAAATGTGCAAGCCATTGTACTTTCGCCTACCAGAGAATTAGCTATTCAAATTGCTAAAGATCTTAAAGCCTATGCCAAAAAGCTAAAAGGAGTAAAATCCGTTGCTGTATATGGGGGGTCTGAAATAAGGACTCAAATCAAAGCCTTGGAAAACGGCTGTCAGGTGGTTGTTGGGACGCCTGGTCGAATGTTGGACTTAATCCGACGAAAGAAATTACGGGTAGAGGCTATCCAGACTTTAGTACTTGACGAGGCCGATGAAATGTTGAATATGGGCTTCCAAGAAGACTTGGATGCGATTTTAGCAGATACACCTTCCGACAAACAAACGTTGCTATTTTCGGCTACGATGCCTAAACAGATGTCGAGTTTGGCCAAGAAATATATGAACAACCCTGCTGAAATAGAGGTAGGTGAACGTAATTCTGGATCAAAAGATGTTGAGCATTTATACTATATAGTTAAAGCTAGTCATAGATTCGAAAGCCTTAAGCGTTTAGTAGACATGCATCCGTCGATGTATGGGATTATTTTTTGTCGTACTCGTAACGAGACCATGGATATTTCAAAGTGGTTAAGTAGAGATGGCTACGATGTAGACGTGTTGAACGGAGAGCTTTCTCAGAATCAGCGCGATCAAGTAATGAATCGATTTAGAAGTAAGGATTTACGAATTTTAGTGGCTACTGATGTGGCTGCTCGAGGATTAGACGTAACCAACCTCTCACATATTGTGAATTACAATCTGCCGGATGACTTAGAGGTGTATATTCATCGAAGTGGGCGAACTGGACGTGCTGGGAACAAAGGTATATGTATGAGCATTGTAAGCCCAAGGGAGCAAAGTCGAATTCGCCGCTTGGAGAACATGGCATCTCAACCCTTCATTAAATCGGACGTTCCAACCGGTGAAGAAATTTGTTCGAAGCGGTTAATCCATGGATTAGAACGAATTCAAAAAGAAGCGGTCAATTCAGATCGGATACAACCTTTTCTTCCCGCTGCACTGGAGGCATTGAAGGACTTGACCAAAGAGCAAGTTATTGAGCGCTTTTTAAGCTTAGAATTCCACACTCTTCTAGAGTATTATGCAGATGCATCCGACATTAATGCTAAGGGTGGCGGTCGTGATGATAGAGGGGGCAGTGGACGAGGTCGTTCAGGCGGCGGAGGTCGATCAGGAGGTGGTGGCCGATCAGGCGGCGGCGGTCGTTCAGGATCTGGCGCAGGTCGTTCAGGCGCCGGTGGTCGAGGTGGTCGTCGGGATGGTAGAGGCGGCGGCGGTCGTTCAGGATCTGGCGCAGGCCGATCAGGCGGTGGAGGTCGTTCAGGCGGTGGAGGTCGTTCAGGCGGTGGCGGTCGTTCAGGATCTGGCGCAGGCCGTCCCAGTGGTGGAGGTGGTCGTCCAGGCGGAGGGCACAGAAAAGGTGGTTCAGGCGGCGGTAAGCGCCGGAAAGATTCCTAGTTTATTAACCCGAGAGGGCACAACAGCGCCTTCTCGGGATAAAAATGTTAGCAGCATACCGAACCGATTTGCGATGTTTAATATCGGTATTCGTCTGACTTGTATGGCCCGGTGATTGGAACACCGATGTACGCTGCTTGTTCCTCGGTTAATTCCTCTAGATCAGCACCGATTTTGGATAAATGTAATCGGGCCACTTTTTCATCCAACGACTTAGGAAGGGTGTGCACTTTTCCTGTTTCGAATTCTTCTGGACGGTTCCATAAGGCTATTTGTGCCAGAGTTTGGTTAGCAAAAGAATTACTCATCACAAAAGATGGGTGACCTGTGGCGTTTCCAAGATTCATTAATCGGCCTTGAGACAGTAGAATAACCTGCTTTCCACTCTCGAGGGTGTACAAATCAACCTGAGGCTTAATATTATCTTCGGTGGCATGTGCTTTTAACCAAGCTACATCTATTTCGTTATCGAAATGCCCAATGTTACCGACAATAGCTTTGTCTTTCATAGACTCAAAATGCGCTCCAGTCACGATGTCTTTATTACCGGTTGCCGTAACGATAATGTCGGCTCGAGCGGCTGCCTCGTCCATGCGTTTCACTTCAAAGCCATCCATAGCTGCTTGTAGTGCACAAATAGGATCAATTTCGGTTACGATGACTCGAGCACCGGCCCCACGAAGAGACGCTGCGGTTCCTTTACCCACATCTCCGTAACCCGCTACAACGGCAACTTTACCGGCCATCATAACATCGGTAGCACGTCGAATCGCGTCAACGGCTGATTCTTGGCAACCATACTTGTTGTCAAATTTGGATTTTGTTACCGAGTCATTCACGTTAATTGCTGGGAGAGGTAAGGTGCCTTTTCGTTCGCGCTCGATAAGTCGTAGTACACCGGTGGTTGTCTCTTCAGAAATACCGTTAATACCATCAGCCAACGCTGGATAACGATCCAATACCATATTGGTAAGATCGCCACCATCGTCTAAAATCATGTTCAATGGCTGACCATCTGGGAAATACAAGGTTTGCTCAATACACCAGTCAAATTCTTCCTCGTTCATGCCTTTCCATGCGTACACCGGGATACCCGCAGCAGCAATTGCCGCCGCAGCATGGTCTTGGGTTGAATAAATGTTGCACGAGCTCCAAGTTACATCGGCACCGAGATCAATTAAGGTTTCGATAAGCACAGCGGTTTGAATGGTCATATGTAAACAACCTGCTATCCGTGCACCCTTCAGAGGTTGCTCGCTCTTGTACTCTTCACGAATGGCCATTAAACCAGGCATTTCAGCCTCGGCTAGTTCAATTTCTTTACGCCCGTACGCTGCTTGAGAAATATCGGCCACTTTGTACGCAGGTTTGGTGCTTGGCAAATCTGCTTTGGCGGTTTCTTTAATGGACTTAGTAGATGAATCTATCGTTTCTTGAGACATGTTTTGTATGTTTTTAAGGTAAATATTCTTCTAGAATAGCTTTGGTTTTCTCGTAGTCGCCTTGGGTTCCGCGCGAGCCTAATTCGGTTGTAATTACATAGCCGGCGGTATCGATAAATACTTTGAACGGAATGCCCATGGAGATGACTTGTTCTCCGACTCCATTTACGTCTACCAGCCAGTTAAAATCGTAGGGATTCTCAGCGGAAAATTGCGCTACATCCTCAGGGTTATCCGCTAAAATGGTATTCACAGCCAATACTTCGAACTGGTCTCCGTATTCGGTACGTAAGGAATCCATCGCCGGGAACACCATTAAACAAGGCGAACACCAGGTTTCCCAAAAATCGATGAGTAAAATTTTTCCTTCATAATCGGCTATTTGAACGATATTTCCGTCCAAATCCTCAAAGGTCGCACGTTGTAATACGCCTTGAATGCGTAACTGGTCTTCGTTAAGACCATGGCGGTTAATGTTGCTTGCATCCGTTTCGGAATTCGATTTCGAGCATCCGCTCCATGCAAATGCAACGAACAAAAGTACAACACTCAATAAGCCAATACGCAATAAGCCAATAGGTGGAAATTTAGTGGTCATTGGGAATACATTCCTTTCTGGTTGATGGATACAAGCCTAGTTGATGGATACAAGCCTGAATTAAACTTTATTACAAATTAAATAACCACTAAAGATACGATTTCATTCTGATAAAAGTTCCTTTACACATTATCGTGTGAATTTTCCCAGAGCCTCTTATCTTCCTGCATGCAACATTCATCATTAGCCAGCAGTTTGGTGGCGGAAAAGACCCCGAAAAGTCAGTCCAACTCTACCCAAAAAACCTACGATTTTATTATTGTAGGGGCCGGTATTGTGGGCTTAGCTACCGCGTACAAATTGCACAAAAAGTTTTCAGACGCCAGCATTTTAGTCCTTGAAAAAGAGGGGCGGGTGGGCGCACATCAGACAGGAAAAAACTCTGGAGTCATTCACTCGGGTATTTATTATAAGCCAGGTAGTTACAAAGCCAAAAACTGTCGCGATGGCCGGTTACAGCTCGTCGATTTTTGTAACGAACACGAGGTTGCCATGGAGGTTTGTGGCAAAGTGATTGTGGCGACCAAAGAGGAAGAACTACCCCGCTTGGATGGGATTTACGAGCGAGGAATACAAAACCAAATTGAAGGTATCGGGATGATCGATCCCTCCGAGCTCGCAGAAATTGAACCACATGTTAAAGGTGTGAAAGCGATACACGTTCCCTGCTCGGGTATTGTGGATTATGTGGGAATGTGTGACCGGATGATGGATATTATTGAGGCAGATGGCCGGGGTTTCGTTCAATTTGGTGCAAGGGTGCATGGTATACGTGAAAGCGCGAGTGAAGTACTTGTCCAAGCGGGAAACAGTACCTACAAGGGACGTTATCTGATCAATTGTGCCGGCCTGTACTGCGATCATGTGGCCAAGTCCGCGGGACTGAATTCGCCGGTGAAAATAGTCCCTTTTAAAGGGGAATATTACGAACTCAAACCAGAGGCCGAATACTTAGTAAAGCATCTTGTTTATCCGCTGCCAAACCCGGATTTCCCATTTCTTGGGGTTCATTTCACCCGAATGGCTTTAGGAGGGATTGAATGCGGACCCAATGCCGTTTTTGTATTCAAACGGGAAGGCTACGAAAAGTTTGCCTTTGACTTTAAAGAATCCTTAGAGTCCTTAACCTTTCCTGGATTTTGGAAAATGGCTACCAAACATTGGCGTATGGGACTCGATGAATATAAGCGTTCGTTTTCAAAAGAAGCCTTTGTTAGAGGATTGCAGACCTTAATTCCTGAGGTGAGAAGTCATCACTTACAGCACTCTCCCGCCGGAGTCCGAGCGATGGCACTGCAACCCGATGGAGAAATTTTGGACGATTTTTATTTTGAACGCGCCGACCGCCAGATTCATGTGCTCAACGCCCCAAGCCCGGCTGCTACCGCTTGTTTATCGTTGGGAGATGAATTGGTGCGGAAGTGCGAAACCGATTTCGACCTATAGCTTTTGCGCGTAGTTGACGAAAACACCTGAAAACTTCACCAGAAAAAGCACCGAAATACATCAACCAGAAAAAGCACCGAATTACATCAGCCAGAAAACATCAGCCCATTAACAACCTAAACCAGGTCCATGTGTCCTAAAGTTGCGATAAAAACCGATTCACTTTCCAAGCGCCTATACGCTCAGGATGCCTCTATGTATGAGCAGATGCCCAAAGGAGTGGCATTCCCAGAGTCGGGTGAGGACATCGCTTCTTTGGTTAGGCAGGCTGCAGCGAAAAAATGGAGTATTACCGCGCGTAGTGCAGGGACGTCCTTAGCGGGGCAAACAACGGGCGATGGGATTATCGTGGATGTTTCCAAGCATATGAATAAGGTGCTCGAGTGGAACATTGAAGAGCGATGGGTGCGAGTCCAGCCAGGGATTATACGGGATCAGTTAAACCGGATGGCGGCTCCAAATGAGCTCCTTTTTGGCCCAGATACAGCTACTACTTCTCGCTGTATGATCGGCGGGATGATCGGCAACAACTCTGCGGGCTTGTATTCTATTAAATATGGCAGCACCCGAAATCATGTGTTGGAAATGGAAGTGGTGTTGAGTGATGGATCCAAAATGATTGCTAAGCCCCTGAGTCCTGAGCAATTGGATGAGAAACTAGCGCTACCAAACTTAGAGGGTTTTATTTATCGGGAAACCATTGATCTATTAAAGGATCATAAAGAAGCTATTGAGTCTCATTATCCGCATAAAGAAATTAAGCGTCGTAATACCGGATATGCACTGGATGCCTTATGTGAGATGAGCCCGATAACCGAGGGAGGAAGACCGTTTAACCTGTGTGAACTACTTGCAGGTAGTGAGGGAACGCTGGCCATGACCGTTTGGGCCAAACTGAATTTAGAGCCTTTACCTCGTTATAAACGCATGCTTATTCCACAGTTTAATAACTTGGATGAGGCAATGAAGGCCACGGTTTTAGCGGTGGAGAAAGAGCCAGCAGCCGTGGAGTTAGTCGATGACATTATCTTAGAGGCTACCAAAGGAAATATTGAGCAGACTAAGAATCGATTTTTTTTACGTGATGACCCGAACTGTATACTTATTATCCAGTTCGAAGGTGATAATCGTTTCGAGCTCGACAACAAAGCCGAAGAACTAGCTAAAGAGTTAAAAGAAGCGGGTTTGGGTTATGCCTTTTCGCAGCTTCATGACCCTGAGGATAGGCAACGGGTCTGGGAACTTCGTAAAGCAGGTCTGGGACTACTTATGGGTTTGGGTAAAGAGTCACGATCTCCTGCTTTTTGTGAGGATACAGCGGTGAGAGTAAAAGATTTACCCGCCTACGTTAAGGATATTCAGGCTATATTGGACAAGCATGACACTCACTGTGTGTTTTATGCTCACGCCTCGGTTGGTGAATTACATTTCCGGCCCATGATTGACACTACCACCATTGAAGGGGTCACTAAGATGAAGCAAATGGCCCAGGAGTTTGCCGAAACCGTGCGGCGCTACAGAGGGTCTCTTTCCGGTGAACATGGTGACGGTAGGGCACGAGCACCATTTATTGAGCAGGTCTTAGGGGCAGAAATGATGCCCCTGCTCGAACGAGTAAAAGATATTTGGGATCCAGAGGCACGATTTAATCCCGGTAAAATTGTGCGGGCCGAACCCATGGAAAAGGGCTTGCGTTATTCTCCCGAATACCGTCCATTAGCGGCGCCAACGGTGTTTAAATGGCGCAAAAGCGGTGGTTTCACCGACGCCCTTGAATTATGTAATGGCGCAGGGGTGTGTAGAAAGCTGGCCGAAAGTGGCGGTACAATGTGTCCGTCTTATATGGCAACCAGAGACGAGAAAGATTCCACCCGAGGAAGGGCCAATATTTTTAGACACGTATTTTCAGGGGCTAACCCAGAAGGTTTTGGTTCAAGCGATCTTAAAGACGCACTCTCCCTTTGCCTGAGTTGTAAAGCCTGTAAAAGCGAATGCCCTGCCAACGTAGATATGGCCAAGATGAAAGCTGAGTTCATGCATGGCTATCATCAAAAGCATGGGGTGAGTAGAAAAGAGGAGTTTTTTGGAGACCCAGGCAAACGTTATCCGCTTGCGGCTCGCCTGCCTGGCTTAGTCAATAAAGTGGCTAAATCTCCAGTGGGCAAACAAGCGTTGAGGCAGTTATTTGGGGTTTCACCATTACGCGATCTTCCTGAGTTTAGTTCGGAGCGTTTTAGAGACTGGTTCCGTAAGAATCCGTCCCCTACCACCGATCATAAAGTAATTTTACTGGCCGATTTATTCACCGATTATCACGATCCAACAGTGGGTAAGCATGCGGTTTGGGTACTGGAATCCATGGGATTTGAGGTAATGCTGCCCGAAGTGCAGGAATTGGGCCGTACTTTTTTATCCAAGGGGCTCATGGATAAAGCCTTGAAAACTGCTGAAACAGTGGTGCAAGGATTGGCGCCCTTTGCTCAAAAAAATTACCCGGTTATTGGATTAGAACCTTCCGAAATCCTGACCATTCGAGACGAATACTTAGATTTAGTTCCCGATAAGCAGCTAGAAGCCGCAAAAACACTGGCATCGAAGACCTATACCTTCGAGGAATTTGTGGCACTACACAAAGATCGGTTTCCTACTGCTAGGTTGAATCCAGTTTCTAAAGCTCCAAAGGTAGTGTTGCATGGACACTGTCACACCAAAGCCTTAATTGGAAATACCGCCACGATAAAAGCCCTTGAACTAGCAGGGTATGATGTTGAGGCCATGGATACAGGCTGTTGTGGAATGGCGGGGAGTTTTGGGTATGATGAAGATACCTATGAGCTTTCTATGGAAATTGGCTGGCAGCGACTGTTTCCTCAACTTGGGAATCTAGCGGCTGAAACCCAAATTTGTGCTCCGGGTTTTTCTTGTAGACATCAAATTAAGGACGGCGTAGGAATGGGGGCTTTACATCCGGCCACACTTATTGCCCAGCGAATAGGTTTTTGAAGCGTTTTTAATCCTTAACCCTGCCGGTTACGTGCCACCAGTTAGCTTTTTAATCCTTAACCCTGCCGGTTACGTGCCACCAGTTCCTTAGCTGATTGTAGTGTAGCCTCGGTGATTTGTGCACCACTCATTAGGCTGGCCACCTCTCGAATGTGTTCATCATCGTCCAGCCGTAGAATGGTACTCACCGTACGATCATCTTTTTCGGATTTATGCACTTTATAGTGGATGTGTGCTTGACTTGCGATTTGGGGTTGATGAGTAATGGCAATGATCTGACAATGCTCGGATAAGGTGCGCATGCTTCGCCCTACTTTTTCCGAAATTTCGCCACTAATTCCGGTATCGATTTCATCAAAAATCATGACGGGGAGGTGTTGCTCTTTTGCCAGCACACTTTTAAGGGCCAACATAACGCGGCTTATTTCCCCACCTGAGGCGATTTTTGCCAAAGCTTTAGGCAATTCCCCTTTATTGGTACTCAAATAAAAAACCACATCATCCCCGCCGGATTCGGTGCACTCTACTCGCGCAGTATGTGCTGGATCGGTTTGTTCCTGCTCGGGTAGGACAAACCAGCCATTGGTATCATATAACCAATTAACCTGCACCTGTAGCCGTGCATGAGGAATTCCCAATTGAGCCAATTCTATTTCTATGGATTGGGCCAATTGATCTCCAGTAGTTCTTCTTAGGTTATGCAAAGCCACCGCGGCCTCTTGTAAAACATGTTCTTGTTGGGTAATTAACTGGTTTATGCGTTCTAAGGCCAAATCAAAATTCTCAGCAACTGATAGCTCTTCGGCAATTTTTCTCTCATAGTCTATAAGAGAGGGTATATCACGGCCATATTTTTTTTGAATACGGTTGAGTTCCGCTTGGCGCTGACGTAATTCCTCGAGACGTGACGGATTAAACTCAATACGATTGCGATATTGTTCAGCAAAACTTATGGTTTCGATCATGCTCACCCTTGCCGCATTGATCTCGGTTAAGTACTGCTCAAATTCCGGTTCAATTCGAGCAAGATCTTCTAAGGTCAATTTCAACTTATTCAATAATGCTGCGATGTCAACATCATCGCTTTCGCCTAATTCACTAATCCACTGAGCTTTTTGGTCCAAGATTTCAGCATTGTCAAGTAATTGCATTTCTGCTTGAATCTGTTCTTCTTCGTCGGGTTGCAGACGGGCTTTTTCTAATTCTTGAAGTTGAAACCGGTACAATTCGGTTTTTTCAAGAAGTTCTTGCTCCCTCTTAAGCAGTTGGCGCTTTTCTAGACGAAGCTCTTTCATTTTATCATAAGCGGTTCGATATGCGGAAAGCTGCTGCTGAGTATGGCCAAATTGATCCAGTACCCCCAAGTGATGTTCTTCTTTAAGCAGGAGTTGATGATCGTATTGCCCGTGTAAGTCCACCAATACATCACCAATGGATTTAAGCACTCCAATGGTAACGGGTGAATCATTAATAAAAGCCCGACTTCCGTTTTCCCGAATCTCGCGCCTGAGTATAATAGGGCTGTGTTGTTCGATATCGTGTTCCTGAAGTGCCAAAGCTAAGGCAGGATCATTTTCATGAGCTATAGTGGCTTCGGCGATGGCTTTGGTGCTGCCTTGACGAATGACCTCGGTATCGGCCCTTTCCCCTAAAATCATATTTAATGCGCCAATAATGATGGACTTACCTGCACCGGTTTGTCCAGTGAGTATATTCAATCCCGGCCCGAACTCGACTTCGAGTTCGTCAATCAAGGCAAAATCTTTTATGTATAGGCTGCGTATCATAACGGTGTTTTCTATAGAGACTAAATATCCGATATCCCTTTCATCTTTTAAAGAGAAATTCGAAAAACTTTTTATCCCTTCCTTTATAACAAAGGCTATAAAAAAACCGATGCATCCAAGTTGCTTCCTTATTTCTAGGTATATTACCGAGCCAAATCAGACAATCAAATAGCCATGAGTGAACGCCCAACAACAACGATATACGAATTTACGGTACCGCCCGGACAGCATGAGTCCATTCGGCTCGATGTATATATTACTTCTTTTGTAGAAAATGCGACTCGAAGTAAAGTGCAGGAAGCCATTAAACAGGGCTATGTTTGGGTGAATGGAAAGCATGAAAAAGCCTCCTACACCATGTTACCTGGAGATAAGATTTATATAGAATTACCAATTGCCCCACCTCCAGAAGCGGTTGCAGAAGAATTGCCACTTGATATTGTGTATGAGGATGCGGACATGCTAGTGGTAAATAAGGCGGCGGGAATGGTGGTGCATCCTGCTTATGGAAACTGGACAGGCACTTTGGTTAATGGGCTCATGCATCATGTTGAAGAGTTAGGAGACAGAGAGGACGATCCGGGTGATTTGCGCCCAGGTATTGTGCACCGGCTCGACAAGGATACCTCCGGATTGCTTGTAGTAGCAAAAAATGATCATACTTTAGCGGCACTATCCGCTAAATTTGCTGAAAAAGATGTAGAACGGAGCTACTGGGCCTTGGTATGGGGTAATCCACCTGAAGAGGGAACAATTGAGGGGGACATTGGGCGTTCCAAACACGACCGAAAGCTCATGACGGTGCTACCCGCAGGTAAGGGGAAACACGCCGTTACCCATTACAGGGTTTTGGAGTATTTCGATTATTTATCACTTGTAGAAATTCGCTTAGAAACAGGGCGCACTCATCAGATTCGTGTGCACATGGGGCATATAGGACATCACGTTTTTGGGGATACTACTTACGGTGGAGCGTCAGTTCGTTTTGGCCCGAATACGGGAAGTCGTAAGGTGCTTTTTCATCGGCTCATAACGGATTTAGGCCGTCAAGCCTTGCACGCGAAAACACTTGGATTCGAGCACCCATCAACCCGGGAGAAAATACGTTTTGAGTCCGAGTTACCCGATGATATGCAGCGGGTGTTAGATGCTTTTCGCGAGCATTGTAGTGCGGAGTATTAGGGGATGGTGAGGCTAGCGTGGAACCTTCTCGCACGACTAGGCTAGGAACGTAAAAAAGGCTGTTTTTTGCCATAGGTCAATGATCGCCAAGCCCATTCTAGAGGACCAAATTTATAGGAGTTGAGCCATTTTTCAGAGGCCAGGTATTGGAAAATCCAAACGATACTCACGATAAGTATTTGAAAGCTTCGATCTACTTTTCCAAACATGCCAAATCCAATGCCAAAAAAGATAAAGGCCCCTATAAACGAGTGCAGAATGTAATTGGTTAGGGCCATTTGCCCAATGCTTGCGAGACGTTTTTTGATGGTGTAATAGTTGTCGGATTGTGCAAAAACCATAATTAGCGAGATATACCCATAGGCAACGAATAAACTTCCCCAATAATTAAATTGGCTTCCCGTAAACATGGAATAGTCAAAATCCCAATTCATGGTAAAGTTCATGTACATTCCGTAAATGATGATAGGGAATCCAATGATGAAGGAATAAAAGGCGCTTTTAAGGTAAAAAGACCTTGAACGTACGGCCGATAATATCCCCGACTTGTACAAAGCCATACCCACCAGCATTAACCCTCCCGCTCTCCAAAGAAATAGAATCATAAAAACAAAGGTTTCTAAAAATAGGGCTTGTTGGGAGTTCTGGGTTATTTGATGGGATAGGGAGCCGGTAAATGCGGCGATTTCCTGTTCGATCATGTCACTTGATGGAGCCCAGTCCATCCGTAAATCTTGTACTTCAGTAGCGGGCATATAGGGTAAAGAAAATTGAAATAGTCCATTTAATATACTGGGCACGGATACAAGCAGAAGTCCGGTAATCAAGAGCTTTCTGGATGATAATTTTCTCAATGGATAGACTAGAAAGGAACACAGGGCATAGGCCACCAAAATATCGCCGTACCAAATTAAGTGAGCATGGAGCAGGCCAATGAGTAGCAGTAGTCCGTTACGCGTGTAATGTAATTTGGCTGATGAGCCCGTTAGGACTTCCTTTTTTTCGGTTATGAGTACAATGCCTGCACCAAAAAGCACCGAGAAAATACTCATAAATTTCTGATCGGCAAACAGATGACTTAGTATCCACGTCCATAAATTCAACCCTGTTAAATCCCCATAAGCCAGAGGATTGGAATAGGCAGCACTAGGCATGGCAAAACTTTGAATGTTCATGATTAGAATACCTAGTATTGCAATACCTCTGAGTAGGTCAAGAGATTGAATACGACTATTGTTGGTAGTTGGGCTAACGATTGAACTCATGAACTTTGTAGATTTCATTGTAATTTACATTCACTCAAATATGTATCTTTACGTGTGAGTAGTAAACAGTGTTACGTTAATAATGGCCAAGCAAGATACCATGCAGACTAAGAATATCAACATAAAAGTAGAACTAGATAATGACCACATTCCATCAAGTATTGAGTGGACGGCGGATGATCTGCAGGGAATGGACCAGGCTTCGTGCCGTGCAATGCTACTTTCGTTGTGGGATAACCGGAGTAAAGACACCTTAAAGCTGGATCTTTGGACGCGAGATATGACGGTGGACGAGATGAAGATTTTCTTCCATCAAACCCTAATTAGTATGGCCGATACCTTAGAACAGGCAATTAATGATGAACGAATCTCAGGAGATATGCGTGATTTTTGCGACTATTTCGCCGAAAAAATGGAAATAAAAGGGGACTAACCCGTTTATTGGCGACCATTTATTCGGAAGCTAGCTAAATTCATTTTACTGCAATAACTGCATATTCATTACCTCTTATGACTAAAAAGCCTGAAACTAACGCAATTCGTGATCAACTAGAACGAACACAGTTTATGGAGCACTCAGTGCCTCTTTTTCTTACCTCTAGTTTTGTGTTTGAGCATTCGGAGGAAATGAGGGCTGCTTTCGCTGACGAATTAGATAGGAATATTTACAGCCGGTTTACTAATCCAAATACCACCGAATTAGTTCGGAAAATCGCTCACATGGAAGGAGCGGAAGATGGGGTAACTTTTGCTACAGGAATGGGCGCAGTATTTGGTACTTTTGCTGCGCTTTTGGATAGTGGAGACCACATCGTTTCGGCGCGATCAATTTTTGGTTCCACACATAGTTTGTTCTCAAAATATTTACCCAAGTGGAATATTGAAACCTCTTACTTTGATGTAGACTCACCTCAACAAGCGGAAGCCTTAATCAAACCAACCACAAAAATCATTTATGCTGAAACACCAACCAACCCAGGTGTAGACATACTGGATTTGCAGTATTTAGGTGATTTAGCCAAACGACACAATCTTATTTTAGTAATCGATAATTGTTTTGCAACCCCTTACTTACAACAGCCCATCGATTTCGGCGCTGATCTAGTTATTCACTCTGCAACGAAGCTTATAGATGGTCAAGGCAGGGTGTTGGGTGGGGTTACCGTTGGAAAAAAAGACCTTATTCGAGATATATACCTATTTGCCAGAAATACTGGTAGTGCACTGTCGCCTTTCAATGCTTGGATACTATCAAAAAGCATGGAAACCTTGGCAGTAAGGGTGGATCGGCATTGTCAGTCAGCCTTAGAAATTGCGTCTAAATTAGAAAGCCACACTAAAATAAGTTGGGTCAAATACCCTTTTTTACCCTCTCATCCACAATATGCGTTGGCACAAAAACAAATGAGCCAAGGGGGGAATATTATTTCTTTTGAGCTAAAAGGAGGTTTGCAAAGTGGGCAGCAGTTCTTGGACAGCATTACCATGTTATCCCTCTCCTCAAACCTAGGGGATTCTCGAACCATTGTAACACATCCTGCCTCAACTACGCATAGTAAACTTTCTACTGAGGAACGAGGGAAAGTAGGAATCTCTGACGGGATGATTCGGCTCTCTGTTGGGCTAGAACATCCAGACGATATTCTAGAAGATATTTACCAGGCCCTAGACTCTGTTTCTTGATGTCTCATAGCCAAGATGCACAAAGAAACTAGCCTTGCTTCTGAGCAATCATTCGGATAACCTTGCCGACTCCAACGTGATAGATTCCTTCACGAAGTTCTACCTCCTCTTCCTGAATGTATAAGGGTTCGAAGCCAGGGAAATCGGCTACCACACTCTCTTTAGTGAAGAGCATAGACGGATCTGCAGGCCCTCCAATATCCGGATTTTTTGCCCTATAAGGTAGGTTGTTTACACTAAACCCCTCTAAAAACACCAGAGCATCCGGTTTTAGTAGAGCTTGGATTCGAGGATAATATTGTGCTTTTAATGCAGGTGGGAAGTGTGCGTAAATTAATCCTACTGCATCAAAGCTGTGCTCGGGCTCGTTCAAAATCGTGCAATCCCCAAGGCGATAATCTAACTTTTCTGGGAGAATATCACAGGTTTTAGCAAGTTTCAATGCCTTTAGCCTAGCCTGTTCACTTGGGTCAAACGCGGTGACATCAAAACCCAGACTAGCGGCAAATACCGCATTTCTACCTTCTCCCTCCGCGGGCATAAGTAAAGCAGATCGATCTGGAAGTAAGGTGTCTGTATATGTTTTCAAACACTGCTTAAAGAATTCGTTGGGCTCGGTTCCATACGCGTATTCACTGGCGGCGTATCGCTGATTCCAGAAATCTATCATCCCGAAACCTCCTCAGCACGCATTTTATGACAGGGGCAGTGACGCGAGTATTGCTGGCATAAAACGTCTTCAGGTGCTTTAGAGAAACGGGCTTTACACGGTCCACGGCCATGATGAATCATTAAATGAGATACATCTGTCCAGCTTTCCTGAGGGAATAAGGCCATGAGATCACGCTCAATTTTATCGGTGTTATTCTTTTCTCTGGTAAGTCCAAATCGGTATGAGAACCGTTTAACATGCGTATCGACCACGACTCCAACATTAATGTTGAACGCATTGCCTAGCACCACATTGGCTGTTTTCCGGGCCGCTCCTCGAAGGCTCAGCAAATCATCCATGTTTTGAGGTACCTCCCCATTAAAATCGGAGACGATTCGCTGGGAGGCTTCTTTCAAAGACTTTGCTTTATTCCGATAAAAGCCCGTGGTTTTAACCAGTTTTTCCAGCTCTTCTAATGGAGCCTGCGCCATCAGTTCTGCGGTGGGGTAACTTTCAAACAAAGCCGGGGTAACCATATTCACTCGTACATCGGTGCATTGTGCACTTAAAATGGTCGCCATTAGCAACTCAAATGCATTCCTATGGTCTAGTTCGCAATGCGGATTGGGGTATTTAGAGTAGAGAATTCGAAGGATTTCAGCAGCCCGCTCTTTTTGCTTCTTCGATTTCCGAGGCAGTTTAGGCCCTTTTCTGGTTTCTGATTCTCTAGTTTCTGATTCTCTGGTTTCTGATTCTCTGGTTGATGTATCTTTCATTCGCTCAAAATAAAAAATCCTGAGCTATTTTTTCACCGTTATCAACCCTTCTATGAAGGTAGCTGTATCTTTGAGGGTTTGCTCAAAAGGAATGGGTTCCCAATCGAAGACTTCTTTGGTTGCGGAGTTGTCGGCATACACTTTCATGCCTAAAAAGCCTAACATTCCAGCGGCTTCACGGTCAAAAAAGGACAAAAATTTCAGCAACATATTTGGGGCGAGTCGTGTACTGGGGCCAGAATAGCCCAGTTTATTAAGCATCGCTCCAATTTCCTGAAAGCTTCGAGGTTCGGAGTCCGCGGCAATAAATCGCTGATTAGCTGCTTTTTCCTCTTTCAATGCAGCCACATGTAGTTTGGCTACATCACGGACATCGACCATAGGGAAGGCGGCGTTGGGTACCATGGGCATTTTCCCTTGTAACATTTGGGAGGCCATACTCATGGAAGTACCCGATAAGTTATCTCCTATGGCTGGGCCAAAAACGCCCCCTGGATTAATACTTACGAGTTCAGGTATTTTATTGGCTTCGCTATCTTTGATAAAGTCCCACGCGGCTTGTTCGGCTAAGGTTTTACTTTTGGCATAGGTACTTATATTCTTTGCTTGAAGATCGGTCCATTGAGCAGGTGTTATTGTTCCTTGCTTCCTGCCGCCCATAATGGCAATAACTGAACTGGTTAGCACCACCCGTTTTATTCCGTTATTTTCTGCAGCTCGTAGCGCACGTAACGTACCATCGACAGCTGGTTCAATCACCTCACTTTCATGTTTTGGATTAGCTATAGGGAAAGGAGAGGCGGTATGCATTAGATAATCGCATCCGTGTAAGGCTTGATCCCAACCATCATCCTTAGTGAGGTCCAATTCTACAAATCCAAGATTTGCGGTATCTACTCCAGCATTCGTTAAACTGCGCAGCACGTCTGCTTCTTTTGAGTGTGATCGAACAGAACCAACAACGTTGTACCCATTTTCTAGCAGTTGTTGAGCACAATGCAGCCCGATGTATCCGGATATTCCAGTTAAAAGTACTTTTTCAGACATAATTAATGATAGTAAGTGGGGTTGTGTATTGGAGGGTTTCTTTTTGTGTATACTTATTGAAGTAATTCTTTGGCTACATGCCACAGTAATACTATGGGAATACATGTTATCAAAGATAGGTATATTTACTTTCAATTTGAAAGTAATTTAAAGATGAGGAATATACTATTTATTCACAAGTTTAAGTTTTACTTTTATGCACAAATCTCCTTGAGACTATGGAAACAATTAAGAATTTATTTAGATGTAGCTGTCCGGTCACATCGGCTGTGGATATTGTGGGGGATCGATGGACCTTGGTCATCATTAAGCTCATGCTTATTCAACATTGCCACACCTTTAAGGATATATCAGAATCAGAAGAGGGAATCGCCCCAAATATTCTCTCATCTCGTTTAAAGACCATGCTTAGCCTAGATCTGATCACAAAAACTCATCCACCCAACAACAAAAAGGTGAACATTTACCACCTCACTGAAAAGGGTTTATCTATTAGCCCCATAGTATATGATTTAATGGCATGGAGTGACACCTATTTAAGGGATGAGCATACTGCTATGACCTCTTTTGATCAACAGTCTATATCACTACTCCCACGGGAAGAAGCTATTGATTACATTCAGGAGCACTACAAAGCCTCTGTAAGTTCTGTGTTGTCGGATGATTATTAGATTCAAGGCTCTTTGTTGTAACTGTATTTATGGGCGGATACCAATAAGCTTCCTACTATGACAACCCCTAAGCTCAATATGACTAGCCTTACTCGTTATGTGAGCCTAGTTCTACTCATGCTGCTATATGTCAATAGCTTTGTGGATCGTCAAATTATTGCGGTACTTGGAGAATCCATTCGGCAGGATTTAGGACTTAGTTTTACCAATCTAGGATGGTTATATGGGCCTAGTTTTAGCTGGATCTATGCCATAATGGGATTGGTAATGGGACGTTTGGCCGACAAAACATCTCGTGTTCGAATTATATTAATTGGCGCTACGGTATGGAGCTTCGCAACGCTAGCCAGTGGCTGGGCATCCTCTTTAGGCTTTCTTATCGCCATGCGCATGGCATTAGGGCTTAGCCAGGCAGCATTAAGTCCAGCGGTTTACTCCCTCTTAGCGGATTTATTCCCCTCTGAGAGACGAGCAACAGTCTACTCTGCGTATGCCTCAGCCATTTTCATAGGAGTGGGCCTGTCGTTCTTAGTAGGTGGTTCGGTAGCGCAAGCCTATGATTGGCGTATTTCATTGCAAGTGCTAGGAGCATCCGGGTTTTTATTAGTCGGACTATCTATCGTTGGTTTAGTCGAACCTAAGCGGATCACGAACCAAGGTTCTGGAGAGGATAGTACTAAGCAGGGGAATTCAACCGATTCGTTTTTGAGTGAACAATCTGTTTGGAATCAATTACGCGGCCTGCTGTCCAAACCGGCGCTGCGATATCATCTTCTAGGCTTTGGATTGCTAGCAATGAGTGGGTATACCATATTGGCCTTTATCGGTAGTATCTTCACGCAAAGTTTTGATCGAGCGGATTTGATACCCCGCTACGGTTGGTTTTTAGTCGCTACCGCAGTAGCAGTAAATGGTGCTGGGTGGATATCGGATCGATGGGCTAGACGTTTTGGTCCCAGCAATCGCTTAGCCTGGGGCTGGATTTCTGGCTTAGTATCGCTGCCTTTTTTGTGGGTAGGCTTGCATAGTGAACATCCTATGCTTGCATTTTGGGCAATAGGAATCGGAAACATCATTGCCTCATCGTACAATGGAGTAGCTGCTGCAACCATTCAATTCTTTGCACGTGACGATCAGCGTGGTCTAGTGGGGGCGTTATATTTATTTGTTGTTAGTGTGGTTGGTTTTGGTGCGGGACCACCACTTGCTGGCTGGCTAAGTGATCAAATCTTTCAAGGGGCAACGGCGGTTGCTTCAGCGGTATGGACGATCTATTTATTGTGTGGAATTGGATCTTCGGTAGCATTTTATTTGGCACGAAAACATTACGAGCAGGACGTAGTGTAAAAAAAAACCCTTCAACTTTTCAGGGTTGAAGGGTACTAACCAAATAATAGGAGGTATGTCAATTAGAGCAAACCAGCAAAGCGTGCAACTAATTGACCACAGCCAAAGGCTGCAATAACGATTGAGATACTAAGATGGAAAAAACTCCTTAACTTTTTTTCCAACTTTATAAACGTATCACTATCTGCCTAAGTAAATGCACAACTAGGGCTTAATCGTTCCCTAGATTTTTTATGAAAAAACCTGAGTAGAGTTTTTGTCTGATTTTTGTCTGACTTTTGCTAGATTTTTTCAGCTATTTGCTGGGCTATGCTACCAATTAATTGGTTTGAAAAAGTAGAATTTCAAACTCTAAGGAGGCATTTGGAGGAATATCAGAACCTATGCCGTTTGCTCCATAAGCATAAACGGAAGGGATATACAGGGTGATGCGTCCGCCTTCTTTAATAAGAGGGATTCCAATCTGCCAACCTGTAATTAGATTTTCTAAAGGAAAATTTATGGGGGTAGAACGGCTGTCGAATATATTCCCATTCAATGTTTTACCTTCGTAGCTCACCGAAACATTAGAACAGTAATTGGGGCGATCGCCTTCACCGCTACGCTTTATTACATAGCGTAAACCAGAAGGATGGGTCTGTGCTTCTATGTCATTTGATGCTAAATAGGCATCGATGGCCTCTATATCTTTGGTTAGCTGCTCTTGATTGACCGCTAGATTAGGTTCCAGATTACATTCGTCCTTGGAGCAACCCAACCATAAAAGAGCAATTATACTGACGATTAAAGGGTACTTATACCTCATTCAGCGCTTCGTTAAGGGCTTGCAAGCTTTTTTTAGCATCACCAAAGAACATTTGATTCTTTTCGGCATAAAAAAGCGGATTATCGATGCCGGCATAACCAACACTTAAGGATCGTTTAAATACGATGGTTCGCTTGGCTTCATCGACATTTAGTATGGGCATACCGTAAATTGGCCCTGTTGGATCGGTTTTAGCCAATGGATTTACCACGTCATTTGCGCCTATAATGAGTACCACGTCGGTGGTTGCAAACTCTGGGTTTATTTCATCCATGTCTTTCAATAGATCGTAGGGAACGTCAGCCTCAGCCAACAGCACGTTCATATGACCGGGCATACGTCCTGCCACAGGATGAATTCCGTATTTAACCTGCACACCACGAGACTCGAGTTTGGTGGCTACTTCTTTGACAATGTGCTGCGCTTGGGCTACAGCAAGACCATAGCCAGGAACAATCACCACTTTGGAGGCGTAGGCGACTTGAATAGCCAAATCTTCAGCAGAGGTTTCGCGAACGGTTTTGTCGCCATCTCCACTTGCCCCAGCTCCGCCAGCTGCGGCCCCAAAGCTACCAAAAATGACATTAACCAAGCTACGATTCATAGCTTTACACATAATGTTGGTTAGAATAAGTCCAGCAGCTCCTACCAATGCACCTGAAACAATTAACAGGTTGTTCTGCAAAACAAATCCAGCCATCGCTGCTGCAATACCAGAATAGGAATTGAGTAAGGAGATTACCACCGGCATATCGGCGCCACCTATTGGGATTACAGAGGTTACCCCAATAAGTAGAGATATACCTAGAATTACCCAAAATAAGGTAGGATTGGTAGGATCATAAGCAAAATATCCAATGAGTCCTAAGGTGGCAATCATAGCCCCTATGTTAATGACATTTAAACCAGGAAAGGTAATCGCATTTCCAGAAATGAAGCCGCTTAATTTACCAAAGGCAATAAAACTACCAGTAAAAGTCAGTGCTCCAATAAATACACTAAGTCCTATGGAGACCAAGCCAGTCGTATCAAAGCTTAAGATATCAGGGTTTCGTGCCAACTCACCCCAAGCCACAAGGGCCGAAGCAGCGCCACCGAAGCCATTAAATACCGCTACTAACTCCGGCATAGCGGTCATTTGCACTTTTTTTGCAAGTAATAAACCAATAAGGCCACCAATTACGATTCCACCAACAATCAACTCGAATTCAACAATTTTTTGATCAAACAAGGTGACGATCACGCCAATCATCATCCCGATAGCTGCAAATTGATTCCCCTTGCGTGCGGTACCGGGAGAATTCAGAAGCTTAACTCCTCGAATAAAGAAGCCGGTAGCTACCAGATATACTAATTGTATAGCGTCTGGTAGCCAGTTCAAAATAGTTTCAGGTAGGAATGCGCTCATTTCTCATCCTCCTTTTTCTTAAACATCTCTAGCATACGGTCGGTAACCATGAATCCGCCAACTACATTAATTGTAGCCAGGATGATAGCGGCAAAACCTATCCATTTTCCAAGTGGGTTACCTAAGCTACCAGCCACGATAAGGGCACCCACTATAGTAATTCCAGAAATAGCATTGGCACCGCTCATTAAGGGGGTGTGGAGGGTAGGTGGCACCTTGGCAATAAGCTCAAAACCAATGAAGCTGGCCAAAGCAAAAATAAACAGTAATAGAGTTAGATCGACTTCCATAGTTTGTAATTAGGGGTAATTAATTAGTTTTAAGTAAGGGAGAGACTACTTCTCCATCCTTAGTTATGGTGGTATTCAGGATGATTTCGTCGTCCATATCGAAATCTAACTCACCTTCTTTAATCAACAATTTGAGTAATGCCAGCATGTTTTTTGCATAAAGTAGACTCGCATGAGATGAAAGCTGACTAGGTATGTTGATCGGTCCTACTATTTTAACGCCATGCTTAATGACTGTTTTACCCGCTTCGGTAAGGGCACAGTTTCCGCCGTTTTCAGCAGCTAAATCGATAATTACGGAGCCAGCCTGCATATCGGCGACCATTTCTTCGGTAACCAATAAAGGTGCAGGTTTACCTGGGATTAGTGCCGTTGTAATGACCACATCAGATTTTTTCACGTGCTCATGCATAACTTGACGTTGGCGCTCTTGGGCATCGTTTGATAATTCTTTAGCGTACCCACCCTTGGTTTCTGTATTATCTTCTTCTAAGGGTACTTCCACAAAACTAGCCCCCAAACTTTCGACCTGTTCTTTTACCGCTGGTCTAACATCGTAGGCTTCTACAACCGCACCTAACTTTCGGCAGGTTGCAATTGCTTGTAATCCAGCTACACCCGCACCCATGATAAGGGCTTTAGACGGTGGGATAGTACCTGCGGCGGTCATCATCATAGGGAAATACTTGTCCAACTCAGAGGCGGCCATTAATGCTGCTTTATAGCCCGCAATTGAACTCATAGACGATAGGGCATCCATGTTCTGAGCTCTTGAAATTCTAGGAATTGCGTCCATACCAAGGGCAGTAATGCCCAAACTTTTTAGTTTTTCTACTAACTCTGGATGTTGAAGCGCCCACAGAAAACATATAAGAGTGCTGCCTTTTTTCATAAGGCCAAGATCATCCTCGGAAGGGGTCTGAACAGCCAAAACTAAATCGGCTTGTGAAAAAATTTCACTTCGATTCGTAGCTATAGTTGCTCCTGCATCTGTATAATCCTGATCCAAAAAATTAGAGGCATCACCGGCTCCTTTTTCAATAAAAACCTGATGCTCATCCTTGATCAACTGACTAACGGCTGCTGGAGATAACGCTACTCTATTTTCATGAGCAGCTGTTTCTTTAGGTACTGCAATTTGCAACATAGTTCTCCGTATTTATTTACGTTAACAACATAATGAAATGCAACGTTTGGACAAACTAAGGTGGGAGCGCTTTTTTAGCATGTTTTTTGACTTACCAAAATTTTGGTCAAGCTTTCAGCGCATAATCTACTTAAGGTGGGGAAAATCTTCTGGCTACCGGAGTAATAAATTTGAAAATAGCCAATGCTAACCCTATTATTGTAACAACGTTATAAAGTTAGGGATGGCATGGTACGATAAGACGAAGTAGGAATCCTTAAAAACAGTAGAAGAATACAAGCTGAACGCATGAAATTTTTGAAGGCACATTGTTTATCCAGTTTTTGCTTAGTAACAACGCTTGCTGTGTTGTTGAGTTGCGATGCTATTGACGTTACAGACCCCAATTTTAACGATCAAAACATCGGAGTTTGGGAAGATTGGACTGGTGGTAACGACTACACCTACATTGAAATAACGAGTTCAGAGGTCACCTTCTATTATTACAATGGGGTGTACCGATGTAGTGACATCAAGCGCTATTCTATCCAGGATATTCAAGCGAATGGAGTATATACCCTTCTTTCGGTCAATCAAAATACTGGAAATGAGCCTATCACTATGGGATTCTCTAGAAATGATCGTTGGCTACATGTACGAGATTTGAGCCTGAGCGAATCAACAGTCGACTTGGAGGGGGACAGTTCAGAAGTAGATAATGAGGTTGAGACTCAAATATTTAACGCCAGTGTAAAAAATATTGATGAATTAGAGGCTCCATGTGGTACGTATCCATTTATGGGGGTATGGGAGCAAAAGTTAAGTGAAGAGGTAACTGGTTATTTACACATCACCGAAGTAATGATTGAAGTAATAGCCTACTTAGTGCCTCAGAGTTGCTACAATGTGGTTAGGCTAGATATCGAGTCGATTACGGAAGTACAGCAAGCGTATGAGTTGGTGGTTCAAGAAGCAGGGGATACAACAGGGGAAACAATTGAACAATTAGAATTTTTTGTATTCCCTGACTATTTGTTGCTTAAGCGAATTGAAAATGGATTTGCTGTTACCGAGACATATACCCCATCGAATTTAGATGTTTCTGGCGATCTGAGCTCCTGTTCAAACCGCTAGACCTGAGCTCCTGTTCAAACCGCTAGACCTGAGCTCCTATCATGCCTGCCGATTGAGGATTCCTATCATGATCATAGACAGAAAGAACGGGCAGTTATTTCCAGAATTGGTATCTTTACACATCGAAAAATTTATAGTTGGAGAAAAAGATGGAAGATATTGCAGGAAAGACATTCAAAGTTGTTGTGATGGGTAGCGGCCCGGCTGGGTTAACTGCCGCTTTATACGCCGCTCGTGCGGACCTAAGCCCTATTGTGTTTGAAGGGCCTGAACCCGGTGGCCAATTAATGACCACAACGGACGTTGAAAATTTCCCTGGCTACCCTAACGGGGTAATGGGACCACAGATGATGCAAGACTTCCGCGAACAAGCTACCAAATTTGGGGCCGATTGCCGCTATGGTTTTGTTACCGACATAGACTTTAGTGAACAACCGTACACACTCACTATCGATGAAAAAGTGCAGATTAAGACGCATGCACTCATCATCTCAACCGGTGCTTCAGCGATGTGGTTGGGCATAGAAAGTGAAACTAAATTGCGAGGAAAAGGGGTATCAGCTTGCGCTACCTGTGATGGTGCTTTTTTCCGAAACGAACATGTGGCTATTGTAGGAGGTGGAGACACTGCGATGGAAGAAGCCACCTTTTTAACTAAATTTGCCAGCAAAGTAACCGTTGTACACCGGCGCGACGAACTCCGTGCTTCAAAGGCTATGCAGGCCCGGGCATTCGCCAACGAAAAAATTGAGTTCATGTGGGATAGCGAAGTAGTAGAGGTTCTAGGCGATCAGGTGGTTCAAGGTATTCAGGTCAAAAATCGAAACACCGGTGAGGTAACAACCTTAGACGATGTAACAGGATTATTTGTAGCCATTGGTCACCGCCCAAATACCGAGCTCTTCAGGGGAGTATTAACCATGGATGATGTAGGTTATATTCAGACCAAAGCCCAGACCACCAAAACCGATTTACCTGGTATATTTGCCTGTGGAGATGCAATGGATGCGGTGTACCGTCAAGCCGTAACAGCGGCTGGAACAGGATGTAAAGCTGCATTAGACGCCGAACATTATCTGAGCGATAAGGGAATGGCTTAACCGTGAGGTGACCACTAGCGGGCCTTCGAACGGTTATTTCCCTACCGTCTTTTCAGAATCCCTCCGGGTTGATGTTGTTTTCTGCCCTTTTTTTGATGACTTTGAAGCTTTAGTAGGGTTAGCTATATCTTCTTCTTCATCCAGTATTTCAATTATTTCTGCTTCGTCACTGTTTTTGGTGTCCTGCTTAGCTTCTTCACTAGTTCCATGCACTTCTGGTTCGTTTTCATCGGTGGACACTTCCTTTTCGACAAGGATTTGATAGTCATTCAAAAACATGGCAAACATTCCAATAGCTGAAACCACAGGAGCCATGGCACCCACCAAAGCTGCTCCGCCTACTCCGAAGGCAAGTTGTGTTTGAAAAACCACTTCTCCCTCCTTGTTTTTGATAATTAACCGACGAGCGGAACCTTCTTCAATGAGATTGCGAATGCCATTCAAAACTTCTTTAACGCCGCCTTGAATTTCTTCATAAATGCGTTTGGCTTCTTGCTTGGTGTCTTTCATGGTCGTAGTACTAAATGTTATATGTGAGGTAGCTTAGTGACATTTAAAAAAATATGGACACTGTTTTTTTTGAAACGAGTGTAAGGATGATGGGGAGGTTGACTCTTAACTATGTAGTAGTGTTAATAATGTACCGCTTTTAAAGGCCAAGGTCGTATGAAGTTCTTGTTATACTTTGGCCCAACCAGCTTACTGAAACTAGGGTACACTTACATGATTACGATTTAAAAACTAAAGTTACTATGATTAAGAACATCGTACTCACATCATATGAATTCTACGATCCAAACTAAAAAAAGTTCCAGTCTATCCGTTACTGTTGTTAGGAATCAATCACCCGATATTCAGCCTTTAAGTACCCAAGGTTCTAGTGGCTCAAAATCCACGATCTCTGTTATTTATGCGGCGGCCGTGTTAGGTATGGAAGCAGAGATTGTTCAAGTCGAAACTCATTTAACTTCGGGTATGGTGCGATTTTTTTTGGTAGGCTTGCCTTCTAGAGCAGTGGCTGAATCCAGAGATCGAGTCGAAGCAGCTATAAAAAGTACGGGTTATGCTTATCCCTTAGGCCGTATAACCGTCAATTTGGCCCCAGCAAATGTATACAAGGAAAGCAATGGCTATGATTTACCTATTGCCATTGGACTGCTTGCTATGTCCAAACAGATATCATCGGAAAAACTTACTTCCTCCTTGATGATGGCAGAATTATCGTTGGATGGACGATTGCGACCCGTTCATGGCGTACTTGCAATGGCTTTTGAAGCTAAAAAAGCGGGTTTATCCTTTTTAGTCGTTGCTCGTGAAAATGCTCATGAGGCAGCTTTGGTTCCTGGTATTCAAGTGGCTGCCTTTGGGCATCTTTCGGAGCTTATTTTATGGTTGAACGGGATAAAAGAGTTAGACCAAAACACTGGATTTGGTGAGCATCCTGGCAGGCAGAGCAGAGAGGATTCCCTTGATTTTTCACAAGTCAAAGGCCATAGTTTAGCGAAAAGAGGACTTGAAATTTCTGCGGCAGGAGGACATAACGTGGTATTAATTGGTCCCCCAGGCTCTGGGAAAACGATGATGGCAAGGCGTTTTTATAGTATTTTACCTCCTTTGACCAAGCAAGAAGCGCTAGAGGTATTACGTGTTCAATCAGCAGCTGCCTTATTGCGTGCCGAGCAGATACTCAACGTGGATAGGCCACTACGTTCACCGCATCACTCGGCCTCGCGTAGCCAATTACTTGGAGGGGGTAGATTACTTAGGCCAGGTGAATTGTCACTAGCGCATAATGGAATATTACTTTTAGATGAATGGCCAGAGTTCTCGAAGAACGTATTGGAATCCTTGCGGAGACCTTTGGAAGAAGGATTTGTAGATCTTAGCTGGGGGAATCGAACCATGCGATATCCCTCAAAAATCACTTTGTTGGCAACCATGAATCCGTCTGCGAAAGGAACATGGTATGATCCAGCTAGAGTGGAGAGTCCTAGCTTGCATGAAATGAAGCGATATGTCTCCAGAATTAGTGGTCCGCTTTGGGATCGAATAGAGCTGCAAATAGAGGTCTCTTCTCAAGAACTGAGTTTTTGGAATGGTACAACACAGGAAAGTAGTGAAGATATAGCGGGAAGGGTGGCAGAAGCTCGAAATCGAATGACTCATCGTTTTGCTCATCGTCCTTTGATCCACACGAATGCGCAAATGGATGCTAGCGAATTAGACCGAAGTTGTACCATATCGAGTGGTGGAGAACAATTAATGAAGCATGCCGTTGAAAAACTCTCACTAAGTACTAGGGCCTATGTACAAATCTTAAGAGTTTCAAGAACCATTGCAGACTTGGAGGGTGCGCCACAGGTTTCCGCACATCATTTAGCCGAAGCCATTCAGTTTAGAAGCTTAGATCGGTTAAAAGGGGTTTTGTAGTGGAAGATATTGAGTGTGAATATCAATAGATTTAGACCTAGTTAGGGTAAAGGAAGGTGTGGCAATGGTACTTTAGTAATTTAATCCCATGAGCCACTTCCAAGACCTAACAACATGTGTTGATTATTGAATCTTTTAGTCCATCTCGGGTACTCTTTTTTTGCCACTATTTGTTGATATTGCTTACGCTTCGGCACCACGCCAACTTTATACCTACCGGGTTCCGGATGAGTTGTGCGAACAAGTAACCATAGGTAAACGGGTGTGGGCACCTTTTCGAAATTACAATGCAATAGGGATGGTGGTGCGTATTCATGAGGAGGAACCATCTTTTGAACTCAAAGCAATTCGGAAGGTGCTAGACACCGAAGCTATTTTGGACGAATCCTTACTCAAGCTTACTGAATGGATGCATCGTTTTTACTATTGTAGTTGGGGAGAAGCTATTCAAGCGGTACTGCCTAGTGGGCTTAATATGGTGTCTAAGCAGTATGTTCGAGCAGTTTTCTCGTCGAATCCTAAAGCGGGTTTTGCAACAGAGGCTAAGACAGAGGCTAAGACAGAGGCTATTACTGGGCCCAAAACTGGGGCCAAGGTGAATTCTAAGGCCATCAGCGAACTCACCGAGAAAGAAAAAAAACTATGGGACTGGGTAGGGTCTTTAGCCGAAGAACCGACGGCAGAAGAGCTTCGAAAAAAAAGCAGAGCTCAGGGAGAGCTGGGTATTTTAAACAGCTTAATCAAAAAGGGGTGGTTAGAAATCTGGGAACAACCTGAGATTAAATCGAAGGAGGCCAAAGAAACCTGGTGGGATTGGAAAGATGAAGAGGCTAAGGTTAAGGCAGCAGCTTTTGTACCCTCCGAAAGAAAATATAAGTGGGAACGAGCGCTCATGACGGTACAAGAGCAAGAGTTGCCGGCTCGTCATCAAGACCTTAGAACACTGGAGTATGTCGGCGCATCGGAGCTTCGAACCTTAGCTGAAAAAGGATATCTAATCAAGTTTGAAAAAAGTCGTTTTGAAATGCAGGCGCAACAACTCTCCTATGACCCTTCGGCAATTAATGCACTTAACAAAGAACAGCGTATAGCAACCGATGCCATAGTGAAGCAGCTAGTGGACCAGAAGTACAGCCAGTTTTTGCTTTATGGCATAACCGGCAGTGGGAAAACGGAGGTGTACATACATGCCATAAAAAAGGCTCAAGAATTAGGTAAGGGAGCCATTGTCCTGGTGCCAGAAATTGCGCTGACACCAGGTACTGTAGCCCGGTTTTATAAAATTTTTGGGGAAGATATTGCTGTTTTTCATAGCCAACTAAGTGCTTCTGAGCGTCTATCTGCATGGAATGCACTTAAAAATGGGCAAAAAAATATTGCTATTGGACCTCGATCAGCCCTGTTTGCCCCCATTCACCCCTTAGGGCTTATCATTATTGATGAAGAACACGACTCTTCCTACAAGCAAATGGATCCAGCACCCCGCTATCATGCTAGAGAAACGGCCATTATGCGAGCACATATTGAAGACGCCGTTGTGGTCATGGGTTCAGCTACACCTAGTTTACAAACGCTACACAGGGTCGCGAAAGATAAAGCAGCTATGCTTCGCTTAACCCAGCGACATGCTGAGGCCACCTTACCCGTAGTCCAAATGTTGGATCTTAAACAATATAAATCTGCGATGAAAGGCCCTATGGCAGTGCCTACCTACTTAGCGGTCAAAGAAGCCCTTGAGCGAAAAGAGCAGGTCATTTTACTCCTCAATAGGCGAGGGTTTGCCTCCTATCTTCAATGCGAGGACTGTGGACATATCCCTATGAGCCCAGACTGTTCAGTAAGTCTGACGCTGCATAAGCGTAAGGGAATACTATTATGCCATTATTCCGGTTATGCACGACGGGTAGATACCCATTGCGAGGCCTGCGGATCTTCCAACTTAAGTGAATGTGGTTCAGGCACCCAACAGGCGGAGGAACACATTGAGACACTATTTCCTGAGGCTAGAGTTGCTCGGTTCGATCGTGATAGTACATCCAAAAAGGGGGCTCACGCTAGAATTTTAGAATCGTTTGGCCGGGGTCATGCCGATATTTTGGTAGGTACACAAATCGTTGCCAAAGGGTTGGACTTCCCCAACGTGACTCTTGTGGTGGTGCTGGATGCGGATACCGAACAAGCCTATCCCAGTTTTCAATCCTCAGAGAGGTTGTATCAGCTTCTCTCACAGGTTGCGGGTCGATCGGGTAGAGGGCAAAAACCAGGTAAGGTATTTATTCAAACTCGTCAACCTGAACAGCCTGCCTTGCATTTTGTGCCTAGTCACGATCATGAGGGTTTTGCTCGGCATGAAATGGCCTTGCGAAAACCCTTGGATTATCCTCCATTTTCCAGACTTATAAAGTGTGTGCTAAAGGGATCCGATAACGAACGGGTTTCGGCTGCCTCTTTGGCTTTGTTTCAGGCATGGCAACAGGTAGTACCGCAATGGCCTGTATTAGGACCATCCCCGGCGCCTATTGAATGGATGCAAGGTCATTATTATTGGGAACTCATGGTCAAAGTAGACCCAGAAAAAGGTGCTCACTATATGGAGGCTATGTTAGACCAAGTTCTCGAAGTCTACGAATTATCCTTTCCTGATCACCGTTCGGTTCGAGTGAATATCCATGTAGATGCGATACGATAGGCAGGATATAGGGTGTTATTCGTCCTATGCAATAAAGTTAAAAGGGTGTTACATTGCACTCTTTATGCAACCGTGTTATACAACAGTGTAGATTAATTAAGTACATCAGGCATGCAGGATTATGAATTTATAGATGGTAGTCGGCTTTCTTCGGTAATCGAAGCCCTGATTTTTGCTAGTAACGAACCCCTGAGTGCATCTAAGATTCGCACTATTATTGTCGAAAACGAGCAAAACATCGAACTATCGGAACAAACAGTGGATGAATTTGTCCAGCTGCTAAACGAGCGCTACGAACAGGGTGGGAGCAGTTTTCGCATTGAGCGGGTAGGCGGAGGATATACGTTCTTGACTCAAAAGAAGTATCACTATTGGCTACATATTTTTCAGCATGAAAATGCCTATAGAAAATTATCGCAATCAGCCATAGAGACTCTAGCCATTGTAGCGTATCGGCAACCTATTACCAAACCAGAAGTAGATCAAATTAGAGGGGTAGACTCCGGTTATATATTGCGTCAGTTAATGGAAAAAGCCCTCATAGAGGTAGCTGGGAGGGGAGATGGTCCCGGGAAGCCTTTATTATACAAAACCAGCCGTCATTTTTTGCGACATTTTGGATTGAATTCGGTGCAGGATTTACCCAAACCCAGAGAAATTGAAGAGATTTTAAAGGATGATGATATGGCCGAACATCGGCAATTACTCATGTCACGGCAGTTAATGTTAGAGGCAGAGGAAGAAAATCGGGTCGAGATGAAAGGCGATATATATGAAGATTCTGAGGGTAACAGGACTCCCACAACTGAAATGGATTTTGAAGAACAAGTCGGCTCTCACGATGAGCTTGAAGATGGACCAGAAACATCATCGGAAACACTAACCAGTGAATCACAAAAAGCCTCGTCAGCTAGTGAACCAAACGACGCTACTACAGAGGATAATGAACTATGAGTTTACGTTCGATTCCCAAAAAAGGGGAACAATTCCGATTAAATAAATTTATTGCCCAATCGGGTCTGTGTTCTAGGCGTGAAGCCGATGAACGCATCGCCAACGGGGAAGTCAGCGTTAATGGGAATTTAGTTACGGAAATGGGTTTCAAAGTAACCATGGACGATAAGGTGGAGGTAAAAGGCAAAGCGTTAAATCCTGAACCACCGGTCTATCTATTATTGAACAAGCCCAAAAATACTATCACCACCACGTCGGATGAACATGGTCGTAATACCGTCATGGATGAAATTGAGCATGCCACGGGGTATCGGGTTTATCCTGTTGGACGATTGGACAGGAATACCACAGGCTTGTTATTACTAACAAATGATGGAGATTTGGCTCATCGACTCATGCATCCATCCTATAGAGTCCGTAAAACGTACGAGGTAGTGAGTGAACGAGCGTTAACCGACGCGGAATTAGCGGGATTTCAAAAGGGTATTCCTCTGGATGATGGTGTTGCTAAAGCCTATAAAGTTCAGGGTTTTGCCGATGCTCCCGATCGGTTTCAACTGTCCGTATTTGAAGGAAGGAACCGCCTGATTAGACGAATGGTCGAGTATTACGGGACCGAAGTAACCAAATTAAAGCGAATCGAATATGCGGGCTTAGATTTAAAGGGAGTACCTCCTGGCCGTTGGCGGTTTCTTCGTGACAAAGAAATTTTAGATCTTCGTGTTTTGGTCAAATTAAAACCATTAGAAAAAGTGGTTACCGTCAAAAAAGCAGCTCTCAAGACCCCAAAAAGAAAGAAAAAGCGTAAAAAGCGTTAATTCGATCGCCGAAGGGTTTAGATCCAACTTGGATGTATGTTATTAGCATGGCCTGTTTTAATCTTTTTTACATTTAATGTGCTTGCTATCTATGCTCGAGGTATTCATTTTGTACCGTTAAAGACAGTATGGTATATTGTGCGATTAACATGATATGAGATATTGGTGCACATATTAAACGTAATCTTATGTCTGCCATACAAATAGAAGTGATGTATTGAATTTTCTGGAATAAGAACTTCGATTCATTTTAACTAATTAACGAAACCTATAAGCATGAACTACGGTAAACCAACAATATGGCGCTTGGCTATATTATTCATAGTGTCAACATTCACCTTCTCGGCTTGTTCGACCTTTAAAAAAGCAGAAGCGCCAAAACCTACGGCTAGCGCTCCAAAACCACCTTCCAAAAAAGGGGATATGAAGGCCTTTTCCGAGGTAATAACGGATAAAGCGATATCTGATGAAGGGGTGTTTACCGTCCATAAAGTGGACGATAAGTATTACTTTGAAATTCCAAATGAGATGCTTGAGCGAGAGATGCTCTTGGTTAGTAGAGTGGCAGGGACCACACAAAACTTAAGCTTTGGTGGGGCCGGGCAAAAGGCTCGTTCTCAGCAGGTGATTCGGTGGCAGCAAAAAGAGAAACAAGTAGTACTTCGTCATGTGTCCTATTCAAGTGTAGCCGATGCAGACGATCCTGTGTACAACTCAGTACGTAATAATAATTTTGAACCGGTTATTGCCACTTTTAAAATTGAGAGCCTTGGTGAGGATAGTACTTCTGTGGTGATAGATGCTACGAGTTTATATACCTCCGATGTGGCACTACTAAGTGGATTGAGTTCATTTCAACGTAGAAATTTTCAGGTGCGAAGATTGGATGGCTCTAGAACCTTTATCGAGCGAATGGCCAGTTATCCAGAGAACTTAGAAGTACGTCATGTGTTAACCTATGATGCAGGTAGTCCTCCCGATGATGCATCAACTGGAACTATTTCACTAGAGATGAACCAATCAATGATTCTGCTTCCTGAAGAGCCTCATACTCCGCGAAATCATGATATGAGAGTCGGTTATTTCTCTATTTCTCAATATGACTATAGCTCTGAAAAACATCGAGCAGCGCAAAATAGATTCATCACCCGGTGGAAATTGGTTCCATCCGACAAAGAAGCGTACCTAAGGGGCGAGCTAGTTGAGCCTGAAGACCCCATTATTTACTATCTAGACCCTGCTACTCCTGAAAAATGGAGAAAATATTTGATTCAGGGTATTGAAGATTGGAATGTGGCGTTTGAAGCAGCTGGATTTAAAAATGCTATTATAGGTAAAGAAGCACCATCACCGGAGGAAGATCCGGAGTTCTCACCAGAAGATGTTCGATACTCGGTTATCCGTTATATCACCAATCCTATTCAGAATGCACAAGGGCCTCATGTACATGACCCCAGAACCGGCCAAATCTTAGAAAGCGATATACTTTGGTATCACAACGTGATGAACTTATTACGGAATTGGTATTTCATCCAAACAGCCGCGGTCAATCCTGACGCACGAAACATAGATTTTGATACCGAATTAATGGGTGAACTTGTTCGGTTTGTTGCGGCTCATGAGGTGGGACATACTCTTGGACTACCACATAATATGGGTTCCAGTGCAGGATATACAGTTGAGCAATTGCGTGATCCAGAGTTTACATCAACCCATGGGGTAGCCCCATCCATTATGGATTATGCGCGATTCAACTATGTCGCACAGCCAGGTGATGGTGTGACAAACTTCTTCCCAATGGTGGGCGAATATGATATTTGGTCGATTAAATGGGGGTACACTTGGTTCCCAGATGTGGAAGAAGCCGACGATGAGAATGAAATACTCCATGATTGGATTGTGGCTAACGGCGATGATCCTCTTTATTTCTTTGGCTATGCCACTGGGGCAGACCCTCGCTCGCAGACAGAGGCTATTGGAGATGATGCGATGGAAGCCAGTGAGTTAGGTATTGCTAACCTAGAACGCATTACAGGCAGCCTTATAGAATGGATAGAAGAACCTGGTCAGGACTATGATGATCTGGCCGAGCTTTATGGCAATGTGATCTCTCAGTGGAGACGATATATGGGACATGTGACCACCTATATAGGTGGAGTGTACGAAACCTACAAAACATTCGATCAAGAAGGGGTTGTATACGAAGTAGTGGATGTAGCTGATCAGCGACGATCCATGGAATTTCTACAGGAATATGCTTTTTCTACTCCTACTTGGGCGTTTAATAGAGACATTCTAGATCGTATTAATGAATCCACAGCGGTGGAAACCTTCCGTTCGGCCCAGTCAGGTGTACTTAATGGGGTATTGAACCCAGCCAGAATTGCTCGTTTGACCGAAGCAGAAACACGTACCGATGCCGATACCTATACTCTTTTCGAGATGATGGATGATTTGCGCAACGGTATTTTTAGTGAATTACGTGCGAATGAAAACGTAGATGTTCACCGCCGGCACCTACAGCGTGCCTACGTAGAACGCATGGAATACCTAATGACCCAGGAACCTTCCGGATTCTTTGGTTCTAGTGTGGATGTAAGCCAGTCCGATATTCGACCAGCTGTACGTAATCAGTTGACTTTATTGCGAAGAGATTCTGGTCGTAGAATCAGTGCAGGTAATATTGACCGAGCCACTCGAGTTCATTTAGAAGATACCATCGCTCGAATCGACAACATTCTTGAAGAGAATGACTAATTAATTCAATTTTCATGAAGTCCCCTGTAGTCCAGGGGGCTTTTTTTTACTCCTATTTTATAGAGCATTCGCTCCTATAGCATTTTTAAATTAAAAACCCTCTGAATATGAAAGTTTTACAACGAATCCTTCTTTTTAACGTAGCCGTACTCGTTACCCTATCTACTATGCTAAGCGCTCAACAGGTAGATATGGAGTTGCTAAAATCCATTGAGCCCCGCAACATTGGGCCCGCAGGGATGTCGGGTAGGATTACCGCTATTGATGTGGTAGAATCCAATCATGATATCATGTACGCTGGTTCTGCGTCTGGTGGTATATGGAAATCGGTGAGTGGAGGGGTAGCTTGGGAGCCTATTTTTGATGAATACGGAGTAGCTTCCATTGGGGCTATCGATATTTATCAAGCAAGTCCGGATATTGTCTGGGTTGGAACGGGGGAAGGAAATCCACGTAATTCCCAAAGCTCAGGTGCAGGAGTCTATCGTAGTTTAGATGGAGGACGCAGTTTTGAATTTATGGGACTAGAAGGGGTTCGAAATGTTCACCGAATTATCGTTCATCCTACCGATCCAAATACCGTTTGGGTAGGTGGACAGGGTGATGCATGGGCGGATAGCGAGCATCGTGGGGTGTATAAAACCACCGATGGCGGTAAAACATGGAACAAAGTGTTGTATATCAATAGCCGTACGGGTGTGGGTGATATGGTGATGGACCCAAGCAATCCCAACAAAATCTTGGTTAACATGTGGGAGTTTCGTCGTTGGCCTTGGTTTTTTAAATCAGGTGGGGAGGGTTCTGGAATGTACATGACCTTAGATGGTGGTGAAACTTGGAACGAAATTACCGACGAAGATGGATTGCCAGAGGGGGAATTAGGGAGAATGGGTATCGCTTTTTCTTCGTCTAAACCGAATATCGTCTATGCTATTATTGAATCTAGCGCGAATGCTATCTATAGAAGTGAGGATGGTGGTTTTACATGGGAACAACGACAAACAGTCAAAGATGACCCAGATGTAGGTAACCGGCCATTTTATTATTTTGAGATATATGTAGATCCATTCAACGAAAACCGAGTCTATAGTCTTTATACCTATTTATCGGTGAGTGAGGATGGAGCGAAGAGCTTCGAGAGTCTCTACCCATATTACAATTGGGTTCACCCAGATCATCACGCTTTTTGGATGAGTTCATCGAGTCCAGGTTTCATCGTGGAAGGAAACGATGGTGGGCTTAATATTTCTCACGATGGAGGTAAAACCTGGCGGTTTGCTGAAAATATTCCTGTAGGCCAGTATTATCATGTTAATGTAGACATGGAAATCCCTTATAACGTCTATGGTGGTATGCAGGATAACGGTTCATGGGAAGGACCTGCCTACGTTTGGAGAGATGGTGGGATTCGAAATGCCTATTGGGATGAATTATTTTTTGGGGATGGTTTCGATGTGATGATGGACCCAAGCGACTCAAGATACCTGTATGCCATGTCGCAACAAGGTAATGTTGGGCGAGTTGATCGAGAGACTGGAAGTGCACGTTTTGTAAAACCAACACATCCCGATGGAGAAAACCTGCGCTTTAACTGGAATGCAGCAATCAACTTTGATCCATTCGATAAAGAAACCATTTATTTTGGTAGTCAGTACGTTCACAAAAGTACGGACCGAGGAGAAAGTTGGGCCATTATTTCTCCAGATTTAACTACTAACGACACCACAAAGCAAATGCAGCATGAAAGTGGCGGGCTAACCATGGATGCCACTGGTGCGGAGAATTTCACCACCATATTGGCCATCGAGCCAAGCCCGGTTGATCAAAAGGTTATTTGGGTAGGCACGGATGATGGTAACATTCAAATAACTACCGATGGTGGGGAAAACTGGAGCAATACGGCTCGTAATCTCAAAGGCATTCCGGAGGGAAGCTATGTAGCTCAGGTGAAAGCGTCTGCTTTTAACGCTGGAGAAGCCGTTGCAGTAATTAATAATTATCGTCGTGGTGATTGGACCCCTTATGTGGTTCATACAAGCAACTACGGTAAAAAGTGGACCAATATCGTAGAGGGTAAAGGCTTAGAAGGTTATGCTCTGTCCTTTGTGCAGGATTTAGTCGAGCCCAATCTAATGTTTGTAGGGACCGAGTTTGGATTATATTTCACCATAGATGGAGGTGATAGCTGGACCCGATGGACCAACGGATACCCAACCGTTTCTACCTATGACATGGTAATCCACCCACGTGAGCACGATTTAGTAATTGGTACATTTGGGCGCTCTTTTTGGGTGTTAGATGACATCAGGCCTCTTCGAGAATTAGCAGCGGAAGGATTAGACGAGTTGGATAAACCAATTAAAGCCTTTGATAGTCCAGATGCTTATTTAGCAAATTGGCGTCAGGCTATGGGATCTAGGTTTGCAGCCGATGCGATGTATTCAGGTGATAATCGTCCTCGTGGTGCTATGATTACCTATTCGGTCAACAAAGAGTTATCCCAAAAGTCAGAAAAGTCAGAGGCTCCTGCTCCAAGCGGTCGTTCTTGGGGACGTAGAGGATCGGATGAGGAAAAAGTTAAGGTGGCTATCTTTGATGAATCAGGTGAACATATCCGCAATTTAGAAGTGACTCCAGAGCATAATGGCATAAACCGAATGCAATGGGGTTTGGAGCGGAAGGGTATGGAACGCCCTTCACGCAGAGCTGCTCGTCCAAATATGCCTGAACCACGAGGTGGGGATGTATTGCCAGGAACCTATAAAGTAGTGATGAGCTATGCAGGTAGTAAAGACTCGACCATGGTCACCGTTCATTACGATCCTCGAATTGAAATTACGATGGAGGCTCTTGAAGCCACCGCCGCACTCGAAGATTCGGCCGGAGCTTTAGGTGCTGAGCTTGCTAAAGCCGTTTCGTCGTTGGTTACAGCCGAAGGCATACTCAAAGTAAACAAAGGACTTATGGACGCAGATCCTCGGTCTGCTGAAGAGTTAAAAGAAGTGCGTGATACTCACAAAGCCACACAAGAAAGCTTAGATGCACTATATGCTCACATTTTTGGAAGTAATGATGACGAACGTCAAGGAATCGTCAGAAATCCTGAGGTCACTGTTATGTCTAGGTTGTATGGGGCTGGTAGATATCTAGGTAATGACATTGATGGTCCAGGAGCTACCGAGGAAAATTTATTAAGGCTTGCCAGGGAAGCAGTGACGGAAGCCATGGAAAAAATTGATGCTTTCTTAAACCAAGATTGGCCCACCTATGAGGCGGCGGTTCGAGAAGCTAATTTAAGTCCTTTTAAATCCCTTACTGGTGAGGGTAATTAGCCAGCTAAATAAGAACGATGGAAGCCTTCATTGATTTTTTTGAGAATATACCTTCTACCTTCCGTGCAGGAATACTGGTGGGAGGTATATTCGTATTTTGGATCATAGAAGGTGTTTTTCCCTTATTTAGTTTTGGCTACAATAAAGTTCGACATGCCTTAACCAATGGGTTACTTACTCTGTTTTTTGTTCTAATTGGGTTGGCATTTGCCTCCCTACTTCTGATGGCTTCGCAGTGGGTGACTCAAGAAAACTTTGGACTTATTCACTGGATTACTATGCCTTTATGGATGCAAATTTTAGTGGGAATAGTATTGCTTGATTTTTTTGGAGCTTACTTAGTTCACTGGGTGGAACATAAAGTCAAATTCTTGTGGAAGTTTCACTTGGTCCATCATAGTGATACGCATGTGGATGTGACCACAGGGCTTCGACATCATCCCGGGGAGGCTTTATTCCGTATGTTGTTTACCATATTCGGGGTCATTATGGTGGGCGCTCCTATTTGGTTGGTTTTTGTTTATCAGACATGCTCTGCTTTTTTTACTCACTTTAATCACGCCAACATATCCATGCCCACTTCGGTCGATAGGGCGCTCTCATGGGTGGTGGTAACGCCTAATATGCATAAGGTACACCATCACTACACCCAGCCTTATACCGATACTAATTATGGGAATATTTTTGCTATATGGGATCGTCTGTTTGGAACCTTTGCCCAGGTAGAGGATTCAACAAAGCTAGTCTATGGGATTGATACCCACATGGATCCTAAGGAACATGAAGATGTGGTTAATTTGCTTAAAATCCCGTTTCAGCCCTATAGGCCACCAGTAGGGTCTAAGTTTTCTGATAATGAGTCGAGTAGCTTGTCACCTAATGACTCAATTAATGACTCACCTAACAACTCTGATAGCTAGTCAGATAGCCAATCCTATGGGATGATAGAGCTTCTCAGAGGGCGAATTAGAATTTTTTTACAACCATCCTTTAGAAAAATAGAGGCTCCGAATAGGGGTTTGTGCTAACTGCTCTGTCTATTAGATATACTATAATTTATTAGAGGAGTCTCTATGAAACAATTTTTTGGATTCGTTGCCGTACTTTTACTCTTACCCATGATGCTTTGGGCGCAGCCTGAAATACCAATAGAAGAATGGACAGGAAGAACTATATTATTGATTGGGGCCCACCCAGATGATGATGCGCAATCCCATGGAACCCTAGCAATGCTTCAGGCTAATGGAAATGAAGTGTATGTAATGTTGTTGACCACAGGTAATGTAGGAACAGGGGATCCCACGATGACACGGGATCGTCTTTCTAAGATCCGGAGACAAGAAGAGGTAGATGCATTGGCCGAGTTAGGAATTCCTGAATCGAATTACATTAACCTGGGATACACCGATGGTATGCTAGAGTTCGCGGATAAAGAAGAATTAGTTAAGGATATGGTTTGGTGGATTAGGAAGCTGAAACCCACCACTCTTATGGCATTTGATCCTGGATACGGCTACCAGCAATGGCATAAAACGGATCACCGTGCAGCTGCTTATTTGGCGGTTGATGCTGCTCGCGCGGCCGAGTGGAGATTGATTTTTCCTAGTCAGATTATAAACGAGGGCTTGGAAAGACATACCGTTACCGATTATTTGTTTTATAGTACTACTGGTGGTGAAGCCAATACCTTTGTTGATATATCAGCCTATGCTGAAAATAAAGTGCGCTCCAGATCCAAATACATAAGTCAGTTTACCTCCGCATTTGATAATTACACAGGTCCAAACCCCGAGGACTTACCGGGTAATGAAGGTGAGGAGTTTTTAGAGCGTATGAGGCGAGGTGTATATGAACGCGGCGCAGTGAATGGGGTTCCAACCGAACGCTTTCGCTATTACAAAGGTAACCCAGATGGAGCGGGAACTAGAAGAGGTGGGTACTAAGACTTGTAATGAAGCATAAACTAGCCTTTGGGCTATAGGATTGTGATCAGCTAGATTATTGAACATTCGCACATAAAGCATATTTAGATAGAAGTGGCGGGGTGGTACCCCGTCATTTTTTTTTGACCAATAATGGTTGGTTTTGTTGATGTTAGATTATTTCAAATTTTATTAGGTCAACGCTTGAATATTAAAAAAAAGGGTGTATTCTTTAGATAATAGTTATTGCGAGATTAGATGTAGGCATGATTTGAGAAATAACACCGAATAATGTCTCTTAGATTTTCCATTAATCAGAAAGCCAAATAGTAAATTAACAAAGGTCCAATGGCACTTGATAGCCAGGAAATACAAGTACAAGCATTAAATGCTAAGGATGTACCGTTAGATAGTTCCTTAGTTGCAGCTATTAAGGGGGGTGACCAAGCCGCCTTTGAACAATTATTTTTTGATTATCACCCTGCACTAATTCGATTTGCTAACAGTATTACCCGATCTAGAGAACTTTCTCGGGATACCGTTCAGGATGTTTTTTTAAAGATTTGGCGCAACAGAGAACATTGGAGCATTCATACCTCCTTGAAGGTGTATTTATACCAATCGGTTCGAAATCAAGCCTTGAATTTGCTAGAGAAACAAAAAAACCGATACAAGTTAAAGGAAAGCTTGCAGGTAGACTACGCAATGCACATATCGGCTTGGGAAGATGGATTTCAAAAAAAATTGGACTTACCTGAAGATGATGCACGATTAGTGATGAACATATGGATGATGGTCGAAAAAATGCCAACCCGTCGGAAAATGGTTTTCGAATTACATAGAAAAGACGGTCTAAGCTATAAGGAAATTGCTAAAGTGTTAGATCTTTCTGTTAAAACGGTAGAAAATCATATGGGACAGGCGATTAAATTTTTACGTGATCAGCTTACTCAAGAAAAAAATAGTAGATAAAGTAGGGGTTACTACTTTTTTATCTGTCTTACCCTTATAGAAATACATTTTATATGATCCCGTATGCAAGCTGAGCTATTAGCGCGTTATTTATCGAAAGACTGTACTGCTCAAGAGTATCTTGAGGTAGAACGATGGTTGCGTTTGTCTGAGGACAATGTGGAGACGTTAAAAATGTACGAGAAAATTTGGAAGAGGTCACTAGACTTGACTATGCTTGATGGCATTACAGACAGTAATCTAGACTGGTCAGTTCTTCAAAGTAGGATAGAAGCCGAGGAGCTGAATAGTGAAACGACCAAGCCAAAGTTAATACAGACTCGCAGTAGGACTGCCTACGATAACATTTCTTATTTTAGTAGAATTGCAGCAATACTTACCCTAGTTCTTTTGGTCGGTTATTATGGGAGTCAGTTTTTTGAGCAGCCTGAAAACGTGGAAATTGAACCTGTACTAAAAGAAATTAGTATGAAAAAAGGCCAAAGAGGTTCGGTCACACTGAGTGATGGAACCTTGGTTTCGTTGAATTCTGAAAGCACAATTACCCTGCCTAATACCTTTAAATCGGATGTGCGTGAAGTTTATTTAGAAGGAGAGGCATTTTTTGAAGTTGCTCGTAATGAAGATAAGCCATTCTTGATTTATGTAAACGGAACAGTGGTAGAGGTTTTAGGTACTTCATTTGCAGTACGTGCTTTCCCAGATGATGAAATGGTTAGAACTACTGTAGTCGAAGGATTGGTTTCATTTAGAGAAGAAAATGAACGTATAGAGGAAGGAGTTTTACTCTCGGCTGGAGATTTAGGAGAGTTCAACACGAAGAAAAATAGAATTTCTAAAGAAAAGGTTAAAAGTTTAGCCCCTTATTTAAGTTGGAAAGAAGGTTATTTAACCTTCGAAAAGGCAACCATGTACGAGGTCAAAAAGCAGTTAGAGCGAAAATATGATATTCAGGTACTGTTTGCCGAAAAAGATATTGAGTTATTAGAGTTAACCGCCGAGTTAAAAAGTCGCTCGTTGCGGAATGTGTTAGAAACCATTTCACTGTCACTTAATCTGAGTTTTAACTTAGATCAGGAAGTGGTCGAGTTTAAAAAATTACCATAGAAATGCAGGCAATACAAAACGACAATTTCCGGCTAAAAATTGGAAGCGCTTTTAGTTGCGCGGGTGATTCAACTACTTTAGATAGGTCTTATTACCGCACAAAAGAACTTTTACTACTGAACAAAAAACCAGCAAATGAGGATACCTATGAATAAACAACATGCGAGACGATGGTCTATGGCAGGAGTTTTTGCCATGGCACTAGTTTTAGCTATTCAGACAGGTAGCACGCGTGCGAATGCGCAGATGATCACCTCTGTAACGAATAATCTGAATTATCAGTATTACTCGGTACAGGATTACTCAGACGCCATACCCGAGCTACAAACCATTATAACACTCCAGCATAAGCAAGTGCGAATGGGTGATGTGTTAAAAGAAATAGCCGATAAATCTAATTTAGGCATCGCCTACAATTCCGATTTATCTGTTCTTGACAAGCGTATAAACGTTAATGTTAAGAAGGCTACCACTAGTTATGCTTTACAAACAATTTTATTAGGCTCAGGTTATGAGGCGGCTATTTCACGTAATCGTGAAATCATTTTAGTTGCTCAAGCCTCTAATGAACGTGTCAGTGATGAAGAAGCTATTGCGCTCGTTTCTGGTACCGTGACCGATGCAGAAACAGGAGAACCGATTCCGGCTGCAAACGTAGTTGTCTTGGGTACTATGGTAGGAACAAGCACAAATGCTGATGGAGAGTATTCACTAAACGTGCCTGATAATGCAGAAGTACTTCAATTCAGTTATCTAGGCTACAAAACATTGGATGTTGCGGTAAACGGACGTTCGGTGATTGATGTAGCACTGGAGCCAGATTTACTAGCACTAGGAGATATAGTGGTAGTTGGTTACGGTACGCAGCAGCGACAAGAAGTAACCGGTGCGATTACCTCGGTTCGTTCCGAAGAAATTCAGAATGTGCCAGTGTCTAGTTTTGAAAACGCACTACAGGGAAGAATGGCTGGGGTCAATGTGGCTGAGTCTACTGGTGAGCCAGGAGCATCTCCACAAATTACGATTCGTGGTACCGGTTCCATTTCGGCAGGTAACTCTCCATTATATGTAATCGATGGTGTACCCATTACGACCAATCGGAATTTGCAATCGAATATTGGAAGCCAACGCGGATCTTTTCAGCCACCAAGTGCCAATCCATTAGCTACCATTAACCCGAAAGACATTGAAAGCATAGAAGTGTTAAAAGATGCTTCTGCAGCGGCTATCTATGGGTCTAGAGGTTCTAATGGGGTTATTCTTATAACCACCAAGCAAGGAACCGCCGGGCGAACTAGTGTTAACTTCAGCTCATACGTAGGGGTTTCTAGTGCGTTTAATACACCGGAAATGATGAATGCCGAAGAGATAATTGCTTATACCAAAGATGCTCGTAACAATAACTACCTTCAAGAAATTGAACTCGGAAATCGCCCTGCGAATCCGGACTACAATCCAAATACCAACGCCGGTCGGCCAAACGTAGCCAACTTCCTAATACCAGAGCAGTATGTAAACTGGGATGGTACCGATACCGATTGGTTGGATTTAGTGCTTTCTCCTGCAGCCATGCAAAACTATGATCTTTCCATTAGTGGTGGTAACGAAACCACAACGTATGCCTTTTCTACAGGGTATTTAGACCAAGAAGGGATTATTGAAGGTTCATCTTTCCAGCGTTATACCTTACGATTAGGCCTCACGCACAAAATGAACGACGATATCACCATCGGGGCGAACATGAACTCAGCGCTAGCTCAACATGATCGTCTTCCAGCCAATGCGCCCTATTTTGGCCAACCTCCTGGGATTATCTATTCTGCACTTGTAGAGTCACCTGTGGTGAAACCATATAATGAAGATGGGACGATCAACCAGAGAAACAATACGTCGTTCTTGGGCGGTGGTATGACCACTACTAGTAATCCACTAGCCATCATGAAGTACATAAGTGAGGATATCCAAAACACACGTATTTTTGGTAATCTGTACACAGATTACAATATGAACGAGAATATTACCTTTAAATCATTACTTGGGTATAATCTCGAAAGTATACAACAGTCCTTCTATCGAGGAACTGAATTTTTGTACAGAAACCAGAGTGCTCCACAGCCATATGCTCAAACAGGTGCTGGGAACTTGTTTAACTGGGTTTGGGAGAATACGGTAAATTATTCTAATAATTTTGGAACCGATCATAAAGTTAATCTTATTGCAGGGTATACGGCTCAAAAGGAACGTATCGAGCGTAGTAAAATTGAATCCAATGGATTTACCGATGATCAAATTACAACCATCAACGGTGGTATTGTAAACAGTGGTGAAGAGGTAATCGAGGAATGGAGTTTGGTTTCGGCCCTAGCCCGTCTCAACTATGTATTCCAAGATAAATATCTACTAACCGCTACCATCCGTTCGGATCGTTCTTCTAGATTTGGAGCTAATAGCCAAACCGGTATTTTCCCTTCGGTTTCGTTGGGTTGGAGAGCTAATCAAGAGTCCTTCCTTAGCGGAATTGATGAGATTAATGAGCTGAAACTTCGTGGTAGTTACGGTGTTACGGGTAACTTCGAAATTCCTAACTATGGAGCGATAGGCCTGTTAAGTGGTGCTAATTATGTTAGTGGTGGGTCTCAGATTAATGGGGTAGCCCCGAGTACTTCTAGTAATGCCGATCTAACATGGGAAACCTCCTACCAAATGAACATAGGGGTGGATTATGCGCTATTAAACGATCGAATTTATGGTTCGGTAGACTACTATACGACCACTACTGAGGACTTATTGTTATTCGTAACAGTACCTGCGGCAAGTGGTTTCGATGTAGCCCTTACCAACATTGGTGAAGTTGAAAACAAAGGGTTTGAGTTCTCTATGACGAGTCGCAATATGGTAGGTCCGTTCAACTGGGCTACCGATTTCAACTTTGCGGCAAACGAAAATACGGTAACCAAATTAGGCCCTGAAGGCGATGACATCCTAAGTAGCGGTGCCGCTGGTGCTCGCCACATTACTCGTATTGGGGACGCTATTGGTAGTTATTACGGTTATGTTGTCGATGGTATTTATCAGAATGAAGCTGAAATTGAGGCCGCTCCGGTTGATAGATTAGTAGGATCTGGTGGCGCCCGACCGGGTGACTTCCGATTCAAAGATATCAATGGAGATGGTGAAATTACCTCAGAGGATCGGACGGTCATTGGGAGCTATCATCCTGATTATACCTTTGGGTTAACCAACCGATTCGAATACAAAAACTTTGACTTCAACATCTTTATCCAAGGGGTTATGGGTCGTGAAGTTATGAACCTCACCGCTCGTCACCTTAAGAATGGAGAAGCAAACTTTGGTTCTTATGCGGTGTTAAATGACCGATGGATATCTGAGTCAAACCCTGGTAATGGTGAGCACCCACGTGCCGACCGTTCTTCGGCTTCTCATGGTAACAACAATCGTCCTTCAAGCTATCAGGTCGAAGATGGTAGTTATGTAAAAATTAAAAATCTTTCCTTTGGTTACACCTTGCCAGATGAATTCTTGAGCGGTGCTTTCTCTAGAGCTCGAATTTATACGGCTATGACCAATGTGGCAATTTTTACTGATTACGTAGGATTTAATCCTGAAGTGAACCTTCAGGCAAACAGCAGTCTCACCCCTGGGGAAGATTATGGAGCCTATCCATTGTCTCGTACCATCCAGGTTGGTATAGACCTCGCATTTTAATAGCAACGTCGAACAAGGAATTAGTCATGAAAAAATCATTACTTATATTACTACTTCCCGTACTGTTCATTTCCTGCAGCGAGGACTTTACAGTACTGGGACCGATATCTGAACGAAATGTGGTCAACTATTACAAAACCCAATCGGATTTTGAAGTGGCCATCAATGGAGCATTTGATGCCTTACAGTCTAATGGAACCTTCGGGGTCAATTACGTACTGTTCATGGAAATGCGCGCCGATAACACCGAAAACGGTGGAGGAGCAACCGGTCTAGCTGCTACCCTAGAGCAGCTCGATAAATTTGATGAACTTGACACAGCCAGTGAGCTTAACAATACTTGGATTGCCTCCTATGAGGGAATAGCCAGAGCGAACACCATACTATCTCGTATTGACGAAGTTAGTTTTACTAGTGACGACGTAAAAAATCGGATTAAAGGTGAAGCGTTGTTCGTACGCTCTTTGTTGTATTATCATTTAGGTGTCATTTTTGGAAATGTACCTCTGATTACTGCAGAAGTCACCGCCCCACAGAACATGAATCTGAATCAGGTTTCTGCTGCTGAAGTGATGACTCAAATAGCCACAGACTTAACTACGGCGGAAGGACTTTTACCTTCTACTGGTAGGGTGAGTTCAGGTGCCGCTGCCGCTTTACTAGGTCGTGTGTATCTGCAAGCCGGTGACAAAGCCTCTGCGGTTGCCCCACTTAAGCGGGTAGTATCTTCTAATGTGTATTCATTAGAAGCTAACTACGCTGATGTATGGGGTCCAGGGAACGAAGGCAGTAGCGAAATTCTATTCCAAGTAGAGTACATGAGTGGTAACGTAGGAGAAGGAAGCTCTTATACCGACATGTTTACTGCCTCAGGTCTTGCTGGTGGTGTAGGTGGGGGTTCTGCTCCTCAAACCGTAACCCAGGATTTCATCGACTCCTATGAAGCGGGTGATTTACGCCAAGCGGCTACCCTTTCGGATAGTGCTACGGTGGAGAAGTACGAAGACACGCCTAGTGCTCCATTCGATTCGGATGTTAACTGGGTAGAAATTCGATATGCAGAGGTTCTGTTGAATCTTGCTGAGGCCGTAGGAGAAGGTGCCGAAGGCTATGGATACATTAACCAGGTGCGTAACCGTGCCGGTCTAGCCGCTATTGATGGAACCACTCCAGGTTCTTATGACGATAAATTACTACATGAGCGAAGAGTTGAGTTAGCCTTTGAGAATAAGCGCTGGCCAGATCTTCTTCGTCATGGACAAGCAAAAAGTGTAATGGCTTCACACTTAGGAATAGGCGAGGCGGACGTTACGTTACTGTTTCCGATTCCTTTAAGCCAAATTGATGTTGCGCCAGATCAAATGACGCAAAATCCAGAACATGATTAAAAAATCATTCTAGATGACCTTAACCGGGGTGCCCAACACGGTATCCCGGTTTTTTTTACTCTAGGAATTTTCTAACACCTACTATATTCTCAGAGAAACGCAACTTAAACCAAACATAGATGTACGTCTTATGAAATCCTTACTAGTTCTTATGCTTGTTGGTCTCTTGTCCACAGGCGCTTACGCACAAATACAAGAAGGTCCATTGAATATTATCGCTGTTTTTGCACATCCAGATGATGCTGATTCCAAAATGGGTGGAACAGCTGCACTCATGGCCAAAATGGGACATAACGTTAAATTTGTTTCCATCACCAATGGGGATGCAGGACACCACGAAGAAGGGGGTGGAATGCTGGCTAAAAGAAGAAGAGCCGAGGCTCAAGAAGCTGCTCGACAATTGGGCATAGCCGAGTACACCGTCTTAGATAATCACGATGGAGAACTTTTACCAGAGTTACACATTCGTCAACAAGTCATTCGCGAAATCCGAAAGTGGGATGCCGATGTGGTGTTAGGCTTACGCCCTAATGACTATCATCCAGATCACCGTTATGCGGGTGTATTGGTACAAGACGCTGCCTACATGGTAGTAGTACCAAATGTGACTCCTGATACCCCACCATTGACTAAAAACCCGGTGTTTTTATACATGAGTGATGGTTTTCAAAAGCCAAATCCTTTTTCGCACGATATTGTAGTGGGAATTGATGAGGTATTTGAGCAAAAAGTACGTGGACTCGACGCTCATGATTCCCAAATGTATGAGTGGTTACCATGGGTGGGAGGACGATTGGATCAAGTACCAGAAAACCCAGAAGAACGCTTTCAGTATTTACTGAACTCCTACACCAACCGTAGCCGAGTTTCTGACGAGCAACGGGCAAGTCTAGAAAAGTGGTACGGCACTGAAAAAGCGGCGTCTTTCCGCTTTGTTGAATCGTTTGAGATTTGTGAGTACGGACATCAGCCTTCTGAAGAAGAAATCAGAGCTATTTTCCCGATGCTCAACGACAACTAAGTCATTAATAGGATTCTAAGGGCCCGATCCTAAACAAAGGGCCCTATTTTTACTCTCTTAAACTAACCAATATTATGCAGCGTAATTATTTCATGGTCGGGCTTATTCTGCTCACCTTTTTTGTTATTTCTTTCCTGACCAATATTATAGGCCCACTTGTTCCTCAGATTATTGAGGATTTTGAACTCAGTCTTACCTTAGTAGCCTTACTACCTTTTGCCTTTTTTATTGCCTATGGGGTTATGTCGATCCCAGCTGGAATACTCATAGAGCGGTATGCCGAGAAAAAAGTCATGATTTTAGCCTTTGGTGTGGCCTTTTTTGGAGCATTACTATTTTCTTTAATCCCTAGCTACCGGGTAGCCGTCTTGTCCCTATTTTTAATAGGAACTGGTATGGCCATGCTACAAGTAGCCATTAACCCTTTACTCCGGGTATCCGGTGGCGAAGAGCATTTTGCATTCAATTCATTGATTGGACAGTTATTTTTTGGGGCGGCTTCTTTTTTAAGTCCATTAGTGTATTCCTACTTGGTTTTAAATATGGGACAAGCTGATAACGGATGGTTTTTACAAGCCTTGAGTAGTGTGGTTCCAGATAATCTTCCCTGGGTATCCCTGTACTGGCTATTTGCGCTCGTTTCATTAGCTATGATGGTGGTTATTGCGATTTCTAAGTTTCCTGAGGTAATTAAAACAGACGACGAAAAAGTGGGTGCGTTACAAACCCACATCGATTTACTAAAAAACAAAAAAGTGCTTTTATTCTTCTTTGGAATCTTTTGTTATGTAGGAACCGAACAGGGAGTGGCTAACTGGATGTCGGAGTTTTTATCCACCTATCATGGATTAGATCCCCAAACGGTGGGAGCATCCTCGGTGTCAACGTTCTGGGGTTTAATGACGGCTGGTACCGTGTTAGGTCTGTTTCTGTTAAAAATTATGGATTCCCGCAAAGTACTTATCCTATCCACCTCCATCGTACTACTCTGTTTGGCTGCGGCATTATTTGGCTCAGCAAACGTAGCCAGAGTAGCCTTCCCAGCCATTGGTTTCTTTATCGCGGTCATGTGGCCTATTATTTTCTCTTTAGCCCTTAACTCCATGGAAGAGCATCACGGTTCCTTTTCTGGTATACTCGTAACAGGCATTGCTGGTGGAGCCATTGTTCCTTTAATTGTGGGCTCTCTGGGTGATGTATTTGGCCTTCGAGTCGGGATGATATTTCTATTTCTAACCTATGGATACATCTTAAGCATAGGGTTCTGGGCCAATCCCATCATTACTAACAAAACCATAGAATTCGGTTCAAAAGATAATTAACCATGCTACTAGGTATTGATTTAGGGGCTACAAATATACGAGTTGGTCGGGTTCATGAAGGAGCAATAGAAGCCTTACACGAAGCCCCTATCGATCAATCCGATGACCCTAATACCTTAATCCAGCAGATGGTTTCACTCATTGAGTTATGCTGGCATCCAGCAATTCGTTCTATTGGCATTGGGGTTCCAAGTGTGGTAGATGTGGAAAGAGGTATTGTCTATGATGTTCAAAATATACCCTCTTGGAAAGAAGTACATCTCAAAGATATCATGGAAGCACGATTTTCAGTGCCTACTTGGGTGAATAATGATGCGAATTGTTTTGTGTTAGGGGAGCGCTATTATGGCCAAGCCAAAGGCAAAAGCAATGTGATTGGCTTAATTATAGGCACCGGTTTTGGTGCGGGAGTAGTACTCAATGGAACCTTGGTTTCTGGTACTAACTGCGGAGCCGGAGAAGTGGGCATGCTTCCTTATAAAGGATCTATACTTGAGCACTATTGCTCCGGGCAATTTTTCGAACGCTTTTTTGGCGAAACAGGCGATTCAGTGTATAAAAAAGCCCAAAATGGAGATTCTGAATCCATAGCCAAATACACCGATTATGCTCATCACATTGCCGAAGGCATTAAGGCCGTATTATATGCTTATGACCCAGAAATCATACTCCTTGGTGGGGCCACAGCAAAGGTGTGGTCTTTTATAGAAGAAAACGTTTGGAAGGGCTTAGAAAGTTTCGCCTATCCTAATTCCCTCACTAAACTCCGCATATTACCCTCAACCTTAGAACATGTCGCAGTACTGGGCGCTGCTGCCTTAGCACTCGATTCAACTTCTCATTAGCTCTCAAATTAAACCATACTCCACCTACCTTTATCACCTTACAAAAGAAAAACTGCTACCATGAAAAATCAAAGAAGATTCACTTTAAACGCTATAATCCTGTTGTTGCTCGGAGTTTTAACTCTCTATACACAGGCGGATGCACAAGCTCAAAGCACAACGTACACCATTCCAGTAGAAGTTAAAGATAATGTAGCAGATACCCCTCAACTACTGGGTATACCCATTCCAGAAGGCACCCTATATTCACCAGATCACGTGAGAGTGCTAAACGCTCGTGGGCAAGAAATTCCCTCTCAAATTACCAAGGTAAGCACTTGGGATCCGGCAGATGCTTCAATCAAATGGATTTGGGTATTTTTCTTTTCGGGAGAGGATGATTCGTATAGCGTTGAATATGGTGAGGATGTTCTAAATGGACGTTTGTATGATCAGGTAATCAAGGTCAACAACAACCAACGTCCAACCGGTGAAGTGGAAGTGAATACGGGACCACTGCGTTTCACCATCGAAAAAGGAATGGGAGGCGGTTATTTCAATGCCCCCCCAAGCAGCGGGTTCATGGATAAAGTAGAATTAGACTTAGAAGGGGACGGATTTGATGAGGATGACATAATCGCCACAGGTGCAGCCCAACGCGCCAATTTCTTGGATATACTGGATGATGCAGGCCTGGACCCCTCTAAAGCAGTTGTGACTCGTACCGTTAAGGAACTAGGTACCGGACCGTTACATGCGATTATTAGAGTGGAAGGGGAGTATCAATATGCACGAGAGGATAATAATTCAGCTCCCTTCGTAATGCGTATTCATGCCTACGCAGGAAAGAGTTATGTTCGTGTTCAGCATACTTTTGTTTATACAGGTGTGCCCGATAAACACGAGAAACAGTCGGGAGAATACGAGGCCATCGCAACGCAAATGGACGATGTCATAGATGAAGAACCCCTAAGTCAAGATCCTGGTTTCACTCAACCCAACGATCAAATAGCGGCCTTAGGACTACGATTAGATTATCAACTCAAGGAAAATGCAACGGTATATACGGAGGCCTACAAAGAGGCTTGGTATGGACCGGAGTCTACCGAATCCTATACCGTCTCCTTAGAAGGGGAGAAGGCTTTTTCACTATTGCAGTCGGGACCTAATCCTTCGCAAATACCACCATTGGCAAATTCTGGGTCGGATGCTCGAATGGAAGGAGTATTTGAGGCAAGCTGGGGGATAAAAGGAGAATCAACGTCAACGGCAGAGCGGGCACCAGGCTGGGTAACCGTAGCCGATGACCAAAGAGGTATCACCGTAGCGTTTGAACACTTTTTCGAGGAATATCCAAAAGAATTGTATGTGGATGATGCCGCAAAAACCTTACATGCTTATGCATGGACTCCCAATGTAGAGCCGATGAGTTTTGCAAAAAAAGACAACAATACCGATAGCGGGATGATAGCTAATTTTGCACAAGGCTTAGCAAAAACTACCGATATGATTTTTTACTTCCATGGGACGGAAAAGACAAGCACAGGCTCAGCTCAACCCCTAGAAGATGCAGCCAATCAGGTGAAAACCCTCATGAAGCCCCCAGTGGCTCACGCTAGCCCGGAGTGGTATGCCGAATCAGAGGCTTTTGGTAAGATGGTAGCGGCCTCGGATGCCTTTGCCGATTATGAGCGTCATTTGGACTATAAATTTGAGTGGATGCGGTACAACCAGCAGTGGGAGCCATGGTATGGAATGCTAAATTATGGAGACTTCCTGACCAATTACTATCGCAACGAATGGCAAATGTGGACCAATAACGAGCCAGCCAATGATTACATGTGGTGGCTCCAATTTATCCGCACTGGAAACCCAGATTATTACAGAGTGGCTAAAGCCAGTTCTAAACATACTATGGATGTAGACAATGTACACTGGCCTAAAGATCCAGAGTATGTTGGAGATACCAACGAATCCATTCATGCTTTCCAATCGGCGGCTAAACCAAAAGGATCACCTTATGTTGGAATGGGGCGACGTCATGCCGACCAACATTACACCTCGTTGTTGAGCGCTCATGTGTGGGTAGCGGGATGGATTTCATCCTATTACTTGGATGGGAATCACCGAGGCTTAGAAGTCGCTAAAGAAACAGCTAATTATTATGTAAAACGGGTATTCGGTGAGCATGGACTCAAAGGCCGTCGACTTTATCTGTCGGTATGGAACTTGGCAGAAGTGGTAGATGCCACAAAGGATCCGGTCTATAAAGCTGAATTAATGGATCGTGTTGAACGAATGATACAGCTTCAATATGACGCTGATCAAGGTCATTCTATCGTCATCAATCGTTACGGTTATTCTCAAGTGTATGTGAGTAACGGAATGCGAAAAGTAATTCAAATGACCGATGAACCTCGGTACCGACAATCGATCATCGATCACGCTATTCGGGTGCGAGATGTTCCCCCATATAATCATGATATGGAATCCTATTTATCTTCAATTAGTAGCCTGGTATTGGGTTATGAGTATTCTGGTGAACAGAGTCTTTTAGAGGAAGCAGTCCAGCGAGCTCAAGCCTTAAAAACCGACCCATTAGAAAAAAATCTATGGGAGTTTGAACATCAAGCAGCTATTTCAGAAGCCTTAGAAGAGGCCAGTCATTTGCCTAAACGGGAAGGTGGATTTCGTCCAGCTATCTGGCAAATGAGTAATGGATTACGCGTTTTTGGTTGGACTAGTATATATAATATCCCTTATTTAGAATATTGGCTAGATGATTAATAACATCAATTTAGGACGTTTTGGCATGATTTTAGGTTCATTGGTACTCATTATCATGCTTCTTCTATCACCACCTGAAGGGCTTAGCCAGGAAGGGTGGTATGCCGCTGCAGTTACGGTTTTTATGGGTATTTGGTGGATTACCGAAGCGGTACCTATTTCAGTTACTGCTCTGGTGCCTATTGTCTTATTCCCTTTACTTGGAGTGCAAGCTATTGCTGCAACCACAGCGCCATATGCCAATCCCTTAATTTTTCTATTTTTAGGTGGTTTTATACTAGCCATTGCTATGGAGAAATGGGATTTACACCGTAGAGTGGCGCTGGTCATTGTATCTAGAGTAGGGGTGGCACCTAAATCTATTATTTTAGGATTTATAGTTGCAGCTGCTTTTTTAAGTATGTGGGTCAGTAACACCGCTACGGCCATAATGATGTTGCCGATAGCCCTTTCTATACTTGCATTGATCGATCGCGGTACGGAGAATAACGAGTCATCAGACTCGAATTCAACCAAAGAAAAAACAAATTTCGAACTTGCTCTCATACTAAGTATTGCATACGCCTGTAATATTGGGGGTATGGGCACACTTATTGGAACTCCGCCCAATGCTCTACTGGCAGCTTTTATGTTGGAAAACTATGGAATAGAAATCGGTTTTTTGGAATGGATGAAAGTCGGCGTTCCTCTCTTGTTGGTGTCTATTCCTTTGCTTTACTTTGTGCTTACCCGATGGATTTATCCTATTAGAATTACTGAAATACCTGGGGGTAAAGGGCTAATTGCAAGAGAATTAGACCAGCTGGGTAAAATGACCAATCAAGAGAAAAAAGTAGGTATTCTCTTCGTTTCAGCGGCCCTACTATGGATGTTCAGGCCAGCTTTAGCGCCCTATTTGCCTGGTTTATCGGATGCGGGAATCGCTATTGCCATAGGGGTTGCGCTGTTTTTAGTACCAGCAGGTAAACAACGCAAAGATGTGGATCAAAGCTCAGACGATATTGATTCAGGCTCGCCTGTTGATTTATCTGCTAATGATGATGAACAAGGAGGGAATTACCAGGGTATTTTGGAATGGAAAGATGCGCAGCGCCTACCATGGGGTATCTTGTTATTGTTTGGTGGAGGGCTTAGCATGGCCTCAGCCATTAGCTCAACAGGTCTAGCTGCTTGGATCGGTAGTGGAATTGGTGGTTTACAAAATTGGCCTATTATTTTATTGGTGGTTATTGTGATTGCCCTGATGGTATTTTTAACTGAAATGACTAGTAATACCGCATCCACCGCTACCTTTTTGCCCATTTTGGCATCCATAGCAATAGGATTAGGGGAGAATCCCTTGCTGTTTGCAATACCAACCGTACTTGCGGCTAGTTGCGCTTTTATGCTTCCCGTGGCAACACCACCCAACGCAATCGTTTATGGAAGTGGACGAATTACCATCCCTGAAATGAGTAGGGCGGGCCTGACACTCAATCTGCTTTTTATCGCGTTACTATCCCTCGGTGCACTCACATTTTTTGGCTTCGTATTTGGGGTAGAAATTGGGGTCTTACCTGAATGGGCTAACCGTTAATACGTTTAGTTTTTGAGGTATCGATAACTTTCAGGTCCCTGTTCAAAGAGTAGATCTATCAAGCTGCAGTGCTCCATGAATGCACCGTGGTGTTGTGGATAGTCGAACCCTGGGACATAACTTGTCTCAGCCTCGGGAATAGGGCTCATGTAGGTGTGTGATTGGCATTCTTGTATATAGGTACATTTTGAATGTACACTAGATAGTGTAGGATCTCCGGTTTCCAACACCTTAGGAAGGTCATTTCCATAAACAATCTCATCATCTTCCCTATAGTCGTAAGGTTCGGGAATGAATCTAAGCTTTTCCGATACATAATGGAGTGATGTGAATTCAAGCAATCCTCGCAATACATACTTATTAAAATCCCACAATCGTTCATGCTTCGAAGCCTCCATAATCAACGCTTCGAATTCCTTCCAATAGTAGTCATGATAGCGAGCTTTTGCATAACTGTGTTGGACCGCATTTAAAAATGGTCCTGTCCAATCTTGCTTAGAATCGATACGAACCTGAGAAATCAATTTTTTTTTATCCTCGGTACGAATGGGCAGGCCAATCCACTGCCGTTGATCTTTGTTTCGAATAGCCGCACGATGACTCCGGCCCTTTCTCGACCAAGGTTGGCCACCTAGTATGAGCACCTGATCAGTACGAAAGAATGCGGCAAGGTCATATACATTAGGGGCAAAGCTGCATTGAATGAGTAGTTTCGCGCTCATAAACTTGGTTATACGGTGGATTTGGGTTCACATTAACCCGGAAAGAAAAATATAGAGCCTACAATTTACATAAAAAAAGGCTTCTCTTGGCTCTTTTAAAATGAAGCTACATGGCCGGTAAATACCTTTTGGATTATGCCTTCATCAAAGTGGATTATTCGTATCTTTAGCTAACTGTTAAAATTTTTGGAATTATGAGTGTTAGAGTTCGTTTTGCCCCCTCACCAACGGGGTTTTTACATATTGGTGGATTACGTACAGCTTTGTATAATTATCTTTTTGCGCGACACCATCAAGGCACCTTTGTGCTTCGAATAGAGGATACCGATCAATCGAGATATGTTGAGGATGCGGAACAGGATATTATTGAGTCACTAGAATGGGCTGGCATTCAGATCGATGAGGGACCACACAAACCAGGTACTTTTGGCCCGTATCGACAAAGCGAACGAAAAGAACGCTACCTTCACTATGCGCAGCAGCTTATTGAGCAGGGTGATGCGTACTACGCCTTTGACACCACCGATGAAATTGAGGAAATGCGAGAGCGACTAAAAAAGTCGGGAAACCCCTCCCCAAAGTATGACTCAATTACTCGACAAAGCATGAAAAATAGCCTAACCTTATCTCAAGATCAGGTGCAGGAAAAGTTGGAAAACGGGGATGAATATGTCATTCGTTTAAAAGTTCCACGACGCGAAACCGTTAAATTTGAGGATGAAATTAGAGGCATTGTTTCCTTTGATACGGCTGGATTGGATGACCAAGTTTTGCTTAAGTCCGATGGAATGCCCACGTATCACTTAGCCAACGTCGTAGATGATCACACCATGGAGATCACTCATGTAATTCGTGGGGAAGAATGGCTGAGTTCAGCACCTAAACATATGCTCTTATACAAAGCTTTTGGATGGGAAGCACCTACGATGGCTCATTTGCCACTTATTATGTCACCAAGCGGCGGAAAGTTATCTAAGCGGAAAGCCGAAACCGAGGGTATACCGGTAAATACTAAGGAGTATCGATTTGGGCATTATGAGCCGGAAGCGTTAATTAATTTCTTGGCTTTTTTAGGATGGAATCCTGGCGATGACAGCGAAGTACATGATATGAACTCTCTTTGCGAAAAATTCAGTCTAGACCGAGTGAGTAAGGGAGGCGCGGTATTTAATTACAAAAAGCTCATGTGGTATAATGAGCATTATGTCCATCATAGAACATTAGAAGACTTAGTACCACAGGTTCAGCGATTATTCTCGGACAGTGGTATTAAAGCCGATGATTCCACCTACCTGACAAAAGTATTAGCACTGCTACATGAACGAGTGTCTAAGGTTGATGAGTTTGTGCCTATGGGTCGTTTTTTCTATGAATCCCCTACTGAATACGATCCCAACGCGATAAAAAAATGGAATGAACAAAGCGCAGAACTCGTCCAATCCTTTACGGGCCGATTGGCACCTATAGTCGACCAAGAGTTTACGGCACCCGTTATAAAACAAGCCTTAGAGGCAACGGTAGAAGCCGAATCAGTGGGTTTTGGAAAAGTTATGATGCCCGTTCGAATTGCTTTATCGGGTCAGGGCTTTGGACCTGATTTATTTCCTGCTATGGAATTACTTGGTAAAACAGAGTGTCTTGAGCGCCTAGAAACGGCCGTGCAGCGCTTGAGCTAATTGTCTTCGGTTTTAGCATCCTTTAGAGCACGTATTTTTATTCCCATATAGGCAAAGAAAATAGTCATAAAGGGACTAATTAGGTTGAAGAAGGCAAATGGGAGATAGGCAAAGGTTGCCACTCCTAAGACATTGGCGTGATATGCCCCACACGTATTCCAAGGAATCAAGGCCGAAGTGACGGTGCCCGAGTCTTCTAGCGTTCTACTCAGGTTTTCCGGAGCTAAGCCTTTCTCCTTATAGGTGTCGGTATACATTCGTCCCGGCACGACGATAGCCAAATATTGATCCGAAGCGGTAATGTTGAAGAACACACAGGTACCCACCGTGGATGCGACCAAAGAGCCCGTTGAGTTAACTACGCTTATAATGGCCTCTGCTATGCGTCGAAGCATGCCTGTACCCTCCATAACGCCCCCAAATATCATGGCCGAAACGATAAGCCAAACCGTGCCCAGCATGCCATACATACCTCCCGAGCTTAACAGATCGTCAACTATTTCCTGGCCAGTCACGATTTGTATATTCCCGTAGAACGCTTTCATAATCCCCACATAATAGGCTTCAGCTGTAAGGGTATCGTATTCAGACACACTTAGCACCGCTTCTGGTTGGAAAATAGCGGCAAAAACTCCACCTAATATAGCGCCAAACATGATGGCAGGGATTGCAGGTACTTTTCTAACAATCATGATAACGACGGCAATAGGTACAAGGAATAACACGGGCGAGATATAAAAACTCCCATTAATAGCATCTAGGATTTCTTGTGTGCTTGTCGTACTCCCACTTGGGTCTTGCATTAGACCAATGATCAAAAATATGATCAATGTTATGGTAATGGAAGGAACGGTAGTATACGCCATATACCGAATGTGGGTAAACAAATCAGTACCCACCATAGCAGGGGCAAGGTTGGTGGTATCGGAAAGGGGCGACATTTTATCACCAAAGTAAGCCCCAGAGATAATAGCACCTGCAACCATACCTGGGTTTAAACCTAATGCAGTTCCAATACCAATTAATGCAATCCCAACAGTAGCGGCGGTTGTCCACGAAGATCCAGTTGCAACGGAAACAACGGCGCAAACTATGGTGGCTGCTACTAAAAATATGGTGGGGTTTAAAACTTGTAGGCCATAGTAAATCATAGCGGGTACCACCCCACTTAATAGCCATGTACCCGCTAAGGAGCCAATAAGAAGTAGGATAATGATAGAAGAAAGTGCCGAAGAAATACTTTTAACGATACTACTGCGAATTTTTTTCCATTTATACCCTAAGCGGATAGCTACGATGGAAGCCACTCCGGCAGAAAGCATCAGAATGATTTGATTGGAGCCTTCTAATGCTGCGTCACCAAATATGCGAACGTTGATAAACAAGGCGACTATCAGAAACAGAATGGGTAATAAAGCCTGTAATATACTGGGTTTCAGAGGTTTAATAATCGCTTCGGAATCTTCCATATAAAGAGGGATGTAGAATTAAGTACACGCAATAAGCAAATAAGATAACGAAACGAGTGTAGTTATTTCAATGCATATCGAAATACTCTATATTATAGGTATCAAAAAACAAAGATTCTTATGCGAACAATACTGTCGGTTATCTTATTTAGCCTTCTTTTAGGCACATCACTGGCTCAGGCCCAATTACTAAACAATCAAAGCAACAATGCTGGAGATAAACCAGTGTCGGCACATGAGCAAATCCAATCTACCATCGATTCGGGTTTTGAATGGGTAGGTCTCGAAGAGGCGCAGCGATTAGCCGCAGAATCGCAAAAAAAAGTACTGATTTTTGGATATGCGGAGTGGTGTACCTACTGCCTTAAAATGCGAAAAGAAAGCCTGCCCGATTCGTCCGTTGTAGACGCTATCAATCGATACTTTATACCTGTTCAGCTAGATGGGGAATCCCCTGACCCTGTAGTATTCAATGACACGCAGTACACTAAAAATCAACTGGCTCGCGGACTACAACTCTCGTCTTTTCCTACGCACTATTTTGTAGATGCAGAAGGCGGGGTACTAGGAGCGCAACCTGGATTCATTGAAGCTGATATCTATGCGCTGCTTCTGCGCTACGTTGGAAGTAATGCCTATGAGCGTATTAGCTTCGATGAATATGTAGAATTGAACATGTAATGCGATTAAGTCAGGCTTTAGAAGATTACCTAAAGGTCATTTATGTACTAGAGGCCGACGGTGAAAAGGCAACCACGACGGCTATAGCCCAAGCATTAGAGGTGTCGAATGCTTCGGTGACTAATATGCTAAAGAAGCTTGCTGGTATGAATTTAATTGTTCATGAGTCCTATAAAGGGGCAGAACTAAGTCCAGCAGGAAAAAAAGTAGCCCTCGAAATCCTCCGCCATCATCGTTTGTTGGAGCTGTATTTGAAGGAAGTGATGGGGTATTCTTGGGACGAGGTTCATGATGAAGCCGAAAAACTAGAACATCATATATCAGAACAGTTTGAGGATCGAATCGCTGAATTGTTGAATCATCCCACCCATGACCCGCATGGAGACCCCATTCCAAGTAAAGATGGCGTTATGCCTGAAAAAGCTACCCTTGCACTCCATGATGCAGAACTAAATACGCTGTACATGGTAGGAAGAGTAAAAGATCAGAATCCTGAATTACTGCGCTACCTCGAAAAACAAGGGGTACTTCCTGGCGTTGAACTCACTATAATAGAAAAAGCCCCCTTTGATGGTCCAGTGACTATTTCGCTAGCAGGACAGAACCTATCCATTGGCTTTGCCATTGCCCGAGATATTTTCCTTATTCAACCCAATCAGCAATAAATACGTTGGTCGACCGATCGCCCCCGTTAAAGCGGTTAGAAGCAAAAATAAGCTTGGTTCCGTCATAAGAAAACATAGGGAAGGAGTCGAAGGTATCATCAAAACTAAGTTGCTTGAGCCCTGTTCCGTCCACATTGATCATAAACAGATTAAAGGGGAACCCTCTGGTTGATTTGTGATTGGATGCGAACACAATTTTTTCCCCGGATGGATGAAAATAAGGAGCCCAGTTTGCGTTACCTAAATCGGTGATTTGACGTAAACCGGTACCATCTACATTAACTATATAGAGTTCCATATTCGTGGGCTCAACCAATCCTTGTTCAAGTAAAGAAGTATATTTTTCTATTTCTTCCTCGGTTTTAGGACGAGAAGAGCGGAAAACCAGTTGGCTTCCATCGGGAGAGAAAAAAGCTCCCCCATCATACCCGAGTTCCGAGGTTATTTGTCGAACATTGCCGCCATCGGTGTCCATAATAAATAACTCCAAATCACCGGTTCTCATAGAGGTGAACACAATCGATTCCCCATCTGGGGAAAGGGTTGCTTCCGCGTCATAACCCGGTTCATTGGTTAAGGTATCAATAATTTCACCTTCAAGATTCGCTTTAAAAATATCATAGCTGTCATAAATGGGCCATACATAGGCGTCATTTGGCCCTCGCTCTGGAACTTCTGGACAATTAACATCGGCTAAATGAGTCGAGCCATACACAAACGTAGTATCCCCAGGGAGGAAAAAAGCGCAGGTTGTTCTACCTGTTCCTGTAGAAATCATCTTAGGCATGAAGTTTTCCTTTTTATCAGAGGTGTCCATGTAGAAAATCTGATCACATCCCACCCCCCAATCTGGATTATTGGATTGAAAAACAATTTTTTCATCGCCAAAACCGAAGTAAGCCTCGGCATTATCAGCTCCAAAAGTCAACTGACGGATATTCCGGATATGCTCTTCATTATCATATCGAAGACTATCCTGAGCCCGATCATAGGGAGCTTCGGTTGAATCTGGTGATGTACATGAAATAAGGCCAAAGCTGAGGATAAACAGAGATAGGGTAAATAAACGCATGAATAGTAGGTTGAAGGTGGAAAAAATGTATGCATATAGGCCTATAGAATGATAAGCCAAACAAGATGCATAGTGAGGCTACAAAGATACAAAAATTACTACTTCAATTGCACAATCGTGCAACCCGCCCCACCTACATCTTCATTGGCTAGTTCAAAACGAACTACATCGTTGCGTTCATTTAAATACCCGTGAACCACCTCTTTTAGGATACCATCGCCTTTTCCGTGTACCAGTTCAATCATGCTCAATCCACGATAAAGAGCCTTATCTATGTATTCCTGTAGTTCATTCAGGGCTTGGTCAGCACGTTTTCCGCGTAGATCTAATCGAATGGGCAGGGGCGTACGCAGAGAGTCAATGTTGTGTACGGTCTTTGTAACAGTTGACAAGATTCCTTTTTTAGCTTTAGGAGCTTGAACACGCACTAAATTTTTATAGGTGGTTTTCAATCGCAACCCGTTTGTCTGAACAACGGCTTGTTTTCCCTTTAGCTCTATGAGTTCACCATGGGTGCTTCCGTCTAAAAACCGAACAAAATCACCCACTTTCGGGGGCTTTTTTGAGGCTTGCATAGCCACTTCCTCGGATTTCTGCTCTTCAATTTTAAGCAATTCAGAGGATACTTCATCCTTATGTGATTCCAATTCACTACGAATAGCTTGGATATGTTTCTTCGAGCTTTTTTTCTCCTCAACAATCTGTTGAACCGCCTTTTCAACCTTTTTATTCGCTCCATCCATAATCCGCTTGGCCTCTTTTAAGGCCTTTTCCCGAATGGCTGTTTTTTCTTTATAAAGTGACTCTAACTTATGTTCGTAGGTGCGTTTCTCCTTTCGAGTTTTTTCCTGCAGTTCTTTCAAATGGTCTTCAAGTTTGGCTACTTCCTGGGTCTTGCTTTCCATCTCACTAATGAGAGATTCCAGTGTATTCTTTTGAATACCCAGCACATCTCGGGCTCGATTGAGTAATGAGGAAGGAAGCCGCATTCTCTGGGCAATATCAAAGGCATAAGAACTTCCGGGCACACCTTTCTTAAACTGATAGGTGGGAGCTAAATGTGCCTGGTCAAATTCCATAGATCCGTTGACTGCTTTTTCATGCTCATGGGCAAATACTTTCAGCGATCCATGATGGGTGGTTACCACCAAAAAAGCTTCTCTATCCAGCATGGATTCAATAAAGGACTGAAATAAGGCCCCTCCTTCTTCAGGATCCGTGCCGGCAGCGGCTTCATCAATGAGTATAATGGCACCTTTTTTCGCCTTTTCAGTGGCAAAACGCATCCATTGAAGGCGGGAAGAAAAGGTACTCAGGTCATTCTCAATGGACTGTTCATCGCCCATATCGACGAACCAGCCCGTTACTAAGGGCACCTCTGAATTTGGATCTGCTGGTATACCCCATCCGCATTGCACCATCACTGTACATAAGCCGATGGTTTTCATAGCCACCGATTTGCCCCCTGCATTCGGGCCAGTAATCATAAGACATCGCTCACTTGGCTCCATTCTAAGTTGTAGAGGGACGATAGGCTCAGCTTCTTTTTGGCCAATATTTTTAATCTTTAATAGGGGATTATGGGCTTTTTTAAGGTCCAGCACCCCGTTGGGAGACAAGAGTGGGATGGAGCCAGATAACTCAAGAGTGCATTGGGCTTTGGCGTACACCTGATCCAGATGGGATAGATAGTTAATATTATCGGAGAACCAATCCACATACATGCGTACATGATCGGTGAGCGCTTTCAAAATCCGCTCGATTTCCTTCTGCTCAGCAATCTCCAACTCCCGAATATCATTATTCAGATGCAGTGCTTCGGCAGGTTCTAAGTACACAGTTTGCCCCGTTGCTGAAACATCATGCACGAAGCCTGCAATCTTTCGTTTATACTCTGCTTGGATCGGAATGACCATACGTCCATTTCTAATAGTAGCCCCTTCATCCCCACTCATGCCCTCTTTTTGTGCCCTTTTGAGCGCTTTCTGAATGGCACTTCTGAGTTGATTACGCTTACTACTCAAGCTCTTTCTCACTTGTTGCAGCTCTGGACTAGCATCATTTTTCAGATCGCCTCGATCCGAAATTTTAGACTGAATATGATCCTCTAAATCCTTCATTGGGATCAGCATATGAGCAATATCAGTCAATTCCGGACAGTTTTCCTCACGCTGCTTAAAAAAATTTTTCATTCGCCTGCTCAGTGCCGCAATGCTCAATAAATCTTGAAAACTAGCTAAATTCAACACGGTACCCTCAATCCGAACCCGTTTCAAATGACTGCGCACTTCGGGTTGATGTTCACTCGGATAGGCCTCCCCACTTTGTAGCAGTAGCATCATTTCCTGGGTGCGTGACATATCTTTTTGAATGCGAAGCTCGGTATTACTAGGCAATAGATCGGATATAGCTTCCTTACCCATTTCACTACGACAATAGCGTAACGTCTGATTTTTTATGGCTTGTAGGCCAAGTTTATTTAGAGTTTGAGATAAGGTTGTCATCGCGAAAAAAAGGTAATTACCACCATACATAGCATTCTAAAAACATAGCAACCATAAATATACGGTTTTCATTTGCTAAGCGGTGATCATAGCTCTACTTTCTTTATCTCATTAGAAAACACCCTATGATTCTCTCATTCTTTCAAATAGATGCATTTAGCTCGGTACCGTTTTCCGGGAATCCTGCCGCGGTTTATCCCTTACAACATTGGTTACCGGATGCTCAGCTACAAGCCATAGCTATGGAACATCAATTGGCAGAAACCGCCTTTTTTGTTCCATCAGGATCTGCTTACGAGCTGCGTTGGTTCACCCCAGAAACAGAGGTGGATTTATGTGGCCATGCAACTCTAGCCGCCGCCCACGTACTATACAACGAATTAGGTGTACAACGGGAGTTATTGCACTTTTATACCCGATCAGGAACCCTAACCGTACAACAAACTGCCGATGGATTAATGATGGATTTCCCATTAATACCACTCGAAAAATTTACGGGAGATCAACAGGTATTAACTGCGGCTTTGGGTTTGGGGCACACACCTGTTTCTATCTGGCAGGCAGATGATATTTTGGTTGAACTCTCTAGCCAGACTCAAGTTGCTGAACTCGAACCCAATATGCAGGCCTTAGCACAAATACCCACGCGAGGGGTTATTGTCACGGCTTTATCCGCATCAAGTGATACTGACTTTATTTCGCGCTTTTTTGGTCCTAGGGTGGGAGTGAATGAGGATTCGGTTACGGGTTCGGCCCATACCAAATTAGCTCCCTTTTGGGCTGAAAAACTAGGTAAAACCACCCTTAAAGCCAAACAAATATCCAAACGTGGTGGGCAATTATCTCTGGAAATAAAAGGAGAACGAGTGTTCATCACCGGACATGCCGTACGATTTTCCAGAGGGGAAAGCACCCTGCCCAATGCCCAAGAAATTAACCAGTAGAATAAAGTAGATATGACCATCTTCCTTCTCATATTAGGGCTACTAGCAGGACTCATAGCAGGCTTGTTTGGAGTGGGTGGGGGAATAATTTTCACCCCTGTACTTTTTTTCTTATTCGAGCAAGCTGGTATTCCCAACTCGGTACCTTGGGCTGTTGCCTCTGGGCTCATGTGTACATGGATAACTTCATTGGCTAGCGTGGTGCGTCAATACAATCAGCAGCATTTGTTTATAAAGGAAGGACTGTTATTGGGTTTTTTTGGGGCCTTAGGTATTAGTTTGGGTAAATGGGTGCTGCTTTCTCCTTATTATAGTCGTACGGAGTTTATCATCGTGTTTAGTAGTCTGCTATTCTATAGTGCGGTACTTATGTTCATGCGAGGCCGTAAAAGCGAAACCCATGCCGAAACAACCACCGAGGGAAGCTCACCATTGTTTAGCCCAAAACAAGCCTCCATTACCGGTATAATAGGAGGTGGAATAGCCTCGTTGGCGGGAGTTGGTGGTGGAGGTACCATGGTGCCTATCATGAATCTTTTTTTCAAACAACACTTTCGCAAGGCAGTGAGTATATCCCATTTAGGCATGTTAACGATGATTACTGTGGGCGTTCTTCAGTTGATGGCCGAGCAGCCAGAATTACATGGATCAGGACAAAGTCTAACGCAGTGGACGCTTGGATATGTAGACCTAGGAGCGGTGAACTCAATGGCTTGGACCGCACTAGTAGGGGCATATGCAGGAACTTGGTTAAATCATAAGGTACCTAGACACTATCTGCAACTGGGATTTGGACTCTTGGCCTTGGTTATGGGGACACGACTCCTGCTTACTTTATAGAATTTGTTGGCTTCATCACATCTGTTGCCCTTAGAGGATTTGTTGGCTTCATCACATCTTTTTCCTTTTTAAGATTTCTTGCCTACATAATATCCCTTGCCTTCTTAAGATTTTTTTCCCCTTATAAAAAAAAGAAGCCCCTGTTCAAGAGGCTTCTTTTATTGTTAGCAATCTATAGCCTGCCGTCTGTTGGCATGTACATCCTTGCAACATACATGGCTATAATCCAGTAAACACTGCCGGGTACAGACACCTCTTCCAAGGGTACTGTGGGGATACCGGCAAAAAACGGACTAATTAGTCCATTATTCTTCGTAAGAAAGCGGGTTGTTCAGAATCGTCCCGTCGAGTATTTTCTGCTCTTTGCTGAAAATTTGCCACACTAGCAGCTTGATTGGGTGTGGTAGGTTCCGCTGCATAATTTTGAGCATCTTCCTTTCGAGCATGAATATCTCTGCGCAAATAGGAAGGGGTATCTAATCGTTTCAGATTACCTTCCCCTTTGTAGTAATCTTTATTCGGCCGCGCAAATTTGGAGGCCTCTTCTGAATCGGCACCCGTTTTAACGGCGGTTGTTTGCTCAGGGGCGGGGGCTGCTTGCTCATGATGAGCTTGGTTAGCTTGTTGAAAAGCTTGCGCTACCCGGTTTGGAGCTTTATTTGGAGCGACGCGAACGTTGTCGCGATCTTGAGCTAATTCAAAACCAGTGGCGATCACCGTAACGCGCATTTGATCTCCAAAAGACTCATCTAGCACCGTACCTAAAATAATTTCTGCATCGTCACCGGCTTCCTGCTGGATAATGCTTGTAGCGGTAGTGGTCTCACGCATCCCTAATTTAGACCCAGCAGAGATATTGACGAGTACATTACGAGCACCTCGTATGCTTACCCCATCTAAAAGAGGGGAATTAATAGCATCTCGGGCCGCAATTTCAGCTCGATCAGAACCTTCAGCGGTGGCAGAGCCCATAATTGCAGCCCCTCCATCGGTCATCGTTGTACGCACATCCGCGAAATCCAAGTTGATAAGACCAGGCATTAGAATTAAGTCACTTATACCTCGGGTGGCGTTGTATAATACTTCGTTGGCCATGGCAAATGCCTCTACCAAAGAAGTCGACTCATCACCAATGTCTAAAAGGCGTTCATTTGGAATCACAATGACGGTATCGCATTGTTTCTTTAATTCCGAAATACCTTCCAAGGCATATTTTTTTCGTATTCGACCTTCGCATTCAAAAGGGGTAGTTACGATACCTACCGTCAAGATGCCTTTGCGCTTCGCCATTCCAGCGACTACGGGAGCACCTCCGGTTCCGGTTCCACCACCCATACCTGCGGTCACGAATATCATATCGGCACTTTCAATGGTTTCTTCGATATCGTGTCGATTTTCTTCCACCGCTTCTCTACCCACTTCTGGGCGCGCACCGGCTCCCAAACCGCTGGTTAGGGCGGTACCCACTTGTACTTTAATATCAGCTAAGCTGTTTTTAAGTGCCTGGGCATCGGTATTTAGTGCAATGTATTCAACACTGTCTAAACCCATGTTTATCATGTTATTGATGGCATTTCCACCACCACCGCCAACACCAATTACCTTGATTTTGGCATTTTCCTGACTTTTTTCGTCAAAGTAGAATCTAGAATTTGACATGTCTACTCCTTATTATTGTTTTGTTTACTGGATATTCTGTAGATGAATGCATGATGTTCATGCGATTAAAGTTCTTTGAACCAGCCTTTCATTCGATCGGCTATTTTGTTCATTACCTGCTCCACACTGGTCGTTTTAGAGGAAGCAGGAATCATGGTTTTTTGATTATTCATACCTGTTTTTAATGCATGAATAACCAAACCAACAGCGGTGGCATAGATTGGGGAGTTTACCTCCTCAACTAAACCACCGGTAATTCCTAAGGGTAGGCCAATTTTAGCGTCCATTCCCAAGCTTTCATTTGCTAGAGGACAGATGTTTTTGACCAGAGATCCACCACCGGTAAGTACTACCCCTGCACTAAGTGCATCGGAGTAGCCACTGCGTTTGATTTCAATACCTACGATTTCAAGAATTTCTTCCATTCGTGCCTGAATTATTTTACCCAGGATGCTCTTAGTAATTTCTTTAGGAGGACGGCCCGCTATACCAGGAACAGTGATTACTTCGTCTTCTTGAATAAGGTCGGCATAGCTTTCTCCATGTTTACGCTTTAAGCTTTCTGCTTGATCGTCCAGCACACTCAATCCAATTCGGATGTCATCGGTGACTTTTTGACCGGCAACAGCTATAACGGCGGTATGTCGTATGGTACTTTCCTGGAAGATCGCCACATCGGTGGTGCCGCCACCAATATCCACCAACACCACACCGGCTTCTTTTTCTTCGGCATCTAAGGCCGAATACGAAGAGGCTAAAGGTTCGAGTATAATATCTGCTACTTGATAGCCAGCACGTTCTACACAGCGGTAAATATTTTTGGCTGCTGAGACCAGTCCTGTAATGATATGGACCTCTGCTTCCATACGCATTCCACTCATTCCCACAGGATCACTAATACCGTCTTGTCCATCCACCACAAATTCCTGAGGGATAACGTGTAGAATTTGTTGGTCGGTGGGGAGCATGATGCGTTGACAATCCTCTAGGAGTCGTTCCACATCCTGAGCCGTTATCTCGTTATCTCGGTTGTTGATGGTGATAACCCCTTTGCTTCGCATGCTTCGAATATGATCCCCCGCAATGCCTACGTTCACCGAATTCACCTGTATACCAGACGCTAACTCGGCCTGGGCTATGGCTTCTTTAATCGCGTTCACCGTTTTATCAATATTGACTACGACTCCACGATTGAGTCCATCGCTGGGAGCCTTACCAACACCCAAAATATTGATACGTTCCTGCTCATCAATAGAAGCTACAATGGCACAAATTTTTGTAGTTCCTATGTCAAGCCCTACCATTATGCGTTCTGTTTCTGTCATGATTCCCTCGTTATGATTTGATCGTTAAAGCGTAGGTCAATTTGCGCGATACGGGCGATGCCGGTTTCCCGAATAACCTGGGTATAGAACAGTTCCCAATTCGCGATTTTATGTGTAAATGAGTCGGTTCCAAAGAGAAGTTTGACGCCATTTTCATGGCTTAATACTACTACTCCTTCTTGGGGGTCAAAAGCCACTTCACTTAGGGTAGCCCATGCAAATTTGTTTTCTTTGGCTAGGTGTAAAAAACCAGCTATCTGCTTAAAAGCCGCTGTTTTTAGAGTATCACTTTGCCTGGTTGAACCAAAGCCATATACTAAGGGAACATCGACCGTTTTACCCGTCAGTACCGGTAGCTGAACTCCTTCGGCATCTGTGTATCGCTCCACAGGGCCACCAACCAGTAAGCCAATAGGAACACGTTCCTCTATTGAAAGATGTAGGGTTCCACCGGGTTCTATATAAGGGTGTACAGATTTCACATAGGCCAGTTGCATCACCCTGTTTTTCACGTCTTCTAAATTCAAACTATCTGGTGCAATTCCCAATGGTAC
>JAGYJQ010000014.1 GCA_018401935.1 Balneolaceae bacterium
AAACCTTCATTGATTAGGCTTTCAATGATTTCAGCACCTCCATCTTTTGAAAGAAGTGTTTTTACCCTTTTAATTGTTAACTCATCAAGCTCATCATTATCAAAAATTTTCAATCGCTTTTCTGAGATACCTTTTAAATCAATTTCAGATATTAAGGACAAGAACGCTTTTAATTGAGCAAAATTGAACTTACTGAGCTTAACTTTTTGAGTCGCCTGATTGGTTACCTTCGTAATTTCAAAGCCTTCTATATCATCATTACTTTTTAAGTAAACCACCCTCAACATCGTCTTAGGTGCTAGTTGCACGTCAAATCCATCCTCATCTTGATGTACTACTTGAAAAAATCGTCCCTTTTCAAATTCATGCCAATACAGCCGGTTTGGTTTTGAATTACGAATTATCTCTTCTTCCGTTGATTTAGGCACAATGTGCTTTTTCATTCCTTATCCCCCCAAACCCTTCACCACCTCTTCCGGCACTCTCACTTTACCACTTATTAACTGTGGTAATAAGGTATCCCGGAGTTTGGTTAGGGTTTCTGTTTCTTCGAGATTAAATTTTTGCCTATCTAACCACCGCTGCCCTGTTTTGTTAATCATATCAAGGACAGGCTCACAGGGAAATAATACGTTAATACTGCCAACCATTTTTGGTTGAGCCCTTTGTCTGCTACCAGTTGAACCAGTAACAGTAGATTGAACTTCATTTTGAAAAGTGTCCGAATTGAATAGCATGTAAAAAAAGGGACTATTCGTTTTATGGTGTGGAACCATTTGCATAAACTCTGTCGAACATATGCTGTATTCATCAACCTCCAGACCAACATACCAAACTCGTCGTGTTGAGGGGTTTAACTTCGAAACTAAAGTTGCATTCGGTTTCACTGCATATTTATTACTTTTTATCTCTTCACCAAGCTCTTTTATTGGTTTTGCACTCTCGTCATAAGCAGGGATACTGTAATGAGTGTACAACTGTGTCGGGTTTTCATAAGGCTTGACTGATGTGGTATCCAATTCTACAAGTTTCAACAGATTGTCCACCCCCCACCCCTTCGGTATCCACTTATTCAGGGTTTCGTTAAAGGTGAAGCGGTCAGGAAACTGCCGAGCAAGTTCGGGGTTGGTGTGGATCAGTTTTTTGTGGTCGGGGACGGCTTTGCGGCGTTCGGCTTTGGATTGGAGGGCTTCGGGGATTGGTTTCCCATTGGCGATAGCGTTATCGAGTACGGGATCGAAATCCACGAACCAGCTCTGGAACAACGCCCGCGCCATCGCCTCCAGCGTCGCGTTCATCCGTCGGTTCAACTCGATCTTGTCATCCAATTTCCCCAGGATGTGAGCAATGGCTTTTTGCTCGGGGAGTGGGGGGATTTCTACATCTAATTTATTTAATTGATCTCTGCTAACATTTGGGAATGTTGATCCTGTTGCAGAAATCAAAAGCTTGGGCAAATTGTAATCAATAATACCTTTCAAGAAATATTTATAATCATTCCCTTTCTTGTGTGATATAGATGCTAAACCTCTTCCTATTCCATATTCTTGATCAGCCCAATTCATTCTTCCAGTCGTTGAACCACGCACACAGAATAGAAGACTATCTATTGGAGCTTTTTTTCTACAATTACCTGAATATTGAACTGGATAAGGATGATTTAATCCAAATTCAGTCGGTCCGTTTAAAAGAGGTACTCCGATTTCTTCAGTATTCACATCCTCTTTCTTTGGAGATTGCCCCATTATTATTTCCAATATCCTCTAACTGACCGTTTGCCCACTCACTCATAATCCAAGCACCTTTAGGTTTTCTCGGATGGCGGCATCCAAGTCTTCGGCTTCAGTCATCTGGGATTTCAGGGTAGCGGTGAGTTCGGTCATTTTATCTTCAAAGGGAATACCATCGTCCTCTTCTTCGGCGATGCCTACGTATCGGCCGGGAGTGAGAACGTAGTCGTTGGCTTGTATGTCTTCCAGTGTGGCGGATTTGCAGTAGCCGGGGATGTCTTCGTAGTCGCCGTCGGGAGACTGCTTCGCTCCGCTCGCAGATGGTAGTGAGCGCCAGTTATGATAGGTGTTGGCGATTTCGGCGATATCGTCTTTGGTGAGCTCTTTCTGGGTGCGGTCGATCATGGTTCCCATCTCGCGGGCATCAATAAACAGCGTTTCGCCTTCCCGGTTACGGTAGCCTTTCTCCTGATCCTCGGCCTTGTTCCTGGTCATAAACCACAAACACACGGGAATCTGTGTGGTGTAGAATAACTGTCCGGGCAGGGCGATCATACAATCCACCAGATCGTTCTCGATCATCTGCTGGCGGATCTCTCCCTCTCCCGATGTATTGGAGCTCATCGACCCATTGGCCAGAACAAATCCCGCCGTGCCGTTTTCACTGAGTTTGCTGAGCATGTGCAAGATCCACGCATAGTTCGCATTTCCGGTGGGAGGAGTGGTGTAGCCATTCCAGCGCGGATCGTCTTCTAGTTCGTTGGTTTCCCTCCACTGACTCTGGTTGAATGGTGGATTCGCCATGATGTAATCGGCTTTCAGATCGGGATGCTGGTCCTTCAGAAAGGTATTGGCGGGAACATCCCCCAGATTGCCGGCAATCCCACGAATGGCAAGGTTCATCTTAGCCAGTTTATAGGTCACCGAGGTGTATTCCTGTCCGTAGATGGAGATATCTTTGGTATTCCCCTGATGATTTTTCACAAACTCAATACTCTGCACAAACATCCCGCCCGATCCGCAGCAGGGATCATAGATCTTGCCTTTGTAGGGCTCCAGCATTTCAGCAATCAGATTTACTATGCATTTCGGTGTGTAAAACTCTCCCCCGCCTTTTCCCTCGGCAGCAGCAAACCGACCAAGAAAATACTCATAGATCCGTCCCACCACATCCTCTTCTTCGTCGCTGGTGGTATCGATATTGTTGATCGTATCGAGTAGGGCACCCAGTGTGCTGGTATCCAGATTCAGCCGGGAGAAATAATTATCAGGCAAGGCTCCCTTTAGCGCAGCATTATTCTTTTCGATGGTATGCAGGGCCGTATCAATGATGATAGCCAGATCATCCTGCTTGGCATTCTGTTTGATGAAACTCCACCGGGCTTTTTCGGGCAGAAAAAAGACGTTCTTCATATTGTAGAACTCCTTCATCTCCAGGTACTTTTCTTTGCCTTCCTCTACGAGCTCCTGCTTGCGCTTCTCAAACTTGTCGCTGGCAAATTTCAGGAAGATGAGACTCAGCACCACATGTTTGTACTCCGATGATTCAACCGTACCCCTGAGTTTATTGGCAGAATCCCAGAGGGACTCTTCCATACTTTTCTCGTTCTTCGCTTTTGCCTTCTTTTTTGCCATTGATGCGTGTTATATGTCGTTATTTGGTGCGGATGCGTTTAGCATCCCGTGATGAATAGCTGATTTACGGAATAGCGCTAATTAACTGAAATTATTGGGTAATTTCTACTTCTTTTGTCGGGCGACCGCTTTATCCAGAATGGCCATACACGATTTCAACCTCTGTACTGCTGTTTGCAGATCGGGTTTACCATTGTTTTCGGGTATCCGTGGCTCTTTTTCTGTCGTTTGTTTACTCATGATTGTACTCCACGTTATTTCTTATCAAAAGATCTTTAATCGCTCTGCGGTCACCAAACCTCCTGTAAAACTCAGATTCCATCAGCTCTATTTTGAACGGCTCATAATCGATCAGCATTTGAATGTACTCCGCTATCTTTTCCAATAACTTCTCTTCTAATCCGTATGCAAGAATTAACGAATTATGTTCTACAAATGCATCCAAGCTCCAGGATAATTGTTCTTCTATTTCCATCCGCCGATCCAAAAAGCGCTCTTGCTCTTCATCGAGCTGCGATGTTACCGGAATGGCTCCGAATTGCTCTTGCAGGTGGGTGATGATCTCTTGTTCGTTCATGGCTTTTCTTTTTAATATAGATCAGAGGGATGTCAGTTACTGTCACCCCCTATCCAAATAAGTGGGATCATCTTTGAATAACTCTTATACTCTCAGTTCCTGCCGTTCCCTATTATCCCAAGATTCCTACTATTGGGGTGTATTATTGGGTATACTATTAAATTTAAATTGCCTCTAATATACCACAAGCGTATTTATCGCATGACTACGAATCAGGCGGTTAGAAGTTCGAATCTTCTCGGGTGTACTACTTAAAACAGCAACTTAAGAGGATTATTTATAGTCTATTTTAGGTTGCTTTTTTATTTTGGGTAACATTTAGGAGAACACATTTAGGAAAGTTACTAACTCGTTCATTCACTCTTTTCTCTAAGTAAATGGGGAGGGGGCATAATATTAACACGTACTGGGATATTGATAATGTACCAATAAAGTTGTACACTTGTAGTATGGATGAGATACCCGATTACATAGCCTACCAAGGCGATATCTATCAGATAGAATTCTATTATGATGAAAAGGGTAATAGTCAGCCAAGAACGTATATGGAGAATATGAAGCCTTCTGATGCTAAGAAGTTTGCTCATCTTCTCCAGATGATGGGTGATGTTGGAGAGATCAGAAACAAAGAAAAATTTCGGAATGAAGGCGATCAGATTTATGCCTTCAAACCTCAACCTCACCGATTTCTGTGCTTCTTCATTAGTGGCAAAAAAATCATTATTACCAATGCTTATATGAAGAAGCAGCAAAAACTGCCACAAACTGAAAAAGACAGGGCATTGGATAAGAAATCAGACTTCGAAATCAGAAACAATAAAGGAATATATTATGAAGACAATACAAAAAAATAAGCTCGGCTCTGCCTTTGATAAATTTCTGGATGATCCTGAATTTAACAAGGACTATGACCAGGAATTTAAGGAATTCGCTTTATCGGAGCTTCTTCTCGCCCTTATGGAAAATGATGGTAAGAGTGTTAGAAAGCTTGCGGAGCTTGCCGGTATTTCCCCAACGACGGTTCAGAATATCAAATCCGGTAAAAATGCAGATATTAAACTCAGCAACTTCATGAGCATCATAAAAGCCTGCGGTTATACCCTGAAGATTGAAAAAGGCGAAACCAGCTGGGCACTAGGTGCTTAATTAATTTCTACAACCCGACATGAATTGCCCCCCTCCCCAAAGAACTGACCCCCTCCCTTAAAACTGGGTCGTCCCCGCTGATTCTCTACTTTTAACTGGCCAGTAAATGGGGAGGGGGTCAACCTTCCGGATAATCAAAGATCTACTGGTCCCAAAAATTCTTAGGCTCTTCGATCAGTATTTTATCAATCAGATCATTAAGTGCCTCTTCTTGTTCTTTTTCTGAGACTCCTTGAAGCTCTAACTTCATGGAATGGTCTACACGACTTAATCTCTTCTTGGCAATCTTTCTGGCTTGGTCTCGCACCATCTCTTCAAGTTCTTGTTCTGGCACAAAGCCATAGACAAACTTTACCCCTAATCCATCAGCCATCTTTTGTAGGGTTGAGAGCTTTACATTACCACTTACTTCAGCCTGCTCTATTCGATAAATACGTGATCTATCAAGCCCAACACGACCACCTAATTCTTCTAAGGTCATACCAAGTCCTTCACGAATAGCATTTACCCACCCACCCGAAGGTGCTGGCATTTTTAGCAGAGGTTTTAGCTTCTTTAGTTTCTTATCAAGCTGTTTTCGTATCAGCTTTTTATCCCAATAGTTCATAATAGTGCCTTTTCGTGCTTTTAAATCACATTTGTTGATGTTTACAACAATACAACCTTATCATATGTTGTCATAAATAACAACAAAAATATACAATATGTTGTCAAATATAGCAACAAAAAGACAGGAATAGTGTCATAAATGACAACAATCCATCAATCAGAAAATAACATCTCATCATAGGCATCAATCACCTGATCTTCAAAAGACCCTAGATATGCTTGTGTTGTTTGTTCTGTGCTATGTCCTAACACATCTTGGATAGCACTGGTTGGAACGCATTTCCTTTTTGATCTGGTAGCATAAGTATGCCTAGCACTATAAAATGAACTATCAGGTGCACCGATTTTCTTACCCACTCTTCCAAGTGTTCGGTTTAGCGTATTACGCTTTTCCTTTATGACGTCATAGTAATCATCCCCATCAACATCAGCAGATAAAATAGGAAAGACTACGTCATCAGGTAAAGCACTTCTCTTATCTAATCTCACCGTTTTTAGCAGAGGCTACACCTTCACTTGAGAAATCAAAAACCAGCATTTTTGAAGCCTGGGAAAGACTCGTCAATCACATCTATGGCCAGCCTCATTTGTTCGTCTGAAACTTCCCATAAATTAATGCCATAAATGCCATTCAGTGAACTATCGGTGGCAGACCAGCCTAAGGCCATAAGGGCTTTGTGAGATTCCTCAGGACTCAACCTACCATCCGAGTTAAACGACATTGCATAAATAAATCCCAGTGCTTCTGATAAATGATGGAGCTTCTCGGCTTCGGATACATCCATTATTGCTTCATTAAGATAGTGGATAGCAGAGGCCGCCATTCCCGCCTCAACATATAACTTGATATCTGCTCTTGCAGCATTAAATAATTCTTCATTTATGTTTTCCTGAGCAAAATCATTGCCTTGACCTGCCTTTAAGACTGATCGGCCGACAACAAAGGCGTTCATAGTTGCTTTAGCAAGATTAACCCCATACATAGCCTCTGTTTCGTCGCTGAAATCAAAGGTATAATTGGCCAAGAAAATACCGTCCCCATTGGAAGAGTTTGACTGATTTGGATACGTGGCTGCCTCCGCTCCGAAGTATCCGAACGCCTCATCAAATTTGTGCTGTCTCTCTGTTCCATATAGTTCATAGTCCTCTGCAGATAGAATATTATTACCCTCTTCATTATCTACCCCTGACTGGGAATCACTAAGATAATCATCCACCATTTGATCATATAGTAAAGCGCCATAAAGGCTTTTCTCGAGTATTTCAGCATATTCCAATCCGTTGGCGCTAACATGCCTTTTCTTGTCCCCAGTAGTGATCATACCAGCAGTTCCATTAGCTGCTATGTTTCTGTAATTAGCCTGACTTGATTGAACAAGTGAATCTGCTAACGATGCAATATTATCTGCAACAATGGTATTACCGTTATCAAAGTTTAGTTCATCTATTTTGGTCCGAATATTTTCACTTCCTTGTGCCTCATCGCTTTTGAACATATTCTGGTTCTCATTGGCTAGTGCTGCTCGAATATCCCATTTGATGGGCTCATTTCTCGAAGAATCTTTTATTTCTTGGAGTTGAGCAAGCCTTCGTTTTTGCCCATAGTAAGTACCGGGAGCCAGTGAACCCTCTATATCATAAGTGGTAGGAATAGTAAAATTTACCAGTTTAAGACTATCACCATTAACCAGATTACTGGTTAGAAATCCGGGAGAAAGGGAATTTTCCTGCATTTCAATTTTGCCGCAATGGACAAACACTACAAGTGAAATGATTGCTGGTAGAAGAATTGATTTAGTGTTCATGGCGAAATCTAGTATTAGCGTGATCTTGGGTTCTTATTTAGATAAAGTCTAAATAATATACTTATTTTCTACACAATTTATACTAATGGCCTTTAGTTGACTACTTAACAAGCAGCATTTTTTTAGTCTGGCTAAACGATGGAGTGGTTAGCTTGTAAAAATACACTCCACTAGATAGTCCCGACGCATCAAAAGTTACTGTATAATTGCCCGCAGGTTGTTCTTGGGCTACTAAATCGGCCACTTTTTGCCCAACATTATTAAATACTTCCACTCGGACGAATGAAGCTTGTGGTAATGTATAACTTATTTGAGTTGTTGGATTGAATGGGTTTGGATAGTTTTGTGAGAGCTCATATCCCTTTACTTCAAGATTAGACTCTTCAGTAGCTGTTAACTGTGTTATATCTAGTTCATAGGCTCCATTCCCATGAGTAGCTAACCTTAACTTGTTATTAGATCGAGATACAATAAGATCTATAGCAAAGACGGCATCGGGTAAGTTACCATTGATATTCTGCCAATTCTGACCCCCATCCAATGATTGATAGACGCCGATTTCATTACCTACAAAAAGATGTGAGCTATTTTCTGGATTCACTGTTACTGACCAAGTTGGTATATCCGGCAAATTCTCACCTATATCTATCCAGGAATTACCGCCATTTTCTGTTTTGTACACATGAGAAGTTTCAAATCCTCCAAAAGTTACATAAGCGACGGCATCATTTTTTGGATCAACAGCCAAATCAGTGGGGAATCTATCTGGCAAATCTTGAGTAATTCGTTGCCAGGTGTCACCTCCGTTGTTTGTTCGGTACAAATGTGGACGTTGTGCCTTAGGGCTTGACGCTGCATAGACTACATTAGGATCCTGTTCCGAACCTGCCAATACCGACATGGCATTTCCGTCTAACCGGTTGCCGTTATTGGTAGTAGTCCAGTTTTGTTCAAATGGATTGTATTTATAGATACGCTCTCCTCCCATGTACATAGTCTGGTTATCGGCTGGGCTCAAGATATAAGGAGTAATGAAATTTGCTTCGTTTCTAGGGAAAATTTCGTTCCCAAAATTATCTGTCCCCCTAGGCATAGCCCAATATAGTTGCCCACCCTTGAACAGGTCATAACTAACTACTGCTTGCCCAAATTGGGCGGATAAATAGGCGATATTATTATCGTTTTGATTTAATGCTGTCCAAGCACCATCGCCACCCCACTCCCTTCTCCAATCTAGAGTACCTTCGTATATGATACTAGAATTATCCTGCAATCCACCCAAAAATAGATTCTCATTGGTATTTGAGTTAGATACCCCGTTATAAAACTGCACCGTCTGATATCCTGAATTGCAATTTTCGATGGTTATACCACCATCAGTTGTTTTAAAAATCCCCCCATCATTAATGAAATAAACCGTGTCATGCATGGTTGGGTGATATATGATATCATGGTAGTCAGCCCAATCATTCAAATAAGGATAGACATCGTCTTCTCTATCACTTGCATTCCCTGCTACATTTGTCAAACTTACTTCCTCAAAATTAACTCCCCCATTGGTGGATTTAAACATAGAAAATGGCTGCCCAGCGGCCCAGACAACTTGTTCATCACTCGGATGAACCGCTATAGCATGCGCATACCACCCTTGTACCCGAGCATAAATTTCCGTGTCACTAAAAACTAAATTCCAAGTTGCCCCAAAATCTTCTGTTTTCATGACCCATGTCCTAATATCTTCATCTTCATAATTCAGGTTACCATCAGAATTACCAATGCTTACAAAAACAATGTTTGGTTTTTCAAGCATCATGGACAACAAGGCTTTGCCTTTATATTCAGAGGGGCCTCCACCGTTAACCAAATCAGCTTTAGAAAATGAATCACCTCCGTCTATTGTTCTGTAAATACCATGACCTTCCGAGCCCATTCCTCCATGGGTCACCATGACTAGGTTGGTATCTACTGGATTTATAGCTATATCGGTGGCCATTGGTACCGAGTGAATATTGCTCCACGTCTTCCCACCGTCTTGTGACCGGTAAACTCCCTGAGTTGTTGCCGCCCAGATAGATTCCGATCTAGTGGGATTAATATGTATTTTCTGGACAGAACGTTTTTGATTCAACGACCAATCTAAACTTTTGGTCCAACTAAGCCCACCATCAATCGATTTCAAAATACCAATACCATAGCTACCTCGGGTTGTTCTCTGTGGGCCAATTCCAGGGAAGTTTTCAGCCGACCCATAGGCCTCACCTGTACCAATGAACATGATATCAGGATTGTTAGGGTCAATTTCAATCGCTGAAACACCAAGTACTTGTTGTCCCGTTGGAACATAATCCCATGCATTTTCTCCACTCCCCCCTGTTGTACTTTTCCACAAACCACCACTTGCAGATCCCGCAAACAATACATCTGGATTTTCTGGATGAATGGCCAATGCCAGCGTTCTACCACCTATATTTGTTGGGCCGATGGGCTCCCACTGAATACTTTTGGATCCTTTATACTTACTCATTTCGAGTTGTTCAAAAGATGCTGATAATCCTCTTTCAGGTATATCTTGGAGAGGGTACGTTCGAACAGAATGTATATAATTCAAGGAGTTTTTTGCGCCTGTATGCAAGTTATCCTTAATGCGTTCAGGGGTTATTGACGGGGCAGATTTGCCAATGAAAAAGTATAAGCCTAGGCTCACTACAAATATGGAAAGGAGCGAGTAGACGATGGTAGTTAATTTCACAGTATATAATTTTGGATGATAAATGAACTTACTTTACCAATAACATTTTCTTTGTTTGAGTAAAATATGGGGTAGACAGAGTATAAAAATATACACCCGTTGCCAAGCCTGATGCATCAAATTCTACACTATGGTTTCCTGATTCCAAGAGCTCGTTCACTAATAGCTCTACCTTTTGACCAAGACTGTTATGTACCTCCAATCTTACGTCGGCAGAACGGTTTAGTGTAAAAGAAATAGAGGTAGTCGGATTGAAGGGATTGGGATAGTTTTGACCTAATCGGTAGCCTATTATATCGCTTATGGGCTCCGTGTTAACCTCATACTTCCCTATTTCTACGATGCGTATAGCGTCGAACCACACCTCAGCGTTGCCCATTGCCCCAGTTTCAGATACGATCTGAAATACATCCACATCGGCCCAATCAAAATCACCCTGAGGATTAAACCATTGATTTTCATGCCAACTACCCATTTCTGTGAAACTACTCAATGGGATGCGTACTTCCTCCCACTCTCCGTTCCACAACAAGTCATTGGGATTGACCCTAAGGTTCATTCTCCACGGTTTGTCTGCGGCGTCGGTTCTCTTGGTGTCAATAAACCTGAGATCAAAGGACGTCGGTTCGGTTCCCTTTATATAGAACAGGAGCTCGTATGCATCAACCAGTTGGTGCATGTCTTTGTTTGGGACTAAATTAAATCCAATGGATTCGTATTGGGTAGATCCAGCCCAGTATATGCTAAATTCACCTTCCCATGTTGTCTCTGAATGGTAGAGCTCTAACGAACCGTTGTTTACGGAATGGGAGCCTTGTACTCCCTTTCCCATGTAGTCTGAGTACAATTCGAAACCGGTGGTATCGGCAGTTTTGATGTATTCGGTTTGTTGGGGAATGGTGAACCCAAGCGATTCTAATAGTGGAATGTTGAGATCATGATCAAATAAATCTTCTCCTCCCTCTTCGAAAACTCCAAAACCACCATGGTAGTCCCACATAGTCCAAGCAATGCCCGATTCATTGAGATAATCAACAACAACTTTATACCAATTTACCCGGCTTTGGTTATCACTATTGGGTATATACACTCCAAATTCCCCACAAAATACAGGTACTCCTCGTTGCCGAGAAAATTCGGCCGCAATGTCGATTTTCTGTTTAATGAAATTAGCATTGCCTTCATTATTATAATTGTTAAACGCTCCCTGAACCCATGTGCCTTGTAACGAAGTTGGAAATCTAGGCATATTTTCGAGGGCATAAGGAAAAGGAATACCACTTAAATCTGCCATAGATGGCGTTGTCCAGCTCGCTCCTTGATGGGTAAGCACAAAGGGGTCGTAGAAATGAAAAGTGTAGATGAGATTATCATCTTCATAAGTGGGCATCTTGTTCAAACTGTTATAGCTGTTAAAATCGGCTCCACCTACAATAATGGTATGGGTTGAGTCGACTGAACGAATGGTTTCAATTACTTCACCTTGTATGGAATTCCAAAGCTCGTGAGAAATTCCATGAGGTTCATTCAAAATTTCATATAATATTTTTTCTGAACGGCTACTGAAATGTTGGGCCATTTGCACCCATACCGGGTTTAAAATATCACCAATTTGTGGGTCTGTAGCATCACTCGGATCAAAGGTATGATTGTCTAAAATTAGATATAGGTCCAGCTCCTCTGCCCATGTGATTACTTGATCCAGAAAGAATAAAAACAGTGGATCTAATGTTTGATCAGGATCACCAAGGGTCATCGAATGCAGGTTAATGGGTAAACGAATGACATCTATCCCTAGTGACTTTATATCGGAAAAGTCTTCATAGGTATACTTTGAAAAATCTATACTCCCTGGAGAGCTAGCCTGAAACCAATTGGTCAGGTTAACACCCTTTGAAAATGGTAGTGCTGTGGCGCTGCTATCTTGACCGTATAGCTGTGTAGAAATGAGTAGAAAGCTTAGTATTAACAGCTTCATGCTATTATGTTCAATTTTTAAAGGGTTTTCTTAATCGATAATCGCTTGGTACACAAATTGAGGCATTTTGCGCCCATAAAAGCTACTATACGGGTTTATTTGGGTCATCAACACCGCCGCTAGATTTTCTTTGCGATCAATGAAATAGAACGTCTGAAATGCTCCGCTCCAAGAAAGCTGCCCAACCGAGCCTAATGCTTCGGTATCGGCCAGGTTCGTAATCACCCCAAATCCCAAACCAAATCCATAGCCCTTTGGGGCGTATAAATCACCCACATGATTTTGCCCCATTAACTCAATGGTCTTGGGACTTAATAAATGTGTACCGTTTGGGGCTTTCCCATTTTCCAGAAATAGTCTACAAAATTTTAGATAATCACCCGCTGTCGAGAAAAGTCCATTGCCACCTCCAAATACAGTATTACCCGTCAATGGAGTTTGCTGCGGATTTAACACCATACGCCCCTCTTGGTCATAGACTGGATAAAAAATATATCATCACCGACCATAGTCTTTTGAGCCTCAGCATTACTGTAGCCCAATGCCTCGTAATGAGCCAAAGACCCGTTTCGATACACCATACTTACAAACCCAGGTGCTTTTCCAGCGTCGATTTCTTGCTGTAAGTAGGCCGTATAACGCTCTAACCGTTCTGCAGACATACCCGCCGATCGCGGATTAACCGTCTGGGCAAGTAAAGGTTGAACAGCTAAAAATAAGGTGAAAACAAATACTAATGGACGGATTTTATGGCTCATTTTCGGATGATTTTCGATGGTTAAAAAAATGGACTACTGCTCAATATAGTAAATGCGCCTGTTCTAGCATAGAAGTAGTCCCGATGCTTCATTTTCGAGAAATTCGATGCCATTTGCAGCTCATTATCACCTCTGGTATCACGCTCATTAATCTATAGTTTTTTTAAGAATTGAACACAGACCTATTCATTACCCTGGCTCAAAAAACATTACTTGTTTATAGTATAATTTGAATATATTGAGCTCACATGTAGTGGGTGTAGAGTTAGTTTTTAAAAACATTGTAACAGAATTATAACCGCTTAAAGTACGGGTGTGCTTTTAAAAGAAAAGACTGCGGATGTTACCAAAACAAATGGTTTGTAATGGAAGATATATCAAAAGAAAAGAAAAAAACTGAGACCTTTAATAAATGGAGTATCTCGTGGATAAATCAAATGATTTACCACCGAAGAAGAGGATTAATCATCACCGTTTTATCACTTGTTCTGATTTTTTTATTCTTTGCAGAACGAGTAGTAATTTTTATTGACTCTGGTGAGGCTGGTGTCCAATTCAAACGATTTAATGGTGGTACCGAGTTAGATATCACATATGGAGAAGGTATTCATGTTATTCCACCATGGAATAGTATGACGGTTTACGATGTTCGAATCCAAAATCAAATGGCTGAGTTTGAAGTGCTTAGTGCAAATGGATTGAAATTACTAGTAAATGTATCCATTAGGTATCGGCCTATTAAGGATAATTTACCAGATTTACATCAACAAATAGGGGTCGATTATGCTACTCGAATTGTTTATCCCGAAGTTGAAGCGGTAGTGCGTCAAATATTTGGGCAATATTTACCAGAAGACATTTACTCATCGCAAAAGTTTATCATTCAAAATACCGTTCAAAATGCCATTTTTGAGGTAAGCGAAAGATTTGTTGAATTAGATGAACTGTTGATTACAAGAATTACACTTCCAGATTTAATTCGAAATGCAATTGAAGAAAAACTAGAAAAAGAACAAGTGGCATTAGGGTACAAGTTTCGCTTAGATTCTGAAAAACTAGAAGCTGATCGAAAACGTATAGAGGCAGAGGGAATCAAAGATTTCCAGCAAATAATTAGCTCTGGGATAACAGAGAATTATCTACGTTTCAAGGGAATTGATGCCACGTTAAAACTTGCCGAATCTGAAAATTCCAAAGTAATTATTGTCGGTGGTGGTAAAGACGGTTTACCTATAATCCTAGATGGAACCTCGGATCAATAAATAATTAGTTTTTCTTTATTACTATCGGTGCTTTTCAATTGATTGGTTGCTTTAAAAGCTCGATAGCTAATTTTGAATCGCTGCCATTCTTCAATATAGATGGTATTAATTTCTCCTAAATCTTTAACGTTATACATATTAGTAGATAAAAACGGGTTGGTGTAAGATGGCCCCTTCAATATCAATCTATCAATATAGCGACGCGAGTCACTCACCGTATTCGCATAATAGTTTTCATTCGTTAGTTTGGCCGCTATTCTTGAATCGAGTAGATAATTGATGAATTTATATGCTAAGGAATCTTGTTTACTTGTGGTAGGAATAGCAAAGTTATCTATAAAAAATAAGCTTCCCTTAGGTGGTAATAAAAAACGGTAATTTTTTTGCTCCATCGATAATTTACCTGCACTACCACTCCAATTAACCCCAAAATAGATATCTTCATCTAAAAACGCTTGTTGAAGCCCATCGCTTTGAACAAGTCCTATTATAGGAAGTGACTTGATTAAAAAATCTGTTGCTTGCTTAATTTCTTTTTCATTTTCTGAATTAGGACTGAACCCAAGGTTAATTAACGCTATACCCAGACTAATTCTTGGATCATCTAAAATTGAAAATCTGTTTATATAACTTCGAAGAAGGGTTGTATCTCCAGCGCTTGGCCAACTATTTGGTATATTTACTACCAGATCATTATTATACATTAATCCAACGACACCCCAAAAATAAGGGATCGAGTGTTGATTTGAATAATCATATGCTAAGTCCTTAAACCTGGCATCAATTTTATTATAATTAGTTAATAGACGATGATCTATAGGTTTAATAATATCCTCATCAATTAACTGTTCAACCAAATAATCGGTGGGCATTACAACATCGAATTTTTTACCCGATACCATTAGATCATATAATTCTTCATTAGTATGATATAGAGTCAACTGAATTGTAATATTTAACTCAGATTCTAATTCACTAAGAAATTCTGAACTAAAGTATTCCGGCCATGTAGCAAAATGTAAGGTATCAGACGTGTTGGCTTGATTAGTGTTGAGCGTTGTATCTGGTTGCAGGAAGCGATGTAAATTAACCGGTAAAAAGTACATTAGCACACCAAATACTATACCTATAAATACTATAACAGAAAATATCGGCGAATTCAGTAATCGTCTCATGAATAATCGAATTAAAAATAAATGCTTGGGAGGATATTTAATAGCAACTAGCGAGCAAAAAAAACAATAAAGATACTACTTCAGGATGGTAAACCATTTACCTTAAAATACTTTTTTGTATCAACTAAAACTAACTCTATATTTGTTACAATGAAGTAGTAAAAAAACCTTGTGTGAGTGAGATTTAACTCATTTTGATGCACTAAAATTTAGGTGTCGAGAATCCTAGGCTTTTAATTATATACCCAGCCAAATAATTGATATGAATTTTTTAGATTTATTAAAAGCCGAAACAAGAGATGTTCGGAACACTCTACTTGTCTATATGTTTATTTCTGGTCTGTCGAATGCTATGATACTGTTTGTTATTAACGGTGCAGCAGCAACAGTGACCTTCGCTGAAATTAACACCCGTCTGTTTATTATGTTTCTAATAGTGATCTCCATCTATATTCTAACCCAACAGTATATATTTAAGAAAGCTAGCGCGATTGTTGACCAGATTATTCAAAAAATTAGGGCTCGACTAACGGAGAAAATTATCAAAAGAGCTGAATTAGTAGATCTTGATAAGATTGGAAATTCTAGGATTTATAATCATATGACCCACCAGGCTAGCGAAGTCTCAACCTATTCGAATGAAATAACAGCCGCCATTCAGTCCTTTATTATGGTGGTTTTTTCCGTGTTATACTTAGGTACCATTTCCATAGAAGCGTTGATCGTAACCATAGTGGTTGTGGCTATGGGTATTTTAGTCTATTTAGGACTTGAGCAAAAAATTATACCCTATATAAATAAGTACAACGATAGTGAGGTAAAACTTTTTTCTATACTGTCACACCTTTTGGGTGGATTTAAGGAAATAAAATTAAGTCATGAACGCGGAAGAGATATACAACAGCATATAGATGATGTCTCTAAAGAGGCAATGAACAATAGCATTACTACCAAAATAATGTACTCCAATGCATATATCTTTGCCCAGACTTTTTTCTATGTGCTTGTTGGAATTATGGTCTTTATACTACCCCGCTTTTTTGAGATTTACACCATGAGTGTTACACAAATAACGGCTGTTATTCTATTTATTATAGGTCCTTTATCAAGTGTAGTAGCTGGTATACCAGCTTATACTAGGTCTAATATCGCTATTCAGAATATTTTAAAGCTTGAAGCCGAATTAGATAATCTCAAAGTTGACCCGCCCCAATTCAATACCAGTCGCTTCAATAAACTAAAGGACTTTAAAGAGATCAGTTTTAGCCAACTAGAATTCGATTACTACGACAACAACAAAGACAAAACTTTCGGTATAGGCCCCATAGACTTCACCATAAAAAAAGGGGAGACTATCTTTTTAATTGGGGGGAATGGCTCTGGAAAATCCACCTTTCTTAAACTTATAACTGCCCTCTACAAGCCTGCTAAGGGTGAAATTAAAGTTGATAACAAAGTCGTAAACTCGCAATACCTACAAGAGTACAGGGAACTTTATTCCGCTATTTTTGCAGACTTCCATTTGTTCGATAAATTATATGGCTTAGATGAGTGGGACAATGATAAAGTTGAGAATTACATTGAGGAAATGGAATTAATGGAGAAAACATCGTTTCAAGATGGTGTATTCAGCAACATTAACTTGTCAACAGGCCAGAGAAAAAGAATAGCCATGATAGTTTCTCGACTAGAGGACAGAGAAATCTATATTTTTGATGAATGGGCGGCTGAACAAGATCCAGAGTTTCGGCAGTACTATTACTATACATTATTACCTAAATTGAAAAGCGAAAATAAAACACTCATCATCGTTTCACATGATGACAGTCAATTCTTTAGTACGGCAGACAGAGTGATCAAAATGGAACATGGAAAACTGTTTGAAATAACTAAGTAGCCTATTTAAGCGCCAACTTTAGCAATAATGAACGACAAGGATAAAAACATATTAATACGCATTTCAAATGAAATGTCGGACCAAATTAAGGAATGGTCAACTGTAGTGGGGTTAAATAAATCATCCTTTGTTAGAAAATCAGTCGCCTATTATATCGAGTCTCTTTCAAAAGAAAACAAAGAAGTCTTAGAATTGATAAAAGGAATTATCATAACTAAGATTGATAAGGTCCAAAACGAGTATAACGACGGCAAAATAATCGCCTTTACGCAGATAACTAAAATTAATAAAGCCATCAATTGCAATTTATGCAGGGATGAATTTGGTCATGAATATGTTGTCTATAACATAGTTCAATCATTGGAAGAAAGTATGATTGAAGCTATCCACAGATTTGCCAAAAAGTTGTATAGTATTTGGCAAGGGCTTGACCAGGAAGATCAACGTATATTCTTAATCGATCTTCAACTTGAGCACGTATACTTTAGCATACAACTAGAAACATAAAAGGGAATCACATAGGATTCCCTTTTAATATATAAGCCATGCTCTCTACAATTTAGAGGCTAAAATTGAGACCAAAAGTAATAGCTGTATTCATATTATCTACAAATGGAGCTAACTGTGACACAATGGGTGCTTTGTCGTAGGTCAATTGATAAGATATTAGACCGGCGATCTTTTTAGTGAAGGCAAACTGAGTGCTTACGTTAAAGGTAGCCTGATATGCTTTATCTTTGTCTAAATCCTGAATGATTGTAGCAGTTTCTGTTATTTGAATATTAGGTATAGTTTTTATAACTAATGTCTGAGCAGCGTATATAACGGGCTGTTGAATATCACTAACTTGTATGTTTAATGGAAGTGAGCTAGGTTTAATGGTCTGATAACCACCAGCTAAGAAATACTGTTGACCTAGCTTTTCATTATCCATCGTATTATAACTGAAGCCACTATAATAAACCGTCCTGTTATCTATGTACTTAGAATCGTCTTTTTGGAGAAGTATTCCGGTTTCAGATTGGATGTCAGGAAGTAGATCATAAATTAGCTTTACGTTATAGTTATGCATCCAAGTCCTAGATGTCTGACCCGCAAGAACTTTCATCTTTTGATATTTTAATTCACCAAATGCACTAATTAGAAACCGCCCTTTTCTTAAAAACAATTTCGGAGTAGCATCTTGAAGTATCATATCAACGTTACCGGAAGAAGTATAAAAAGAATACGCTCCTTCGGCATGAAATAACAGGTCAGAACTTAAACTATCTAACTTTAAACTATTGGTTAACCACCAATTCGTCTCTTGGGCTTTAACAGATAAACCACCTAATCCACTGAACAATAGGAGTCCAATGAACATGCCTTTTGTGAAGGATGTTACTTTCATAAATTTAGTATTGTAATAGTATTAACTGGACTCTTATTTAGCAGTGGCTACTTCGGCTTTTAACTCTTCAGCTGCTTTTTCACCTTTCTTGAACATCATTTTGAAATTTTCCTTGAATTTGTCGATGTCTAAATCCAAGAAAGTACCACCTGCTTCGAAGTGATTAATCATTACATTGGAAAGTGCATATGAAGACGCGGATGCAAAAAATGGCATGGTAACTGACCCTACAATAGATCCTACAATTGGTATGGATTTTATAGAGCTTCCTAGGGTTCCTTGCGCAAATGTACTTGCTGTCACACCAGATAATGCTGCCGAAATGGTGTTCTTTGCTTTATTATCAGAAAACTGTACTCCATATACTTCTGAAATTTCAGCAATCATTTTCATCTGAACTCCGATGATTGAGGCTAGATCAATAATGGGGAATGGTATTAGACCTGCACCAGCAGACCAAAGCATATATTTTCTAGTTATTTGAAGGGCTTTTTCACTTTCTGCGCTTGTTACAGAAGTTGATTTTTCATTTTTTTTAGTTGCTGCCATGATGGTATTAATTTATGGTGATAAAATTTTTTGAAAACCTAGCCTGATTGTGATTGTGAGACATATCAGGATTAGTCTCTAATGTTTTTGGTAATAATGAGTAGAAAAAAAACGAGCAGGGGGGTCAATAAAATAGAGGCCAAGAATGATCCTATGAATCCAAATTTTCGATCACTACCATATACACCCACGAGTATGCACATTAACAGATATACTATGTACCAAAGAATCATTCTACTTACCTTTTTTTTTACTTTTGATTGCGGAGCCGCCACTCACCTGCGCTATAGAAATGCATCCAAAAACTCCTTCTTACTTCAAACTTCACTAATATAGATGTAGGGTTCTACTGTTACAAAATAAACCTTCACTTTTTACGATTTATTTATCTAATTCTGTATATAAACACATAATCAAAAACCTCATTTTGCATCACCTATATTTACATAAATATTAAATGTATATAGAAAAATGTTTTATTTCATACATATCAATTATGGGTTTTAGAGTTTTTTTTACAGGAGAACACCAACTCAAATAATAGTTTTGGTCATTATGTGACAAGAAATTTGAGGTTCCATACATCCATTCATTTGTCTCGCATATCCACTTAGTTGGGTTCTTATCCTCATGCTTGATTTCAGTATGCCTTGGATCTTTCGATAACCCCAGACCTTGGGCTTTAAGTACGGATTCTTTAGCCGTCCACAAACTAAAGAACCATTCCTTTTCGGGTATGCCGCTTCTCAAACACTGTTTTTTAAGCCATGCTTTTTCTATTGGTGTACATAAAGAGGTATAGTCTAGGTGAGTATGTTCATGTATCCATTCAACATCTATCCCACACAACTCGTTATCTATGTATAGGGCAATCAATTCCCCAGAATGACTCCAATTGAATTCAATTTCGGCATTGATTGATGGCTTACCAAGCGGACTATAATCGAGTGATAAAAAGGCATCCCTTAACAGATGTTCTTTCTTACACCAAGCATATAAAAATACCCTAGCCGCTAGGAATCGATTTTTATCCTCAACAAATCTATAACGACTGTACTTCTCATAATCCGTAGCAGATAATATTCGAAGGGCAGATTCTTGCGAAACAGACTCTAAAATCCATTGATAAGGAAATACAAATAGTTTTGCCATTGGAAAAACTAAATCACTTTAGTCTAAATACCGCATTAATTGCAGAACAAATTTCCAGTTATGTTGAGCATATTCATTATTCATGCCCATCTTAGATTTACCATCTGCTGCTATTTGTGCCGTAAACATCCCTGCTTCGCCAAAGAAAGCAACCTTACCATCGCCTAATCGAACTAAGGCTGCCTGAAGCTTATCCGCTGACGGAACAACAGGTACAGTGAATGCAGGAATCGTTTTTGTTTTAAGTAAGGATGTTAACGTATTCGTATCTGATTCCGTTGAATTTGCCCCAAAGTAAGCATCTTGGGCTTCCGTTAGAACGGTATAGGTTCCTTCGCCCATTGTGAAAATAGGGGTCATAGTGACTCCAGGGACAGGATCCCACGTAAAGCTTTGTCCGGTAAACGTAGTTACAAAGGGTATATCTTGAAAAAGATTAACAGGTGCTTCATACGACTGAATTGAGTTCAGAAACAAATCTCCATCCCCAGCATTTTTAAATATGCTCGATGAATCAAGTTCATTTGACCAATAACTTAGTGCATTCAGATTGGCACCTAGATCGATAAATAAACCACCCGCTTCGTTCATGATTTGCCCCAAGACTTCTTGGTTGCTAGGATCTGCTTTACCCTCCATTACCTGCTCAATAATGGGCAAGGTAAAGAACTTACTTTGCAAATCGGTGTAATACATAGGATCAAAATTATATCCATTGTCTACCCTGAATCCTAGTTTATTAGCGAGCCCATCCACTGCTCCAGGGAATGGGAAATGATCGGCAATTAATAGTAATGAACCCCCATCAGCTACCCATTCCATGAGTGCGGTGATTTCTTCGTCGGTAAATGCGCCTTGTATGGGTGACACCCAATTACTTTCGGGGTAATTTGCCACATTTACAGGATTAGCAATCACTAAAATTTCAACATTCTTTAGATGCTCTTTACTAAATGATTGAGTGAAAGCGGTTACCTTGAATCCATCGTTTTTTACAAGATCTGAAAAAGGAGTGAAACGACCGTCATAGGTATGAAAATTATTATGCGCTGCATCTACATAAATAGTTGTTCCTGAATTATGTGGTTGTTCAGGTGTGGGTGCTACATAGTTTTTATCATACGACTGAACAACTTCTTTAGGTCCATCGGGAGTTGTTGTTTGCTGTGCAAAGGCACCACTACTTAACATTAAAATGAATAGTAATAAGGCGGTTTTTTTCATGTTTTTCTATTTATTGTATTGATTTATAAGATATTTGTTTGCAAGATTACTTAGCATTCATGTCATACAAGGGTTTGTATACATTAGTCTACTGCTGCAATTAATTTTGGGACTTCGTCTTTACCCTCTTTACTCATTTGTTTGAATAATTTTCGTAAGTAACTATTCTCTCTGCTAAGCAGAGTCCCACCCGATTCAAAATGTTGTTGGAAAATCTTCCCTACAGCATAAACAGAAATAGCACCCGTCAAAGAGTATATACCGGCAGAAAGAAGCTGCCCGACAAAGGGAACAGCAGAAATAGCGGATTTAGACTTACTTGCAAAATAGATTGGACCGATGCTCCCAATTAATGAGATGAACACCTTAGTTGAAGCTAATTTGGTAGGGAAATCGTGAGAATAATTTTTGGCTAACTCATCGATCATAGCCACTTCCAATGCGGCAATACCTACCGAATTAATCATAGCAGAGGGGACTAAACCTATCCCAGCACTGATCAATGTATATCTCCTGACAATATCGTTTCCACGTTCTATATGTACCGATAATTGCTCTGTTGATTCTTCTTTAATATGGGGTGGACGGACGGTCATATACTTATTTGATTATCTACCTAAACTACACATCATTTTTACTATCTCTAATTTCTTGGTTATTCTCTGGATAACATTGTCTGTTTGATATAGGCAGAAACTTTATCCAGGTTGTTAAATAGGCCAAAATGTCCCCCTTCATTAGGTAGAAAATTGACCATATACTTAGATTCATTCTGCCAAGGAAAAAGTGCATACACCGGAGTTTCAGAATCGTCCACTCCATAAAAAACATGGATAGGCACAGGTATAGCTTCCTTTAGTTCTCGGTACTCATACTTTTCTAAAGCCTGCATATCTGCTCTAATAATGGGCTCAAAGTAGTTCATTAATTCCTGATGCTCTTTTAACTCGGGAGGCAAGGCACCTAAACTATCAATGTATGCCCAAAAATTTTCCGATGAAGCCGCATACTTTGGAGCCTCCTTGACCATGTCAATTTTAGGTATACTTGGTGCACTATGACCACTACAAAACAAATGACTAGGGGTTGGTAATCCTTCCTTCATAATTCTAAGGGTTAATAGATAGCCCAGTAAGGAACCCATACTATGACCAAAAATGGCATACCTATTTTCGCTCAAAAGATCATTCCGAATTGACTGAAATAAATCTTCCGTTATATCATGGATGTCATGCTTCAAATCGTCTTTTGCCCGCTTACCTCGGCCTGGCAATTCTAATGGTTGGAGTGTTACTTGAGGGCTCAGTGCTTCACTTAAACTACGATAAACTAAGGAGTGCCCACCTGCATAGGGAATAGCATAAAGATTCATACGATAATTACGAATAGAGTTGAGATTGACCATCCTATTGAAAGAGGCCTAAAAAGGGGGTGTTTAATTATCATCCTGATCTACTCCCTCCTTATGGACAGATTCAATAGACAGATTTATTGTTTGGGCCAATTCCATTACATTACTAGTGTGCAACATAGTTAAATGGTCACCAGGAGTCACTTTCAACGTAATAGGATCTGAAATCCAACGGTCCCATCCTAAATTGAGTTCCTCCCGAATATTCTGAGCCTTTTCATCCCTTAATTCGTCTGGCTGTAACTCTTTTGATTTATAAATAGAAACCTTAGTTCCATCCAAAGGGCGCTCAGGCAGATAATCCATTTGAAGGTTACTTTTATAAACGTCAATAAATCCCTTTAGCTGCTCTAAAGAAGCCCCTTTTGGATACACTCCCTCTTCAATTAAACGATCTAGCAATAAACGTAACTGCTCTTTTTCGGTGCCTAGTACCTCAAAATGATCCTCTGATAGACCTAAGCTAACATTAAATTGATGGCTAGCAATCTGCGCAATCTGCGCAAACCACTTTGATGGAGACCAATCCAAACCTGTTGGTTCAACAAAATGAGGGGCAGGAGTATCAAGAATAATCAACTCCTGAACTTCTACACCTTTTTGGCGCAGTTTTTCAGCTAACTCAAAAGCTACTAAGCCACCAAATGAGTGCCCCAGTAAAACAATAGGTGTACTCGCACTGGTTAATGTAAAATGATTTGGCAAAAATTCTTTTATGGCATCTAAATAATAAGAAGCTAAGTCATCCATTTTGTGCAAAACCTGAGTATGGCCATCTAGGCCCGGCGGTTGACAGCCATAAATATTCCACTGATTAGATAACTGCTGAACCAATGATTGCATGTATAAAATATTGCCACCGGCTCCTGGAATACAAAACAGGGTGCCTTTTGTGTCCTTAGTTGACGTCCTTAATGGCACAATGGCTTCCCAATAATCTTGGTCTTTTCCAAGCTTAATCGTTTGGGCCATTTCCTGGATTGTGGGGCGTTGGAAAATAACAGCCAAAGGCAATTGCACCTTAAAGCGAGTTTGAATGTTAGCTAACAATCTTACCGCTATGAGTGAATGACCGCCAACCTGAAAAAAGTTATCCGAAATAGAAATGTTATTTCGTTTCAACACCGACTCCCAAATAATTTTTAACTCCCGTTCAACATGATCCCTTGGGGCTAAAACTTCTTTTTCTTTGCGCTCAAAGTCTAAAATTTCGTAGGTAGAAAGTGCTTTTCGATCTAATTTTCCATTCGGTGTTTTTGGCAGTTCCTCTAAAGTCTGGACGTATTTAGGCACCATGTAATCGGGTAATACCGTAGACAGATAGTCAATAATTTCTGCACCTAGAATCTTATTTTCCCGGTCTGTCACTTGTATAAATGCTACCAATTGTGCGTTAAAATCTTCTCCCACAATGGCAACAGCGCCATGGTTAATTCCCCCATATTGCTTTAGATGATACTCTATTTCCGACAATTCAATTCTATACCCTCGTAACTTAACCTGTTGGTCAGCTCTGCCAATATAGTGAATAGAGCCGTTAGCATTATAGTAGGCTAAATCGCCTGTTCGATAGATTGTGTCACCTGCTACAAATGGATTTTCTATAAATCTTTCTTGAGTCAAGTCGTCTCTTCCATAATACCCTTTAGCAACCCCTTGCCCACCAATATAGAGTTCACCAACCAAACCGAAGGGCTTAGCCTGTAACTCTTTATCCAGTATATAAATAACTGTATTGTCAATGGGATGGCCAATACTTACTATATTTGGACCTGATACAACGGCTTCTTTTTTACACTGATAAATAGCTGAATATACGGTCGTTTCTGTTGGCCCATAAAGGTTCCAAAGCTCACTACTTCTTTCTAAAATTTCCAAAGCAAGAGTCTTTGGCAGAGCTTCACCTCCACTTAAACATCTAAGCGGAATGGGTGCCTCCCAACCAGAATCTATCATCATTTGCCAGGTAACCGGGGTTCCTTGCAATAGCGTTATGTTCTTTTCCTTGATGATTCGCAATAATTCTTCGCCGTTTCTCGTCTGAGCTTCATCCGCTACACATACCCCTGCCCCTGCAACTAAGGGAACCCAAATTTCTAGTACGGCTATATCAAAGGCAATGGTTGTTGTTGCTAAAAATTTATCATCTGGCCCAACCCCCGGAGTTGCAATCATACTTTGGATAAAATTCATAAGCGCCGAGTGGGGGATCATAACTCCTTTTGGTCGCCCTGTCGATCCAGAAGTAAAGATGATGTATGCTAAATCACTAGAGCTCATATTAATCTGAGGTGGTTCATCGGCATACTTATGTATTGATTGAGTAGTTTTTTCACTCGAAGTAATAGCTACTTCAGGATCAAAGATGCCAAACTCATTAACCAGCGTTTCAATTTCAATGAGCTCATTTACCTTAGGTAATTTAGATGAAAGTTGGGACGATGTTATCACTAAAGCGACCTCAGCATCCTCAAAGATCATGTGAATTCGTTGTGAAGGGTATTCTGGATCGAGGGGCAGATACGAACAACCAGCTTTCCAAATTCCCAAGAGATAAATAATTAGATGCTCTGAACGTGGCACCATTACCGCAATAGTTGAACCCACTGGAATGTCTAATGATCGAATATAGTGTGCCCACTGGTTCGAACGCTCCATTACTTGCTTATAGGTCATCACCCGGTCTTGAAACTCAATGGCTAACGCTTCAGGGGTCTGCTTCCCATGAGTATCAATACATTGAATGATGGACCGATACTCTTGTTCTTTAAAGGGAGCATTATTCCAAACTTCACTGACTCGTTGCTTTTCATCAAGATCAAGCAACCCAATCTCCTGGACCATGGAAGTGGAATTGTGAAGTACTTGAGACAAAACATGCCTAAAATGATCCCCTAATTGCTTAATTCGCCACTCTTCAAATAAATCTGTGCTCCACTCCATATGGCATCGCAACCCATCCAAATGCTCAGCAAATAATAGGGTCAAGTCATACTTAGCAATATCATTACTGTAATCATCAATCGAGACTTCAACACCATTGAGTGAGGGGGACTCCATTTTTTCCGTTTGCATGGTTAGCATGACCTGAAATAAAGGTGTGAAACCCATGTTCCGTTCGGGTTCAAGTTCCTCAACTAACTGCTCAAAGGATACATCTTGATGCTGTAATGCTTCTAAAACATGCTTGCGAACATGCTGTAATAAATCTAAAAATGTTTTTTCTGGTTCGAGAGTTAATTTGACGACAAGAGTATTAACAAAAAAACCGATCAATGATTCGAACTCCTCCTTTTTTCTATTTGCTACAGGAGACCCTATGGGTAGTATGTTTTGTCCCGTATACTTGTGGAGAATGACCCCAAAAACAGCCATTAAAACCATATATGGACTTGTTTTTGTATGCTGAGCTAGTTTTTTTAAGCGATCAAATTGCACTTGATCAATATCAAATATGGTGGTTTTACCTTTATAGGTTTTAATCGCCGGTCGTGGAAAATCGGTAGGTAATTCTAATAACCTAGGCACATCACTTAATTGCTGTTTCCAGTACCCTATTTGACGACTTAGTTCGCCGTTTTCCTCTAATTCTACTTGCCATTTTGTATACTCATGATACCCTAATATTTCACGCCTGGACATAGCTTCCTTCAGCTTTTCTACCGCATTCGAATCCGCCGAAACGCCCCCCTTTTCCCATTCATTGTAAAACGATTCCAACTCCTTACCAATAAGACCTATTGACCACCCATCTGATACTATATGATGCATATTTAGCACCAATACATGGGTGTTCTCATCAGTTTTTAGTAACAGAGCTCGAAATAATGGGCCCTTCTCTAAGTCAAAGGGAGCTGAACAAAAATCATCCATCCACTTATTGTACGCTTCTTTGTATTGTGCTCCTTGAAGGGCAGAAACATTAACCAGTGATAATGTTAAACTTTTAGGTGATATGGTGTAGTAAGGATCACTGTTTTCTAGGCCATAGCGGCTTCTCAAAATGCTGTGCTTTTGAGTCAGTGAATGCATGGCCTTCTCCATGGCCAAATAGTTTAGTGCTCCATTGATTCTCAGAGAAATGGGCATATTGTACACATTGTTACCTGTCTCTAATCGATCAAAAAACCACAACCTTTTTTGCGCATAGGATAAGGGATAGCGAATGGTTACGTCGCTGCTGTTACGTTTATCCGTACTCGCTGATGCGTCATTCAGGGGCACGGAATCAGACGTATATTCACTGGTTGATGTGGCTGATGTGGCTGGTGACTTGGAAAAACTTTTATCACTGGCCGATGTACCCGAGGTGCTAACATCCTCTAAATAGCCTAAATTATGCGCAACCGCTTGAGTTTCGGTGTGCAACATGTCGAAATCGAACTGCTTTTTCCAGCGATTCGCTGCAGATGAATCTATACCTTTATGTGTGTGGAATTTTACATCACCAAGCATTTTAGATTCTTCATGAATTCCATCCGTCATCCGCCGTTTTTTCTCATTCTTCTGATATATTTGGAGCATTTCGAGTTCAAATGGTATTCCTAAGTGATTACAGATATTCTGCATCTCCTGCTCAGGCTTAGCCGTCATCTGCTCAAATGATATCTGATACTGCCGGCTTGCTGGAATGGTCTGCAAAAACTCAAGGATATTTTGATGACTGTGGGCCCAAATGAGTTCTGCTAATTGCTTGGTTGTGAATTCATGAGGATACCGGAAAAAGATCTGATCTAGTTTCGCTTCTACAAATGAATTGATCATGCCTAAAGGATGCCTATGCAAATGAATGAAATAAGCGTCATCAAAATTTTGCTCAATCCTATTAAGTAGGCTTATATCTAAAACGTAGGATGGTGATTTATCGACCAGGATTCTTTCGCCCAATGTAGACTGCAATTCGGCATAAAAGTCTTTAGTGCTTAGATTTTTATCTTCAAAATTTTGCATGTAGGCTTTCGCTTGGTCAGCATCATATCCATGGATTTCCATGATTGCTCGCAAGGTTCCTTCTAACCAAAAAGCATCTCGGCCACTACATATACGTTTACGCTCTGCTAAGGTATTGAAAGGCATTAATTCTAATTCTGGTGGAGCAAATAATGCCGTATGACCTCCTAATAATACACGCAATAAGGTAGTTCCAGATCTCGGCGGAGCGAGAACAAAAATTGCCTTGTCATTCTTTTTAGCACTTATCTCATCGTATGGCGGAAGCGGTAATATAGACTCTTTAAAACGTACTATATCATTCTTTGAGATAGTTTCAGTTACAGGTGTATCCACCTCTTCTAATTCTCCTACCCCTTCTTCATAGCCAGTCAAAATTTCAGGGTAATGATTTTTAATATAGGGTACGAGCTCTTCTATTGTAGGGGCTTCAAAAAGAGCCACCACATAAAACACCTTACCTGTTTTTTCTTGCATTCTATTGGCAAAGATTGCCCCTTTGATGGAATCCCCACCTAATTCAAAAAAATTGTCTGCTAAACCAACTCGTTCTAGTTTTAAAATATCTACCCATAAACCAGCAATCTCCTTCTCTAAAGCTGTTACAGGTGCTTTGAATGTTGTTTCATTAACGCGCAATTCTCTACCCGGTAATGGAAGTTCTTTTTTGTTCACTTTTCCATTGACGGTTAGAGGGATTTTTTCCAGATGAACGATGGCTTTCGGCACCATGTAATCAGGTAATTTTTTTTGCAAAAATTCTCTTAGCTCTTGGATAATGGACGAATTTTGCCCCTGTTCATGGGTGGTAACATAGCCAATCAACTCCGAACCGGTGGATTCGTTTCTTAAAACAACTACTGATTCATTCACCTTATCAAAAGAGGACATCTGGGCCTCTATCTCTCCAATTTCAATTCTATATCCTCGAATTTTTACCTGTTGATCTATTCTCCCTAAGTAGTGCAAAGAACCATCTCGAACTCTTTTTACCAAATCACCACTGTGGTATAGTCGCTCCTCATCAAACCCTTTGTGAATCGTATGATGTGCAAATCGTTCTTCATTCAACCTTGGTAAGTTCAAATAACCTTTTGCTAATCCATCCCCTCCGACCAATAGCTCCCCAGGAACCCCAATCGGTACTAGAGCACCGTACTCATCGCAGATATCAATACTTAGGTCGGGCAGTGGTTTACCAATTACACTTAGCCCTTTTTCAACATCTTCGGATTCAATTTTATGAAATGTAACATGTACCGTTGTTTCGGTAATCCCATACATATTTACTAATTCAGGGGCTTCAAACCCATACTTTTCTGTCCATGGTTTCAGGTTGTTAAGCCCCAAGGCTTCACCACCGAAAATAATCCATTTCAACGTGTTCAACCGCGTTTCTTGCATGCTGTCTACATGGGCCAGTTGGTAAAATGCAGAGGGAGTTTGATTGAGTACCGTAACAGATTCTTTTTGAAGCAGGGCATGGAAAGATTTAGGGTCTACAGCAACTTCTTTTGGAACAATAACTAAACACCCGCCCTGTAATAACGCTCCAAATATTTCCCAAACAGAAAAATCAAAAGCATACGAGTGAAACATAGTCCAAATATCATCTGCCCCAAAACCGAAAAGAGATTCACTACTTTTAAACAGTCGGATTACGTTGGCATTGGTAACCTCCACTCCTTTAGGCCGCCCCGTTGACCCCGATGTGTAGATAATATAAGCTACATCATTTGGGGCACCCTCGATCGTTTGCAATGGTTGTCCGTCTCTACTTTGCGCTGATAGCTTAGTCACATTTAGGTAGGTGATCTGGTCCATAGGTTTCAACACCTCTTCATTAGCCGCATCGGTAACCATCACGCTTATTCCTGCATCTTCAGTCATAAACTGAATTCGGTCTAAAGGATTAGAGGTTTCCATAGGAACATAAGTCGCACCTATTTTCAACACCGCAAATATCGCGCATAGTAGGTCAGGTGTTCGCTCCATGAAAATCCCTACCCTATCTCCTTGTCCTACACCCAACTGTTCAAGTTCTGTTAAAATAACCGCAGTTCTACCTCCAAATTCCCTGTATGTATAGCTAAGCTCATTATGCTTTAATGCTGGTTTATCAGGATACGTTTGTATAGTCTCATCAATAATCTGGGCAATGGTTTGGGTGACAGGATACCTTTTTCGATCTCCTCTGTATATTTTTAGTGCATGACGTTCTTCTTCTGTAATCATAGCTAACTCGTGCACATTTGTTTCCGGGGTAGTAAGTGCGTTGGTGAGTAGCTGAATGAAATGGCCCGACATCGCCGATATAGTCTCACGATCAAAAAGGTCGGTGTTATATCTAAATCTTCCTCGTATTCCCTGTTGTATTTCCTCCATTGAAAGAACCAAGTCAAAAGGAGCTTTACTGTTCTCGGGTTCTATGGGATTAATGGTTAAATCACCCGAGCTCATCTCCCCAACGGGTGCATTTTGCAACGCAAAAAGCACTTGAAAAAGTGGGGTATGATTTAAATTTCGTTCAATGTTAAGAGCTTGGAGAAGTTCTTCAAAGGGAACCTCACCATATTCAAACGCCTTCAAAGTTCTACCCTTGACACTGTTTAATACCTGGTAAAAATTTGGCTCTCCGGTTACATTAACCCGAAGTGGTATGGTGTTTAGAAATAAACCAACCAATGGGTCACAGTCTTTATGTGAGCGGATGGACATTGGAGTACCGATAACCAAATCTTTTTGCCTGGCATAACGGCCTAGAACTATACCAAAGACCGACAATAATACCATAAAGGGAGTAGCTCCATGATCATGAGCAAAGTTTTTTAGTTCTCGCGTAAGTTTTGGCTCGAGCATAAAACTCAAGGTTTTCCCATTAAAGCTTTGTAACCTAGGTCTTGGCCGGTCCGTACTCAGATTTAATAAGGTTGGCACTTCTTCAAGATCTTTTTTCCAATAATGGAGATATCGATTTAAAAAAGACCTATTCAGGCGTTTACGCTCCCAATGGGCAAAATCACCATATTGCAAATTGTTATCTGCCAACCTTGGGCGTTTCCCTTTCGCATATGATTCGTACAGGATGGAGAACTCTTCAACTATAATACCTAAGGACCACCCATCGGCAATAATATGGTGTAAGGTCAGGATCATGACATGCTGTGTATCGGACAGATGTATTAAGCCGATTCGAACCAACGGACCACCTTTTTCTAAATCAAAAGGGAATTCGCCCTCTTTGAGTATAATTTGAGCTACTTGTTCCTGAACTATTTCCGCTGAATCCAATGATTCCCTCAGGTCGTATATTTCAATAGGTACTTGACCATGTTGTCCAGGAAATTGCCGTGGTTCATCTCCTTCAATGGTGAACTTATTGGAAAGAATAGGATGGCGTAGCAGGACGTGATCCATTGACTTTTGAAGTGCTTGTTCATCGATTTTGCCTGTCACTTCTAAAGCAATGGGTAACATGTTGTAGATGGGGCTATTGCCTCCAGCTAAACGATCTAAAAACCAAAACCTTTGCTGGGCAAAACTTAATGGATACCCGTTGGAACCATTTTGCTTGGGAATGGGATGCTCAATGAGTTGCTCAGCCTCTTCTATCTCCGTTAAATAGGATATTAACCCTTCCCGATTTTTTTTTAACTGACCAATGATTGACTCATCCATTGCGCCCTTGGGTGCATTGAACTTTAAACTACCTTCGCTAACATAAAGTCTAATATCTTTTGACTCGGTTGCATCAATCAAGCCTAAAATCTCTTCAATAGCGCCTTGGTTTTTGGTATTCTTGCTCATGCTAAATTTCACCCTCTTCTCTGTCTTCCGAAGCAAGCGTTTTGTTTAGGGCTTCTTCTATCCCACTAGCTATTTGATGTATGTTTGGATGCTCAAATAAAGCAGATAATGCTAGTTCTACTTTGAAGCTTTTTCTTATGAGAGCCACCATTTGAGTGAGCAGTAAGGAATTCCCCCCTAATTCAAAAAAGCTATCCTCGATTCCAATATCTTTTATTCCCAATAAATGGCCCCACATTATTACTAGTTCTTTTTCTACCGAGGTTTTTGGGGCAGCATAGTTGCCTATATGCATTGGCCTATCATGGGTAGGGGTACCGACAGTACTTTGAACTTCATCCGATTTATTTACCCACTGATCTAATCTTCGCGTCAAATCACCACTGGAGACAACAATTCTGTCGCTGGGTAACACACTCATTATTCGATCAAAAACCAAACAACCTTCTTCAGGAGTCATACCCAATTCCAACGCAGAGGAATGAACCTGATCGCCAGGCACGTCACCATCATCAAAAATCCACCCCTCCCAGTTGACTGTAATCCATTTACCTGGTTCGTTCTTATTTAGCTTAGACACTAAGGCATCGGCATAGAGATTCGTCGCTGCATATGCGGAGAAACCAAGCCCACCAAGAATGGGTGAGAGCGAGGAACAGACCAAACAAAAATCAAATGATCTATGTGCTAAAACAGTAGCTAAGGTAGCTGTGCCGGCTACTTTTGAAGGAAATTGGGCTTTATTTTTTTGATATCCTTGTTCAGACACGCCCTCATCCAGACTAACAAAGGAATCCTCTCCTACTATACCCGCGGCATGAATAATACCATTAAGCTGTTTGTACTTCTTCTCAATCTCATCAAATATTTGGTTCATTGCCGTAGCATCACTCACATCAGCCGATCGGAGCTCAACGGTAGATCCACCATCTTGAATTTCCTTTATTTGCTTGATTTGATGTTTTAACCGTTTTGGTGTGCTTGAATGTGATAGGAGGGTATCCCATTCTTGTTGATCAGGAAAAGTACTTCTACCTATTAAAATGAAATGCAGCTTATTTCGTTTTGCAAGGTGGGTTGCCAATGTTAATCCTATTTCACCCAATCCTCCTGTAATGACATAACATCCATTTTCGACAATTCGGGAACCAATTGAGTTACCCATTAACTCTCTGTTTTCCTGTAAACTCTTAGCATCTACTGCTTCAAAAGTTTCTATCCAACGTTCGCCACCTCTATACACCAAATGTGTATGCTTTATGGGGGACATAAGTTCATTCATTAACAAGGGTAATCTAAAATTTGTCTCTACATCGATGGCACATGTATGAATGTTTGGATATTCTTGAGCCATCACTTTTAACGGCCCTAAAGCAGTGGTTTTTTCTGGTCGTAATGATTCATTTAGAGCAAAAGAAAAAATTCCGTCCGATAGGAGATGCACAGATATATCCTCACTCATAAACGTATGTCCCAAGGTATATCCTAGACTACATAATCCATCAAAAGCCAAGGACATTAGGTGTTCATCTGAAGCAGATACTCCAAATAGAGTAGTGTGAATAACGTGATTAGGTGCATAGGATGAGTTTTCTTTAAAAAAGGAAGTCCATGCACTGCTCAATGTACTATCCAAATGGTGAACCGGAAATCCACTTGCCTTGATTTCTTTGGCGTAGGGGGACTGCTCATCCAATTCAAATGGGCTGGTTAGATCATGCACTATTCTGACTTTATGGCCTTTTTCTTTTAAAAATAATGCCATCTTAGCTGTACACTCTGAATTCCCACCCACGATTAACCAGTTTGAGCTCTCCATGGGTTGTTGCATAGGTGGTAGTGAGTTTTTCCAACTTGGCAGATAAAACCAGCGGTCTATCTGTTCAATTTTGGTAACCGAGTCAGTACTATCTACCTCTTTTTTTCCAGCAGAAACCCAAAAGCGATCGTATTTCAATGGGTAGCCAGGCAAAGCAATTCTTTTACAGCCCTTCATGAGCCCTTCCCATTCTGGATCTGTCGCTCCTAACCAATGTTTAGCTGCATTGGTGAATTCAATCGGTGCACCACGTTCTTCTGCTGCGCCGATACATTCCAATGAATGAGCTAGGATTAAATCTCTCCCTGAGGATGTATTCGTTGGTTGGTTGGCTTGGCCCGATTGGTAGGTTACTTTCTCTTTAAGGGCTTGAATATTGCTTTCCAACTCTTGAATCAGACTCGTTCTATCATTTGCAGGCAGTACCCAAACCGCCTGAAGATCAAAGACAGATCGCCCAGTTTGTAATGTATAGGCTACATCTGAAATAGCGTGTTCCTCATGATGCTGTAAAAACTCAAGTACATTTTCTATGGAAGTCAGCAAGGCAGGGATTGTTTTAGCCGAAAATGGTAGTACCAGCCAATGCGGCTCATTTTTCGATTGTTCCGGCGCCTTATATTCCTCAACAACCAGATGAACATTTGTACCACCTATTCCAAAAGAACTTACTCCTGCACGTCTAGGCATCTTTGATTTTTTCTCCCAAGAAATAGCATGGGCATTTACCTTAAATGGAGTTGCTTCTAAATTTAAGTTTGGGTTTGGGGCGGTAAAATGACATGTGGGAGGTATAACTTCGTTTTGCATACTTAGTACCACCTTGATTAGACCAGCAAGTCCAGCAGCAGTGTCTAAATGCCCAATATTACTTTTTACCGATCCAATGTGGCAAAGGGTACTACTCGAAGAAAAAACTTCCGATAAGGCAGTTATTTCAACTTGATCACCTAAATCCGTTCCAGTTCCGTGTGTTTCAATAAAACTGATATCCCCTGGTTCTAGATTGGCCATTTCTAAGGCCTCAAGAATTACATCAGCCTGTCCCTCTACACTTGGAGCGGTATATCCTACTTTTACATTGCCATCATTATTTACGGCAAACCCTCGGATAACACCATAAATAGTATCCCCTTGAGCTATGGCATCTTCGTATCGCTTTAAAACAACCGAAGCCGTCCCATTCCCATCGATCGTCCCTGCGGCTTTTGTATCGAAGGGCCGACAATACCCATCGGGTGATAAGGTGCCTCCTTTTGTATAGAGGTAGCCTTGATCTTGAGGTAATTGAATAGAGCACCCACTCGCAACTGCTACATCGGTTTGGTGATTTAATAAACTTTGAGCGGCAAGTGTAGTGGCCACTAGGGAAGTTGAACAAGCAGTATTCACACTTATGGCAGGGCCTTGTAAATTAAATTTATAGGCTATCCGAGTAGTTGCAAAGTCTTTATCGTTGCTTAAGCTTAATTGCCATTCGCCGGCACTGTGCATTAAGGAAGGTGCGTTTAGAATATGATGAACCAAATATCCATTAAACCCCACCCCTCCATAAAGTCCAATACGACCAGGAAATCCATAAGGATCTATTGCGGCATGCTCTAATCCTTTCCATACTCCTTCCATCATAAGTCTGTGTTGGGGATCCAAAATCTCTACTTCTTTTGGAGTCATATCAAAAAAATCGGCATCAAATTTATCTATCCCATCAAGAAAACCATTTGCCTTAACTAAATTAGGATCCTCTACCATTTCAGGTGCCATACCTGCTTTAAGTAATTCGTCATCATCAAAGAAGGTAATGGAACAGACCCCATCCTTTAGATTTTTCCAATAACTATCTAATGAATCTGCCCCTGGTACTCGTATGTGCATGCCTACTATGGCAATCATCCCTGCATTATCCTGTTCTACTTCACTCATGCTATATTTCTTTCAAATTTCACCAATTCTATTTTCATACTATGTTGGCCATTTTTACAGGCCCAAAGAGTCATCTTATACCGATTAATTGAGTTTGATCCATTATCGCCCACTCAATTTTTTAAAGGGCTGCTTGGCTCCCTGACTCCGACTTTTCCTTCCAGTTAAGGTGGGCTTCTGTTGAATAGGCTCACCTAATCTCGCGGTTTCTTTCAATCCTACTGGTGTATGATGACTGACTTGCAGGGATTGTATGTACTTCGCCATCACATTAATACTTGGATACCGAAATACATCAACCGGTGTGCATTCGATTGAAAAGGCTTCGTTTAATCGATCTTTCATAGGTAAAACCAGCATTGAATCGCCGCCTATTTCAAAGAAATTATCATGCTTAGATATATCCGCTTTATCGAGTAGTTCTTGCCATATCAAAGAAATTTTATGCTGAATTTTATTTAGTGATGCATCAGTGACCGTCTCATTAAGCGATGTACCAAGACCTTTCATAGCTGCTAATGTATCCAAGTCTACTTTACCATTGACCGTCAATGGTAGTGATGAAAGAAAAATCCATTTTGTTGGAATCATATAGTCTGGCAAGGATTGGGAAAGTGTCGATTTCACCTCTGCCTCTGTTAGCTGAATGCCGGTTTTAACCACGATAAATGCAACTAATTTTTCTGGATTATGTTCCTTGATCACTTTCACTTGATCAATGCTAGGGAGTTCTTTGATGGTATGCTCTACCTCTGCTATTTCTATACGATATCCTCTTAATTTGACCTGAGAATCTGAGCGACCTAAAAAGAGTAGATTTCCATCAAACTGTAGCTTCACACGATCACCTGTTGCATATAACCTAGACTCTGCTGGTGCTATATTGTATGCGCTAAGGCCTGTTTCTTGCAGGGAAATGAATCGTTCTTTAGTAAGTTCATCACGATGTACGTACCCCTTAGCCACGCCGTCACCCCCGATAAATAGTTCTCCTTCTATCCCTGGTGGGAGTGGTTTTTTGGACTCATCAAGTACAAATAATTGAGTGTTCCAAATTGGTTTTCCTATAGGAACTGCTCCTGACGCTGATGCTGCTCCTGACGCTGATGCTGCTCCTGACTTATTTTCTTCATATACCGCGCATCCTACCACCGTTTCTGTAGGGCCATATTCATTTATAATCCGCGTTTTGGGAGCATACTCGCGCCATGGTAAAATACTGCTATACGATAAGGCCTCTCCTCCTAAAATCAGGCAATTACATACTCCCTTTTTATCCTCATTGGCCAAAGTAGCGGATAACAAATCTAAATGAGAGGGGGTTAACTTTAGCATGGACCACGATTTATTACCGTATTTTTTGCGTTCGGCGAGAAGTTGATGCAAGGACTCAATTTCAATGCCTTCGGTTGTCATAAGATGAACGCTAGTTCCAGAAAGTAGGGGGGTCAATAAACTTGTTATGGTTGCATCAAATGCTATTGAACCATGAACTGGCGCTCCGAGTCCCTTATTCGACTTATAATATGAAATAGCCCAATGGATATAATTCAGGAGTCCTTTATGCGTGATCATTGCTCCTTTTGGTTCTCCAGTAGACCCGGAAGTGTACATTACATAAGCAATATCTTCTCGCTCCGGTATACTACTTAAACGGGTTGATGTGGTTGTTGAGGCCCTTTCCCACTCCAATTCATCCGCATCTATCATGAGCTGTTCTACCTTTGAACCCTTGAAAAAATCAGCCTCATTTTTGGTGCTAATTACACACACTGGTTGGCAATCGTCCAATATAAATTGCACTCTCTTTTTCGGATAACTTGGATCAATGGGAACATAGGATGCCCCTGCTTTCCAAATTCCGAAAATGGCAACCAATACGTCAGCCGATCGGTTCAAATGCATACCAACTAAACTACCTTTACCGTGCCCTTTTTCCACTAACATCGATGCTAAGGCATTACTTTTATCACTCAGTTGAGCATAGGTCATATCACTTTGTTCAGAAGTGACAGCAAGATCATCTTTATGCTTTTCAGCAATGGAATCGAACCAGTCTACTATGCTCGAAAACGGGGGATACTCATGCTGTGTATTATTCCATTTTACAACCCAATCTTGCACAGCCTGCTTGTTCATTAACGAGAGATTTGACATTGGGGACTCAATATCTAGTAAAACATGGTGGCATAATGTTTGAAAATAATCAACGAAATGGTCTATGCTTTGTTCAGAGAATTTATCCGTGCTATAATCACATTCGATAACCACTTGTTCCTCTAATTCCATGATGTTAAAAACTAAATCAAAAGCCACATTGAACACCTTTTGTGAGGCCCATTCAACCTTCAGGTTAGCGAAATTGGGATGTTCTCCTACCCGATCAACATTAAACACAACTTGAATGGGGCTTTTTGCTCCATGATTAGACGTAGTCTTGAGTGCATTCAAAAGTTGGGAGTATGGATAATCCTGATGTTGGTAGCCTTGAAGTAGTTTTTTTCGAATACTCGTTAAAAAAGTCTGGAATGACGCGTTGGGATCGTAGTTGGATTTAATGGGAATGAGATGAGTACAATAGCCCACGACTGATTCACTACCTTTGAAAGAACGGGCCGCAACAGGCATTCCAATAATAAGTTCATTTTGACCACTCAGCTTATGCAACCACAGGGCGTGGATAGCAAAAAATGTCATAAACTCTGTAGCATTATTCTTTTTACTAAATTGCTTTAGACTCTGGACAAGATTAGAATCAATTTCCTTTGAAATTCTTCCTCCTTTATAACTTTTTAAGGTAGGATTTGGCTTATCGCTAGGTAGCACTAAGGTTGAAGTGGGTTCCGCTAACTCATTTAACCAATATGCTTCTTGTTTTGAAAAATCCTGTTCCTTTTGCCATGCCAAAACATCACTAAATTGTCTGGCTGATGGAAGCTCAAATGGGGTTTTATTAACAAAATTGGTATAACAAGATGCCAACTCTTGAATGATGATATTCATTGACAAACCATCTACGATAATGTGATGCGCTTTGCACAACAAGCGATGGTCATTGTCTGCTAATCGAATAAGTGTACAGTTAAATAATGGGTCTTTTGATAAATCAAAGGGCGTGGTAGCTTGCTGCTGTAAAGCCTGATCTAAGGCCGCTTTCTTATTTTTCTTTGTTGAAAGATCTAGTTCATTAAAAAACCTTGCAGCCTTGGTTGAAACCTTGGGTGAAAGTACTCCCTCATCCACTCCAATGATGGTAGTTCTTAATGCCTCGTGACGCTGTACAACCATTTCAATAGCCTTTTTCAATGAATCGATATCCAAAGAGCCTTTCATTGATAATAATGGGCTAATATGATAAGCTAATGATGCTTCGGGTGTAATAGCTGATAAGGTAGCTAACTGCTTCTGCGCTAAGCTCAATGAAAAGCGACTTTCATCAACCCTACCCTCATTGATCATATCATGTTTAGGGTTAGATGAATTGGTAGGATGAGCATTGCTTTTAGGGGGTATAAAACCACCATCTCTCATTGCTAAGACCGATTCTTTAACTACAGAAATAATAAATTCAATGTCACGGTCGGTGTGAGCAGTAGATAAAAAACAATTTCTCCATTCCCATACAAATACCCCTCTAAGGTTCATATGGTAATACAATAGCTCAAAATTGGTATTGAATTCAAACCTAAAAAGAGACCCAAAGTACGCAATCGAAATGGGCACCTCTTCATCCTTGAACCACTTATTTAACTCTTCTGCTAAATTTTTTGTCTTAGTATTTAACTCCTGCTGAAGTTTTCTCCCTTCCTTTTTCAAATGCTTAAGTGTTGCTAATGAAGCAGTCATAGAAAGAGGGTGTTGACAAAAAGTCCCCCCAAACACCACCCGATTAACTTCTGGATAGGATGTGTCCCCATAAGACCACATACCGCCATCTATTGGATCCATTAAATGACTTTTCCCTGCAACTACACCAATAGGCAATCCACCCCCAATCACTTTACCATAAGTGGCCATATCAGCCTGTATATCAAACCAGGCTTGTGCGCCTCCTTGATGTGAGCGGAACCCTGTTATCATCTCATCAAAAATAAGTAAGGAACCTGTTTCCAAGGTTAGCGAACGAAGTTCTTTAAGAAATTCAGCTGGTTGTACTGCTGGATTTCGACTTTGAACAGGTTCAACCATTACAGCAGCGATAGTATGTCCATGTTTGCGTATGAAGTCCAACGATTCAGGCTCATCATAAACTAACACATAATGATCTTTTACAGCTCCCATGGGTGTACCAGGAGAGATAGGTTTAGAGACTGGCTCCCCATCTACTTCCTCCACTCTCATTCCCATAACAGAATCTGAATGTCCGTGCCACGCCCCCTCAAAGGTTACTATTTTATCCCTTTTTGTTGCGGCCCTAGCTAAACGCATAGCTGCCATGACAGCTTCTGTCCCACTGTTGGTAAAAGTAACTCGGTCAAACCCTGTCATCTCACAAATTAACTCAGCGACCTCGCCCACATTATCTGGTCTAGGGCCCATTTCGACGCCTTCCAACACCATTCTATGGAGTTCTTTTTCAATGAACTCTGGATGATGTCCAAACAGACTAACTCCTTGACCCATTGAAATATCTACATATTCATTGCCATCAATATCCCATACGCGACTACCTCTGGATTTATTTGAAACCAATGGATAGAGCATTTCTTTCGTCGTAAAACGAAATCCAATAGCGGCTCTACTATCCGCTAAAACCGCCCGATATTTCTGAGTATGCTCCTTCGATGAAGCTGTTTTTTTGTTGTAATCAGCAATTAATTTTTCTAAATGTTTTTGCTGTCTTTCCGTAAGACCCCTGGCTCTTGTCTCTAATGCTGAGAGCATTTTTTGTGGCTGAATAGAACTTTTTGGCTTCTCCTTTACCCCCTGCTTTTCCTTCACTCCTAGATCTTTTTGTGCCGAATTAGTGGTATTCACTTCCGCTCTATTTACCTTTGTTGGTTCATTATTTGCCTGAATGTCACCGGCCAAATTACCCCCCGCCAAAAAACTAAGTTGCCGTTCAACCAGAGAGTTAAGCGCCTGCGAAGTGGCTTCAATTTGCCGCGCAAAAATTGTTTGAATATCCGCATCACTCTCTATCCTACCATTCCCGCCACCCAAGCTGACGTCCATATCTAATTTAAAACTACTTTGTGGGGTGCTACTCATCGGAGCTTCCATAACCGGTGTTTGTCCCATTTCAGGTACGACCTCTCGGGTTAATTCAGCTGTTGCTTTGGCCGCAGATTCAGCTGTTGCTTTGGCCGCAGATTCCTTGACAATATGCTGTACTAGAAAATGAATATTGGTCAATTCTTCAAAAAACTGTCCAATCGTCACTTCAATATTGAATTCATTTTGAATCGTTCGCTGAACATCCATCAAGACCAGGGAATTTGCACCCATCTCTAAAAATGGTAATTCAGGATCAGGCACCCCCTCAGTATCAGGCATAGCATTGATAATGAGCTCATTTAAACGTTCAATAATCTGGTCGTAGGTCGGCTGATAGTTAGTGTTATCGCTCATGTGAATATTTATTTGGATGATGGATTCAAACCGATTCGCAACATTAAACCGGAATGATCAAATGGTGCAATTTCATAAGGGGCTAAAAAGAGTGAATCATGTAATAATGTTCCTCCCATATACCCCATACTTTTTGGATCTTTTAACGCTGTGTCATAAGTGGACCAAGCATTAGGATCCTGAAAATCTAGGCGAGTGTCATAACTTGCTAGCCTACCATGGTACATTCCCTCTTCTTTACAATGGGGAATAAAATGTATGATGTGCCCATCAGCAATGGCTCCAAAATACCCTCTGTTATCTTTATGTAATGAGGTCATATCGAAGCACTCCCAATGATTAGGATCCAATACATCTTTATCTACAGAAACCCGGAGTACCAAACCATGCCTCTCTACACCATTGTAGTAGGGGGATAAATAAAGGTGATGCTGATCAAAAACTCCGCCAACAAAGCCTTTTGCAAGTGGGTGAATCTGTGTTAGATCAATGCAGGACCAATTGGTTGGATCTCCAAAATCACTCCCATTTCTATGCCGAAGTAACAAACCATGATAGTCTCTGTTCTCACGAACGTATGGGATATAGTAGGTGTACCGTTGAGTGGAAATAGCCCCATGGAATCCTCTGCTATTTGGCCATAGAGATTCGGTATTAAAATATTGCCAACTTTGCACCTGCTCAAATGGCGAACGAGTATCATAGCGAACCATAGTCCCATTATGCTGAGTCCAACTCTCTTGATACGCCGACATATGAATATACCGTCCGTCGAAACTACCGCTTACGAAGCCTTTGGCTTTTGGATGGAGTAAATTCTGCAAGTCAACAAACGACCACGACAAAGCATCGAAAAAGTCTTTGCCTACCTCATATCGAGCAACTACGCCGTGATGTGCTTCGTTATGAAATGGTATGAAATACATGTAATTACCATCGAAGAGTACATCAACAAAACCTTTCGCATGCGTATTCCATTGAGTGATATCAACTTCGCTCCAAGCATGTTCATCATCAAAATCTAGATCGCTATTATATCGTACGACGGTTCCATGGAATACCCCTTTTTCGTTTGAAAGTGGAGCGTAATAGATATATAATCCATCGTTTTCCGCACCCGAAAATCCCTTACGGCGGGCATTAGTACTCGACGCATCGAAGAATTGATAGGTATATTTAGTCGTAGAGTTCATTTAAACTACTGGTGAATGAGGGCCTGTATTTATTGTCATATAAGTAGGGTAATCGGGGATATTGGTTAAATCATTCTCGAGTAACGACCATGCTTCCTGTCGCTTAATTTCGGTAAACTGGTTGAACTTGTAGGTTATATACATCATCCTGTTTCGCTCATTTGAGACAAATTCAGCTTGAAGACGAACCCCATTTTCTTTGGCTAACTTTCGAATAAAACTAATTAAAACCGTCCCAACCCCTCTAGACATAACCCTACAAGACATTAGAAGTAGCTTAACGGACCAAATCTCAGTAGTCTTCTCCACTAGTACCAACCCAATTTTACCATAGGTGCCATACTTATCATCCAGGGCTGCTACGAATAAAAGATGATCTGGCGATTGGGTAAAAAACACTAATTCGTCGTAATCGTAGGTGTAAGCAGTCGTATTTAGTTGATTTGTACGCTGAGTTAGCTCTTCGGCACGCTTCAAATCTTCTTCAATGGCCTCAGTTATGCTTAGCTTCATATTCAGTGTAGTTAAGAACTCATCCTGCGCGCCACTAAACTCTTCTTCGATTTTATTCCTTAGGATATCACTCTGATACATCAAGCGTCTTTTTTTTGAATCACTTGTAATGAATCTCGGTATCATCACTGGCATTTCTTCAATTTCAGCGACTTGTTCTGCGTCAATTGTTAGCACATCTGGAAGGGAGTATGAAACCTCTTCTCTTTCGTACACTTGGTCGTCCACAAAAGCAATGGTATCTGTTCCAATATTGATTGATTGGGCAATTTTTTTAATGGAAGTAGATTTAGGCTCCCAATTAATTTGTGGGTAAATGAAATACTCTGATAGGCCAAGTTCTTCTAGTTTAGACCAAGCAAAATCATGATCATTCTTACTGGCTATTGACTGTAATATGCCACGACTATCGAGGGTTTTGATCAATTTGAGGGTCTCAGGAGCCACATATACCTCCGCATCTTCTAACAGTGTTCCACTCCAAAGGGTATTGTCCAAGTCCCAAACCAAACATTTAATTTTAAGATCTTTACTCATCCTATCCTCTGTTACTTTGTGCGTTACGCTCTCGTTGTTGAACGGTAAACTCCTGATGACCTGCTTTGGCAATGATTATTTGCTGCATTTGGGAACTACCTTCAATAATCTCCATAATTCTAGCGTCGCGAAAATAGCGCTGAACTGGAAAATCACTGGAACAGCCATTGGCTCCATGTATTTGAACAGCTGAATTAGTCGATTTGGTTGCCGCTTTTGAAGCATAATATTTTGCAGTAGATGTTTCCATTATCAAAGAAGGCTCACCCGATGACTTCAAAAATGATGCATGCATACAAAGCATACGTGCTGCTTTAGTTTCCACAATCATTTCGGTAAGCATTTCTTGGATGAGCTGATGTTCTACCAAAGGCTTTCCAAATTGGACTCGCTTCGAAGCATAATCCATAGATGCCTCAAGGGCTGCTTGGGATAACCCGACACAACCCCACGCAATGCTATAACGCCCTTGATCTAAGGCAGTGGCTGCAATATGAGAAAACCCAAACCCAGGCTTACCGACCATACTATCTTCGCTAACCAGCACATCTTGAAGTGACAAGTCGGCAAGATTAGCCGATCTAAACCCAAGCATACCCTTGATTGGTTCTGCAGTAAACCCTTTCATATCCCGTTCTACCAAGAAGGCAACGGGCATATTATTAAGCTGTACAAAAACCAGGTATAACGTAGCTGTAGCCCCGAATGAAATCCATCTCTTCTTTCCATTTATCACATAATTGCCGTCATCATTGCAAACCGCTGAACTTTCAATATTACGCGCATCACTACCTACAGATGGCTCAGTAAGACCGAAAGCTGCAATAGTCTCACCCGTTGCCAACTTAGGTAACCATTTCTCTTTTTGTTGGGTAGAACCCCATTTAACAAGGGTTTGAATAGCCATGGATTGCACCGTTACTAAACTTAACAATGAGGCACTCGAACGACCTAATTCTTCACAAAACAAACCCCACTTCAATGGATCCAAACCAACCCCACCATATTCCACAGGAACAAGCGCCCCCAAATGACCATCTTTTGCCATTTGATTAATCAATGATTGAGGTGTTTCTTGTTGTTCATCGAATGTATCTGCAAAAGGCACTACATACTGATCTACCCATTGTTGATAGGTCTTCTTGGCTTGAATTTGGTCTTCGGTTAAATCAAAATTGAGCATGAATCTCCTATTTCTGCTTTAGGGTAATAAACTGGACAATAGCTTGAACCGACTTGAAGTTTTCATAATCCAAATCTTCATTGGTTACCTGAATTCCATACTCTTGTTCAATAAAAAGTACTAATTGCATGGCATAGAGTGAGTTCACTAAACCAGCCGAAAAAAGATCTAGATCTCCATCCACTTCAGGATCACTTACATATTTGCCTAAAAAGCTTCTGACTTTTGTTTCTATCTCGTTCATATAGTTAATTTTGGGTATTAATATTTATAAAATCCTTCGCCACTCTTACGTCCTAGTAAACCTGCATCAACCATTTTTTTCAAGAGTGGGGATGGCCGATATTTACTATCATTATAACTCTCATGAAGTACTTCTATGGAGTATAAAATGGTGTCTAGTCCAATTAAATCACCTGTTTCTAGTGGTCCCATTTTATGGCCAAAACATTTTTTAAAGATACTATCCACTTGCTCAGGAGTGGCTACCCCATCTTGGACCGTATAAATAGCTTCATTAATCGTTAACATTAAAACTCGATTAGAAACAAAGCCTGGCATATCATTAACCAGAATACCTCCCTTGCCAAAAGAAGCTAAAAAATCCATTCCTGTAGAGATTGTTTCTTCAGAAGTATGATGACCTTTTATCACCTCCACGGTATCCTTCATGGGAACGGGATTCATGAAATGCATACCAATAATCTTATCTGGTCTCCTCGTCAACGAAGCTAACCTAGTGATCGAAAAACAAGATGTGTTGGCTGCTACACAGGTTTCTTTGGGCGCATAAGTGTCAATTAATGGATACACAGACTGTTTGACATCCCACTTTTCAGAAGCATTTTCTACCACAAAGGAACTCTCGGCTAGTTGGCTGAAGTCCGTGGTGAAAAGTATTCGGGAAAGCACGGTTTCCACATCTTCAACTTTTGATTTATCCGGTGCAAAAAACGCCGAAAAGCGCACGTTTTTCCGGATGATTTCTTCGGCATTTTGCAACGCTTCTTCATGGATATCAATGAGTACTACTTGTAGTTTTGATTGGGCTAAATTTTGAGCTAACCCACTACCCATTACACCTGCGCCAATTACACCAATTTTTACTTCGCTCATTCTACTCTCCTTTTTTATGATTCTTTGAAAATGTGTAGCCTGTCAAATAAATTTTTCCTAACGTCTGAAGCATATACTGCTCGTCTTGGATACGTTCATACATGGTCCGCATACTTGCCATATTCATTTTATTTGAAATTTGTTTGGCATTTGGATGTTGAAGCATGAAACTCCCCAAGCTTATCCCTGGCCCTACTTCCAGAAAAATCCTTCCTTTATTTCCATTAAAACCAGAGGGTTCTAACAGGCTTCCCATACCATTGGAAAAATCAACTTTTTGCCAAGTATGCCTCGCCCAATAAGAAGGGTCTGTAGCCTCTTTTTCTGTAATCCATGTACCACTGAGATTGGATATAAAGGGTATTTTAGGGGCCTTCAGTTCAAAACTATCCACTAATTCCATAAGTGGTGTGTGAAGTGATTGTAACATCGCCGTATGAAAGGCATGAGTGCTCTGTAACTTACGGCTCACGATGTCCTTACTACGTAGTATTTTTTCCAACTCTTCAATTTCATTTAGCTCGCCAGCTACAACGGTTTGATTTGGGGTACTGCGCACGGCTACAGCAAGTGATCCGATCAATTCTTTTTGCACCTCTTCTTCGCTCAGTGGGACAGCTAACATAGCACCCATGGGCAATTTGTCGATTAATTGTGCTCGTTTAGTTACCAACATTAATGCATCGTCTATGCTCATAACCCCCGAAAGTACCGCAGCTACATATTCTCCTATACTGTACCCAATCATCGCTTCTGGATAAACACCCTTACTCATCCACATCATCGCTAAGGCATATTCAATGATAAAGACTACGGGTTGACTAATTTTAGTTTCGTTCATTTTTTGCTGGGCAGGGCTAACCGTTGAGCCAGCATTCATCATAGCTCGGAAATCAAATTTTTGGGGTGCGGCTTCCTTCTTCACTTTTGTTTCTGAAGATGATTCACTGGTTAATTTGCTTCGTCCTGTCTCTGTTTTTTCCCCAGTAGTTGAAAGCTCGGGATACAGAATCTCCTTTACATGTACCCCACAATCACGCGCCACTTTATCGCAGCATTCATCAACCACACGTTTAAAGGTGTCATCACTCTGGTATAAACCCTTCCCCATATCCACATAGTGATCGCCAACGCCTGGAAACATAAAAATCATACTAGGAGACTCATTTAACGGTAAAGCTGAACGAACATCCTTACTATCTGGATTGTCTAATATCTCGTGCGCATGCGGTATGTCTTTGCAGACTAGCATAGCACGATGCCTAGGTTGGGCTGTGTTAACCTGGTCACCTCTAACGAGTAAACTCATGGAACTGGGATCACTTAGGCCATTCTTTAGCCTTTCTCTAGCACCTTCAACACCTTGGTTATCCTCATATTCATGAATTAATAACTGATATGAGCCACATTTCAACGGATCTAAACCGTTATCCACTGTATTTGTGGAGCTAGCCTGAGGGCTTTTGTCTCTATTTCTAATGGTAGCTAGGTACTGGAACTGTTGTTCGGTAACTTTTCCTAAAGCCTCGGTGGCCATTTTTAGTTGAAGCTCCATTATGTCCTTCAAAGAGGTAGTATTCGTTGTAAGAGGTGCTGATTGTTGCTTCTGGTTTTTGAGCGGATGTGGCTCCAAATCTTGATGCACAGCTTGTGACTGATCTTGTTGCGGATGTGGCTCCAAATCTTGATGCACAGCTTTTATTTCTTTTAATGCGGGTTTGTTCTGCCACTGAACATCATCTAACCAAAATTTTTCACGAACAAAGGGGTAAAGAGGTAAGTCGATAAAATTTTGCCCATAATTACCTTGAATTTCCTTCCAATCTACATTCCATCCCTCGAAATGTTTATTGACCACTTCAGCTAAAAATAAAGGAGACCTTACTATGTGGCGCTGGTCATCTAATTTTTCTACCAATGAAGACAGTTTTTCAGACGAGTTGACTATCTGCTCTACCCCTTTAGTGGACCCACGCCTTTTTACTGTTCCAATTGTTAGATTGGAGTGTTTTTCATCGGAAACAAGTGCATTCAAGACTTCTCTAGCCTCTGAAAAATTAGAGGCTATGCAAAGAGCACACTGCGATAAATGACTTCTCCCAACGGTTGTGGAATAGCAAAAGTCACTGAATGTAACCGAAGATTCATGAACCCGATCTAGCCATCTTACATATTTTTTAGCAACCTCCACTAAACCTACTTTGGACTTAGATGAAATGGCAAAGAGTAGCGGTCCCGAATGGCCTTCCAATTGTTCTTTCGGCAAGGGGATCGTTGTGGTTATTGGTGCCTCCTCAACCAACGCATGTCCGTTTGTTCCACTTAAACCAAAAGAACTTATCCCAGCCCTCCTGGGATTCTCTTGGCTACGATCCCATGATTTTAAGGCTGTAGGTATTTCGACATTAAACCCTTCCCATGGTATTTTAGGATTTGGTTTGTTGAAATGAAGATTTGGTACCACCTTTTCATTCTTCAACATTAGGATTGTTTTTATGAATCCCGCTATACCGGCGGCCGCATTCAAATGCCCAATATTTGTCTTTACAGACCCTAACAATAATGGCTCTTCGGTTTTCCGGTTTCCAAACACTGCCTTCAACGCCCCAACCTCAATTGGATCTCCCAATTGGGTACCGGTTCCATGAGTTTCAATATATTGGATCGATTCTGGGGAAATTTTCGCACGTTTAAGTGTTTGAGCGATTAATTTTTCTTGTGCCGATTCATTGGGTACGGTTAAGCCTACAGCCGCACCACCATGATTCAGGCCCACCTCTCTAATCACACCTAAGATTCTTCTTTGCTGTTTAATCGCCTCCGAGAGTGATTGTAGGACAACCACTCCTACTCCCTCACCCAGTATAAATCCATTCGCCCTTTCGTCAAAGGTAAAGCACCTTCCATCGGGAGAGAAAGACTGGGTTCTAGAAAAAAATACCTGCATAGGTGGAGTCAAATTCAGATGAACACCACTGGCTATAGCAACTGAACTCTCTTTTTTTCTAATTGCATTTACTGCATTGTAGAGAGCGACTAATGAAGATGAGCAGGCTGTATCACTGGTAAAGGTGGGGCCATGAAAGCCAAACTGATAAGCTATTCGACCTGCCGCAAAACTATGGCCATTTCCTGTTCCACTGTAAGCGGTTATATCGTCAGGATGGCCATTAATTTGAAGTGATCCGTAATCATTTTGACTCATACCAACAAAAAAACCGGTATTACTACCTTTGAGTGAATCTGGTGGGATTGAAGCATGCTCTAACGCTTTCCAAACCTGTTGCAATAGGATTCTTTGCCCAGGATCCATTGCTTTAGCTTCTGTATTTGGAATCCCAAAAAATTTAGCATCGAAATATTCAACACCTTCAATAAAGCCTCCATATTGGGTATTTATTCTTCCTGGAGATGCTGGATTTTGATCATACCAGGCGTCCAGATCCCATCGTGACTCAGGTACTTTGTTAACGGCATCTCGTCCGTTTGATAACAAGTCCCAGTACTCATCCAGGTCTGATGCTCCAGGAAAAATACATGACATGCCAACAATTGCTACGGGTTCAAGCAGCTCTTTATTTAGCCTATCTAGTTGATTTCGTAACTCTTTTATGGTTAAGGCAGCACGCTGTAAAGCACTTAGATCCTTTGCAGTATTCGAGGACACCTTAGTACCCGATGTAGAATTATTTACCTCTGAATTATTCAATCGTCATCCTCCCCAAGACTAAAAAATTCGTCATCAATGAGGGCTTGCAATTCCTCTTCACTCATTTCTTCGATATCACTACTTGTGGAGGCTGAATTAGTAGTGGCTGAATCTTGAAGGTCTGCATTATTAGCCTGATCAACAGCCCCATCAACAGCCCCATCAACCCCGTCAGTCTCATGAGTATTTGTAACTATGTCAAGCAAATATTCCGAGACATCCTCAATGGTTGGGTACTTAAAAATCAAGGTTGATGGAAGTTGAAGATCAAAAGTAGACTGCAACATATTGCGTAATTCAACTGAGGTGAGAGAGTCCATACCTAAGTCAAAAAAGCCTATACTCACATCCAAATCTGCCTCATTACCACCAAGTACCTTGGCCACTATTTGAGTGACGAAAATAATCATCTCATCTAGTTGCTCCCCTTCCGGCTTAGTCAATAGTTCCTCTATCCACTGAGTGTAGTCTTTGGTCATAGTTACTGAATTATTGTTACCCTGCTTAAGGTCGTTAATCAACAGTTCCCTGCCCATCTGAGAAACTGCTTCTCCCCAATTAATTGGCAGTACCACTATCTGTCCTTGTTCGTTAAACATTTGCTTAATTAATCGCCTGCCTTGTTCAGGTGTGATCAACTCAATGCCTTGCATAGCTTGGACTTGGTTTTTTTCGGCATGCTTTTGAGCTAAGCCAGCTCCACTCCAAGCCCCCCAATTAATGGCTAAGCCAGCTAAACCCATCTGCCGTCTATGTAAAGCTAGTTGATCCATAAAAGAGTTAGCTGCCGCATAATTTGCCTGGGCAATGGGTCCAAAAATAGACCCTATAGATGAGTAGAGTACAAAATAGTCTAAATCATAGTCCTGGGTTAACTCATGCAAATTCCAAGCCCCTTGAATTTTTGCTTGAAAAACGGCTTCCATTTTCTGCCAATCTAAATCCATGAGAACCGCATTTTCTAGGGTTCCAGCTGCATGAATAACCCCTTTTAGTTCTTTTTTGGGAATGGTTTTAAATAGCTCGATCAGAGCGGATCGATCAGATATATCGGCCTGTATACAATGTACTTGAGTCCCACTTTGTTCTAATACAGCTAATCTCTCACGTACCTTTTGATTGGGTAAACCTCGACCCAGTAACCAAAGGGTTGTGGCTCCATGTTCTACAAGGTATTCCGCAGTTTCCATTCCGATTACCCCGAATCCACCCGTTATTAGGTACCCTCCCGCTACGGGTTCATGTCGATCGGGCTCCAATGTGGATTCAAATCGTATGAGCCTACTTACCCTTCTTTTTCCTGAGCGATAAATGACCTCAGGTTCCTCATTTTTTTGGTGTAATTCTAAGGATAGGTATTCTGACATCTCTCCTTCTGACAATCCTGCTTCTAGATCTATAAGTTTAGTAGATATGGTAGGGTACTCCGAATGTATGGCATGCACCAAACCTTGTAAGCTAGATTGTGTTATTCCTGATGAGGGCTGATCCAAGACTAATGATTCTTCGGTAAGAATCACCATTTGTTTTAGGGCAGTGTATTCATGAGCCAATGCATGGTGTAAAGTCTGAACCACAGGCATAATCAATTGCTCTTGTTCTTCCATAACAGGCGTCATTGAATCTGTTTTCTTATTCTTTTGACTACCAATAGCATGAATAAACAACAGATTAGGAATTTTAGTCCAGGCGATATCTTTCCAATGATTATTCTCACTAGTCACATCGAATAATGTATAGGGCTCCTCAAGAATAGTATGTAGATCAACATTGATCCCATTACCATTATGGACAACCAACCAAGCGGGGTCACTTTTGCCCGTGTCTTTTTTGGATGATTTTGCGGAGGCCTTTGTACTAGATCTGTCTATGGATTGCTTTCTAGCAATAAAAACATGCTGTTTAAGTCCCTCTTTTATGGAATGTTGTTCTTCTCCCAATACTAGAGTGGATTCGAATCCAGCTCTATCAAAGGCATTTTTCCACTCGTTGATATGTAATAAGGGGTATTCTTTTCTATGATTATCATTACCCATAAACCTCCACCATCCATCCGTCATCCCGAAAGTAAGATCCAGCCAACGTTGCTTAGCGGTTGCTTCCAACAGTAACAGTGCACCCCCATCTGCTAAAAGATCATTACAGTTTGAAAGAGTTCGATTCAAATGCTGAGTAGCGTGGAGTACATTGGCGGCTATGACAATATCAAACTGTCCAAGCCAATCCTTTGGAATGGGTTGTTCAATATCAAGGGTATTAAATTCAACAAATTCATATTCCTGACCCCACTTTTGGGCGGCTTGTTGTGTAAAATGAGCAGAAATGTCTGTAAATAGATAGGAACACTGATCCTTATCAAGTAACGGTAATACCTGTGTGGTTGTACCCCCTGTTCCAGCTCCAATTTCTATGATTCTAATTTTTTTAACCCTTGAAACCTCCGATGTAAGATGCTGTATGGTCTCAGCTAGTAGCCTATTAATCTGCTTGGATCCAATTGAATCTCGATAAAGATTGTGCGCTCCTTTGTCTTTGTCTTTCGGAAATAAGATGGTCAAAGGATCAATATGACCTTGCCATACCTTATCCAATAATTTTACACACTGTTCAAATAAGTCTATTTCAGGTAATGCATTATCATAGTTAGTTCGCACTTCAGAAGCCCAATTGTCTAATCCAATATGGAATTCTTGAACTACCTTAATGGCATTTTCATTTTGTTCAAACACCCCATCCTCAATTAAAATTGAAATAAGGCGATTGAAAAATGGCTTAAACTCTTCTTTTACCCCACATTTGTCATGAAGGGTATGCCATTCATACTCTTGCCCTACGGTCGGGTTCCAACCAGAGTTGATAAGAGCATGTTGGATTTTCTGAGCAGAAACTTGGTCAAATTGGGTAAACAAATCTTCATAAAAAGAACAACTATCTGCAATATTCTTGGTGGTTTTTTTGAGCTGTTCACTTAAGGCTTCCGACTCTACCAGTGATTGCGTAGTATGCCCAGGCAATGCTTTTTGCTCCCATTGAAGTCGATACAACCAGGACTCTATGTCCGTCGATTCCTGGCCAAAATTTGTCACTTGTACTCGTTGAAACCGTAAGGATTCAATTTGTGCCAATACCTCACCAGTACTATCCATCAACCAGATGTTTACTTCATAAAAAGCTTGTTCATCGTAAGCCTGTTCCTCGTCCTCCATGGCGCTATTAGGAACTAAATAGCACCAAGTATCTTGAGTTAATGGCTTATTGAACTGTACTGATTTAATACCGACCGGTAAATAGGGTTGATCAAACTTAATTAGGTGATAACTAGCCATTTGAAAGGCTGCGTCTAACAACACAGGATGTAAAAAGAAACGTTGGTCATGAAGCCCCCCAACTCCTTTTGGTAATACCAGCTTACCTAAGTATCCATTCGGTCCTCTCCGTATAGATTCCATTGCCTGAAATTGTTCCCCATGGGCTATTCCTAAGGCATGTGATTTCTTATAATAGTCGTCTACCGAAAGCTCTTCTTCATGCTCTATGAGTAATTTATCTAGATCAAAATGAGTATTCTCTTGGCGGTGGGTCTCATAATTTAGCTCGAATCTTGCATGAGAATGTTCCTTCCACGGGGTTGACCTATTCCCACTAGAACTGTACAAATCAATTTGAAAGGCTGAATTTTCTTCTTTAGTACTGAGATTATTCTTCAACTCTGGACTAATCACCGTCTGAAGCTCCGTACCATCTACTGGTGACAGCACTAGTGCCTTATTAATAGAAATATCTTTAATCGATATGGTGGAATAAAAATCATCCTTTGTCTGAAGGGTACGATCTAAACTCACGAACTGCTCATAGGCCGCTGCAATCATAGTCTCAACATGAGCTGCTGCGGGTAATACTACCTCCCCAAAAACTTCATGATGAGACAAAAAAGTACTCTGTTCCACACGAATTATTTTCTTAAACACTTGAAGACTTGAATCCAATACGGGAGAACTCATTTGAGAACCCAGTAAAGGGTGATCTTCCGATTGGAGCAACTCAGCGTCAGCATTGTCAAATTCAAACCAGTAGGGTTTCTCCACAAAAGGAGTAGTACTTACTTGTAATGGATACCTATTACCTTCCCTAAAAAAACTATTCAACACATTATTATTACCTAATGTGTACAGTCTAGATAGGTGCTTAAGTATTTGAGTGAATGAATCAATATGCTTTCTGTTGCTTGGCAACCATTCTATGTCATCTATCTTAGAAGAATGCTTTTCTGCCCAATTTGCTTCTATATCCCGACCAAATGCAGTGAGGATGGGTTTTGGGCCAATTTCAATAAAAACAGTAAACCCATCATTTAATAAAGTTGTCAGTCCTTCTCTAAAGTGCACAGTCTCCCTTACATGCGTTCCCCAATAACCAGCATTCCCTATTAACTCCTCTGAGGCGTAGCCCCCGGTTATGTTTGAAATCAACGGAATTTGGAGTTCCCCTAAAGAAAATTGGTGTACCACATCTTCAAATTCAGGGATCATATCGACCGACATAGGAGAATGGAATGCGTGAGAAATCGCCAGATCCTTACACTCACATTCCAGCTTGCCTAGGTGTTCTTTTAACAGGTTGATAGATTTCGAATCCCCAGCAACAACCGTATTTTCATGGGTATTGACTGCTGCAATAGAAATTTGTTCGTTCAATTCTAGCTGCTCTAGAATATCAGAAATGGTTTTTTCTGATAGGGTAATTGAGAGCATAGCTCCGGTTTTACAACGCTCTGTCATTAATTTTCCACGGTGAAAAACCAAGCTAAGAGCCTGCTCTAATGTGAACAATCCCGAAATAGTAGCGGCCACTATTTCTCCCATGCTATGACCAATTAACGCATCGGGCTCCACTCCCCAATGCTGCCACAATCGGGCTAAACTGTATTCATAAGAGAAGAGTAGAGGTTGTGTGTACTTGGTTTTATGAATTCTTTTTTCGTATTCATCTTCCATTGATGCCGGCGGATATAACATATCAAGCATCGATTCCCCTAGAATTGGGCGTAAAATTTGATCACACTCTTCCATGGTTTGTCTAAAGAAAGGAACTTGATCAAATAGTTGTTTGCCCATATTCAAGAACTGAGGTCCTTGACCAGTGAACAAAAAGGCTACTTTAGGTGGAATGGAAGGTATTTTTTGTAGGGTGTATTCTCCTTTTAATAATTGCTCGGAAACTTCTTTAGGACTAGTACCTACCAATGCTATCCGCCTTGAAAAATGCCCTCGCCCATGGGCAAACGAACGACAATAAGATTCCCACTCTAATTTTGGTAAAACAGCTAATTCTTCACCAACTTTCTTAGCTAATGCTTCTAAATTAGCCTCATTTTTTGATGAAATAGCCAAAATCTTGGGACTATCTGTATCAAGCTCTCTGTTTTTGGATTTCTGCTCATCCCCATCCTGAACATAATTAGAGATAACTATATGACTATTAGTACCACTAAAGCTAAACGAACTCACCCCAGCAACCCTTTCTTTTTCAGTCCATGGCGTAGCTTCGATGGGTATTTCGATAGGAATTGAGTCCCAGTCAATGTGTGGATTTGGTTCGGCAAAATTTTGGTGAGGCGGGATTTCCCCTTTTTGAACCACTAGGATAGTTTTAATAAGTCCGGCAATACCTGCAGCTGATTCTAAATGCCCGATGTTAGTTTTTATTGAACTAACTCGTAACGGACTAGTTTGCTTATCTCTGTTCTTCGAAAAAACTTTATCTAACGCACTAATTTCTATAGGATCGCCTAATTTAGTTCCGGTACCATGAGCTTCGACATAACCAACTTGAGTAGGTTCAATACCAGCATTTTTTAATGCATCCTGAATAACACTTACCTGAGATGGGCCGTTAGGTACTGTTAGTCCACCACTGGGGCCATCTTGATTGACTGCAGATCCACGTAATAAGGCAATAATATTATCCCCATCTTTTTTAGCGTCAGAAAGTCGCTTTAACACAAGAACCCCAACTCCTTCTCCTCGCGCATATCCATCGGCTTCAGCGCTGAAGGTTTTACAATGGCCATCCGGAGCCAACATTTTAGCCTTACTGAAATTCACAAACGTATTAGGCCCAAAGAACAAATTTACTCCCGCACTAAGTGCGATATCACATTCCCCATTCCTAAGGGCATTCATTGCCAAATGAGTAGTGACTAGGGAAGACGAACAAGCAGTATCTACCATAATGCTTGGTCCTGTGAACCCATAGGTATAGGACACACGACCTGCAGTGACCCCCATTGAACCACCCGTTCCAGAATAGGTGCTTATATTAGAGGGATTATTTGGAAACAGAAGGTGAGATCCATACTCAAAATTACTAACTCCAACATATACTCCTGTTTTACTTCCATATAAGGAATTAGGGTCGATTCCCCCAAATTCAAGTGATTCCCAAATAGTTTGAAGCAAGAGACGTTGATGGGGATCCATTGAGGCTGCCTCTCGAGCAGATATACCAAAAAAAGCAGGATCAAAATGATCTACTTTGTCTAAGAACCCGCCAAATTTAGTATACATCTTGCCAGGCACATCAGGATCTGGATCATAAAACGAATCAACATCCCAACGATCTTTGGGAATTTCTGTAATGGCATCTTGTCCATTTCGTAGATTTTCCCAAAGGCGTGATGGATTTGTATTGTCTCCAGGAAATCGGCACCCCATTGAAACTACAGCAATAGGTTCTATACCAGTACTCTCCAACTCTATAACACGGGCTTTTAATTGTTGGATAGCTTGTAAAGCCTGCTTCATTGGGGACATTTCGGTTGAAGAAGTCTGTTTTTTCATGACAAATTCATTCCTTTAAGGTTATCTAAGGCCCTCAATAAAGCGGCTTCGTCACTCTCTTCATCAGTATCAGAATCTTGATCAGAACCCTCATCAGAATCTATAGCAGTTTCCTCTTCTACCACCTCGGTTACCCCATCAACAGATTCAAAAACCTCAGATAAAAGATCATTCAACAAATACTTCACTAATGCTTCTAAGGTAGGATAATCGAACAGTAGTGTTGAACTAATAGGTACTTGTAACTCTTTTTGTAGTGTGTTTTTTAATTCTAAAGCGATAAGGGAATCGACCCCTAAATCAAACAGGCGCTCTCTGGAATCTATGTCCGTATCTGGTCGTAATTTTAACGAGCTGTACAAAATACTCTTAAGTTTTTGGTTCATTAACTGAGGTCGTTGACCTTCCTTCGCTTTCTTTAATTCTGATATAAATTTAGTTTCCATTACTTTTTCTGAGTGTATGGGTAACTTAGGCCTAATCAATGACTGCATGGATGGAGGCATCGTGTTGACTAATTCCGAATTAAACCCTGCAATACCTACTTGATGCGAACGAGCACTCAGCAAACTCTTTTCTAATAATTCGAGGGCATGCTCATTACTTAATAACTCAAAACCTTTTTCTTCTATCCTACGACGTTCCCTTTCTGATAATTGTGATATCATACCGGATGTCTTCCAAGGTCCCCAATTAATACTTATCGTTTTCTTCCCTTTGGCCTGCTGATAGGCTGCGTGTGCGTCCATAAAGCTATTGGCAGAGGCATAGTTTAACTGTCCCACACTACCCAAGACGGATGCGATAGATGAGAAGTAGATCATTCTATCCAAATCTAACGCATCAAATACTTTAGTGAGTACATGCGTACCCAGGCCTTTGGCATAAAATGGCTCAAGTAAGGTTTCAACCGTACTGGTTTCAATTAAATGATCCGTGAGTGATCCAGCTAAATGAAACACATCTGTAATAGTATCAAACACTCCAGTATGATAATCCAGGGCATTCTTAAGTTGATGCTCGTCACTCAAATCACTTATAACCACAGAGATTTTAGCGCCGCGTTCTCTTAATTCATTTATTTGTTTCCTCTGGTCATTATTTGGCTCTCGTCGACCTATGAGAACAAAGGAACGAGCACCACGATCTATTAACCAGTGAGCTAAAATAAACGCCAATGAGCCCAAACCACCCGTCAACACGATGGTTTGTGAATCGGTATAAAACAACTTATCCGCAGGAGTTGTTACAGGAATCTCTTGCATCCGCTCAGCCCAAAACTGTCCCTTCCGAATGGCTATATCCCCTTCTCCAAGGACAATACTGTTTACCGCAGCTAAGAGCTGTTTTCCAGTCAGCACAGAATTAGGTGAAAAATCCACTAAACCCGTGGTGATTTGGTTGTACTCTTGTTTCACTGTTCTCAGAAACCCTCTTAAACTTGCCTGAGTTGGTGAAATCAGCGAATCATACTCACTGGTTGATATACTCCCTTGTGTAACACCAATAATGGGCCATTCATACCCATTATGTACCATCCCTTGAATTATTGACAACAATGGCCAAAGTACCTGCTTTTGCTGATCTAAAACATCCTCGCCGTTATGACCTTCAGAACTAAACGAAGGGAAGTAAAGAACACCCTCAACATTTTTAAATCGATCCCTTTCCCTACCTTTCCAATCCAAAGTCGAATCCAATGTATCCTTTTTGCCTTCAGCCTGACCATTCGCAACAAGATGGTTTAACTCCAAATAGTCCACCTCCATGCCCAATGCAGTCCATTCCTTTGCTAATTGTTTAGAATAAACCCCATCTTGGGATACAAACAACCATTTTTTAGCTAGACTATTTTCGATAAGATGATCAACCTTATCATGAATCAGTTGCCACCTTGGTTCAAATATGAGTGCCTTCGACTCTGTGATTTGAGGTAACAAGGCCTCTTTTGTAGCCTTTTTTCCTTCAAAACCAAGAATGGTTAGAATGGGCTCACCCTTTTGGGTTTGGATAAAAATATCGCCCACAATCTTTCTTTCTACATCCGTTTCAGGCTTCAAATTCACAAGTACATGTAATGGCTCATCTGGAATACCACGAAACTGGGTTAACGACTCAAATCCAAATGGTATGAATGTCTCCCCGGCAGGAACATCGGTTAGATTCATAACCACCCCAAAACAAGCATCTAAGCAACCTGGATGAACACCAAACCCTTGATTTTTGGCTTCTATTGGGGCTTTAAAAATTGCGATAGCTTCCCCTTTATCACGATAAACCGATTCTATCCATTTATAACTTTCACCCACAACAATCTTTCTTTCCGCTAGATTGTTATAAATAGCCTTTGCGGTAATGGGAGTCTTACATCGTTCAGAAAGTGCCTCCCAGTTAAACGCTTCTGGCTCATTCTTTCCTATCTCATACTCACCCAGGGCATGAACGAGTACCTCACTGGAATCTTCAAAGCTAATGAGTCGAAAATTTGTCAAACCCTCAGAACTATCTTTGGCCAGCATCAACTGAATCTTTCGACTTTCCTCTTCTGGAATGATTAAGGCTTGAGGGAATACCACATTCTTAAGTGTAAATGATTGTGTGGAGTGTTCTAATCGAACTGCCTCCATTATCATTGATAAATGAGACGCCCCTGCAACTACCAGTCTATCATACACTCTATGTTCTTCTAAAAATGGAACTCTTTCTAAACTAAATTCCGCTTCAAAAAAACTTTCCTTTAAAAGAGGGGAATTAAAATATCGCTCCAATAGGGGGTGAGCTAATGCCGGCTCTACAATTGAACTGCTGACTTGACCAGAGTACCCTTTTGCATGGTAGTCAATTTTTTTCCAGTAGGTTTTTCGATCAAATGCATAGGTAGGCAGAGAACTTCTACCCGGAGCTAAATGATTCCAGTCAATCGTACCACCAACACACCAATGGGTACCCAAGCCCATCAATACTTGTTGGCTGTATTGATTTGATTTAGTCATCAGCGGTATGCTAGTCACCAAGGGCGAAGCACTTGTTTCACGATCTAAATCGATGATTTTTTGAGCTAAGTTTAACAAAACTGGACGAGGCCCAATTTCAACGAATTGAGAAAACCCGTCCTCCAAAGCGTTACTAATGGAGGGTTCAAATAAAACGGGTTTACGCACATGATCCACCCAATAATCCACCTTCATCATTACCGAATAATCATTATTCCCGAATCGATTATTGTATATAGGTATACTTGGCTGAGAAAAATGAACATCTTTAATCTTACTTCTATACTCCTCCATCATGGGCTCCATCAGATGCGAATGAAAAGCATGGGATACGACTAATTCACGAAATTCAATGTGTTGCTTATCTAACTCTGTTATTAACGTATCAATAGCTTCTCGCTCACCAGAAAGCACCAGATTACTGGGGCCATTCATAGCTGCAACCGATAACTTCGATATAAATTTGGAATCAACTTCTTTTTCCAATGCATCCAATGAACAAAAAATAGCGATCATCGCACCCGCTTGATCACATTCTTGCATTAAGGTCGACCGTTGTGCAATCATCATTGCCCCGTCCTCTAAACGTAACATCCCAGCAATAGTGGCTGCGGCATACTCTCCCACGCTATGTCCAAGAATCCCGTCTATTTTCCCGCCTAAATAGGTCCAATAATTTGCTAATGCAACTTCTAAAGCATACAAGGCAGGCTGAGTATAAACCGTTTTGTCAAGATCTACTTGTTCATCAAATAAGATATTTGTCAGAGACTCATTTAGAATCGGCTCCATAATTTCATTGCAGGCATCGATGGTCTCTCTGAATACGGGTACTGTTTTGTATAATGAAAGGCCCATCCCCTTAAACTGGGATCCTTGTCCTGTGCAAAGAGCTAATGTGTTTGATAGTTCTCCTTCATTATACACTCCCAAACTAAGGTTTTGGGGTTGTTCTCCGTCTAAAAAAGCATTTATAGTATCCAATGCTTCTTTTTTATTGGCGGCAGTAATGGCCATTCTATATCTAAGGTGAGTCCTACACCTAATGGTACTATTGGCATAGGTGGGCCAATCTCCAGGAGCTAAGTCTTCTATTTTCTTTGCGTGTTTAGCAGCCAATAAACGAAGCGCATGTTCCGACTTAGCCGATATCAACATTAGTTGATAAACTAAGGTCTCTTCTGAAACCATGCCCAACTCTGAATTAGGATGCTCCTTTACATCAGTAATGTTCCCAGGGTCTGTTGCTGGAACTGGAATATACTCACCCATAATTAGGTGAACATTTGTACCACTAAACCCAAACGAGCTTATTCCTGCTACTCGACCTACTTCTGAGTCTATCGCATCCCATTCTCTTTCTTTAACTGGAATTTCGATTGGAATAGCATCCCATGGTATCATGGGATTAGGTGTATTAAAGTTTAAATGAGGGGCAATTTTTTTGTGCTTAAGTGATAACAACACTTTTATAGTACTCGCAATCCCCGCACTAGCTTCCAGATGCCCGATATTTGTTTTTACCGATCCGACAACTAAAGGATCATTGCTACTGCGATGTTCTCCAAAAACAGATACCAATGCACCCATCTCAATAGGGTCGCCAAGAGGAGTACCTGTTCCATGGGCTTCAATGTAATTAATGGCCGAAGCTGAGAGTTGAGCCTGTTCCAATGCTCGTTTTATCACTGCTTCTTGGGACGGTCCACTGGGTACTGTTAAGCCCCCACTGGCTCCATCTTGATTGACCGCAGAACCACGAATGAGACCCAACACCTCATCTCCATCTCTTATCGCATCTTCAAGTCTTTTTAAGACGACAACTCCTCCACCTTCCCCACGTACATATCCATTAGCATCTGCATCAAAGGTCTTACATTGGCCATCAACGGAGAGCATATGAGCTTTTGTAAACGCAATAGAAATTCCTGGATGGCTTAATAGCTGAACACCACCACCAAGAGCTAAGTCACATTCTCTAGCCCTTAAACTCTCACAAGCGAGGTGAAGGGACAACAACGAAGAAGAACATGCGGTGTCCACCACAAAACTTGGTCCTGAAAATCCAAAATAGTACGAGATTCTTCCTGCTATAGGTGCTAAGGCCGTGCCCGTCCCATAATATCCATCTATAGTCTCATGAGGAGCTTCACCCATAAGCCTAGTAACATTATCTAGGCTACTAACCCCCATAAAAACACCCGTGTTCGACTTAAAGAGTGTTTCAGGAAGTATATTTGATTCTTCTAGAGATTCCCAACATAGCTCTAACAACAAGCGCTGTTGAGGGTCCATACTTTCTGCTTCACGAGGCGATATCCCAAAAAATGAGGCATCAAAATCCGTAATGGGCTCATCCAGAAAACCACCTACTTTTGAACACATTTTACCCGGAGCGTCCTGGTCTTGATCATAATAATCCTCGGCAGACCATCTATGCGTTGGCACTTTTGTTATACCGCTTTTTGCCTGTATTAACCCGTTCCAATACTCATCTAATGAGTTTGCCCCACCAGGGAAGCGACAAGAAGCCCCTATTATTGCTATGGGTTCGGAATCGCGTTGCTTCGACTTATTAAGCTTTCGCTTGAGCTCTTTAATTTCAGTTAATGCTTTCGCCATTAACTCTCTATAATTTACTTTTTGCTCACTCATCCCCTAATTCCTTCATCAATAAAGCTGCTAGATCATCTTCACTTAAATCATCGTTAAGAATGTCCTCTGATTTTTCGCTATCAACTGGCTCTTGTGATTCTTGCCACTTAAAAACATCATGTCCGATATGCTGAACCAAATCTTCAATGGTTGGAAAATCGAACAATAAAGTCCCTCTTAGTTCAGTACCCAAAGAACTAGCTAGTTTATTTTTTAAATCAACTGCATCAAGAGAATCCAGTCCGATTTCAAACAACCGCTTTCGATTAGATACGGTGCTCATGTTTTTTATGTGCAACAATTGACCTATTTCAATTTTAATGAGCTTTTCTAATTCAACATACCGTTGCTCAAATCCTAGATTTGCCACCTTCTGGCTAAAGTTGCTACTAGTTGGTGTACTTCCCTCACTATATTCATTGGTAATGAGTTGCTTTAGTTGCTCCTGAACACCATTTACTTGGGTGTAGGTAGTCCAATTCGCCTTCATTATAAGAACTTGCCTACTGGTTGATTGAGATAAAACGAGCGATAGGATATTCATGGCTAATTCAGGAATCATAGGTTCAATCCCTTGTGTTTTAAATACCTTAGTATAATTAGCAGCTAGCCCTCTGTCCCATGGTCCCCAGTTTATAGCATATGCAGGAAGTCCTTTTGCTGCTAATTGTTCTACGTAGGCGTCCATATAAGCATTTGCCATGGCATAATTTGCTTGCCCGGCCGTTCCTAAAAGCGAACTAGCAGAAGAATAAACGACTAAAAGATCTAACAACTCCATGTCTAGTACCTGCACAAGATGTTCTAAGCCACGAATTTTTGGTGTCATGACGACCTCTACATCTTGCCATTCTAAATCGATAGACTTTCTATCTTGTGTAACACCAGCCAGATGAAATACCCCTTTTAATGGATATATATCTTCAGTTAATCCCTGAATTAGTTGTTCGCAAGAGGAGGGATCCGCCAGATCCATCATTTTATAGCGAATTTCACAGTCTTCTAGTCCTAAAGCCTCAATTTGGGATAATATATCATCAGAAACTGGCCTTCTACCCGTTAGTATGATTGATTTTGCTCCCTTTTCAGCTAACCAGGTTGTCAGTGTTAGACCCAAATCGCCAAGCCCACCGGTAACCAAATAACAGGCTTCCGATTGTATGGGTACTTGAATATCCCGACTAAAAGATTGCTGCACTAACATAGGGATATAAACACCTTCTTGCCTGAATACTACTTCAGGGTAATTGGACTCAATAATACGATCGAGATCTATAGCTTCAGGTTGATTAGCCCCAACATCCATCAAGTAATATTTTGGTGAAACGGACTCTTGATGGAGCACTTTCATAAAAGCCCAAATTGCTCTTTGTTCTGGAATTAATTCCACCATTTCTTTCGTTGTGGGCACATCAAAGACGTTGGTAAGGGCTACCACTACAGGTAATGCGATGTGTTCAATCCTCCTATTTATTTCTAAGAGTTGTTCAACGACACGAGCATACTCCTGATCACTTGCTCCAGTTGTAAGTGACAGCGCTCCTGTATATATAATCCCAGATTGGGATGGGTCCAAACTAGATATTTCATCTAGATCACTGAGAACTTGTATAGAGCTTTTAGATAGCGAAGAATGCTCGAAAATAGACCAATCGTTAACCTCAGTGTCACCTATCACCGACCATTTTCGTGGACTAGTAGAATCCTTCATCTCTGCGCTGTCCAAATGACGCCAATTCAGTGAGTAGACATCATTCTCATACCCTTGCCACCTACTTTTTAATAATACTTCCTTTTTTACTTTTCGTACACCAAAGCCTTCGATCTCTAATACTCTTCTCGGCTCTTCATTCACACCCTCTTCCCAAACAATCAAATCCGCTAGAGCAGATTCCTTATCCGAGTCTTTTTCAATAATCTGACTCCAAAATACATTCGTTTTAACAGCTTCCCTTCCATAATACCGTATTTTGTTACTGCGAAATGGAATGGTAACTTCATCCTCTTTCATAGATACCAATGCGGTAATTCCTTGAAGTGCAGCATCCAACAAACCTGGAAAGAGTTCATGCTCAGAATAGCGGGTAGATATGGATCGATTTGTGAGTTTTACTAACACCTGACTCTCCGCTTTCCATACCTCTTTTACCCATCTAAAGGAAGGGCCTAATTCAATATGAGATTGCCATATTTCATCATAAAAATCGCGTGAATCTTTATGCTTAAACAACTTTTGAATTCCGTTTAATCCTGCATTACCTAGCAGAAAATCAGCGGATTGGACAGGGGTATACACACCTGTGGCATGGTTAGAAGATGAACCTGTATGATCTAGTGTAATAAGTCTAAAAGGCGCTGACACGTTTTTGCTTTCTTCAATAAATAATTGAAGTTGCTTTGACTCAGTAGAGTGCAGTACTAGCGGCTCTGGGAATAGTACATCAGAAAACTCAGCTATCGTATCTTCATCTATGTTCATGGCCGATTCCACGAGTACGGCTATATGTCCTGCGGCTGGAACGACCGTTTCGTTGAACACCTGGTGTTCGGCATAAAAAGGGTAGGAAGTAGTATCTATTGTTGAATGGAATAGAGTTCCCGGAATAAGGGGTGAGTTGATCGGTTGACCTATTAAACGAAGTCGTCTCGATGTAGAATCTACCTCGCTTTTTGTGCTAATTTCTAGCCAATATCTTTTTTTATCGAAGGGATAGAGTGGTGTTTGGACTTTTTTAGTAACAAAGCCTTCATAATATCTCTCCCAATTGATGTGTGCACCAAGCTCCCATAAACGACCTATACTTTTATACCAAGACTGTGCATAGTCATCTTTTGGTTGGAGGGTTGGCAACCATTCACATTGCTCTGCCATTACGAATCTATTGGCCATTCCAGACATCACAGGCTTGGGTCCAATTTCCAAAAAGGTGGTATATCCGTCATTAAATAGGGTGTCTAAACTAGCTCCAAAATTCACAGGCGTGCGTAAGTGATCAACCCAGTATTGTGATTTTTGCATTTCATGGGAGTTATAAGTCCCATATACATTAGATATAACAGGAATGGTAGAAGGCTTCAGGCTAATCCGATCTAGTACTTTCTGGAACGGCTTGCATACGGGCTCCATTAAATCAGTGTGAAAGGCATGCGATACCTGTAGAGGTTTACACTCAATACCGGCTATTTCAAATGCAGAAATTGCTTGCTTTAACGCTTCATCCGTACCACCTAAAACCTGTCCTGCACTACCATTAAAAGTCGCTATTTCAACCCCGGCAATTTTTCCGATCGTTGTTTGAACAGTTTCGGAGTCCGCCATGATCGCCACCATAGATCCGTTCTTAGCAAATTCTACGACTAACCTACCACGTTCAGTAAGTATTTCTAAGCCTTCTTCTACCGTGAAAATACCCGCTATACAAGCGGCTGCATATTCCCCAACACTATATCCTATTACTGCGTCGGGTTTTAGTCCCCAGTACATCAAGGTATTTGCTATACTTACTTGTAAGGCGAATAGAGCAACTTGGGTATATTCAGTAGAATGTAATTCATTAGATCGATTTTCATCCCAACACATATCGAGTAAATCACATCCTAAAAACGGTTTTAAGTAGGTGTTACATCGGTCCAGTTCTTCTTTAAACCTTGGCTCTTGTGCATATAATTGCTTAGCCATTCCTGTATACTGAGCGCCCTGCCCAGTAAACATCCAAACAACTTTTTCCGGGATTAATTGATCTTCGGGTTGCGGACCTACTTCATTATCATTTAAGCCCTCTTCTAACTTCTGACTTAGCTCTTTTCCATTGGATGCTAGATAAGCTTTCCTAAGAGGCATGGTATCTTTAGCTACAGCAAAACTGTAGGCAAGGTCTGATAAATCAATTTGTGATGAATCGCTGACCAACTCTATAGTATCCCTCAAAATTCCTCGTAAACTGCTCTTAGTCTTGGCTGAAAACGGCACTAATTGTACAGGTCGGGTAGAATTATCGTCAGAGAGCGAGCTTGCTGAGTCATAATCCAAGTATGAGGATAAGACCACATGTGCGTTTGTACCACCAAAACCAAACGAACTCACGGATCCAATGCGTTGATCATTATCCCAGTCCGTCAAATCAGAGGTAATTCTAAAAGGAGTATCTTGAATTTTAATCTGATCGTTTAACTGCTTAAAGTTGGCGTTACCAGGGATTTTTTTATGATATAAGCTCAAGGTTAATTTCAACAAACCTGCCATTCCAGCGGCTGCTTCCAAATGACCAATATTCGACTTCACAGAGCCCACATAACAAAGTTGATCCGCTGTTCTGCCGCGGCTCAATACTTTTTGTAACGAGCTCATCTCGATAGGATCACCTAAAGGAGTTCCCGTGCCGTGAGCTTCAACATACTGTATCTGATTAGGTTGGACCGCACTATTCTGCAAAGCACGAGTGATCACAGCTTGCTGAGACCTAGTATTCGGGGCAGTTAACCCATTACTTTTTCCATCCTGGTTAATGGCGCTCCCATTGATCACCGCTCTTATTTCATCGTTATCTCTAATTGCATCAGATAATGGCTTAATAAGCACCATCGCGCCGCCTTCACTCCGAACATATCCATTGGCATCTTGATCGAATGTTCTACATTCTCCATCTTTGGATAACATTTGAGCCTGTGATAGAGCTACCGACATCTTTGGGGACAATAACAAATTGACCCCTCCAACTAAAGCAGTAGAACACTCACCATTCCTCAAAGCTGAAACCGCTTGGTGTAAGGCGACCAAAGAGGACGAACAGGCGGTATCAACAGCTATACTAGGCCCATTAAAATCGAACCAATACGATATTCTATTTGCAGCTATAGCGGAAGAATTCGAGGTACCTGTATACGGATTCAACTCAAATCTATTATTAAATTGAGCTTCACTATAATCGTGTGTACTTATACCTACAAAAACACCACAATCTGTACCTGATATTGAATTCGGCGGGATTTGAGCCGACTCAAACGAATGCCATGCCAACTCCAAAAGTAATCTCTGTTGTGGGTCCATGACCTTGGCTTCCGAGGGTGTAATCCCAAAAAAAGCAGCATCAAAAGTATCCACTCCTGCTATAAATCCACCCCGTTTATTGTTGATATAACCTGGGGTTCCAGACTCACTTTTAAAATAATCATCCGCATTCCATCGATCACTAGGAACATCAGTTATTGTAGAAGATCCCTCTACCAATACATCCCAAAATGCTTGGATATTTGGAGCACCAGGGAAATTACACGCATAGCCAATTATTGCTATTGGCTCGGTAGCTTCAACCTTTTTCTGCCTTGTGATTAATGCACCTGATGTAAGTTGATCTGGATGTTCTCCTTTAATCAAAAATTCTGTCAGTGTAGTAAGACTGGAGTACTCCCAAAGTAATGTGGTGGGCAGTTCTTTGTATCCAAGCCAGGTCTCTAAAAGTCCCACAATGATAACAGCCGATCTAGAAGTCATTCCTAGTTCTGCAAAGGGCCTATCTGCTTGTAGCTGATCTTCGGAAACACCTATTTCCTTAGCTATGACTCTTTTTAATTCATTTTGAAGAACATCATGCTGAAGAATTTCACCTTGTTTAGCCACAGGAACTGAAGGGTTACTCAGTTGCTTATTCCACGAAAAATAGGTTTTAAACTCATCATTTTCGTACGCCTGCTTAGATTTCCTTCTTTGTAATTTTCCACTTGATGTTTTAAACGTAGAACCTCTACGAATTACATGAAGAGCATACAAATCAACTTCATGAACTTCTGATATGGCTCTTCTAAGATTTTTTAGTAATTCATCCCAATCTACTTTTGCTGAATTAACTTCTGTTACAACAACTAATTGTTCCTCACCCTCCACTTCCGTAGAAAAAGCAACACAGTGATCTACTCGAATCTGTTCATCGGCTCGGTGAACGGTCTGCTCAATATCCTGTGGGTAATGATTAACACCTGCAACAATAATCAAATCCTTTGCTCGACCCGTTACATATAGGTTATTTCGCATTTTAAAACCCAAATCCCCCGTTCGTAGGTAAGGACCTTTTTCAGGATTATTCTTCAACCTAGCTCGAAATGTTTCTTCACTAATTTCAGGCTTTTGCCAATATCCAGCAGCGATACTATCACCGCCTGTCCAGACCTCTCCAACTAGACCATCAGGGAGCTCTTCAAAGGTTTCTTTGTCGGCAATTACTACATCTACATCATCAATGATTATTCCACAACTTGGTATCGTTAAGCCTCGATTATCTGATAGCGGTACTTCAATAATGGTATCATTTTTGTATGCCTCATAATCTAGGTGGATAAATTGCGGAGGACCAAATTTGGTTTTTGCTGTGACAATTAGGGTGGCTTCAGCAAGTCCAAAAGCACAATTAAATGCTTCTGGCTTTAATCCACATGCAGAAAATTTATCGATAAAATTGTTTATTGTATCTGCTCGATTTGGCTCACCACCACTACAAAAACAAACCATTGAGCTTAAATCGAGTTTCTTTATAGCCTCATCACTAATACGCCGGACGCTATGTTCATATGCAAAATTTGGCGCCTGAGTATGCGTTCCCTTAAAACGGGTTATTGCACCCAGCCATCGTTCAGGTCTTTTCAAAAAAGCCAACGGTGACATGACATAGCAAGGTATACCATGATATATGGGCATAATGAGACCATCAACCAGACCCGAATCATGAAAATAAGGTTGCCAAACGACCCCTACTGAGTTCTCATCATACCCAAATACTTGAGTAATAACCTCACAATTGGCCATAATACCTTTATGTGTGACCATAACCCCTTTAGGCATCGATGTGGAACCAGAAGTATACTGGAGATAGGCGGGCTCATTTACATCGACCTCATTGATGATATTCCAATCCAACCCAATATTTGGATCCACTTCATCTACCGAAATCCACCTACATTTTTTGGATTCGGCTAATTCACCAAAATTCTCCTGCATGGTTTCCGAAAGCGAGGAAGCCGTGATAATAAATTCCGCGCCGGCATCATTTATAATGGACTGTAATCTAGGGAGCGTCCTCTTTAACCGGGCCTTATCTGGAGGTGGAGCAGGTATGGGTATAGCACCAGCATATAGGGTGCCAAAAAAGGCCGCCAAAAATTCAATCCCTGGAGGGAATATAAGTAAAGCCCTCTTACCTACCACACTTTCGCCCATCGTCTTTGCAACAGCTCTGGAATGAAGATCTAATTCGGCATAGGTATAGCTTTTTTCTATATCTAAGCCATCTTTCAAAAATGTGTACACCATCTTGTCAGGAGTACTCTTCACTCTGCTCCTTAGTATCTCAAGGATATGATTCATCTACTTTCTTTAAATTTATTACCCTAAATATCCCTGAATATTATTTCAAACCTATATTTATACTTAAACAATGAGACCTAATAAGAGTTTTGTAATCAGGAACGTTAGAATATCTTAAACTAAAAAATGTTAAGCAAATTAATAATATGTATATATTTAAAAAGAATTGTATATACATATTCGTTGTCACTTTAGTCTAGAATATCAGCTTCGATTCCCAAGTGTTGCGGCTCAATAACTTAGCGCTTTTAATATTGTTTGCTCGTATTTAGACAAAAATACCAACAAAGCTGATTACCTTGGCTAAACAAACTACTCCCTTACTGTTTGAGCAAGAAACACTCAATAGAATAATCCCGACTAAGCTGCAGATCGCGACTTTTTAACATCCTTATCCACGTGCTTTCGCACTTGTTCCAAATACTTGATTCGCTTTTTATTCGAGATAAATGGTACACTCCAAAACTGGGTGGTTTTAGTTTTAAACCAACCGAACACAAACGAATAAACCCCCATTTCTAATCGTAACCTCACTGAATTCACATACAGTGTGAGTACGGGTAATCGTGGAGAGCCATGAGTAAGATAGGTCCGAACTTTTTTGTCGCCCAATAAAGGTACGGGTATTCCGTAGGTTTTTGTCAAAGGCTTAAACTTATAGGCAAACCCAGGCGAAAAAACTTGATCAAAAAAACCTTCTAAAAGCGGGGTGCAACGAAACCACCAAACCGGGGAGATGAAATAAATATGACTCGCTTTCTTGACCAAATTCTGGTATTCCTTCACTTCTTCTTGATTTTTATACCATCTAGAAGGCGAGAATTTATCCTCATACAAATCGATGATCTCGTAGTCTTGTGACCAATAATCGAACCGTTTTGTGATAGTTTTAAGAATACCATTATAACAAAAAGATTCTTTGTCTGGATGGCCGATGATAATGAGGTTCATGGGAGAGTGATTGATGCGAGTTAGTCGGTGTTCGTCTATATTTAATAGAATGTGCAGGCACTATAACAAACTTAATGACTGAACATTAGTTCCTTTAACAGCGGATTTGATTTGGCCCTTGCATGGTACTATGGATCATAATCAACAACCACTTGGACCCTTATCACCCACTTCTTATAAGCCTGAAATTATCGTTAGAAATTTAATGGGCTTCTGCTATCTTTACTCTTATTCATTCAAGAAGCATATTCGAGATCTTTTCTTCATAATGGGCTTCACATACCATCAATCTAGGGACCAGTACAACGCTGTGCGAAACCCTGCCTGTTTACATGCCAATATAATTTTGTATCTATGCTACAACTGCCTACAAAAACATCGATTCTTTTCTTTATAACTTCCATTGCTTTATTGTCGTTGGGATGCTCTAATGCTCCTCAAGACCCTTGGACTACCTTAGAGCCTCTCCCCCTCGACCCCGCCATTGAGGCGCAAATCGATGAGATACTACCCAAACTCACCCTAGAACAAAAGGTCGGGCAAGTTATTCAAGCCGACAATTCATCGGTCACTCCAGAAGAAGTGAAAAAATATCGGTTAGGCTCCGTGCTAAGTGGTGGGAATTCAGCACCAGGCCCGCTTCCCTATGCCAATGCCGATGCTTGGGTCGAAATGGCTGATGCCTACTTCGAGGCCTCCATCGACACCCAAGGTGTTGAAATAGCGATACCTATTATATTAGGTATAGATGCGGTACACGGACATGCAAACTTAGAAGGGGCGATTGTATTCCCTCATAACATCGGTTTAGGGGCTGCTCGCAATCCTGACTTAATCCAAGAAATCGCCCGCATCACCGCTCATGAACTTACCGTTTCGGGTCATGATTGGACCTTTGCCCCTACCCTGGCTGTCCCGCAAGACCTGCGATGGGGTCGTAGCTACGAAGGATTTTCCGAAGATCCTGCCATTGTGAATTCATATGGCGATCGAATCGTGATAGGCTTACAAGGCGCTGTTGGTACCGATGAATTTATGGGTCAAGGCACTGTTATCTCGAGTGCAAAACACTTTGTAGCCGATGGTGCCACCGAAAATGGGGTTGATCAAGGCGATGCTAAAATTTCCGAGCAAGTACTCAGCGATGTACATGCAGCTGGATACTACAGTGCGATTCCCGCTGGTGTGCAAACGGTAATGGCCTCCTTCAACAGCTGGAACGGAAGAAAATTACACGGCGACAAAGAATTACTCACCGACGTACTTAAAGGTAAAATGGGGTTCAATGGGTTTGTTGTGGGCGATTGGAACGGACATGGTCAGGTGCCTGGCTGCACCAATACCGACTGTGCACAATCTTTTAATGCCGGCGTGGATATGTTTATGGCACCCGACAGTTGGAGAGGCTTATACGAAAACACCCTGGCTCAGGTACAAGACGGCACCATAAGCACCGAACGACTCGACGATGCGGTTCGCAGAATCCTTCGCGTTAAATTAGCTTCCGGTATCTTTGAAAAAGGACTACCCAGCCAAAGAATGAATGCTGGGGATGAGTCACAACTCGGCTTAGCCGAACATCGCGCCGTCGCTCGACAAGCGGTCAGAGAATCTATGGTGTTACTAAAAAATAACAACCAAACCTTACCCTTAGACCCCAGTTCCACCATCCTAGTGGTAGGTGATGGAGCTAACAGTATTTCCAAGGCCAGTGGTGGGTGGACGCTCTCTTGGCAAGGAACCGGCCACTCTAACGACGAATTCCCCAATGGCGAATCCATCTTAGAAGGCATCCGCCAACTGGTTAGTGCAGCCGGTGGCCGGGTCATCTACTCCGAGTCGGGCGAGGTACCTTCAACAGTAGATGCTGTAATCGCCGTCTATGGAGAAGATCCCTATGCAGAGTTTCAAGGAGATCGGGAACATCTCGATTTCGAGCCTAACGGATTTGATGTTAGCCTATTGGCAGAGTACCAGTCAGAAAATATTCCGGTGGTATCGGTATTCCTATCGGGCCGCCC
>JAGYJQ010000015.1 GCA_018401935.1 Balneolaceae bacterium
CCTCTTATAGGGACAGACCAAAAGGTATACGTTACATATGGAAATGACCCTTAGATAAATAATTACCAGGAGTAAATAAGTTGTTGACTCTTGTATGGAATGGTGGTTATATTTAATGCTCTCTAAATGGTCCGGTAGTTCAGTTGGTTAGAACGCCTGCCTGTCACGCAGGAGGTCGAGGGTTCGAGTCCCTTCCGGATCGCAAAAGCCCTGTACGCAGGGCTTTTTTTTTATCTTTTTTTTAGACCTCAAACATCTTAGCTTAGCCAATCTGAAAATGGATGTATTTCCAACTTACGATGTTATTATTGTCGGTGCAGGTCATGCCGGTAGTGAGGCTGCGGGAGCAGCCGCTCAATTAGGTGCTAAAACCTTATTGATTACGATGAACCTAGAGGCTATAGCAAAAATGTCCTGCAATCCGGCAATGGGCGGTGTTGCCAAAGGTCAGTTAGTGCGCGAAATTGATGCGTTAGGGGGTTTATCAGGAATTGTAAGTGACCGGTCAGCGGTTCAGTTTAGGATGCTTAATCGCAGTAAGGGGCCTGCTATGTGGAGCCCTCGCTGCCAAAGTGATCGGATGCTGTATGCTCAATATATGCGTGAAGAACTTGAAAAAAAACAAGAGCTTACCTTCCGTCAGGACAATGTTGTCGACTTAATCATTGAGAACAATGAAGTAAGAGGAGTTGTTACTCAAACCGGACAACGATTCACATCCAAAGCGGTTGTACTTACGAGCGGAACTTTTTTGAATGGTCTAATTCATATCGGTGAAATGAATTTTGGTGGTGGGCGATCTGGTGAGCGGGCTTCTGTAGGAATCTCTGCAGCACTTGAAAGGCAGGGCTTCTCAATTGGGCGTCTGAAAACCGGAACGCCACCGCGAATCGATGGAAGATCGGTAGATTATGGCGCACTTGAGATTCAGTATGGAGATGACGAGCCAACCCCATTTTCCTATTCAACAGACATTAATGCTCTTCGTGAAAAGGAACAACTTACATGTTGGATAGGCTATACTAACGAACTTGTTCATGATAAATTAAAAGAAGGTTTCGATCGAAGCCCTATGTTTAACGGTCGTATCAAATCCGTTGGGCCCAGATACTGTCCATCCATAGAGGATAAGATTAATCGTTTTGCCGATAAAGATAGACATCAGTTGTTCTTAGAGCCTGAAGGTTGGAATACCTATGAAATGTATCTAAACGGTTTCTCTACTTCGCTACCGGAAGACATCCAATATCAAGCGCTTCGGACGATTCCTGGATTTGAAAAGGCCGTCATGTTGCGACCTGGCTATGCAATTGAGTATGATTACTTTCCACCGCATCAAATAAAACGAAGCATGGAAACAAAGTTGGTATCTGGATTGTTTTTTGCAGGCCAAATTAACGGCACAACAGGCTATGAAGAAGCTGCCTGTCAGGGTTTAATGGCCGGTATTAATGCCGCTTTAAAAGTAAGCGGGGAAAGTGAGTTTGTGCTAAAACGATCAGAAGCCTATATAGGTGTTTTAATTGACGATCTCATCAATAAGGGCACAGAAGAGCCCTATCGAATGTTTACATCCAGAGCTGAACACAGGATATTGTTAAGACAAGATAATGCCGATCTTAGGCTTACACCAAAAGGGCATGAGATTGGCTTGGTTTCACGTGAAACCTATGAGCGTTTCAGCATGAAAAGGCAACAGATAAATGACTTAATGTTACTTTTTCACAATGAAACCGTACGTCCAGAATCGCTTAATGAATATCTACTCTCTGTTGGTACAACGAGCTTAAAACAGCCCGTTAAAGCACATAGTGTTTTGCCAAGACCGGAGGTTAGCATTGAAGAACTCTTACAAGCAGACGAATCACTACGCAGCAAAGTGTATGATATTACAGATAACAAATTGGTTTTAGAGCAGGTAGAAATTCAAATCAAATATGCTGGTTATATTGAAAAAGAGTATGAAATGGTTAAGGAACTCGGTAACAAAGAGCAGGTAGTTTTGCCAGGAGATCTCGACTATGAGCGAATCAAAAGCCTTTCTACGGAAGGGAGGTTGAAGCTGCAAAAGATAAAACCTGAGACGCTTGGTCAGGCTAGCCGAATTAGTGGCGTCTCCGCTAGTGACATTTCAGTGCTAATGGTGTATCTAAAGCGATTTTAATTAGATGTTCGAGGAACGCATCACGATTCAGCCAGTTGATAGCACGCGGTACGCCGAGATAAAAGAGCGGTATAAAAGCAATCTAAGTGAATTAAACAAGTATATAGAAGAACTACAATGGTGGAATAAGCGTGTCAATCTGGTAAGTCGCGATGTTTCACGTGAAACACTTGTCATGCATGTTGAGCATTCATTAATGTTATTATTGGTACCAATTGTTAATGAAGCGGATCTTATCTTAGATGTTGGTACGGGCGGTGGGTTGCCCGGCATGCCTTTAGCTATATGCCGAAACGACCACACGAAACAACGTATTGTGATGAATGATAAAGTAGAAAAAAAGATCTGGGCTATTAAACAGATGATTCTAAAATTGGGTATAAGTGAGGTGGATGCTTTAGCCAAAAATGCAGCGACTATTACCCGAAAGGAATTTGAAGAGGTTTCACGTGAAACAATGAATAACACACCGGAAAGTGTATGTGTGACCAAGCATGCGTTTAAAGTTGATCAACTTCTTGATTTAATATCGCCTGAGCTTACTAATGAATTTGTTTTTTTAAAAGGGCAAGCAGAAGCAATTGAAGAAATAGAGAGAGTGAAATATCCGGTAAGCGCAGTTATATATACCTTAGATGAATTAGATAAAGCGCCATTTTATGAGGGCAAAGCTATTGTCCACCTAAGCCGATAATATGTATTTAGTTAAATAGGAGCATATTGTGAATAGTGCAGAAAGAAGACTAAAGCTTATTTTATTGTTACAAAGACCAGGAAGAAAAAAGACCGTTCAAGAGTTAGCGGATGTTTTTGGGGTTAGTAGAAGGACTATTTTCAGAGACTTTAATGCTCTGTCAGAAATTAACGTGCCTATTAATTATGATCGCTACACAGGCTATGGATTAGTGGAAGGGTATAAAATGCCTCCGCTCATGTTTAATTCAAAAGAACTAGCCACCATTATGGTGGGCCTTAACTTCGTTAAATCACAGGTAGATCAGCAGATGGTTCAAGATGCTACCGGGGTAGAACTAAAGATAAAAAATGTTTTACCAAATGAGTTAAAAACGCTCATGACATCATTGGAAGAGCATACGATTGTAGATCCTTATTTGCGTTTCAATAGTAATCAAAAGAAAGGTGGTGATTGGTACCTAATTAGCGCGGCTATTGCAGACAAAAAAAGAATGCAATTTAACTACACTACAAAATCGGGGGAACGGTCTACGCGGAAAATTGACCCCTATTTGTTGGTTTATTTTCAAGATCACTGGAACGTAGTTGGTTGGTCACATAAACGTGGAGATATACGTAGCTTTATACTCGATAGGGTGGTATCACCGGTAATTTTGGACGAAAATTGGTTGCCAAAACCAAAAATGAACGTAGACGGCCTAATTTTTAGATTTAACGAGCAAAAAAAATTAGTCGTACTAGAGGTCGAAAATTCAGAGATAGACCGAATGAGGGCTATTTTACCGGCTAAAATTATTAAGATAGAAGAAAAAAATCCTAAAAAAGTTAGGCTGGATTTTGAGTTTGATAATCTGACATTTCTGAACCAATGGCTTTTACAGTTTGGTACTTCGGTAAAAATAATCAAGCCTGAAGCGTTAATATCTTTGCAGAAAAAAACACTTCAGGCTATGATTAATAATCTAGGAGAGAACGTTTAAACGTTGAAGATAATCTCTTTAAATTTCCGCTTCGTTCACGTCTCCCGCGTCACCGCCTTCCTCTTCTTCGTTGACCACTCGGGTAACCGCAGCGATAGAACCATCAGAGTCTAGTCTCATGATTCGTACTCCCTGTGTGTTTCGGCCCATAGTTCGAATGCTTCCACAGTTCATTCGGATCACTTTTCCGCGCTGAGTTATTACCATTAAGTCATCTTGATCAGAAACTTCTTTTAAGGCTATTAGACCTCCTGTTTTAGAAGTGGTTTTGAGAGTTATAACTCCCTTACCGCCACGACTCTGTTCTCGATAGTCATCTACTAAAGAGCGTTTACCAAACCCATTTTCTGAGATCGCAAGAACGGTAGCTTCATGAGTATTTTTGATAACCACCATGTCTACAATAGCATCGCCTTTTCCAAGTGTCATTCCTCTTACTCCAGAGGTATTGCGACCCATTTGTCGTACATCTGTTTCGTGGAACCGAATGGCTCGACCATTACTATTGGCAAGGATGATATTAGAATCACCGTCGGTGAGTTCCGCTGATAATAAACTATCATCATCTTTAATATTAATAGCAATAATGCCATCTCTTCTTGGCCTACTGTATGCCTCTAGTGAGGTCTTTTTAATTTGACCATTGACCGAACACATTACTATAGATTTGTTTTTTAGGTAGTCTTCATCTTCAAGTGATTTAACAGGAACAAACGCCTTAATTGCGTCATCCTTGTCAATTTCAATTAAGTTCACTATTGCTCGGCCACGTGCTAATCTGCCACCTTCCGGTATTTCGTATACCTTGAGCCAATAACATTTTCCACTTTCACTAAAGAAGAGTATATAGTTATGGTTTGTTGCAACAAATAAATGCTCTACATATTCTTCTTCGCGCGTAGTGGTGCCTTTCATGCCCTTACCCCCACGACGCTGCCTTCTATATCCACTTAAGGGCATTCTCTTGATGAACCCTTTGTTTGATATAGTTACAACAACATCTTCGTCTGCGATCATATCTTCAACACTAAAGTCCTCAGCGGAGTACACAATTTGTGTACGGCGTTCATCACCATAGCGTTCTAAAAGATCATCGAGCTCAGTTTTAATGATAGAATACTGTTCTGATCGGTCAGACAGAATAACTCGGTACTCAGCAATTTTTTCAACAATACCACTATATTCACCATCTATCCGTTCGCGCTCTAATCCGGTTAATTTTTGAAGACGCATTTCAAGAATGGCCTTTGCTTGTATATCGGTTAAGGCAAAATTTTTCCGTAATTCGACGTTAGCTATTTGCGGGTTTTTTGATGCCCGAATAATTTTGATCACCTCGTCCAGGTTATCTAGTGCTATTTTTAAACCCTCAAGTATATGAGCCCTAGCCTCTGCGGCTTCAAGGTCATAAATGGTGCGGCGAATGATAATCTCAATACGATGTTCTACGTAGTGACGAATTAACTCTTTAATGTCCATCACTTTTGGTCTTCCCTGCACTAAAGCTAGGTTGATAATACCAAAGGTAGTTTGCATTTGGGTGTATTTGTATAACTGGTTTAATACAACCCCGGCATTAGCAGAGCGCTTGAGTATGATGACTACCCGCATACCCTCGCGATCACTTTCGTCACGTACTTCTGAAATTTCAGTAATTTTTTCAGTATGAACGAGTTCGGCTATTTTTTCAATTAAGGTACTTTTATTTACTTGATAAGGTATCTCGGTGATTACTATTTGTTCACGCCCACCCCGTAATTCTTCGGTATTTGCGCGAGCTCTTAGGGTTACTTTACCGCGCCCCGTTTCATAGGCATCTTTGACCCCTTCATACCCATAAATGATTCCACCAGTTGGAAAATCTGGGGCGGTGATATGCTTCATGAGCTCTTTAACTTCGATATCTTGATTATCGATATATGCTTGAATGCCGTTAATGACCTCCGTTAGGTTGTGTGGAGCCATATTAGTGGCCATACCAACTGCAATACCAGATGCACCATTAACTAATAGATTTGGTAGGGCTCCAGGCAATACGGTTGGTTCAAGTAGAGTATCATCAAAGTTGGTTTGATAATCTACCGTATTCTTGTTGATATCGGTCAAAAGTTCTTCAGCAATACGATCCATGCGTACTTCCGTATAACGCATGGCCGCCGCAGAATCACCATCAACGGAACCAAAGTTACCCTGTCCATCGACTAGGGGATATCGTAAGGAGAAATCCTGCACCATTCGCACAATAGAATCGTAAACGGCAGAGTCACCATGCGGATGGTACTTACCCAAGACCTCCCCTACAATACGGGCACTTTTTTTATACCCACGATTATGAAGCATGCCAAGATCATTCATCCCGAATAGGGCTCGCCTATGTACTGGTTTTAAACCGTCTCGTACATCGGGCAGTGCCCGGGAAACAATAACCGACATCGAATAATCGATGTAGGATGATTGCATTTCATCTTCAATTGTAATGGGTATTATTTTTTCTCTAGCCATTCCAGATAGTATTTATTGGTGTAAATTAGATAGCGTATGCGTGTACTTTAACGAAGTATTAGATATCAAGATTTGCGTATTTTGCATTACGCTCAATGAATTCACGACGTGGGGTAACATCGTCACCCATTAATGTTGAAAACATTTTGTCCGCTCCTGCGGCGTTTTCAATGGTTACTAGTTGTAAGGTCCGTGTTTCAGGATCCATGGTTGTTTCCCATAACTGATCAGGGTTCATTTCTCCAAGTCCCTTATAGCGAGAAACATCAAATTTTCTCTTAGATTTTTTTAGCTCTCTAATGAGTTTATCACGTGTGTCGTCATCCCAGGCATAATCAATATTTTTTCCAGCGGTTATTCTATAGAGCGGTGGGGTAGCAATGTAAACATGCCCTAATTCTACAATAAGTCGCATATACCTGTAGAAGAATGTCAGTAGTAGTGTTCTAATATGTGAACCATCCACGTCAGCATCGGTCATTATGATAATTTTATGATACCGTAGCTTGTCGAGATCAAACTCTTCTTCTGAGTGACCTAGTCCTGCGCCTAGGGCTGTAACCATTGCTTGAATTTCACGGTTTTCAAGAATTTTGTTTATTTTTGCTTTCTCGACGTTTAATATTTTTCCTCGCAATGGTAGTATAGCCTGAAAGCTACGGTTACGTCCCATTTTGGCGGACCCACCCGCAGAATCACCCTCAACCAGATAGATTTCACTGTGTTCAGGATCTTTGATGGAACAATCGGCTAACTTACCGGGTAGACCGCCCCCGCTCATAACGCTTTTTCGTTGCACTAGTTGTCTCGCTTTACGAGCAGCCTCTCTGGCTTCAGCAGCTAAGACTACTTTCTCAATTACTTTTTTTGCAATCTTGGGGTTCTGCTCCAAATATTCATTTAGCTGATCATAGACGGTTACTTCAACCGCACTCTGAACCTCTGAATTTCCGAGTTTGGTTTTGGTTTGACCTTCAAACTGTGGTTCTGCAACTTTAACACTTAATACAGCCGTTAGCCCTTCTCGGAAATCCTCACCAGAAATAGCAACTTTGCTTCCGGATTTAATGATGTTATTTTTTTCCGCGTAGCTTTTTAACGATCTAGTTAGAGCTCGACGAAAGCCGGATACATGTGTCCCGCCTTCTCGAGTGTTGATATTATTAACATAGGAGTGAACATTTTCGGAATAGGAGGTATTATATTGAATAGCTAAGTCAACGGGTACACCCTCCACTTCGCCACTAATATGTATAGGTTCCGGTGTAATTCCTTCTCTGCTTTCGTCCAAGTAACTAACAAAATCTTTTAAACCGCCTTCATAATGATAGACCGCCCTTCCTAACCCAGGATCCTCCTCTCTTTCATCAACCAGTTCAATAGTGACCTCTGGATTGAGGAAAGCAAGTTCTCTCATCCGGTCAGCGATAATGTTAAACTTAAATTCAGTGGTTTGGGTAAAGATGGTTGAATCTGGAAGGAAGGAGATGATGGTGCCCGTTTTGTCGGTTTTACCATCATGTACTAATGGAGTATGTGTGTCACCTTTTTCAAAGCCAATTTTATGAATTTGCCCATCTCGATGAATTTCAGCATTGAACCAGGTAGAGAGTGCGTTCACACAGCTAACGCCTACCCCATGGAGCCCACCGGAAACTTTATAGGTGTCTTTATCGAACTTGCCACCGGCATGTAGCTTAGTTAAAACCACTTCAACGGCTGGAATACCAAGTTTTGGGTGCATATCTACCGGAATTCCACGACCGTTATCTGTAATCTCCATAGATCCATCTTTCTTTATGATCACAGTTATGTAATCACAATGACCGGCAAGGGCTTCATCAATGGAATTATCTACTACTTCATTGATAAGGTGATGTAACCCTCGTTGGCCGGTATCTCCAATATACATGGCAGGTCTTTTTCGAACAGCCTCTAATCCTTCTAAAACCTGTATATTTGACGCTTTATAGTCATTTTTATTACTTGTAGTCATAAATTTTATGGGTAGCGTTGTGAGATGATCTTAATTATTGATGAAAATAGCGTTTATAGAGCCAAAAACAAAAAAAGTCAGGGTTATTATCGAAAATATCAGAGATGTGAGCTCAGGGGTTAAATTTGGGCCTTGATACTTAAAGGTATTGGTGTGGATAAACTACTGAAACTGTGGAAAACAAGGAATTTTATGATTTTTACCCCTAATAGTCATTGTTTTTTGCATTTTATAGCTCTATCTTTGGTGTCTATCTCAAAAAAATTCTAGAACTGAAAAGCATGTCGCGAAGAGACGATATTACAGGAAGAAAAGCAATGAACGGCTATCGTTCGTCAAAGGCGAATAATAAGACCAAGCATCGCTTTCATTTAAATTTACAGAAAAGGAGCTTCTATCTCCCAGAAGAAGATCGTTGGATTACGTTAAAAGTATCCGCAAAGACCCTCCGCACCATCAACAAAAAAGGTATTTCGGCTGTATTGAAAGATGCTCGCCGGAGAGGAACCTTACTTAAAAAGGTATAAAAGATGGCAAAAGGTAATAGAGTACAAGTTATTTTAGAATGTACAGAGAAGCCAGGTAGTTCTCGGTATGTCACCACAAAAAACAGAAGAACCCAAACTGAGCGTATGGAATTAAAGAAGTACAACCCTGTACTTCGCAAGCATACCGTTCACAAAGAAATTAAATAATATAGAACCATGGCAAAGAAGCAAGTATTCGGTTCAGAAGCACTACAACAAAAAGCCTCTGCTCGTAAAATGGCAAAGGTAGTTGTTTCTACCAAAAACGAAAGTGGAAAATACAGCTACAAAGAGGTTATGATAGACCAAGAAAATGTGGCAGAATTTTTGTCTAAGAAAAAATCTTAATCCTGTTTCTCCGACATTATTAAAAAGGTTATGCATTTGGTTGTATAACCTTTTTTTTTGCCTATTTTTTAATGGTATGCTATAGTGTCAGTGCAACCAAACCATTTAATATTAAATTCAAGTAATCGATGAACGTTAAGGAAACCATATTAGCTGATCTAGTTACAGCGATGAAGGCAAAGGATTCACAGCGCTTACAAGTGCTTAGAAGCCTCAAAGCTAAATTACTTGAAAAAGAAATAGAACAGCGATCGGGGGGACACGCAGAGCTTTCTAATGAGGATGCGCTCGCGGTCCTAACAAAAGCAGCCAAGCAACGTAAAGAATCAATAGATCAATACACCGCTGGTAACAGATTAGATTTAGTAGATACAGAGAAATTAGAATTAGACATAATTGAGTCCTATTTACCTGCGCCTATGTCAGAAGATGAAATCATAGATTTGATTGATGCGCAAATAAATAAAGCTGGCGCGACTGGTATGCAAGATATTGGTAAAGTGATGGGTCCTATTATGGGACAACTCAAGGGTAAGGCTGATGGGTCTTTGGTTAACAAGCTAGTAAAGCAGAGGTTAGAGGCTTAGCAAAGAGCATGAATCTTTAATCAAGTATGTATGGAATATATAGTAGATATATTTATAGGCTTACCCCTACTATTTTTAGCTTATAAAGGCGCAGTTAATGGTATAGTTAAAGAAATACTGAACATCGTTGGTTTGGTATTGGCGGTTTATATAACCTTTAACTATATGGATATTGCAGCAACATATGTGGCCGCATTATTTGAAGATGGCACCCAAAGCTTTATTCCCTTTCTAGCTGGAGCTCTATTATTCATTATAGTCTTATCTGTAGTTACATTAATAGCATATTGGACACGAGCGTGGTTAGATGCGGTAAAACTCGGCACAGTAAATAGATTCTTAGGTTCTTTATTTGGTATACTCAAAGGGGCAATACTAATGAGTGCGATATTTTTACTATTAGCAGGGTTTCAGGTTCCTCGAGAAGAACTCAGGGAACAGTCCGTACTTTATCCCTATGTAATTCAGGCAGCGCCCGTCAGCTTCAACATTATTACCGCTGTTTACCCGGGCGCAGAGAATTTTACAGACACTATTCGTAAAACATTAGAAAACTATAACCCGGTAGATAAATTACCGGTGATTAATCCTTAAATCGTACAATGAACGTTTTACCAGTTGAGCAACAATTAGCGCTAATTCAACGAGGTGCAGTTGATATACTTCCATTCGAAGAGTTAAAAGAAAAACTAAACAAATCAATAAAAACATCTACACCTTTAAAGGTAAAGCTTGGGGTTGACCCAACGAGGCCGGATTTACATTTAGGGCATTCCGTAATCTTGCGCAAACTTCGTCAGTTTCAGGACTTAGGGCATGAAGCCATTTTAATCATCGGTGGATTTACGGCAATGATTGGGGACCCAACAGGTCAAAACACTACAAGACCGCCACTTACAAAAGAAGAAGTAGCATTAAATGCCCAAAGTTATATCGATCAAGCTAAAAAAATCTTGGATACTAACAGGCTACAGATAGTGAATAATTTAGATTGGTTAGGCCCTATGTCATTCATGGATATAATCCATTTAAGTTCAAAAATGACTGTTGCACGCATGATTGAGCGGGATGATTTTTCAAAAAGATTTACTAATAACGAACCGATTTCACTTCACGAGTTTTTATATCCATTAGCTCAAGGCCAAGATTCTGTTTACCTAGAAAACGACATAGAACTAGGTGGAACCGATCAGAAATTCAATTTATTGGTCGGGAGAAATTTACAAAAGGACAACGGCTTAAACCCTCAAGTTTGTTTGATGATGCCTTTATTAGTAGGCACGGATGGTTCCGCAAAAATGTCCAAATCATACGATAATTATATTGGTATCAATGAACATCCTAATGAAATGTACGGGAAAGCCCTATCTATTCCGGATGAACTTATATACACCTACTTTGAGTTGACTACGGATATACCTAGTGAAAACCTACCAGCGATAAAAGAGAAGGTTGAAGTTGACCCACGAAATGCCAAACATAATTTAGCTTATACATTAGTACAGATGTATCACGGTAAAGAAGCGGCGGAAGGGGCTAGACACCATTTTGAAACAACCGTCATTCAAAAGAAGATCCCAGATGACGCTCCAGAGTATAAGCTGAAAGGCGGACAAGAATACCGAATTCTCGAAATCATATCGGCCCTAAAATTCTCCCCAAGTAATGGTGAGGCAAAACGACTAATAAAACAAGGTGGAGTTAGTCTGGATAATGTAAAAATCGATGATTTTAATTATAGTTTTATAGCCGATGCCGGAAATGAGCTGGTGTTGAAAGTAGGTAAGAGAAAATTTGCTCTGCTAAAAAGCGATTAAAATGGCAGATCTTAAAATAGCCTCATATAATGTGAATGGGATACGGGCTGCCACTAGAAAAGGTTTACTCACTTGGATAAATGAGACCAATCCTGACCTTATCTGTTTTCAAGAGATACGCTCAAGTGAACAAGACATGCCAAAAGAGCTGGCTGAACTAAATTACATTCAATACCACGAAATAGCCCAAAAAAAAGGCTATTCAGGAGTTTCCATATTTAGCACCTCACCGGCCAATGCTATCCACTATGGTATAGGCGTCGATTGGATTGATGAGGAGGGCAGGGTGTTGACAGCGGAATATGATGAGTTTAGATTGGTTTCCGCTTATTTCCCAAGCGGAACGACAGGCGATGTACGCCAAGACATGAAAATGGAGTTCTTGAGTCATTTTATGGATTTTGCCATGGCTCTTAAAGAGGACGGAAAACCTACGATAATCACGGGTGATTTTAATATCTGTCACTTGGATATTGATATTCATAATCCAGATAAACAGCATAATACGTCAGGTTTTTTGCCAGAAGAGCGTTCATGGGTGACACAACTTTTATCCAACGGTTATGCAGACGCTTTCCGTGAAATTCATCCATCTCTTAGAGATACTTATTCATGGTGGAGTTACAGGGCCGGGTCCAAAGCCAGAAATAAAGGGTGGAGGATAGATTATCACATGGTGAGTGAGACGATGATTCAGCGAATTATAGAGGCAGAAATTGAATCCAAGTGGGATATGTCGGATCATGCCCCAGTAACCATAACCTACCGGTTTTAACATGCCTACCCATTATAAAGGAAGCCCTAGTGAAATAGCCACGCTCAATGCTTTTATAAAGTTGACAAGGGCGAGTAATACCCTGCATAACCAATTATCTCGAAGTTTGGCGGAACACAATTTAACCGAAAGTCAATTTGGTGTGTTAGAGGCGTTATATCACCTGGGCCCACTAAATCAGAGAAGTCTTGGAGAGAAAATTTTAAAATCGGGCGGTAATATAACGATGGTTATTGTCAATTTAGCAAAACAAGGCTGGGTAACTAAGACAAAAGATCAAAAAGATAAACGCTCACATACTATAACTCTTACTGCGGAAGGGGAGCGCTTTATAGAAGAAGTCTTCCCAGGACACTTAGAAAGAATTTCCGAACTTTTCAGCTGCTTGGAAGAAGATGAGCTAATGGAACTGTCCAGTTTATGTAAAAAATTAGGGGTTTTCGCATCTAAATGGACTGTTGAGTAAGAAGGCAGTAAAAGCCTTAGAAAATTATAGTTCGTCTTCCAATTTGCCAATTTGGTCTCGAATTCTGGCTGCTTCCTCAAATTCCATATTTTTTGCAGCATGTAGCATGGTCATTCTCAAATGGTCCAAAAGCTTGTCTTTTGATTCAAAATGAACTTCATTCATAGCGGTATTGGCTTTATAGGAAAGTCCCTTATCATCAACTCTGATACTCTCCATGTAATCGGATTGGGCAGCTGCTTCTGCTTCTTTGGAAAAGTCTATTTTTTGGGTGGAAATAAGGGCAGGATCAACCAAAGGCTTCAACTCTTTCTGTATGGTTTCTGGAGTGATTCCATGTTTTTCATTGTAGGCCATTTGGATTATACGTCGTCGATCCGTTTCTTCAATTACTTTTCGCATGCTTTCGGTAATTTTATCAGCGTACATAATGGCTCTTCCATTAACATTTCTCGCTGCTCTTCCCACAATCTGAAAAAGAGAGGTTTCGGATCGCAAAAAACCTTCTTTATCGGCATCCATGATCGCCACTAAGCTTAATTCAGGAATATCAATACCTTCTCTCAATAGGTTTATTCCAACAAGTACATCAAAATCACCCCTGCGAAACTTGTATAAAACCTCAATTCGTTCAAGTGCATCAAGTTCACTATGCATATAGGCGGCGCTAATACCAATTTCTTTTAAATAGGCGCTTAACTCTTCAGAAAGTCGTTTGGTTAGGGTGATAACTAAGACTCGTTCTTTTTTTACAACCCTGAGTCGGATTTCTTCTAAAAGATCATCCACTTGATTTCCAAGCGGCCTTACCTCTAAAACGGGCTCCATTAAACCGGTTGGCCGGATAATTTGTTCAGCAAATACGCCCTCACTTTTAACAAGCTCATAATCGGACGGAGTGGCACTCACAAAAATGGCTTGATTAATCATTCCCTCCCATTCCTGAAAGGTTAGGGGCCGATTATCCAATGCCGAGGGTAATCGAAAACCATGTTCTACTAATTCGGTTTTTCTAGAGCGATCCCCTCCATACATGGCGTTTATTTGCGGCACGGTTTGATGGCTTTCATCCACTACCAGTAAAAAATCTTCCGGGAAATAATCAATGAGACAATAGGGCCGTTCACCCGGTTTACGGGCGCTTAAATGGCGTGAATAATTTTCAATTCCACTACAATACCCTATTTCTTGGATCATTTCTAAGTCGAATAAGGTCCGTTGTTCGAGTCTTTTAGCTTCCAGGTATTTATCCATGTCTAGGAGTTCATCGACTCGTTCGGTTAATTCGGCCCTAATAGCCTTGATGGTTTCTTCCTGCCGCCCTTTCGAGGTAACGTAATGAGAAGCGGGATATATGCGGAATTCTTGTACTTCTTCCACGATTGAGCCAGTTTCAACATTAAAAATTGCCATTTGTTCGATTTCATCACCCCAAAAAGTTATACGCAAACCCTCGTCAGAATAGGCGGGAAACACATCAACCACGTCGCCACGTACTCTAAAAACACCGCGGTGAAAATCATTATCCTTTCGAGTGTAATGAAGATCTACTAAATCATAGAGTAAGGTATTACGGGGGATTTCTGTGCCAACGGTTAAGGTGATGATGAGTTTTTCGTATTCTGAGGGAGAACCAATCCCATAAATACAACTCACAGAGGAAACGATAATGACATCGCGGCGCCCGGACAGTAATGAGCTAGTGGCGCGTAACCTAAGGCGCTGAATTTCTTCGTTAATGGATAAATCTTTTTCGATGAACTTATCTTGCGAAGAGATGTATGCCTCGGGTTGATAGTAATCATAATAGGAAATAAAAAACTCCACCCTATTCTCTGGAAAAAAATCACTTAGTTCGCGGAATAGCTGCGCCGCTAGTGTTTTGTTGTGGCTCATGACTAAGGTAGGTCGCTGAACCTGTTCAATTACACTGGCTACGGTTCGTGTTTTTCCTGATCCAGTAATCCCCAAAAGAGTTTGAAAACGGTCCCCCGCAAGAATACCTTCGGTCAATTCTTTGATCGCTTGAGGTTGGTCGCCGGCTGGGTTAAAGGGGGAGTGTAGCTTGAATTCAGACATGTAATAAACTAATTAAACAAAGGTAAGGCCTTTTTCCTTAACAAGTTCCTTAACAAGTGTTCAACGGGATAAATTCATTGTGAAAGGATTGGTAAATCAGGCTCACAAGGCGTATTATAGCGGAAGTTTAGAACTAGAGTCGAATAAGCTGTATGCCCCATAAAAACAAAAATCTAGAAGTTTTTCGCGATCAAATAGATTCAATAGATCAGCAAATACTTGATCTATTGGTTGAGCGTGGACACATCGTTAAACAGGTTACTGAAACAAAATTAGCGCATCAGTTACCTGTTTTCGTTCCTCAACGAGAACAGGAAAAGACAGCTGCCTTTAAGGAATTAGCTCGAGAAAGGGGAATTGACCCCGCCTGGGCAGAGGATTTTTTACGCTTAATTATGGGTTCTTCAAGGCAGCGTCAATCTGAAGCGGCATTCCCAAGATCTACCCAGGTCGCTAAACATATCATTTATATTGGGGGCGACGGGGGTATGGGTAAGTTGTACAAGCGTATTTCAGACCAAACCGGACATAAGACAACTAGTATAGACAAAAGTAACTGGTATGAATTAGATGGAGCCCTAGAGACAGCCGATATGGTTATTATTACGGTTCCAATTCATGTGACGGAATCAGTTATTCAAAGGTTAGAGGGCAGGCTTCCAAAACATGTTATTTTGGCTGATTTCACCTCAAATAAACGGCGACCAATAGAACAAATGAAAGCCATTCATACCGGTCCTATTTTGGGTTTACATCCAATGCACGGCCCTGATGTAGAGAATCTCTCTAAACAACTTATGGTGGCATGTCCGGTACAGCAGGCCGAGCAAAGCCAATGGTTTTTAGAACAATGTGAACTTTGGGGCATGAGGTTAATTGAGGCGGAAGCCGAAAAACACGATCATGTGATGCATTTGGTTCAAGGCTTGCGACATTTTGTTGCTTTATTGCATGGCTCTTTTATGAAGCATTATGATCTTAATCCCAACGATATGTTGGATTATTCGTCTCCCATTTATCGCGCCGAGCTCATGATGACGGGTAGAATCTTTGCACAAAGCGCGGAATTATATGCAGACATTGTTTTTTCCAATGAAGAAAGACGAGCCTTATTACTTAGATTTTTTGAGCATCATGCACTACTAGCCGAGATGGTAAAAAATAACGATCGGGACGGGTTTATTAAAGAGTTTGAACAGGTTACCGATTTCTTTGGATCATTTGCTACCAAGGCCTTAGAAGAATCTGGGTACCTTATTAACCGATTAGCAGATCGTTTTGCTTAGAATGTACTTGAATGTACCAATCAAGTTTTTTAAGCCAATATCTTAGCAGAACCCAGCAGGATTGGTGCATACTATTGGGCTAAATTAAACTAAGCTATGGTATTGTTTTATTAAACTTGGAAAATTACTTTATTGCTAAAGTACAATTAAGCTAGCATTCTTCACATTACTGGGTACAACATAATAAAATAGGGGTAGATATGAGCCACACATCCATTAGGCAGTTGTGCGAGGTAGCATTGTGTGTGTTAAGTATACTCACTCATGCTCACTATTCCTTTGCTCATTATCCAGATGCAATTATAGTTAACGGACATGCCATTCCTTCTGAACAAGTAGATCAAGCCGGGCTAAATGAACAAGGTGATGAACCCGCTACATTAATTCGTATCGATCGTTTGCAGAATCTTAAATTAGCGCTGCAATCATCTAACAAAGATCAGGAAAGCTATTTTCTGCGTCGAATTAATGGGTTTGCCAACAATGTTGAAACCTTTGGTGATACATCATTAAATCTACTTCGTAGCATCTCAGATGCTGCGTATAATAAGAACATGAGCGAGCTTTTTATTGCAACCCAGGGCTTACTTATCGATTATCATTTGTCAAAGTATAATTTGGAAAAAGCCAAAAACCACCGCACCTTTTTGCTGGAACAAGGCTTTTTACCTAGTAGCAACGATAGTTTAAATATAGAATTAGAGTTAGATATTATTTCCATTTGGAACCGTGAGTTTAGTAATCAAAAAAGTATACAGGCGGGTCAAAAATTAGAGAGCGAGAACCTATCTATTTGGCAAAGAATAAAATTGTACACCTTAATTGGTCAAGGGTACGCAGACGCGGGGAACCTGTCTACTAGTTTAGACTACTATCTAATGGCTTTAGATGCCACGCGGACTCAGTTGAACAAGAAAGCAGTGAAGGGAGAGATACTCATTTTAAATGCAATTGGGATTATATTTGAACAGCTAGGGGATTATAAACAAGCGCAAGTGTATCAGGATCAGGCATTAACCCTAGCCTTTAACAACGACCTTAATGAATTACAAATGGTGGCATTATCCGATCTAGGTGTGTTGTATCAGAATCAACAGTTCTATGAAGAGGCTTTGGTCAATTATAAAAGCGCTCTAATTATAGCAAAAGAAAAAAAAGACCGGTACAGAATAGTTCAAAATAAGTTACATATAGGCAACATTTTTACTGAAAGGCTTCAATATGATTCTGCAATGGTGTATTACAAATCAGTTGAAAAAGAGGTAAAAAACTGGGATTCACGACAAGAATATAGCTTAGTGTTAACGATGCAAGCTGCGGTAAACCTAGAAAAAGAAAGGTATAGTGAGGCAGAAAATCAACTTATAATAGCCTTAGACATTCAAGAACAGATTAATAATCCATACAATAAGCTTCAAATCTATCACTTATTGTCAAGGTTAAATGAAAAAAAGGAGAATTTTAAAGAAGCTCTTAACTACCATAATTTAGAAGAATCCTTAAAGGATAGTTTGAACTCACTGAAACAGGCCTCAGAGATACAGATAAAAATTGCAGAATATGAGCGGGCTCAAGTAGAGCTACAAAGAACCCTAGATATAGAAAAGGAACGGGTTATTTACACAAGAAATCTAGGAATTAGTGTGGTTCTTATTGTTTTTGTGCTTTTTTTAGTCATTGTTTTTGCATTGGAAAGAAAGCAAAAAAAGGTGGAAGACGAACTGTTTTCAACAACCCTAAAATTAACGCAACTAAGTGAAGACGAGCTTAAGAGGAGTCTAACCGAAATTTATTTCGGTAAACCATCACAAACGATTATTAAGCAAAACAAACAACTTTGGGCGTTGTTTAATGAGATTATGGAAAAAATGATAGCCGAAAGGTGGTACCGAGATCCAGAATTTACCTTAAATGAACTAACCAGAAAGGCTAGAAGTAATACAAAATATGTTAGCAACGCGATAAAATTATTCTCTGGGTTAAATTTTAATTATTTCGTTAACACATTTAGGGTGCAGGAAGCAACAGAGCGATTGATTCGGGATAATTTTACTTTGACCATGGAAGAGCTAATGCTCCAATGCGGCTTTCAAAATAGGGGTACTTTTTATAGAGCATTTAAGGCTAAAGTTGGGATGACCCCCAAAGAATTTAGAAAAAGAGTGGTTTCTGAAAGGGATATAATGTAGGTTTAATGGAATTAACATCCCTTTATCGGAATTGAACCCCCTATAATATATTTATTTTGGCGTTAGCTGTACGATGATAAAAGCGCAATTAAAAAAATCGAGATTCTTTGCTAAAGTAGCGACAAGACCGCATATAAAACGCCACATTATAGCTTCTTATGCTGTATTTTTTCTAATCAATATGTGGCTTGGAATAGGGGGAATTAGGTTTAATCAATATTATGGCAGTGTGTTGGCCGGTGATTTTGATACTCAAGATCAACAACAAAAGGAAACTTCAGCAGAGATACTTGAGCGTTACGAACGCTTGAAAATAGAATATAGACAAGAGTTCAATGACGATAATTTTTTAGAGAAAGTAGATAGTTTAATGGGTAGGCTGCAGCAAATAGAAGACTATGATACCTACCTAATCATTGGTATGGAAAGGTGGCCAGTCTTAAATCATATGGGGTTTTACACTAGGGTTCAAGAAGAGATCGAATACATTCTAAGCCAATCCCCCCTACAAGTTTCAGTTGAGACAAAAGAAACAGTGAGTTTATTTCTAATGCAGGCGTATGTGAACTCGAGAACAATTACCAAAGCACAAAGCTTAGGGGTTGAAATTTTGGAAGCGACTGAACGTATTGAAACAGCTATAAAGGCTAAAAACTATTTGAGTAGTGTATATGCTTATGCTGGAAAATACCAAGAATCAATAGAGCTGCTTACCGAGAATCTGGAGTATTTTGTCAATATAAATGATACTGCCTCACAAATAGTTGTGTTAAACAATGTGGCGCAGATGAATCAAGATTTAAATCAATATTCACAAACAGAATATTTTTATAAAAGGGCAGAAAACTTAGCCATTGAATCGGGTGATTTAAACAATCAATCGCTGGTATATTCTAACATGGGAGTATTATATAAAACCATAGAGAATTACGAGCAAGCAAGACGGTATTATGAAAAAGGATTAGAGATTTCAATACAACTCAATGACTTATCTTCAACAGCCCAAAACATGTTTAATATTGGTAATATTTATTATGAGGAGGGAAATTATAGAGAGGCGCTTGCCAATTATAATAGGTCTCTTGCGATAGTAGAAGAATTAAACTATGACTACCCGAAGGCGCTTATTTATATGATGAAAGGCACTGTTTCCATGGATTTAGGCTTTTATGATGAAGCGGATCAGTATTTAATGCAGGCAAAGAGCATAAATAGTTTAAATAACGATGTTGAATCAAGTTTGTTTCTATATGACAAACTTACGACCCTTAAACATCTAACGGGTGATTATGAGGCGGCATTTGAATATCAAAGTAATAAAATAGACTTGCTAGAAAATAAATATGAAGCGGCTTCTCTAGATAGTTTAAATCAAGCCATCACCAATTTTCAGTTAAATGCGGAGCTACTTCGATTAGAGAATACTACGATTGAGTACGAAAAATTGATACAACAACGAGTGTTTGGATTGGTGCTTATTCTACTTTTGGGCGTTGGATTATCAATCACTTTGGTTTTAAACAACAGAAAAAACGTATTAATAGAAAAACTATTCAAAAACTATAAAACTGAATCACAGGCCGAATCAACCCGTAAAACGTTATTACAAAAGGACTCAACAGATCCAACAAATAATTCATCTGCCAACGTAATAGAGAAATTATTTTTTAACAGTATACCAGAAGGAAATAAAGCTACTGATCATAAGGACTTATTTGATCAGATATGCAAGGCTGTATTGGAAGAGGAGTTATTTCGGGATGTAGAACTGACCTTGGCAAAATTAGCTAAAACGGTTAACAGCAATACCACCTATGTAAGCGAGGCTATTAACTCTAATCTTGGTATGCGATTCAATAGTTTTTTAAACCGTATTCGTATTCATGAAGCCCAAAAAATCATGCTTGAGCAAGACGTACAAATAGACCAGGTTTTGTTGATGAGCGGGTATAGAAATCGCAGCACCTTTTATCGAGCCTTCCAGACCGAAACGGGCTTAACACCAAGAGAATTTATTTCAAGTAAACAAAAAGCAAGGTATTCGTAATTTATATTCAAAAACTGTTATGAATCGCACCAAAGTTATATCTGGTATACAACAAATTGGCATTGGAAATACTGATGTACTACAAACAACTGAGTGGTATCGACGCCATTTTGGTATGGATATAATGGTCTTCGATGATGAGGCGACCGCCGATCTCATGCTCCCTTACACGGGCGGGAAGCCACATGATCGCCGCGCTATTCTTAGCCTAAGTATGCGCGGGGGGGGCGGGTTTGAAATATGGCAATACACCTCTCGAATACCAACAGCGATGGAAGGTGAAGTTTACTTGGGCGATCTTGGTATTAATGCGGCAAAAATTAAAAGCGTAGACGTTCAAAAGACCTATGAAGAGTTCACTATGAGGGGACTTAATGTGGTTACCTCTGTGTGCAGAAATCCGAAAGGAGAACCGCACTTTTTCGTTAAAGACCTTCATGATAATCTTTTTCAGGTCATTCAAGGGCAATCTTTTTTCCGAAAAAAAGAACGAATGCTTACCGGGGGTGTAGCAGGTGTTCTAATTGGCTCGAGCGATATTGATCGATCCCTAACCCTCTATCACGATATTCTGGGTTATGATACGGTGATCTATGACGAAGAAGGGATATGCGATGATTTTGAAGGGCTTAATGGGGCAAATGTTCCCTATCGCCGCTGCTTAGTTCGACATTCACAGCCCAGAAAAGGGGGGTTCAGTGCGCTATTTGGGCCAACTGAAATTGAGCTGGTTCAACGCATAGATACCGAGGCTAAACTAAGCCCCCCGAAAAAATTGTTCCATAACCGATACTGGGGAGATCCAGGATTTATTCACCTTTGTTTCGATGTACAAGGAATGGACGCGCTTAAAGAGGAATGTGAATCTAAAGGATATCCCTTTACTGTCGATAGTGCGAGTAGTTTTGACATGGGGGAAGCAGCGGGGCGATTTACCTACATTGAAGACCCAGATGGGACGTTAATCGAATTTGTTGAAACTCATAAGGTCCCAATTGCAAAAAAGTTTGGACTGTTTGTGGACATGACCAAGAGAGATCCCGAAAAATCGCTACCAAAATGGATGCTTCAGGCCCTATCACTATCCCGTATGAAGCCTTTATCCTAACAGCGGCTACAACAAACATTGCCCCCAAGGTCTACTTGCTTTGAATCTACAAGCATACTTAACGGTTCAAGGCTTTATGTAGGTAGTGGCTTACATCAAAATCCTCTAGTGGCGCATCCTTGCGAAGATATAATGGATGATGGGGATGGCCATTTTTTGAACGAGCCCCTCTAGTATAAAAATGAGGGTTCAAATCCTTAATCGCATCGTGAATATCCGATAAACATCTAAGTAAATAAGGACGTTTCTTTATCAAAGCCCCCCAGGCGCACCATACATGAACCTGTGACTGCTGACTGAATTCGTGCAAATAATGCCGAATCCAGTGTACATTTTCTCGATGAAGTACAGCCTGAAATCGTTTATGCATTTTATCAGGGTTGGTAGCTCTTTGAGGATACAGGTTCAACATCAACCAGCCATCATACCCGTGTTCCTCAGCAAACCTAGCAACCGAGGCTACAGTAGGGTCAAGGCGCTCTGGAGTAGCGGTGCTTGGATTTACCCCAAAACAAACAAAAGGGCGAGTTCCTTTCCTGCCCAAAGTAAATCGAGTTTTTGGTTCAGAATGATCATATATCCAAGCCCTCTCTCTCATGTCCTGTACCAATTGTATCAATGTGCCCCCTCCTCGTCCAACAGGCGTTCTGCATCCAAGGAATAGTCGGCAGAATTCCGCAAAAAATCTTTAAAGCGCTGTGTATTATATTGCGCCATTCCTCTTTTCTTCATGACAATGTAGCCATCGCTATTAATCACATAGGTCGTTGGCACCACGGAGGTATCATAAATGGGAGGTTTTCGGGAGCGCGGAAAGTAAACCGGCATGCTGTATCCTTTACGCTCAATAAAAGCCAGCGCCTTCTTAGGATCTTCGTCCAGTGAAACCATCATGAAAACGACCTGTTCTTGGGTTTCCGCGGTTCGAGTCATATCCTCATAAAGAGCCTGAATATTGGGCATTTCGGCGATGCAAGGTGGACACCAAGTAGCCCAGTAGTTCATGAATATAGTTTTACCTTTAAAATCGGCCAATGACACAGGCGCGCCAAGCTCATCACTTAGAAAGAAGTTGTAATCGGCCGGTTCAAAATTAGCGGCTAAATCGTCATTATTTTGGATATCAGTCTCGGTTATTTTGGGTTGAATGATATGCGTACTTAGGAGTATGCGTTGTGCAAATCCAATCACCTCGGTATGCCACCCTCCGATATACAAAATAAGCCCAATAGCAATAATGATTCCCCATTCCGTCAATTCCCGGCGCCATGTTCGTTTGGTGGTGGTGTTTTTATCCTTCATACGCATGTATTAAGTATAGATTTAACTGGTTGATGTGTGCCCGTTGGCCGTCGCAACGAATCTCAGTCGAAGCACTATATCCCTAGATAATTGTTCTAATTTCATCTAAGGACTTTTTTTGTATGTCCGGCACTTTTACCCCTTCCTTTGGAAACCCACAAACCAATAACAAAAACGCCTTTTCATTGGAAGGTCTATTAAGCACTTCATTCAAAAACCCCATTGGGCTAGGCGTATGTGTTAGGGTGGCGAGTCCCGCATTATGCAAGGCGGTGATAAGAATGCCGGTGGCAATTCCAACCGATTCTTTCACGTAATAGTGCTTTTCTTTATCTCCACCATCTTTATGGGCATAACTCGCGCCAAAAACAGCAATGAGTGCAGGCGCTTCCTCTAGAAAAGGCTTCTCCTCGGTAGTTTGAAAGGCTTCTAGATCTTGTAACCACTCCTGAGTAGCTCGGCCATTATAAAACAAATGTTCTTCTTTCTCAGCCGCAATCCGAAGCTTTTTTTTGACCTCAGGATCGGTAACCACTACAAAGTGCCATGGTTGTTTATTAGCCCCGTTAGGAGCGGTTCCAGCACTTTTTATACACGCATCGAGTACTTCCAATGGGACTTTTTCCGACGAAAAAGCCCGAATGCTACGTCTTTTTTTTACAAGTTCATAAAAATCATTAGACCGTGCTCGCATCTCATCAGGGCTATATTTGGAGTATTCATCCCAAGCACGGAAAGGAGCAGAATCGGGCATAAGGTAGGAGTTTAGGTTGATTAAGGGTCAAATCAGCACATCTGGTTTATGTCACTACTATAAATATACCACCATTAATCTACAGGAACTTTGGATAAAACAACAGGAAACCGACTTGTTTGAACAAAATCCCACCATTTTTTGGTCGACTCGTATCGTTGGCGATAACGTTCCCTCCCAATGCCGCTTTGTAGGGCGGGGTGGCCTGCCATGCCCTCTAGCAAAGTTGTAACAGAAGCCGAATCCAGTCGGCCAATATTTCGGTCCAGAATCACTAAGTGGTTGGAGAAATCCCATGCCAATTCGGTTGTATGAGAAGAGTCCTCTATAGCAAGCCTCTCGAGGTCATACGATCGGTCACCTATAATTTTTTCATGTAGCCAAAGTGAAAGCAAGCCCGATAGACGATTTGATCTTTGTTGAGAGGATTCAATCTGATGTTCTTCTATGCCTGCGAGGGTGGAAAAAGTTGCAAAGCGTGTAAATTCTTCATTCCAATAACGGAACACCGTTGACTCTCGCAAGCTTGAGTCATATCCGTTAAATTGGGAGGAATCTGGTAGATAGTCACCGTGCTCAATGGCAACATAATCCAGCCAAAGCAAACTATCCTTAAGGCTCATGGCTCGCTGAATAGGCCGGTGCCTACTTGTCGAATCAAGTTTGCTATCTAGTTCTTTTGCCCGCTCCCATTCCCTGTTCATCACGAATGCATCTCGTATGAGGCGTGTTGCAGACTCTGAGGTATCACGTAAACTGATATTCTGAATCACCATTGTAGGCTTATTTAGCCTTAGAGCATGTGAGAACCAACGAACTCTAGCAGATTCAGAAGTACTTAGTGAGTTAAATGCTGTGTTCAGTATTTCATTCGCTTGTTCAACTCTATCTGTTTCCCAATAGTACGTCCATTGATCAAGTAAAGCATAATCCGAAGCAGGATTACGAGGACAAGCTAACTGCCAAATAGAGGCTTGTCCAAAGAGGGCATTCGAGCGGCGTCTGTCAGTTTCATTGGTTTGTTCCTTTAATATACTTAAGTATTGATGCCATTCTTTTACGAGTTGTTCAAGAGGGGGATAGTTTTTGGATAGTTTAGAGCTACGATAGGATTCCTTTAGGTAGGCTACGGGATATTCTTGAAGCAAGAATCCCACAAACGCCCCCGCTACTGTGTAGCTTAATCCGGACGATTCCGAATAAAACCCCCATGGGCTGAATAATTTCCGAATGGTTTCGATAGGAGGAAATTCGGGTTGAGCCGCCACAAGCTCATTCAGTGTGCTATGCTGACTTGCCCCCTGCGTTATAGCTTCAGCCAAGCCTTCTATGAGCGCGATGTTCCAAGATCCATTAAACAATAGATTTCCAAAATCTTTGGCAACCACATGAACCAATTCATGTTCCAAAACACCAGCTAGATGATTATGCGCAATATGCAATTGATCTTTGGTTAACCAAATAGGTACATAACTTGTTTCTTTTGCGCCAACCAGCTCCTTCTTTTGCCACTCATTGGCATAAATATAACTCTCTATTTTAACGCCTTCAGGCCACTCTAAATCAAGCGTATCGAGTAGGTTTTGCAAATAAAATTCATGCCTAAAAGCCCAGCGTTCAACCTCTGCTACAGGAATAGTATCGTCTGCATACAAGCTAAAATGAGGCGTTTGAACATGAGTAGTAAGAGATTTTTTAAGCGAAGAATGGGTGGTAATACCGCCCCAATACCCGGCGGTACTAGAGCCAACGACTAAGGCAATTACAACACTTATCATACCCAGTCGCCTGCTTACATTGCGCCCACCTTTTACTTCTTTGATGCTAAGTAAAAGGAATAAAGCCCCCCAGAGAAGGGTGATCAAACGAAAGGGGATGTAAGCTGTTGGAAAAGGAGCTAGTATATCATAAAGGGGTCCTGGCCAGTATCCCCAAAGATGGTTAAAAAAATACAGTTGTGGGGAGTTGAAAAAAAGAATCAACCAACTGCCAAGCCCAATCCCAAACATCCACAAAAGAGCCAGTACGGTTGGAAATGCAAACCTTTTAACAGAGATAAAACGACCGATGGTGCTTCCTAGAAATAGGCTTAAATAAGGGCCAAACACCCAAAACAAAAGTCCCTCCCAAGAAAAGCACCCTCTCCACAGGTCAAAGGTGACAATCACCCCAGCAAAAAAACTAAGTAGAACGCCATCCCGAATTAGCCTACGACTATATGAAAGTGCGGGCTTGAACAAAAATCGGCGTTGGATTCGCGCTTCACATAACGCACCCCACAAGCCTGCAAGAATAGAGGCAACAAAAGCCAAGTCCACATGAAGCGTACCTATGAGCGGAAGCTGGCTAGCACCTATCCCAGCTACAAGAATAGTGAGGACATGGGGGACCCTAATCATACAAGTGGTTGTGAAGAAATCTGTGTATAACGAACGAAAGTAACGATATGGGATTTTCATGATCCCATCCCTAATAAAACAGTCTTGTCTGTTCTATTGTTAACGCTTGAACAAAGTACTAATAACAAACCAAATATTTTCTTTTCTCTCGGCTAATCTTCTGCTAAAATAAGGAAACCAATCCGTACCAAAGGGGACATATACCCGAGTAGGATAACCAAGCCGGTTGAGATCACTTAATCCTTGTTCTCGCAAGCCGTACAGCATTTGAAATTCAACCTTTGAAGAAGGGATATCATGGTCTGCTAAATAAGACCGTATCGCACGAATAAGCTGGTCATCGTGGGTGCCAAATCGTGGAAAAGAAGTGTTATTAATCAGCACTTCTGCATAGGCATTAAAGGCCTCTCGAATATCGGACATTTGCTGATAGGCTCTTGATCTAGACTCTTTATACGCTCCTTTTACTAGCCGAACGTCTGCCCCCAAACCAGCTAATTCAGCAATATCCTCCTTACTTCTATGCAGCATCGCTTGAATTACGGTACCTATATGATGAGCGCCGTATTCGGCATGAGCTCGTTTGAACAAATCCAAGGTAAGTTCGGTATACGCACTGCCTTCCATGTCAATTCGAACAAATTGATTTTGTGACCGCGCATGTTCCATTAGAGTAAACAGATTATCTGCACAATACTCCACATCAATATCTAATCCAAGCATGGTTAACTTGATAGAGATTCCACTCAATAATTTGTGTTGCTCAATCCCTTTGAGTACGTCAATATAGGCCTCTACATTGTGGTTAGCCTGTGAACGAGAGGTTACATTTTCTCCAAGTAAATCAAGGGTAAGCTGATGATGGGCTTGATTAAGTTGTTTAGCAGCGGGTACGCTTGATGAAAATTCTTCGCCAGCAACAAATCGCTTAGCGAAAACAAACGGTAATTTCATAGGGATAAGTAAGGCTTTTTAACGTCCAATTAATTGTTAACGATGAGGAGTGAGGGAAAACTAACCAATTGATCCTAAGCACAAACAGAGATAGGATGAGCAAAGGTACGAGTTTAGTTCAAATTATCCACCTAACTGTAACCTTTTTGTATTCATTCCGTATGGAACGGTGAGTGTACTTGGGCATCATTATCGATTATCGCGATGTTGCCTGCGCTAACCCATGTTGATGAGCCGAAGTTTCAGTAAACGCTCACAAACACAAGTACAAATACAAAATTAACACAACAAAAAAGTAAAGAAGTTATCGTCATTAGACTCGATAGAAAGCCTTTAAACCATACTATTATGCACCTCCAACCCCAAAAACCTGATACAATTAGAACGATCAAGCACATTTTCCCCCTGGTATTAGGCCTATTTTTTGTGAGCTTCTCGCATCTAGCTTTTGGTCAATCACCGGTTGCCTCACAAGAATTTACTGTAGGTGATTATGCCGAGGTGGAAGTGTCTACGAGTGGTGGGCGAATCGAAGTGATCGGGAAAAATACGACCAAGGTTACGGTCAACGCGATTGCTTACGTGAATGGTAGGAGATCCTCAAATGCAAATTTAGATAACTGGTCAATAACCATAGAAGAAATTCAGGGTAAAATAGTGGCCAAAGCTGAAAAAGAAAGTAATATGGGGTGGCTGCGAGGCGGTAATAACGTGAGCATTGCTTTCGAAATTGAAACGCCGGTCAATACGGAGCTCAATGCTAGAACTTCAGGGGGTTCAGTCACTATCACAAACCTAGCTGGAAATCAGTATGCTCGAACATCAGGCGGTAGCATGGAAGCCAACAATATCCAAGGTAATATTGAAATGCGAACTTCTGGCGGTGCCATACGACTTGAAAATATCGATGGCCAAGCTGAAGTAGCGACTAGTGGTGGATCAATACGTGCTATAAAGGTAACCCAAGGATTGAACGCCAGAACCAGTGGGGGCTCATTGAATCTTCAGGAGATTTCAGGAAGTTTAGAGGCCAGAACTTCGGGTGGGAGCGTAGATGTACTCTTAATAAATCCTATTGAGTACATAGAAGTTTCAACTTCTGGGGGGAATGTTACGGTTGAAGTACCAGAGAATCTTGGCTATGACTTAGAGCTAACCGGGAGCCGGGTTCGAACAGAGCTAAGAAATTTTACCGGGAGCTCTTCTAGAGATGCGATAAAAGGTGCCATGAATGGGGGTGGGATACCTTTAAAAGCCCGGACCTCTGGGGGCTCCGTATCGCTTAAGTACTATAAAGTGGCATCTTAGATAGTTTTTTATGGCATGAGTTTTAATTTCCGATTAGTTAGTTAATGAATTTACGAGGGAGGAATCCCTCGTTTTTTCTTTAGGGGAATAGGTGGTATTTTGAGGCTATGGAAGAAATGAATAAAGAAAATAGCACAGAAAGGGAACGACCAAGCTTTGAACATGCTTTAAATGAGTTAGAACGTATAGTTCAAGAGTTGGAAAAAGAAGATGTTTCTCTAGAACGATCAATTGAACTGTATCAAAAAGGGGTTGAACTCTCAAAAAAATGCTCTGATTTATTAGAAAAAGCGGAGTTAAAGATTCAAGAAGTTCAGTCTAGCTCGAATTAACTTCTGGGTTAAATCATGGATTCTATCAATCATACAGTGAATAACGAGTCTTTAGTGTCTGTTCCTACAGCGGGTCCATTGTTAAAGAATATTCAATCGCCTGCGGATCTAAAAAAGCTCTCACCGTCACAGTTGCGGGAAGTTTCAGACGAATTACGCCAATTTATCATCGATATAGTCTCGGTGCATGGAGGTCATTTTGGAGCCTCCCTAGGAGTGGTTGAATTAACGGTAGCATTGCACTATGTCTATAATTCACCTAGCGATAGTATTATTTGGGATGTTGGACATCAAGCTTACGGGCATAAAATTCTAACGGGTCGGAGAGATCAATTTCATACCAACCGTACCTATCAAGGCCTATCGGGTTTTCCGAAGCGCTCGGAAAGCGAGCATGACGCATTTGGAGTAGGTCACTCATCCACTTCTATATCAGCGGCGCTTGGTATGGCGGTAGCAAATGATCTTAATGGTACCGGTGATAAAGTGGTCGCTGTAATTGGCGATGGGGCGATGACTGGAGGCCAGGCTTTTGAAGCGCTTAATAACGCTGGGTTCATGAATAAAGATGTGTTGGTCATACTCAATGATAACAATATGTCCATTGACCCCAATGTGGGGGCTTTGAACGAATATTTAGCGGATATAACCAGCAGTAAAACGTTTAATAGGGTTCGAGACGAAATTTATGACTTGTTAGGACACTTTAAGTCGGCCGGTGAAACCATGCGTAAAATAGCATCCCGATTGGAATCGGCTATCACCGCAGCGGTGACTCCAGGGTCGTTGTTCCGTTCTTTTGGTTTCAAATATTATGGCCCTATTGATGGTCATGATGTAGATGGTCTGAGAAAAACGCTTGAAGATTTAAAAAATGTTAAGGGACCCAAACTGTTGCACGTAGTCACTGTAAAGGGTAAAGGTTTTGCTCCAGCAGAGAGAGAACAAACGAAGTGGCATGCTCAAAGTTCACCGTTTGACAAAATAACGGGGAAGTCATTAGCTACACCATCGGTTAAAGTGAAAGCTCCAAAGTATCAAGATGTATTTGGTGAGGCCTTAGTTCAACTAGCTCAAAAAAACGAACAAATTGTGAGCATGACACCGGCTATGCCGAGTGGCTCTAGTTTATTGCCTATGATGCAGGCTTTTCCAGATAGAGCGTTTGATGTTGGTATAGCGGAACAACACGCCGTTACTTTTGCGGCGGGTTTAGCAGCACAGGGTAAAAAAGCTTTTTGTGCCATTTATTCTACTTTCTTGCAACGTGGTTTTGATCAATTGGTTCATGATGTAGCCATACAAAAACTACCCGTTGTTTTTTGTATTGATCGCGCAGGTGTGGTAGGTGCTGACGGACCAACACATCATGGGGCTTATGATATAAGTTTTCTACGCTCGATTCCGAATTTGATTATATCCTCGCCGTTGAATGAGCAGGACCTTAGAGATATGATGTTTACCGCATCAGAGTATGATGAAGCGGCATGGGCTATTCGCTACCCTAGAGGCGCATCAACCGGAATGAGTGTGAGAGATCATTTTGAGTCAATGCCCATTGGTAAGGGGAAAAAAATTAAGGATGGAGAGGACATTGCCATAGCAACATTTGGCCCCATTGGTAAATATGCTATTGAAGTTTGTGAGGCTTTTGCTGCTCAGGGGATTCAAGTTGCTCATTATGATATACGATATGCAAAGCCCTTGGATACCCATTTACTCAACGAAATAGCCTTGAAATTTGACCACGTGATTACATTGGAAGATGCAGCGATAGTAGGTGGATTTGGAAGTGCAGTCGCTGAATATTATGCTACATTAGACATGGATTCTATAGCGGATACATCGGCCCGAGAAAATAAAAACCATCCACCCAGGCTGCACATCATGGGTTTGCCAGATAGAATTATTGAACATGGAACCCAGCGTGAACTACACGATGAAGTGGGCATAGGACCAGACGGGTTAACGGAAAAAATAGCTTCTATATTGGCGCATCAAAAAGTCTCTGAATTTAGCGCCTGATAAGCGGCTTTTTGTATGAGTTTAGGAATACACGATTTTGATTTCGAGTTACCGGAGCGACTGATTGCACAACAGCCGGCCCACCCTAGAGATCACGCTAAATTGTTGGTGTATGACCGTGCAACCCAACGTATTCAAGATCGCTACTTTTACGAATTAGATAGCTTGTTAGAAACGGATACCACACTGGTATTAAATAATTCACGGGTCGAAAAATGCCGTTTACTGTTTGAGGATGGAAAAATTGAGGTCTTTGTTTTGGATACGATAGATCCGTATCACGTTCAAGCAATGGTTAGGCCAGGAAAAAAATTTAAGATGGGAAAAAGAGTACCGTTGGCATCGGGTCTATATGCCGAGGTGCTCTCAATAACCGAAGATGGACTTCGGACATTGAAACTTTCTCACTCACTTGGCGACGCAGTTTTTGCGCCATTTAAACATACCCCCTTACCTCCTTATATTGCACAAAACGAAGCATTATCAGAGGAGTACCAAACCATTTATGCCAAAGATGAGGGAAGCAAGGCGGCGCCTACAGCAGGGTTGCACTTTACCCCAGAGTTAATGCAGCGTATTGCTGATTCTGGTATTTCTATTGAAGAACTCACGTTACATGTGGGCATGGGTACCTTTGCACCCGTTAAGACCGAGCGAATTCAAGAACACATCATGCATGAAGAGAGGTATTTTTTACCTGAAGAGGTCGCTGAACGACTAAATAATGCACCCCACATTACGGCGGTGGGTACCACCAGTGTACGGGTGTTGGAGTCGGTGGTAGGAATGAATTCGGAAGCTGAATCCGGGGCTATTAGAAGGTTTGAAGCAGGAAGCGGTAGTACGGATATTTTTATTACTCCAGGATACCATTACCAAGCGGTTGATGCACTAATCACCAATTTTCACCTTCCAAAAAGCACTCTTCTCATGTTGGTAGCGGCCTTCGTGGGTCTGGAAGAAATGCATCGTATATATGCGCACGCCATAGCTTCGGAGTACCGGTTTTACTCATTTGGCGACGCAATGTTGTTGAGATAAAGCTATTGAGATAAGCCCATCTTAGGCTTTGGCCTGGAATAGAATTAAGCTAGGGTTAATTTTTCCGATAAAAAGTTATAAAAGACTGAAAAAACACCATCGAAAATTATTATCTTTAAGTCTTATTTTAGGTAATCAGATACATAATTGTTGTAAACCACTTGGTTTTACGTATTAACTGACCATCAGAATTACATACATGTCAAACGTAGTTACGATAAAGCGAGGCGTCAATATTGATCTCGTAGGGGAAACCAATCCTGAACTAGGCACCCCTCACTCCATCTCCACTGCAGCTCTTAAACCCTCTGATTTCCAAGGCGTTCGATTCAAGTTGTCCGTCAAAGAAGGGGATGAGGTAAAGGCGGGCTCGCCTCTTCTTTATAACAAAGATGTAGAGGCAATGAAATTTTGCTCACCCGTAAGTGGTGAAGTGGTTGAAATAGTGCGTGGAGCGCAAAGAAGAATCCTAGAAGTTCGGGTATTAGCGGATAAAAAAACCACGTACGAAGATTTTGGTGCTGCAGATCCTCATACTCTGGAACGTGAAGCGATTATCGAAAAAATGCTTCAAAGCGGTGTGTGGCCCATGCTTAAACAACGACCGTATAACGTTGCAGCAAACCCAGAAATAACGCCTAAGGCAATTTTTATTTCCGGTTTTGATACGGCACCGCTGGCACCTGATATGGGTATAATTCTAGAGGGTCAGGAAAAAGAATTTCAAGCAGGGGTAGATGCTCTTGCAAAATTAACGGTTGGTCCAGTGCATTTGGGTCTTAGCGAATCTAAACCAACGGGTAAAACCTTGGCTTCGGTTAGAGGAGTACACGTAACCAAATACAAAGGTCCCCATCCTGCTGGTTTAGTGGGTGTTCATATCCATCATTTAGACCCCATAGATAAGGGTGAGCATGTCTGGACGATTGCACCTGAGCATGTAGTCATATTGGGGCGTCTATTTTTGACAGGAACCTATGATGCGCGTACGATAGTGGCTTTATCAGGTAAGGAAATTAAAGACCGGCACTATATCCAAACGGTTGTTGGAGCCTGCGTAAAAGAGCTTTTAGAGAATAACGTATCTGATGATGTCCCCGTCCGAATTATTTCAGGCAATGTGCTAACAGGCACGAAGATAGAAGCAGATGGGTATATGGGATTTTATGAGCGTCAAATAACGGCTATTCGAGAAGGCGTCGAGCCGGAGTTATTTGGATGGCTTATCCCAAAACCTAACAAATTTAGTATTTCCAGAGCTCTACCCTCTTGGTTTATGCGACAAGTAGGCCAAGTGAAATACGATTTGGATACAAATAATCACGGAGAACTCCGGGCATTTGTTGTGAGCGGAGAATACGAGAAGGTATTTCCTTTTGATATATATCCCGTTCAGTTACTAAAGGCCATCTTAAATGAAGACATAGATGCCATGGAGAAGTTGGGATTGTATGAGCTTGTAGAGGAAGATTTTGCTCTATGTGAAGTGGTTTGTACCTCTAAAATAAATGTTCAAAATATCGTGCGTGACGGACTAAATCTGTTGCAATCCGAAGTAGGCTAAATTAATACTAGGTTAATTCAAACGATAAACTATTCAATTTCCAATGAAAGCTTTACACCAATTCATTGACAGTAATGTTCACCCATTATTTAAAGAGGGATCTAAATTAGAGAAGTACTGGCCGGTATATGATGGCTTTTACACCTTTTTATTTACACCAGGCCACACAGCCGATGGGAAAGCCCATGTACGGGATGGGGTAGACTTAAAGCGTACCATGAATACGGTGATCACCGCATTAATACCCACTCTTCTTTTTGGGATGTGGAATGTCGGATACCATCATTTTAATGCAATTGGAATAGACGCGACATTCTTTGAGCAGTTCTTATTCGGCGCCATTAAGGTAATCCCTATGGTGGTGGTTTCTTATGGAGTAGGCCTTGGTATAGAGTTTTTGTTTTGTGTTATTAAAGGGCACCAAATTGAAGAGGGCTACTTGGTAAGTGGAATGTTAATACCACTTATTATGCCAGTTGATTTACCGCTTTGGATGTTGGCTTTGTCCGTGGCTTTTGCGGTAATCATCGGAAAAGAAGTGTTTGGAGGTACTGGGATGAACATTTTCAATCCAGCTTTGCTCGCTAGGGCCTTTGCCTTTTTTGCCTATCCGACCTACATGTCAGGAGATAAAGTTTGGATTAACACTACCGGGACAGAAGGAATGATGGCGGTTGATGGGTTTTCAGGTGCCACCGCGCTTGGCGAATACGCAACTACTGGAGTTTCTCAATACAGTGCTCTAGACGCGTTTATTGGAATTATTCCTGGTTCAGTGGGCGAAACATCGGTAATAGCTATTATGCTGGGTGCTGGACTCCTACTATTTACCGGAATTGCTAGTTGGAGAATCATGCTAAGCGCCGTTGTTGGTGGAGTAGTAATGGGACTTATATTTAATGCGGTTGCACCATTTGCACTTAGTGCCGAACAGCAAGCGTTTATGGCAGTGCCTTTTTGGCAACAATTGGTGATGGGTGGTTTCGCTTTTGGTGTGGTGTATATGGCCACTGATCCCGTCTCCGGCTCGCAGACCGATACAGGTAAATATGTATATGGATTTTTGATAGGATTTCTATCCATCATGATTCGCGTATTTAATCCTGCATACCCCGAGGGAGTAATGCTGGCGATTTTGTTTATGAATACGATGGCTCCTTTGGTTGACCATTACGTAATCCAAGCCAACATCAAGAAAAGAGAACAAAGATTAGCCCTTAAAACAGCTACAGCATAATTATGGATGTAAACAAAAATTCATACACTTTTCTATTCGCTACGGCCATGGTCGTAGTGGTAGCGGCTTCGCTATCCTTTGCAGCGACCAATCTAAAACCGTTTCAGGACATAAACGTAGAACAAGAGAAAATGCAAAGCATTTTAAGTTCTATCCAAATTCAAGTAGAACGATCGGAGGCTCCGGAAGCCTATGAGAGCTACATCACAGAAGCTATAGTTCTGCAAGGAGGCGAAGCGATAGAAGGGCAAGATGCTTTTGCAGTAGACCTAGCCAAAGAGATTAGAAAATCAGACGAAGAACGCCTATCTCCTTTATATATAGCCGATAAAGAAGGTGAAACCTACTACATTATCCCATTGCAAGGTAACGGACTTTGGGGGCCTATATGGGGATATGTTTCTTTAAAGCAAGATATTAATACCGTATATGGGGCTACCTTTGATCATAAAGCAGAGACACCAGGGCTAGGAGCCGAAATAAACACGCCCGTTTTTGAAGAGCAATTTAAAAACAAACGTATGTTAGACTCTAACCTGACCTTTGTAGGTATTGATGTTCGCAAAGGAGATGCTTCTACAGAATATCAGGTAGATGGAATCTCTGGTGGTACAATTACTAGTGACGGAGTAGAAGCTATGATTCTGGACTGTGTAAAGGAGTATGTTTCTTTTCTAAAAGAGCATAGCGGTAAAACAGCCACAGCAGCATTAATCAGTGAATAGCACCATAGCCAGATTACATTCATTCTTAAGACAGCCAATAAAACGACCTTATAATTCTGATCTAAACAGCCAATCTTTAATTAACCACTCATGGCCGACGTATTAGAAAAAAAAGAGGAAGCAAAAGACCTACTGGTTGACAAGCAACCTAAAGAGCCTCTTTTTAGTAAAAAAAACAGAAAACTATTAAACGATCCACTGAACGATAACAATCCGATCACCGTACAGGTATTGGGGATTTGTTCCGCTCTTGCCATAACAGTGAAGTTATACCCGGCATTGGTTATGTCCATTTCGGTGTTGTTTGTAATGGCTGCGGGGAATGTGATTGTTTCTTTAATGCGAAACTTTATTCCTAATCGAATACGGATTATTGTTCAGTTAGTCGTAGTAGCTTCATTAGTTGCACTAGTGGATCAAGTACTTAAAGCTTTTGTCTACGATGTGTCTAAAGAGCTTTCTGTATTTGTTGGCCTTATCATTACCAACTGTATTATTATGGGTCGTTTAGAGGCCTTTGCACTGGGTAATTCCGTTTGGAGATCATTTTTAGATGGTATTGGGAATGCTTTTGGATATGCTTGGATTTTATTGGCCGTAGCTTTTTTCAGAGAACTATTAGGCTCAGGTACGCTATTCGGTTTCCAAATTATACCAGATGCTTGGTATTTAGCTAATGGCGGATTTTACAGCAACAACGGATTTATGCTTCTCCCACCTATGGCACTTATAACGGTAGGTATTATTATATGGGTACAACGTGCTCGCAACACTAAATTGATCGAGGAGTAATCATCATGCAAGAACTCGTTAATTTATTTGTAAAAGCTATATTTGTTGACAATATGATATTTGCCTATTTCCTAGGTATGTGTTCATATTTAGCGGTATCTAAAAAAGTTTCTACCGCTGTAGGACTTGGAATAGCCGTAATATTTGTACTAACAATCACGGTCCCAGTAAACTTCTTATTAGAAAACTATATACTCCGAGAAGGTGCATTGTCTTGGCTAAGCCCAGCATTTGCTGAGGTGGACCTAAGTTTTCTATCCTTTATTTTATTTATTGCGGTAATTGCCTCTATGGTTCAGTTAGTTGAGATGACGGTAGAAAAATTTTCACCTGGTCTGTATAACGCATTAGGTATTTTCTTACCACTAATTGCTGTGAACTGCGCTATTCTAGGTGGGTCACTATTCATGCAGGAAAGAAACTTTATCGGTATAACCGAAGCTACTGTTTTTGGATTCGGTAGTGGAATAGGTTGGTTTTTAGCCATCGTTGCTATTGCAGCCATTCGAGAAAAAATTCAATATTCAAACGTGCCTGCCCCTTTAAAAGGTTTAGGGATTACATTTATTGTAACCGGACTGATGGGGATTGCATTTATGTCCTTTATGGGTATTAAGTTATAACACCAAAACGTTTTTATACGATATCATCATGGCATTAGCAGCAACCACATTAATTGTATTTACCAGTGTAATAGTATTCTTTGTAGTAATACTACTTCTGGTATCTATTTTGTTAGGAGCTAAATCTGTATTAACTCCATCAGGGCCCGTTAAAATCACCATTAACGGTGAGAAAGAGATTGAGGTAGCCTCTGGGAGTACTTTATTGAGTACACTAGGAGACAACAAAATCTTTCTACCCTCTGCTTGTGGCGGTGGTGGAACGTGTGTCCAGTGTAAATGTCAGGTACTTGAGGGTGGTGGAGAAATTCTACCCACAGAGACGCCACACTTTACTCGCGCCGAACAAGCCGATAAATGGAGATTGGGCTGTCAGGTTAAAGTAAAAGAAAACATGAACATTCAGATTCCAGAAGAAGTCTTTGGAATTAAGAAATGGGAAGCAAAAGTGGTTTCAAACTATAATGTGGCTTCTTTTATCAAGGAATTTATTGTGGAGATTCCTGAGGAAATGGATTACAAAGCGGGTGGATACATTCAGATTGAAATACCGCCATGCGAAGTGGATTATAAGAACATAGATATTACGGCCCACCCGGAAGAGCATGATACCCCTGATAAATTTCAGCTAGAATGGGATAAATTTGGCTTATGGGATCTTAAAATGAAGAATGACGAGACCGTAGAGCGCGCATACTCAATGGCTAGTTACCCAGCTGAAGGCCGTAGAGTGATGCTTAATGTTCGTATTGCAACGCCACCATGGGATCGTGCTAAAAACGGTTGGATGGATGTGAACCCAGGTATTGCTTCTTCATATATTTTTGACAAAAAAGCGGGAGATACGGTTACTATTTCAGGACCTTACGGGGAGTTTTTCATTAAAGAAGAAACCCAATCAGAAATGTTGTACGTAGGCGGTGGTGCTGGAATGGCTCCTATGCGCTCTCATTTATACCATCTGTTTAAAACCTTAGAAACAGGACGTAAGGTTTCTTACTGGTATGGTGGTCGTTCACGTCGTGAGTTATTCTATTTGGATCATTTTAAACAACTAGAAGACAAGTTCGATAACTTCAAATTTTATGTTGTGTTATCTGAACCACTCGAGGAAGATAATTGGGTCGAGAAAAAAGATGTAGATGATGCAGAAGGCGATGGTTTCTTAGGATTTGTTCACCAAGCAGTGATAGATCAGTATTTATCTAAGCATCCTGAACCCGAAGAAATAGAATTCTATTTCTGTGGACCACCATTAATGAATCAAGCTGTTCAAAAAATGTGCGACGACTGGGGTGTACCTGATGAAAATGTCGCATTTGATGACTTTGGCGGTTAATAGTCATCCTACATGACTATATTAAAGCAAATATACGCAGCAAATAGAAACGGCCTTGGTCGTTTCTATTTTGTTTTAGGACTATGTAGCTACCTACTGTTTACGATTACATGTAGTTCGTCAACGGGCTATGAAACCCTACTGGGGCAAGCCCAAGGGTCTACCTACACGTTGCAGTTTGAATCATATAAAACCGTGGATGCGAAACAGCTACAACCGGAGATAGACCAGCTATTATCGGATATTGATCAATCTATGAGCACCTATGTGCCAGGTTCTATTATCTCTAGACTGAACCAATCCGAAGGTGCGTGGGTAGAGGTGGATGATTTGTTTATGAGGGTGTTGGCATCAGCATTAGAAGTGGCAAAGGTAACCGAAGGTGCATTTGATCCTACCATTGGTTCTGTAGTTCAATTATGGGGATTTGGTTTCGAAGAAATCCGTGGGGATCTTAGTGAAGAAAGCATAGAACAAGCGCTATTTCGCACTGGTTTTGAGCAAATTAATGTGGATACACTACAAAATAAGGTTCGCATTCCCAATGGCTTTTCAATCGATTTTAATGCTATCGCTCAAGGTTTTACGGTGGATACTCTAGCACAATTGTTAGAATCAAAAGGTATACAAGACTATATGGTAGAATTGGGTGGTGAAGTACGTACTCGTGGTTATAATGATCGGGGAGAGGTCTGGAAGATTGGAATAGATCGGCCCAATGATGGAACTACATCAAACAGAGAGTTGCAAGCCATTATATCTTTGGAGGATCAATCGTTAGCTACTTCAGGTAATTATCGCAAATATTGGATTGATCAACAAACCGGCGTTAAATACGCTCATACCATTGACCCCTCGACAGGCCGGCCAGCGATGAATCAACTACTAAGTGCAAGTATCTTACATCCACAGGCAACACTGGCTGATGCGTACGCCACCGCTTGCATGGTTTGGGGGCATGTTCGCTGTATTGAATTCCTAGAGAGGGAAGCAGACTTTACTGGGGTACTTATATACACCGATGAGGATGGTAATTGGATAACCTATTATAGTTCTGAATTGGACATTTCCATTGTCCAGGCTGACTAGGGTAGGCAGTTGCCCTTGGCGCTTAAGCGATATTAAACAAAAGGGCTAAACTCGGGCTCTTCTTTCTTCTGGCTTAAGTTCGTTTTGTCGTCACTTTTACACTTCTGGTCAGGTAGCGCACCGCATAAACTACAAGCCTCGCCCTCCTCATTTAGGAATGGACTATTGCTTGCGCAGGTACCAGCAAATTCACCATCTTTTTTGGCCCATATTTTAATGGCTATACCGGCAAAGCCAATACCTAAAAAGGTGATAGCTAATAATAGAGTGGCCAAAAATACTTCCATGGATGGATTAATTTTTATGATGAGCTAAATTGAAATACTACATAAAAATCGCATTATTTATGATAAATGACAATTAAAGCTTGTTATAAATAGTCTGTTTACAGAGTAAAATAGGTGCTTCTCAGTGAACATTTCCCTATATTTGTCGTCCATTAAATATGTATGCGCCCGTAGCTCAACTGGATAGAGTACCAGGTTTCGGCCCTGGGGGTTGGGGGTTCGAACCCTCCCGGGCGTACTTTTAAAGCCAAGTTTGTTGTATCAAGCTTGGCTTTTTTTATAGGAGTAATCAATTCTATTTCCATTTGCACGAGTAGGCCTAAACCAACCAATATCACATTAAGGTTCATTATCCATACTAAAGAGCTTTAAACAAGACACCACCTCCGCACAAAAAAGGGATGTAAGGAACAGCTTATAGGGTACTCTATAGGGTAAAGAAAGGGTTAAAAATCCATTATTATTCTATGCAGAAAGCAGTACTAGCCCATCGTAATTCAGGTGTTTTATTGGCATTTAACTTAACAAAGGTGCTTTGTATGTTTTGGGCGTTGATTCTGGCTCAGTTTGCATCAACCCGAGGGGGGTACGGCCAAATTATTAGTCAATATGTGGAAACTGAGTCGGGAACAAGCCCTAAAGGAATAGAGATATGGAATAATACGGAGGATACCTTGCGTTTTGCGAGTTATCCGTTATCGGTGTGGAAGGGGACCAATGGAGCCGATCCTAGGTTGGATTTCATTCTGGAGGAGGGGAGCTTGGCACCCACGAGGGTTTTGGTTATAGGCACCTCGGATATGGAAGCTAGTGCGGCAAATCATGGGGCTACTTTTTACGAAGAGAATTTCACCTTTAACGGGGACGATGCTTTAGTGATTCAATACGGGGACTCGACAACCGACGTATTTGGAACCCCTGGTGAAGACCCAGGAGTAGCGTGGTCAGGCCCTGGTGTATCCACCAACAATGTGAATCTAGGCTTAAAGTTTGGTATTCAACGGGGTGATGTAGACGGTTGGGAGGATCCAAGTATTCGGTTCGAGGTGGTATCATCTTCACCAAGTGAGGAGGTTGAAACTAGCGGATTGACTCATTTGGGATTAGCGCCGGCTACTAGAAAGGCCTTAGAAAATACTGGTCAATGGCATCTGTTGAGTATCCCTAAAGGTGGAGCGAGCTTATCGGAGATCGCCGATGATGTGCTGATCCAAGGGATTCCAGGAAGCCCGTATTCTGCGCATAATCCGAATGTTTTCATGTATGATAAGCAAGGAAAATGGAGTGTTCCTACCACTTTGGACGTGCCTATTGGAGAGGGTTTGGGTTTGGCCTTGTATCATTTTGGTGAGTTAGGCAATACAGGGGATGTATCAACGGTGTTGGATGTATCCGCGCCGGAGTTAAATACTGATGTGGGGGTGGCATTGAATAATAGTGGGCTTAGTGCGTTTACGTTGGTTGGTAATCCCTTTGCTTCATATTATAATCTAAGCAGCATTGAGCTGAATCAAGGTTCCTTACAGCAAGCCGTTCACATTTGGGACCCTATAGAGTCTACTTATGAGTCGGTTATGCAATCGAGTGATTTTGTGCTATCACCTTGGCAGGCCTTCTGGGTGGAGACTGCTGATACACTGGCCGATAGTCTATACTTCCCTAAAGAGGGCCGTAGCTATCTGAGTGGTTTTAGTGGGCAAGAGAAAGTTAGGGAGAGTAGAAGGGAACTGAAATTCAGTCTCCGTTCTGATTTAACCCTAGACAAGGCTCTTACGATTTATTTTAACACCGAAGCTTCCTACGATTGGGATAGGTATGATGCGTCTAAAGTAGTACCCACTACACATTGGTTGGGCATTCTGGGTATCGAAAAAGAAAGCAGATTAAAGTCAGTGGAGTCGTTACCCATGGACATAGATAAGCCCGTTTTACTGCCCCTTAAGTTGATAACGAATGTATATGATGAACCATTTACCCTTGAGTGGAAGGGAGTAGAAACGTTGCCGATGAATTTATCCATCGTGTTTATTGACTATGAGACGGGGGGCCGAATTGATCTTTTTTCCAATGAATACTATCAATTCACCATAAAGCAACACTCCTCAGCCCAGTTCTCACTAGTAGCGCCGAAGGATTCCGAGTCTCACCGGTTTGCCCTGATGCTACAAAACAATGCCGATATTTCCACGAGTATGGAGGATTCGAGCACTCCAGACGCTGAGCTAGGCGGGGTTGTTAGCTTAGAGCCAAATTACCCAAATCCATTTAACCCAAGTACGACCATACACTATCGTGTATCTAAGGCAACCCATGTGCAGTTAAAGGTATTCGATGCTATAGGCCGGTTGGTTAGGGTGTTAGAGAATGGGTTTCATGAGCCAGGTGAATACCAAACCGAGTGGAATGCGAGCAGGGAGGCATCGGGGGTTTTTTACTTGCAGCTTATAAGTCAAGAAGGAGTATTAACCCAAAAAATGCTGCTTCTCAAGTAGAGATTCGTCAAGGCACATTAGAATTAAAACAAAGAGAGAGGTCCACCATGAGTTCACTATATCCAAAAATTGGTTATCACCGAATAGGCTTATCCGTATGTATTACCTTCATTTTTATTATTACCATACTGACGGTCACTAGCTTGATGGTGGTAGAATTAAATGCACAACCCAGTTTTCCCTCTACACCAGACCCAGCGCCCATTGATGGGGGTTTAGGACTTTTAGCTGCAGCTGGTGGTGCTTATGCATATAAAAAGATTAAACATGCGAAAGCCAATTTCGGTAAAGCAGAGGATGCTGATGGAAAAAATATATAGGCCAAAAAAAAGACTACTCTGTCGAAGTAGTCTTTTTGAAATTAGGGTCTAATATTTATTGTCTTTTAAAAGATATTTGCCGGTCAAGGTCAATTATCAAGGGTCTATTGTATAACTCTAAATGCGTTAGTGATAGAGTTATCGTCTCCCTTCTTGAAATACTTAAATCTTTTTTAAAAAAAAGTTTCGATGGGTAGACTTTTCTTGTATAATCCATCATCAGTAGGCCGTAAACGAATATTTTGATACATGTTTAAACGAACTTTTTCTTTAGTACCCACCTTATTTTTAGTGACTTTATTTGGTTTTTTTACCTTTGGATTGCCGACGGTAACTGCTCAAATGTCTGGAAACACAATAATGCAAGAGGCTCCTGAACAAAAATGGGCTATTGCATTGCACGGTGGAGCAGGTTATGTCTCTCCCGACATGCCAGAAGAAAGAAAGGCTCGTTATATGGCTGCGTTAGATTCCGCTTTGGTTATAGGGGTAGATATTTTAGAACAAGGGGGCTCATCGCTAGACGCCGTTGAACAGACCGTTCGTTTTTTAGAAGACAACCCACTATTCAATGCTGGTCGTGGTGCGGTATTTACCAGCGAAGGAAAAAATGAGTTAGATGCAGCAATTATGGATGGTTCGCAGATGAACGCTGGAGCTGCTACAGGTTTAACAACGGTTAAACATCCAATATCCTTGGCCCGAATTATCATGGAAGAATCCAGACATATTTTATTTGCAGGATCGGGCGCCGAGCAGTTTGCGGATCAAACCACCGTTGAGCGCGTAGACCCAGAATACTTTAAGGTACCGGCTCGCTATGAAGCTTGGAAGAATGCCAATGAATCCCGTGGATATTTGGAATCGCAACCTGATAATGGGTGGAAAATGGGAACAGTTGGTTGTGTGGCCGTAGATAAAACAGGCCGTTTAGTAGCGGGTACATCAACTGGAGGAATGACCAACAAGAGGTATGGAAGAGTTGGTGACGTGCCTATAATTGGATCAGGAACCTATGCCGATGATCAGGTAGCGGTGTCGGCAACCGGTTGGGGAGAACGTATTATGCTTAATGTTTCTGCTCATCGCTTGGCTAGTCACATGCGGTATACAGGTGCTAGTTTGAATGAGTCTATGAATTACTTAGTCTATGAATTATTGAATGAAGGTGAAGCTGGGTTTATCGCTGTAGATCGAGAGGGGAATATCTCAATGGAAACGAACACCGGCTCTATGTTTCGCGCATCTCAAAGCGAAGGTGGTGAGAAGACCGTAGCCATTTGGAAGTAATTCTTTTATCCGCGATGAAAGCGATCACGTAATTCTTGGACATAAACACCAATATCGTTTCGCAATTCATGGAAACGCTCGTGAAATCCTAGATATTGGGATTTTTTGAAAAACCCTTTTCCTTTAAGTTGTACCAGTCGATTTAATCCGTTATTTGCATATAATAGTGATCGCTTGGTGTAGGCAATGTTAGCCCCCATGTACTCATGGTCAAATCCGAAAGAGTAACCCCCGGCTAATTTAGCCCCTATTTTTAGAGTTTCTTCGACAAAGTCATCAATTTCTGTGCTTTGATGCTTTTCATCTATCGATAGTGCCCATCGTAAGACGTCAATGGCTAGATTTTTTGATCGAGAGTAGATCCGTAAATTATCTAAACTACCATAATTGGAGTAGGCAAAATCTTCACTCAAGGCTTTCCATTCTTCACCTTCGTCAAAATCCATTTCCGCCTCATCGTCATATTCTTCTAGAGCGTTAAACGGAAATTCATCTTCATCAAATTCGTCTTCGTCCTCCCAATCTTCGTCATCTGGAAAATAGGCTTCGTCTAGTAATAATTCTTCTTCTACATAGGCTTCGAAAGCGTCATCTTCGCTAACACTTTCCTCAAGTAAGGTAATCCAGCGGGGAGTAGAACCACCACGAGGGTCAGTGGTGATGAATTTCCTTAATTGATCACTCTTTTTTTCTACTTCCGAAATATGTGCATCCCACTGGTGTTCGTTCCAAAGTTCATCGTCGGAATGGCTGTATTGCATATGAATGGAGCAATGATGGTTAAGGTTTTATAAATAAAGCTGAATTTAATGCCCTTAGTCAAGAGCAAGTGGAAAAATACGGGTTTTTGTGGATAAATAAGTGTGTGAGCAGAAAAAAGATCCTATCATTAAAGCAACCGAAAAAGATTAAAGCCGTTCCAGTACACCTACTACTACACGTGTTAATTGCGGTTCTGCCATAGCAGCGGCTTCTAACACATCATCCAGGCTCACGGGCTCAAGAGAATCGGGAAAACATTCATCGGTGATGACCGAAATCCCGAGCACCTCCATACTCATGTGTACTGCTGCAATCACTTCTGGTACAGTAGACATACCCACCACATCGGCGCCTAATTGTCGCATATATCGATATTCCGCCTTGGTTTCCATCATTGGTCCAGATACGGCTAAATATACTCCTTGATGCATCTTTATCCCTGCATCGAGGGCCACTTGCTCGGCAGTGGCCAATAAACGCTCGGTGTAAGGTTGGGACATATCTGGAAATCGAGGACCTAAATCAGGATCATTGGGGCCAATTAGAGGGTTATCCCCTAAGAAATTAATATGGTCGTTAATGAGCATGATATCTCCACGCTCAAAATTGGGGTTCAATCCACCACAGGCGTTGCTTACTAACAGCGTTTGAATTCCTAACATCTTGGCTACTCGAATTGGAAAAGCAATTTGGTTCATGGAATAGCCCTCGTAATAGTGAAACCGCCCTTGCATTGCCATTACGGGTTTACCACCTAGATACCCAATCAATAATTTACCGGCATGGCTTTCTACTGTGGACACAGGAAAGTGAGGTATCTCCTCGTAAGGCAATTCTAATTCAACAGTCATTTCTTCCGCTAGTTGCCCTAGGCCAGTTCCCAATATGAGCAAGTATTCTGGGTCAATGGGTAGGCGTTCTTTAATGAATGAAACAGCCTCTGCTCGCTGATTTCTAGCTTGTTGTAAAGAATTGCTTGACATATGGTAATCTTGTTAGTCTAATTCGTCTAAGAAGGTATTCATGAAGTCATCGTCATCTAGACTTGAGCTCGATGTTTCCTTCTTTTTTTCAGGGATAGTTGGTTCAGATTCTACATCTTGGTCACCGGCTAATATATCCTCGGCCTCCGGTTCCATGGTAATATCGCCTGTTTCGCCACTTGTGTTGGATATCGAGGAATTATTGGATTCATCGAGGCTAGGCTTGGCTGAAACAGATGGGGAAGCATCCGACTCATCGATGGGTCCATCGATGGGATCGAAAATATGGAATTCGTTGGCCGCAAATTTTTCGACTATACTCATATTGTTGTCTAAAAATTGTTGAAAGCTGTGAATCATTTCATCGCGACGCTCGAGTAATCGTATCATATCCTGTCGTATGGTGGAGCGCTGTTGTTGCGCTTCTTGAATCATCCGATCGGCTTCCATATGAGCCCGGTCCATAGCAGTTTTAGCTTCATTTCTCGCCTGCTCCATTTTTTGAGCTACCGATTCCTTTGTGGTTTGTAGGGTTTCATGAATAGCCTCTTCCACCTTCTCATAGTGGGTTATTCTTTTGTTGAGTCCTTGTACTTGTTCCTGTAACTCACTGTTCTTTTGTTGCAGCTGTTCCACTTCGCTGGCCACTAAAGCTAAAAAAGATTGAACCTCTCCAACATCATAACCCCGAAGAGATTTATCGAATTGGTGTTGTTTAATTTCGAGCGGTGTTAATTTCATCGTGCTTATTCCTTCGTTCTTTTCAGGAGTTGATCATCATCCTGCTGTCCAACAGATGATTCATTGTTGACCCTGCGTTCTAATTGTTCAATTCGACGTTCTAGATGGTCGATGTGCCCACGTAATTCATTGGCCTCCCTAGCACTAAAGAGCCTCTTTTCTTCAAGGGCTAGTTCTTTTTCTTTGTATGAAAAAATCATTCCGCCACCAATGGCGACAATCGCAATAACAGCAAACCAGGGTAAACCAAATAACATAATTAGAGGGATTAATTAAACGTATATACTACTCGACACAATACGAAAAAAGCATGAAAAGGTTGAATGAATACCTTAATAAATCTAGGCTCTATTTCCAAAAATAGAGCTCCCAATTCGGAGCATAGTACTTCCCTTGTCCAAGGCTAAAGCATAGTCATTACTCATTCCCATTGACAGTTCGGTTAATTCCGGATAATTAGGAAGGTGACGCTGCTGAAGATCTCGGAGTAATTCGAAAGAATGCGCGATATCGGACTCATCTTCGGTAAACTTAGCCATACCCATAAGTCCACGAACAAGAATATGGTCAAGTGTTCGTGCATGGGTAAGCAATTCGTTTAATTGATCGGCTTCACAACCACCTTTTTGGGGTTCTTCACTTATATTAACCTGAATTAGGACGTTGATAACTCGGTTATGTTGAGCTGCTCGCTTATTAATTTCGTTTAACTGTTTTACTTTGAATACCGAATGAATCCAATGTACATGCGCTGCGATAAACTTTATTTTGTTGGTTTGAAGTGTGCCAATCATATGCCACTGTAGGTCATCGTGGTCCAAAGATTCGGCTTTCTCTTGTAGTTCTTGCATTCTATTCTCACCAAAATGACGCTGACCAGCAGTATATGCTTCTTGGATCATGCGCAATGGCTTGGTCTTACTCACGGCCACTAAGGTTATTTCTTCTCGTTTTCTCCCACTCGCAAGACATTGTTGCGTAATCGATTCTTCTATTTTAGCTAGTTGTTCTGTAAGTACAGACATAGAGTAGGATAAATAAATGTTATTACTTTTAACTTAGTGTTATTAGCCTTATTTTTAAAGCTCACTATTAATTGAAGTTAACCAATTTTTGGTACTGAAATTTAAGATGTACATACCTTTCTACTCGTGCTTACCATGCTCAGGCAGCTATTGTTCGAGTCACTATCCCATTCCTCACTCTCATAGATTAGGAAGATAAGTGAGTCTACACATCCGACAAATATCTACCTTTTTGAATCAGTGGGCTCCACCAAGTGTCAAAATGGATTATGATAATGTTGGATTACTGGTTGGAAACCCGGATACCTCGGTTACTAGCATACTCACCTGCTTAGATGTAACCGAAGAAATTGTTGAAGAAGCGATTCAAAAGAAATGCAATCTCATTGTCGCTCATCATCCCCTCATATTTAGTAAAATTGGCCGCATAAATCCGACACACTCACAAGGCCGAATTATTTACTCACTTATTAAAAACGATATTGCCTTATTGGTTGCTCACACTAATTTAGATGCGGCGCTAGATGGGGTCTCATTTGCTTTGGCGAACACACTTGGATTAGACGGACTTCGTTTTTTAAAGGCAAGTGAGCCTATTTCAAGAAAAATACGGCTTGTTACTACGCATGAGGAACCCGTTGCGGTACTAAAGCTATTAAATTATTACTCTGCTGAGGATGCTCACTTTTTCAATGTAGAAAACAGATCCGACGGGATTGTATGTTTTGAAGCCACTATTGATCAGCATTTGTTAAAGGAATTAAAAGCTGGGCTTAAAAAAGAAGGATTACTAAAAGAAGGAAAGTTTCAAGTAACCCAGTTAGCATCCCCCTCAAAAAATTATGGCTATGGAGTCATAGGTCACTATCCAGAAGATGGTGTTGGGATGAATGAATTTCTACACCTGGTATCAAAAGCGCTTAATCTAAAAGCAATTAGATACTCTGGATCTGTAGATCGCATAAAAAAGGTAGCGGTTTGTGGAGGCTCAGGTAGTATGCTGAAAAAAGAAGCCATAGCGGCAGGAGTACAAGCATTTGTTACGTCCGACATTAAATATCATGACTATTTTCTGGAAAAAGAGAATTTTATGCTGTTGGATGTGGGGCATTATGAGAGCGAGTACCCTATTGTTGAGGCGTTAAAAAATGAACTCAGTGAAGCATTTGAGCAGGTTGATGTGCTGATGACTCAGCGAATTACCAATCCCATGAACGTATATCTGCCCGACCAAGAATTAAAAACCCACCAAACACCCGAATAACATACATGAAAGAAGTACTGCAGCAACTCGCTAATCTCCAGTATATCGATAGTAGAATTGATGAACTAAAACAGCTAAGAGGTGACCTTCCAGAAGATATTTTGGATGTTGAAACCGACATTGCTCGTCTAGAGGCCAAACAAGCCAAGTTAGAGCAAGAAGACAAAGACTTATCTGTTGAATTGAATCAGCTTGAATTGGATATAACTAGTTCCACAGAAAAAGTAACAAAATACGAGGAACAGCAACTCACAGTCAGAAATAATCGGGAGTACGATGCCCTCACCAAAGAAATAGAGGTACAAAAACAGGTTATTGAAAAAGCATACCTTCGAATAGAAGAGGCCAAAAAGCGCAAAGAGTTGGTTGCCCCGGAAAAAGCAATTATTGATGAAAAACTGGATGATGTACGTACCGATCTTGAGAAAATGAAAGCTAATTTAGATACGGTTATGGGTAGTACACAGGAAGAAGAAGATCAGCTAATTGTTAAGAGAGAAGAAGTAGTCAAGAATATTGATCCACGATACCTTCGCAATTACAATCGATTACGAGACGGTCTAAGCAATGGAATAGCTGTAGTTGCAATGGATCGAGGAGCCGCATTTGGCATGAGTCTTCCCCCTCAAACACAGGTAGAAGTTCGACGGATGAATAAAATCATCTTCGATGAAAGTAGTGGGCGTATCGTAGTTGATAAAGCTTTCTTTGATAAAGCCAAAGAACAGCTAAGTTTCTGATTCACTTAAAATACTTGTATCTTTAATTGAATGCATCGGACAATCGCCTTGGGTCGCTTCGGCGCCTGGGGAGGAAAGTCCGGACACCAACAAGTGCCGTGCTCAGCGATCCATTAGGCGTAGCTGAGGGTTTGCTTAGGCAAATACAGAAAGTGCAACAGAAAATAAACCGCTTCTTCGGGAGTAAGGGTGAAAAGGTGAGGTAAGAGCTCACCGCCTCTTGTCGTGAGACAGAGGGCATGGTAAACCTCACGGGGTGCAAGTTCACGCAGGCAATACATGCCACTTGTCATAATGTTGCCGGGTGGAACGCATTAGATAAATGATTGTCGTTTCGAATGCTAAAGTGCTAATTCGAAATACAGAATCCGGCTTATAGATGCATTCAGCCAAATATGGAGCTCTCGTCCGAAAGGTCGAGAGCTCTTTCTTTTATTAGGAGCTAAATTTAGTAAGTTCAATTTTAGATAAACTAAATACTCTAAACTAGATACTGGAGGCTTAGCACTTTAAATTTGATACTGTACTATTGATTAAGGGTTAAAGCGAACGCCTTCTTTGATGCTTCGTTTCATTTGACGCTTAACATCTTTTTCTTTTATGCTATCGCGTTTGTCGTAAAGCTTCTTACCCTTTGCTAAGCCAATCTGTAGTTTTGCCTTGCCTCGTACGAAATATAGCTTTAATGGAACAATGGTGTTTCCTTTTTGCTGTACCCCTTTATCAAGGGCTCGTATTTCTTTTTTGTGAAGAAGGAGCTTCCGATCTCGTTTTGGCTCATGATTCATATAAGAGCCGTGATCATACGGTGAAATATGGAACTCTTTCAGCCAAACCTCTTCTCCTTGAACAAAGGCAAAAGCATCGGTAAAGTTTGCTTTACCAGCACGGAGTGATTTTACTTCGGTTCCCTGAAGCGAAATACCCGCCTCAAAAGTTTCCACGATGGTATATTCATGGAAAGCTTTTCGATTGCTTATAGTGGGTGTATTGTTTTTTTTTTCGCTCAAAGGGGTGGTAATCCAAACTTAATTATAGTGTAAAGCCAAATTCTTTGAGATCGGTGACCACATCATCCGCTGGTGCACGATTTCCAAAAGTAGCGTAGATACCTAGTATTTGTTCAATCTCAGATATGGCTTTTTCGTTGTCTGGATTAATTCGAAGAACCTTGACATACTCACGCAAAGCATTATTCATTTTATCTCTCATATTAGTCACATTTGCATCCCTATATTCGAGAAATAAACCGTAATTCAAGTGTGTCATTTCTTTTAACGTTAGAATTTCGGGGCTCTCAGGCTGTCCCTCTAACAATTCTAAGGCTTCGGTGTATTTATCTTCGGCTACTAGTTTATCTATTTGAAGAGCTATGTCTATTGTGCTGGATACAGTGGAGTTTTGCTCTTCACTACTGGACGAGCAAGACATGAAACTAATACTGAGTACACAGATGCTTAGGATGGATAAAAAACTTTTTGGAGTGTTCATGAAAGTAGAGTAGGGGTTACAGTTTTAGTCAATTATAGTCAAGACAGTTAAGTTATAATAAGAAGCTTCGATGATAATTATAGGTCTTAAATCAGAGATTATCACTTTTTTACTGCGTTATTATGGTTCAAATGGTTGGTTGAAAAGTGGTAATACCTCGCTGCAAAGCGGGTTCATACGTTACGAAAAAGTGTTCTGTCATGGGTTTATCTTCATCGATAAGGGGCTTGAAAGGCCGCCATTTAGCCGCAAAATAGTACTTACAATAGGGCTAAAATTAAATCGTGTTAGCTAAGCAAGGTTAAGGGATTAAGGCTAATACACAGTATAAAAATAAGCATACTTACCCAGCCTAAAAATGTACGCCCGGGGCTCAGGGGTTCTTCATATCGTACGGGTGGATGCTCAATTTTCACAACATATGCGGTAAAAAAAGACCAGAAAAGCCATAAAACAGAACCTTCTTGTGCGAATGAGGGAGTCCATACATACAGAAAAAAACCACTCAGTAAAAGAGAAAGCGGAATCATGGCTCCCATCCAATACAAGTGCTCTTTGTAGGCTTTTTTCATGAGCAGGCTAAGCATGATGGTCCAAATCCCCCAAGCATATCCTATAGAACCAAAGCCGTGGTTGGCTAAATAGTTTTGAAAAAGAGGGACGGCCTCAATACCGGCAAGAATGGTTAAGCCGCCATAAAATATTCGTGCGATAATACGGTGTTTTTCGTAACCCACTAGACTATATAGTATATGACCTCCATCGAGTTGTCCAACGGGCATTAAATTAAGAGCTGTGAAAAATAATCCAAACCAGCCTGCTAACAGAAAAGGATAATGCATGATTTCATACATGGGCGGTGCTGACGGAAAAAAAGAGGCTATAAAACTATACAAAGGGGTTTCGCCAAATAAAAAAACCATTTGCCCCTCCATTAATGATGGCAGAGGAGGATAGTTCCCAAACTCATTAAAGTGATCAATGAGCATTTGATGGTCCCCAAATTCGTTTAAAAAACTGGGTCCTGGAAGGGTAAGAAAGCCAATGATGAGAATGGCTAAGGAAACGATAAATCCAGCAAGTGGACCCGCTGCCCCTATATCGAATAGACTTCGAGTACGCTGAATCCGTTGCCGAATTTTTATTACGGCCCCTAATGTTCCAATACCTACTGGTAAGGGTATATAATAAGGTAAGCTTACACGAACTCGATGGTATACAGCGGCAAAATAATGGCCAAATTCATGAACGGTTAAAAAACTAAGCAATAATGAGGCAAATAAAGCCCCAGCTTTAAGATCTTCATTAGTTGGAAACGGAAAGCTAAATCCAGCGACTGTTTTAATTTGCAACCCCTTACCTACTAGTAAGGTGCTTACGATACTGACAGAAAAAAAAGTAAGAATGAAGAGTATACTGTGGATAAAAAGTTCTTTTAGGGTAGGCCTCTCATTCTTTCGTACAAAAGCTTCGTTATTCCAATGCTCCTGGTTGGATCGATCAACCGGAAAGTGATTATCTGAGGGTTCTGAGGATGGGGTTTCAGGCATTGACTATGAATCTTTTGGTTGCTTGATCATGGGGACTCATCTAGGTGAGGGGGGTTCTCTGTATAGGTAAGGTCATACAGCGGGCTCCGCCTCGACCTCTACACAATTCATGCCCCTCAAATCCTATAGCAATTTTATTGTTTGTACTCTTATGCTTAGACCAATCATACTCTTTGTCTCTATATTCCTCTAGGAATTCATGAGTTTTTAGATAGGTATATCCGTGTTCTTCTAAGGCTTTAAAGGTATAGGTATTCCTATCGTATCCCATTATGACCCCAGGAGCCAATGCAAAAACGTTAGCTCCATCGGTCCACTGCTCCCGCTCCTGCTGCACCCCCTCACTCCCACCACAGGAAATGAACGTGTACTCCTTGCCCGTAAATTCTTCCAGGGCCTCTTTTATATGATAGCGGGATTCCACAACAATCTGATCTCCCTGTTTCCTTAACGCCACCACATTATTAGCCTTATTCTCAAAAACCGGTGGGTAAATCACGCATTCATACTCGCTTGCAAAGGTAAAGATGGTGTCCAAATGCATGGAGGATCGTTGTTTAGGTATGTCGATAGCTAAAATAGTTTCAACTCCTCCAGTCATTAGGGATTCAGCTGCTTTTAGCACCCCAGCAAAAGAGCTTCGTTCGCTTATCCCGACAAGAATTAACTCCTCAGATGCCACCAAAATATCACCACCCTCGATAGACTGTTCTGCCGGTAGCTGTATGATGGAATTACGGACCGGATCAAATAAAGGATGGTAATGAACCAGTGTATCCATGAGGATGGACTCTCTTAGTCGAGCTGGGGTGGCCGCTCTAGATAAGATTATTTGATTCCCAATTACAGCGGCTAAATCGCGAGTGAACAAAAGGTTTGGAATGGGATGAATAGGAATGTTGGCTAGTGCTCGTAACCTATTTTCTGAAGCAAAGCCACTAGCGCTCCTTAGCCCGGATAAAGAGGACATATGTTTGACAAAACTATCAGAACCTTCAACGGCCCATAACAATAAATCAGATGGGTCTAAGGCTTCTAATTCTGTTCGAACAAGGCTCAGTGGTAGGTTGGGTAACGCTTTGATCAGTTCATTTATAAAGTATTCCCTGGCTTCTTGCTGCTCAAAGCATTGGCTAAATAAGCTGCGTATTTCAAAAACCTGGCTGGGATCCGTCATGATAGTTTTGAAAACCTCGAGCATATCCAAATGCTCTTCTCGGGCATGTTCTTCAAATATAATATCATCGAACAGTAATTCATGTTTCATCCCTGGATGTACCCAGGACAACTCAGGGCCAGGGGTGTGAACGATAACCCCGCTTAAATGAGAAATTTCAGAAGAAACGTTGAGAGCCATACGCCGGTTTAATTATAGTATCACATTTCAAGTTAAATATACGCTTTAGTATTACCATTATTAAGCGGAATTGAACGTCTTCATTTAGTATTTTGATGCCATGTCTACTCGTGCAGAAATAGAATCACTTATGTTTTTGATGGAAGATCCTGATCCATTTGTGCAGGAGCAAGTCCAGCTTCGGTTTATGGAGTTAGGAGATCGCGCCATACCCTTAATTGATCAGATACGTGTCCAAACCAAGGATAAAGAAGAAAAAAAGCGAGCGAAAGACGTACTCCATAAGCTCACCTTTTCCTCGCTTAAAGTAGATTTTGCTGAGCTTCTGCTAGAAGGTGTTGGTAACCGCGCGCAACTGGAACGGGCTGTTATCACTCTTGCACGGTTTGGACACCCAACCTTACGAGAATCTGACTATGTAAAAACCCTGGATCATTTCGCAGATATGATTCGTCCTAGCTTGCGGTACAAACGAAGTGAGAGGGAAAAAATGCGCATCCTCATGAAATTTATCTTTGAGGATTTGAATTTTCAGGGCGATAACAAGGATTATCATAATCCGGCTAATGGATTTATTGATCAGGTAATTGAGCGAAGAAAAGGATTACCTATATCTCTGAGTTTAGTGGCCATGTTTATTGCGCGCCGTCTTCAATTACCTGTTTTTGGGGTAAATATGCCTATTCATTTCATGTTGGCCTTTGTAGGTGAAAAAGAAGAACAACTTATCGACCCTTATGATCAAGGAGCTGAGGTAAGTTATGACCAGTGCTATTTCTTTTTAAAAAAGAACAATGTTACACCGAAGCCAGAGCATTTCAAGATGGCTTCCGATAGAGATATTTTAGCTCGATGCATTAGAAATTTAATGCATAGTTATGAGCGAAACGAAGAACATGAGCGGGTACAGGAGTTAAAAAGTCTTTTGGGATTAGTGGAAGGGGAAGCGGTTTAGTGGGTTATATAGATTAGGTGAGTAAAATTAAGCGTATTATGCTGAAATAGGTAGAAAAAGGTCGTATTTTACTCTTTTAATTTAATCAAAGCTTCATGAGCACAACGGCTACCGCCGATACAGGTATTTCTGTTGAAGCCTTAAAACGGCGCACGTTTGCGATTATATCACACCCCGATGCAGGTAAGACAACGCTTACCGAAAAACTATTGCTGTATGGTGGAGCGATTCACGAAGCGGGTTCTGTGCGTGCTCGTAAGGCCTCTCATCATGCCGCTTCAGATTGGATGGCCATTGAAAAAGAGAGAGGTATATCGGTAACCTCTTCGGTTATGCGCTTCGAAAAGGATGGTATTAAGTATAATTTACTGGACACACCTGGGCACAAAGACTTCTCCGAGGATACTTTACGAACCTTGGTAGCAGCCGATTCCGGGCTCATGGTTATCGATGTGGCAAAGGGAGTTGAGGAACAAACCGAAAAACTCTTTGAAGTGTGTAAGCTACGCGAAGTTCCGGTCATCACTTTTGTAAACAAGTGTGATCGTCCAGGGATGGAGCCACTGGAAGTACTCAGTAATATTGAAAATAAGCTTGGAATAGAGGCTGTCCCTGCCAGTTGGCCCATGGGATATGGGCAAAAATTTCAAGGTATTTATGATGTTCAGGCGAAAAAAGTACATGTGTATGAAAAGGCCGATCATGGCGCAAAAAAAGCGATTACCGACTTGCTTAGCCCAGAAGAGGCGTTAGATAGAAGTAATTTGTCAGATCTGGAGAAAGACGCTTTTTTAGAAGAGCTAATGCTTATTGACGATATGTATGCTGGAATGGATCCTGATTTATACAATGCAGGTAAAGTAACCCCCGTTTTTTTCGGAAGTGCGTTAAATAATTTTGGGCTGGATGTATTCTTACATTATTTCCATCGCTTAGCCCCACCTCCCCAAGGATATGAGCATACTAAGGGAGAGAAGCGAGGACTAGAAGATGAATTTTCGGGTTTTATTTTTAAGATGCAGGCCAATATGAATCCAGGTCATAGAGACTGTGCAGCCTTTATTCGCATAGCTTCGGGTAAGTTTACGAGAGGGCAAGAAGTGGTGGTTGCCCATACTGGAAAGAAATTAAAATTGGCCACGCCTCATACCCTTATGGGGGATGAGCGGCAGTTATTAGAAGAAGCTTATCCGGGTGATATTGTGTCCATTTTTAATCCTGGAGATTTTCGTATTGGGACCACAGTCTATGCTAAAAACCCTGTTCAATTTGACATTATTCCCCTATTTACTCCGGAACATTTTCAAAAAGTTGCTACCAAAGATCCATTCAAACGGAAACAATTAAGAGAAGGGTTGCAGCAGCTCTCAGAAGAGGGAGTAGTCCACGTTTTTGAAGTACCTAACGGAGTGGGAAATGAACTTCTATTAGGTACCGTTGGGGTATTACAGTTCGAAGTAGTAGAACATAGAATGAGAGAAGAGTACAATGTAGATCTAGTTAAAACACCCGTGGCCTATCACTGCGCTAGGTGGCTGCCTAACAATAGAGCCGATATAATTTCGAAGTTGGAATCGGCCTACTCAACCCATGTAACAAAGGACATGGAAGAAAATCCAATTGTTCTTTTTGACTCTATGTACGCCCTTCAACAGGCCGAGGAAAAAGTCGGAGCCCAGCACCTATTTAAGTTTAAGCAAGGTTAACCCAAAAAAAACAAAGACACATGTCTTCAATTAAAGATCCAGTAATGAGCACGCTTACTATAGAGCTTGCCAATCTAGATCTAAAAAAACATACGCAAGCAATTATTAACTTATTAGACCTATTTTCTAAAGATAAAATGGGTCAAAACGAACCTCTAGAAGAGGGTATCAAAAAAGACATCATTCAAGAGCTAAGAAATCATCCAACCACCCTGGTTTTCCTGGCGTTCAATGGCGAGAAAGCCATTGGCCTGGTAACGGCTTTCTTAGGTTTTTCAACCTTTACCGCAAAGCAAACTCTTAAAATTCATGACCTGGTGGTGCATCCAGAGGCTAGAGGCCTGGGGGTGGGAACCCAACTACTGGATTATGTCCAGGAAGAAGCTGAACGGAGGGATTGCTCTAAAATTACCTTAGAAGTACGAGAGGACAACCCGGCTAAAAAGCTCTACGAGCGAGAAGGTTTTGAATTTGGTGAACCACGATGGTGGTATATGACTAAGGAATTACCTGCTTAGCATCTTCAGCTAAAGAGAGTACCGCCTGTTGATACAGTGAGCTCGTATTGTAGCGTAAAATTGCATCTTTGACATTCCCTTCTATCTCGGTAAAGTGAGCTAAATAATTTGCCACTGAGCGAATGTTATCGGGCATATGATACAGTCCTTGTCCTTCGCTGTTCTTCCACCATCTGTTTAGCGAATACGGGATAAATTGGGCATAGGACATAGCCCCTGCATAACTGGATTGTAAGCTCATAACATCCAGCCCGGTTCGCTTACAAAAACGCAGCAATTCGATAAGTTGTGCCTCGGCAAAACTGTACCTATAATCTTCTGCCATCATGGAGATGTAGGCATTAAGCGGATTGTAACTACCTTTGTAGCGGCCAAATTCAGATTCCACCCCTAAAATACCCATGATAATTTCTTTGGGGATACCAAATTCTTTTTCCGCAGCAAGGAGCTCAGCGGAGTAGGTGGTATAGAATTCGGCTAATTTATTTTTCTTTATCTCGTAGGCTAGTATTTCTTTATAATCCTCAAAGCTTTCGATTCGGCGTTCGGCGGAACGGGTAAATTTTTCGGTAATTCCCTCGATGTACTGAAACCTTTCATCGGCTAGATACTCACTTAAATCCCATCCCATGTCGTTGTATTGGCTAACTATTAACGCAATGCGGCGCTGAATGTCTTCTGGCATACGATCATTGATTTCAGAGGACGGTGCAGAAGATTCTGTGGATTGTGCCTGCGTGGTCTTTCCTCCCAATAAAGCAATACAAAAAGCAAAAGCGAGTCCATAGCGAAGGATGTGTCGGATTACTTGGTTGATCTCCCGAACCAATGCACGATCGCGGGGCTCTAAACGTGCTAGATTAGTAATACAGGGTTGTCTTTTCTGGGATAAATTCTCAGACACAAAGGGGTGGGGGTTCATAGGCCTATCTTTTTCTACATTCAAACGTTGACTCTGAGTATACCAAAGATTTGCCAAATACATCAAGCAGATTGTACAGGATTTTCGTGGGAATCCCATATGACTATCAACTAGAAATGCCTTATATTTAAAACTCAATAATGTTTCTTAATAATCCTTGTCATTTTGGGGGTAATCGGGTCATAAAGATATCTACGTTAGGCGGTTCCGATAGCCCAAACCCAATCATATGAGGTAAATACAAACCCAATCGAAGAAAGAATATTATGGCTAAAGAATTTGATGTATGTGTAATCGGCTCAGGCCCTGGTGGTTATGTAGCTGCAATTAGAGCTTCACAACTTGGCTTTTCTACCGCAATTATAGAAAAACGACATCTCGGTGGGGTTTGTTTAAATATTGGATGTATACCAACCAAAGCTCTATTGCGCTCTGCTGAGGTACTCGAGTCCATTCAACACGCTTCGGATTATGGAATTGAGGTGAGCGGATCTAAAGCAGATTTCGGTGGAATGGTTAAACGTAGCCGCGGTGTGGCCAATAAAATGAGTAAAGGGGTTCAGTTCTTGATGAAGGCCAACAAAATCCAGGTATTTATGGGTACAGGGGTTTTTGCTTCTAAAAATGAATTACAGGTTCAGGACGAATCCGGGAATGAAACCGAACGAATAAAAGCAAAGCATTTTATCATTGCAACCGGAGCCCGGCCCCGTGTGCTACCTAATCTTCCCATTGATGGAAAAATGATCATCGATTCAGAAGTCGCAATGACAATGGAAAAGCAGCCGAAGAAAATGGTTATTGTTGGGGCTGGCGCCATTGGGGTAGAGTTTGCTTATTTCTACCATACTATTGGCACAGAGGTAACACTAGTGGAATTACAAAAGACGTTGGTTCCTGTGGAAGATGCTGATGTTGGACGAGAATTGGGTAAAATCTACAAGAAGAAAGGCATTAATATACTCACCGAGAGTACGGTTGAATCAGTAACCAAAAAAGGGAAAGGCGTTGAGGTAACGATTAATACCAAAAAAGGCGAGCAGATAGTTGAAGCGGATGTGGTGCTTTCAGCTGTTGGTGTAACTGGTAATGTGGAAGGATTGGGCTTAGAAGAAATTGGCGTTAAAATAGAACGAGGAGCCATAGTTGTTGACCGTTCTACCTATTCTACTGGAGTGGAGGGTATTTATGCAGTGGGTGATATTATTGGGGCCCCTTGGTTGGCTCATAAAGCCTCTCATGAAGCCATTGTACTTGTAGAGCAATTGGCGGGTAAACATCCAAAAGCGATTAATTACGAAAATATTCCTGGTTGTACGTACTGTGAGCCACAAGTTGCTTCTGTTGGGATGACCGAAGCCGCTGCGAAGGAGGCAGGATATGAGGTAAAAGTAGGTAAGTTCCCGTTGTCTGCCAGTGGTAAAGCAACGGCGCTTGGGCACGAAGAAGGTTTTGTAAAAGTAATCTTTGACGCTAAGTACGGCGAGTGGTTAGGTTGTCATATGATTGGTTTTGGTGTTACAGAAATGATTGCTGAGGCAGTAGTTGCTAGAGACCTAGAAACCACCGGCCATGAGATTATCAGCGCTGTACATCCTCATCCAACTCTTTCTGAAGCGGTTATGGAAGCAGTAGCTGAAGCGTATAACGAAGGAGTTCATCTGGGTACTCCAGTTAAACATTAAGCCGGTAATTCAAAGGCAATGATATGAAGGGTGAAGCTGCGAAGGCTCGTTCTATTGTAGAGGTGTATGACCTGGAACGAGCTGCGTATCGCAGTGTTTGGGATCTTCAGAAGCAAGTTCAAGAAGCCCTTATTCAGCAAAAGAGAAACCCGGAACACACTCAATATACCGCCGCCGATCTGGCGGATATGTTACTTTTTGTGGAACATCCGCACGTGTATACCTTGGGCAAAAGTGGGAATGCCGAACATTTGTTGCGCTCGGTGGCGGAACTTCATGACCTACAAGCGGAATTTGTTCCTGTAGATCGTGGTGGGGATATTACCTACCATGGCCCTGGGCAGATTGTGGGCTATCCCGTAATGGATTTGGATCGGCATTTCACCGACATACACAAATATCTTCGTTACCTAGAAGAAGTGCTTATTCGAACCTTAGCGCAGTATGGCCTGAAAGCGGGTAGGGCAGAGGGGCAAACCGGAGTTTGGCTAGAGGATCGTAAAATTGCGGCTATGGGCATTCGGTCCTCCAGATGGGTAACCATGCATGGTTTCGCTTTAAATGTAGCTACAGATTTGAATTATTTTTCTCATATCGTCCCCTGTGGCATCCAAGACAAACAGGTAACCAGCATGCAGGTAGAGTTAGGAACGGAAGTCTCCATGGATTCGGTTAAAAAACAAATAGTTCAATGTTTTGAAGAGGTGTTTCAAGTGCGAGCTCACTGGGCAGGTACCAGCAAAGAACTAGACGATAAAATTTCGTATTTTTAATGAGGTGTGCGCCATATGGCGAGCCGTTAGTAGGTTTAATTGCCGTCCGTAACGGGACAGTGCAGCAAGGAGCAAGATTATGATTAAAGAATTGAATGTAGTAGACCGCTCTACTACCCAGAGAAGACCTGATTGGTTACGTGTAAAGCTTCCTTCTGGGGAAAAATTTAAAGAAGTGCTCGACACCATAAACGAGCATAAATTGAACACCGTTTGTTCCGAGGCTCGTTGCCCAAACATGGGAGAGTGCTGGGGAGCAGGAACGGCTACTTTTATGTTACTGGGTGATGTGTGTACCCGCTCGTGCGCATTTTGTGCGATTAAAACCGGGAGACCGCCGGCTGAATTGGATTGGGAAGAGCCACTTCGAGTAGCGGATGCTGCTCGTAAAATGGGTTTAAAACATGTGGTTTTAACGTCCATAAACCGTGACGATCGAAAGGATGGAGGAGCCCCTATTTTTGCCGCTACCCATACCGAATTACGGCGCGTAATTCCCGGAGTCACCATTGAATCCCTTATTCCTGATTTCAAGGGGGACTGGGAAACCTTGCAAATTGTGCTAGATACCCCTCCCGACGTGTTGAGTCATAATTTAGAAACCGTGCCCGCGCTGTATCGAAGAGTGCGACCACAAGCCAAATATCAACGGTCTTTGGATTTATTGTTTCGTACAAAAGAAGCGGGTATTCGTTCTAAAACAGGTATTATGGTGGGTCTAGGTGAAACTAGAGAGCAGGTGATTGAGCTTATGCAGGATTGCGCGAACCACCAAGTAGACGTGCTTACGATTGGGCAGTATATGCAGCCAACTAAAATGCATCATCCAGTGAAAGATTGGATTCATCCGGATCAGTTTGCCGAATACAAAGAAATCGGTGAGCACTTAGGTATTGAACATGTAGAGAGTGGTCCTTTGGTCCGTTCTTCGTATCATGCCGAGCGTCACGTGTAATGTGACAGGCTTCTGCGTTTATTAATTAGTCGGAATTGAAATGGCCGCAACCGTAACGGTACTTTTTATAAGTTATTTGTTAGGCTCTATACCCTCTGCAATTTGGGTGGGTAAGGGCTTTAAAGGAATCGATGTACGTGAACATGGAAGCGGAAACGCAGGTACAACCAATACATTTCGAGTCTTAGGAGTGCCTTTTGGGGTGACGGTGTTTGTGTTGGATTTTATGAAAGGCTTTGTCAGCTCATTTTGGATTAGCGGCTTAGCCTTTCTTTGGTTTAGCGGACCTTTGGCGCCACCGAATTGGGATGTTGAAGCATTTCTCGCTATATCGTGTGGGATGGCGGCTGTGTTTGGCCACATGTTCCCGGTTTTCGCAGGATTTAAAGGAGGAAAAGGTGCTGCAACGGCTTGTGGAATGCTTTTTGGGATTGAGCCCATATCCATTGGGATTTCTTTTGCTTTGTTCGGACTTATTGTATGGTCCACTCGATATGTTTCTCTGGCCTCTATCATTGCTACAGGGATTTATCCTATTACCTTATTAATTATGCGCTTTGGGATGGACAGGTATGTGGATGGAAGCATTATCATGTTTGGCGCCATTATAGCATTTGGAATCATTTATAAACACAAAGCTAATATTGGACGGTTGCTAGCCGGCACAGAAAGTAAAGTTGGTGCTAAGGCAACGACCCTGGCAAAGACTGAAGCGAGCACAGTGAAGGTGAATTAAAAGCTAATTATGAGCAAACAACGTATTGGGATTATTGGCGCAGGTAGCTTTGGAACGGCTTTGGCAAAAGTATTCTATGAGGCTGGGAACCAAGTTCATGTTTGGGCAAGAGAGCCAGAAATTGTTGCGCATATAAACGCCCACCATGTAAATCCAAGTTATTTATCAGATCTAGTATTACCCGATTCGGTTCGTGCAGTAGAGGAGCTTTCGGAGGCTGTACAAGGAAAAGATTTATTGGTTTTGGCTACACCCTCGCACACCTTAGGTGATATGGCTAGTCGCATAAAGCCCTTGCTCAGCGGCAACGAAGTCGTTATAACAGTATCAAAAGGCATTGAAAAGGATAGCTTTAAGACCATGTCACAGGTACTGGTCCATGTACTTGAGGGCGTGATTAGCTCTGATCGGATTGGAGTGTTATCCGGGCCAAGCCATGCCGAAGAGGTTGCTCATCAAAAACCAACAACCGTTGTAGCAACATCCTATTCTACCCGGACGGCAACCTATATTCAGGACACGTGTATGACGCCCATGTTCCGTATTTACGTGAATAATGATGTGGCGGGGGTTGAAATAGGGGGCTCGGTCAAAAATATCATGGCTATTGCTGCCGGAGTTATTGACGGTGCGGGCTGGGGAGATAACACCAAAGCGGCGCTCATTACTCGAGGTTTGCATGAAATGAAACGAATGGGGGCACATTTTGGGGCGCATACCGATACGTTTTCTGGGCTTACGGGTATGGGAGATTTAATAGTGACCTGTACCTCTCCTCATAGTCGAAACCGCCGGCTGGGGCATCTCATTGGAGAAGGGAAGAGCCTTGAAGAGATTATAGATGGAATGGAAATGGTGGCCGAAGGCGTTAAAACTACCGAAGCAGTATATTTTTGGGCACAAAAAAATTCCATCGAAATGCCGATCACTACCGCAGTATATCAGGTGCTTTTCGAAGGGGTAAATCCCATTGATGCAATGACTCAGCTGATGAATCGAGATCCTAAGCAAGAAGGTTTACAAGACATTTATTCATGAAAGAATACGAACAGTATCTGAAGTATTCGGGTACGACTACGCTTAGTTCTATGTCGAAAGCCGACTTGATCAATTTGGTTGAGCGAGGGGAATCGTCCTTTTTGGAGTTTAAGCAGAAAGTCGCATCACCCGAAAAATTGGCCCGTGAAATTGCCGCTTTTGCCAATACAGAAGGCGGGATCATATTGGTTGGGGTAGGCGACAGAGGAGAATTGATAGGGCTAGAGACGTATTTAGAAGAGGAATTTTGGCTCAAAAAAGCAGCCGACGAAGAATGTATTCCCCCGGTAGACATTACCCTTGAATTATTTCAAATGGGCCAAAAGGATATTCTTATAGTACGAGTACCTGAATCGGCTGAAAAGCCGGTACAGGTGAAGGCAGGAAAGTCTAACAAACTACGAAAGGTATTTGTCCGGGTAGAGGATGCCAGTGTGGAGGCAAGCGACGAATATATCCAAGTTCTAAAGCAGGGCGGAACGCCTCATGGAGTAACATTTGAATATGGAGAGAAAGAGCAGATATTGTTTCGCTATTTAAAGGAATACAGCGTCATTACTGTGTCAGATTTTTCCAATGTTGCCTATATCAACAGCTATAGAGCGACTAAAATTTTGGTGAATTTGGTAAGTGCGGGGGTATTAGACCTCTTCGAAAAAGACGGCAAAGCACACTACACATTTTCCGTAAAATCTACGTAAGTTTAATTATGATGAACCAAGAGAATAACATAAACAATACGTCTAGACCTGAGAGTGAAGAAAGATCGAGGGCAGAAGAATCATTTCAGGATTCACTGGATGACGTAATTGCGTCCCTGATTGATTTGGATGAAGATGATACCTCGGAGGAATCCTCAGTTAATCAAACCCTTATGGATAAAGGGTTACAAAATGCAGATGATTTTGATCCAGAAACCGCTCGACCCATTGTGCTTACTGAACGAGCTGCGCGGCAAGTCAAAAAAATCGTGGAGCAAGAAGGCTTGGAATCAGAGCTTTATTTGCGTGTTGCGGTAGAAGGAGGTGGATGCTCAGGTCTTAGTTACAAATTAGGCCTGGATCACCGAACCGATGAGGATCGAGTATACGCTAGTTTTGATGTAGAGATTATCGTAAAAGAAGAACATCTGATGTACCTAGAAGGGATTAGTATCGATTATCCTGATGGGCTGGATGCTCGCGGCTTTGTGTTTGACAATCCCAATGCTACCGATAACTGTGGGTGCGGCGAAAGCTTTGCCGTTTAATTGCGCTGCGCTTTTGCCTTGGTGATTAATCCTCGGATTTCTTGAGCAGAGATGTATTCTTTGTTGTTACAAAAATGACAAACGATTTCTTGCCCTTCATCCTTTAGATCTTCTAAATCTTCAAGACTAAGCATGGTCAATGCTCCTAAAAATCGCTTGCGAGAGCATCGACAAAAGAAATCGACAGGATTCCTACCAAGCTCTTTTACCTGGATAGGTGAGACAGAACGGTGCATAATGTCATCGATGTATATTTTTTCCGAGAGCAACTGGTCGATGGGTTGAAACGAAGCTAATCGCTCCTGGAGCATATCAATTTGTCCATCTGGTGCGTTGGGAAGTCGCTGTAGAAGAAGGCCTCCGGCTTCGGATATGGCGCCGTCTTCGGTAATTCCAATATCCAGCATGACCGCAGAGGGAACCTGCTCGGATTGCGCTAAATAGTGGGCGATATCGCGGGTTACATCCCCTGCAATTAATTCGATAGTACTGGTTCTGGGTTCGGCCTCATTATAAAGAACCTTAGTTAAGCTGAGCACACCTAAGCCTATACCGTCGGACAACGATACATCCGGGTCATCGTAGGCTAATTCGGCGCTAGGATTCCCTACATACCCACGAACCTCTCCTAAACTGTTTGCTTCTGCAACTACATATTGAAGGGGACCACTACCATCGAGGCGTACCTGTATGCGTTCTTCTTTTTTTAATTCGGAAGCTAATAAAGCCGCAGCTGTTAGTGTTTTACCTAGAATTACGGTGGCTAGGAGAGATAAACCATGCCGGTCTCTGGCTTCTTTGACCAGCGCGGTTGTTTTAACCACGGAGAGTTTGAAATGTCCGTCTTTGGTTATTCCTTTAACCATTCGGTCTTTGAATAAGAAGTCTTCTTTAGTAATACTCATGATTATTTTTGAGCGTTGGCTAAACGCTGTTCTACAAGTTGGTTACTCGCTAAATTAGGGGTTAGATTGTGAGTTTCTGCATAGTCAAAGACCTCTAGCAGGGTGTGATAAATTTCGCGGGTTTGTTCGGTAGCTCTTTCGGGATTGTACCCACCTATTTCGTTCGAAATATTAATGATGCCCCCTGCATTTACCACATAATCGGGCGCGTAAAGGATGGATTTTTCTTTCAATCGTTGGCCGTGCACTTCTTCGCGGAGGATATTATTTGCGCCACCTACGATAAAGTCACAAGCTAAATGGTCCATCGTATCGTCATTGATCACCCCACCTAGTGCGCAGGGGCTTAGTATGTCGACCCGATGGGAAAGAATAGATTCAGGGGCAAGGATTTCCGCCCCTGCTTCTGCAGCCAGTTGTTCGGCCTTTTCGGGATATATGTCAGAAATGTAGAGTATTGCGCCTTCTTTTTGGAGGTGCTTAGCTAAATAGGACGCTACATGTCCGGCGCCTTGTATGGCGATTTTCTTTCCTTCCAAACTATCTTGGCCTGTTGCGTATTGCATGGAGGCCTTCATACTTACGTAAACTCCAAGCGCAGTAAAGGGAGAGGGATCACCACTACCGCCTAAATGCTTGGGTAGTCCGGTAACATGAGGGGTTTCTTGATGCACCCATGCCATATTTTCTTCGTCCATACCCACATCCTCAGCGGTGATGTATTGCCCAGCTAGAAAATCTACACATCGTCCGAAGGCTCGAAACAGTTCCTCGGATTTTTCGGTTCTTGAATCTCCTATGATGACCGCTTTTCCTCCTCCTTGATTAAGTCCGGAAATAGCGGCTTTGTAGGTCATGCCCTTTGAAAGCCGGAGTACATCATCCAGAGCGGCTTCAAGATTAGGATATGGCCACATCCTGGTGCCACCTAAAGAGGGTCCAAAGGTAGTGTCGTGAATGGCGATGATGGCTTGGAGTCCTGTTTTTTCATCCTTGAAATAAACGACTTGTTCATGTGCGGCTGTAGCAGGAGTGTGTACAGGGGTATAAAAAAGCCCGGAGGAAATTTCGGTAGCCTTTCCGAACAGTGTTAAAGCGTCGCTCATAAAGGATGGATCTTAGAAGATGGTATTTTTGTAAATATACCAAAAAGCCTCGAGGTTTACTTAGTATCTAAGTGTGGAATAAAGTATAATTCGAATAATATAGTTTGAACTGGTCAATTGGTGTGACAGCCAATGCACCTCTTATGAATAAAAATAAAAATAAAGGAAACCATAACTATGTCATTCCGCTGGGTCATTACACAGCCGGAACAGGAGGAAGCTATATCCACTTTAATGGATATGCTCAATGTTCCGGAGTCCATAGCTCGACTATTGGCAATACGCGGTATCTCAAACTTTGAAGATGCAAAACAATTTTTCAGACCATCCTTAAACGAACTATACGATCCTTTTCTAATGAAAGACATGGACCGAGCGTCCGAGCGTCTTTCCTTAGCTATTCGTTCTAACGAAAAAGTATTGGTATACGGGGATTATGATGTAGATGGTACCACCGCAACGGCTATTGTCTATTCCTTCCTAAAGGAATTCGGAGTGGTGGTGGACTATTATATTCCCCATCGATTTAAAGAGGGATACGGGATTAACCCAGAAGGTGTGCAGTATGCCCATGAGATGGGAGCGCAGGTCATTGTATCGGTAGACTGTGGTATTACTGCCATTGACGAAGCCGAGGAAATCAAAGCCTTGGGTATGGATCTCATTATATGTGACCACCATACGGTAGGAGCTGCGTTACCCAATGCTTATGCCGTCTTGGACCCTAAACGAGAAGACTGCTCCTACCCATTTGATGGATTGTCGGGAGCGGGGGTTGGTTTTAAATTGGTTCAGGCTACTCTAGCCCGTTTGGGGCTTCCTGCGAAGGTAGCCTATGATTATTTGGATTTGCTGGCCGTTTCCATTGCATCCGATATTGTGCCCATTATCGATGAAAATCGAATATTGATGTGGGCTGGCTTAGAGCGGCTCAAAACCAATCCGAGAGTGGGAATTCAGGCACTGATGAACCTAATTCGGGTGCCACAAGCAGAATTGGATACCAAAAAAATTGTGTTTTCCATTGGCCCACGAATCAATGCGGCGGGTCGGATGGGAGATGCGTCCACGGCAGTGAAGTTATTAATTGCCAAGGATGAGCCCGAGGCCAACTTAATGGCCAGAGAATTGGAAGGAATTAATGCGAAGCGGCGCGATACCGATACGACCACAATGAATGAAGCGGTCGAACAGATTGAAGAGCAGCTGAATATGGATCGAATCTCGGCACTGGTGCTATTTAATCCAGATTGGCATTTAGGGGTCATAGGCATTGTTGCTTCTCGCTTGGTGGATCAATACCATAGGCCAGCCATTATGCTCAGTGAGGTCGATGGAAAGATTAAGGGCTCGGCTAGAAGTATTCGTGGATTTAACATTTATGAAGCAATTCGGGAGTGCGAAGACTTACTGGAGCAATTTGGTGGGCATGAATACGCAGCTGGTTTGACCTTAAAGGATGGTGCGCTAAAAGAATTCCGAAAACGAATGAACAGCAAGGCCGTTGAGGAACTCTCTGGAAGCTCCTTTGAAGCTGAATTACTGGTTGATGCGGAAATAAACCTGGCAGAGATCGATGGAAAGTTCTGGAAGTTGCTGCATCAGTTTCAACCATTTGGCCCGGCCAATACAAAACCCCTGTTTACCAGTAAGGGGTTAAGCACGGTGGGAGTACCGACCATAGTTGGGAATGGGCACTTAAAACTTCGACTAAAGCAGGAGGGCTCTCCCATTTTTGATGCGATTGGCTTTAATATGCATGATTTAATGCCCATAGTGAGGGACGGTAAAAAGTTCGACATTGCCTACGAGCTGGAAGAAAACACCTGGAATGGCAACACCTCCATACAGATTCATTTGCGTGATGTTAAGGAATCTTAGGCTTGTGTATTGTTTCTCCAAGCTAAAGGGTGTATATTTGCCATCCTTTCGGTTGGGACTGTAGCTCAGTTGGTAGAGCAACGGACTGAAAATCCGTGTGTCGGCGGTTCAATTCCGCCCGGTCCCACCATCGTAAAACCCTGTTTGTCAGTAACTTATTGACTCTCAGGGTTTTTTTGTTTGAGGGAAATGAGGGAAATTGGGACAACCGTGGGACAACCTTCTTCAACTTTTTGATTGTTATTTGGGGTGAAATTTTGGAACAAAACAGAGGCTATTTCCGTATAATTTGAGTAATTAAATGAGGGTATTTATATGA
>JAGYJQ010000016.1 GCA_018401935.1 Balneolaceae bacterium
TAAGAGTGTGCCGTTACCGAAAGAGAAGGTGAGGCATGAGTACCCGCATGAGCAGTTGCAGGTAGGTGAGAGTTTTTAGTGCATGGTGGGAACATGAACATCTTGTGTAACTACAACCGCATTAAGGGTAAACGGTTAGACCGTCAGTTTGTATGTAGGAAAGAGGGTGATGGTATTCGTGTATGGAGGGTGAGATGACGACAGACGTGATGACGCCTACAGCAAAGTTGAGGTGGTTATTAAGAGACAGGGAAAGTGATCTAGTGCTTCAGCAATGGTGGAGCAATGCAGACTCAGTGAAGATGGGGCCACTGCACATGATTAAGGGTGAGTGGCGGGATGTAGAAGTGGTGGATGAATCCTAATGAAGTGGCTGATGGGAGTATTGACCCAAGGCTCAAGTGTTACTGGTGCGGGAAGTGCATGAGAGGGCCAAGGTGGTCACAACGGTCGATGGTAGGCAGATGGGCAATCACTCGGAGAGTGGCGTCGCTACCATGAGGCCAAGTGGGTTCTAAAGACCTACAGAAGTAAGAGGACTCGGCAGGGGTATTTGCATAGGATTAATGAGATTAGAGGTGAGGGTGCCATGTACGAACTCCAGGGCTGAGATGATGGTGTTGTGGCAGTGGAAAGAGGGCAGAAGAGTTGCATGCAGACGGGCAGAAGAAATGAGGGTTCTGGTAACGGGTGGCGCTGGCTTTGTTGGCTCTCATTTGTGTGACCTGTTGCTTGCCTGTGGGCATGAGGTTGTTGCTTTAGATAACTACTACACAGGCTCAGAGATAACCTGCAAGGGTTGTTAGGCCATCCCAGGTTTGAACTGTTGTTAGGCGATGTAGAGCAGGCGTTTGAGTTAAGGGTAAATAAGATTTATAACTTAGCGTGTCCTGCAAGCCCAGTTCACTATCAGCGTAATCCTGTAAAAACGGTTAGGACAAATATTCTTGGTGCAATAAATGTCCTTGACCTTGCTAATAAAACGGGTGCCAGGGTGCTGCAAGCATCTACCAGCGAAGTCTATGGTGACCCTCAAGAACATCCGCAGAAAGAATCCTACTGGGGGCACGTTAACCCCGTAGGGGTAAGGGCGTGTTACGACGAAGGTAAAAGGGCGGCTGAAACATTGTTCTATGACTACCACCGTCAGCATGGGGTGGATGTAAGGGTGGCTCGGATATTTAATACCTATGGCCCAAAGATGGCGCTAGACGATGGCAGGGTGGTTAGTAACTTCATTGTCTCTGCCCTGCAAAACAAGCCTTTAACCGTTTATGGCGATGGCAGCCAAACCAGGTCGTTTTGCTATGTGGCTGATTTGGTAAGCGGTCTGATGGCGCTTATGGAGTCTGACTACAAACAACCAGTCAATCTTGGCAATCCACTGGAGTTTTCTATGCTGGAATTGGCAAAAAAGGTTGTAGCGATGACTGGCAGCAAGTCTAAAATTGTTTTCAAAGACCTGCCCTCTGATGACCCAAAACAAAGACAGCCTGACATTGGCATAGCCAAAAGCCTTGGTTGGGAGCCAAAGGTTGATATACACATTGGCTTACAAACCACTATCCATTATTTTAAGAGACTGCTATGCGCACAGTAGCCGTGGTAACTGCAACGACAGGCAGAGCCGACTTAGAACAAACCATTGAGTCCATTGCTAAACAAACATATCCATGCAAGCACTACGTATTTTTTGATGGGGTGCCACCCAGAACCCTGCCAAACAATGTGCTGGTTACAGCCCTGCCAGTTAAAACAGGTGGCAGCGGCATGATGAATGGTGGGATAGTGGCTGCTTCTGCTTACCTTGTGCAAGAAGAACTAATCTGCTGGTGTGATGATGACAATTGGATGGATGAAAACCATGTGGAGTCTTTGGTAACCGCTATGGAGGATAACGTCTGGGCTTACAGCCTGCGTAAACTTATGCACCCTGATGGTCGTTTTTGGGACTATGACGACTGCGAGTCCCTCGGGCAGCACACTGGCTTTGTAGACCTAAACTGCTACCTTATGGATCGACGCAGACTGGCCTGCGGCATTGCAACCTGTTGGTATCACACCACCGGTCAACTAATGGTTGGAGATCGGCACGTCTGGGAAGTCACCAAACAATTGCCGGGTAACGGGACGGGTCAATACACTATGAACTACAGGCTTAATGACAAGCGCAATCTAAAGCCATTCTTTTTTCAAAAGAACATCCAGATGAGAGCCAAATTTGGCAATGACCTACCTTGGAGACAAAAATGAACTTGGCTGATAGTGCGATCTCGAAAATGCGCCCACCTAAAAACATGCACATTATTTGCATTGATGTAACCAACAAGTGTGACTTAGCCTGTTCAAACTGCACCCGGCTATTGGAAAACCAAGACGCATTTTGGGAAATGACCCCAGAAAACTTTAGACTTGCCCTGCAAAGCCTTAAAGACTTCCACGGCATCATTGCCATGATTGGCGGTAACCCAGTCATGCACCGTCAGTTTGAAGAACTCTGCGCAATCTTCGAGGAGGAAATACCAAACAAGTTTCAGCGCGGTCTGTGGACAAACAGCATTTTCAAACATACTGACTTGGCCTTACGTACTTTTGGAACTTTCAATCTAAACGTGCATGGCAATCCAAAATCAGAACGCTCCATGCAGGAGTTGGCTAAACAGGCCGTAGACGCTGGTGCCGTTGTCTGGAACTACGCAGGCCATAGCGACCACGCGCCACTGCTAACGGCAATTCAAGACTTGATGAGCGAAGAAGAAATGTGGCAAGCCATACCGCAGTGCGACATCAACCGAGAGTGGTCGGCCTCTATTGTTCAAAATCAAGGTGAATTGCGATCCTATTTTTGTGAGGTAGCAGCAGCCTTTGACTTAGCGCGTAATCAAGACCGAGGCCATGCGGTCAAACCTGGCTGGTGGAAAGAGGAAATGCAAGCCTGGTCAGATCAGGTCAAACACTTCTGCCCTGGCTGCGGGGTTGCTGCTAAGCAAACGCCCTATAAAGATTTTGAAGAAACTGACGTGTACACCAAAACCAATCGAGACTTGGCAGAAAAATCAGCAAAAGACAAAAAAAGAAAAATCATTTATTTGCAACCTGAAAATTCAAGCATGATTAATCGTCGGGTTACGCAGTACAACACGCTATGAACTTTGACCGCGCTAAGTTCTATCACTTCTGCAAGCACCTAAAGATTGAAACCAAAGAGCAAGGCTTGCGCGTTCTTGGCGATCAATTGCTTGGCACCCAAACCTACGTCATGGACGAGGTGGCCCGAGGACTGGCTGAAGACAAACACTTCTTTGTGGTCCTCAAAGGCAGGCAGTTAGGCATCACAACCATCAGCCTTGCCCTTGATCTCTACTGGCACTTCATCCACCCAGGCATGCAAGGCACCCTTACAACGGACACAGAGGAAAACCGTGAGCAGTTTAGAAGCACCCTACAGATGTACATGGACGGATTGCCCAAGGAGTTCAAAATCCCTCTCATGTCCCACAACAGAAACCAAATGGTTCTCAAGAACCGATCACGCCTGTTCTATCAGGTTGCAGGTATCCGAGCGAAAGGTAGCCTTGGGCGCGGCAAAGGAATTACGTTTCTGCACGGTACTGAGACTTCTTCTTGGGGTGACGAGGAAGGACTGGCTTCTCTGCTTGCCTCCCTTGCAGAAAACAACCCGCTGCGCTACTACATGTTTGAGTCCACCGCCCGAGGGTTCAACATGTTCCACGACATGTGGACCACAGCCAAGCGTGCAAGGACACAGAAGGCCATCTTCGTTGGCTGGTGGCGTAACCAGTTCTACTCGGCTGACCCTAAGAGCGACATATACAAGGTCTACTGGGACGGCAAACTAAGTCCAGAAGAAAAAGAGTGGACCAAGGACATTAAGAAGGTCTACAACTTTGACGTCAACAGCAGGCAGATTGCCTGGTGGCGCTGGAAACTGCATGAGGGACTCAAAGACGAGGGCATGATGTACCAAGAGTTTCCCCCGACAGAGGATTACGCCTTTGTGATGACGGGAACCTCATTCTTTTCGACCGCCAGGTGTACCGACGCCATGAAAGCATCTAAGAAGGAGGCGTTTGTCTCCTACCGCTTCTCAATGGGTGCCAATTTCCAAGATACGCAGTTACTCCAGTCCACTGAGCGCCTTGCCACACTCAAAATATGGGAAGAACCCGTCTCTACGGCCTATTACGTCATTGGTGCTGACCCTGCCTACGGGTCAAGTGACTGGGCAGACCGCTTTTGCATCCAAGTCTTCCGCTGCTACGCAGATGGCATGGACCAGGTGGCTGAATTTGCCACCTCTGAACTCAATACCTTCCAATTTGCTTGGGTCATCTGCTATCTGGCAGGCGCTTACGTCAATTCGACCCTAAACCTTGAAGTCAATGGCCCAGGTCAAGCCGTTATCCAAGAAATGCGCAATCTCAAGCGTCAAGCCACCCAGTTACCTGGCAACGAGGGCCGAGAACTGACCAATGTGCTATCGAACATGCAGCACTACCTCTGGCGGCGCAACGATTCCTTTGGCATCTCGAACTCCATTGGGTGGGTAACGACGCACAGCAGCAAAGAACGCATGCTCAGTTACCTTAAAGACTACTTCGAGCGTGGCATGTTGAACATGTACAGCAGCGATTGCATCGACGAGATGAAGGGCATTGTGCGAGACAACGGCACCATTGCCGCGATGGGCAGGGCAAAGGATGATCGGGTCATGGCATCAGCCCTGGCAACCGCCGCTTTTGCCGAACAATTGCAGCCCAGGCTCATTCAGATGCGTTTAACGCGAGAAAAGAAGGCTGTTCAAGACGATGAGGCCGAAAATGGTGGGCAAGCACAGGTCGGTAAGCAGGTTGGCAACTATTTACGCGCACTGGGGTTCCAATAATGGACGTTTTGACCGTCGCTGCCATCAAAGAGCGCGTTAAAAACATGAATAGCAACCGTAAACGAGGCTTTCCAATGGAAGAATTTGCCCGTTTTGCCTGCATCGACTACCGAAACATGAAGAAAATGATCTTCGAGGGCAACATGCGCATGACCGAAACCAGTCAAAGACGCCTTTCACGCGCTCTTTTGGCCCTGGAAAACGGCGAAGCAGGCACCCGAATGGACATTGCAGGCCGTAAATTCTTGGGTTATCACGCCCAACATGAGGTTAAACCGACTATGAAAAGGTCAACCTTGATAGTTAAAAGCGAAAGCGGGTTCAGTTTAAGCATCAAACCCGTTAATAAGTACGATTATTCACGTGGAAACTTGTTAAGTAAGAAAAGGGGCTAACTATGAGTGTATTGCATGACTACAAATGCCCAGTGCATGGGTACTTTGAATCAAAAGAGGCTGTGTGTCCTGCTGGCTGCACGGATGTTCATGTTGTATTTTTGAAGCCAATTGGTGTAAAAAGCGAAGGAACGAAGCATAATGACAAAACACTCAACCAACTTGCACTGGATTTCAAGATGAGTGACATCAAACCCGCTAGAGAAGGTGAGGCTCAACCGCCTCGCTACAAGCAACCTAACAACCCTTTCGCTCCGCGATGGGGCAGTCCTGCCGAACTAGGCCAGTACAACCTGCGCCCGGTGGCTGATGAGTCTGTCTCTGGTATGGCAGCGGTTAAAGGGTCTGGTGCGCCATTAACAGGGCCAAAAGTAGGCTCCTACATTCCTGACCATGAGAATCTGAAGATCGCACGATGAGAATACCCAAAGAGCCAGTAGACCGTCAGCAGTTCTACATGGACTTGATTGACAAGTGCATGGTGTCGCAGTCTGAGCGCATGTCGGTCTACAGCATGTTGCGCTCCTACTACCTCTTTGGTTCAGGCATGGATGAATCGCCTGCGCACTTCAATAAGATTTTCCCGCACATTGACCAGTTGTCGTCGTTTATGTACTCGGCAGAAACCACGCGCTTCTCAATCCAGATTGGCGCAAGTGAGCCTACGTCGTATCACAAAATGATCCCGGCAATGACCAAGGCGCTCCACGATTACTGGATCAACTCAAACGCCGATCAAGTCTTTGCGCAGTCGTTGAACTGGTCACTCTGCTACAACAGCACCTTTGTCAAACTTGTGTGGCGCAACGGCATCCACCCGTACATGGTGGACCCTGGTGTATTTGGCGTCTTACGTGAAGACACGCCTTACACGGATCGCCAAGAGGCGATGGCCCAGGAATACTACATGACCAAGAGCGAACTCTTCTCGCGCCTGTGGTCCCATCCCAAGCGCGATGAGATTGTTCAACGGATCGCTCTTGCAGAGCAACAAACCAAGCAATACCCGCAAGGCGTTGAGCGCCTCGTCACGTCTGCCATTGATCCCACCATGTTTGGAAACGTGCAGATGAGTCTTGCTGGCACGATGACCTACACGCCAATGATTGCTGAACCAACTGTCAAGATGCGTGAACTCTGGGTCTTTGATGATGAAGTCAATGACTACCAGTGCATTACGATTGCAGACCCAGACATTGTGATTTATGACCGTCCTTCTAAGAGCCTGTTTCTTGAAGGTGAGCAGCCCTTTGTGCAACTGTGCCCGAACCCGCAGTACGACTACTACTGGGGTCAGTCCGAGGTGCAGCGCCTGGTCTTCTTGCAAGACATGCGCAACAAGCGGCAAGCCCAGATTCTTGAACTGCTCGACAAGCAGGTATCGCCACCTAAAGCCATCATGGGCTTTACCGGAATACTGGATGAGAAGAACTTTGCGCTCAACCGTGCCGGTGGCCTGCTTGCTACCGACATGCCTAACGCCAGGGTCGAAGAATTTACGCCCAACATTCCAAACGATCTTTTCCGTGAACTTGGGCAGATTGATGACATGTTTTCAGAAGCCTCTGGTATTACCAGCGTGCTGGCTGGACGTGGTGAAGCAGGCGTTCGCTCATCGGGTCATGCAAGCCAACTGGCTCGACTGGGTTCGAGCAGGGCCAAGAAACGCGCTATGGTCATCGAGGACAGCCTAGAAAAAATGGCTACCTTGTATATGAAGATGATGCAGGTTTACGATGACACGCCACTTTTAGACACAGACGGCAATAAATTTATCATTGCGCAATTTACGCCTGACTTTGTGGTTAAGGTCGATGCGCACTCTAACAGTCCAATCTTTATGGAAGACAGCCGAGAATTGGCCTTTAGCCTGTTTAATGCTGGCGCTATCAGCAAAACCAGACTGATTGAACTGATGGAGCCGCCCATGAAAGAATTGCTACTTGATGACATTCGACAGGCTGATGAAGCAGCCGCAGCAGCCCAGGCCATGATGCCACCCCCAGGTGGTGAAGGTGGTGGGCAACCCGCAGCACCCGAGGCTGCTCCAACTCCAGTGAGTCCTCCCAATGGCTGAGAACGTGACCCCAACCAACGCCCAGACGATGGTTAAGTCTGGGGATCAACCCCGCGCAACGGAAAAAAGCATCTCCGAGGTGCGGTCACCTGCGTCCATATCGTATGTAAGATATGGAATTAACAAAAACCCAGGCCGAAATATGACAGGCCGCACCACTACTAGGAGTTGACCATGTACGGAAAAATGCCTAAACCTATGAAAAAGCCCCCAATGCGGGACGGTAAGCGTAGTTAAAACACGGGGCAGTGCATTTTGCCCCTTTTTTACATTGACACGATAGTTACAATGTATTCTAGTTTGAAGCGTTATAGGAGTGACACATGGCTGTAGAGTCAAAAGACATGATGGCGATGATGAAGATGGACCAGGGCGGCGAAGCTATGGCCCCTACTTTGCCTCCGTCTGAGCAAGGTGCTGCGACTCCACCTATGGCTTCTCCTATGTCTACACCCGAGGAAAAAAAGGGTGAACAAGAAAAAGCGCGACTTAACATTATGATGGCGCTTGACATGCTCCAGTCTGCCGTCGGTGCGTTTGCACCCGACACAGAAGAGGGCCAAACAATTGAAAAGGTTGTCACAGAGATTACCCGCCGCTTTGGTGAGCGTGAGTCCGATACTCGACAACTTATACCGGCTGAAATCTTGCAGATGATTCAGACTTTGCCGCAGGCGGGTGGTGCTACGCCTGGACAGAGGACAGCAGCAATGGCACCTGTTGAAGGTGCAACCAACCCACCCTTACCCATCTAGGAGTAATTATGGAACTGTTCAAACCCAAAGGTGCGCTGCAACCCCGTCGTCCAACCGACAACACGCAGCAAAATGGTCAGATTGTTAACACGCCCCGTTTTTCTGAAATGGGTGGACTTACCAACGCTGCTAAAGCAGGGTCAAAAAACAAAATGACCATGAGCAAGCCTGGTGACACTAAGCGCATTTATTAAAGACTGAAAGGGGCTAACCATGAGTCTTGAAAACTATTCACCAGAAGCAATCGAAGAACTCGCTGCGCTTTCCAAGCGTCTGTCTGAAGACCCGTCCACCCGTAAAGAGTTTTTGCGGTTGACCAAGCGAGTCCACCCAGACCTGCCTGTTCCTGAACTTGAAATGGAAGATGCCGTCAACGTGCGTGCTTCGGCTGCCGAGCAACGGGTTGGTCAATTAGAGGCCAAACTCAAGCAGCGCGAGATTCGTGATGAATTGACCAAGCGCCGCAGTTCGCTCAAGGAAAAAGGCTTTGCCCAATCCGATGACGACATTTTGGAAATCGAAAAACTGATGACCGAAAAAGGCATTGCAAACCATGAGACGGCTGCTGACTACTGGCAGAAGTCCCGTGAGTTGTCGGTTCCGACTTCTAATGGTTTTCCACAACCCGTAATGTCGCGTTTTGACATTAAGGGTTACATGAAAAATCCGGTTGGTGCAGCGCGTGAAAACGCTGCTTTGGCTATTGCGGAACTTCGCAAGAACCCAAGGCCAATTGGTCTGTAATTTGGTATGGGGCTTATTTTGAAACTTCGGAGGTAAATCATGCCTATTGGTGGCGGCATCCTTCCGGCTTCGGGTAGTAACCAATTCAATGAGTTAACTTACGTTACTCGTCGTGCCTTTATCCCGAAGTTGGTTGTCCAAATCTACAACTCGACGCCCCTCATGGCGGCGCTGATTGCTAATTCACAAACCGCTTCTGGCGGCGTGTCTTCAGTAACAGTTCCCGTCCAGGGTTCTCAATTCGTAAACGCCCAGTGGTCTGACTACTCGGGTTCGTTTGCACAACCTTCTGTCCAGCAAGGCGCTTACCAGGCTGAGTTCAACCTCAAGTTACTGGTTTCTCCCGTACCGTTCCTCGGTATGGAAGGTGCAGTGCAGCAAGACTACGCAATTATTCCCCTCATCGAGGCTCGCATGAACGACGCGACCAACGTGATGATGGAAGCAATGGCGACCTCGCTGTACAACAACACCAGTGACCAGCAGCAGTTTATTGGTCTGCCTGCCGCAATTGACGATGGCACAGGAACGGCAACCTACGGAAACATCAACCGTACAACCGAAACCTGGTGGAAGTCCAAGCAGTACGCTGCTGGCTCCGTTAACCCCACCCGTCAAAACGTCCTTCAGTACATCTCTGGCACCGTGAAAAACGGCGCTGAAGTGCCTACTTTTGGCGTCTGCGGATTTGGTACATGGACACTGTTGGCCCAAGACTATGTGGGTCAAGAGAACTACATGATTACCCCAGGCGGTGGTTTTGATGGTGATGCGAATGGCCCCCAGGCTGCGTTCCGCGCCCTGATGGTTGCTGGCGTTCCTATCTATCCAGACCCATTCTGCCCAGAAGGTACTCTGTACTTCTTAAACAGTAACTACTTGTCGCTCTATATCCATGAACAGGCTTCGTTTGCGTTCACTGGGTTTGAGTCCACCCTGCCGAACTTCCAGATTGGTTACGTTGGTGCCGTGTTGATGATTGCTGAACTCGTCAATACCAAACCAAAAGCCATGACGAAGATCACCGGCTACAACTCAATTAGCCTGTAAGGAGGATAGATCATGTCTTTAGCGATTAATAAAATCCTCGTTGCCGGTGCCAACGCCAACTCTGACGGTGCTTATTTTCAGGCAGAAACTCTTACCGTTCCTCAAAACGACGCTCTTGTTTTGGATGCCGGTGCGTACTACGTTTACCCTACGGCAAACGTTGTGATTCAGGTTAACAACAACACCAACGGTGCAGCGTTTGCTAACGTGTACGCTGCTAACACTGGTGGCCTGGTCATTGCTGACGGTGTAAACGTGCGCTTAAAAGAGTTTGGCAATGTGGCTAACGTCAACGTCTCGGTTGTCACCGTCAATGGTGGCGAGGCTGCACCATTAACTTACGCATAAGGAGGGACTATGGACGCAAATGCCGTAGGACGTTCCTTCCCCGATGCGTTTGGTAACTATCGCCTTGCAGAGCAGACGGGTGTAAGCCTCAATGCTACAGGCGATGCTACTACGCTGGTGGCGCAAGCAGCGACTAAGTACATTGTGCGTCGTATTAGTCTGTCGAATTTCAGTGGCAATGCTGCTGCTGCTAACGTTGGCGTCTTCACGTCTGCCAGCGCAGGCGGCACTGCCATTGCCGCAGATCAAACGACCAGTGGCGCTACAGGCGTCACTAAGTTTGTTGATCTGACTCTGGCTTCGGCTGCTAATACTGATGTTCAAACTGCCCGAGTGTTGTACGTTAACGTTTCTGCAAATGCCGCCGTTACTTGTGACGTGGCACTTTATGGAGATATTGTCTCGCTATGACTACTTTGTTTGTTTGCAACAAAGGGGATGAAACCCTTTCCGACTCTTTCAACGGTCAGTCCTATGTCTTTTCTAAAGACAAAGAGGTTGAACTTCCTGAGATTGCAGCCAAGCATATTTTTGGTTATGGCGATGACAATAAAGAACCGTACTTTGTAAGGCTCGGCTGGATGAAGATGAACACAGACTTTCCTCTCGCAATGGATCGTTTGAGTAAGTTTGTTTTTAGCCGAGAGTCTTCCAAACCTGTCCACGTGTCAGCCCCCGTGGTGGAACGAGTAGCCGCACCCATGCCTAAAGCACGGGTTGCGGCGAAAGGGCCATCCTTAAGCAATGAATAAAAATGGCAACAACGCTATCGGGTTACATTACAGAAACCCGTCGATTGCTGCATGACGTTAACGCAAATTTTTGGACCAATGCTGAGTTAACTGACTACATCAATGACGGACGAAATCACCTAGTGCAAGACACTGGGTGTAATCGTATTCTTCAGTCTCATACCGTGCCTGCCACGTTAGAAACAATTGACTTCATTGATCTGCCAGAGGGCGTTAACACCATTGACGTGCTAACGGTCAACCTGTTTTACGGCAACTCTCGCGTGCCTTTGTACTACATGCCCTGGACTAACTTTAATGCCCAGTTGCGCTACTACCAAAATTACGATGGTCGTCCTATTGCGTTTTCTTTGTATGGGCCTAAGAAAATTTTTATTGGCCCGAAGCCCGATCAGGCTTACGTAATGGAGTTCGACACTGTGGTGCTTAAGCCACCGCTAACAGATGCCAGCCCAGATGAAACGCTGCCCACTCCGTTTACCGAGTCGGTGCCTTTCTATGCGGCTTACATTGCCAAGTACCAAGAGCAGTCCTATGGTGAGGCTGAGATATTCAAACAGGAATATCAGAAGCACGTCATGCAGGCGCTGAACACAACCTTTACCCGAAGACTGCCTACACCATACATTTCGGGGTACTGACATGGCTGCTGTTGAGCAAAAAAAACAATATGCCGTCGTCAAGGACTTCAAGGGTGTAAACACCAAAAACAACCGCACCGTTATTGAAAACGGTGAGTTTGGCTGGCTAGAAAACGCCATGCCGATTGGCTTTGGCAACCTGCGCATTATTGAGGGTAACGAGTTAGTCAACGCAACGGCTTTTACCGCTAACGTGACCTACATGGGGTCCGTCAACATTCAGAATAACGAGTTCGTCTTGGGCTTTCAAGACGATGGCTCTGCTCAGTTTGTCAATCTAACGGCAAACACCAAAGGAAACATTGCGGCAGCAGGCACGTTTTCAAACGCAAACGTAATGATTACGCAGTGGAAGAACGAACGCGCTCTCATCATTGACCCCAACAACGGGTACAAAACGTGGGACGGTACTGATTTGCACGACATTGGTTCTGTTAACAACGTCACCATTACTGCTGGTGGCTCTGGGTATACAGGTGCCAATAACGTCGTGTCCTTCGGTACTCCCAATCAGTCCAATGGAATACAGGCCACTGGTGAGGTTGTTGTAGTAGCAAATGCGGTATCTGAGATTATCGTTACGGAGGCTGGCACGGGTTACACCAGCGCCCCCACTGTGACCATAACGGGAGACGGCACAAACGCTACTGCAACATGCACGATCCTGGATCAAAACGGCATAGACGTTGCCACTTTTTCTGGGCGCACTTGGATTGCTTCAGATCGAACCGTGTTTTACACGTCTGCTGATACGTTTAACAACTTTGTTGGCGTTGATGCTGGCTTTTTAACTATCTCAGACTCCACTCTTCGTACCGACATTACGAGGATTCTGTCAGCCAATAACTTTTTGTACGTTTTTGGTGAAGACTCGATCAACGTGTTTTCGGACGTAAGGGTAGACTCTGTAACCGGCGTCACACTGTTTACCAACACCAACGTCTCGGCGTCGGTGGGTTCTAACCTCAAACACGCCATCTTTCCGTACTTCCGGTCTATTTTGTTTATGAACGAGTACGGGGTCTACGCCCTAGTGGGTGCTACCACGACCAAGATCAGTGACCCGCTGGATGGCGTTTTCCCGCTGATTGACTTTGCAGAGCCTATTTCTGCTGGACAGTGCCTCATTAACAATATTCTGTGCGCGGTGTTCAACTTCAAGTACAACGATGAAGGCACGGACCGCTTTATTCAGGCTGCGTTTTTTGAGCGTAAGTGGTTTTTCACTAATCAACTTACAAACGCATACTTTGTTGTACCTGCTGTACAAAGTGGTTTTCTTAACCTTTATGGCAGCACTGGCAACGATCTGTTTCAGTTTTATGAAGACAGCGACAATGCTGTAGAGGTTGAAATCATTACCGCTTTGTTACCTATGGGTGACCCAATTCGGGATAAACAGGCGTTGAAGTTTGGCATTGAGGCAACTTTGGGCAATGTTCCAATTTTGCTGACTGCCTTTGTGGACTCGGAGTCGCAGCAATCGCCTGCCATTGACTTTGCCAACTGCATCTTTTGGGTCAACAATTCATTGCAAAACATTGACTGGACCAACTCTTCGTCACAGGTCATTGGCTGGCTGGCGGGGATTAGCCCAGGAGCAGGGTATTTCTTGTACAAGTCAGATGCCAAGATGTATGGAAAATATCTTGGATTGACTATCACAAGTGAAGCAACCCCATTTACAATAAATGGGTTCCAATTTGAACATGAACTGAGAGCGAGGTTCTAATTATGGCACTCCCTATTTCCATACCCAATACGTTTGCAAACGCAAACGCAGCGATACCTTTATCGCAACTTGACAACAACTTTACCACCGTTTCGGATGCGATCAACGGGATCGGCAACGGTGCAGAGTCCCTAGCCAACGTGAGCATCACGGGTGGGGTAGCAGCCAATGTGCTGCTGCAAAACCGCAATCGAGAGTTTGTGACCATTGAGGGCTAACGGCGCAGCCAACACGATTGACTATGACGTGAACACGCAACAAGTGCTTCTGTACCAGGGCAATGCCACTGCGAACGTTACGCTCAACCTTCGCGGCAACTCCTCGGTTACGCTTAACAACGTCATGGAAGTCAACTCAGCGGTCACTGTGGCCTTTGGCATGGTAAGCAACGCAAGTGCCTTCTACGTTAGCCAGGTGCAAATTGATGGCGCTAACGTAACTCCGAAGTGGCAAGGTGGTGCGCCTACGGTGGCACGGCTAACAGCACTGGAGAAAAACTGCCCTTTCACGCTGTGGACCATCACCATACCGATTCGCCCCAAACGTTGACTGCGTCTGCCGTGGAAGCCTTACACCGCACTTTTCTTGGCTCCTGTAACTTCAACCGATTGTACCGATGGGTGTGGCTTGACAAGGGTGCCAGGGTTCATGCACAACATATTTACGTTATCCCATAGCAATTGTGCTCCTGGAAGCACTAAAGCACTATGGCGATCTTTTACAAGCGTGCGTTGCATTGTCCTGCAACGCGGTTTTCCGTTACAACGAACAGCACAACTCGTGATCTGCTGGAAAACTGGCTGGTGGGTGGATTTGCTTCAACACTTACAGACGTGGTGGTGGACTGAAGGTGGAATGCAACACAATTGCTGTCGGTGTGGTGTTGGTGGCGCTACCGTGGACGGACGGGCAGTCTTGGAGCAGAAAGCAGCATAATGATTGTTGAGTACGACATAATTTCTTTATGCTCACAGTCGGTGGGGGGTACTGTGGTGTTGGTGGACTAACGCAGGCCAATGGTGTCAACGGTAGTAAGCAAACACCATTCGAGCAGTTACATCCGTTCCATTGAGCGGCATTGCGGATTTCATCAGGTGGAGGCTTCTGCGGGGGCGCATACCGTGCATCTGGAACCACTACCTAGAGAGAGTGGAAGCGGTGCTGGTGGAGCACGTAACACCAAGACCTAATGACGGAAACATGTACATTTGGAATGAAGAAACAACCTCTTGGATTGAAATAACAGAATGAGCAAAACTAAAAGAATCTGCAAAGCGGCGGAGCAGGTTAAAGAGGTTGTGCAAAGCGCACAACTTAATGTTGCGTATCACTTTCCTTGTCCAATTTATTTGATTGAACGACCTGATTTTTTAGAAAAAGTATCTAAAGTTTCGGAAGAGTCGTTAGAAAGACGACGTAAAGAACGCCAATTGGATGACATATATCCAATGATAATGAGCGACAACTACTTTGCCGATCAACGCATTGTTCAATTCACAGAGTTTGTTGGTGCAACCGCATGGAACATTCTTAACGAGCAGGGCTATTTTATGCAGGACAAAGTGGTGCAGTTTACTGAAATGTGGACTCAAGAACATTACAAACAATCCTCAATGGAACAGCACACACACGGGTATGGTTCGCAAATTGTAGGATTTTATTTTCTTGAAGTTCCAGAAAATTCTTCTCGTTTAGTGTTTCACGACCCTCGCATAGGAAAATCATTAATTGATCTTCCAGAGGCAGATAGTATTCAAGCAACAGTTGCAAGTAAGATGATTAATTTTGAACCAAAACCGGGTTTGTTAATTTTTTCAAATGCTTGGTTAGCACACTCGTTTACTCGGCACGCTTCGGACAGGCCAATTAAATTTGTGCATTTTAATTTTAATGTAAATTTAGCGCAAAATGTTTTGTCTCCTGCGCCTGCCGCCGAAATTATATGAATAACTATGCTATCCGTTTTAACAAAACCCGTGGGCAACCTGGTCGTGGAACTATAGATCACGCATGGCGAGTGTTTGAAAACGGCAAAGAATATTTGTTTAAAAATTTAAAAATTACTGTTCCAATTAAAAGCGAAAAAGATGTTAACGGCGTGGACTACAACATCGTGTGCGAAGGTTTTTTAAACATTGATCGTGCTACGTCAACAGCAACTATTATGGCTGAACAAACTGCGTTGTCTAATTTAACCGTTAAAAATAACGTAGCGCATACAATGTAATGGAGATTAAAAATGGGTCTTAACGCTTTTACCGTACTTGGCAACACTGCCAAAATGACTGCGGCTGTTACGCCGCCCACGCCCATCCAAGTTGCTTCAACAACCCTAGGTGGCAATCAGTACCGGATCATTAACTTGTCCACCACGACGGCGTGTTTTCTGTCTTATGCTCAAACGGCTGCGGCAGCAACCGCAAACTGCGTGATTCCAACAGGTGATGGCGCAAACGCCAAGAACTGCATACCCATCCTGCCAAACACGGATGAAATCTTATCGTTTGTTCCAAATGGATTTTTTACTGCCATAACTTCCACTGGAACAGCAGACATTTTTATTACCCCAGGCGATGGCCTTTGAGGAGTAAACCATGCTAAAAGTAGCGGGTGGTAGTGGGGGAGCAGCAGGTGCGGTTAATTATCAAGGCACATGGAACGCCTCTACAAACACGCCTACTCTTACTTCTAGCGTGGGTACAAAAGGTGAGTATTACGTCGTTTCCGTATCAGGCAGCACAAACCTAAACGGCATTACCGACTGGGTAGCCGGTGACTGGGCCATCTTTAATGGCACGGCCTGGGAAAAGGTAGATAACACTGAGTCTGTAATTAGCGTTAATGGGCAGCAAGGCGTAGTTGTTCTTACGCCTGGTGACATAGGCGCTGCTGCAAACACGGTTGAAATCATCGCTGGAACCGGGCTTACAGGCGGCGGGAACCTATCTGCCAACGTCAGCATAGCCTTGGCTAACACGACTGTTACGCCTGCTACGTATGGTGGTGGCTCTAATGCTGCCGAGGTCACGATAGACGCTCAAGGGCGCGTTACGGCGGCTGCTAACGTGGCAATCCCGCAAGGCACTGTAACCAACATTGCTACGGGCACCGGCCTTGATGGTGGACCAATTACTGGTACGGGCACCATTTCCCTGGCTAACACCACGGTTGCAGCAGGCACTTATGGCTCTGGCAGTCTTGTGCCTCAGATTGTCATTGATGCGCAGGGGCGTATTACTAGCGCCTCCAACGTTGCGGTTACTGGTGCGTCTACCGTTGTAACCAACGTGGTGACCATATCAACTGGTGACGCAGTTATTTGGCAAAACAATGCGCCTGCCACGATTACGTGGGAAAACAACACGCCAGCAACCATTGATTGGCTAAACAACATTTTTCCAATTACAGCAAACAACGCAACAATTCTTGTCGATTGTGCAGCCGAGCCTTTGTTTACCCTATTGCCTGGAGCCGCTACCGTGTCTGGGCAGCAGTACAAGGTCAAGAAGATTGACTCGTCGGCAAACGCTGCCACGATTACAACTACGTCTTCACAGACCATTGATGGTTCGTTGACCTACGTATTGGCAACCCAATACAAAAGCGCCACCGTTCAGTCTGACGGCTCGAATTGGTGGGTTACTGCCGAAGTAGACTAGGAGACGGTTTTGGAATTAGAGGCTCAATGGTTGGTCAACGTTGGATTCAGTGCGGCTGGTGCCTTTGGCATGTGGATTGTCAACCGGCTAACAACTTCTGTGCAGAAGATTGAGGATGACATTAAGGAGTTTCCATTGCGCTACGTTGCCAAGGATGACTACCGCACTGACATTGCTGAAATCAAGACCATGCTGCATGACATTTACAAGGAACTGAGGAATAAGGCTGACAAATGAGCCTTAACATGGACGCCCTGGCTACGCCCATCTTTGGGGAGCCAGATAGCCTTAGAGACTTCCTTTTTGAGAACGGCATCCAGCACCAAGTTTTTTCCGAGCGTCTGACTGACGCCGGGTTTTTTGTCCCACGCTACCCAATCATCGACGCCGATCCTCAAGACTTGGACGATTGGCTACAAATTCATCAACTTGAACACCAACGCTTTGCTACAATTCTTAACCTGAATGATCCATTTAACTTGCTGGACTTGGACTTCAACCAGGAAGATGACTTTTATGACTGGGTTAACAGCCATTTGTTGATCCATGAGCAGATAGCAAACCGCTTGGGGGTGACATGATTACCGATGAAGACTTTATTCGCCTATTTAACGCCTGTGCCGTACTAGCCAAGACTCCCAGTAACCCGCCGGTTGCAGCAGGATCACTGGATGATCTTTTTGTTGACCTCAACATAGACAGCCTAGACGGGCTAATCATGGGCATGTACCTGTGTGAGGCGTTTGCGGTACCTGAAGAGATTGGCAAGACCATGCAGGTGCGCTCTGTGGGCGATACAAAGGCGTTTCTGGTGGCTAACGCAAAGGTGGAGGCAATCGACGTGGATAAAGTCATTGCCGAACTCAAATGAGCCTCTTTCTAACCCACGGAGACACGGCTTACAGCACCAAAACCGAGTTATTTGACGAAATAATCCACCCCCAGAGGGTGCATTGGCTACCTGAAACGTACCAAAGAGCCAAGACTGGCTTTACCTATGCTCCCCATATCCTTGCTGATATGGTCCTCCGCCCAGAAAAAATTTCATGGATCAGGGAAAACCCTAGTATAGGCAAGACAGCCTTTATCCTAGCCGGTGGCAATCAGCACTTTGCTGGAATCAACCCAAGGGACAACCAGAAGGACACTCGGCTGCACTACATCTACAAGTTCCTGCCGTTTACCCTAACCAACGTCTATGCAGGGCGCATTGCACAGCAGATATGTGACCCAGATCACATTTCCACAGACGCTACGGCCTGTGTATCGAGCCTCAAGGTGCTGCAAGACTGCATGATGCTCAAAGCCTACGGGTTTACGAGGTTCATTATCCTGTCGGTAGAGGATGCGGTGACCAACTCGGTCCTAGAGTTCTTTGGTGACTCGGGTGCCTGCCTTACTAAGAAGAAGGAAGATGACCTGGGCATCCTGCCAAGCGCCTTTGACAGCAAGAATGGTGGCTTTTACGTGGGCCAGGGCGCTGCCTTTGCGGTTTTGATGACCGAGGACGAGGTAAACCACTATGGCCTGCACCCCAAGGCCAGACTAATCTCTGCCTATCACTGCGCTGAGAAGGCCAACAATGCAATCGGGCAGAGAGAAGATGGGAAAGGCTACGCTGACGCTATTCAAGGAGCATTAACTTATGGTGAAGTTAACGCAAGTGAAGTCACTATTGTTAAAACTCATGGCACCGGGACGCCATCCAACAACGTTTCGGAGAAGGCTGGTTTACAGGCGGTACTGAAGGACTTTGTAGCAACCAGTTTTAAGCAAAAAATAGGTCACACAATGGGCGCTTCGGGCTTGCTAGAAACCCTACTTTTGCTTGACAATTTGGCGTATGGTGTTATACCGGGCATCCTTAATAGGACCGAGGAAGACAAGGTGTTCTTGTCTGAGGACTGTGAGGCTCCCGACGGCTTAATGTTAAGTGTGGCAGCGGGTATGGGCAACGTTTACTCTGCGGCTATCTTTGAACCTGTGAGGTGAAGCATGGTAGAGATGGTGGACAGCCAGCAAGAAGAGTTGAGTGTTGAAGACATTATCAGCATAGCTGGTATGAACACCGACGCAGAGGCAGAACCAGAGCGTTTAATTAAAATGATTAACGCCGAGTTGCAGATGCCTGATACGTTGTTCCTTCGAGAGGGCAACACTCTATTTATCATTCACAAAGCCGCACCTGGCGTTGGTTGGTTCCGCGCACTCAATGCGGATACTGCCCGTAACTTTTTACAAAACGGGCGCACCTTTATGTTGGCGTGTCACAAGATGGGCTTTGACACGATGGCTAGTACCTTTACCGACCCGACAGTTCTTTCGGTGTTTCGGTATGTTTCTCAAAACCCGCCTGTTGAAGGCATGGGTTATCAAGTGCAAAACACAGAGGATGGGGGCTTCTACGTAACGGTCAATACCGGACGAAGGGAGTCAAGGCAATGAGTGCTGTCGTTAAGGCGGTTACCAGTGTATTTAAGGCTGTCGGTGATGTTGTTGAGGCCGTGGGTGAAGTCGTTGTTGACGTTGTAGATACCGTCGTTGAAACAGTCGAATACGTTGCTAAAAACCCCGAGATCATTGTTATTGCCGTTGCTGCGCCACAGTTATTGCCCACCATTGGCATTACCGGCGCTGCTGTTGCTCCCGTTACTGCTGGTCTAATTTCCGCTTCTCAAGGCGGTGACCTTGAAGACATTGGTAAGGCAGCGTTGACTGCCTATGTTGCTCCCCAGGTCGGCGCAAAGGTAGGAGGCGCTGTTTCTTCTGCCACTGCTGGCTCATCTTTACAAAATACGCTTGCCTCTGCTGCCGCAAGTGGTGCTACTGCGGGAACGGCTGCTGCAATACAAGGTGGTGACATAGGCCAATCTATTCTTATTGGTGCAGCCGGGGGTGCGGGTGGTGCGCTTGCAAGAGAGGCTGCAATCGGAACCGAATATGACGTACCGTTTCCCAGTCAACAAGCCGCGCAACTTGCTAGTCAAGAAATGGGCATCAATAAGTTTGCTGAAATTGCTGCTGACATAGGTTCGTCTTTAGGGCGTTCTGTCGTTACGGGTGATGTTGCTGGTGAGTTAGAAAGAGGATTGCAAAGCGCGGCCTCAAGAGAGTCGGCTGACTTTTTGCGAGAAGCGTTTGCTACATCGACTGGAGCGATGAAGTTAATCAAGCAGAGGAAACTGTTGCCGAGGAGCGCAAAGCAAATCCAATTTTGCAGAAGACTTACAACTTGCGCAAGTTGCGGTTGGCGATAATCACTGCACGACAGACGAAAAACTCGACATTCTTGCGGAGTCTTTAGCGCGAAGAGTTTGACAAGGTTAAACAATCTGAAGATGTTGCAATTCTTCCATTTTTGCTTCCTTTAGTTGGCGCTGTTGGTCAAAATTTATTGAAGTGCAGCACGTAACTCAGCACCATCTGTTGTTGCAGCACCACTATTGCTGCTCAAAGCCCAAGGGCTGCTCAAGTAATGGTAACCAACCCTTTTGTTCAGCAAACGTTGGCTGCTGCGGGGATAAGCGTCACCATTGTTGGTGGTATGGTGTTGGCACTGCCTATGACTACTGGTCGGACGGATACCGGTGAGGCGCAACAAAAGTGAACCGATTACGTCTCCATCTATGGATTCGTTTAGAGCGCGTCAGTTGCGCTATGAGCGAACTTGCTGAAACGATTGCAAATACGAATAATACGCTACTGAACTTAAATCACTGCACAAATAGTGAGCAAAGAAAACTGGTACAGACGCAAAACAAGGTTGCTCAATTAAACAACCTCTAAGCCAAGGCTTTAGCGTTAACAAGAATTGGAGCGTGTCCAAGTACAAGCGCAACATTGATTCCAATGATTGAAGCCCAGTCAAAGAATTAGCGGTTCAATTTATAGCGCTAACAACGGTTCCCACAACCTGGGTACTGGCGCTAGAGGATTTGAAATATTTGATGTTCCTAGCGCACCCGCACAAGACCAGTGGCAAGGCCGGGGCAAACTTCAGCGCCTGGAATCACAGCGCCTAGATACTCGACCGATGTTCCTGGTGTACCCCTACTGATCTAGGCGTTTCTGTTCCTGGCAGGGGAAGAGGGTGTTGGACACAAGCATCCCTGGCGTTGGTGCAGAACTGGAACTGGAGTGCCTGGAGTGGGAACGGGCGCAGGAACTGGGGCGGCCCGAACAGGTGCAGCCCTGGAACCAGGTGGGTCTGACCCAACAGCAGGTGCGTCATTGAGCGCAAGGACCAGGCGGTCCAGTTGCAGCCGAACCATTTGACATTGAAGATTTGTTTAGGGACGAGGATATTCTTGACTTTATTCGGCAAGGTTTGGGCGATGATTTTGTTACTGAAACAACACGGGCTGCTGAACTTGACCAACCTGATATTGGTGCTGGTGAGGCAGGTGGTGCGCGTGCCCCAACAGATGTAAGACCCGCTGTAGTCGGAAGAACACCAACGCCTGTATCAGTTACGTCTCGCGCTGTTTCAACCGGTGAAAGTGCAATTACAGGCATGAAAGAGCCAATCTTTGGCGGTGATCCTGGTCAACAACAAGACGTATGGAACGTTCGTTCTCTGCGTTTACGCAAAGCGTTAGGACTTTAATATGAACGAAATGAAAATGAGGATGGGTGGTGGTACTGACATTGCTCAGTTAGCCGAGATGATCCGACGCATGGGACGTGGTGATGACAAGATTCTTGCTCACATTACCCCGAGGAAGCAGCCATGCTCAAAGAGCAGGGGTAGTGGAACGAGATGAACCCGCTAACTGGCTTGCCTGAGTTCCAAGAAGAGTACGACCCCAATATAGACATTGGTTTTGGCCCAGGTCAATTCACGCCAGATTACGGCGCTGAAGACGTGCAGGGTATGGCCCCAGAACAATTTGAGCGTTTTACTGGTGAACAACCTATGTTTGTGGGCGGAGGCTCTAGCGCCAACATTCAGGGTTTGCTGACAGTTTTCGGTTATGACATGCCTGACGTTGCACAAGACTTAGAGATGGCTTATGCAGATGCTGCACAGCCTTCTTCCGCCGTTGGTGGACGGCAGGTTGAGCCTGTCGATGAAAACATTTTGGGCGTGCAGAACGCGGTTTGCAAAGAGTGCGTAGCACCTTAGACCGATATCCAACGTTAACCCGTGTAGGTGGTGCTGGTGCAAACTTAGTAGCCCAAGCATTGCTGGCCCGACGTGCTAATCGAGCAAGGGAAGCCGAGGCTGGACGCCTACGTGAACGCGCACAGCCTTTCCGTGCTGCCGAACAAGAAGCCATGTCTCGCGCTCAAGGTGGTGGACTAACCCCGCAACAAGCCCGTGAGATGGAGATTGCCCAGGCCAGAGCGCGCCAAGGACTCAGTGCCGGGAACCAAGCGGCTGGTAGTGCTGCTGCTGGAATCCTTGCAGGACAAGCCACACGTGCCCGTAGTGCAGCGCGGCAAGAAAGTCTTGAGACTGCGCTACAACTTGCTGGCATTGCTGACCGTTATGAGAGACAGGCCATCCAAGAGGAACTGGCTCGGGATCAGGAACTTGCTCAACTGTTTGCGAGTGTTATTGGTAAAGAGATTCAAGCGGCATCACGCACTCAAGCGCCTCAAGGAGGTACTAGGTAATGGCAGAACCAGGCGAAAGCACCCTACCAGACACGCTAGGCACCGTCCCTCGGCTATTAGAGGGCTTTGGCAGGCAGAGAACCCCTGAAAGCCGTGGTCAGTTTGCTCGGCAACAGATGCCTGCGCTATTTCGTGGTGGAGCAGAGGCCGAGCGCAAGCCAAGATGGGTGCGTTTGAGCGTGACCAAGGAGAAGTCCGTAAGACTGCCGAGGCAGAGCGTGAGGTAGCCCGTGGAACTCGCCTTGAAAGCCAAAAACTAGACACTGGATTGCAAGAGCGTGGCACCTTTGAGGCACCTGAGTACAAGGCGTCTGACTATGCGGCAAACTCTGCCACTCGCCTGCTGACTGCTGTGCTGCTTGGTGGCGTGGCTCGAACCTCTGCCTCTGGTCAATTGCAGGCAATCAAGGCCATGCAGGATGCTGAGGAGCAAGGCTTGAGGGAGAACTTCGAGGCGGCTCGGATGCGTTTTGATGAGCAGGAAAAGGCTCGGGTAGACAACAACAAGATGCTCAGAGAGCGTTTTGATCGCATGATTGACCTACTGAGCAAGGACCGTAATGCGGCCCTGATCGAGGCCAAACTGATTGAGGGTAACTTGGGCAAGGGCATTATTGCTGCTGAACTAAGAACCGGCAACTATTCCAAAGCCTATGATTTATTTAATAAGGCAATGGAGGCTGGTGATAAGGCTGCGCTAGAAAAATTCAAAGCCACAACAAGTGCTAGGGCTGCGGCTGCAAAAGCAACAGGTGGGCAAATGGGCACGCCTGGATTTAGTGAGCAAATTGTTTTGCACCCATCTGGTGTTCCGTTAGCGCAAATTAACATTTATGAAGGTTTGTCTGGAAAAGACCTTGCAGACACTAGAAAATCTGAGGCTGAGTTAGCAAAGCCGGTGCGTCAAAAACTTGTTGAAGAGACTCAAAAGGCTCGAAAAACAAGAACTGACATGGACGCTGCTGAATCGGCTCTTAGAAATATTGAGAGAAAGGGCGGTTTACCAACTGGTGGCATTTATGGTCTGCCAGGCGTTGGTGGGTTTATGCAGGATATTAGAACCTCTCAAGACCCAGACGCCTCGCGGTTCAAAACTATTGCTTCTCAGATGCAAAGAGATGCGTATGTTCCTGGTGAGGGGCAAATTTCAAACTATGAACGCCAGTTGTTTGCGCAGTCGAACATTGATCTTGGTCGTCCAAGCGAGACTAACTATGCCTTGATTGAGGCTTATCGAGTTGCTTCTGAGAGATCGCTTGAACGAGCAGAGTTTTTTGACCGTTACTTTGCTGTAAATCGCACTTTATCTGGTGCCGATATTTTTTGGGAGCAGTACATAGAAAACAATCCAGTCATCATGCTCAATGAACAGGGTGAAATTGTAAAGAATCCTAATCGCGCTAAGTCTTATGTTGAGTATTTTAGAGGTATTCCTGGGCAGTCCGGTAGCACAGGCTCTCAACAAAGGCAGTCTCAACCGTCGGGAGGCGCAAAAACCGCCACAATGGAAGACATTAGGTTTACTGCGCAGCGACGTAACATGAGTGTTGATGAGGTTCTCAACGAGGCCCGTCAACAAGGCTTCACTATTCAAGACTAGGGGTTCTAATGGCTAAGGACATATTTGCGGATACACCGGAACCCTCTCAGCGCAGGGGCAGGGACATATTTGCTGATGAAGTTCCAACCCCATTTTCTGGAAACCTTGCTTTTGAACCCGAAACGCCGCCTTCTCCTCCCCCTCCTTTTGAAGTAGCCAAAATTCCTGAAAGCACTGCTTACGGAGCCGTTGGTGGTGCCCTGGCCCCAGAGTTTATGAGGTATGGCGGCAGAGCATTGCAGTATTCCCCAATTGGTCAGCCCTTTGCTGGCGCGATAGGGCGTGGCATGGAAGTTTCTGGCGAAGCCTTGAGGGGTCGTAGGGGCGCTGCTGCTGTAGGCGGGGCTACAGGCGGATTTGTTGGAGAAAGCGTTCTTCAAACTAGTCGTTCAATGGGTGCCCCAGAGCCTTTGGCAGTTGGCCTTGGTTTGGTATCCAGCATGGCTGCACCCACGGCAATAGGCCAACTTGCTGTGCGTTCTCCTTGGCTAGGAAGCATGATTAGAAAGGCTGAAGAGGGCGGTTATGGTGAGGCTGCTCAAAGTTTTGCTCAAAAATTGCGTGGGCGAGGAGTTCCAGCAGAGTCTAGGGAAGCGCAAGAACGGGTTGTAACTGCGCTGGAAGAAGAGGCTAAAGCCATACGTGATCGTGGGCAGTTTCAAGCCAATAAAATCATGTCGGATGCAGAGCAAGAGATTGCTCGTCTTGCGCCTGGTGCAGAGCAACAAGCAGAGGAGATTCGCAGGCGTGCAAGGGATCAGGCTGCTGCCTTACTGTTTAGGGCAAGTCAGCAGGTTGAGCAGCGTCAAAGTGCCTTGCGCCAGGTTACTCAGAGGCAGCGGTTTGGTGAGCAAAGAACCGTTCCAGAGGGCACCAGAAGGCTAATTGGTGAGCCACGTGAGGCCACTGACGTAGGGCAAGAACTGCGTGATCGCATAACCACTGTGCAGGGCGACAGGCTTAAGCGGCGTGCTGACCAGGCCGATTTGGATAAAAAGGCTGTCATTGATGAAGTCAATGCTAAGCAAGGTACGGGGGTTGGCGTTGATGCTGAGCCTAAATATCAGGAGTTAATTGCAGACTTAGAGAAGCGACTTGGGGTTGGTAAGGCAAGGCTTACTGCCCCCTTTGCTGAAATGACTGAACCTAGAAGCAGGCGCACGCTGCAAGAAATATACGACGTGCTTAAGCCTGTTCAGAGAGAGTTTGAAGGGCAGCCAGTTACGCCAAGTGTAAGTTTTGAGTCCTTGGATGCTTTGCGCCGACGCCTTGGAGAGGTTTATCGCTCTCCACCGGCAGAGGGTGCCGCAGCAATGGACGCAAAGGTTGCAGGCGATCTTTATGCCAAGTTGTCTGAAATTCTCGGTGAGTATTCTAGTAAGCAAAAAGAGTTCATAAAAAACTATGAGTCATTGTCTCGGGAGTTGGATGTATTCAAGGGCGCTGCTGGTCGAAAGGCCACTGCTGTGGACCGTTATGACCCAGAATCCTTTGTTACTGATCCTGCCAAACTTCCATCTAATTACTTCTCCACCCGTACAAACGTACAGGACTTAATTGAATTGACTGGCGGTGATCGAAAGTTTGTTGAGGGGCAGGCGGCATCTTTTGTCTCCCGCCAACTAGAGGGCGTGCGTACACCCCAAGCAGCGGCAGAGTTTGAGGCGCGTAACCGTGATTGGCTACGTGAGTTTCCTGGCCTACAAGCCTCGGTCAAGCGTTACATTGATTCGTTGGGCTTTGCTGAAACAAGGACACGCAGGCTTACTGGTGCCCAAAACGTTTTACGCACTGAGATAGGTGACTTGCCTATTCGTGCCCGTAAGCAGGCAAAAGAACTTGGTACGGCTGCTGATGCTGAGGCTAGGGCAGTGCAGGGGATTGCAGGCAAGACCACGGCTGAGGCAAGAAGGGCTGCTACTGTAGCTCGTTCAGAAGCAAACCAGCAGGCAAGGATGCTGTCTAGAACGCCCAAGCAGGATCAGGTGGTTTACTTTGACAGCCTGGTATCTTCTGGTGATAGCGACGCCCTTGCTGCTGCGGCACAAGTCATCAAGCGCAGCCCAGATTTAATGGATAGTTTCATGCAGGGCGTGCGTGTTTCCCTGTCACGGATGGAGCCTGCAATAGTGGCAGATCAGTACCGTCGTGTGGTTCGTAATGCGTTGAGCAAGTCTGGGCTGGCTACAGAAAGTCAACTCAAAGATATTGACCGCCAGGTGCGATTGATCGAAACTGCTAGTAGGCCAGAACTTCGCCCAGGGCTGACCGCCGCTGCTATTCGTAACGTGATAAGTGGTGGTGGTGGTATGGGTACAACACGTTTAATGGACACGTTAGGTTTAAGTTTTGCAGAACCATTTTTAGGATCGCCAAATGTCTCTCGTCAAGGGTTACAGCAAGAAGTCAATCAGTAAGAACATCTCGAAAGAGGTGAGAAGCGGCAAGCCTCAGAAGCAGGCTATTGCCATTGCGTTGTCCACGGCCCGAAAAGCCAGGAAGGAAAAGCGATGAGAGGCTATGGAAAAGACGGCAGTGATCTTGAAAAGACGCAGCCTGGTGATACCCAGACCGCTAAGAAGATCAAGCAGATGGCAGAGGCTAGAGATTTTATGAAGGGCAGTTCCCTGCTGATTGGCAACCGGCGTATGCGTCGGGACAAGAAAGAGGGAAGGTCAATGGAAAGATGAGTAAAAAGTTAAAGGGCGTCAATCCAGAATTAGAAAATGCGATCAGCACTCTACTTCGGGACGTGATGCAAGACGAGACAGCATCGTTAACTGACAAGACCAAGGTTTTAGATAGGGCACTTAAACTTGAGCAAATCAAACAAAAGATCAGCGACGATGAATGGGGCAAAGGTTTCTTTAACAACGATGAAGAAGGAGAAGAGTAATGGTAGATGGGGCTGTGTTCAAGATAGTGAGGGTGGCGTTGGAGATAATCTCTATGCGGTTATTGACCATCCTGGCTATGGTTATGAGTTTCGTTCTGGGCTGTTGGGCGATGTTGGAGCCTACGTGGGAGAGGATGGCAATGGCTGGATTCTTTGCCGTTTGCATCTTTTTACCGTGCATTAACTGGGAAAGGAAAAAGAATGAAAATGACGATCAAAAAGAGTGAAATGACGGTGATGGCAATGGATCGCTCCGCAGGCAAACCCATTCGCCAACAGTCAATTCAAGACACCTATGGACTAGGCAAGCCTAATCGCCTGAACCCTATGGGCTTTATGGGCATCCATTGTTTTACAGAGGGCGATCAGAAACAATCTCCCACTACAAACAAAACAACGGGATTCAAAAAGAGGTTCTACTAATGGCTAACAACATTGCTTTTCAACCAATGGGCAACACGGTGGCGGCTACTGCTGCAACTGCCAATACTCAAGGAAATGTTGTTTCCATCACTGCTGTTAGCCCTGTAAACCAGTACCTTGTGTTCAACCCAGATAAGAACGATGCGGTGTTTGTGGCTTATGGTGAAACGTCAAATATAACTGCAACCATTCCTGATGCCAACGGTGCTGCCGTAGTCGGTATTGCGCCTTACACGGAGCGTTGTTTTACTGGCCCACAGGTTAGTCCAACCAAGACGGTGTATGTACGTATCATCTCGACACACAACAACGCTAAGTTGTTTATCACGCCAGGTGAGGGATTCTAATGGATCAACAAGAAACCGCGAAAGAAGTAGCAGGCAAGTCCATTGGAAAGCATGGGCTTTTCTACATCACACTGATCGTACTGATCGGCGTGGGGTCAAGTTACTTTTTGTCTGAATCAGCCATCACCGCTGTTATGACTATGATCGGCGGCGCTCTTGTTGCTCTTATCAATATGATGAACGGCATTGCTGGCACGGCAACCAAGGAAGAAAGACCGGAGTTTAAGGTCATCTCCGACTTGATACAGCGCCTTGACCAGAAGGAAACGCCTATGCGTGTAGACGTGGTGGACGGCAAGGTAAGCGTATCCAAGGGCGATGACGTTGTAACCATGAGGGAAGCAAAATGATTCCCGTGGCTGCGCTCTTTGACATAGGCATGAAGGTGCTGGACAAGGTAATGCCTGATCCAGAGGCCAAGGCCAGAGCGCAGGGTGAACTCATCAAACTACAGCAAGAAGGCAGGATTGCTGAACTCAATGCAGACAACATCGAGGCGCAGGAATTAACTAAACGCCAAGAGTCTGACATGCGCTCTGACTCCTGGCTTTCCAAGAACATCAGGCCCATGACGCTCATCTTTATCCTGTTGGTCTACACCGTGTTTGCCATGATGAGTGCCTTTGGTCATAACGCCAATGAAGAGTACGTGACGTTGCTAGGGCAGTGGGGCATGCTTATCATGTCCTTTTATTTTGGTGGACGTACCCTTGAAAAAATTATTGACATGAAAGCTAGGAATGAGACTAAGTGAAAACTTCTCCCTCGAAGAACTTACAGCCTCAGAAACGGCAGCCAGAAAAGGCATCGACAACACGCCGTCCGAGGAAGTCATCAACAACCTCAAGCGCCTCGCAGCCGCGCTCCAAGAAGTCCGTGCGCTCCTCAACCACAGAGCCATCCTTGTCTCAAGTGGATACAGAAGCCCTGAACTCAACCAGGCCGTCGGTGGAAGCGCCACCTCTGACCACTGCAAAGGGCTTGCGGCGGATTTTATTTGCCCGTCTTACGGTACCCCCAACGACATTGTTCGAGCGATTGCTGCTTCGGGCTTATCGTTTAAGCAAGTCATTCGAGAGTTTGATCGTTGGGTTCACCTCTCGATTCCAGAAGAAGGACAAGAACCCAGAAAGCAAGCCTTGATTATTGATCGGCAAGGAACTCGGGCTTATGTCTAAGAAGGGCGTCTCCCTATCGGTTGGACGTGGCGAGAAGCAGTCCGTCAGTGAAGGTGCTGGCTTGACTGCCAAGGGTCGTGCCAAGTACAACAGGGAGACTGGTAGCAAACTCAAGGCACCGGCACCGAACCCTAAGACCAAGAAGGATGAGGGTCGGAAGAAGTCATTTTGTGCCCGTATGCGTGGCGTCGTAGCCAAGGCAAAGGGTCCAGCAACCAGGGCGAGAGCCTCACTGAGAAGGTGGAACTGTCGATGAGCAAGCCAGGATTGTATTCAAATATCGCAGCCAAGAAGGATCGTATCAAGGCTGGTAGCGGCGAGAAGATGAGGAAGGTTGGCAGCAAGGGTGCGCCCACTGCTAAAGCCTTCAAAGACTCAGCCAAAACTGCTAAGAAAAAATAGGTGCCATCATGGGTAAAACGTCAACACACTACTTACCAAGCGGCAAAGTGTACAAGGGTGAGGTTCACAAGACCGGTGGCGTCTTGATGACTGGTGCCAAGCACACAGACAAAAGCAAGAAGTTAACTCATACACCGCCGAAACAAGTTAAGAAGTAGGCTCTACCAGTTGCTCCTGTGGAGGGGTTTCTTCTCTTCTTTGTCCCTCCACTTTGGCCCCCGGTTCTCCTCCTTTCCGGGGGCCATTTTTTAATCCCCGCAATAACAGGGGATCGTTTCGTCTGTAAACAGAGATTGTTGATCCTGAGAAAACTTCATCATCTGTGCGTATGACGGGCGGTCCGAGCGAAACCTAGCGCCATCACCTGTCGTCATTCCTGAAGACTGAATTACTGTCTCCATCCTTGCCCACCAAATTCCCCTCTCTGGCTTTTCTTGGATCAGGCTCAAGACCTGCTTGCCACCCTTTAGAAAGCACAGGTCACAGTTCCCGTGCATTGTCTTGCCATTCATGTTCGGCAGGCCAAGATCAAAAGATTGTGCCTTCCAAAAGTCTCCGACGTCTTGGGCGGTTACCCCCGCAACATACAAAGGAACCCTCTCCCTAGCCATCTTCACAGCCCTGCGTTGCTCATCAGCCCTGATGCCTAGCCAATCCATGTTCTCGTCGTGATCCCATCCCAGACTCTTGAGGTAGCGATCAATGGTCCTGATCTTTAATATTGCGGTGCAGAAACGGGTAACAGGGTTAGGAAGATACTTGCGCTTTTTAATGAGCATCTCAAATGGCTCACCCTCCCTACTGGCTGTCTCAAAGCTGACCCGCCGAAACTTAGGATCGTCGTCTTGGTACTCCAGCCAATGTATCTCCACGCCCCAAAACTTTTCACAATCTCGAACAAACTCCAAAGTGGCCTCTTCTTCTTTGCCGGTGTTAGCAAAGACTGCAATGGCCTCTTCTGGCATCCCGTCATTAGACTGAAGGACTCGCCATAACAGATATGCCGAAGTCCTCCCCCCCGAAAAAGAAATTACGGTTGGCTCGGTGATTTTGAATGGATCGGTCATTAATAGCGCCGGTTGATAACGTCAATGATCTCGCCAGCCGCTAGTGCTGCTAACTCATCATTTGGCATTACCATTTTTGCTACCACGTTTGACTCCCGGTCCAGTATCTTTACCCCGCCCAGGTCGATCCTTACCGCCCACGGTGCCTTTAGTTGGTCTGCTTCCCACTCCTGCTGCCTTCCTACTGTTTCGTGCCACTCTTGATCCATTCTCGCTCTCCATTGTCGTAGGTTCAGGCGTCGGTATTAGCGTGCCCTCGAACAGGTAACTGCCCATGTGCCCCAGTTGGCACCAAGGTGCTGCGTAGACCTTGCCCCCTGCCTTGCGCCACTTGTGGCAGAAGTCGTAGTCCTCACTCAAAAGACGGCCTGACTCTTTGTCTATCGGCACCCCAAAAAATTCATGAATTTCCTCACCGTGCTGCAAGGCGCTCATGTCGTTCTTAAACTTCTTGACACGCTTCTTTAACTTCTCAAAGACCTGGCGCTTAATCAGCATAAACCCCGTGCCCAGTGCTGCCACCTCGCATGGCTCATCCTGGCGCACCACCACGTTCTCATGGGCACCAATCAGGTTGACCACAAACGAACCCGTGTAGTTTTGCAGGTTCTCCTTGCCCTTCTTTGCTGCTTCTCGAACCATGTCCCAGTTGATTTCCTTCTTTGGGTAGATTCCGCCAATAACGTCCTTGTTTGCATTGAGCATACGCAGTGCATCCTCAGAGCGAAACTTAATGTCAGCGTCTATCCAGAAAAGGTACTCAGCATCGCTTTTTAGAAACTGGTGGGCCATGTTGTTCCTGGCTCGTTGGATGAGTGACTCGTTAAACATAAACGCGCATGAGACTTTGTGCCCAATGGAAGAGAACTGACCTGTGAGAGCAAGCAAAGACTGCATGTAGTGCCCTGTAGCCATTCCACCGTACATGGGAGTGCAAACCATAATGTGTGCCATACGATCCTCTAGTGTGTGTTTTTGATTCGTAACCAGATTAAGACTTCCAGCACGGAGGGTGGCGTTTCGTCCAGCATTGGCTCACGTAGGCCAAGAAGCGTAAGACTGATACGCACCCCCCGTTTGGGAGGGTGGGGCAGGCCGCAGTGCCAGTGTGCCCCGGCACCGGTCCTAACTATCCCTTGACGGGGATTCATCCTGCGGCTGATGGGGGATTTCATTGGCTATCAATTTCAACAGGTCGGGCAGGTGCAAGACAGCGAGAGACTTCTTGCCGTCAGCACGCATGATGACCACTGGGGTCTGTCCTGGCTCACAAGCCTTAACAGCCTGGTCCATGAACTCATGCACGGCAATTGCCTTACGCCGCTTGCACTCAATGAGGTAGTCACCCAGTAGCAGATCACCTTCATCTGCCTGCTGGTATTGCTTGAGGTTGCGCTTGATGCGCACTCCAAGCATGTCGAATATCTCATTGGCTACCTCTCGTTCATAAGTAGCGCCACGTTGCCTGCTGATCTTTGCCATTAAAAGGGCACGTCTTCGTCATCACGCCGCTTACTGGGAAACGGGTTCTCGTTACCACCTTCAGGCTTTACGTAGTTGTCCTCTTTAAGGCTAATGAGGGCACCGCCTGCGGTTTCTTTGGTCCAGGCCGCTAACTTGATTGTTTCGCCTGCTGCATAGGATCGTTCGATTTTTAACTCTCCACGCCAGTCTGGGCCTGCACCCTTCTTATAGCGGTTGGTTAGAAGTACGCCTGTGCCTGCCTGTCGCTCTCTTTGTTGATACTCACTCATCTTGATACCTTTCTGATTTCAAAGTTTTAGTGCGAAAAAAACCTTTGTACTGCGGATGGTCGTGCATGAATAGTCTTGAGTAGTAGGCGATGAAGTCATTGCTGATCTTGAAGTCATCACCTGTCGTCTCAATGCTCGTCTCCCAACGTATGCGATTCACAATGAGCCACGCAGATAGATTGCGGTGCCCACGGCTGATTGCCTGCATGGTAAAACGCTTGAACAATTCATACACGTGCGGGTTCGCCTTGTGCCATATCCACCACTTGCGCTTGGTTTCCATAGCATGCTCATTCCGGTTGTTCCCGTAAGGCCAATGCAAGGCGCTGCTTGACCTTGCCGATGCCATCCGTAAGAAGCATGTAAGACGCCTTGGCTTCCTGGCGGATCATATCGACAATGAACGAATTAACGCCTTCTAATTGCTCTAAGCGTGTCATCTTGTCGCTGACCGTAAACTTCTTGCTGTTCTCGATCTTGTCCACCATGTCGAGGTAGCCTGCCACCCAGTCATCATTGGTCGCATAACGTGCATACGCTTCCTCAAGATTAGGCACCATGAAGACAATGCCTTCACTGACTTGCTCGATGGGCTTAACGTCTTCAGTGACCACCATTGGCACAGTTCGAGCGCCAGGTATCGTCTCAACCTCTGTCTCGTCCATCATGCCCAAACCACAGTGCGCTAGGACTGCTCGTCGGATGGCTTTTGTAGTCGATTTAAGGATTGCATTAGCCAGTGCATCACCTCGGGCGTTGCCAACGGAGACTGCGCCTTGATTTTCCGAAACTCTGCCATCAGCCGCCGTAACTCTGACGCTGACAACGTATATGTCATCAATTCGTTCCCGATGCGTAATTTGAGTTGACAACTTATGAATTGCACAGAGTTGTTGCGTGGCTCCCGCGTTGGCATACAGAATTTCCTTCCCGTTTAACTTCAGTAGATCGAAAGGCTTAGCAGCAGGGTCTAGGCCCACTTGCTTGCAGCGAAACAGGTAATACTCCTTCTTCTGCGCCTCGTTCAGACCAGACAGGTCACCACGTAAGACGATGGATTCCTGTATTTGTGGATCAAGCACCTGGCGTGGCTCTGGTGCCCCAGACGCTACACCCATGACTTCACTAAGGCTTCTTACGTTCTTCATAATCTCTCCTCATTGCCCAATAGTTAGGGCCATCTTTTCCAAACCATAAATTGATGCAGGCGTATTCCAAGTCTTCACCTACGTTGCGCACGTTTAAGGCATCCTTGCGCCCCTGAGCGTAAGCCTCGCTGTAGACCTTCTGAACGTCTACTTGAGGCTCTGTCTCACCCTCTGGCACATGAAGCCACCAGAGGGAAAAGGCAAGGGCACCTGCACCCGCTAGGGCGCTTGCAAGGTATTTCATTTGACTAAGAATCTACGACTACCAGGCTGCTCAGTGACAAACTGCTCGTAAATGTCAGGCATAGCACTCTTGAACAGGTCAGCAGAGAATCGCTTGCTTGCTTTGGCAGTTTTCCATGTAGCCAAGACGTTGCCATCAACAGAGACTAACTCGGCGGCTTCCATCATGTAGCCTTGGATCGCTGCCTGCCACTTAGACTCCTGCTCCTCTAAGTCTTTGATCTGAGTCTTGAGCGCCTTCAGTTGCATGGCTGCATGCTCTAGGCTCTGCGTGGCAATGAGTTTGTTGCCGTCATCCTGGCGGTAAACCAGACGGGCTGCGTCTCCCATCGTCTCAGGGTCAAAGGATCGAGCCTGGATGCGGCCCCAGAACTCTGCCATCTCCCTGATATGCAGGTCCATCAAGTCAGCGCCAAAGGTCTGTGGATAGCCACAGATTTCCTGCCCACCAAAGCAGACTACAAGCACCACCGCTTCGATCTGGTGGACAGTCGCTTCATGCAGACACTGAACACGATAGCCAAGGTCAACGTCACTCGAACCCGTGTCACCGTACTTCTTGCGCTGATGAGCGCCCAGGTTCTTGACCTCATAGAGTGTCTTTCCATCCTCGCTGATGTAGTCAAAGTGAGATGCCATCCACTTCTCTTTCGGGTGGTACAAGGCATAGTCAGCGTCCTTAAACGCTATCTGGTTGCGCCTTGCAAACTCGCGCATGATGGGTTCCTGCATAACAAGGCCCATCTGCACCGGCTCTACGTTGGATAGGTCATCAAAGGGTTTGGCACCGATCTTCTCGGCGTAGACCTCACCGCCTTTGCCCTCAACAAACCTACGTGCATCACCGGACCAGAGCGCCTGGTTGCGTACTTCAGGTGAAAAGTCACTCATCTGGCTGCCCTCCCAGGGTTACTGGAATGGATGGCCCATTGCCAAACAGGCACAGTTCCAGATTGTGTGTGCCATTGCGGGTAACAACCACAATGTGCCTACGTGTTGCTCCAATACCGCTGCTCTTTTCTTCATCCAACAGGTACACGTGTGTAACGAAATGTATGTCAATGTTTGTACTCATATCAGCCCCTCATAGTTAGAACGTTGTCTCGATCTGGACTACTACTTTGACTACTTTGGCGGATCGAGAGCGCCAAAATGCTTGGTCTTCAAGCCATACTTCTGCTTTCTTCTTAGTCGTGAACAAGGCCACCTTCAAATCATGGTCACTGTACTCATAGTGAACCAGCTTGCCATTGCCCAACTGAACACCCCACATAGGTTTACGCATCACTTGTCTCACACATTTCATAGGCAAGACGTGTGTTGCGTAACCTGATGACGCTGGCTTTTAGTAAATTGATGGAGCGCCTTGCCGACTCGATTGCTGCTTCAAGTTCAGCCTCTTTGGCGCGTATGTCATCGACTACCTTGTAGTCGTACACCACTTGATCGTTTGTCATATGGACCCTCATAGTTAGGAATACACTTGCACATTAGACGCATCTACACACACTGTCAACCACTATATCCATTGTATTTTTCAATCGCTGGTGGACAGCCTATAGCCTGTGGATAACTCTGTGGATAACTTTTGGGGACCACCATATATCTATATGTTATACTATAGCCTATAGGCTATACGGTTTCTTGTACCGTATAGTAAACGTAAATAAATAAAAAAAACGATTATAGAAACCGTAGATATATAGTCCTGTGGATAACTTTTTGTAAGTGCGCTATCCAATGCAACAAACCCAAAGGCTCCAAACCAGCGTAGGTGCGCTATCCAATCGACTTTGATGAATTGCTACCAACTAACCCCGCATAGAAGCCTGGGCGGGTCATTAGATGCCTTGCTAGAGGCTCTACGCATGCATGTGCGCACGCGCAAGCACGCGCATGGGCACGTACATGCCGCCGATAGCCTTTTAAGCCCCTTAAAAGCCCTTATAAGCCTTTTCTAAGCCTTGGGTGTGGGTTAGCCCTAGACCATAAAAGAAAAGCCCCTAAAGGGGCTTATAAAGGGTTATGGGCTAGTCATTAAAACCCGGCTATGGTGCCGAGTGCCAGAATAAGCCAAAGGGCACCATAAAACACAATGGTGCCGGCTATGAATTTTAGTAGGTTAAGCATGGTTAGCCCCCTCGACAGCATGGCCGTATATTGATACGTCTATCACGGTACAGCTAAGCCCAGTCACCGGGTTAGACCATGCAAAATAGGGTTCACCCTTGCAGTCAAAAACAAGCCCCTCATAGTCTTGGTAGTCGAGTAGGAAAACCTCAAGGTCATTTTCTTCTGTACCTGATAAATCGCTAGTGTCACCATTGATAAGTGCCGGTAGCAGGTATTCAGGTATCTGTACATCATCTATATGCTTAATCATGGTAAACCCCTTAGTAGTTAGGAAGTGACACGGTAACCCGTATCCCATAAGCCCCATGTAAGGGCTTATAGGCTAAAGGCTATGCCGCTAATACTTCGTCTTGCTCTAGTTCTACTTGCTTGGTTGCTGTTAGGTAGTCCATCGCACTTTGGGCTTTACCTGAGGCGCTTAGAATGAATTTTTTGTCATTCCGAAGTGCCTTAAGCCAAGACTCTATATAGCCTGAGTGCCTTAAATCCCCGTCAATGCCGGTGTAAGCACAAAGCATTGCCGCACCTAACTCTGCTACCAATTCTTCATAGGCGTACTCTTCACTGCCAAATCTAGCCGGTGTAAGGCGCTTAAGCCTAGAGTCGTGCCCTGTGGCATGCACGCTTTCATGCAATAACGTAGCGTGATAGTGCGCGGCACTGTTAAAGGCAGACATCGGCGGCATCACAATCGAGTCAGTGCTAGGCCTGAAATAGGCACTGTCACCGGCATGCATAAGGCCACCGGCTAAGGCTAGTCTATCCACTAAGGCCATGACTGCCGGTGAAGCGTCAAAGTCAGGCTCTGGTGCCTGAGGTATAGCCGGGATAACTAGGTTCTCGCACTGGTCTACGTTGTAAACGTAAAAATGCTTGATAAATGCATAGGCGCTGGTGACTGTCTCACCATTGGCACCCTTGCTTTCTTTCTTGTGTACATTCCAGAAGACTATGGGCGTGCCTTTCTCATCCTTTTTAATGCGTGCGTTTACCTTATTGGCTTGCTTTAAGGTAACCCAATAAGGCGTGCTATAGGCACCTTGCATCATTGAGAGCCAGAAGTGATTTACACCCCGAAAGAGGGTGCCAGACAGAGGATTAAAGGGCATACCGGCACCGGGCATGCTTCGCAATGTCTTCCAAGGCTTAACCCAAGGCGTAGCGCCCTTTTCTAGTTCGCTGATGATTCTATCGGTAATTGTCTGTGCAATGTCTAGCATGATGTACCCCTTAGTTAGTTAGGATATAGGCAAGTGCCTATATGTATAGATTAACAGAAAGGGGCTAAGGTTTCCTATATATATAGATATATTTTTTTATCGTTATACGTAACCCTATAGACGTAGACTATAGATAGGGGATTCATGGGTTAAGTGCTAGAGGTTGCCACCCCTCTCCCCTTAGGAAATACTAAAAGGTGCCGGGCTATAACGTAGAGGCCAACGGCATATAGACCAGCAAGGGCTACGGCATAGGGGCGCCCAAGGCTAGCCCTTTGGGGACACGCGCTTATTCGTTGGGTTACCTATGGCACGCACGCATGCATGCCGCCTATGGCCTGACCAATGGCCTCTAGCCTTGCTTGGCTTGGTCTGTGTCTGGTCTGTCTGGACCACGATTGGGTTTGGCCTCTCGGTTTTCAGTGCCCTCTTCCACTCCCCGCCCCAAGAGAAAAACGGTTTTTCCGTGTTAACCTTTATGCACTTGTTGAAAGGAGTGCGTATGTATGAAATAGA
>JAGYJQ010000017.1 GCA_018401935.1 Balneolaceae bacterium
GTTCTTGAATATTTTGGCCAGCAGCATGCGCAGTAGGTTATTTCTATATAGACTGCTAAGATACTACTTCTGTTGGAATTTTTTTAATGAGACACGCTCTGGTCTCCCGCTACTTTAAACACCGTTCTCCAGAGTATTTTTAGATCCAAAGCAAGCGACCTATGCTCCAAATAATGCTTTTCCAGCGCCACTTTGGCTTCTAAAGAAATACTGTCCCTGCCATTAATCTGTGCCCATCCGGTAATGCCAGGCATTTGATGGTCTACCCCTGCTGCCACCCTAAGGGCCATAAGGTCTTCCTGATTGTATAAAGCAGGCCTAGGCCCCACAAAGACCATCTCTCCCCGCAGAATATTAATTAAATTGGGCAATTCATCTAAAGACAATTTTCTAAGCAGCCCCCCCAAACCTAACAAATATTGCTTGGGATTCTCCAACAAATGCGTAGCCACATTAGGCGTATTTTTTTTCATGGTCCTAAACTTGTACATGGGGAAAAAACTATAGTCCTTTCCTACCCTTTTTTGCACAAAAAACACCGGTGCCCCATCTTCTAAAAAAATGGCCAACCCCACCATTATAAAAAGCGGAGACAGCAATACCAATAACAACAAGGCTAGTATTCTATTCATGTACAAAAGAATCAAAGGTTTTCTTAAAGCCCTCTAAGGTACGCAAAGGCAAAGACTTTATACCCAAGGCCTTTAATAATGGACTGGCATCTATGACTGCATTCTCTGTAAGCTTCTCCAAGCGCTCGCTGTTCAATGGCAGCGGCAAGACATCTCCTAGTTTGGCCAATAAATACACCAGCCCCTTAGGCACTTTCCAAAAAGCCACTTCCTTCCCTAAAGCCTCGCCCGCCAAGGCTACTAACTCATTGGTACTCAAAGCCTCTTCATCTGCCACTTCATACACCCCAGAAGCCACTTGCTTATTGTCTATAAGCGCCTTGACTACAAAACAAAGATTCTCTACAGACACAAAAGACCTTTTATTCTCAAAAGCTGCCAAAGGCCAAATACCTAGACGCTTCACCACCCCAAACAACAGATTCAAATTCCCTTTATTCCCTGGACCATGCACCATCACGGGCCTTAAAATATACACCCGCTTTCCTGGGGGCACCTTTTGAGCCAAAATATATTCCTCCGCCTGGTACTTAGATTGGCTGTAAGCCGATACTCCTATCTCCTTCCCTTCCAACGCCTTTACCGTACTCATAAACACAAACACATGCGCCTCAGAAACCAAAAAAGTATCAAAAACTTTTTTAGTTAGCTCAGTATTCACCACAAAGTATTCTGAATTGGCCGACGTCTTTTTTACATCATGCGCCTTACCGGCTAGGTGCACCACGGCCGCTCCTTTTTCAAAAACCAAGGGCTCCTGCTTTCTAAGGTTTACCCCCACCACACACTCTCCCAAATACTGGGATAAGTATTTGCCTATAAAGCCTGTAATGCCGGTGATGTGGGTGGTGATTGATTTCATTCAATTAAGAGATTAAAATCTGTTCTAATTTTTGTAAAAGGTATTCCCTGTCAAACTCTTTTTCATAGTAAGCCCTTCCATTATTTCCCATATGATTAAGGGTAGACTTGTCCAAAGCCATTAATTCTTTAATTGCATTACTAAGTGCTATTGAATCTTCTGCAGATGAAGTTACTCCGCATTTAGCATCATTAACTATTTTAGCACCCTCTCCATCAATAGAAGCAATAATAGGTTTGCCACATGCTAAATATGATTGAATTTTAGCAGGTATGGTGAGTGAGAAAATTTTGTCTTTTTTAAGTGAAACCAAAAGAGCGTCTGCGTGTGAGAAAAATTTAGGCATTTCAGTTGGAGGAAAAGATCCTAAAAAATTAAAATGAGATTCTAATCCTTTATCTTTTATTAGGTTTAAGGCAGTTTCTTTATACCTTCCATCTCCTAAAACAATAACTTTAACGTGAAGTTCTTTAATGTTGTTGATAGCCTCAATAATTGTTAAAAAGCTTTGAGCCTCTCCAATATTTCCAGCAAAAATGATATTGAAATTATCTTTTTTAAAAAACTCTTGATACTCTTTAACCTCTAAAAGTGGCTTATAAAAATCCTCTGTGGGATTTGGATAAAAAAGGATTTTATCATTTGAAATTCCCTGATTTAATATATACTCTCTAAAACCATTGGACTGAATTAAGACTTTTTTTGAATGATTATAAATCCATTTGGTAAGGGAATTAAAAAAACCTAGAATAAATTTATTTCTAACACCCCCAGCGGCAACCAAACTCTCTGGCCAGAGATCTTGAGCCCAAAAATAAATAGGAACTTTAAATCTTTTCTTTGCAAAAACAGCGGGTATTCCTACCGTTATAGGTGATGGCTCGTAAACAAAAATAGCATTAAACGGGCCTTTTATTTTTCTAAGTTTTAAAGTTGCCAAAAAAGCAAAAGAAAAATAATTTAAAAACAACCTAAGCGCACCACCATTCTTTCTTGAAAATAAGTTAGACCTATAAACCGGAACCCCCTTTATTGTTTCAAAGTCGGGACTCTTCCAGCCATAACCCTCAAAAAAGTGTGTCTTAGAATAATTAGGCTTAGCTGTTAAAACAGTCATATCATGCCCCCTGTCTTTTAGTGAAAAAACAAGGTCATTAATTTTAAAATTTTCTGGGTAGAAATATTGGCTAATTAGTAATATTTTCAATTTTAAATAATGTCTTTTTTATTCGACTTAATCGTTTTTTATTAGATAATTTCTCATTTCTGAAATCATCTCCTCGTATGACGGTATATTAAAATAATTAAACCTAGTGCTTAATGACTTATCAACTTTTTTGCCTGGAACTCTCTTTAAGGTAACATTATTAAGCTCAAACTTATCTTTTATTAAACTCAATAAATCAAATTTTGAAATAGGCTTACTATTTGTAACATGAACAAGACCTGCATAATTTTCATCTATTGATTTAATTATAACATCTGAAAGTTCCAAAGTAGTTACTCCCCCCCAAATAGATTCAGTAAATCCATTAACTTCACCTTTTTGATTAATAAACCATGAAAAAAGTCCTTCTCCATTATCTTTTAACTCAGGTCCTATTATGGAAGTTCTTAAAGTTAAGTTTATAGCATCGTTAATTTCTCCTAAAGATTTACTTAAACCATATGTATCTTGAGCTGTTTTATTGTCGGTTTCAATATAATTTCCTTTAGAACCATCAAAAACACAATCAGTACTTATGTGTATTAATTTTGCATTAACAAGCTTTGAAAATTGAACTAATTTATTGGGTAATAATGCGTTTAGAAGGATTGCATTAGACGGATCTTGTATAGAACCTTTGATCAATACTCCCACACAATTTATAATGTAATCAGGCTTAATATCTTTAATAATTGCAAATAAAGAATTAAAATTTGTTACGTCACACTCAAAATTATTAAACCTATTCTCTTTTTTTCTTGTAACATCAAATACTTCAAAATTATGTTTGATATATAACTTTTCTAATAATATGTGACCAAGCATGCCTGCTCCACCCAAAACCAAGATTCTTTTCTTTATTTTCTCCAAGTTTCTCTATTAATTATTGGCGTATAGCTTTGAATAAGTTTTAAAACAGTGTTGGAATTATCTTTTTTTAAATACTCAGAAGGTGGATCTGATTTGTCGTTTAAGCTTAACGTTATATTTATTGAACTAATAATGTTTTCAGCTGTAATACCTCCCAATATTATATTTCCATGATCAATAGCTTCTGGCCTCTCAGTACTTGTCCTTATACTTACAGCATTAAAACCAAGAATTGTACTTTCCTCAGAAATTGTTCCACTATCAGACAAAGTAATTAATGCATTTTTCTGTAAGAAAACATAGTCGCAAAATCCAAGTGGCTCGACAAAGCTTATTCTTGGGCTAACTTTTAAATTAAGTTGTTCTATTTTCTTTTTTGTTCTTGGGTGAGTGCTAAAAATTAATTTCACTTCATATAAATCAACTACCTTGTTTAAAGCGTCTATTATACTTTTGAAATTTTCACCTATATCTAAATTCTCTTCTCTATGAATACTTGCTACAATGTATTTGTCTTTGTTTAACTGAAGCTTATCGAGTATTAAACTTGCTTTTATTTTATCTGAGTAGAAATCTAATACTTCTTTTAAAGGAGAGCCAACACAAAAAACATGATCTTTTCTAAATCCTTCAGCTAAAAGATATCTTCTACTATTTTCGGTATAAGTAAGATTAATATCTGACGTATGGTCTGCTATTTTTCTATTTAATTCCTCTGGCACATTTTGATCAAAGCAACGATTGCCAGCTTCCATATGGAATATCGGAATCTTTAATCTTTTAGCACTAATTGTACATAAAGCACTATTGGTGTCACCTAAAACTAATAAAGCGTCTGGTTTAAGTTCACTAAACAACTTGTAAGACTTAGATAAAACATTCCCCATAGTTTCTCCTAAGTCTTCTCCTACTACCTCTAAAAAAAAGTCTGGTTTTCTTATTTTAAGCTCCTCAAAGAAAATTTCATTTAAAGAATAGTCATAATTTTGACCAGTATGAACAAGCGTATGATCAAAAAACTGATCAAATTTTTTGCTTATTACTGAAAGTCTAATGATTTCTGGCCTAGTACCTATAACTGTTACTACTTTTAACTTATTCATTTAATATCAATTTGAGTAAGCAATTCTCTTAATTCGATTTCTGAAAGTCTATGAGTATTAAAGGAATTATATTCTTTTAATTCAACTTTGGTTGACCCTTTTGAATAGTACTTTTCATAATTAAGATCTCTATTGTCTGCGGCAACTCGATAATATTCTCCTAAATCTTCAGCAATTATAAACTCTTCTTTACTTAAAAGTGTTTCATGCATTTTTTCCGCATGTCTAATTCCAATGTTCTTGATTTCAACTTTAGAATTATATGCTCTTTTTAAACAAATAGCTAATTCTCCTATAGTAGTAGCTGGTGATTTTTGAACAAAAATATCTCCTGATTTTCCATTATTAAACGCATATAAAACCAGTTCAACTGCGTGATCAAGAGTCATCATAAATCTGGTCATATCTGGATCTGTAACAGTAATTGGCTTTCCAGTATTGATTTGTTCAATAAAATGTGGAATTACAGAACCTCTTGAAGCCATAACATTTCCATAACGCGTACCTGTTATAATGGTGTTTTTAGAGTTTCTAGACTTTGCAACAAAAACTTTTTCCATCATAGCCTTAGATACTCCCATCGCGTTAATAGGGTAAACCGCTTTATCAGTACTAAGGCAAACTACTTTAGCTACATTATTATAAATAGCTGCGTTTAATACATTCTCGGTACCTATAACATTCGTTTGCACAGCCTCTATTGGGTAAAACTCACACGATGGAACTTGTTTTAGAGCTGCTGCGTGAAATACATAATCTACCCCAATCATTGCATCTCTAAGACTATTTTCATTTCTCACGTCTCCGATATAGAACTTTATTTTAGGATTATTATATGCAACCCTCATATCGTGCTGCTTTTTTTCATCCCTAGAAAAAATTCTAATTTCCTTAATATCTGAGTTTAAAAATCTATCCAAAACAGCATTCCCAAAAGAACCTGTTCCGCCAGTAATAAGAAGTATTCTACCCTTGAACATCTTGAATATTTATAAAGTCTATAAAGTTATCTAATTTATTTTCAACTAACACTTTCGTTTCAGGCAAATCCTCACTTAATGCTTTTAAAATAGCACTAGAAATACTTTTAACTGAATATGGATCAAAAGTCAAAGAAGGCTTTATTATTTCATGAACGTATGGTAAATCATTTGAAATAACTTTACAACCATGATTTGCGGATTCAATTAAAGGTAGTCCAAAGCTTTCATTCAAAGAAGGATAAATTAAAAACTCAGTTTTTTTATATAAAGTATTAACCTCAGATTTACTAATATTCCCATGAAAGTATATTTTAAAATTTCTGGGAATATTTTTCATTTTTAATTCATTTTCATTAATAGTTAAATGAAGTTCTATTTCTTTTTTAGTATTTAGAGAAACATGAATAAAAGAATCTATTAATTTATTGTGATTTTTATGATTTAAATAAGAAGCTACGTAAATGAATGTGTTTTTATTTTTATTTGTATTTAATTCAATAGTTTTTTCAAAAAAAGGAAAAACACTTATGTTTTTTAAATTAATATTAAACGCTTCTGAGAGCTTATTTCTCATTAAACCAGTTTGAACCACCCACAAATAGTTTTCTTTTGCTTTATGTTTAATATATAAATATTTTAGCTTAAACATTAATTTCTCTTTAATGCTTAAATTAGAATTAAAGGTTTCTAATATGAAAATGTTATGAAAATAAATTATGGTCCTCGCATTTGTACGAATTGGAGGAGGAACGTTGTTTAATGACAAATAAGTATATTTTCCATTTATTTTTTTTAAAAAATTTTTTCTTGTTTTTTCGTTTTTAGAAATAGTGATATTTTTACTTGCAGAAATTTTCAATCTATAATCAACTAAATAGTGATCAAAATTAATTCTGCTTTTTAGAATATTAAATAATTCTATTCCTCCTCCACTATTTATATATGTTGAATCTAAAACTTTCACTTATTTAAAAGTTTTTTTTAAATTATATTTTATAATGAATATTATATTATTCAAAACATACATAATTTTTGATTTATGTGAGATAGGGCTTTGAGCTTTATTCTCACTTTGAAATAAAAATCCTTTCTCTCTAACATTTTTCATATACTTAGACATTCGTAAATTAGAATAAACGTCTAAACTTAGGGCGTGTTTGTCGCTTCCTAACTTTTTAGCATATTCAGGTAAAGAGCCCCACATTGAAGTATCATTAATAGGGTGAGGAGGAACATATGTGTTTAAGTTAAGTTCTTTTTTGATTATATATGAAAAATGTATGTCCTCTCCAGACTTTTTAAACTTTGAATGATTAGCTGTATCGTTCCAAAATTTCTCAATTAAAGAACGTTTAAAAAACCAAGAATGGCCAACTATATCTACTAATTCGATTTCTTGATTTGGATTATCCCACCCTACTCTTTCCAAATAATTATAATCTAAAGCACCATTATTAAATTTCACTCCTATTGTCCCCAATAATCCATCAACATTTTTTAAGGTATTAATGCAATTTTCAAACCACCTTGAACCAGGAATTGTATCATCATCAAATACGCAAATATATTTAGAGGTTGTTAAAAGACTGATTGCAAACCTACCCCAAACACCAACATTCTTGGAGAAATTTACAATTTGATATTGACTATATTTTTTATAATCAAATAAAACATTTTCATTAAAATCAACTACAATAATAATTTCATTAACTTTAATTGACTGACTCTTTATAGCTTCAATCTGTAAATCAAGATTCTGAGGTCTTGCATAGCAAGTTAATATTACTGAAACCATTATTTATAATTAATAATATAATCCGAGCAAATCCCTATACATTTAGAGATATCATCATTATACATTTCAGGTAAAACTGCAATACTGCCCTCTAGTGGCTGCTCTCCGGGATAAACCCACATGTAAGATTGCGAAGTCAACGTAGCTTTATCTGAGTCGTGAAAAAAATAATTAAATAATGAACTTTGTTTATTGAAGAATCTTAAAGCATTTAAATTTTTACAATGAATCCATAATTTATTGTGATTAGACTTTAGCCATTCTAGATTAATTTCTTGCTCTGGAGCGTCATGACCTAAATAAAGAGTATCATCCTTTATCCAAATATCTATTTCAACATCATATCCCTTAGAAATAGCAGTCTCTATGTAAGGAATGGTGTTTTCTTGATCAGTAAATTTTCCTGAAATATTACCTCTATGTGATATCAAATATTTCATTGAATTCTTGTATTTAATTATTATGTTTGAAATTATAAATGAAAATTTTAGTGGATGAATTTTCATTTTCAGGAAAGGAAAAAGTAGGTTCCCCCAATAACTCCAAATAGGGTTCTTTTAAAAGATTGATTGGTCTAGCGCTAACTCCATCAACAGTAATGTCATGATTTTCCTCAACTTCTGCTGATTCAATTATTAAGGCTTTTGATTTTAATTTTATTGCATTTAAAATAGACAAGTTTTTTGAAGTGGATAAATGTCCAATTGTATGTCTTAAAATACAAATATCAAAAATTAATGGCGACTCATTTAAAAAAACTTCGCAATCTCCAACTTTAAATTTTATGTTTTCAGAAGAATATTTAGAATTCATTTTTATGACTGTTTCTGAATAATCAACACCAATATAATTTTTAAAATTAAAACTTATTTCCTTCATCCAATTCCAATCACCACAACTACAATCAAAAATATTTTCAACATTATTATTTATCATATAATCTAATAAAATATTTGAAAAATTTTTAGCAATAAGCAAGTTACTTCCTCCTCCTGATAAAGAGTCTTTACCTTGCATCCCCCAAAACTTATTTTTATAATTTAAATCAAAACTTTTCTTATAACTTTCTTCTTTATTTATTATTGCATTAATTCTATTTAAATAAATTACAATTTTAAGTTTACTTTTAAATAAAAAATTTTTAATTAGCATATATGTATTTTAATGTATAAATAATTAAATTTTGAATTAATAATGTGATCTTCGAGATCTGTAGTTAATTATGTGCTTTATAATTTTTAATAAAATAATCTAAATCCTCAGGGGTTCCAATACCCCACATTTTACTTACCTCAAAAGTTTTAATTTTTAAATTGCTTTTTATTGCTTCATTAAAAACAGGACAAACGTAAAATTCGTTATTTACTCTAATATCATTTTGAATCATTTGATCCGCATACTTAACAAAATCAGAGCCTTTTTTCCAATAATAAAAGCCGACTGTAGCATTATCTGAAATTGGATTTTTTTCTGCCACTTCAGTTACTAGACCCATCTCATTAACTTTGGCAAATGACCATTTTGGATGAGTAGCTTTAAAAGTAACTATACCTCCATCTGGGTCATTTTCATTCATCTTATAAAAAAACTCATTAGAGTCCCATTCAACAAATTGATCTGAATTAGCAAAAAAAAGTGGGTTATCATTATCTATAAAATTTTTAGCCAATAAAGCTGTACAAGCTGCTCCTTCAGTCAAACCGTCGGTTTCAATTATTTTGCAGTTTGGCTTTAATAAGTTTAATAATGAATCCAAATTATACTTTTTCCTATGCTCTTTTTGAACCACAAAGTAATAGTTTGCATCAATATTTAAATTTTCTAGAACCACTTGAATCATTGGCTTTCCGTTTACCTCAATTAAAGGTTTAGGAAATGTATAACCTGCTGCTTGAAATCTGGAGCCGGCCCCAGCCATAGGAATCAGTACATTTAGTTTTTCGTCTTTCCACATTGGCGTATTGTTTTTAGCTGTATTATTTATTTTATGTATTTCAGATTTAATTAAATTTAAAGTCAAATCTTCAGTGTTTTTTACTCTTAATATATTCGCTTTACTCCTGGCAGCAGCTAGAAGTCCAAAAGGTGAATCTTCAACAATTAATGTTTCTTCAGGCAAAAATGCCATTTTAGAAATAGCTGTCCAATAAATCTCTGGGTGCGGCTTTGAATTTTGAACATCCTCATTAGATAGAATTAGATCAACAAATTCAATAATACCTAGTTTAGATAATGACGTTAGTACTGTCTTTCTGATTGAATTCGAACAAATTGCAATTTTAAATTCATTATCTGACAAATACTGGAAAAGTTCAATTAGCTTCTGATCTGCTTTGATTTTTTTTAATTCATGAAAAGTATTTAACTGCTTTTCTTTCCAAATTTCAGAATATTCACTTGGGTCAAGTCCTTTTTCAGACGTTAAAATCGAAAGTTTTTGGCTTGTTTTAAGCCCATCGTATTTAGTCAGATGATCATTCCAACTGATCGAGTATTTATTACCTAATGCTTTATTTAAGGCTTCATAGTGGATTTTTTTTGCGTCTAATAGTACACCATCTAAATCAAAAGCTATTAATTTAATCATAATTCCTTGATTTTATTTGATATTTATCTAACATTGTTTGCAGGATTTGATATTGATCAATATTCCAATATCCTTTTACAACTGCAGTAGCTATATATGGGTATACAATACTATCAAAATGATTTCCATGCTTATCCCCTTTTAAATTACAACAATATTCTTTGAAGGGATGAAACCAGCTTTTAGCTATTCTTCGCTCTAAATCCCACAAGTTTTTTGAAGGATATCGCTTTAATATTTTTTTTAAAGATTCAGTTTTTATTAGCGTGGGTTGAATAGAAAATCTAGAAAGTTTGTTTTTACTTAAAGAAGAGTCAAATGAAGAAATCTTTGATTTAAAATGCCAACCAGCAAAAATCAGTTTAATAGAGTCTGCTAGACCATTTTGTAAATGATTGTAATAAGCATCAAGTTTGGTAAAGTCGGGAATATCATACAACGGCATATCTTCATGTGAAAATAAAACAATCGGTTCAGCTATACTTTTTAAACACTCTAACATTCTTTCATTATAGCTCTTGCTGTCATCATACTTTACAAACTGATAATCACCTTTTATAAGATCCGTATCTGCAAATAAGTAAATTTTAACTTCTGGCAAAAACTCCTTGAATTGACCAAGAATTAATGGCCAAACATCCGAATATGAAGAGTGAGAATATATTATAATTGGGAATTTCATTTCTCAAAAAATAAATTGTGTGTTATCAAAATACTCTTTAGGAGTACCCAATACTATTGTGTCTTTTTCGTCATGCACATCACCGTGAACTACACTAAAACCATCACTTATCATTGAACTAAACATATTAATAATATATCCAGGGTTATAATACTTTAAATAAGTGTCAATATCTTTAAATCCATATAATCCCGAAGAAGCAATTTCGGATATAAGAACTTTCTCGGCTACTTGTAGTACATTACCTCTTTCGGATATTACGTAGCTATAGTCATGCGAATTTGAGCTAAAGACATCAATGTAACCACTATTTTTTTGAATGGATTTTTTCATGCTACTAAAATCTCTATTAACCAAGAAAGTATCTACATTATGAAAGAATATAGGTCCAATTAATTTTTCCCCTATTTGATTCAGCCCTTTGAATGCAGTTTCATTTTGACTATTTGTATCGGAAATTATGATAAGGTTATTCTGAGATATTCCTTTTTCATTCATTATCATTTTTAAATGATTGAAATACTGACTATCTCTTTTATTGACAATAAAAAAAATATCGTCGAACCCCCCAATCATCAAATCAATTGAAGCAGTTAGAATATTATTTGCTCCCCATGGAAACAAATACTTTGGAATTTTAAATCCTTCTTCTTTAAAACGAGCATATTGCCCGGCCATAGTGTAAATTAAATTCATAATATTAATTTAATGCCATTCATTATCTGGAAACATAGTTACATTTTTATATACAGTTTTAAAACTGGAATTTGATATAAAATATACTAAATCTGCTATTTCTTCGGGCTTTATTAATCTCGAAGTATCTCCGTTATATGGATTAGATGAATTCCAAAGGGGGGTGTCTAATCCTCCAGGACATATTGTTGTTACTTTGATGTTTTTGTCTAAATATTCTTTTGATAACGAATTTGAAAATCCATTAATTCCATGCTTTGAAGCGCTATAAATAGTTTGATTTTCTATTCCGTGAAGACCTGAAACTGATGAAATGTTAATAATTCTTCCTTCTTTCATTTTTTTAATTGCAGAAAGGGTGCAATAAATCGTCCCTTTAAGGTTGGTGTCTAAAATTTCATTTATTTCAACGAAATCCATTTCAATAAAAGATTTTGATTTAAAAATTGAAGCGTTATTTACAAAAACATCAATACCATCTAACTGCCCAAATGCTTTAACCACCTGATTTGAGTCTCTGATATCGCATTTAATAAACTTAAAAAAAGGATTTGAATTAAATTCAAACTGTGGGGGTGGGGGGGTTCTGCTCAAAATACAAACTTTCCAGTTTTCTTTTAGGAATCTTTTTAAAATAGCTAATCCTAACCCACTTGAACCTCCAGTAATTACAATTGTTTTTGCTTTCATTTACCAAGATTTTTAAATAATTCTATAACTCCATCCATTTCATTATATTTAAAATCATTTAAAAAAACACACGATCCTAAACCATTTGGAATTGGTAGATTTTGATCTCCGTTTCTGTGCTTTACTGTATCATTTAGTGATTCCCAAAGCAATAACTTATCTTCAAAAGATTCATGACTAGTAGGCAATTTAAGCTTTTTTGCGGTTTTAAATATTCTATCTAATTCTTCAAAAGTTAGTAAATTTCTTTTAAAAGCTATGCATGAAGAGAATAGAACATCTAACGAAACTGCTTGCCCATGGGTTAAAAATAATTTGGGATTAGACAATGATCTCATTTCTATTATTGGACTAAAAGAATGTCCAAAATCAACATCCCTTTCTAGATTGTTCTCCCAAAGATTATTTTCTAAAGAGGTTTTCATGCCTTCAATAGATTTAGAAATAACTTCGTCTGCAGGGTCAGACTGAAATTTTTCTTGTAATAACCTATCCCCGTGGTTTTCTATCAATTCAAATAAAGCTATGTCTTTGATCACAGCCATTTTAAGAATTTCACCTGAACCAGATATTAATTCAATCTCTTCTAGTGACTTTAAAAATGATGTATCTAAAATATTTGATAATGGCGGAAAATATGATCCTAACCTATTCCTCCTTGATAAATAGTTGATTCCTGTCTTGGCGGCTACACTTACATCGACTAACCCCAAAAGAGTTGTGGGTATTCTAAGGTATGGGATTCCTCTTCTATAAATTGAACAAGCAAAACCTACAAGGTCTAAAATAACTCCGCCTCCAATACCAATTACAGGTTCATTTTTTCTTGAAATACCAAATTGTTCTATAGTTTCCAAAATCTTAAATAAGTTATCTAAGTTTTTTTCTTCTTCCCCGCCATCCACAATTAAAAATTTTGTGATAACATTATTTGAATCAAAATATTTTGCAATTTGTTTCAAGTATAAGTCTGAAACATTCTTATCAATAATTAATAAACGTTTAATATTACTGCCACTATTTCCATACTTTAGAATCTCTAAATTATCTTTTTCAAAGATGTTTTCTGAAAATACAATTTTGTAGTTAACCTCTAAGTTTGAGATTATTTTCCAATTTTTAATTATGCTCATTCTCTTTAAAATTTTAAGATATTGTCAGTTGCATGTGAAGCTAATGAATAGAAAAATATTTTTTTATCAAAATTCTCTTTTGATTTAAAAGGCAGCATTCTTACGAACTGAGAAATTTCAAATAATTGCATCAATTTGAATTCATTTTCAGATAAAGTTTCACTCAACTTACTTTTTAATAGACCGTTGAAATAGGAAATTCCATAAGGTGGATTAAAATTACAGTTGATTCTATTACCATTAATTTCTATATCTTTAGAATTGTAAAACTCATACAAAGAATTTGACGACTGAAGTAATTGAGAATACTCAGTCAATGGATTATCAATTATATTCTCTTCGTAAGGATCTATAAAAAAAACTTTGTTGGTATTGGGCACATATAATATATTTTCAAGAGTAACATTTCCATGGGTAAATGATTCAAATTCTAAAACATTGTTTTTAATAAACAAGTTTTTATACTCGTCTAAATTATAAATTAGAGATGTGCATTTTTGACCTTGAAAAATTATTTCTTTATTTTTTGAGAAAATTTTAAATTCTTCATCTTTTAAAGAGTCATTGAGTCGTTGAGAAACTTCTTCTTCAAAATAAAGCTCTAATGAGTTAGGAAAGTAACTAATCTTAGTTTTATGTATCTTATTTAACTTAATAAATATGTTTTTTAAGAATATTTCGATTTTTTTATTATTAGTTTCCTCGGACAAAAACTCGTAACCATTCTTAGAGTTTTCAATATATTCAATTTTAAAATAGGCATATTCATTAGAATACCCAAAATCTAGGAGTTTAGGGAAAAGCCCCGGAAACATAACTTCAAATCTTTGTAATTTTTTTAACTGTGAATACCATCTCTGAAATCCATATTCTCTATTTTCAAGTAATGATATTTCTTTAAGAACATACTTATCAGTTCCGTCAACAACTAAACTAGTTTTACTCAGAGAACCTCCTTTTAATTTAATTTTCTTTATTCCCATTTTGTCTTTAAAAGTTTAACTTTTTCCCACAATTCATTATTAATCAAAAAATATTTCAGTGCTTTGATTGCATTCAATGGTCCTCCATTATCCTTTGTTGCCCAATTTGTATATTCACTATTTTCAACAATCTCAGTTATCATAAAATCATATATGCCTATGAATTTTCTCATATTAATTGTCGAAGAATAATACCACATATCAGCCAAACCCTCAGAATCTATATTCTTCTTAGACCAAAAAGGGAAATATATGTTTTGCTTATCAAGACTCAGGTCTAAATTAATACATTGCACAGGGTAAATCCTTCCATTACCTCTCAATCTATTATAGTAATCTATTAATGGAGAAGTGTTTTTTCTATTAATCCTACCTAAATCAAATCTTGATTTTATAACATAATCGTATTGATCGTAATTATTATGATACAAAAGCTTAAAACTTTCTTGAATTGAATAAAATTGTGAGAATATATTATAAAATGGTGTGCCGTGAATTTGGTAGCGGTCTAAGCCATTTTTATAATAAATCTCTTTAAAATCTATTTGTTTTTCAAACTTTGACTCTTTTAAGTAAGGTGAATATAAAGCTTCAATTTCGCTTTTTAATTCAAAATCCCAACAATGCATATAAACATCAACATCCGCTTTAGTCAAAATATGTTTTTTTATATATTCAAAACCATCTTTACCAAGGGAAGATTTATCCTTTTGGGATGAAAAATAACCACTCAAACACAAGGCTACTTTCATTCTTCAATTCTTTTATAGTCTTTAAAAACCGTGAACTCTGTTAAATCTCTATAACCATTTACTTCATCTAAATCAATGTTATTTTGAGGATAATTTTGAAGTAGTGCAAGGCCTTGCGCTGCTTGTTGAGGAGTCATATACATATTCCACCCTAAAAAAGTGATGTCATCTTCTTTATAGTTTTTTTCACTTCTCCCTTCGTATCTAGCTTTTTTAAACCATTCTACCGCTTCAGCATTATCTGTCAATATCATTCCTCCTTTAGAAATCCCTAAAGATTTTTTTATATGAAAAGATAACCCCATATAACTGCCCGGAATATACATATCTCTTGTAAGTCTTTTTGCTGCATCATATATAGGATAAGGCTTTAATTGATATATCCCTTTCCAATCATTTGTCAATGTTCTCTTATCAAAAACTACATCACCACCTGAATGAATTATTGATTGCGGTACAGATAGATAAGTTTTAGAGGGAATTGTAACTGTTTCAACATTTAAATATTTACAAATGAGAAACAATGCATTTGTACAGCTATCTACTGCAACAGCATAACGACTACCAGTATAAGAGGCAATCTCTTCCTCAAACATTTGCACAATTTTGTATGGATTATTTTTCATTTTTGATAATTTAAAATTATTTACTCGCTTTTACGTAATAAGCTTTTTGATTTGAGAAGTAGTCTTTACTTATAATTATTTCAACATCAACAAATCCTATACTCAAAAAATCTTGTTTAAGAAAGTTTTCATTCTCTACTCTACAATTTTTTAATTCGAATGAATTTTCAAAATATGTTGCTGACTTTGGCTTTAAAAAATATTTTTTTATTGGATTTATATAAGTGTCCATATCTAAAAAATGTAAACAAACCCTACCTCCACTTTTCAGTGAAAAATATATTGATTCGAGTATTTCATATCGTATTTGATAATTTGGTATATGCTGAAAAACAAGATGAGACATTATAAAATCATAATGATTTGGCAATTCAACACCAATACTTGATCCTTCCGTTTCAAAAGCTTTCACTACTTTATCTTTATGAAATGATTTTGCATACTTAGCGGCATAATCAACATTAGATTTTGAGATATCGCATCCATTTACTTCAGCAAAAGAAATATCTAACATATTTTTCATATTTCTTCCACACCCACAACCAAAATCCAAGGCTCTCCCTTGAATATACTCCTGTTGATTATCGATTATATCTGATAATAGAATGCCATAATAATCGGGGTCATTATCATGATGTTTATGATTATCTATAATCATTCCTTCATGCATATTTTGAAACAATTCTTTTTGAGATTTAAGAAAATTATCTTTATTCATCTTTAGTGATTTTAATTATATATTTTTTATTTTTTAAATAAAAAAAAGCGGGGTAGCGTTCATTGTCAACAATTCTTAGCAAATTAAATTGTTCTTTTATAGATTTATTAACGTCTAATTCACTGTGACTTTTATTTCTCTTTTTATAAAATGAAGATTCTCCATGTTGAGATTTAGAGGGATTGTAAGGATAATTTTTAATGAATTTTGAAATTAGATTAAATGTCACAACGGCTTGTTTATGTTTTATTTCATTATTTAATTCATGCCCTTCAAGCACAATTTCATCTTGCAGATAGATATCACCAGAGTCTACTTTATCAACTGCTTCAAAAAGTGTAATTGGTATGATATTTAATCCTTCTAATACTTGCCATGAGATTGGGGACCATCCTTTACCTTTAGGCAACTTACTTGGGTGGATAACAATGTTTTTTTTATGAAATTTTAAAACTTCCTCTTTTACTATTTCTTCGCAGCTTAGTATAAATAATATATCTCCATGATCATTTATATCTTTATGATTAAAATAATGATTAACATTATGAGATTCTAAAGATGCCATAAATAAATTCAAATATTCTATTATCCAACTATTTGGATTATCTGTTAAAAAAGATATTTTCATAAGGTCAATTATTTAAAATGGCAAATTACCAGATGCAATATTTTAGTTCACTAATTTTTCCTTTATTGTAATTATCCAAGTACTCTCTAGATGCGGGAATTTTAAATTCCTCTGATAAAGTTGTACCAATATCAATATATGTGTTATTTGGAAATGATTTTGCTAATTCATATTGAGCTACGTTGGAAAAAGACGATGCCGAAAATAAAAACACTTCGTTTCTAATATTATTCGTAGATATATAATCCTTAATAATTTCTATAGGGGTAAGGTCCGAAAATGAATCATTTTCAATTCTAAAACTTTTTTTCACCCAATCCAAATTCGTTAAATCGGCATTAATATTACAGATAACATTTGCTCCACGCTCTCTAATAATAGGGTAAAATTCATCTCTAAAAAGCGGATAGTTTGCATTTAATAACACATTAGAAAATGTAAGATTATCATGATCTTTCTTTAGGAAATTAGAAAATTGAAATAAATGATCTTTATTCCCAACACAACATTTACAATTTATTCCTACATAGTATTCTTTACTTTTATATGTAAAGCTTTCAATTAATTTCTTTAAAAAATCATTATGCTTTTTTGGGTTAAATGTTTTATGGTCATATTTAGGGAATTTTTTGAAACCTTTGAAACGATTTCCAATTTTGATTAAAAAACTCCCTAGAATAATTTCTTTTTTCTGAAGCATGAATAACTCTCCGTCAGAAAATCTTAAAAGATTAAAGTTTTCCTTTCTTTTTAATTTGTCTAAAAAATAATAAAATTCTTTTTTAAAATCTTGATCACGACTTAACATAAAACTAAATTTTTATTTTCAAGTTTATAAATCTTTTGGCACCCTTTAAGAAGGGATTCGTTGTGTGATATTATAATAATAGTCATTTCTCCTGATAGTTTTTGTAACGTCTTTAATATGGCTTTTTCTGTTTCACCATCCAATGCGCTTGTAGGTTCGTCTAATAACAATACATCAGGATCTAAATATAATGCCCTTGCTAGGCCTATTCGCTGTTTTTGACCTCCAGATAGTTTGGAGCCATTTTCTCCTGCGATAAAATCAATACTCTCTTCCTTACCATTAAAAAAACTTAATATCTCAGCTTTCCTAAGTGACATTATTATTTTTTCCGAATCTTGTTTTTCTCTCTCAATACCAAACGCAACATTATCTCTAATTGAAATATCTAAGACACTTGTGTTTTGAGGGACATATCCCTTTTTAAAAGTTGTTTCGACTTTTCCATTAATTAAAAGCTTTCCTTTTTTTGGAAGTTGTAGACCTAAAATTATATCTATTAATGTTGTCTTGCCTGAACCACTTTCACCCTTTATGCCAACAAACTCTCCCTTTTTAATTATTAAATTGATATCATTTAAAATTACTGAGTTTTGACTATAACTAAATCCAACGTTTTTAAGTTCTAGTCTATCAAATTTTTCAATAAATAGATTTTGGAATTTTTTTGTTCTAAATTTAAGTTTAACATTTATTAACCTTAAAGCTGGGTCAGTAAATTTTAAACTCTGAAGACTGCTCAAAATTTTGTTTGCCGATGGAATTAACTTAAAAATAGAAACAATAAAAACTCCCAAAAACGAAAAAACTTCACTTTCATCTGTATCACTTAAAAAAACAAAAAAAAGTAAAATAAATATTGATAAAATCGACATGAACTCTAAGACATATCTTGGAGTTTGCATTAATGTATTATGAGTTGTGTCTATATCCCACAACTTAGTTGATAAATTAGAATGTATTTTCTCAAAAAATGACTCCTTTTCATTTACTTTAATCTCCTTGATACTGGTTACTGACTCTAAAACAATTTTATTGTATAACAATCCTACTTTTTGTTTTTTTTCTCCTAGCTCATTTAATTTATATTTAAAACTTCCATAATATATTAGAATTAATATTGAAAAAAATATAATAACTCCCATTGAAGTCAATGGATTTATTATTACTAAGAACAATAGAGTTGAAGACACAAAACCTATTTCTGTAAATAAAGATAGTGTAGCTCTCAAATAAGTAGCAAAAGAATAAAGGTCTGTATTCAAGCTTCGAATTATCTCCGCTGAATTATTCTGTATATGGTAATTATAGTCCTGTTGTAAATGATATGAAAATAATTTGTTAGAAGTATCCCTAATAAGATTTGAAATAAATCTATTCTGCCGATACGTTAAATAAATTGAATATATTGTTTTTACTGTAAAAATTAAAATAACAAAAACAGAAAAAGGGAATAAAGCACTACCTCGGAAATAAGAATTTGACAACAATAAAACCTGCTCAGTTAAGAAGTTTGAATTATTACCTAAAATTAATTCAATTAATGGGATAAGAGTTGCTAAACTACAGAGATCCAAAAGCATCCCCATTAATAAAAAAATGGTCATTAAGTAAAACTTTTTTTTCCTTTTTTTATCAAGTATCCTAATAAAGTTAAACATTTTCTATGATTTTTATCATTTTGTTAACGGCTTTATCAGGAGTCAAATCACAATTTAATACTGATTTCTCATTATTTTCGATAATTTGTATTGAAGAATTTAATTTTTCTTCAACAGCAACTATATCATCTGCTTGGGCGGCTAAATGCCCATGATTTTCTAATAGATCTTTGATTTCTTCATTTTTATAAATTAATCCTAAGATTAATTTATTAGAATTCATATAGTCATATATTTTAAATGGTATTGTCATTTTGCTTCTTGAATCTGTATGCTGAACTAGTAATAAAATATCAGCATCATTCATTGCGTCAAAAGCCTTTTCTCTTGGAACCATACCATGAATTTTAATGTTTTTTAATTTCTTGGAATTAATTCTCTCTAAAATATCATCTGCAATCCATCCGTAAAGATTTAGGATAATATTTTCACTAGAAATTTTTTCAAAGGCTAATAAAAAAGTATCTAAATTTCGAGTTTGATAAAGAGAGCCTATATAGCTAATATTTATATTATTTGAATTGTTTATAATCGGTGAGGCAATATTTTTAGATCCAGGGTATATATAATCAATTTTTTTTGAGTGTTTAAAATACTTTAATTGAGCACTTTTTTTTGCATTTTTAGTTGCATATATAACTTTAGTTGCATTCGCTATTATAAAGTATTCGATTCTAGAAAGTGCATACCTAGAAAATTTATTTCTACCTATATCATCTCCAGTTAGGGGGTCTTGTAGCTCAGACAAAACCTTAATTCTAAATATTTTTCCAATTAAAATTCCTGATAAATGTGAGCTAATAGGGCCCCCTGTGGTATAAATAAAATCATACTTATTTGTAATACAAAGCCTTAAGGCTGCTAATAATGATGGTAATACCCAAAAGAATCGACTTTCACCCTTTAAAATATTGAATTTTAAAAATTTTAGACCATTCGAAATAATAGCCATTATTTTCAAATAGAAAATCAAAAACTTTCGATTAGTATCTATCCTCATAGATTTTATCTCATTGTACTCATGTTTAGCTTCATATGGCAGAATCGAAGGAACTCTAATATGCTTTATGGAACTGGGGTATTTAAAACAATGTGAGCCTGAAACAACGCTTATTTGCCATCTTTTATTCAAAAATTCATAAATCCTATCATCTACCCACTCTGCTTGACAGCTCCCTGGTATATTTGACATATATGATATTACAAGAATATTTTTCACAGGTTTTCATTTATAAATTCTAGAATTCTTTCTGATGCATTTCCATCACCATAAGGATTTATTTTATTAGACATTTCTGAATAAAAAATATTGTCGTTCAGTAGCTTATTGACAGTACTAACTATTTTATTTTTATTACTACCTACTAATATTACTGTGCCACTTTCAACTGCCTCAGGTCTTTCTGTAGTATCCCTTGTAACCAGCACTGGTTTTCCTAACGAGGGAGCTTCCTCTTGAATACCACCACTGTCTGTAATTATAATTTTTGCATGACTCATTAACCAAATGAATTCTCCATACCCTTGAGGTGGTATTAAATAAATCTTACTTTTATCTGAAAAAGATTTGTCAGCTAAATTTTTTACATTCGGGTTTGGATGTACAGGGTAGATTATATTAATTGTGGGATTTTGAAGACAAATTTCATTTAATGCTTCAAATATTTTAACAAAACCATCTCCAAAATTTTCTCGCCTATGGCCAGTAAACAGAATATAGTCGTAACTATATTTTAGGTCGTATCCTTTTTTCTTAATAATATTTTTACCCTCTAACAAAGCATCTATAACTGTATTTCCAGTAATTTTAATAGATTTTTCATTAACTCCTTCTCGAATTAGATTCTCCTTTGATCTTGTAGTAGGCGCTAAATGAAGATCCGCTAACTGCCCGGTTAAAGTTCTATTTATTTCCTCTGGAAAAGGAGAATATTGATTAAAGGTTCTAAGACCTGCTTCAATATGACCAACTTTAATTTTTAAATATTTGGCAGCTAAAGCGCAAATAAAACTAGTGCTTGTATCTCCATGTACAAAAACTAGATCCGGAGTAACCTCTTCAAGTATTTTACCAGCTTTTAATAATAAATTTGAAGAGAGTGAAAATAAATCTTGATTTTCAGTCATTATTTTTAGATCAAAGTCGATCTTTAAATCGAAAAATTTGATGACTGATTGAATTAAATCAAGATGTTGCCCAGTGTTACAAACTAATACTTCATATTGGTTTTCGTTTCTTTTAAACTCTTTAATTACTGGAGCTATTTTTATTGCCTCAGGGCGGGTACCTATAAAAAACAAAATTCTTTTTTTCATAAATTCTTCAAATAATCAGCATAATCGCTATTGCCATATTTCTTTTGTAAAATTTCTATTTGAAATTTATTGATATAACCCCTTAAAAATGCTATTTCCTCTATGCAAGCTACTTTTCTACTAGTTCTTCTTTCAATAACTTTAACAAACTCATTAGCATCTGCTAAACTATCTGGAGTTCCAGTATCAAGCCAAGTAGTCCCTCTTGGAAATTGAACTACTTGCAATTCTTTTGAATTAAGATAGTGATTGTTAATACTAGTGATTTCTATTTCTCCTCTACTAGATGGTTTTACTTTTTTAGCTATACTTATAACATCGTTTGGATAAAAGTAAATACCTGGTACAGCAAATTTGGATTTTGGATTTGAGGGTTTTTCTTCAATGCTAATTGCTTTACCATCTTTATTAAACTCTACAACGCCATATCTCTCTGGGTCTTGAACTTCTAAAGCAAAAATAGTGGGCTTATTTTCAGATATTTTATTTCTTAAAAGTGTTCCTAAACCACTTCCATATAAGATATTATCTCCTAAAATTAAGGCCACTGAATCCTGACCTATAAATTTTTCTCCAATGATAAATGCCTCAGCTAATCCATTCGGGCTTTCTTGCACTTCATAACTAAAAGAGCAACCCAGATCTGTGCCATCACCTAATAATTTAACAAAGGACGCCTTATCATGAGGTGTGGTAATAAAAAGAATTTCTCTAATCCCTGCAAGCATTAATACCGAGAGCGGGTAATAAATCATTGGCTTGTCGTAAACAGGCAATAACTGCTTACTTACAGCTATAGTTGCTGGAAAAAGTCTAGAGCCTGTACCTCCTGCAAGAATAATTCCTTTCATACTATAATTTCTTAAGCAGCCAACTAGACGACTGTATTTTATCCCCAAGCCCGTCTATGAGTGCTACATTCATTTCTTCACAAACTGCCCTCTCTGGAATGGTATCATTATTTTGATCTCCTCCATTAGCAAATCCAAGTTCAAACTCTTCTCCAAACTGCTCAGCGATCATTTTAATGGTGTAGCAAACAGTTCTATCGGTATCAATAGACAGAATAGCCTTATCCACAGCTTTAATATTAGAAACGATAATCATGCGCTCTTTCTCATCTTGAAACTCTCTACTTCCCTTTAACCCCCTTTGATGGTCGTTATTTACTATCACAAAAAGCTGATCGGCCAAAGCCTTAGCATTATTAAAATACTCTAGATGCCCTTTGTGGATGGGGTTAAAGTATCCTGAAACGATGATGGCTTTTTGTTTTTTCAAATTAAAAAAGATTATTAATGATGTTTACTACTGCTGGTAGGTGACTATTATAATTTAAGGCGCTTTTACTCATTTTTATTGAATAAAATAAGTTCATCGGCGCTTAGCGAGTGACTAGCCGATAAAAAGAAAGCTACCTTTCTAGAGATAAGCTTTTCAAGCTTCTCTTCTAGGTTTTTAACGTACGAAGTGTTTAAATCCTGGCCTACTATGATAATTTCTATTTTACCACTATCAATACCTTTGGCGTAATTACCAATGAGAATGATCTGCTCAACGTCTCCCATTCGCTCTAAAACGATCTCTACGGCGTCTTCTAGTCCCAGATGTTTAAGTATTACCTTTTGCAATACAGAGAACATTGGGTGCTTTGTATTGGCTTTATATTGTATTTTATTATTGGATTTTTCTTTTTGAAGGTAACCCGCGTCGTGTAGGTGATTAAGTTCCTTACGGATGGCGTTTGTAGATTCGCCCATCTCCGTGGCTAGACCATTTAAATAACCCCGATTGGCCTGTGATACAAAAAATTTGATCAACAGGCGCAATCTTGTTTTTGAGGTTATCAATTCACCTAGCACTTACTTATTATTTACCTTACTTAATTTCAAGTAATAAAAGTACTTAATATTATTTGAAATTGAAAATTATTTACAATTTTTTGATAGCTCTGCAAATGCAGGTTTAAAATTAAATTTAGTAGACTTAAGAAAATAATAACATGCTTCTTGTCTTCGTCCAATTCTCACTAAATTCATTCCCAATAAATATTCTGATTTACCTGTTTTGGGATTTAAAGAATCTACAACCTGTTTTAAGTAAGGCAGCGCTTGCTCATACTCTTCTGATTGATATAAAGACACCCCTGCGTTCTCAAAAAAAGTATAGTTGCTTGGATTTAATTGAGACGCTTTTATATATAGAGAAGAAGCTAATTTAAAGTCTGATTTAGCAAAAGCACTATCAGCTTTTTTATTAATGTCAATAGATTCTTTAATCGCCTGTGGTCCGAACAAAATGAAGTCTGCTAAAACACTTAGCTCTTTATTATTTGAAAATAATTTTTTGGCTTTTATCGCTTGGTTAATAATTGTACTATCTTTTTTGTAATCAAGGTTTAAAATGGTTCCAAAATAAATTTGCCAAAACTGTACTTCACTTTTTTTAGTGACACTATCAAAAGCACTTTTAATTAAATTTATATCACGCTTTTTAACTAGCGACTTCATTGTAAGCTCAAAATTAACGGCATTTCCAGGTAAGTTAAAAAAAGCTTTTTTTGCATAGAACTCAGCGCTATCCCTTACATCCAAATAATTATAAATAGTAGCTTTTAAAGTTTCCTTAGTGTATAAGTATGGGTTGTCATTAATTGGCTTATCGAGCATTTCAAGTGCCTTATTATGTTGACCAGCAACATGATAATATCTTGCAAACATAACATTCAGTGGCATTGTAGTTACAGAAATGTTAGGTATGATCACCTTGGAGTTTAAAACCTTTTGAAGAGTAGCGTCTGTATATTTATTCTCATTGAATTCTTTTAAAAGATGTGTTTGCAACCTCAATGAAGAATAATTTAAATAAGATACGTAGGAAATAAATACTAAAAATAGTAATGAAACTATGAAATATATATTCTTCATTATTTAGTTTTTAATTTAATGTAGTTTGAAAGCACAACTGAAATTAAAAAAATAAATAATACTTGATTTATAACTCTGGCATAAGGAAAATTTAAATTTGAGTCAATAAAATATACAGTAGAACAAAGAAATAGACAAAAATAAAAAAATGAATTTTTAGGATCTATCTTGTAACTCTTGTAAAGTACATGTAAAAAAGAAAGAAGAACAGAAAAATATAATAGCAAGCCTGGTGATCCTAATTCAGTTGCAATTTCAAGAAAATCGTTGTGCACATGATATGGCACTGTATAACCTGAAATAAATTTTTGATCGTAACGCTGAGATTCAAATTTCCAATTGCCAATTCCAACACCAATTATAGGATTGTTAAATAATTGTGTTAAAGCGTGATTATAAAATCTAAGCCTAGAATTTGTTGAGGTGTCTTCAGTATTAATTGTAGACACTCTTGAAATTAAATTAATATTTTGATTTTGAGGTAATACTGCTTGAAATATAGATATACTAACTATTAAAGGGAAAAAAGTAGAGAAGAATATAATTTTTAATTCTTTGGATGAATGTATGGATTTGAAATAAGAAAGAATTAGATATATAGATAGTAAAAGAAAAATTGAAAATATTGCAATTATCATTGCCCTACTACTTATAGCATATAACAACAGAAAGTTAAATATAGTAACACAGAAAATAAATGCTCTTAAAAAGAAATTTTTAAAACGTTTGAAAGAATAAAAAAGTAGGGGGAGCTTAAAACATAAAACTGATGCAGTTATATTTTTATTACCTGTAACACCCTTTAAAAGATTTGCATAGGAAAAATCATAATTTGTGATACTGATTATGTCAATAAATGTACTTCCACTAAAATAAAGCTCACCTAATAGAACTACTATCAAGATAATTAAAAATAAATCATTCCTAAAGTCTGTAAGTGAAAAAAGGAGTGTCACGTTAATTATTGAAATAAAAACTAAAAACCACCTAGAAAAAACTAATAATGACTCAGTTATGTTAAAAGCATATGAAAAAGAAATAAGTGACCAAACTAAGAAAGAAGAAAAAAGATAAACTACGGGAATTTTAAATATAGGCTTAAGATTTATTTTACTATTATCGTAAAGAAAATATAGAACAATAAAAATATTTAAAACCGATAGATACAACCATTGAAAACCAACTTTATCTAACGCGCCATTATAATTATTAAAACCCGTAAATCCTAGTAGTAGTAAAAAAACCGATGGTGTGATAAATTTCTTATAATCCATAAAATAAATATAAAAAAACCCTCTCAAACGAGAGGGTTTTTAAATTAAATATTATTTATTTATTATAACCAGTGTGTTCTATTTGTTTCAGAACCTTCAGTTACAGTAGTTACAGCTGTATCAACATCACTGAATCCAGCAACATAGGATAAACTACCAACCATGTTAGTTGAAGATTCTAATAGAGCTCTAGAAGATAAATCAATTCCAGCAGCAGTTCCTACGTGGAATACAGTATCAGTATTAGCTAATGCAACAGATGTAGAATTGTTCTGAACTGTAACTCTTAAACCATTAACATCAGTAGTAGCGACAGATAAGAAATAATCAGAATCTTGGCCAGCAGCGTTGGATGCGTTAGTTGACCATTGTACAGTAGTAGAACCTAATTCAGTAATTGCTAAATCTTGGAAAGTAACTCCAACACCTAAATCAACATTCTGAGTATTGGTCACTAATCTAGATACAACAACCGCATCACCAGAAGCAGAAGCGTTGTAATAATCAGAAGCAGTAGATAATGCGGCTGCAATTGCCGTTGCAATTTGAGCAGTACTTGAACCTGTACCTATATCAGCAGTACCAGTGGTAGTAGCTCCATAAGACCAGTAGATAGTACCAGTTGATTGAGTTGTTGCAGCACTTCCAGCAGAAGTAGTATAAGAAATCTTGTTGTAAGATTTAGAATATGCATCTAAAGCAGCAGTAACAGTTACACCAGACCCCCAAGCAGTTGACCCATCAATAGCGTCAACTAATTGTGAAACAGTTGAGATTTCATCATTACCAACGAAATAATTTGTTACTCCTAAAGCAGTGATTGAAATTCCTTCTCCTGTTCCAACAGCTAAAGGCTGGTAAAGAGCATTTCTATTTAAATCATAAACTACAGATAATCTTTCTCTTACAGTTGTTCCTGTAGTAGTTGAAACATCCTTAGTTACATTAACAACAGTTAATTCTGCTACATCACCAGCAGTTGTGATTTTTAAACTGTTTTGTTCTACATTAGATGCAGAAGTAGAAGCCTCAGCAATATGTAAATCAGCTGTATCAAAGAAAGCTTTAACACCTGTTACGCTTGGAGCAGCAGCAGCAGCGGCTAAATAAGTTTTTAAAGTACTCATTCCAGATGTAGATGTAAATGCTCCAGTATTAGAAGCTTGAGTTGTAACAGTAGCATTATAAGTGTCAACAATTTTTGTTGCATTTAAAGCATTACCAGCTGCAGCGCCACCAATAGTCACAGTAGCAGTAGTATCACCACCAATAGTTTCTAATCCGGTAAAATCAATAGTAGTTAAAGCTCCGTTACCTGTAACTGTTAAAGTAGATAATTTATCTGCAGAAGAAGTTAAAGACTCAAGCTTAGGGTTGTTAGTAACAACTAAAGATCCCGATTTAAGTGTAGTTGAAGTAAAAGTAGTATGTGTCAATTCAAGAGATAATAAATCATCAGCTCCTGTGATAGTTAACGAATTAATTTTTCCTCCAATTGTAGCTTCGGTTAAATCATTATTCCCGCTTAAAGTTAAAGTAGAAATTTGAGCAGTATTTGTAATATCAGTTAAATTACTTGCGCCTGTTAAGTTAACAGTAACAAAACCTCCAGCTAAAGTTGCAGAAGTTAAAGCTGTTTGACTAGAAAGATCAACAGATGGGTATGTAGTATCAGCTGTTGTTAGAGTTGAATCATCATCTAATGCTCCAGTAACATTAATAACCTCTAAATCGTTTGTACTACTTAAAGATAGAGTTCCAACTAGTTTGTCAGATGTAAAAGATGTTACACCATCTAAAGTAACATTTCCTCTGTGACTTTTCAAAGAAACAGTAGCAACGTCAGTAAATGAAGCAGCTCCTTTTGTAAACTTAGTTAAAGAAACAGAAGCAGGACCAGTAATGTTTAAAGAGTAATTAACCTCATCTCCATCAGCATCAACAGATGCAAAAGCAGTCATATCTAACACAGAACCAGCTTTTCCTAAAATAGTTAAGTTTGCTCCGTAATAAGGAACAGAAGTTAAATGAATTTCAGTAGCCTGAGAAAAAGATACAGTATTAGCAGTGTTAGTAGTAGGAGTTGTACCTGCAACATCAGCTGCTAAAATAGTTGAAGTATTTAAAGAAGTAACTTTTGCAAGACTTCTCAAATCAACAATAGCAACTTTAGAAGAATAGTTAGATCCTAAGTAAATATCAGTTGCATTTTGTAATTTAGGGAACACATAAGAACCAGCTTGAGCAATTGCTATATCACCAGCACTTGTCAAATTATCAAAAGTAACAGCTCCAACTGTTGAAGAAGCTGCATAGTAGTTTAAATCTTTAACAATAGTTACAAATTTGTTTGTTACTTCTTGAACCGCAGCAATATCCATAGTTGAATCAACATCTATAGTAACGTTAGCATTTACAATTGTGAGCTTATCACCTAAGTTTTGAGCAAACTCTAAAGTTGCGGCGCTATTAATCACAAGATCTGTTGAATATACGTTATTAGAAGCCAACAACTCATTTAAATCCGCTTGCACATCTGCTAAAGCTGAAGTCAAAGCAGCAACTTCATCTGAGGTATCAGCAGCTGCTAAATCTGCTTTCAATGCAGCAACCGCAGCAGCAAGATCAGATAGACCTGCTTCTAATGCAGCTTGCGACGCCTCTAGACCAGATACGTCAGTTGCAGGAGTTACAGGAATGTTAGCAATAGCTGTCTGTAAAGAAGATACAGTTCCTTGTAATGCAGTTAAACCTGAAGATAAAGAAGAAAATCCTTCAATTTGAGACTTCAAAGTATTAATCTGTGTGTTAAGATCATCGAATTGATCATCGTAGTTAGTACATGATGACAAAACCACCATGGACGAAATTAATAAGTAAGAAAATAGTTTTTTCATGTTTGAAATGTTAAATAAGTAATTAAGTGTTGAATTTAAAGTGTAATTCGTTTGTTCTAAAATTTGATTAGTAATACGTTTTTGATTCATAGTCGTTTATTAAAGCGTGTACAATGCGATTTGGAAACATCAATACCGTGCAAAAGTGTGAAACAAACCATTGGTCGTTTTCACTTTTTCGACGAAATATATCATATCTATAGACCATTGGCTTTTAACCATCGGCTAAAGAAACAGTAGTTTCGCTGTATAAAAAATCAAAATCAGGTTGTAACACCCATTAATATTCAAATTTACATTTTTATTTATTATTTGAAAGTTTTTCTTTTAAAATATTCTTTATGAGTTGGATAACCCTTAATCGGAAACGAATCCATCGGTAGCTGTTTTTTATGTTATATATAATAAAGTATAAACTATATTTATAACTGGTCGGTTTGAAAATTTACTTTTAATCACTTTTTGTTACAGGGATATACCATTAAGACAATTTGATCTTAATGAGTGTTTGTCCCTTGAACTTATCATTATATAATTTATGTAGTGTAGTTATAAATATTATACCCTTAATCTATTGAAAAATATTTTAAGTAAAAAATCTATAATTTATTATAAATCAACATAATATTTAGAATATAAATTTTATAAAAAAACTTTTGAAGGATTCTGGTCTAGAATCCGGACAAGCTGCATTAACTACCGCACTAGAAGCTTTAGCTACTAGATTAACTACTTTAGAAACTAATATAGCTAATGCTGCAACAGCTGCAGAAGTTGCTGCTTTGCAAACTGCGTTAACTGCTGCTCAGTCAGATTTAACAGAATTATTGGCTTCTAACAATGTTTATTCTAACGATCTTACAATTAACTCTCAAGCTACTTTAGATGTTGCTAAGAGTTTAGGTGGGAAGTTAGCTATCATTAACGGAGGTGTGACAATCACACAATCTTCTAGCATGGATGCTGAGGACTTGCAAGCTGTAGTAGACGTAATGGTTACTGTAACAGGTAGTATTACTTATACCATGGATGTGAATGGTTCTACTCAAGCTGTATTTAACAACCTAACTTCTGTTGGTGGTTTAAATGTAGATGTATCAGGAGCTATTAACTTCCCAGAATTACAAAATGCTGGAGCAATTGTTTTAGAAGATACACACAAGAATTATGTTACATCTGTTGCGTTTCCAAAGCTTTCTAAAGTAACAAGCTTTGCTACTGCATCTGCAGCGAATACAATTTCTTTTTCTAAAGCTACTGCAATTACATTAACTGAGTTAGCAAACTATGCGAATGCAAGTTTAACGTTAGCTGGTAAATTAGATTTTGCTTTAGATTTAGGTAAAATAACATCTAAAACTGCAGCTGGTGTTAAAAACGCAATTCACTTAACAATAAGTGGAGCTAAAGAAGTAATTCTTCCTGAATTTACTGAAGGTCAAATTGACGCAGATTCTACTGAAAAAGTAGTTTTAGCTAAATATGAAGGTAATGCTGGAGATAGTTTTGCAAAAGCAGAGTATCTACACTTAGAAGTTTATGAGAGAGATTATACCTCAACATCTACTTCATTAGATACTTTAATATTTGGTGGTGTAGCTGAAGCTGCAGACACAACAAGTGCCGGTCACCCAACATTAAATTTAACTGGTGCAACTGGTTTAACTAATTTAACAGTTAAAGGGAAACTTAATGACTTAATTTTATCAGGAAACACATCTTTAACAGATGTAGATGTTACTGGTACAATAAACGATGTGACAGTATCTGGAGCAACTTCTCTTGAAACTCTTGTATTAGGCCACACAGGCTCACCATCTACTTTAGATGAAGCTAGCTTAACTATTACAAATAACACTGAATTATCATCTTTAACTGTTGATTCATTAGTTAATGCTGACACATTTGTTATAACTGGTAACACTTCTTTAGAAACAGTTAGTTTTGCAAAGATGGCAGGAGTTGGAATTGGTACAGTTATAACTGTTGATGTTTCAAACAACAACTTGTCTGCTACTTCTGTTGAAAAAGATACTGCTGGAGCTACTGCTGCTGTTATAGCTGCTGGTGGAACAGGATCAATTGTATCTACTTCAGGAATTAAGACATTGAAAACATATTTAGGAGTTGCCGCTGGAAAAGCTACAACTGCTGGTAGTTCAGTTTATGCTGCATTTGATAATGTAGAAACTTACATTGACACAGATGATTCACAATCTGGACCATTTACTTATACTGTTGCAAATGGAAAAGGATTAACGGCTAATGCTAAACTAGAAATTGTTCATATTACACCTGCTACTTCAGACGTTACAGTAAAAGATTCTTACGCAGAAGCTTTGACAATATTAGATTCAGACTCAGGTGTTAACAGTGATATTATATTAACTGCTAACGGATCTTCGGTTACTGTTTCAGAAAAATTGTCTTCTGAAACTGCATCAACATTCCTAACAAGAGTTGCAGCAGCAAGTCTTCCAAATGCAACTGTTTCAACAGGCGTTTTAGATAGAAGAGCTGCCGTTGCGATTGGTACATCTTCTACAACTTCAACTTCATCTGCAACTATTATTTTTGGATCTGCCGCATATAGTGCGTCAACTGCAACACCAACTGTAGCTGCTAACTCTAAAGTAGTTGTTGAATTTGACAATAGCACTACTGAAGCAACAGCTGCTG
>JAGYJQ010000018.1 GCA_018401935.1 Balneolaceae bacterium
TTCAGAATAGCGCAACACAGTATACAGGAACACAGTTAGAAGGCCCCAAAAAGGCACGTAAGCTATTAGAAAAAGTGCGATTAGAGGCCTTTGGTCAACAGGGTGCTGAAATAGATTACATGATCGGTTTATCCTGGATTATGGAAGGTTCCTATAAAGAGGCGATAGGGTATCTAAGCAATGCCTTATCACATTATCATAAGCTAGATCAAAAGCAGAAGACAGGGTATTTGATTGGATTGTGTTATTTCCATCTAGGACTTTTTAGTAAAGCTGAACTCATTTTAGATGCATTGCGATTAAACTCAGAAGGGGATGTAAAATACTGGATTCTTCGGGGTGATGTACAAATAGCTTTGGGAAAACCAGATACTGCTTTACAATGCTTTGGAAAAGCAAACGCTATAGAACCACGTAATGAAGAGATAGCGTATAAAGTTGCCAAAGTCTACGAGCAGCAAGGCAGTTTTGAAAAAGCTCTAGAGTTTTTTGATATCACCTTAGCTATGAAATCCGACTATATCAAAGCCCGAGTAGATAAGGCAGAAGTATTACGGGGACTCAGACGATTTGATCAGTCAATGCAAGCATTTGAGGAGAACCTGGCTATCCAGCCCGATCATATAGAGTCTAAAATGGGAATTGCTCTCTGTTACAAAGACCAAGGGAATTATGATAAGTCCATTATATTGTGTCATCAAATTCTTCATGAAAACCCAAATCTGCCCTTAGTTAGAATGAATCTGGGGTTATGCCTACTAGAAATCGGACGATTCAATGAATCAGAAGAGCAGTATAAAACAGCTTTGAATCAACTACCTCATGCCCAGTTATTTTCAAATTATTTAATGGGAATGCATTACAACCCAGAGAAGACCAAAAAAGAAATATATGAGGCCCATCTGAAATGGGAATCGTTGCATAAACTTCAACCAATCGCCAAGCCTAATCTGAAAAACTGGGCTATCGGTGAAAAAATTAAGGTGGGATTCATTTCGGGGGGGTTTCGCCAGCATCCAGTTGGCTGGATGATTACGGGGCCTCTTGAGTCAATCGACAAACGGCGGTTTGAACTACATTTTTACACGACACATCCACATCGAGATGCGTTGTCAAAGAGGTTACAGGATACATCAACCAGTTGGACTTCTGTTATTGGTTGGACGGATGATGCTATTGCTGAACGAATAAGACGGGATGATATTGACATCTTAGTTGAACTTTCAGGGCATGCGGCAGATAATAAATTGAAGGTTATTACTAAACGTCCTGCAAGAGTGCATGTAAAATGGGTGGGAGGCTTGTTCAATACCTCGGGATTATCTGATATGGATTTTTTAATTAGTGATTCTGTTCAAACCCCTGAAGGAGCCGACTCATGGTATACTGAGAAGCTGGTACGTTTACCCCATGATTATGTGTCATATAGCCCACCGGAATACCTACCCCCAATTAAAGGACTGCCTTTGGAAAAAAATGGATACCTAACCTTGGGATGTTTTAACAACCCTGTTAAAATAAACGAGGTGCTACTTCATCATTGGGCTAATTTGTTAAAACAATTGCCCAGCGCTCGGTTGTTACTAAAAGGAAAAGCGTATGATTCCGTTGATTTTGTAACACGGATTAAAGACAAGATTTCCTCTTTTGGTGTAGATATTAAGAGAGTTGAAATACAAGGAGCTTCTGAGCATAAGGTTTTGTTGGATACTTATAACAGAGTCGATATAGCGTTGGACCCTTGGCCTTATTCGGGTGGGCTAAGTACCATTGAAGCGTTAATGATGGGAGTTCCAGTAGTGACCTATCCAGGGTATACCTTTGCTGGAAGGCATGCGGCAACCCACCTCCACCATGCCGGCGTACCGGAGTTAATTGCTAAAAATTGGACCGACTATAAAGATAAAATCGTCTTATTGGCATTGGATAAACAACGTTTATTGAACTACAGGACGTCTCTTAGGCATAAGCTGTTGCACTCTAGTGTCTGTGATTCGAAGGGTTTTTCGAAGTCTTTAGAAAAAGCGTTCACTGAAATGCTTCGGCAATGGCAAAAAAAAGAAACAGATCCATTTTCTCCTGGATTTAGCCCCATAGATATCTAAAAAAGAAGATGTCCTCAGAGAACACCCATGCGATGGTGTCTTGGATCAGTCGTGTTAACAAAAAAATTTAATTCTTTTTTTAAGTCGGCCCTATTGGTTACGATAATGTGTACTAACAAACACTAGTAACAACAATAAACTCAACTAAAAACAGGATTAAATATGGCTGCTTTTGGAGATTTGAATAGAGTGAATACCAACGTGGGAGCGTTGGATGCACAACTATCATTAAACAAAATAAACCGTGACTTGAGCGATAGCCGCTTACGAATGTCAACGGGACTAAAGATTAACAGTGCTGAAGATAATGCAGCAGGCTACTCAATTGCTACCAAGCTAAAAAGTAGAATTGCAGGCTTAGAACAAGCATTGACGAATGTAGGGGACGCCAAATCGGTACTCGATATTGCTGAAGCAAGTTTCGATAGCGTTATGGACAACCTAATTGAGATGAAAACCCTTGCTACTCAGGCGAGTTCTGATACATTGGGTGAAACTGAGCGGGACTATATAGGTGACCAAATTGAAGCATTGGCCACTGACATTAACGCTATTGCTGATCAAACAGTATTCCAAGGGGTAGCGCTTCTCAATGGTGATGCAGACAATGCAGGGACCAAATCAATGGTCTTTATGGTGGGGGAAAGAGCTACAGATACCTTAACGGCAGAAATAAATGCGATAAATATTGGTTCGTTATTTTCAGCAGGTAATTTAGGTGCTAATACTACCGCTGGGGGAGCTGCTGCAGCTGGTGCCGCTATTACAGCTACGGCCGCTACCACTTCTAGTCAAGGTGGGATAGGCTTTGCAGATGGTGCTGGTAATGTGCCCACCGCAGCTGATTTCCGTTCTTTCTTAGATAATGTTGATACTGCGATTGATACTATGAGTGACAACGTTAATGCCATCGGTATTAAACAAGCCTCATTATCGGTACGGGAAGAAACCCTTTCCGAAGCAATATCAGCAAATAGTGGTGCACGTTCTAGAATTATCGATACTGACTTTGCCAAAGAGCAGAGCCGTTCGGTGAAGCTACAAATCATGCAACAAACCTCAACTGCGGCTTTAGCCCAGGCGAATATGGGTCCACAATCCGTATTGGGGTTCCTTGGGTAATACTAAGTAACTCACTTAGTAAGCTTCTTTAAGGTAGATTACAATAGATATAAAGGCATGGCTGATTACAGTCATGTCTTTTTTTTGTACCGGATTGTTCTGAGTACGTCTTGGAGAGTCGATTGATTGAGAAAGTAAATTTTAATCAAAAATATGTGCCAAACACGAATCATTCTGGTTATATCACATGGTTAGATTTCCTGTTTGTATCAATAAAAAATAGCGTTGCCTAGTCAGGGATTAATAAACAGTTATATGAAGCAAAAAAAATGCATTTTTTTTCAAATAAAATTTAAGAACAGGCAAAAGCCATCGATAATTCTAGTAATAAAACAAATGCAAAAACTAATAAAAATAAAAGGTTAATCATGGCTAGTTTTGGAGACTTAAACAGAGTTAACACAAATGTATCGGCGCTTGATGCGCAGTTATCACTAAACAAAGTGAACAGAGATTTGGCTGAGAGTCAAATGCGCCTTTCAACAGGCTTGAATATTAATAGAGCTGAAGATAATGTTGCAGGGTATTCCATTGCAACCAGGCTAAAAGGACGAATTGCAGGGCTAGAACAGGCATTGCAAAACGTAGGTGATGCGAAGTCAGTATTGGATATAGCAGAAGCCAGCTATGATACGATAATGGATAATATTATCGAGATGAAAACATTGGCTACTCAAGCAGCTAATGATACTATGGGAACTACAGAACGCCGCTATATTAGTGATCAAATTGAAGCATTAGCTAATGACATCAATGAGATTGCCTCACAAACGGTATTCCAGGGTAATAATTTGTTAGACGGAAGTTCAATGACTTTTCAGGTAGGAGAACGAGCTACAGATTTGTTGACAGCGGACTTACTTGCGGTAGATGTAACTCATTTGTTTGGTACTGAAGTAGCTGGGCCTCCAGTAACATACGCCGATGCAACCCTTGGTGACACCACAAACGGGGTTGATCCGGATGCTGCTGGTGCCTTGCTTGTGGGTGACGCTATACGGGTTGATGTTTCGGCTAATGGTGGTCAAGGAGAACTTATTTTTGAAGGGGATTCTGCCAATCCAGATGCAGTGCCAAATGGGGCTGATTTCCGTTCTTTTTTAGCCAGCGTTGATACGGCCATTGAAAGGATGAGCGATCGAGTGAATTATGTTGGAATCCAGCAATCATCCCTTTCTGTTAGAGAGGAAACATTATCGGAATCCATATCATCCAATGAAGCGGCAAAAAGTCGGATCATTGATACAGATTTTGCTAAAGAACAGAGCAAAGTTATTAGAATGCAAATTCTACAACAAACAGCAACGGCGGCGCTGACCCAGGCAAACATGGGACCCCAAGCCGTGTTAAGCTTCATGGGAGGCTAATTAAATTACATTCGCAATCAAACCATGGGGTTTGATGGAGTAAGAAACTCCAAAATAGCGAGACTTATCATATAGTTAAGCTGCATTTGAAGGGCGTGAGTTGAAACTCACGTCCTTTTTTGCGTTGCATCTATTGTCTAATTGTAGAGTATACATGATCTAAACATAGCATAAGTGTAGTTTAAACCGCATTAGACATTTTTTTACTAAGTAAAATATAGTATCATGAAACAATATTATCGCATTATCATAAATATGTCATATGGTTCAGTTCGCACCTACATTACTACATTCTTGGTCAACAACACCGTTTCATACGTTCAACCAGAAAATGACTATTTTAGTTGTTTTGGGAGTCTTATTTATCTGTAGTCCATTGGCTGTGGGACAAGTAGTATTTAGCCAACGAATAATAGATTTTGATCATACAGAGTTTAGTATTGAACAGTATGGAGTGCCTGAAGGCTTACCTAGTAACACTGTTATTGGTGCAACACAGTCAATAGATGGGCACCTATTTATTGGGACGATTAATGGATTAGTTCGTTATAATGGGGATGAATTTACCCTGTTTAATCCCTCAGATTTTAATGTTTTTGTAGGGCAAGAATTGCATAATCCCGTTGTGGATCAATGGGATAATATTTGGGCTATAAACCAAAATGAGTCACAATTATTGCGGTTTAATAGGGAGAATTATTATGCCTATCCGAATTATTGGTCATCCTCAGGTGAGGATGATTTTCATGTAACCAATAATGGAAATGTATTACTAGCAAATGATCGGGGATTCTATAAGTATATACAAGGAGATGCTAATACTTTTCAGTTAATACATAATGAAGCATGCATTAATTTATTTACTAATGCTGTAGGCGATCGGTCATTTTTACTTACAGAGAAGGCGTTCTATGAATGGGTTGGGGATGACCTGGTAAAACGGTTCGATGTAGCTGGTAATGTACTTTTAGATACATTAAAAAATAATCCAAGCTTATTTTATATAAATGATCAGCAGTTGCTTGCCCATGATGGTTCAAACTTGTATCAGATTGATTTAAGTAGCCCATCTAATCCTAGATTAAGGCTTATTGAATCCCTTGTTGATCGTGTACAGTACAAGTCGGAGTGGAGTATTCAAGCTATTATTGGTTCTGATTTAGTGGAAATTGATTTTGATCTAAGTAAAGAAATAAGAGTAAAGTCAGTGTATCCAAATCTACAAGTGTTTAAAGGTGGTCTAGATATTGTGGCCGTTAACAAACGGAATGAACTAATTTTCCCAGTGTATTATTCCTTAGGTGTTTTGTATGTGAGGGGCAAAGAGGTGAAGGGCATTTCGGACGTAACTTCTATTCTGATCGATGAAGAAGGCATTATTTGGGTTTCAACCGGAAGGATGGGGTTATTCAAAATTCGTTCAAACAGAATAAAAAATTATATTTATCCAGGTGGCACTCTTAATTCCTATTCAATTGCTGAATTGAATAATCGTATTATTGCTAGTTCTGAATATGGTATCACGGAATTGGATTCATCAAAGAATCAACTCAACAGAATAATTAAACCTAGTGAATTAGGACTGCCAAAAGCTACTCTAGGATTTACTTTCGTGACAAAAGCCGGCCGATGGCTCATTAGTCCAATTAGATCTGGATTATGGGAATTTAATGAAACATTGAATAGGTGGTTTCCATTGAACTCATACAACGATATCGCTGGAGAATATACGGTCAGGGGGATTATAGAAACAGACTGGGGGTCTATAATTTTTGGGGTGGATGCCCTCATTTATACTAAAGATTGGACTGAATTTTCAATGATTATCCACAAAAATGATTTGGATCAAGATCAGATACGATCCATTGCTCAATTAGATCGCAATCGCATAATAATTGGAACTCGAAAATCTGGGTTATGGCTATTGGACAGTAAACTGGAAATAAAAAAGCTATTAACCAACCAAGAGCAGATTACTCAAATAAGATATATTGAAGTAGCTAGTGAGGATACACTCTATTTAGCAGGATGGAATCGTGGCATCAGGAGGGTTTTGTTGGACTCGCTGCAAAATATTACCGAGGTTCGATCCTTCACAACCAAAAATGGGTTACCAAATAATGATACTCATACCTTAAAAATCGACAAATATGGATATATATGGGTTTCTAGTAATGGAGGGCTTGGGAGGATGAAGAGGGAGGTAATAGATCTTTTTTTTGACCATGGCATACGTCCAAAATTTCAATGGTTTGGGCAAAATGACGGCATAGCGAATCAAGAATTTAATGGTGGGACCAATAATGCCGTATTTCAAGATTCAAAAGAACGATTATGGTTTGCCAACCAAGATGGCCTTATTCTTATAGACAATAATGAACTTGATCATACTATACCTTCTAATCCTTATAAATTGACCATTAATAGGGTATATATTGAAAATAGATATCAAAATACGGCTAGAATAGATACCCTATCTTTGGAGCTGGGAGAGCGAAGAGTAGCCTTTTTTTATGGACTACCTAATTATACTAATAGAATAGTCAACTATGAATATCGTTTAGATGGGCTTGATGAAGATTGGATTTATAATAGTTCAAGAAAAGCAGCTATTTATTCAGAATTAAATCCTGGCACACATACTTTCGAGGTTCGATCCATTAGCTCCGATGATAGCACGCCAGCTACTGCAACCATGACAGTGGTAGTGCCACATTATCTATATGAAAAAAGTTGGTTCCAGTTACTTTTAGGAGGAGTTCTATTATCTGTTCTTTTATTCATCTTTATCTATCAATCTAAGCGTTTGGTTGAATGGCGAAGGCTGAATAAACAAGAACAAAAAGCGAATGAAGAGAAGCAGAAACTATTTGATGGGATTGCTCATGAACTTCGTACTCCTCTTAGCTTGGTGATTCATCCACTGGAACGAATTTTGCTTTCCTATGAGGGTAAAAAAGCTACTAATGAAGTTACAACTAAGAAAGAAATTGAAACATCTCTAAAAAATGCAGAGCGTTTAAATTTTTTGGTAGACCAAATTTCAGATATAAGGCAAATATCGCTCAACAATAAACTTCCAGTCAATATAGAACCTTTAGCGCTAACTACTTATTTCTACGATCTGCTAAATGATTATGTAGATATGGGGAATTCTTTAGATGTCGTTATCGAATATAATATACCCCGTAGTACCGAAGTCTATTTTGTAGATAAAAAAGGTATTGATCGTATTTTTAATAATCTTATGATGAATGCCATTCGTTATAATAAAAAAAATGGAACGGTTAGAGTTCAGGTTATTGAGAAAGGGGGACAATGTCATTTAGTCATTTCCAATCAAGGAAAAGGGATAACCTCCAAAGATCTTCCTCATATTTTTGATTATTTGTATCAGGGAGATAATGCGAGTAATTCTAGAGGTTCGGGTATTGGTTTATTTCTTGTTAAATACTGGGCCGATGAATTAGGGGCAGAAATTAAGGTGGATAGCGAAACTGACGAATGGACTACTTTTACCGTGTCTTTTAAAAGTGATGAAAATATCTCAGAGAATATCCTTTTAGGTTCTGTTGGTTTTGATCGGCTACCATTGGGCAGTCGCGCTAATCAAGACTTGGAGAACCCGCTAGTAAAGGGGCCGAAGGGTAGTCAAGTAGTATTATTGGTAGACGATGAAATTGATGTGTTAGAAAGTTTGTCCTCTAGTTTTAAAGAGTATTTCACTATTTGGAGGGCGAATAATGCACTAAATGCACTGGAAATAGTAAACCGTGAGCAAATCGACCTCATCATAACAGACATAAAAATGCCAACTATGAGTGGTCTAGAGCTCGTGTTGAAGATTAGAGGGGCAGAAAAAAATACGCATATCCCAGTAATTTATTACTCGGCCCTAACAAGTCGAGATATCTCTAGAGATGGGCTCAATACAGGGGCAGACATTTTTGTCAGTAAAACGGCCTCATTACTAGAATTGAAGACAATAGTTGAGGATACTGTGGTAAGGGAGAAAAGGATTTTAAAAATAGCAAACAAAGTTAATGCAACTGAGTCTACTAATGATTTAGTGCTCGAAGTTGAGCAGATTGTTCTACGTCATCTATCTGATAAGGACTTGAAAGTTGATTGGATAGCGGATCAGCTGTTTATGAGCCGAGCAAATCTTTATCGCAAATGGAAAGAGGTTTCCGATATAAGCTTGAACGACTATATCAAGAACATACGAATAAAAGAAGCGAAGCATATAATTTTGAGTGATCCAGCTATATCAAGTTCAATGTTAGCTAATTTAGTAGGGTACTCATCACCCGCCTATTTTGTAAAGCAATTTGAAAAAGAAGTGGGTGTAAAGCCCAATGAGTACAAAATAAAAAACCCCTAGAAATGTTCAGTTCCTAGGGGTTCGGGTTAACAATTTCACTTTTCAGTGATTAGGGTTACACAATGCATGTAATGTACAGAGTTTCCTTAAAAAAAAACGTATCAACCGTTGGGGAAAATGTATCAATAATTGAAATTATGTGACATTTTTCTAGATGTAAATCATCTATGTAATTTTATTAAATTATAAGAATATTCAATTATAATGCACTTGGAAGCTGTATTTTCCGAAAATCGTACAAAACTAAAGCCATTTTTTTTATAAAACAGTAAATCTACCTTAAAGGAAGAGATAAAAATAAAAGCCTAAAACCCGTATGTGTGTACACGCCTTTATTTATTTATGTTTTTACGCCTATGGTTATTCATACCTGTTACGATAACACTAGTCTAATTGACTGTGATTAACGCAATATAAATTGGACTAGGCTTTGAAAGGATCGGATTAGAAAACTTCGAAGTTGAAAGGATCGAAGTTGAAGGGGTAGGCTTTGAAAGGATCGAAAAAGTACCGCGGGCCGGGCTCGAACCGGCACGGTCATTTAAATAACCATTGGATTTTAAGTCCAACGTGTCTACCAATTCCACCACCGCGGCATTTTCGAATGACAAATATAAGAGTATTCAGAACTGATACCTAAGATTTTTTTTAGCTTAGCAGAGGTGAAGTTTCTGGTTTCATTCAAGCAACTTTTAGATCCATATTAAATAGTAAATATCTTACATTATCACTAACAGTATGAACGCATTTAGAAGCATATTTCGAGCGAAAGACCCCACTGATAGGTACAATTAATTACTATGTCAAAAGCACATTTTCTTATCCTAACTTTTATTTCTTGCTTTCTTCCGGTAGCCACATTGGCGCAGGTAGAAGTAGGAGTTTCCTATGAATTAAGAGATGAACAACCTCAAAATGGCTTTGGATTACGAATAGAAACCGGATTATTACCCAATATTCCACTACTTCATATGGGTGTTCGGGCTCATTTCAGTTATTTTAATGATGAAAATAAGCTTACCGAACAAGGTCTGACCTATTCCCAGGATATTACGAACTACGATTTGGGTATTCAGGCGATAGCTGGAATCAATATTGGATTAGTAGAGCCCTATATTGGCCTTGGTTTGGGGACTGAGAATATTCATATTATACCAAATTCTGTTACTAATTTGGCAGGAAGTAATGATCTATACGATGCTTTGCTTAGTAAAAAAAATGATCAGAATTTGTATTGGAATGCCTCTGTTGGAGCTAAAGTCAGCATTATCCCGGTGTTAAAACCCTTTATCGAATACCGGTACACAGATACAGAAATAGGTAACCCAAAATTTAAACAATTCAACGCAAAAACAGGTCGAATTGTGGTTGGTATAGCACTACGATTATAAATCAATAAATCAAACGATTGAGTATCAATTTGTCCATTGTACAGAAATATGATTTAGAGGCCTATACTCTCGAGCAAGCGCAACAAGAAGACGTGCAGCAATTGTTAGATGTCTGTGCACAGAATATTGGTGCAGTAAATGAAGATCAAATAACGAAAGCGTTTAAGCTGTGTTATTTATCGCATAATGGGGTGACACGTGCCTCAGGTGAGCCTTATTACTATCATCCAGTGGAGGTTGCGAAAATTGTTGCACAAGAAATCAATATCGACGATATATCTGTTATTGCTGCTTTATTGCACGATACAGTAGAAGATACCGATATAGGCTTAGACCAAATTAGGCAATGGTTTGGTAACGAAGTGGCTATTATTATCGACGGAGTTACTAAAATAACAGGTGTTTTTAAAACGCGTGATTCAAAGCAGGCCGAGACCTTCATGAAACTTCTCCTAAGCATGGCAGAAGATATACGGGTTATACTTATCAAGTTTGCAGACCGGTTGCATAATATGCGAACAATTCAACACTTGAGAAGGGAGAAACAGATTCAGATCGCGTCCGAGACAATGGATTTATATGCCCCACTTGCCCATCGGTTTGGTTTGTTTACCATTAAAAATGAATTAGAGGATTTGTGCTTTAAAACTATTGATCCTACCTCATTTAAATTTGTTGCTAGAAAATTGCGTGAGAAAAAAGAATCAAGAGAAGCGTATATCGATGAACTAATGATGCCGGTTGGCAGGCAACTAGCAGAACAAAATCTTTCTTTTGAGATAAAAGGACGACCTAAGCACATTTACTCTATTTATAGGAAAATGCAGCGACAGCAGAAGCCATTTGAAGAGATTTATGACCTGTTTGCCATTCGCATCATCCTGGAAGAACCACATACAAAGGAAGACTGTTGGAGAGTATATTCGATTATTACCGATTGGTATACACCCATACCAGAACGATTCAGGGATTTTATATCAGTTCCTAAAGCCAACGGTTATCAGTCATTACATACAACAGTTATTACGAATCGCGGGAAAAAAATTGAAGTCCAAATCCGTACTCGTAAAATGGACAATATTGCCGAGAGAGGCTTGGCAGCTCATTGGAAATACAAGGAAGGTGAGCAAAGTGGTTCGGATACTTTAGATCGTTTTGTGTCATGGGTTAGAGAAGTACTGGATAACCCCAGACCCGATTCTTCCACCGATTTTGTTAAAGACTTCCAATTAAATTTATATCAAGAAGAAATTTATGTCTTTACACCCAAAGGTGAGCTCCGGACGCTTCCTTTTAACGCTACACCGATCGACTTTGCCTTTGAAATTCATTCAGAAGTGGGCGAGAGAGCAATGGCAGCAAAGGTTAACGATAAAATGGTACCACTTCGCCATAAATTGCGTAATGGTGACCAGGTTGAAATTATAACAGGCTCTAAAATTAATCTGAATCCAGATTGGATGGATGACGTTGTCACGCATAAAGCCAAGTCTAGGATACGCCAATTTATAAAACAGAAGCAGCGTAAAGTAGCAGATATTGGTCGTGAAATTTGGGAAAAGCGATGTGCAAAAGCTAAGTTAGACATTACCGATCAAGAACTAACAAGGGTTGCTCGTAAATTTAAGTATGAATCTACTCAGGGGTTATTTTTCGACCTTGGATCGGGTTCAATTGAGCTTGCAACAGTTTTTAAAGAAGCAAAGAAGTTTAAATCGACCGGTAAAATAGATACCGAGGAAGACCAAATTCAGGATGCACAAAATATTTCAACCGAACAGGTTCATCAAAAATACTTCGATGCGGCAAGGTCTTATGGTCAGGGAAATGCACTCATACTAAATGGCGATATTAGCCATGTCAAATACACCTATGCCAATTGTTGTTCTCCTATACCGGGTGATGAAGTGTTGGGCTTTATTTCTCGAAATGGAGATGTAAAAATTCATCGTTCCATGTGTAATAACGCACAGCACCTACTAAAAAATGAAGGCGATCGAATCATTGATGTTAAATGGGCTAAATCCATTGATTCTAAATTTTTGGGAGCTATACGAGTTATTGGTGAAGATCGTGTGGGTATGATTAACGATATTACCGATGTACTTTCTAAGTCTTTGTCAACCAATATGAAGAGTATAAATGTTTCATCGGACGAAGGTATGTTTGAAGGTATAATCACCTTATATGTAGATGGTATAGCCCATTTGGATAAAATAATGAAGCGTCTGGAAAGATTACAAGGTGTAAAAAATGTACTTAGATACGAATAGTTGGTAGCTATTGAGTTATTTGTTCATTAGTTTTAGTACTGTATTTATATAAATAACAAATTGTTAAGGCTTAAATACATTGCCAGTCCAAATTTTATTGATCGGCTAAAGAAAAAACACAGTTAACCTACATTAAGACGAGTAAACATCAGAGGACAATATTATGATGACATACACAAAACGTGATATAGTAAGAAGAGTAGCAGAAGCCAACAATGATCCTATGATTAAAGTTGAGCCATGGGTAGATTCTGTAATCGTTGCACTAAGAGAGATTATGATGTCAGCCGACACGGAATGTCGTATCGAGATCAGGGATTTTGGTGTCTTCGAGGTAAAGGAAACCAAGGCTAAACCAAAGGCTAGAAACCCTAAAACCAACGAAGTTATCTACGTGCCTGCCCACCGTAAAACTCATTTCAAGCCTAGTAAAATGCTCAAGCAGTTTTTACGTGAACCCTTGGAAGATGAAGATTCTAAGGATTGAGCGCAGATTACTATAGATATTTAGGTGTGGATCTAGGCCAAAAACGAACAGGTCTAGCCCACACTGATTTATTAAGGACTATTGCTAGTCCTCTAGAAACGGTTTTAACATCGGAGCTCATGACTCGTTTGCTAGAGCTCATTAATACGGGTCAATACAAAGGATTGGTGGTAGGTTGGCCACTCGAAACAAGTGGAAAAGAGGGCAAATCAGTAGAGCGAGTTCGTTCGTTTATCAACCAAGTCGAAAAACAATTTTCCGGCTTAGAAATTCACAAAGTAGACGAGAGATATAGCTCTGAAGAAGCTAGCTCCATCATGGTTTTGTCTGGTATGCCCAAAAAAAAACGACAAGAAAAGAAAAGGGTAGATCAAATAGCCGCCGCTATCATTCTACAACGCTTCTTAGATTATAATAGTCATTGAATCTGTGAATTTATGTCTATACTGCCTATAGTTACCTATAATGATCCCATCTTAAGGGAGAAAACAAAAGAAGTAAAAAGTCGGACGGAGTTCATTGACCGGTTTGTAGAAGACCTGATCGAAACGATGTACCACTCTAATGGTTTAGGTTTAGCCGCACCTCAAGTAGGGTCTTCTCACCGTATTTTTGTGTTTGATCCCGATCCAGTGTTAGAGGACGACGAAGAAAAGTTCGGGCTTATTGTATGCATTAACCCGAAGATCATAGAACAAAGTAGTCATCAGATTAGTATGGATGAAGGGTGCCTTAGTATTCCAGATGTAAACGACACAGTAAAGCGGGCAGAAGATATTACACTTCATTACTTAGATGAACATTTTGTGCAGCATACCCGCGATTTTACAGGTTGGCCCGCTAGAATTATATTGCATGAGTACGATCATTTGGATGGGATACTATTTATTGACCATCTCTCTTCATTTAGAAGGCGAATGCATAAGTCTCAATTAAACGCCATAGAAGCAGGTGAGGCAGAAGCATCCTATCCCATCCGTCCAAAAAAGCATAGCACATGAAGATCGTATTTATGGGTTCACCCGATTTTGCCCTACCTAGTTTACAACGAATTCTAGATTCCGACCATGAGCTACTGGCGGTGGTGAGTGGCGAAGACAAGAGGCGGGGTAGGGCTAAGTCTCCAACACCTACACCGGTAAAAGCCTTAGCTCTTGAACAAGGTATTCCGGTGATTACAACCTCATCTACGCATGATCCCAATTTTATTGAATCCTTGACAAAGCTGAATGCGGATCTATTTGTTGTAGTAGCTTTTAAAGTATTACCACCATCGGTATTAGAGTTGCCAAAGATAGGCTCGATAAATGTGCATGCATCGTTGCTACCCAAATATAGAGGGGCCGCTCCCATACACTGGGCCATTGCACAAGGGGAGGAGGAAACAGGATGTACGATATTTTTTTTGGATACTAAAGTTGATACGGGTGCGATACTTTGTTCGCACAAAACCCCAATTGGGGCCACCGAAACAACAGGTGATCTCTACCATCGATTAAAACACATTGGAGCTGAAGCCCTTTGCGAAGCTTTGGCAATGATTGAGTCGGGTGACTATGATCTGCAGCCTCAAGACGAACGCTTAGCCACTCCTGCCCCAAAAGTATTCAAACAAGATGGGCAATTAGATTTCAACCAATATCTAAGTACGTTATATAATCGATTTCGAGCCATGACACCGGTCCCGGGAGCATGGGTTAGCTTAGATGGAGTTGCCATCAAAATCCACTCAGTCGTCGTGCCATCCAAAGAAATTAGTATGGAATTGTTGCAGAAGTACCCAATCTCAAGCACAGAACCTGGACAACTAATTACCGAGAATGGTCAATTATACAGCGCTTGTTTGGATGGGTTCATCCGGGTTCATATGCTTCAGTTCCCATCCAAGAATATAGTCAAGACATCAGATTACCTTAGGAGCAATCGATTAGAAGGTGTGTTGAACACCTAAACTTCTTGGAAAGTACCCCGACAATCAACGTTTTATTCAGAATTAAATTCAGTATCTGAAGTTCGTTATCGAGTGATTAATAGACCGCTAAAAACGTTATTTTTTTTTCGATAAACTATTTGAGATTCTTGGATGGTTTAGTATCATTTTGCCATAGATTATTCACCGATTTTTAACTGAAGTACTCATCACTATGGAACTCTTATTAGCCGCTAAATCTGGGGATATAACCCATGTAAAGGAACTCTTAGAAGAGGGAGTTGACATCAATGTTACTAATTCAAGTGGAGCATCAGCTCTCATACTTGCCGCCGAAAAGAATCATATAGAAATGGTGCATTTATTGGTTAGTGTAGGAGCAGACCTTAGTTTGCAAACAAAATTGGGTGGCACCGCCTTAAATAGAGCAGCCGAGAATGGGAATACCGAATTACTTGAGTTTTTACTTTCCAATGGAGCCCCTTTGGGTGACTTAGCGTTGATACAAGCGGCTCGAAACGGACATTTAGATGCAGTCAGACTGTTAGTTGAGAAGGGGGTAGATGTAAATTTCCAGCAGCGTTGGGGCCACACTGCGCTCATGCTAGCCTCTAAAATGGGATTCGAGGATATAGTGACTTATCTACTTTCTCAGGGAGCAAATGTTTATCTTCGAGACCGAAATGGAGATACTGCCCTTACCATAGCTATTGATAATGAGCAAGCTGAGGTAGCCTTACTTCTGCGTAGAGCTGGTGCTAAAGGTGAGAACAAGGCCAAAAAGCGAACGGTACCACCACCACCCATCGATGATGATGATGATGATGATGAGGTGGACGACTCTACCGATGTAGATGACCTTATTTCAGATGATACTGCCCCTGACGAAGTAGATTTAGACTAGAGAATTACTGATTTATTCTTTAGTAAATTTAAATTCATTGAGTGAAAATGCAACGTTTTCTTTAGGGCGAACAGTCATGGACTTTGGTTCTAAAAAGTATTTTAGATAATCACGACCACCAGCTTTTGCATCGGTACCACTTAGATTAAACCCACCGAAGGGTTGGGCACCTACCAAAGCTCCCGTACATTTACGATTCACATACATATTTCCAACTCGGAAATGCCGTAATGCGTAATCAATTTTTGCAGGGTCGTTAGAAAAATAAGCACCTGTTAATCCGTACTGAGTGTTGTTTGCAATTCTAATCGCATCTTTTGTGTCTTTAGCTTTAATGAATGCGGTAACTGGGCCAAAAATCTCTTCTTGTGCAATGACCGCATCTTCTGACATATCGGCAAAGACCGTTGGCTCGATATAATGCCCTTCATGCTCGGTTTGTGCCTTTTTACCACCACACATCAATCGACCTTCTTTCTTGCCAATCTCGATGTAATGCAAAATTTTGTCTACCGCTTTCTGGTTTACAACAGGCCCCGCAGCAAAGTTTTCTTTCGCATCGCCCACTTGAAGGGCCTTAGTTTTTGCTACCACCTTCTCTAGGAGTTCATCATAAACAGATTCCACCGCAATGGTTCGTGAACCTGCAGAACACTTTTGACCTTGAAAACCAAATGCAGCTTTAACTATCTCTTCTGCTGCTAGATCTATATCTGCATCGGCGTCAACAACTGTGGCATTTTTGCCGCCTAGTTCACAGACCATTCGTTTTAAGAAATGCTGGCCTTCTACAACCTGCGCTGCAATATTGGTCAGATGCAATCCGACTGCTTTAGATCCAGTGAAGGTGATAAATCGTGTTTTTGGACTACGTGCCAAGGTTTCACCGACTTCTATGTTATCACCGGTCACAAAATTGAAAACTCCAGCTGGTAATCCTGCCTCTTCAACAATTTCAGCCATTAAATAACCCATTTTTGGGGTATCTGGGGCAGGCTTAGCAACCACTGTATTTCCAACGGCAATAGGGGCAATGGCCATCCCTACAAATATAGCGAAAGGAAAATTCCAGGGCGAAATACTTACTCCAGCGCCTATGGGCATATAGATAGTTTTGTTGTGGTCACCCCAGTTTTCACTTAGCACAGGCATGCCTTTATCCATTCGTAGGGCTTCGTAGGCATAATACACAACGAAATCGATGGCTTCAGCAGTGTCAGCATCTGCTTCCACGTAGTTTTTTCCAGCCTCACTAATCATCCAGGAATTGATTTCTAAACGGCGGCGCTTCATAATCTCAGCTATATTGAAGAGGTAGTCCGCACGCTGTTGTGCTGGCACAAATTGCCATGAATCAAAGGCTTTCCAAGCCGAATCTAAGGCTCCTAGGGCTTGTGTTGAGCTGGCTAATTGGAAGGTACCAATCGTTTCGCTAAGATTGGAAGGATTCACACTGTCAAAAGTGCCCGAATCTCCTTCTATCCATCGACCATCTATATAAAGGGAATGGGCTTTACCGAACTTACTTCGAACTTCTTCAATGGCTGCCTGCTGTGCTTTTACTACGGTAGGGTCTTGAAAATTTAAATATTCTTCGTTGCGATACTGTTCAATAGTTAAGTCGGACATAAAATCTGAAATTTAGATGAATAATTTGGGTCGTAATATAGGCAGAAAAGCGCTCCCATTTCAAAAAGGCTTTTTAGCTTATTATTTTAGCGTAAAATGATTGAAACAGTGCGGTTTAAATGGTAGTTTGTAGTGATTTAATCGTAGTATAAGTCGATATTTTTGTGATGTTTTAAGCCATTCATTTTGCTAGAATATTAGACTGATATGAATTAACTATCTGTATCGGCTTTCTGTTTAAATCACGATAACCGATATAAATATTCATTTTAATAAGGAAATAATCATGTCAAAAATCAAAGTCGGGATAAACGGGTTTGGCCGAATTGGCCGAATGGTAACCCGAGCGATTTTAGCCAAGTATGCCGATCAAATAGAAATTGTTGGTGTAAACGATTTAACCGACACGGCTACTCTTGCTCATTTATTCAAATATGATTCTTCACAGGGAACATTTAACGGACAAGTAAAAGCCGACGGAGATCAGTTACATATTGATGGAATCAGCTTCAAAGTCACCGCCGAACGAGATCCAGCACATTTAAATTGGGGAGATTTAGGTGTAGATGTTGTTATTGAATCTACGGGCTTTTTCACTGACAAAGATTCCGCAGGAAAGCATATACAAGCTGGCGCTAAAAAAGTAATTATCTCAGCACCTGCAAAAGGAGACATTCAAACGATTGTTTTGGGTGTTAATGATGATAAAATCGACCCTAGTATTGAAATTTATTCCAATGCATCTTGTACTACCAACTGTTTAGCGCCTATGGCGAAAGTGATTGATGATAATTTTGGTCTAGTTAAGGGATTCATGACTACTATTCATGCCTATACAGGAGATCAGCGTATTTTAGATGCTCCGCATAAAGATTTGAGACGAGCAAGAGCAGCCGCTATCAACATTGTACCAACCTCTACAGGTGCGGCTAAAGCTGTTGGTTTAGTATTACCGCACTTAAATGGTAAATTAGATGGTGGAGCTGTTCGAGTTCCAACCCCGACGGGCTCCTTAACAGATCTAGTTTGTGAAGTAAGTAAAGATACTACTACTGAAGAAGTAAATGCTGCCTTTAAAGCGGCTTCAGAAAGTTCCTTAAGTGGAATATTAGAATATTCTACTCAGCCACTTGTATCTACTGATATTGTTGGAAATCCACATTCAAATATTTTTGATAGTGATCTAACTAAGGTAGACGGAAAATTAGTAAAAGTAATTGGTTGGTATGACAACGAAGCTGGATATTCGATGAGAACAGCTGATTTGATTACTCGTATTATGTAAGTTATCTATACGATTCTACCTATTTATACAAATAAGTAGGCAATTTTATGCATTCAAAAAAGGTCAGTATCCATTTAGGATCCTGGCCTTTTTTTTGCAGACCTAAAAAAGATTAGGGTGAGATAAGTGCTGCAATGGTGGCTTCTACGAAACTCGAGCTGCTTAGCTTAAGCTTTTACAATCTCCACGCTGTAGCTGATCTCTGAAGCTTTCTCTAGTGCTTTTGATACCGAGCAGTATTTTTCAACGGATAGTTTCAATGCTTTTTCGGCTTTAGCTACATCAATAGACCCTTTAAGAACATAATGCATATGAATCCGCTTATATTCAGAATACCCTATATCGTTTTTTGTTTTCTCTGGTTCAACTTGAACTTCTAAGGATTCTATTGTTTGGCGTTGTTTTTTTAAGATCATTAGTACATCAACGGCACTACATGCCCCCACACCAGCTAGTAATAATTCCATAGGGGCAATTCCTCCTTCAATACCTTGTAATACCCCATCGCCATCCATTCTAATCTTACCACCAACGCTATTCTCGGCCTCGAATTGGTACCCGTGCTTTCGCCACTCGACTTTTATACTCACCTATTATTCTCCGATATGCTTATGGTTTCCTTTTTCATGACGTTTACGGAGAGTTTTTACTATTTTATGTAAAGGGATGTCTTTTTTAGCAAGCAAAAGCATTAAATGAAATAACAAATCAGATGCTTCTTCAATAGTTTCTTTACTGCCCTTATTTTTAGAAGCGATAACCGTTTCAACAGCCTCTTCTCCAACTTTTTGGGCGATTTTATCTAGCCCTTTGTTGAACATAGTAGTAGTGTAGCTACCTTCGGGCATTTCATTTTTGCGTTCGTATATAAGGGCTTCCAGTTCTCTTAAAAAAACTAGGTCTTTATCGGTCAATTCTTTGGATAGTGTCACGTTTGTAATTCCGTTACTCGTTCAAAAGCAGTTACTTTTTGTACCATGCAGTACATCAATTGCTTCAAAGGTAGGAATATTTTTTTATTTCTGAGCAAAGGATTCTTCCCCAACGGTAATCATTGAAATAGGGATATACTTTTTGAATGAGTTGACGGTATTCTCCCAATCTTTAACTATGTACTTTGCTTTGGTAGAACCGGTCTCCTTTGCATAATCTATTAGTAATGCCTTGAGTTCGGAAAGATCATGCGTAGTACACGGAGCCTCAGTAATGTAGTCACTATTGACTCGGTTGCTTGGATCTTCGTACATGAACAGTGTTCCTCCTGTCATGCCGGCCCCAATATTATCCGATGTTTGGCCTAATATGACTACCATACCATTGGTCATGTATTCGCAGGCATGCAATCCGGTACCCTCTACTACTGCGACCGCACCTGAGTTACGAACAGCAAATCGATCTCCGGCTTGACCGTAAACATAGAGGCTTCCACCGGTGGCACCATACAATGCACAGTTGCCAATGATGGCATTTTCTTCTGCTTTATAATGGACTTCTGAAGGTGGGACAATTACTGTCTTACCACCGCTCATAGATTTGCAAACCGAATCATTGGCCTCACCTTCTAGTCGGATGTCCACATCTGAGGTTTGAAAGACACCAAAGCTCTGACCTGCGCTACCCAAGAAATTCAGTTTGATTTTTCCTTTGTACGCTTTATTTGTCTTTGCTCCCGATTTAAAGGTGCTTAGCCGGTCGCTACTTACCCGTTCAGCTAAATGACCGAATAAGGTAGCCAAGGCAGAACGATCAGTGTTGATGATAGAATACGATTTTTCGACTGATTCATTGGCTTCGATAGCCCCTTCAAGGTCGGCCAAGACACGCGCATTAAGACTGTTAACGGGTTCTCCCATCCCTGCAAGTTGCTTAGTTTTAACATAAGCGGGTGCTTGTAAGAAGAACGATAAATCTAGATTAAGCGTGTTAATTCTATCTAGGTGACTCCCGTTGATGGTAAGTAGGTCAGTATCTCCACAAATATCTTGAAGGCGTTCTTTACCCATTCCTGCCAATACTCTGCGAACATCTTCGGCCAGATAGGTAAGCATTTTGATGATGTGATCTTTATTGCCCTGATATTTCGCTTTAAACTTTGGATCATGGGTTGCAATACCTCTAGGGCAGGTATTTTTTTCACAAATTCGGGCCATCACGCACCCTTCGGCAATGAGCAATAACTTACCAAAGTCGAATTCCTCTGCTCCTAAAATGGAAGCGAGTACAATATCTTTTCCGGAAGATAACCCACCGTCTGTACGTAGAATTATTCGATCTCTAAGATTGTTTTCTACCAATGCTTGATGTACTTCCAGTAATCCTATTTCCCATGGTAATCCTGCATGTTTCATTGAAGATAGAGAAGCGGCACCAGTCCCGCCCTCTCCACCTGAGACTTGTATCGAGTCGGCGCCTGCTTTGGCAACACCTACTGCAATAGTACCTATATTTACCCCTGAAACTAATTTCACGCTGACCTTACCTTTCGGGTGAACTTGTTTGAGGTCGTTTATGAGCTGTTTTAAATCTTCAATACTGTAAATATCATGCAGAGGTGGGGGGGAAATTAAGTCAAATCCTGGATTAGCATACCGGGCTTTTGCAATGTCAGCGTCCACTTTAATACCCATCAGCTGACCACCTTCACCTGGTTTTGCGCCTTGACATACCTTAATTTGAATTTCCTCACCGGAAACAAGGTATTCAGCAGTTACTCCAAAACGTCCGGAGGCAATTTGTTTTATGGTTGCGCCAATACCATCTTCAAAATAATATGGATTTTCTCCTCCCTCACCACTATTACACCGCCCGCCAATTTCTCTCATTGCGAGAAAAATATCACGCTGTGATTCTGCACTAATGGCGCCGAATGACATGGCACCAGAGCCAAAAGTAGGTAGTATATGGTCGACCCCTTTTACGTTATTTAAGGGTAGTGGGGATTCGGATTTCTTTGGATTAAATAGGTGCCGTATGGCAACGGGTTCGTCCTCTAAACCTAACTTCAGGTATTCGTCCCATAGGGCCATATCGGTTAGATCTAAATCGTGATTTTGAACCAATTCGTGAATCACTTTTGACCGGGTATTGGTCATAGAATGCTTCTCACCCATGGAACCCCGGGCATGTTCCTTATACTGGAAATTTTTAATGGGTTTGTATGGTCCTTCGTCGGATAGAACAATTTCGGCTCTTTTAAGCGATTGTTCTGCAATTTGCTCTATTTCCAAACCTCCAATAGGACTTTGGATACCTGGGAAATATTCTTGTATAATTTCTTTGCCCAACCCAAGTGCCGAATAGAGTTTGGCACTCTGATAGGAGCGAACTACAGAAATACCTGATTTGGCCATGATTTTTAACAATCCACTATCGAGCGCTTTCAAATAATTGCGTTCCTTCGTGTCTGCATCCAAATTTTTCAAGCTGCGTTCTTCATCGTTACGAACGGCATCTAATGCAACGTAGGGGCATACTGCTTGTGCACCAAATCCTATAAGACAAGAAGCATGATGGGTGCTCTTTACTTCACCCGTGTCAACCACTACAGCGGCATTGAGTTTTAATCCCTCATCATTTAGAGCATTGACCACCCTACGAAGGGCGAGTAAACTGGGTAGAGGAGTTCTGTCCTTGCTTGCTTTGCGATCGGTAAGGATCAAAATAGCATGTTTGTTGGACACCGCTTTTATGGCTTCTTCACCGATTTTAGCGAGCTTAGATTTAAAGCCAACAGTACCATGATTAAGGTCAAATGTGGTGTCAATTACATAGGGAATGACTCGGTCTAACTCCGTGGCTTTGTCTATACATCCATAGAGAAAATCCATCTGTGCAAGACTTAAAAAAGGACTTTCAAGCTCGTATGCAGGGGCGGGAGGTATAAGTTCTTTTGGTTCAAATATGTTGGGTTTTTTTCCTAAATAGACTTTAAGGTCGGTAACTATTTGTTCTCGGATATAATCCAATGGTGGATTGGTTACCTGTGAGAAATGTTGGTAGAAAAAATCGAAAAAAGATCGCGTTTCTGTAGATAAAACGGCCAATCTAGCAGTATCACCCATAGATCCAATGGGCTCTTTTCCTTTCTCAGCCATTGGATAAATTATCTTGCTTAGTTCATCATCGGAATAACTAAACACCGCTTTTTTGTCATTAAAACGTACACCGGTATCACCCACGGTATCGGGGATTTTTTCGACTCTAGGGTCAAAAGGGGCATCGTAGTTATCTCTAGAATGAGAAGGGTCACGAAACATGACTTGACCACTGGCTAAATCAACCGTAACCCCACGTCCTGCAAATAATGTCCCTTTTGCATCTATGTTCTTAGGGTCAATATCGAAGGTGCCTGCTTCGGATGATAGATAGAAATGGTCTGGAGTTCTTGCCCACCGGCAAGGTCTAAAACCATTTCGGTCCAATCGAGCACCAATGGTATACCCGTTGGCATAGGTGATGAGAGCAGGTCCGTCCCATGGCTCCATTGCCCGGCTCCAAAACTTATAAAAATTGTTGTCATGATTAGCAGGAGGCATACATATTGCAAGAATATCTTCCACATTTGGGATACTGCTGCGATAGCGTAGGGCTTCCACCATTTCATTTAAACTGCCGGAGTCACTAATCCCATCGCGTGTTAGAATTTCATTGCGTTCGGCACCAATCATTTTTTCCCTGGATTTTGCCCAAGATCGATTACCCGCAATGGTGTTAATTTCACCATTGTGGCCAATGAGTCGGAAAGGTTGAGCCTTATCCCAAGAAGTAGTGGTATTGGTACTAAAACGGCGATGAAACAAACAAAAACGGGTTTCATATGCAGGATTCTGGAGATCTAGGTAAAAATCATCCAGAGCACGTGATTGCGTGAGTGCTTTGTACACGATGGTTTTAGCGGAGAGTGATGTGAAGAAAAGGGCGTCCTCGAGTTCGGACTCGAAGAGTTTGTTTTTGGTGAGTTGTTTAGCAGAATAAAGTCGTTTGTCAAATGAGAGCATGGTCTTTGCTCTTTCCGGGCGTTTTATGAATGCTTGTACCATAATGGGTACGCTTTGGCTGGCACTCTCCCCTAAATTTTTTGGATTAACGGGTACATCGCGGTATTCAAGAACATTCAACCCAATAGATCCAAAGGTCTGTTCAAAAATTTTAAGTGCTTTGAGTCTGCGTGTTCTTGTTCGGGTTAAAAAAAGAAAAGCTACTGCCACGGTGTCTTTTTCGTATCCCAACATATCGAAAGGGATGTCGGTCATAATACCCGCACCATCACCGGTCAACCCATCGGCCGCACAAGCACCACGATGCTCCACACAACGAAGAGCGTGTAAGCCTTGCTTTAAGTGTTCGTGAGAATACTCTTGCTTTCTACTGACGATAAAGCCAACCCCACAGGCACTATGTTCTTCGCCGGTATAACTAAATACAGGCTTTGATGGTAATTGCACGTCAGCTGAACGTTTTTTCATACAATAAATGATTAATTATGTGACACAGAATAGAAGACACGACTAATGATATAGATTAGTAGCTGATACGAATTCAAACCTTAATAACTATACCATAGGTTCCAAATACCGTAAAAAAAATAAGTTTGTCAAACTTTTGCTAGCTACCTTGTTAGGTTAAGAGACTAAGATTATTAGGTCTTATTAAGTTTGTAGCTAAGGGATATTTTACTGTAACCGTAATAATCTCAGAAACATCAGTAGAAAAGCGCTTTCACGCGGAATCGCTTCCAAAAATAAATTAGGCTTTTAAATAGATGCGCCTAATAAAAAAATGTTAAAAAGAATGTGAATTTTAATTAAATAATCCGACTTGGGATTCCTGCATTTTGCATTTGAAGCTTAAGTTCGGAGATCTCAATCTCTTTAAAGTGGAAAATACTTGCGGCCAGAACCGCATCCGCTTTTCCTTTTTTTATCGCTTCTATACAATGTAAAATAGTGCCAGCTCCGCCACTTGCAATGAGTGGAATATTGGTGCTTTGATGAATCCCCAACAGTAGCTCGTGATCAAATCCAGCTTTTGTCCCATCTCTATCCATACTAGTAACCAACAACTCTCCAGCACCCAGTAATTCTACATTTTTAGCCCATTCTAGAGCGTTTATACCGGTTCCCTTTGTGCCTCCGTGAGTAAAAACTTCCCATTTTGGGTGTTCTTCCGTCCATCCCTCTACTCTTTTCGCGTCTATGGCAGCCACGATAGCCTGAGCTCCAAAGGCCTGAGAGGCTTCAGTAATAAGTTCAGGCCGCCGGACAATGCTGCTGTTCAATGATACTTTATCGGCTCCCGCTTTTAGCAAACTTTCAATTTCTTCAACGCTTTTTATTCCCCCGCCTACCGTAAAAGGAATCGTGATTTCTGCTGCTATCCGCTGAACCAGTTCCACCAAGGTTTTTCGTTTCTCTTGGGTAGCGGAGATATCTAAAAATACTAGTTCGTCGGCCCCTTCATTACTATATCGCTGGGCAAGCTCAACGGGGTCCCCGGCATCCATCAACCCGAGAAAATTTACTCCTTTTACGGTGCGTCCATCTTTGATGTCAAGGCAGGGAATGATTCGTTTCGTAAGCATAAGGTAAAATTCGGGTCGGTAATAAGCAGTTGAGTTAATATTCATGTAAAGATACAGCGAAATCATAACAGCATCATAATCTAAGGCAATTTCTTTGTGTGGCCCTTTTACCTAATTTCGTTTAAGATACCATGAATAAACCAACGCCACATATCATCGATCTAAGGCAGCCCGCAAAGGATATTGTTCGAGAGGTTTTATCGGCTCAAGAGCCCGTAGTCCTGCTTCCTGTGGGTGTATTGCATCGGGCGATTGAAGTAGCAATAGAGTCAGAGGCTGGTTTTTCCTACTCTCCAAATTTCCCAAAAACGCAAGATCCTTTGGATGTATCGGTTTTTTTCGGCTTATCGGAATCAACCCAATGGAGTATTCTTGAGGAAATAGGCCTTAGTGCGTTAATCTGTGATGAAAAGTGGACGAGTTTAGTGGAATTATGGTCGGCAGGTGATTCTGGGAATTCCGCTGTGTCCCCGAATACTAAGCCTTTAGATAAATCCTATGTGGGGATTTTTTCATCTGGCAGTACGGGCCAAGCTAAATGTATTTGGAACTCACTGGAACACCTTAAATTGAATGCGATGCGTTCGGCTAATGCATTTGAGGTTCAACCAGAGCATTTTCTTGTGTTCATGGCCTCACCTTGGCACGTTGCAGGCTTAACGTGGGCGTTCATGGCCGAGGAATTAAAGGCTGAATATTTATTCGTAACCACTCGAAAAGGGCAGCGGGCGCTGTGGCTCCAAACCCTTCAAGAATTTCGTGCCGATTATTTATTTACGGTTCCCTCCGTGCTAAGGCAATTGTATTCGGAGTCTTGGTTTGTGCCCAAAGTAGTCTTTGGGGGGCAGGCGATTTCGGCGGCGGAGTATCATGCCCTAGCCACTCATTGTAGCCAAACCTATCAGGGATATGGCCAAACCGAAGCTGGGGGACTTATATCGGTTCACAAGAGGAAAAGTACTGTCTTATTAGACCCAGGAGAGGAGCGTTGTCAGGGGTTTACGATAGAAGGTGCTCATATTAAATGTGAGGGCACCCCAGAAACTCCTCAGCCAATTTGGTTACAATCGGAGACTGCCCATGTAGCCCAGAAATACGCCACTGGAGATATTGGGTTTATGGATGATGGTCGGATTTATGTGTTGGACAGGCCAGTTGAAAAAAATATGCTATCTTAAAATCGGGTATTGTGCGGTTTTTTGCGCTACTATTAAAGGCTTTTTTGTCTCGGGACCGTGTTGTCTCGGGATCGTGCCACTTCGGGTTCGTGTTATCTCGGGTTGATGTTGTCTCGGATTCGTGTTGTTTGAGTACGGTTAGTCCCTGTGCTAGTTTTTTAGTAACGAGAAAATCTCGTAACAAATATTTTTTTCTAGTGCCTAAGCTTCGTATTTTTCTGTTCTATCTAGTTTGGGCCCATAGCTCAGTTGGTTAGAGCAGTCGACTCATAATCGATTGGTCGGGGGTTCAAGTCCCTCTGGGCCCACATTAGGGGAAAGTTGTTGTATAGCTTTTCCTATTAATCTAAAAAAAGCCTCCTATGATATCGTAGTGGGGCTTTTTTGATACTACATTTATTTGTTACGTTGAAGTCGTGACTCCAGGCGGTTTAAAAGGTCATGGAATCGTTTGTCATTAAACGTAGTTATATTTTAGTGTGATTGTATTGCTTTTAACGTGGTCGTATTTCTATGAATATATTTTACAGTGTTGTCTAGGCTTATGTAAAATGTTATATGATGCACCCACGACGTAGTATGAATAGTATAATCGGTAGAATGAATGCATTAATGTTATTTTTATGCTGGATCATTTACAGAACAATGGAAATTAAATTGCGATGAAACCCCAAAAGAGTTTAGCCAGGCTCAGATTGATCGAATTGTAGAAATGGCATGGGAGGATCGTACCTCCTTTTTGAAGCCATTGAACATCAATTTGGAATTAAAGAGGCTCAAGTCCGAAAAATCATGCGTTCCGAAAATGAAGCGATCGTCCTTTACTATGTGGAGAGAACGAGTATCAGGTCGCAAGACCAAACACAACACTAGTTCAGAAGCGTTACGTTTCAAATCACAGAATCAAAAAGGGTAGAATAGTATAAAGCTCGTGGATAAGTAGTTTCCTTTTCCTACTTTACCCATCGATTATATTTGTTTATTTACCCATCTCTATGATTTCACGAATTAGCATTACCTCACTTATACTAGCTACAATACTTGGTTTTTTGGTCTCCTTTCTAACCTATAACCAACAGCTTGTTGCCCAATCAATAGCTTATTTCGAATTGGAAGGATCGGTACAATCCAAAGAAGATAACGGGGCTCTAATAGGCGTAACCTTAGAGGTTTTTGAGGTATCAGAATCTATGTTTGAACTGGCGAGAGAGAATCAAAATCTAGAAACACCCAATCTTAGTTTATCGCCCTTGTCACAGGACTCGCGTATTCAAGCAACCTCTACTGATGCGAATGGGCGCTTTTCCTTATCAGATATACCATCCGGCACATATCTACTAGTGGTGCGATATGTTGGTTTCGAAGAGCTAAGAATGCCGATCAGGATTCCGGAAGAATTACCTAACCGCCTGCGACTTTTCTTGGATCCTGATGTGGTGGAGTTTGGGGAGATTCAAGTACAAGCCAGTAGTTTTCAAGATTCTACCTCTACTCTGACCTCTGTACAAAGAATTAGTTCAACGCAAGTTCAAAGTTTAGCTGGGGGACAGGGGAATGTATTTAATTTGCTTAAAGTGGTGCCCAGTGTTACATCAACCAGTGATTATTCTTCTCAATTGATCGTGCGAGGTGGTGAGGCTAATCAGAATTTATTTGTACTTGACGATATTGAAATTTACAGTCCATATCAGGCCAACGGGGTGGGTAGCTTGTTTAATCCAAATGTTATTAGAGATATGGACTTTTATGCGGGCGCTTTTCCCGCGAGTTTTGGGGATCGATTGTCTTCGGTGTTGGTAATAAATACGACCACGGGAAATCCTACCAAAGCCTTGGAAACACAAGTCGAAGTGGATGCAACCGTTGCGGCATTGACAATGAAGGGAGCACTCCCTTTTTGGGAATCTTCTTGGATTGTAAGCGGGCGAAAGACCTATTTTGATTCATTTGCCAACACCTTTGCCCAGCGAGTGGTTACTCAAAATGATATTGCATTTCCTGATTTTACTGATCTAACTGCAAAACTTGAATTACGGCCGGGGACTGGACATACGGTGTCTTTTACAGGTCTATTAAGTGATGATGTGATTGATTGGATTGCCCGTGAAGATCAATTTGGGGAATTAGAGTCTGATCGGGAAAATTTCTCAGGTGATCAGTCCTCTACTAATCGTGCCTTAGGATTTCGATGGACCTATAGTCCGGCACCTTTTTTTCAGACTCATTTATACTCTAATTATTACAAAAATACGGGTGATAACGGAATTGCAGGAGATTTTAGGCCAGGTGTTGTGCCGGGAACTGGGTTCCTATGGGAATCTCCGGTGAGTGATACCGATAGCATAGTTATTGATTATGATCAGCAATATACTTTTGAAAAATATACGGCTGGTACCCGCTTATTTTTCACCCTACCTCGACATGAATTAGAGATAGGAGGTGGATATGATCAGTTGGTTAATAATCTAGCTATTAATCTAGGCCTGAATAGTCTGGGTAAAGCTATGTTTGCTACTTTTGAAACAGCCTCGCCTATGTTAGAAGCTTTTGGAGATACCCTTAATTCACAGGCTACCACCGACCGGTATTATGCGTACGCTCAATATCGTTTTGAGCTCGTAAAAGAACGGCTATTTATTCAGCCTGGGTTGCGTTACGTACAGTATGGGATCAATGATGAAGCTTATTTGTTACCTAGATTTGGACTTTCTTTTTTACCGGCTAAAGGTCTCACTGTACGCTTAGGTGGGGGTACCTATGTGCAAAGTCCTGGTTTTGAAAAGTTAATAGAGCCTGATAACATATTTAATGTGTCAAAATTTAATCAGGTAGATGGCTTAGAATCTGAGCAGTCACAACAAGTAGTACTCGGTATCACAAAAACGATTGGTTCAGATTGGCAAGTCGAGGTGGAGGGCTATGTTAAAGAATACCAGAATCTGATTACCCGCTTATATAAAAACTTGGTCGTGTTAGAGGATATTTTTAACCCAACCACAAATCAAGGTAATACAATGCTTAATCCAGAGAATTATTACTTTGAGTTACAAAGGCAATGGAAGTTAACGGATGTGCCGGTAAATAACGGAACAGGTCGGTCGGAAGGAGTAGAGTTCTTGGTTCAAAAATTTCCAAGTAGGGATCATGCTTGGTCGGGTTGGTTTTCTTACATATGGGCCAAATCTGAGCGAACCGAAGAAATTAATGGAGAACGATTTACCTATCCTTTTGATTATGACCGGCGTCATACGATGAATCTGATTGGTAATTATCGGTTAAATTCGAATTGGGATTTGAGTTTTACTTGGAGGTATGGCACAGGATTACCCTATACTGAGCCTATCGGGTTGGACCCAATGAATTTTATTTGGGAAGGGGATGCTTTTTTTATATCAGATCCAGAAACTGGAAATATACAGCTGAATCCAGATTTTGGAGAATTGCAAAATGTAAACCAACAGCGCTATCCAGCATATAACAGAATAGATTTTCGTGCTCAGTATAGTGGGGAGTTGAGTGGGCTGAGGTATAACCTATTTTTAGATTTCGTAAATGTACTTAATTCACAAAATGTTCAAAGTTACAAGTACGTACTCTATATAGTCGATCCCAATGTACCAGGCACGCCTGATTTCCTTAGAAAAAGTTCATGGGTAGAGTTAAAAAGAGAACCCATTTTTATGTATCCCTTTATTCCAAGTTTAGGGGTAAAGCTTAGGTTTTAGTACTAATTCAA
>JAGYJQ010000019.1 GCA_018401935.1 Balneolaceae bacterium
TGCCGATGCGGTTGACACAAATGGCGCTGGCGATATGTTCGCTGGCGCCTTTTTATATGCGGTTACCGCCGGTCGCGATTTCAAATGGGCGGCGGAGCTTGCTAATGAGTCAGCCGCAAGGGTGGTGGGGCAGTTTGGTCCCAGGTTAGATGCGATAGAGTTTGATTCTATCAAGCAGACGTTCGGGCTCTAGAATACGATAAAGGCTATTATCGAAGGTTTAGATTGTAAATGGTTACAAATCTCTTATTGGAAGTAGATGTTATGTTGAAGCATAAAAAAATCGCCATCATAGGTCTTGGTTACGTTGGCCTACCATTAGCCGTCGAGTTTGGTAAGGCTAGGTCCACGCTCGGCTTTGATATCAATGCATCCCGTATCGACGAGTTAAGAGCGGGTAAGGATAACACGCTTGAAGTGAGTGAAGAGGATCTGGCAGGCGCTAGCCAACTAGTGTTTAGTTGCGATACGAATGATCTTGATGACTGTAAAATTTTTATTGTGACGGTGCCTACCCCAATCGATGATGTCAATCGACCTGATTTAACGCCAATTGTTAAGGCAAGCGAGACCGTGGCGAAATCACTTAAGGTGGGTGATATCGTAATTTACGAATCCACAGTCTTCCCTGGTTGTACGGAAGAGGTGTGTGTTCCCATCCTCGAAAGAGTATCTGGCCTTGATTTTAATCAAGATTTCTTCTGTGGCTATAGTCCGGAAAGAATCAATCCGGGCGATAAAGTAAATACTCTAACTAAGATTACAAAAATTACGAGTGGGTCTACACCTACCGCAGCTGACGAAATAGATGAGCTTTACAAAAGCATTATTACGGCAGGCACGTTTCCAGCCGTGAGCATAAAAGTAGCCGAAGCGGCTAAAGTCATTGAAAATACGCAGCGCGACTTGAATATTGCCCTGACTAACGAGTTGTCCGTAATATTTGGAAGATTAGGTATAGATACAATAGATGTGCTGGAGGCCGCTGGGAGTAAATGGAATTTTTTGCCATTCAGACCCGGTCTCGTCGGTGGGCACTGTATTGGGGTCGATCCCTATTATTTGACGCACAAGGCTGAACAGGTGGGTTATCACCCTCAGGTGATACTGGCTGGGCGAAAAATCAATGATGGTATGGCTCAGTACCTGGTGAAAAAAGTCATCCAAAAAATGCTCATCAGTGGCATTGATGTGACTAAAAGTACCGTGGGGGTCATGGGCGTAACATTCAAGGAGAATTGTCCGGATGTTCGCAATAGTAAAATCACTGATGTAGTGTCCGAGTTAAAAGCTTGGGGTGTCAATGTTGTTGTGGCCGATCCTTGGGCAGATCCAATAGAGGTTGAGCGAATTTGCGGTATCACGCTAGCCAAAGTTGATAGTAAGAACCAGGTGGATTCGTTAATTGTTGCGGTGGGGCATGACGAGTTCCGCGATCTAGATATAGTGACCCTCAGATCCCTATGCAGGGGGTCGGCGCCAGTTTTGGCTGATGTAAAGTCGATATACGACAGAATTGCCCTGAGAGAACAAGGCTTTTCTGTATTTAGGCTCTAGAACTCATGAAATCGTTATTGCTATTTAAGGACTTGCATGAAAAAAAATATTGCCATTATTGGATGTGGTCACTGGGGCAAGAACTTAGTCCGAAATTTTGCTGAGTTAGGTGCGCTAGCAGCAGTTTGTGACCCTAATGACAAATTGGCGCAATCTTATGCTGAACAATACAACGTTGGTAATTTGTCTTTTGCAGCAATCTTGGCCAATCCGGCTATCGAAGGCGTTGTGCTTGCGGTGCCTGTCTCCCTTCATGCGTCTATGGCAATAGAGGCGATGAATGCTCGGAAGCATGTGTACGTTGAAAAGCCGCTGGCTATGAACACAATTGAAGCAGAGGCTATGATAGCGTCCGCAAAGAAAAATGGTGTTCAGCTAATGGTTGGGCACCTTCTTCAATATCACCCTATTTTTATGGCAGTGCGCGAGCTTGTTGAGTCTGGGGAGCTCGGATCCTTGAGTTACGTTTACTCGAATCGTCTGAGTTTTGGCAAGGTCCGTTCTGAAGAAGACGTAATCTGGAGTTTTGCACCCCACGATATCTCAATGATTTTGTCTTTGACTGGCCAAGAGCCTGAAGTGGTGAGAACAGTGTCTTCTTGCATACTTCAGCCTGATATTGCAGACACTGCGACAGTACATATGGAATTTAAGTCAGCGATAAAGGCTCACGTTTCAGTTTCTTGGCTGCATCCATATAAAGAGCAAAAATTGGTTGTGGTGGGTCAGAGAGGCATGATTGTTTTTGATGACACCAAGCCGTGGAATGAGAAGCTCGCTGTATATCGTCATATTGTGCACTCTACTGATGGACTACCCAGCCTGAAAAAAGCAGAGGTAGAGTATCTAGAGGTCCCGCAATCCGAGCCCTTAAAGAATGAGTGTCAGCACTTCATAAATGTCATTAGCGAGAACGCCGTGCCATTGACTGATGGCGATGAGGGTCTGAGAGTGCTCAAGGTGCTTTCCGCTGCTTCTCTTTCAGAGAGTGAAAAGCGAGACGTTGAGGTGTATGCGCTGTGAGAAAAATACACGAGAATGCGTTCATTCATGAATCTTCCTATGTGGATGATAATGTCACTATAGGTTCCGGAACTAAGATATGGCACTTCAGCCACATTCTTTCAAATTGTCATATCGGCGAGGACTGCTCTCTTGGTCAAAATGTGGTTATCGGGCCGAACGTTTCGGTGGGGAGCCGGGTCAAAATACAGAATAACGTGAGCGTGTACGATGGGGTGACTCTCGAAGATGGCGTGTTTTGTGGTCCATCCTGTGTCTTTACAAATGTTAATAACCCTAGATCAGAAATAGTCAGAAAAGATGAGTATCGGAAGACAGTAGTGAGGCGTGGCGCCTCAATTGGCGCCAATGCCACTATTGTCTGTGGCCATGACCTCGGTGAATACTGCTTTATTGCAGCGGGAGCTGTAGTGACCAAGGAAGTGCCCGCCTATGCGCTGATGGTTGGTGCTCCAGCAAAGAGAATAGGTTGGATGAGTAAAGCTGGTGGTCGTTTGGGAGATGATCTAGTGTGCCCAATTGATGGGACTGCCTACCGGGTTGTTGCCGCTGAAAAGCTTGAGGAAATTACTTAATGAGCGAATATTCATCTCCTACCCAGTTCATAGACCTGGTGGCCCAGCAAAAAATGATAAGACCGCAATTAGATGCGGCTATTAAAAGAGTTCTTGACCACGGCCAATACATTATGGGCCCTGAAGTTAAGGAATTTGAGAGTCAGCTGCGTGATTTTACCGGAGCAAAGCATGCATTGACGTGTGCAAATGGTACCGACGCACTGACACTTGTTTTGATGGCCTGGGGTATAGGCTCAGGTGACGCTGTCTTTGTACCATCATTTACGTATGTTGCCACTGCCGAGGCACCTGCTCAGTTGGGAGCAACCCCGTTTTTCGTAGATGTTTGTGACGATAATTTTAATATGGACCCGACAAGTTTCAAGCAGGCTATTATAGATGCTCGCCAGTTGGGCTTGAAACCAGCGGTTGTAATACCGGTTGATCTATTTGGCCAGCCTGCGGATATTGATACTCTCACTGAAATCGCTCACGCTGAAAACATAAAAGTGCTTGTTGATGGCGCTCAAAGTTTTGGGGCTATGTCTAAAGGACGGCGTGTCGGTACGATGGGCGATGCGACTACCACAAGCTTTTTCCCAGCAAAACCGCTTGGTTGTTATGGTGATGGTGGTGCAGTTTTTACTAATATTGATGAAGATGCAGAAGTTATTAACTCGATTCGGTTGCATGGAAAGGGAAGTCAAAAGTATGACAATGTTCGTATTGGCTTGAATTCAAGGCTTGACACTATTCAGGCGGCAATATTAATTGAAAAGTTAAAATTATTTCCTCAGGAGCTCAGTTTGCGTTCCGCAGTTGCCAAACACTATAGTGCATGCCTCTCCAGTGTATGTAAGGTGCCGATAGTGTCATCAGATATTCAAAGTGCCTGGGCACAATATACTATCCAACCGAAAAACAGGCACAACCTTCAAAGTAGGCTTAAAGATGTCGGCATTCCAAGTGTGGTTTACTACCCTATTGCTTTGTCGGAACAAATTGGCTACAAACATTATCCGTCTGTCAGTTCTGGTGTTGGTAAGTCTCAACTGCTGTCAAAAACAGTGCTAAGCCTTCCAATGCACCCATATCTTGAAGAAGCAGATATAAGCCGCATATGCTCAGAGGTTGAGAAGAGCTCATCTAAGTGACTGGTCAGATATCAAATTCGTTGTTTGCCAAATATCTAAGTGTATTAGTAAGTGGCACGGTCATAGCACACCTAATAACCGCAGGAACTTTACCTTTTCTAACGAGAATTTACTCGCCAGAGGATTTTGAGATATTAGCAGTTTTTAATGCAATTACATCATTGATTGCTGTTGTGGCTTGTTTGCGATTTGAGATAGCTGTGCCTTTTGCCGAAAAGACTGAGGACGCTAAGGCTCTAGTAGCGTTATCGATCGGAGTCGCAATGGTTACTTCCATTTGTCTGTTAATGCTATTAATAGCTACTCCTTCTCGATGGGTCAATAATGCTTTGGGAGGTTCTTTTATTGGAGGGCAATTCTGGCTGATCCCGCTAGCAGTTTTTAGTTTGGCGTCATTTAGTATTGTGCAGGTCTGGTTTACGCGCCTTCAAAAATTTAAAGTAATAGCTAGCGCTCGAGTTTTGCAAGCTTCCAGTGCTAGTGGTACACAACTTCTATTGGGCTTAGCGGGTTGGGGGCCAGTAGGTTTAATTTTGGGGTATTTGGCTAATAGTCTGATGGGAGCGCTCTCGATGGGTGTGTTGATGTTGCGAGCTAAAGTCACTAAAGGTGTAAATATAAGCCAAATTACCAGAGTCGCTAGCAGCAACATTAAGTTTCCGAAATACTCAACCTGGGAAGCTCTTTTTAACAGTGGATCTATCCAGTTGCCGATTCTCTTGATTGCTGCTGTAGGAATAGGGCCAGAGGCCGGTTATTTAGCAATCTCCATGTACGCTCTACAGGTTCCTATGGCGTTAATAGGAACTTCAGTCGGTCAGATTTACTATTCGGAGGGAGGCAAGGCTTATCGGGACGGTTCGTTAGCGGAATTCAATATCCTTATGCTTAGCCGGTTAAGTACTATTGGTGTTGGACCTCTTATATTTGCCGGGATCGTATCACCCAGTATTTTTAGCTGGATATTTGGGTCAGAGTGGGTTCGAGCCGGAGAGTTGGTGAGATTTATGACACCTTGGTTTATTTTACAGTTTATGGCGTCGCCTCTGTCATTGGCATTTACTATTACAGGGAACCAAAAGCTTGGTTCGACATTGCAGGCTGTCGGTCTATTTGTTCGGGCGGGATCCGTAGTTTTCGCAGCACTTCTCTTTCCAGAGTATATAGTAGAGATTTTCGCCTTGTCTGGCGCTGTGTTTTATGGCGGATATCTTGTAGCCGTATTTAGACATACTCCGTCTCGGCTTGATTCAGTCTTGAAGGCACTACTCGGAAATTTATGGGTGACAACGATATGGCTGGCCTTTGGGGTTATGGTACTTTTATGCGTCCCCTATTTTGAAAATGTCTTAGTATTATGAAATTAGCTAACGTATTTTTACTGCATAACGCGTATCTACTTTTAATTTCTGGAATCCTCTTTCTGTATGGATTAATTCCCTTAGTTATTGGGATCTTTGTTTTGAACGATCCGTATTTTGGCCTTCTCTCAAAGCTGACAATTATTGCCGCGCTAGGTATTTTTATGGCGCTCGTTACAGTGTTGGAATAACAGTCTTCCCAATGCAGCTAGATCTTAAAAAAATTAATTATTTCAAAGGATAATTTCGTGAGTGAAAATATTATTAGCACCGTAGCCAAAAACAACTTGGTTATAGTGGTAGGAAACCGTCCTCAATTTATAAAATTGGCTCCAGTTGTTGAAGAGCTTAACAAGAGAGAATTAAGCTATACAGTTGTTCATACTGGGCAGCACTATGATCATCAGATGAGTGGAGTTTTTTTTAAAGAACTCGGTATCCGAAAGCCTGACATCCAGATCCAGCTAAACTCTCGGTTACACGGTGCGATGACCGCTGAGATCCTAGAGAAGCTGGAATCCATTTTTTTAGAAATCACCCCAAAAGGAATCCTTCTGTTTGGTGACACTAACTCGACTTTGGCAGCAGGTTTAGCCGCGGTCAAACTGAAAATTCCAATAGCACATGTCGAGGCAGGGCCTCGGCTCGGCAGTTTTGATACTCCTGAAGAGTCTAATCGACTGATTGTAGATCATCTTTCAGTGTTGAGGTTTTGCTGTGATTTATATTCAATTGAGAATCTCAAGCGTGAAGGTATAACCTCTGGTGTTGTTAATTCTGGCGACGTAATGTACGACGCTTTTCTTAAGTACTCTGGTCAAAGCCGCGTCACTAAAAACGGTAATAGAAAAAGTATTTACTTAACGCTACACCGGCCACAAAATGTTGATAGCCTGGAAGCTCATCTTGAGATTCTAGATTTTATAAAACAGTGCGGCTGTGATGTGTTCTTCCCTCTCCATGCGAGGACTAAGGCAAAGATTGAAGAGCTTGATTTGATGGATAAATATAAATCTATAGAGAGTCTTACTCTTTCAGAACCTTTAGGTTATGTTGAATCAATTGGCCAGATCAATGCGGCAGATGTTGTGATGACGGATTCAGGAGGAGTACAAAAAGAAGCCTATTTCGCTGGAAAACTAGCGATATTGATGCTGCCTGAGGGCCCCTGGCCAGATCTTATTAGCAGTGGTTGGTTGTTGTTAGGAGGTTGGGTTTCGCAGCAACAAATGTTGGCTACCTTCAAAAGAATTAGTGGCTCTGCATTGCCTGATGTGCGGCCTGATTTCTTCGGGGTCGGAAGAGCGGCCGAAATTATTGTTGATGAGCTTGTTAAGAAGAGGCTTTTATGACCCACGAACCTTCTGGTAATCCCGAGGTAGTTTTTATAACACATGCTTTTCCACCCGCTGGGGGTTCGGGAGTACAGCGTATTGCCAAATTCGCAAGATACCTCCCTGAGTCTGGAATTCAAGCAAGTGTTATTACGGCTAAAAACGTTTCGAAAACAACGGCTGATTCCAGTTTACTTGAAGGACTTGAGCATTTAGCAGTTATTCGATCTCTTTCCCTGGATCCTATGTTTATAGCAGATCTTTTCAAAAGTCGATCATCAAAGACCGTGCTTGGCGCTGAGAAGACCTCGGTAGCAATTAGGGGGAAAAATATTTTATTCTTAATGCTTCTAAAAATTAGAGACTACTGTCGTCTTCCTGATCAGTATATAGGTTGGATACCCTTTGCATTTTTTTCCGGTGTCAAACATATAAAAACTCAAAAAAAACCTGTTATTGTTGCATCGTTGCCAACTTATACTAATGGCCTGTTAGGGTATTTTTTGAGTAAAGCCACCGGCGCTCCACTAATATTAGATTTTAGGGATTCTTGGACCGATGATCCATATCTAATTCTCCCCACTAAATTCCACCGTTGGGTGCATACGAAGTTAGAGAATCGTATTCTTGGTCATGCGCAGCATTTAGTGGTTTACGGAGATTGGTTAAAAGATATTTACGATAAGCGATATCCCAGTATTCCGACCACTGTAATATTAAACGGTTACGACATATGTGATTTCCCTGACAAAATTGTCAGCGATGGCGAAAGTAAGAAAATTCGCCTAGCGTACAGTGGGTCCCTCTTTGAATACCATAACGAATTTGTAGAGTTGTTGTTTGCTACCATTTCATTGCTCCCATCAGATTTAAGGAATCAATTAGAATTGGTATTTGCTGGAGACATTCAGCTGACAAGTTTTGATGAGTTAGTTGAAAAGTACGGCTTGAGATCTTCTGTTGTTAAGCTTGGTTATGTAAAGCATTCGGAGGCGTTGTCTCTTTTACTTTCGGCCGACGGTCTTCTTTTTACGATTCCTAAAGGAGACACTTCGTCGTTTACCGGTAAGATTTTTGAGTATTTGGGTGCTCGAAAACCAATCATAAGCTTCGTATGTGCTCATGGCCTTGGTGGTAAGTTACTCAGCGAGTTTGGTCATAGCACTTGGTTAATTGATTATGATGCGGCACGGGCCAAAGAGGTCTTTTCCGGGCTAATTACCTCAATATCTGAAGAGATGTCATATGATGCAGGATTGTATGCAAAAATTGAGAGAAAAGGGCAGGCAGCAGCCTTGGCTCGAATTGTGAAAAGTATAGCTTAATTGTAAATAGTGTTCACGGACATATTAATGAATAAACTAAATTTTAGCAAAGTGTTGGCTCTCTCACCCCACACTGATGACGTCGAAATCGCCTGTGGTGGGACTATCGCACGACTTTTACGAGATGGGTCTATGGTCAAAAGTGTTGCATTTTCTGGTTGCGAAGAGTCAGTTCCACCAGAGCTTCCTCCTTCCACCCTTAGAGAGGAATTTGTTGCAGCACATAAAGAGTTAGGGGTTGGCAGTGATGACTGCCGCGTACTAGATTTTAAGGTCAGACATTTTCCACGCCTTAGGCAGGAAATATTAGAGGAAATGGTAAGTTTAAACAGGAAACATCAGCCAGACTTGGTACTTGTCCCAAGTAGTATGGATACTCATCAAGATCATTTCACAATTGCTGAGGAAGCTTTTAGAGCTTTTAAGAAGACTACAATATGGGGATATGACTGCCCGTGGAATCAGCAATATCCTCGGCTTAATTGTTTTATAAAGCTTGACGAAGAGTTAATGAATAAAAAGTTGGCCGCAATAGCGGAATATAAATCCCAACAGTTCAGAGGTGGTTATGTGAATGAGGAGTTTATTCGTGCTCTTGCTTTGTTAAGAGGCGGTCAGATAGGAGAGCCATTAGGTGAAGCTTTTGAAATTGTAAGATATATGCATCGGTAATAGTGTTCTTGCGGGAAGATTAGCGCGCACAAGCGAGTATTAATAAGGACAAAATGAAGTGAGTGGTTATGATTAAAAAAATACGCAATGTTAAAATTATTGGGACAGGCTCATATGCTCCTGAGCAAATCTACACTAATGAGTACATTTGTACTTTCGTGGACAGCCAACCGGATTGGATTTATAACACGCTAGGCATAAAGCAGAGACATATTGCTCAGGATGATGAATGTACGTCTGACTTGGCTGAGGGCGCTGCTAGGCGTGCGATTTCAATGGCAGGTCTGTCTGTTGATGACATAGATCTAATCATCGTTGCAACTACCACTCCTGATAGAATGGCCCCGTCAACAGCTTGTATCGTCCAAGAGAAAATAGGTGCTTTTAATGCGGCTGCTTTTGATCTAAATGCGGTTTGCTCAGGGTTCCTCTATGCATCTACAGTAGCTTCTCAGTTTGTGGCATCAGGTATGTACGACAATGTTTTAGTTATAGGTGCCGATACATTCTCGAAAATCATAGACTGGACTCGAAGAGATTGTGTCTTTTTTGGTGATGGTGCGGGCGCCGCAATTTTCAGTCATACCGCGGATAACGCTGGATTTATATCGTCTAACCTACAGGCAGATGGAAGAGGCAAGATGGCGTGGACGATACCTGCCGGAGGGTCAGAAAAGCCTACGACTCAAGCAACCCTAGATAATCGAGAGCATAAGTTCCTAATGGATGGTAAGGCCGTTTTTGATACGGCGACAATTGTTTTACCCCAGGCGATCAAAGCGGTTCTTGAAAGCTGCGATCTTACAATTGAGGACATCAAATACGTGATACCCCATCAGCCATCTATCGGTATTCTCAAGAAGACCGCTGAGATCTTGGGAACTGATTTTTCTAAATTTTTAACGAATATGGATCGTTATGCTAATACGTCAGGCGGCACCATACCTATACTGTTGGACGAGACTAACAGGGCTGGAAAGCTTAATTCAGGGGATTTAATTCTTTTTGCTGCTGTAGGGTCTGGCTGGACCTGGGGTGCATCAGTCATGAGGTGGGCTTAGAGGGGAGTAATTTATGTATTTAATAACAGGCGCTTCGAGGGGGATCGGTCAGTTGTTGTTTGATAATCTCTCTAATAGAGGTGACATATGTCATGGGACCTACAATAGCTCCCCGGCTACAGAGATTAGCAACCTCACTCAAGTTGATGTACGGTCTTTTGATGCTGTTTCTAAGTGGGTGACTGACGTTGTAGATGAGAGTAACAGCGATAGACTAGTTTTAATCAACTGTGCCGGAATTACATATAATGCTTTCGGTCATAAGTCTGATCTGGATCAGTGGAAAAATGTGATCGATGTAAACTTGATAGGTAGCTTTAATTTGATTAGGGCTCTACTTCCCCATATGAGAGATGCAAATTATGGACGGATCATAAACTTGTCTTCAGTAGTGGCGCAAAAAGGTGTACCAGGAACATCTGCTTATGCTGCTTCTAAGTCAGGCTTGTGGGGAATGACCAAAGCATTATCAGTAGAAAATGCAAGGAAAAATATAACAATTAACAATATTAATTTAGGATATTTTGATATTGGAATTATTGATCAGGTTCCGACTAATAGTCTGGAGGGCCTGATTGAAACTATTCCGGTTAGGCGACTTGGCGCACCATCAAACATAGTTAAAACAGTGGATTATATTGTTGACAATTCCGACTTATGCGGAGCTTCAATAGATGTAAATGGTGGATTAGTTTAATGGAAAAATATGTTGACGAAGATAAGAATATTGAAATCATTGCCAAAGAGATTCGAGTTGGCCGCGGTGTAACGTTTGGTTCAGGTATTAAAGTTAGTGTAAATGGAGTGTTCAGTATTGGTGATTTTAGTCGTTTAGGCGGCGACACCGAAATACTAGGTCACAATGTAATCATTGGCTCCCATCTGTTCCATAGCTCAGGTCTCAGAGTAGGCGGTGGCGGGAGAGAAAATCATACAGCAAACCTCACGATAGGCGACAGATGTACGATTCATAACAACTTTATTAATGTGTGCGAACCTATAGTAATTGGAGACGATGTAGGCCTGTCAACTGAAGTAGCTATACTTACACATGGTTACTGGTTATCAGTTTTGGAAGGTTATCCTGCCTCTTTTGCGGGAGTCAAGATTGGTTCTGGAGCGATAATTGGTTATCGAAGCTTGATCATGATGGGAGCTGTAATCCCTGAAAGAACGGTGATCGGTGCGCAATCAGTGGTGACAAAGCCTCTTGAAAAGACGGGAGTTTATGCTGGATCCCCAGCTCGCTTTATAAAGGATATAAAGCCACTAACTATTGATCAAAGATTAACAGAAATAGTTAGAATAATAGAGGATTACCAAAGTAATTCGTTACATCGTGGAATAAACGCGTCAAAAAATCTGACACTAGACTATCCATTACTTACGTTCAAAGGCTTTACATTTAGTGTCGAAACGTTTGAATATTATGGAACTGAGGATGAGGACACCGATGACCTTCGTGATTACATAAGAAAGTGGGGAATTCGTATTTATACAGAGCGAGGTTTTAAGTCAAAACCCTTTATCGTCAGTTAAGTTTCTTGAATTTAAATCGTATAAACTAACAAAAATTGAGTGACATATACGTATTTGCAAAACATGCATCATGGATGAGTCTGACAAAACAATCACCTTCGAGGTGAAGGGCATCTGTTGTTTTTGCAATAACTTTAATTCTGAAATCGTACCTAGCTGGTATACAGGTGAGCGATGTTGTACGCTATTTACGGAAAATGCGGAGAAGATTAAATCAGATGGTTAGGGGCGTGATTCTACTGTATTAATGGACTCTGTGGCGGCTTAGATAGTTCATATTGTGCCTACATGGCAAATGAAGCTATAGGGCTACGTCCTATGCTTTTTCATGTGGATGCGTGTTGGAATACAGATCAGGCTGTAGGTAGCATTGCAAAATTGGTCGATAGTCTAGGGCTTGATCTTTTAGCCGACGTCGTGAACTGGGAGGCGGTAAAGCCTATGCAGGTAGACGTCCTGCGGGCAGGGGTGCCAGACCAAGACTTGGTCCTAAATGCTAAAGACAAAGAAGATGTAGCGGCAACAGCCAGCTAGGGGCTCGATTCTGATGCTGTTGTATCGCGTGGCAATATTCACGGTGTGCAATGTCATCCTTATAAAGAGTCTTTTTATAGTGATCACCTACTAGGTCTACATCCAGGATATTTTTTGATGCCGATCACTTGTTTTTGAGAGCAGTCTCAAAATTTGACTAGTTGGTTAAAAATGTCGAAGGCTTTCAGTTCCCTTTAGTCAGTCGTACGCACTATTTAAGGCTCGATATTAAAACGTTTTTAAGACAGGTTGAAGTAATGAATATTGTTGAGGATCATAGTCTTGGCTATACAGCGGTCATGGGATTTAGCTCCGGTACTGCTAGATCATTCCGGCTTTATAATATGCAGAATTGTAAAACGTCAAAGGCTATTTTTTTACCCTTTGCACATCATGGACCACAGTATCTTACAGGGCCGAAACAAAGATAGTGACCTTCGTAAAGCATTAAATGACGTTGACGAAATAAAGCGAAGAGTGCAGTTTTATGGAGGGGTATTGAATGTTCATTGGCATAATTACTAACGTAAATACTAGACTTGAGCGCGCTGCGTTTGAGAGTTTACTCGATATAAGATGACGATTTTATTAGCGATATCAATAATCATTACAATGTTAGCTATAGGGCTGGTTGCCTTTTTTCCGGTCAAGTTGCCTTTTACTTGGTTTTTGACTTTTTATGTGAACTTCTTTGTGGGCACGACTTATCAGATGGGCCTTATGCCTGATAAGTCGGATTCCCTTCATTTTGTTGCTATGGTTGTTGGCTTGGTTTGTTACTTGTCAGTTGTTTGTTTTGCATCGTTGCGCCTTAACTTAAGGAGAGATCGAGAAAATTTTACTAAGAGTTCGGTTGTCGCTGTGCCAGTGCATATGCATGTTAGGATTATTTCATTCCTAATACTTTCCCTTGGCGTTTCCATCTTATACTATGTCGCGGTAGGGAAAAATTTAATTTGGATGATTATGTCTGGTGTCCAATTTGAAGATTTTTCAGGGGAACGCATCTCGATGTACAGCGGAGAAGAATATTACTATCCTGGGTATGTCAATCAATTTAAGAATATAATATTTCCAATATGTATGGCTTATTATGTTTTTGAAAGAAGTGTCAAACGTCAGCCAGTCAATCTCAGGCTGCTGGTCATAATACCACTGACTGTTTTCATCCTGGCCGGCACGGGCCAGAGAGCATATCTCGTGGATAGTTTTTTGGCGATATGTCTGTCCTCTTATTTCATTTTCGGTGTTACCAAAAGAAGTAAAAGAATTATATTGCTCAGCTTAGTAGGAATGTTCTTGATTTTTGGCTCCATGAGCTATGCCTACTATAGCTTGGGGGGCCAGGGTTTAACGGCAATAGTTTGGACAATATTAGCGCGAATATTTTTGGTGCAACAAGAGGGTGGTCTTATTGGATTTCATGCTGTTTATGATATGCCTAATGCGCTGTTGTCAGAGTGGGGGCAGGCTCTCGCTGGTATCCTGCCGGGTGTTTCAGGGAGTGGTCTGGCGCATAGGATACATGAAATTATGTATGGTACTTACAGGGGTACAGTCCCTGTGTCACATGTTGGTTCAGCATATCTCAATGGCGGATTAATACTCGTTGCAGTGTTTTTTGGTCTGATGGGTCTTTTTCATACCCTTCTAATAAAGAGACTATATAAAGGGCCTAAATCGATCATACGTTGTCTCTGTTATGGCTTTGTAATTCATATCTCGTCTTCTCAATTATCAGGAGGTCCGTTTACTTATATTGATGGCGGTTTGCTGACGATTATTATTCTGATTGGGTTGGTCACAAAAATCGCCCCAATATTTGAACTTAGGAAGCTGAATAGATCAAAGTCGGTATTCTAATAACAGTTAAAGATGAAGGAAAATACGTCCAGAAAGTAATCGAAAGTATATGCAATCAGAAAATGGTCGATTTTGAATTGATCGGGGGTGACGATGGCTCCGCTGATAATACATACGAGATTGTAGTGTCATTACAATCTTTAGATAACAGATTAAGTGTCTTTAAGTCCTCGGGCATAGTTAAAAATACAGCTTTTGATATGGCTTTTCAAAATAGCAATGGAGATGCCATATGCTTGTTCGCGAATTTTGCTTGAGCAATACCGCATACAGAAAAGCTGGATGAGAATTTTGATTACACAAACGTCAATGCTTGATAGGATGCGGGTGATTGTTGATTCTAGTAAAGTTTTTTGATTTTATTAGACAAAAATTGTATCGTTTTGCCTCTGGCTGGTGAACTAATGGTTGCTGATACTGTGATTGCACGTCGGGTATCCCTGCAGTGGTAACATAACAAATTATTTGACCCAAAGTATGCTTGTTTTTCATGGACCTTTCGGCTTTTTAAATTATCACTAAATTTGATTGGATTTAATATGCAAGTTTGTAATAAATGTATTATGGATAGCACGGACAGTACCATTGAGTTCGATGAAGACGGTATATGTCTTTACTGTAATAATTTCACTGACGAAATATTACCTAAATGGCGTTATGGTGATCATGGCTTAAAAACCTTGATAAGCAGAGCAGAGGAAATTAAAAAAGACGGCATAGGAAGAGACTTCGACTGCATTATTGGGCTTAGCGGCGGATTGGATAGTTCATATTGTGCTTATATAGCAAAAGAGGTTATGGGTCTTCGTCCGATGTTATTCCATGTCGATGCCGGTTGGAATACAGATCAGGCGGTAAGTAATATTGAAAAAATTGTTGATGGATTGGGGCTAGATTTATACACGGAGGTAGTAAATTGGGAGGAAATTAAAGACCTTCAAGTAGCGATTCTAAAATCTCAGATCCCGCATCAGGATATCCCTCAAGACAGTGCATTTTTTTCTTCTCTTTATAAGTTTGCAAAAGAGAATAAAATAAAATATGTGCTTACAGGCGGCAACATGTCCACGGAGTGTATAAGAGAGCCCGAGGAGTGGGGTGCTTATCCAGGCAATGATAAAATCTTTATCAAAGGAATTCACAAAAAGTTTGGATCTCGTCCGTTGAAATCGTTTCCCATGCTTGATGTCTTAACATATAAGGTATATTACACGTATATCCTTGGGATGAAAGTGTTTAAGCCGCTAGATCATGTGCCCTTTATAAAGTCTGATGCCGAAAAATTGTTAGAGGCAAAATTCGGTTGGAAGAAGTTCAAGCATAAACATCATGAGTCGAGGTTTACTCGTTTTTTTGAAGACTATTGGCTCCCAAGAAAATTCGGTTTTGATAGGCGTAAAGCGCATTTTTCAAGTTTAATACTAACGGGCCAGATGGCTAGGGCAGACGCTTTGAGTCGTATCCAGACCACTGAATTAGATGAAGAGTTTTTAAATCAGGAATTTGAGTATGTTGCCCACAAGCTCGATCTTTCCGTTGAAGAGCTAAGAGACATATTCAACGGTAACAACAAATCAAGTCGTGATTATTTCAGTAAAAAAATCATCATCGATTTTGCTGCCAAAGTATTGGTAATGCTTGGTCTCGAAAAGCGTCTTTACAAATGATTGGCATTCTCAATTATGGGCTAGGTAACGTTTTGGCATTCGTCAATATATATAAAAAGTTAGGCGTCGCTTGTAAATTGGTAGAAAAGCAAGGTGATTTAATTGATATAGATAAATTGATTTTGCCGGGAGTTGGTGCTTTTGATTATGCTATTCAATGCTTCAATGATTCGGGTTTACGCGAAGAAGTCGATAGACTCGTATTGATTGAGAAAGTGCCTATATTAGGCGTCTGTGTAGGTTTACAGATGATGGCTGAGTCTAGTGATGAGGGGGTTTTATGTGGACTGGCATGGATAGATGCGACTGTTGTTAAATTCGGTTCTGAGTCTCTACCTGCAGGTAGCCCATTACCCCATATGGGTTGGAATAATTTGGAGGTGGTAAAGGAAGACCCTCTTCTTGCGGGGCTATATGATTCTAAATTTTATTATTTACATTCCTTTTATATTGTTCCAAAAAATCATGAACAAGTTATTGGTTCCGCTCGCTATGGAGAAAAATTCTGCTGTGTCGTACGAAACGATAATATCTATGGTATACAGTGCCACCCGGAAAAAAGCCATTCTTTTGGTGTTCGGTTTTTGAAAAATTTTGCGGAAATTTAAATATGCTTGCTCCAAGAATAATTCCATGCTTGCTCTTAAGTGATGGAGGACTTGTAAAGACTCAAAAGTTCACTTCCAAAAAATATGTTGGAGATCCAATCAATGCTATTCGTATTTTCAATGAAAAAGAATGCGATGAGTTAATGGTTCTTGATATCGACGCGACAATAAATAATGTTGAGCCGAATTACGCTAAGATCAAAAAATATGCTGCCGAGTGCAGAATGCCTCTATGCTACGGTGGGGGGATAAAAACAGTTGAGCAGGCCAGGGCTATCATAGCAATAGGGGTTGAAAAGATAGCTTTGTCTTCGGGAGTATTAGAAGACCTCTCCCTTATAGCGAGTCTTGCTTCTGAGCTTGGGAGTCAAAGTGTTGTAGTAGTCCTTGATGTAAAGCGCGATTTTCTTGGTAGATATAAGGTTTTTACCCACAATGGAGGCCGGGCGACTGGGTTAGATCTCTTACCTCTAATATCAAAGGTTCAAGAATATGGTGCAGGAGAGATAGTCATAAACTCGATCGATCGTGATGGTATGTCTCAAGGTTACGATTTTAAGCTAGCAAGAATAGTGAAAGACCAAGTTTTTGTCCCTCTTACTTTTTTGGGGGGCGCAGGAAGCTTGAATCACATTGAAAGATTGATCTCTGAAAACGGGATTATCGGATGTGCTGCAGGAAGTCTATTCGTATTTAAAGGATTCTATCGCGCCGTACTCATAAGCTACCCTGATCAGATGCGTAGGCAAGAAATGATAAAAAGAACAATTGAGCAGTTAAAATAACGAATTCGCAGAATGAAAGACGCTAGGATTACTTTATATGCTGAATTCAAATATTTTTGATAATCAAAACTTTGGTATCAGGAAAAATCAAATATGACTAAAAAATGTGATGTTCTGGTCTTAGGTGCTACGGGAATGCTTGGTAGTGCTGTTTTGAAATACTTTTTTTCTAGGCGCCAATATTCAGTAATTGGGACGATGAGAGGGTTCAATGTACCTTCAGGTCTTGAAGCTCTCGAAAGTTGTATGATTGGTGGTATTGACGTTGAGAATATTGACATGCTTACTAGGGTGCTCGCCCAATATAAGCCTTCATATGTGATTAATTGTGTAGGACTCGTGAAGCAACTCGCTGAATCGAATGATCCGTTGAAGTGTATGCCGATAAATTCACTTTTACCCCATAGACTTGCTCACCTTTGTAACTTAGGAAATGCTAAATTTGTCCATATTAGTACAGATTGTGTATTTGATGGCGAAAAAGGTATGTATCTAGAATCTGACTGGCCAAACGCTAGAGATCTTTATGGGAGAAGTAAGCTACTTGGAGAGGTGGACTATAGCAATTCAATAACTTTGCGCACGTCTATCATTGGTCATGAAATTGGATCAGGGCATAGTCTACTGGAGTGGTTTCTTAGACAAACGGAGTCCAGCATTAATGGGTTTAGTAAGGCAGTTTTTTCGGGGTTTCCAACGGTCGAACTTGCTAGGATTATTCATGATTATGTTATTCCTGAGCATTCTATTCATGGGCTATACCATGTTTCCTCAAGTCCAATCAATAAATGCGAGCTTCTTACACTAATTGCAAAAGAATATTCAAAGGATATCGATGTTAAGGCGGAAGATTCACTTGTAATTAACAGATCTTTGGATTCTTCGAAATTTCGTGAGGCCACGGGGTTCCAATCAAGATCATGGCAAGAAATGCTCGCCATAATGAAAGAGTTTGGCTAATTTTTTATTAAAAGGTAATTTTTAAATGTTCAAAGATAAGGTTTTGATGATAACGGGTGGAACAGGATCCTTTGGTAATGCTATTCTTAGTAGGTTTTTGGACTCTGATATTGCAGAAATCAGAATCTTTAGCCGAGATGAGTTAAAGCAGGAAAATATGCGAATAGCTATAAATAATCCCAAGGTAAAGTTTTATATTGGGGATGTTCGTGAGTACCAGTCAGTCTTCGAGGCTATGAATGAGGTTGACTACGTGTTTCATGCTGCGGCTCTTAAACAGGTGCCTTCCTGTGAGTTTTATCCCATGGAGGCGATTCGTACGAATTGCTTAGGCGCTGACAATGTTATGTCTGCTGCCATAGCTTGTGGCGTGGAGAGAGTTGTTGTGCTTAGTACAGATAAAGCTGTATACCCCATCAACGCGATGGGTATGTCCAAAGCTATGATGGAACGACTTATGGTCGCCAAAGCGCGAATGCGACGACCAGGTGAGACAGTCCTATGCGCCACAAGATATGGCAACGTTATGGGCTCGCGAGGTTCGGTTATCCCTCTTTTTATTGATCAGATGAAACAAAACAAAACGCTTACGGTAACAGATCTGAGTATGACGAGGTTTCTAATGTCATTAGATGACTCTGTGGATCTGGTTATTCATGCATTTAAAAATGCTGATCAGGGCGATATTTTCGTGCAAAAGGCTCCGGCATCTACCGTTCAGGATCTGGCGCAGGCTTTAAAGGAATTATTCCGTTCAGATTCAGACATAAAAATAATTGGGACCCGTCATGGTGAAAAACTATATGAGTCTTTGCTCTCTAGGGAAGAGATGGTCAAAGCAGAGGATATGGAACGGTACTATCGGGTACCTATAGATAGTCGAGACTTAAACTACAATAAGTTTTTCGTTGAAGGTGAGGCGGATGTTTCCTGCGCCGATGACTATACTTCACATAATACTACACGGCTCGATGTTCCCGGAGTTAAGGAGTTGTTAATGAAGCTCCCTTTAATCAGGAATGCCCTAGATGCTTAAGATAATGACTATAGTTGGTACACGACCAGAAATTATCAGGCTCTCGAGAACTATAAGTAAGTTGGATGAGTTTTGTGAGCATATTCTAGTTCATACGGGTCAAAATTATGACTACGAACTTAATGAAGTTTTCTTCAGTGATTTAGGTATTCGAAAGCCTGACATATTTTTAGAGGCCGCCGGCAAAAATGCCGCAGAAACAATTGGGCAGGTCATTATTGCAGCTGACCAAGCCATGGAAGATTTCAAGCCTGATGCTCTATTACTACTTGGCGACACTAACAGTAGTTTGTCTGCTATTCCTGCTAAACGTAGAAAAATACCGATATTTCATATGGAGGCCGGCAACCGTTGTTTTGACTTCCGCGTTCCAGAGGAGATTAATCGTCGAATCGTTGACCATACATCGGATATAAATCTGACTTACAGTGAAATTGCAAGAGACTATCTTTTGCGAGAAGGATTGCCACCTGACCAAGTTATAAAAACCGGCAGTCCAATGCGCGAGGTTCTTGACTATTATACTGCGAAAATAGATTCCTCAGATATTATTAATAAGCTAGGTTTAGTTCCTCACCAATATTTTGTGGTAAGTTCTCATCGTGAAGAAAATGTAGATTCTCCTGAAAATATTATGAAAATAATCAACATATTAAATGATTTAGCTACGCGCTATAAAAGTCCTATTATATTTTCCACCCATCCTCGCACTCGAAAGCGACTTGAGAGTCTTGGTGTGGAGACAAATTCTTTAATACAGTTTCTAAAGCCGTTTGGATTTTTTGATTATATAAAGCTGCAGATGGAATCTAGATGCGTGCTCTCAGATAGTGGGACCATCACAGAGGAATCCTCGATACTTAATTTCCCAGCTTTAAATATACGTGAGGTTCATGAGCGCCCTGAGGGGTTTGAAGAGTCCTCCGTGATGATGGTCGGGTTAAGTACAGAGCTAATCAATCAATCATTGCAAGTTTTGGATTCGCAGCCAAGAGGATCTAGTAGGCTATTACGTTTAGTTGATGACTATGCACCTCAAAATGTGTCAGATAAGGTGTTACGAATTATTTTAAGTTATACCGACTTTATTAATAGAAAAGTCTGGCGAAAATAAGTTTTTGAAAGAATGGAATTGGCGATCACTATATATGATCTATGTCTATTTTCAGACGCGGTTTTTATGGTAGAAAAGGGGTAAAAGATGTTGTTTGAGAGTAATAATCTAAAGGTCATAGCGAATGACTGTGCAAAGAAAATCAGAAAAGCAATTCCGGATAAGCAGTTTTTTGATTTTCCTTATGAGCATCTTGTCATTGATGATTTTTTCCCTGAAGAGCTTGCTAATAGCTGTCTTGATAATTTCCCTTCATTATCAGAGTCCTGCTGGGACTATCAAAATGATAAAGATATCGAAGTAAAGTACAGAACGACTTGGGCGTCTGAGTTTGATATTCCAGATGGAATTTTAGAAGCGGTGAAAATTTTAAACTCCTCTATTGTCATGCACGCTATAAGTGAATTGATGGGTATAAAAAAGATAATTCCAGACCCTTATTACACTGGTGGTGGCTTAAACGTCACTACCAGGGGTGGTCTGCTGGATGTGCATGTAGACGGTAACTACCATGATGCGACTGGTTTAAATAGGCGATTAAATGCCATCGTATACTTGAACCCAAATTATAAAACAGAATGGGGTGGGGAATTTGGTGTTTATGACCAAACTGGTGACAATTGCATTAAGAAGATAGAGCCGATTTTTAACAGGCTAATTATTTTTAATACACACGACAAAAGCTTCCATGGCTTGCCTGATCCGGTTAATTTTCCTGATGATGAGCCGCGTCGATCTATTATTCTGTATTACTACACTGTGGAGCCGAGGAGAAGCGGCGAAAACTTGGTCAATGAACCGCATAGCGCTCTTTGGAAAAAAAAAGGAGTAACGGATAAGAAAGGGAATAAAACGCGGAGTTTTAACTAAATTTAAACTTAGACAGGAGGGACTTTATTTTGAAGCTTGCAATTGTGTGTGATGCTTTCCCTCCCAAACGAAGTTCTGTATCTATCCATATGGATGATTTGAGCAAGTTTTTTCAGGAAAAAGGACATCAAGTGTCCGTTTTTACACCCGATGAAACATTGACTGAGTTATCTTTTTTAGATACTTCCGCGAAAGTGGAGGTTTTACGGTGCAGAATACCACGCATTGGAGAGTCTCCAATGATAAAACGTTTATTGATTGAATTGGCCTATCCATATTATTTTTACAGAGCCTGCAAGAATTCATCTGTTGACGTAGAAAAGTTTGATGGAATTATTTGGTATTCTCCGTCTATATTTTTTGGACTTTTTATATATTATTTAAAGTATAAGTCTAAATGCAGGGCCTATTTGATTCTTCGTGATGTATTCCCTAAATGGGCTTTAGACCTCAAAATTATAACTAAGTGGACTTATTGGACGGTTAATATCTTTGCCTTATTGCAATATAAAATAGCTGACCGTATCGGAGTAAATAGTCCTTCATCAAAAGTATTGTTAGAAAAATATAGCTTTTTGTCCGATAAATGCGAAGTTCTGTGGACTTGGTTAAGGGCTGGTTTTCCGTCTAGGGTTAGTAGCTTAGTTCAAGAAGATGGTCTCATCACTTTTATTTATACTGGTAATATGGGTGTCGCACAAGATGTGTTTTTGTTTGGTAATTTAGCTAAAAATCTAAAAGCTGAATCTAAAGTTAGATTTCTATTCTATGGTAGAGGCTCCGAAAAACAAAAATTTGAAAACTTTGTACGAGATAATAATTTATTAAATGTACAAGTTAATGATGAAATTTCTCCTGAAGAGTTGAGTCGCTTATTTGGATATTGTTCGATTGGAATAGTTGCCTTAGATATTAGACACACTACTAGCAATATTCCTGGAAAATTTTTATCTTATATGGAGGCTGGGCTGCCAGTATTAGCTAAAGTTAACCCTGGAAATGACTTGATCGATTTAATTGAAAAATATGATGTTGGTACTGTTGTGACTACGGATTCGTTTCATGATCTAGAAAGCGCGGCTCTGGAACTTTGTAGGAAGATTAAAGCTGACGAATTTATTAGTGAGCGTTGCTTGAAGCTTGCTCGCGAAGTTTTTTGTGTAGAAAAAGCGACTCAGCAGATTATAGAAACATTTTCAAAGTGAGTATTGCCAACTTTTCAGAAGGTGTCCTCGCTTCGCCTATCTTGAACGCTGAAGTGTCCGATAGAAAAAGGCAACATCGAAATATGCATCGGTCTTTTGACGAAAAGTGTCAACGACTGATTAATACAATTGGTCCTGAAAGCTATATCGCTCCACATAGGCATCGTTTAGATCCCAAAAGAGAGTGTTTGCTTGCAGTCAGGGGACTTTTCGCTGCTGTAATCTTTTCGGACAACGGTATTGTCGAAAAAATTGAGGTTTTTGGCACAGAAAAATTTAAGACTTTAACCGTTGGATTAGAATCACCCCCTCGAAGTATGGCATACGGTTGTTGCACTTACACAGGGCTCGGTACTTTTTGAGGTTAAAGAAGGACTGTAATCCCCCCAAAAAGTAGTCGAGGTTTTAAGTAGAGACTTTTATGATGACAATCACGAGGAGTGATTTATGAAGAAGTCTCGATTTACCGACAGTCAGATAGTAGCCATTCTCAAGCAAGCCCAAGCGGGAACGTCAGTTGCCGACCTCTGCCGGGAATACGGCATGAGCAGTGCCAGCTTTTACCAATGGCGATCAAAATACGGCGGTATGGATGCCTCGCTGATGCTTCGCCTCAAAGAGCTAGAAGCAGAGAACGCGCGTCTCAAGAAGATGTATGCCGAAGAGCGGATCAAGTCAGAGCTACGGCAGGAAGCCCTTGAGGGAAAGTTATAAGGCCATCCGCCCGGCGTGAGATGGCCAAGAGAGCGGTTGGCAAGCACGGCATAAGCATCAGACTCTCTTGCGAGGTTTATGGCATAAGCGAGACCTGTTACCGCTATAACGCAAGGCTAAGCGATGAGAACGGCCGTGTTGCGGATTGGTTGCTGCGTCTCACTCAAGCGCATAAGCGTTGGGGCTTCGGGCTTTGCTTTCTGCACTTGCGCAACGTCAAAGGCTTTCGCTGGAACCACAAGCGGGTTTATCGTATCTATCGCGAACTAGAGCTAAATTTGCGTATAAAACCGCGCCGTCGCATTACACGGGCTTACCCAGGAGAGCTCGACGTGCCAAAAGCTGCCAACCAGGTGTGGTCTATGGATTTCATGTCAGACGGGTTGAGTGATGGGCGAAAAATCCGCACATTCAATGTCATCGATGACTACAACCGTGAGGCATTGGGTATAGAAGTCGATTTTTCGTTACCGGCAGCTCGAGTGATTCGCTCGTTAGAGCAAGTGATTGAGTGGCGAGGAAAACCTGCTGCCCTCCGATGTGACAATGGACCCGAGTATGTTTCAGAGACGCTTGTTGAGTGGGCAAATAAGCAGCAAATTACTTTGTTGTATATTCAACCAGGTAAGCCCACGCAGAATGCTTATATTGAACGGTTTAACCGCACGGCAAGACATGAATGGCTTGATCTGCATCGCTTCGATTCACTTGACCAAGCACGCCAGTTAGCGACCCAATGGATATGGGAATACAATAATGTCCGACCGAATACCGCCATTGGCGGCGTGCCGCCGCGAAGGATAATGATGGCGGCGTAACCCTCTACTGAAAAACGCGGTTACTAATTGGGGGGATTACACCCTCATGCAAAAAAGGCAAAATAGTTTGCGTCTTGGGCGCATTAGGAAGGATCGTTTAAAGCGCAAGATTTCGTCAATTGAGATGTATTATGTATACTCAGGAGTGGGGAGTATAATTTCTACGGGAATCTGAGTTTCGCTAACGCTTTTGTCAATTTATAAATTAAATAGGTTAAAACATGCTCGAAAATAAACAGAATAGGTTGAGTGAAGCTCAAGTAGAGGCCTTCTTCAATACGGAGTTTGAGCAAGATCAAATTTCGGATTTCGAAAGTTTATTTGAGGATAAAAAGTTTGATAGCAACGATGTAATTGTTGATGTTGGTGGTGGCGTAGGTCGCTTTGCAAAATTACTGACAGAACGGCGAGAAAATTCGGTCAGAGTGCTTGATATAGACGAGAATTCGATAAGTTCGCTAAAAAACGTTGGTGCCCATAATATTGAAGCTTTAGTGGCTGATGCACTTAATCCCCCAATGTTTGGCGATGAGAAGGTCGTTACAATTAACCTTATTTTGCATCATTTGGTTGGACAGTCAGAAGAAGTAACGAGAGAACTTCAAAAGTCAGCTCTTAAAGTATGGAGAGGAAAAACTGATTTCATTTTTATTAATGAGTATATATACGAATCATTCATTGGAAATTTGTCTGGTAGACTGATTTACTACATAACGTCCAGCGCTGCATTGTCTTTAGTTGGCTCCTTTGTTAGCAAATTCGTCCCTTCTCTAAGGGCAAATACATTTGGTGTTGGGGTTAGATTTAGGTCTCATTCCGAATGGCTGGAACTATTCGAGCAATGTGGGTTTAGAGTTACAGACTGCAGATATGGTGAGTCTGAGTTCATCTCTTTGCCTCGTCGTATTCTCTTTATTAGTGGAATAAAGCGAAATAGTTATCTCCTTCGAGCTTTCGATGACTAAATCTAACGCCACAAGAATCAGGCCAACTGTTGCTGCTGTCTGGTCTACTTAAAGAAAATAGAGATATTTTCTTTCCGAAACTCAGTCAAAATTTACATCTGATTACTTTTTCTTAAATTGCTGTTCGCTATTGAAGAGAACGAGGATATGAACCTTATGAATATGAATATGAATATGAATATGAATATGAATATGAATATGAGTCTGAGGACGAAGCCCGTGATAGAGCGGAGGAGTTGATAGCCAACAAACAATGGCCTTGTTACTTCTTTAATAGTGACACAACAGGTGAAAAGGACTTCGAAGAGTTTTTTGGCGATAACGAAGATTTAGATATGGAGCGTTTTGAGACGGTTGGGGTTATCAAAAATCAGCCTGATTTTGATGAGACTAAGTTAGACAATTTTATGAACGGGATTGAAACTCTAAGGGAAAAAGGTACTTGGGCCAAAGATGATATTGTTAAATTGTATTTTGGCCTCTTACCTGAGTTTGCTCATAAAGAGACCGGTAAATATCTAGATCAGAGGAACTTAGAATGAATCGTTTTTTTGATAATCTATTTTCCGGGATAGCGTTATTGCTACTTTCTCCTTTGTTGGTGCCTATAGTCATAACACTAAGACTCACTGGCGAAGGTGAGATATTCTTCTTACAGGAACGGATTGGCAAGAGCGGTGAGAAATTCAACTTATTTAAGTTTGCGACTAAGCTGAAAAATAGCCCAAATATTGGTATTGGTACTAGTACGGTTACTATGAGGGGTAATCCCAGACTGCTTCCAGTAGGCACATTTTTACGTAAAACCAAAATAAATGAGCTGCCGCAGCTGTTGAATATTTTTTTGGTGATATGAGTGTTATCGGCCCAAGGCCGCTAACTGCTCAAACGTTTGGGGCTTATTCGGAGAGCACTCAGGACTTCATCAAGCAAGTTCGGCCAGGTCTCTCAGGGGTAGGTTCGATTATATTTCGTGGTGAAGAAGAGATAATGCACGGTGCAACAGCTTCCGTTGACTTTTAGGCGAATGTTATAGCGCCGTATAAGGGGTCGCTTGAGGAGTGGTTTTTCTCGAATAAGAGTCTGTATATTTATTTTGTGGCTGTTTTGGTTACAGTTTGGGCAGTTTTTATTCCAAGCACAAAAATAGCGTGGAGGGTTTTTAAGGATTTACCCGAGCCACCGGCAGAGTTAAAGCAAGCACTTAATTATGCTGACTAATTGTTATGTCTCTTCTTGCCTCGGTAATCCCTCCACTTCATACGATCCAATTCCTAAGATATGACATGGCAGTCGAATCCGTTTGCCAACCCCCTCTAAGCATTATCCTTTCAAGCGGCTCACCTTTTTCTAATAGATCAAGCGCTGCCCCCACTCTAAATGAATGACCGCTGAGAGGTTGTTCATCGGAGTTTATTTTCAAGTCCTTTTGCAGTGATTTTAATAGGGTGCTAATACTTGCTGGATGTAGGCTTTCCCCAATATGCCCGTGCCTGCTAATTGATCTTAGAATATAGCCTTCACTACCCACTCTCTCCCTCCATTTTTTAATTAATTCCCATAGTTCTTTGCCGATAGGCAGTACTTTACCTGCACCGTATTGATCCGTTTTTGAGAAATTGAGCCTGATAATTGGTTTACCATTGGGTGCTTGATCTACATCTTCAAACTTAAACGCGCAGAGTTCCGACCGGCGGCGCATTGTTTCGTAGCCGAGTCTTAAGAGGACTTGATTTCTTAAACCTCTGACATTGTTATCGCAGTTGCTAAGTAGCTGGTTGAGTAGTGGTTTCGTGAGTGGAGTAGCCTGCTGTTGTGCCCGTCCAATTTTACGATGCATTCGCTTAAGCGCTAATATCACCTCTGGTTGCTTAGTGGGATCGTGATGCTTGGAGAGTT
>JAGYJQ010000002.1 GCA_018401935.1 Balneolaceae bacterium
GTTAATACCAATGATCTGAGCACTGGTATTCACCAAGGCACCTCCGCTATTACCCTTATTTATGGCCGCATCGGTTTGAATGAAACTTTCGATTCTCATTCGATCATCAATTATTTGTACATCTCTTCCTAATGCGCTAATTATACCCGCTGTTACCGTAGCTCTTAGTCTAAAAGGATTTCCAACTGCCATAACCCATTCACCTACTTGAACCTGATCTGAATTCCCAATAATAGCCGCAGGAAGGTTGTCAGTTGGTATTTTTAGCACCGCTAAATCAGTAGTGGGATCGGAACCGATGATGCGTGCTTGAAATTGTCTCTTGTCATTTAATACTACCTCAATACCCTGTTCTGTGGCTCCATCAATTACATGATGATTGGTGAGTATGTAGCCATCCTGGCTTATAATAACTCCTGAACCTACCGATCGAGCACTTCTGGGTAAAAATCGATTCCAAAAATCGTCGGAAAAATCATGGTTTTCATCATCAGGTACATCAACCGGTATTAATGTTTCTATATACACAACAGAAGACGTTACACTATGGGCGATTTTTTTAAATAAGAATCGTTCACTGATATTTTCAAGGAATTCATCATCAATAAATACACTATCACTTTTTGATATGTTGGTGTATTCAACCTCAGCAAACGAAGGCGTTGTAGAACGATCTAGATAACTATCCCAAACAAAGCCAATGCTAAGCCCTATCAACAATATGAGCAGGTAAGTAAGGCGACGATTTGTGTTCATGTAATCCATCTAAATGTGATCGGAATAAATCTAATTTACGTGTTTTTAAGGTAATGGCTAGGATACGACTAGGTCAAAAAACTGTTGTGATCGCTGTGGATTATACCCTTCTATATGATAATGAAAATAGGCATCCAAATGTTGAACCAATTGAACCAACTCATTTTTACTTAAATCAATTAATAAAAAATCCTTTGATCTACCCGATAACACCGTCGTGAGAAACTTCGTTTGTCGTTGATTAAACTTTTTCTCGCCCGTTTGTGTAGACACCTCACTAAGTATTCCACTAGGGATGTGTAAATACGACTGCTTAGCTATGTCACTGAGTTCAAACTGCACATCAATACCACAACAACTCATGCATCTAATCTGAATATATGGCAACACATGCACGGGAACTTGCTCTTGTTTGGTTAACCAAGATAAAAACTGGGTTAAAAGCTGAAATAAATCCGTGTTTTTTTCATGTTCATGAACCAGGGCAGTTATTCGTTCCAGAACTTGAAACAACAAAAGCCAAGAGGTAAAATCACTCCGTAGGCTAGCTACTGAGTGAACCAGATCGGCAGATCGCAGATCCTGAACCATCCGATTTGGCTTGTATGCAAAACCGATATGTAAGGTGTTCCCCGTTTCTACTACACCACTGAAAAGACCTTTTGGCTTCTTTGCACCCCTTGCAATAAGGGCGAATTTGCCATGCGACTCTGTGAGTACGGTGATTATTTTGCTAGATTCTTGATAGTCAATGGTTCGCAGAACTATTGCTGTAGCAGTTTCTAACCCCATGTTATCCTGGAAATAAGTATGTTTGTCACATTAAATTGACTTAGTAAATGAGTTTTCTATGCATCTAAACATAATAATTTCTACCATTGGAAAACTACTGTTACTATGATATCAAAAGAGATTCTAAAAAAAATTCGCAAGCTTGAAATTCAAACCAAAGGATTGGTCAATAATCTATTTGGCGGTGAATATCAGTCGGCCTTCAAAGGTCGAGGCATGGCCTTCTCTGAGGTTAGATCCTACTCGTATGGAGATGACATTAGGCAAATTGACTGGAATGTAACAGCCCGGACGGGTGAGCCTTTCATTAAAATATTTGAAGAAGAACGCGAACAAACGTTAATGCTCTGCGTGGATATTTCTAATAGTGGAAATTTAGGCACTCAAACCTATACAAAAGCAGAATTAGCTATTGAAATATGTGCCGTACTGGCTTTTAGCGCGATTCAAAATGGTGATAAGGTTGGTTTAGTACTCTTTAGTAATGTGGTGGAAAAGGTGGTGCCGCCAAAAAAAGGAAAAAAACATGTACTCAGAATCATTAGAGAGCTTTACACCACCAAGGCAACGGGTAAAGGCACTAGTATATCCACTGCATTGAATTATGTTAATAGATTATTGAATCGACGATCTATTGTTGTATTGGCATCTGATTATCAAGATAAAGAGTATGAAACATCACTGAAAATAACCAATCAAAAGCATGATCTTGTAAACCTAAGTATAAGGCACCCATTTGAAGAAGAGCTGCCAGATTTAGGCTTATTGCCTTTATACAATGCCGAGACGGGAGAACAGGTTATGGTAGATAGCTCAAACAAAAAATTACGTGCTCATCTACGGGCGAAGCTTAGAGCAAGACATGACGCTTTCGATAAGCGAATGGTGAAATTACAAATGGATACCATTGTCGTTCACACGGATAAATCGTACATACGACCACTTATGAGTTTTTTCCAACGTCGTTTAAGTCGGTATTAGTAACCAAAACAAGCCCACCTTGCCCTAACAAATACGAATATTTTTTTACCTCGAGATAAAAGGCCCCTCTTGCAGATGCAGCTAGTGATTCTTGAGATGGCAAATCCACGGTAACCGAATTGACTGGTACATTGTTCTTATACAGTGTGTAGTGCAAATGAACCCCCGTTACCCTACCCGTTCGTCCAACATAACCTATCACTTGACCTTGCTTGACTTGAACACCCTTTTTTATGCCTGGGCCAAATCCATTAAGGTGTAAATATGCAGTCTTATACATTCCATTGTGCTGTATTTGAACAATATTCCCGTTAACCCCTCTATATCTAGATTCAATAATTTCTCCATCACCAACAGCAATCACAGGAGTTCCAAGTGGTGCTGCATAATCTGTTCCTGTGTGTGGGATCCTTTGCTTCAGGACAGGATGAAACCGATTGTAATTGAAACTTGAACTTATCCTATGGTTATACATAAAGGGGGCTTTCAATAAAGCTTTTTGTATACCATTCCCATCAGCGTCATAATATCCTTGTTGCAGCCCATCCTCGTAATAAAATGCTTTATACGGTCTATTTTGATGCACAAATTCAGCAGCTAAGACTCTGCCAACGCCAACTACTTCTCCTTCTGATATAAATTCTTCGTAAATCGCACGGTATTTATCACCTCGATATAACCGGAAAAAATCAACCTGCCAGGCAAATAGTTCACTTAATTCCATTCCAACCCCTGCAGAATGACCTTGGGATATCAGAGACTCATATAACGAGGATTCGATAATTCCCTCCACCTGGCGAAATCGAATTTCTATTGGCTTTGCTGAAGCCTGAACCAGGATACCATCGGTCAAATCTATTTTTATGTATCGTACATTGGACTCCATTATGATAAGAATGGGTGCATAGCTAATCGATTGACCGGTATTATGGTGTCTATACCGATAATAAGTCTGGTTTTGCTTAAGAAATCGAAAGCCTACACTTTGTTTCAATTCCTTAGTTACTTCTCTAATCACCTGCTGTGAAATGCCCATTTCACTTAATAATACGTATAAACTTTGGTTTGCTCGAACCTGCCCACGTACTAAAATGCCCCTATCCGAAGCATAACCAAATCCATCAATTGGAAACTCCTCATTAATTTCACTGAGTTCATTTGAATCAAGCTCTGAAATGTTAGGCTGGAACAAACAAGCTGAGAATCCAAACGAAACGACTATGGTCGAAAAAACCAAAAAACGATGGAACATAAAAAAATACAATAGAAAGTAGATAGAATTTCTAAGCTGTGTAGAGGAACAACACTAACACGTTGTTTTCAAATTTATTTAGAACCAAACACCGCATAGATTACATAGATGATTTACAATAAAGTACGATTCCTACCATTTCAAACAAAATAAACACCTAATTAAGTGTTATAGTTGTTATTTTAGATTGCTTGAATGGCAAAGTTGTATGTCAGATGTACACGAGTACGTTACCCTGTGTTAGAATCGTACCGTGGTTCGAAAACACATTGGAATGTTAAAGACACATGCTGGCCTGATTGCTTAATCATTCGAAGTAAAGTTATATACAATGTACTCTAAACCAACCTTGAACTCCCGTTTTTGGCGAATTACTCTGTTCCTTTGCTTTTGCATTGTAGGTGCTGACTATAGCTCCATGACCCTTCACGCTCAAGTACAGCCTAGCTCAAATGATCAACAACCCGCTCAACTACGACTAAAGAATGGCCCTCGAATATACTCAGAAGTTGACTCTGTTCGTATCTCGACCCCATTCAACATTATTCTGGTGACTCCTTCTGATATCGAAGAAGAGATCATTTTTCCAGATTCCAGCTCATTCCCTCCTAGTCTTTTTCTCTCAGAAGCTAGCTACGGAACAGCTGCAACAGAAGATAGTGTTCAATACACCCTTCAATACTTTGGGAATCAGGATCTACGCTTGAGTGGTTTACGTGTATTATACAAAGTTAAGGAAGACACGATTTCCATAGTCGTTCCACCCCTTCGTTTACCCTTTAGCTCGAGACTTGAGCCCATAATAGCACGTGGTGATTCACTTCAGCTCAATCCAATTAAGCCCAATTTCGGCTTTTCCAATCCCTGGTTGGTTGTGTTGATCCTCGGGATTATTCTAGTAGGTTTGGCGCTTATATGGTGGTATTATCGTTCGCGAAAAAAAACAACTCCAGCTCAGCAGTCAATAGCACTACCGGTCTACGAATCGCCTTTACAGATTCTACAAACAGAGCTAGAACATATTCAGTATGATTCAACCCCTCAAACAAGCGATGCCATTAAGATCTACTACTCTCGCATCAGTAATGCCTTCCGCGCTTACTATGAAGAACTTTATGGTTTCCCAGCCTTAGAATCCACCTCTAGAGAACTTATCAACTTCCTCAATAAAATAGCAGAACCTACCCCTATCATTGAGAATATTGGAGGCTTACTGTTCAGTGCAGACCGTGTCAAATTTGCCAAATTTAATCCAAGCCAAGAGCAAATTCGATGTATTCTAGAAGATTCATTTACCTGCATAGACCTACTCAATGAACGTCATAAGAGGCGACTTCAGGCCCATAAACTAGAGTTTGAACAACTTCATGGTTACCCACAAAATCCTCAACTAGGAGACTCTTTACCATGATAGAATTTGCGAATCCAATATGGCTTTGGGCCTACTTGATGATCCCGCTCATTATCGGTGTCTATGTATATCGATTTATTCGTAAGAAAAGGCCCGCTCTCTTGTTTTCAGATACAATGCCGTTCAACAACTTACCCGGTAATGGCAAGCAATACCTACATTGGTTTGAACAATTGTTCTTTATACTTGGCCTTGCCTGTTTAATCTACGCCCTAGCTCGACCACAAGAGCAATTAACCACTGTTGAGCGCAATGCAGAAGGCATCGATATCGTGTTAGCTTTAGATATTTCATCCTCAATGAAAGCCGAAGATTTGAAGCCAAATAGATTTGAAGCCGCAAGAGAAGTTGCCAAAGAGTTTATCGATCAGCGTATTTCGGATCGCATTGGCTTGGTTTCTTTTGCTATGCAAAGTTTCACAGTTTGCCCCCCAACACTAGACTACCGACTTCTTAAAGAACTAATTAATGAGGTGGAAATGGGGGTTATACAAGATGGAACCGCCATTGGAATGGGTATTGCTACCTCTGTCAATAGACTAAAAGATAGTGAAGCCAAAAGTAAAGTCATTATTCTACTCACCGATGGGCAAAACAATGCCGGTGAAATTGACCCCGTGACCGCGGCCGATCTAGCTTTGGCCTATGATATTAAAATATACACCATTGGTGCAGGGACACGAGGAACCGCTCCTTATCCGGTTGATGATCCTATTTTTGGACGTAGATATCGTAATATTCAGGTAGATATTGATGAAGATATGTTAGAGCGTGTAGCTGAGTTAACGGGTGGGAAGTATTACAGAGCAACCGATTCTCAGGAACTATTGAGGATTTATCAGGAAATTGATGCCCTTGAACGGACAAAAGTTGAAGAAATAACCTACACAGATTACACCGATCTCTACCCTGTTTACTTAGCATTAGGTCTGCTATTCATGGCTAGCCACTTTCTTCTTAGGCAACTAGTTCTACGCTCAATAGTTGAGGTCTAAACATGAGTAATAGTGCTACGATGAGACTTGTGAAAGAGATTGTTCAACATCCCTCCTTCCAACAGTACTACCGGCTTTTGAACGAATCAGAGTCCCAGTCTTCTGTTTTAACTAGACCAAAAATAATAGAGTTAAAGCAAGCAGTTGGGTCTTTATTATCATTTTTGATTGCAGGGCTAGGTCATTCAACGCCCATTATTTATGTTTGTGAAAACGACGAAGACATGCGGGTCATGGAGAGTGACTTATTCGAATTAGGCATAGAAAAAGTGCTCAGTTTCCCATCTCTTCAACGAAGGCCTTATGATCAAGGCGCCATTTTAGATGCAAGTTCAATGGTTCAACGGACAGAAGTACTGCAAAAAATTATAGATCGAGAAGCTTTTATTTACCTGTGTTCTGCAGAAGGACTCTTTGATTTTGTACAAGATCCAGAAGCCTTTCAGTCAGCTAAGCTGGAACTCGAAAAATCGCAGGAATATCAGTTTGAAGATATTCAACACCATTTGGCACTGCACGGATACAAAAATGTACGCTTTGTTGATGAGCCTGGTGAAATGGCGGTTCGTGGTGGTATCCTAGATATTTATCCTTATTCAGGTGAATATCCTATCCGCATTGAATTCTTTGGTAATGAAATCGAGAGTATACGTGAATTCGATGCCGATTCACAGCGTTCAGTAGCGTTTCTAGATCGAGTTTCTATTGTACCTGACATTTCTAATGTACAGCAACAAAGTCTCCAAAGTTTTTTGCATTTTTTACCTGAAAAAGTGCATTTCATTATAAAAGATGAGTCCTTAATAATGAGTCGTCTTGCTACACTTTATAATCACGCTCTTGATCGTTTCAACCCGGAAGAGCATAAGGTATCCCCGGAACAACTCTTTCTAAAGGCAGATGAATTCAGAGAAAATATGCACCAGAAAGCCTTTAGCCTGAGCTATACTGGATTTTATCAAGGAATAGATGATGATGGCGATCCAATTTCTTTTGGTGCCCGCCCACAACCCGATTTTAACGGAATCGTAAAGCAGGTCATAGAGGATATCGAGAGACAATCTATAAATGGATTCACCACCCATATTTGTTGTGACAACCAAGGACAAGTTGAACGATTCGAAGAGTTACTGCCTGCCACAAGTCCAAGCCATACGTATGCCTTATTAAGTCAGTCGTTGAGTAAAGGTTTTATACTGGATAGTCTAAAAATGGCCGTATACACCGATCATCAGATATTTAACCGGTATCATCGACCTAAAATTAAAAAAAGAAGGTACTCTGGTGGCATATCCTTCAAAGAAATCTACGACCTTAACCTAGGTGATTATGTAGTACATGTGGATTACGGAATTGGAAAATTTTCAGGATTTAAGAGAATTGAAGTAAAAGGGGTGCTTCAAGAAGTAGTCGTAGTACAATATCAGGAAGATTCTACCCTATACGTGAATCTTAGCAGCTTACATAAGCTTCAAAAATATTCAGCAAAGGAAGGCATGGCCCCTAGGGTCACTAAATTAGGATCAGGAGAATGGGCACGAAAAAAAGCACAAACACGAAAAAAAGTTAAAGATATTGCTCGTGAACTCATCGAGTTATACGCCAAGAGAAAGCTACAAAAAGCCTTTGCATATTCAGCTGATAATGCCTGGCAAGTTGAAATGGAAGCTCGCTTTGAATTTGAGGAAACACTAGACCAAGATAGGGCGATACATGCGGTGAAGGAAGATATGATGAACGAGCAACCCATGGACCGTTTGGTGTGCGGTGATGTTGGTTTTGGGAAAACCGAAGTGGCCATTCGCTCTGCTTTCAAAGCCGTTATGGATAATAAACAAGTAGCTGTTCTCGTACCCACCACCCTCTTAGCCGATCAGCATCTCAAAACATTTAGTAAGAGGATGAATGACTTTCCGGTAAAGGTGGAGGCTCTATCAAGATTTAAAAGTACTAAAGAACAAAAAGAAATACTCAAAGGGGTGAGTGCAGGTGATGTAGATATTCTGATCGGTACCCATAGAATACTATCCAAAGATATCTCATTCAAAGATTTAGGGTTAATTATCATTGATGAAGAACAACGATTTGGTGTATCTGCCAAGGAGAAATTAAAAGCGCTAAAAGCGACTGTTGATGTGCTTACACTCACTGCAACACCTATCCCAAGAACCTTACAGTTCTCACTTATGGGGGCACGAGATTTGAGCATTATAACAACTCCACCACCCAATAGACGCCCGGTGCAGACTGAAATTCACTCCTTTGATGAAGCACTCATAAGGGATGCTCTAGTTCAGGAAATTTCTCGTGGGGGCCAAGCTTTTTTTATACATAACCGGGTAAGTAATATTGAGGAGATGGCTGATATGATTCATTCATTAGTCCCTGAAATTAGAGTAAGGTACGCTCATGGACAAATGAAAGCGTCTGAACTGGAGAAAATCATTCAAGATTTTTACACGCATCGATTCGATGTATTGATCTCTACCAATATTGTAGAAAATGGAATTGACATCAGTAACGCAAATACCATTATTATAAATGATGCCGACCGTTTTGGCCTAGCCGAATTGCATCAGCTTAGGGGTCGAGTAGGCCGGTCCAATCGTAAAGCTTTCTGTTATTTGATTACGCGACCCATTGATCAATTGACCCCTGAGGCACGTAAGAGGCTTATTGCACTCGAAGAATTTTCGGATTTGGGTTCTGGCTTTAATATAGCCATGCGTGATCTTGACATTCGAGGAGCAGGAGATATACTCGGAGGTGAGCAAAGTGGTTTTATCAATGATATTGGCTTCGAGTTGTATACCAAAATTTTGGATGAAGCTGTGCAGGAAGTCAAGGAAAGTGAATTCAATCATCTATTCGAGGGTGGAGAGAAAAAAATAGCCCTTCCGGAAACACAAATAGAAATGGATGAATCGGCCTTACTTCCTCAACAGTATGTAACCGATAATGTGGAACGGTTAAATCTCTACCGAAAATTAGCCAAAGCCAATACGGTCGAAGAAATTGAAGATTGGAAATCTGAAGTTGAAGACCGATTTGGACCGTTCCCAATCGAAGCTATACGTCTATGGCAAAGCAAAATACTTCAACAGTATGCATCCAGCTTATATTTTGTGAAGATCACCCTACGAGTGGGTAAAATGTGGTGTATGTGCCCAAAAGTTAAGAGCGACCTTGGCCGATCGTATTATGATACTCCGTTGTTTACCAACATACTAAATCAAATTAAAAAAGTGTTTGGTGATAAGCATACTATCATTCAAAAGGAGGACGCCATACGTTTTTTATTTGAAGATGTTGCTACGATGTCCGATGCCATCGACTTACTCAAAAAAATACAAGAGAATCCATAGCTATGCTGGGAATAGAAGAGACGGCAGAACGTCTGAAGTCCGGTGGGATTGTAGCCATTCCCACAGAAACCGTTTACGGCCTTGCGGCCGACGCATCGAATCTGCAGGCGATACAAGAAATATTCGCCCTTAAAAAACGCCCTTCTGATAACCCCCTTATTGTTCATATTAGTTCACTTGAACAATTAAGTGAAATATCCAAGCCATTGACGGAATTGGAATTACGCATAATTAATAAATTTTGGCCAGGGCCATTAACCTTAATTCTTCCTCGGAAAAAAAAGGTACTCGATGCAGTTACAGCTGGCTTAGAAACCGTTGCAGTACGAATGCCCAATCATAGTCTCTGCTTGGATTTACTAAAAAAAACGGGTCCGCTAGTTGCCCCAAGTGCCAATCTTTCAGGAACTCCTTCCCCCACAAAAAAAGAACATGTTCAGGCCGATTTTGGTTCTTCATTTCCAGTACTAGATGGGGGGGCATGTACCATAGGACTTGAGTCAACCGTGGTAACTTGTAGACCCAACTTTTTCCCAAATGTTGGGAAAAACGAACCACCAGTTTCCTCTACGGCGTCTCATAGTGATATGATCATTTATCGTCCTGGAGCTATTAGCGACCAGCAATTATCTGAATTTGGTATAGTTGAATATTACACCGCTACCCAACCTGAACAAGATGCTTCAGCTTTAACACCGATTTTTCCAAGTCCTGGGCTTAAATACCGGCATTATGCGCCTAAAGCTAAGGTAGATTGGCTCTCCAATTTTGAGCGACTGAGGGCGGTCACATCATCCAGTGTAGTTTTACTTCTTGATCAGAATCTTCCTGTTGAACAGAATCAGAATCTACCTGTTGAACATTCACACCGTGGGCATTATATAGTCTATTGTAAAGGCAGCTGGGAACGGTTTGGGCAATTGCTTTATGACACCTTTAGAGTGGCCGACATGGAAAATTATTCACATGTTTTCATTCAAGATATACGCCGACATTCTTCTAAATCCAGCTTAAAAGATGCTCTTATTAACAGAATTGAGAAAGCTATTAGTGGACACTAAAGCGCTGATCAGCCTTTAATCCAACTACCGACTCATACATAAGCTGTATTAGCGCATCTACATCTTGCATAGAACAAATTTCAACCGGAGAATGCATGTAACGCAAGGGGAGTGAAATTAAGGCGGAAGGTATGCCTGTTTTTTGGTAGAAAATACTATCCGTATCGGTACCTGTTCGCACACTGGTTGCCTCATGCTGGATTTGAATACTGTGTTTCTGAGCCACTTCTTCGAGATATCGTACAACACTAGGATGATTTGCTCCACCGTGTTGGATGCTTGGACCTTGGCTTAGCTTGACGGTTCCATGTTCTTTCTGGTCAATAACTGGAGTGTCTGTGGCGTGAGTGACATCGGTTACAAGGGCTAAATCTGGGTCTAAACGATAACTCATCATGCGAGCACCAAAGCCACCTACTTCTTCTTGAACAGCATTAACCGCCACTACATTTACCTGTAAATCGTTTGATGCACTCTTGAGCATACGTAACACTTGGGCTATAATATATCCACCAATCCTATTGTCCAGTGCTCTGGCGGTAAGAATGTGATCGTTTAAAAATTCGAAATTGTCTTCATAGGTAATAGGATCACCCACTTGTACTAATTCAAGGGCTTCTTCTTTAGAGCTAACACCAAGATCGATATAGATATCCTTCCAAGCAGGCTCTTTTCCACCACCATTTTTTTGATCCTGTAGGTGAATTGCGGTATTGCCTGTCACCCCAACAACCTTTGCTTTGCGATTATGAATAATCACTTTTTTTGCTCTAGCTATGGTCGAATCACTCCCACCTAATTTATTCACATACACAAAGCCTTGCTCAGTGATATGCTGAACAACCATTCCGATTTCATCGCAATGAGCCTCTATCAGTACAGTTGGAGCTTTTTTGTTCGTTAACACTTTGGCTGCACAAGACCCGTACGCATCGGTAATGACCTCATCAGCAAACCCTCCTACATAATCCTTCCAAACTCGCACACCAGCTGCTTCGTAACCGGTTGGACTTGGTGTAGTTAATAGGGATTCTAAAAAATCGAGTGCTGATGGGATAATCATTTGTGATAAAATTGGGTTACCTTTATTAGGTGTTTATATTCTCATAATATACGTATTTCAGCTCCTTCTATGTAAGTATAATTCCTCATTATTTATGGTTCCTAAAAAATATACCCCCGATTATTTTCCACATTGGACGGAAGTAGCGGTACGCTTCAATGATATGGACGCCTTATCTCATGTCAATAATGCCTTATTCAATAGCTATTTCGAGGAAGCCAGAATACAGCTGCTTCAAGAAATACCCGAATGGATAGACGATTTAAAAAGAAAACGAAGTTTTGTGCTCCGAAAATCGACCCTGGAGTACCTCGCTCCTATCCTTTATCCCGATACTTTACTCATTGGCAGCGGTTTACTTCGGGTTGATGCAGCCCGGGTCTACGCTATTCAAGCGGTATACAGTTCCAAAACCAAGAAATTGTGTTCCACAGCTGAAACAATGGGAGTTTGGTTTGACTTGCAGGCTCAGCGCCCCACACGCATCCCCGCTTCCGATGTGCTTTCAATTTATTTACTATCTTCCAATCCTAGCTAAGTAATATGGATAAAAGCACCCGCTATAAAATATTTAATGACCCCGTTCACGGGTTTATTTCCGTACCTAAGGGAATTGTGCTTCAGTTGATAGACCACCCCTACGTTCAACGACTACGGCGTATTCGACAATTGGGTTTGGGTTATTTGGTATTTCCTGCGGCAGAACACTCTCGCTTCTCGCATGCTTTAGGGGCCTTAGAACTGGGGCAGCGTGTACTAAATAACTTACGCGAAAAAGACACCACCATTAGCAATCAGGAGTACGAAGGTACCCTCATAGCTTTATTATTACATGATGTTGGACACGGCCCCTTATCTCATACGCTGGAACACTCCCTACTAAGTGAGTTTAATCACGAGATGATGAGCTTGGCCATTATGCATGAATTAAACAACCAGTTTGATGGAGGGCTTAATACAGCCATTGAAATCTTCACCGATCAACATCCCAAGAAATTCTTACATCAACTAGTGTCATCACAGCTCGATTTAGATCGATTAGATTACCTAAAAAGGGATAGTTTTTTTACAGGGGTTTCTGAAGGCTCAGTGGGTATCCAACGCATACTTAAAACGATGCGAGTCCATAAAGGCAATATTGTTATTGAGCGTAAAGGTATCTATGCCATCGAAAACTATATTATTTCTCGGCGCTTAATGTATATGCAAGTATATCTACATAAAACCGTGCTAAGTGCCGACTCCCTTATTAAATCTATTTTCAATCGGGTGAGTTATTTGTTCGCACAAGGAGAGCCATTACCAAGTGGAAGTGCACAGTTAGATTATTTTTTACGCGAGCAACCGTCCGCAGAAAAACAAATTTCAACCTCTGTTATTGAGGCTTATGCTCAATTGGATGATTATGATGTGTATCAGAGTATAAAGTCTTGGCAGAGGGCTAAAGATCCAATTTTATCGGATTTAAGCCATCGTTTTTTGAATCGAAATTTATTCCAAGCTACCTTTTTTGATAAGAAGCCAGGAAAAAGTACCCATCAAAAAATTCACGAATTAACCCGTGCATATCTTGATAAGAGTGGACTCCCAAATGATGATGAGAGCATGAAATACTACATTCGAACCGAATATAGCACCTCAGAGGCTTATAAGTATAAAAATGATAGTATTTGGATACTCGATAACGAGGTAGCGATTGAGTTTTCTAAAGCCGCGGATACAAAAAGTATTATTGCGCTAACCGAGCCTGTCAAAAAATACTTTATCATTCATCCAAAGTACTGAGTTAGCCCCTTTACGGTCACTGTTTACTGAATATTACACACGAGTGTAATGTATAAAGCTTAGGTCTTCACTAGCATCGATTCGGCTGGTTTCTTCCCAAATAAGTCCAATATCAGAGCGGTATTCTGGAAAAAAAGTATCTCCTTCATGTTCTTTATGAACCAAAGTAATAATCATTTCGTCAGCCATTTCCATTGCTTGACGGTAAACTACCCCACCACCTATAATAAAAAGCTTAGACGGTTGTTCCAGCTTTATAGCCTCTATTGCTTGCTCTAATGAGGAATAGCAGGCTACATTATCATAATTTTTTGTAGTAGTAAGAACAATATTCTGTCGATTTGGCAACGGTTTTGACCCTAGCTCTTCAAAAACGCCTCTGCCCATAAGTATGGGAAAACCTGAGGTAGTTTCTTTAAAATGCTTCAAATCATCTGAAAAGTGCCATGGCAAGGCTCCTTTATTTCCTATAACTAGGTTAGGGTCGTGTGCTGCTATTATAATAATCTTCATATGCTCTGCTATTAGACCGCCACTTCAAAACGTATTAAGGGATCTGGGTCGTAGCCACTTAGTTCAAAATCACCAAAGCTTAGTTCATCTACTGGTTTTTTCGCAATCTTTAATTCTGGTAAAGGCTTTGGCGTACGAGTTAATTGTTCCTTTAATCCATCAATATGATTCACGTAGATATGCGCATCTACAATGGTATGGGCAAAAAATCCCGGTTCAAGTCCGACTTCTTGGGCTATAGCCATTGTTAGAGCGGAATAACACGCAAGATTAAACGGAATTCCTAAAGCTATATCGCCAGAACGTTGTGTCAGATGACAGTTTAATTTACCATCAGAAACATTGAATATGTACATAATATGACAAGGTGGTAAGGCCATTTTGGGTAATAAACCAGGGTGCCAGGTACTCACAACAATTCTACGACTCATTGGATCCGTCTTTAGCATGTGAATAGCATTTTGGACCTGATCGAATTCATCCCGCCTCCACTCTGTTGTTCCATCTTCGTTTTTATGTTCAACTAGGTAAGGAAAACGTCGCCATAACACCGGATAAATAGGACCTACATGCCCATCTTCATCGGCCCATGCGTCCCAAATATGAACATTGTTTTCGTCACGAAGCCATCTAATATGGTCTTCGCCACGTAAGTACCACAATAATTCTAGAATAACAGATTTAAAAAAAACTTTTTTGGTAGTCAAAAGAGGGAACCCTTCAGACAGATCTACCTTGTAATACTCTGCAAAATTGGAAATAGTATCGGTACCTGTCCGGTTTGTTTTATGTACTCCGTGATCTAAAACTCGTTGAACTAAATCATGATAAACTTTCATATAAGATTGTTTTAACGTTATTAGTAGGGTTGAATTACATCAATATCTCTTTCAAAAATAAAATGGCTATTGAAAAATAAATGATAATTCCACTGACATCGACCACTGTTGCGACAAATGGTGCGGACGAAACGGCCGGATCGAAACCAAGCCGAGATAATATAAAGGGTAACATTGCACCAATAAAATTACCAAATAATACAATAGACAGTAAACTTAATGCAATAACTAAAGCGGTCAGATAGGACTGTTGATCAACGTAGCCATTTGCTGCAAGATCCCAAGCCAACAGGGTTAGAAAGCCTAAAATACCTATTAAAAGCCCTAATATTAATCCAGAGCTTAATTCCCTGAAAAATACTTTTTTCCAATCATCTGCTCTTATATCATCCGTGGCCAATGCACGGATGATAAGAGTGGCTGCTTGGGCACCTGAATTACCCCCACTTGATATAATTAAAGGAACAAAAAACGACAAAAATACGATCTTCGAGAGTAACTCTTCGTACTGCCCCATAGTTAAAGCCGTTAAAATCTGACCCACAAATAAAACAATAAGCCAGCCTAAACGTTTTTTTACCATTTGCAAAATGGAAGTCTGAGAATAATAGTTATCCAGAGCGTCCATGGCCGCCATTTTCTGCATATCCTCAGTAATTTCCTCTTCTGCTACATCGATAACATCATCCACGGTCACTATTCCGACAAGTACATTATCCGAATCTACTACAGGCAAAGCAACCCTATCGTATTTAGCCAACATTTTTACGGCTTCTTCCTGATCTTCATAAACACGAAGAGCCGTAAATGACTCATCCATTAGGGTAGAAATGGTTTGGTCTTCAGCAGCTATGATTAATTCAGTGATTCGTAAATCATCGATAAGCTGTTCTTGATCGTTAACTACATAAATAACATTTAAGGTCTCCGCCATGGCAGCATAGGTACGAATATGCTCCATACTACGCTTAACCGTCCAATCTGATTTTACACGGACATAGCGTGGGGTCATTAAACGTCCAACGGAGTCTTCCGGATAACCTAGTAATTTCTTGACCTGAAGCTGATCTGATGGTTTCATAGAATTCATTACCCTTTGGGTTAAATTCCCAGGTAATTCTTCCATCAGTGCAACCTGTTCATCTGGCTCAAGGTTACTCATGACTTCCGATAGCTGTTGCTTAGTAAATAACTCCAGCAGGGTTACTCCTTTATTAAACGGGAGTTCAGCAAACACATCGGCAGCTATTGCTTTTTTAAGTAATCTGAACACAACTACGGCAACATCACCATCCAATTCCACGAGTAGCTCTGCTATATCGGCAGGTGGTACATCCGTTAAAACCTCTTTTAAGCCTATCCAATCTTTCTTTTGGATAAGTTCATCGAACTCGGGTTTTAATAGTTGGACTAACATGTACGCCTGCGTATTCGGTGATGGATATATGATGTACTGCGGGTGCATATTTATACTTCAAACCCAGTACCATCATTTTATGATGGAATATAACTAAATGTTTATTCTACATCTAAAATCTGAAGTGCATTTCTTGCTGCTTCTTGCTCGGCTTTTTTCTTACTCTTACCGGTGCCTTTTCCAAAAACTTCTGCACCAATGGACACTTCAACCTTGAAGGTTCTATTATGACCTGGCCCCTTTTCGTCAACCACTCTATATTCAGGTAGACTCATTTTATTTGCTTGAGCATATTCCAACAAAGTACTTTTAAAATTATCATTAATTTGCGATAATTCATCAAAATTTAGGTGCTCTTCATATACTTTACGAACAAATTCAAAGGTGACTTTGTAGCCTTCGGTTATATAAATAGCTGCTATCATTGACTCGAAAATATCTGCCAGAATGCCTTTTGATTTTGTCACACCTCCTTTGGTATCCGTGAATTCCAACAAGGATTCTATCCCTAAATCCTTAGACAGATTGGATAGTGTCTCACCTCTAACCATTTTTGCTCTCGTTTTGGTTAAAAACCCTTCGTCTTCTTCTGGATATTTTTGAAATAATAGTTCAGCAGATATAAGATCTAATACAGCATCACCAAGAAACTCTAATCGTTCGTAGGAGTCAAAACGTTCGTATTGTTCAAGGGCAGTAGAAGAACGATGCCGTAATGCTTTTTGATAGAGTGTCGCATCGGTAGGCACAAAGCCTAAAATTTTGCTTAACTCTTCAATTCTACGATCGTTTCCATCGTTGTCTTTTTTTTTTACAAGCGTATTATCTGAAGTTTTACTAGAACTAAACCCGGATAAAAAACGAGTAATCCAACTCATTTTTATGATCCTTCGAAACGCTTGAAAACAAGGGTCGAATTATGACCACCAAACCCAAATGCATTGTTCATAGCGTAATTCAGTTCACGAGCAACTGGAGCATTAGCCGTGTAATTGAGATCACACTGTGGGTCTTGATTGTCTATATTAATTGTTGGAGGTACAATGCCATGATAGAGGGCCAAAACAGCAGCAAGTGATTCAATGGCGCCAGCGGCACCTAACGTATGCCCCGTCATCGACTTCGTAGAATTCAAATTCATTGTATATGCATGGTCTCCAAAGACTTTTTTGATGGAATTGGTCTCAGCAATATCCCCTAAGGGAGTGGATGTTCCATGCATGTTTATATGACCTACATCCTCAGTGGTGATTCCGGCAGATTTAAGAGCATTTTTCATCGCCAATATAACCCCATTGCCTTCCGGGTCTGGAGCGGTAATATGATAGGCATCTGCTGAATAACCGTATCCAACAATTTCACCATAAATTCTTGCCCCTCTTTCTAAGGCCGAATCTAGTGATTCAAGTACCATGATCCCTGCACCTTCTCCCAATACGAATCCATCTCTATCTATATCAAAAGGTCGTGAACCTGCTTCAGGATCATCATTTCTAGTACTCATTGCCTTCATGGCATTAAAACCAGAAATACCAATTTGCGTAACAGGTGCTTCAGTCCCGCCAGTAATCGAGTAATCGGATTGCCCATAACGTATCATATCGTAGGCAATACCAATGTTATGAGACCCTGTTGCACAGGCTGAAACTGCACAAAAATTCGGTCCTCTAAATCCATACTTTATTGAGATCTGCCCTGATACAATATCAGGGATAAGCATGGGAATAAAAAAGGGAGAGACTCCCCGTGGTCCGCGTTCACTAAAAGCAATTGATTGATCATAAAAGGTTTTCATGCCACCAATACCGGTTCCTACATGCACCCCTACCCGATCTTTATCAATTTCTTCGAGGTTTAACTTAGAATCTAGAATGGCCTCTTCAGATGCAACTAAAGCATACTGTGCTACCAAGTCGAGTTTACGTGCCTCTTTCCGTTCAAAATGATCTAAAGGCTCGTAATCATCGATTAAGGCAGCAAAAGTAGAAGCAAAGCCGGTAGTATCGAATGAATCAATACTCCTAGCGCCACTTTTTCCTGAAAGTAAACCATTCCAAAAATCAGGAGCGCTCTTCCCTACTGGGGTAAGAGCGCCTATTCCTGTAATTACAACTCGTCGTGAACTCATGTAATTAAATTATATTAAGCGAGTTTTTCTTGAATATACTTAACTGCATCACCAACTGTAGCAATGGTTTCAGCATCTTCATCGGGAATACTAAGATCGAAATCTTTTTCGAATTCCATAATTAATTCTACAGTATCAAGAGAATCTGCACCTAAATCATTGGTGAAGTTTGCCTCAGCAACTACTTCTGATTCGTCTACACCTAATTTATCGATGATGATTTCTTTTACTTTTGATTCTACATCTTGTGACATAATGAGTCCTATATTTTAATGGTAGTTAGTAATTTACTAATTTAAGAAACTTAATAATATCTTGCACATAAATAGCTTATAAGAAAGAAGCCTATATGGCCATGCCTCCGTCTACTCGAATAACCTCTCCTGTTATATAGCTACTAAGGTCGGAAGCAAGGAATAAACAAGCAGCAGCTACCTCGTCTACATTTCCGGCTCGACCTAGCGGTGTAGCTTCTTTTATTCCTTCCAACACTTTTTCATCAAGTGCGTCCGTCATATCCGTTAGTATGTATCCTGGAGCAACAACATTTGCTCGAACATTCCTAGAAGCTAGTTCCTTGGCATATGATTTAGTGAATCCAACCAAACCAGCTTTTGATGCTGCATAATTACTTTGGCCTGCATTCCCTGTTAGTCCAACAATAGAGCCCATATTGATAATAGAACCCCCACGATTTTTCATCATAGGTCTAGCTACGGCTTTAGAGTAGTTGAAAATTCCTTTTAAATTCGTTTCAATAACTTGATCCCACTGGTCTTCTGTCATTCTGAGAATCAATCCATCTTTTGTAATACCAGCGTTATTAACAAGAATATCAATTTTACCCCATTTTTGCACAACTTCATCTATTACTTCATTCGCTCTATTAAAATCTGATGAGTTTGCTTGTATATGAAAAGCCTCGGAACCAAGTCCATTAATCTCTTTTGTAACTTGCTCAGCTGCGCTAGAAGAATTAGCATAGGTAATGGCTACTTTCGCTCCTTTAGATGCAAATGCCAACGCTATAGCTTTTCCAATCCCTCTGCTACCCCCTGTGATAAGAGCAATTTTTCCTGTTAAATCTAAATTATAATCTGACATATTATTGTATTCCACTAAATTGTAATGAGCGGTCAATCCGTTTGACCAATCCCTGAAGTACTTTACCCGGACCAATCTCAACTACTTCTTTGACCCCATCCATCACCATTTGCTCAATGGTTTGGGTCCATAGAACAGGCTTTAATAACTGTTGTAGCACGTTATTTTTTAGTTCTTCTGCTAACTGCGATGGCGCTGCATTAACATTTGAGTAAACAGGAACATTCGCATCGGCAAACGGAACCGTGTCAAGACTAAGCCTAAATTCATCATATGCTGTCTGCATTAAGGACGAATGAAAAGCACCGCTAACAGGTAAGAGTTTTGCTAACTTAGCTCCATGCTCTTTGGATACGTTTAATACTGATTCAACAGCATTTACATGTCCTGATATAACAATTTGCCCTTTTGAATTGTAATTCGCAGGTACCACCGTTTCATTTGATTCATCGGATATATTTTTACATATCTGAGCCACTAAATCATCCTCAAGCCCAATGACGGCACCCATAGCTCCACTACTACGCTCACCGGCAGCTTGCATTAATTGCCCACGAAGTCGAACCAACTTTAATCCCTCTTCAAAAGATAAAACCCCAGCCGCTGTAAGCGCAGAAAATTCACCCAGGGAATGGCCCGCTACACAATCAGGTGTGATATCAATAGTTTGATATACTGCCATGGAGTGTACAAAAAGTGCAGGTTGTGTATATTCTGTTTGTTTTAAGCTTTCTTCAGGGCCTTCAAACATAATATTGGAAATTGAAAACCCAAGGATTTCATCTGCTTCATCAATAATCTTTTTGGCCTCAGGTTCGGAGTGATACCGTTCGACAGCCATTCCCACAAATTGAGAGCCCTGACCGGGAAACACCATTGCTTTCACTATTTACCTCCCCATGTTAGGTATACAGCTCCCCAGGTAAAGCCACCACCGAAAGCAGTCAAAATAATCGATTCGCCATTTTTCAACTGGTCTTTCCAATCATAAAGGCAAAGTGGAATAGTAGCGCCTGTAGTGTTTCCATAACGCTCAATGTTTATCATAACTTTATCCATGCCTAAACCCATTCTACGAGCAGTAGCATCGATTATGCGCAAATTTGCCTGATGTGGCACAAGCCACGCAACATCATCGGCATGTAGATTGTTACGCTCCATAATTTCCGCTGATACATCTGCCATTCCTACAGTAGCTTTTTTAAACACCGCCTTACCATCTTGCTTTATGTAATGCATGTGCTGGGCAACCGTTTCCTGAGAAGCTGGGTATCGACTACCGCCCCCTTTTTGAACTAAATGACAATTAGTATCACCTTCGCTGTAATGAATAGAATCAATAATGCCCGTACCGTCGGTAGAGGGTTGTAACAGAACAGCTCCTGCACCATCCCCAAAAAGAATACAAGTAGTACGATCGGTATAATCAATAATTGATGACATTTTATCTGCCCCGATGACCAAAACATTTTTGTAGCGCCCACTTTCAATAAATGTTGCGCCAGTGGTCAATGCATATATAAAGCCTGAACAAGCCGCTGATAGATCAAAAGCGAATGCATTAGTGGCACCTATAGCTTCTTGAACCAAACATGCGGTTGAGGGAAATATATAGTCAGGAGTTACCGTAGCTACGATGATTACATCTATCTGCTCAGGACTAACACCAGCAGATTCAAGCGCTTCTTTGGCTGCATTAGCTGCCATGTAAGAGGTAGCTTTTTCAGGATCTTTTAATATTCTTCGTTCTTTTATACCCGTTCTGGTACGAATCCACTCATCATTGGTCTCTACAAGTTTCTCTAAATCAAGATTGGTTAGACGATCATCAGGTATATAATGTCCGACTGATGTGATTGTAGCTCTAATTTGTTCCATTAAGGATGTAGTTAATTTATTGAAGCGATTATTTTATCATTGATAGAATGCTCGACGCAATCCATCGCCACCTTAATCATATTCTTTATTGCGGTTGGGCTACTTCCACCATGCCCAACAACACTCGTTCCATTGACCCCTAAGAAGGGCAAGCCACCTACTCGTTCATAGTCAAATGGAGCTAGTGATTCAGACAATACCTGCTGGACAAATCTCATCATTTCGGGAGTGCCTGTAGATTGCTTTAGCTTTTGGCCTACCAGCGTTCTTAGAATGCCTGGAATAGACTCACCTAACTTGAGAACCACATTTCCAATAAAACCATCTGTAATAAATATATCCGCTTTAGGTACAAGTATATCTCTTCCTTCTACGTTGCCTATAAAAGATGGTATTTGCTGGAGTACCCCATATATTTCCTTTAGTAGCTCCGTTCCCTTTCCTTCTTCTTCACCCACATTTAACAATCCGACCCTTGGATTCTCAATACCCATAATCTCTTTAGCATAGACTTGCCCCATGAAAGCGAATTGAAGGGCCATTTCGGGTTTTATTTCCAGATTTGCCCCTGCATCAATAATCAAACGAAAGCCTTCAAGAGATGGATAATACGTGGCTATGGTTGGGCGTGAAATACCTTCCAATTTACCTAAAATAAACATTGAAGCAGCCAGCAGAGCCCCTGTATTACCGGCACTAACAAAACCGTGACAAAGGCCCTGTTTGTGCATTGCTAACCCCTTAGATATAGAAGAATTTGGCTTTTGTTTGAGAGCTGTTGACGCAGAATCGGTCATTTCAACTATTTCTGGAGAATCAATAACCTTGAGTCTATTTTGATCAAAAGAATGCTTACTAAGTTCATGTTGAATGAGCTTTTCAGGTCCTATTAATAAAATAGTAAGTTGGTCATATTCTTTAATAGCCTCTAAAGCACCCAAAACAGGGTTCTTAGGGTAATGATCTCCACCAGCCGCGTCTACAGCTATTATCATAATAGACGTATTAGTTGGTTATACTAATAACTTGTCTTCCTCGATAATAACCACACTCTGGGCATGCATTGTGATACTTATGAAAAGCTCCACAGTTTGAACATTTTGCCAAAGTGACTTCGGAAATTGCGTGGTGCGCTCTTCTTTTATCTCTTCTGGCTTTGGAAATTTTTCGTTTTGGATGTGCCATTCTAGTAGATTGTTATATTAATTTTTTAAGTTTTTTAAGGCTTCCCATCTTGGATCGACTGTATCGTCATTCTCAATAAATGAACCAAATTGCTCATTTAATAATTCTGTTGGATTTCCGTTTTCGTCCAAATATCGTGGGTGAATTCTTTTTGGTGGTAATGATAATAACAACATGTCTCGAACATCTTGGTCAAATTCAAGGGTTTGTTGATGCTGCTCTAATCGTTTAAACGACGAGTTCAAATCATACTCTTCTTCTTTTAGACCTTCTTTATATATGATATCCAACTCGCGTTGCATTTTGTATTGAAATATGTCAAGAGAGCGATCACACTGTAATTCCAAGATTGAAACAACCATCGATTTGATATGAATCATGTGATCACTTCTATCTATATCTAGATGCAGACTACCTTCTAACACAGTAATATCCTCGGATTCTAAAAAATCCTGAGGAATCGTAAGAGTCCTTTGACTCTTTGATAATGGTATTTCAAAGGTATTGAGCTTCAACATAACTAAACAAATCAATCCTTATAAGATAAGGATATTAGATGTGGAGTACAATCAATTAAACAATCCGTACAATCTTTGTTCTATGAGGCCAATTATACTACCTAAATCTTCCTTATCATTCACAAAATCTAAGTCATCGGTATCAATAATAAGTTTTTCGTGTGGATATCTCCCGATCCAATCTTCATATAAATTATTTAATCTTTCTAAATAGTCTATTCGAATCGAATTTTCGTACTCCCTACCCCTTTGTTGAATTTGCCGGACAAGAGTAGGCACTTGAGCTCTCAAATAAATTAACAAATCAGGAGGGCGCAAATAATAACTCATTTCATGAAAGAGAGCTTCATAGTTATTAAAATCTCGATCACTCATTAAATTCATTTGGTGTAAATTTTTAGCGAAAATCTCCACATCTTCGTAAATGGTTCTATCTTGAATAAGATTAATCTCTTTTTGTAGCATATCTTTCTGATGCCTAAAGCGACTCGATAGAAAATAGATTTGAAGATTAAAACTCCATCGTAGCATATCTTCATAAAAATCTGCAAGGTAGGGATTATCATCCACTGATTCATAGAAGGCTTTCCAACCAAAATGTTGAGCTAGCAAACCTGTTAGTGAAGATTTACCTGCTCCAATATTTCCAGCAATGGCGATATACTGATGTTTCTTTTGCTCTAACACTATTTACTATATTATTTACCCAACAGTCGATACATAGCTTTTTTGTAATCTTCGACCCCTGGTTGATTAAATGGATTAACGCCTAAACTATAGACAAAAACACCGGTTAATATCTCATAAAAATAAATAAGTGCTCCTATAGATTTAGCACTTAATTCTGGTAAATGAATGGTCACTATGGGTACTTGCCCTTCACAGTGAGCTTCAATGGTACCCATCCTTGCTTTGGAATTAATGGAATGAAAGGAATCCCCCTCCAAATAATCTAAGCCATCCCCAAAGGCAAGACCTGTAGGTACAGTTAAATGAGCATCTACCTTATCAACCACTAAAAATGTTTCGAGTAAAGAGCGCGTACCGTCTTGAATAAATTGTCCCAAGCTGTGCAAATCTGTTGAAAAACCGGCTACCGTTGGGAATATCCCCTTCCCATCCTTGCCTTCACTCTCACCTAATAGCTGTTGTATCCACCCCCCAAAGGACAGTAATTCGGGCTCAAATGAAGCGAAAATATCGATGGTTATACCCTTGGTATGTAGTGCATTTCTAAGTGCGGCATATTCCACAATTACATCTGCATCGTCTTCCAAAGCTTGATAGCTACTCACGGCACCTTCAAATAAAGCCTCAATTGATATACCAGCCACTGCGATGGGTAGTAAACCAACCGGAGTCAACACTGAAAATCTACCGCCAACGTCCGAAGGAATAATGAATTTTTGGTATCCTTCTTGATCGATGACTTCATTCAGTACTCCGCCTGTCTCACTCGTAGTACAAATAATTCGATTGGACGCATCCTCAAATTCTTCGTGAATGAACTTTCTCAATACCCGAAACGATAATGCCGTTTCGAGCGTAGATCCAGATTTAGAAATTACATTTAGAACAACACTTTTCTTCGAACCATCCGCTTTAGGTGTTTTTAGGTAGGCTAACAGATCATTTAAATAAGCACCACTCATATGGTGACCTGCAAACAGGATTTCTGGCCCTTTGGCCGTAAAAGCAGGAGTTAACGCATCGATCACAGCTTTAGCCCCTAAATAAGACCCACCTATACCACAAACGATAAACACATCAGCCGAGGTGTGTATTTCTTTACCGAGTCGAGTAATGTGATCTATGAGTTCTGAGTTAGGGTTTGCCAATAAATCACGCCAACCCAACCACTCAGAACCAGGGCCTGTTCTTTGACGTAAGTCGTCCAATCCTTTTGTAGCAAGAGTATGCGCATGAATGTATTCTTGATCGGTTAAAAACTTCCTTGCTCTACTAATATCTGCTTTAATCATAATTACCTTAACATTGTTGCTAGTTCAATTAACCCATAATCAAGACCTTTCTTTTTGGCGACTGCTACCCTTAGCGGGGTAATCTTTAATGCATTATTCACCACTCCAACCATCACTTCATTATGACCTTCCATCAAAACTTTTACGGCAGAAGCGCCCAGCCTGCTTGCCAAGACTCTATCACGAGCAGATGGAGACCCGCCTCGTTGTATATGACCTAAAATACACACACGCAAATCATATTTGGCAAAATCATCTTTAATCTTTTCGGCTAACTTTAACGCTCCTCCCGTTTCATCACCCTCGGCTACTACCACTAGAGAAGAACGTTTCTGTTCCTTTAACATATCTTTGAGCTGCGACTTTATATCACTGATTGATGTAAGCTCTTCTGGTAGCAAAGAAAGCTCCGCTCCTACCGCAATCCCTGTTTCAAGTGCGATGAATCCCGCATCTCTTCCCATCACTTCAACCAAAAACATTCGTTCATGAGCATCGGCCGTGTCTCGAATCTTATCAATGGCTTCAATAGCTGTGTTTAAAGCGGTATCATAGCCTATAGTTTCGTCTGTACCGATAATGTCATTATCAATGGTTGCAGGTATACCAATTACCCGAACATTATGCTCTTTGCTAAGTAAGTTAGCTCCAGTAAAAGTACCATCTCCACCGATGACGACCAGGGCATCAATACCTTTGTTTTTCAAATTCAATGCAGCCTGGGCACGACCTTCATCTGTTCTAAATTCTTGCGAACGTGCCGATTTAAGAATGGTTCCACCGCGCTGAATAATATTAGACACCTTCTCGGAATCTAACTCGACAAACTTATCTTCAATTAACCCTTGGTACCCTCTATAAATACCCCATACTGTAAGGTTATATCTGCTTGCTCCTCGCACAACCGCACGTAAAGCGGCATTCATTCCAGGGGAATCTCCCCCACTAGTCATAACTGCTATTGTTGATATCTCCGTATCCATCATGATGGTTCTAACTTCTATTGAGTGATTTATTGAGTGAAAAATCGTAGTACCTCAATAATTTACAGACATTATGCCTACATTTGAGGTATCCAAGTTTACAAAAAATTGTTCACTTTTGGGCTATTCATCTAAAACTTAAAACTAAGATTATTTTATACCTTGGATATTAAGCTATCTGATATTACCAACAGCATTGAAAACGAGTTAATCGAGTTCAGGGCGTTCTTTAAAAAGACCATCAAATCAGATGTCCCACTGTTAGATACGTTAACGAGATACCTAATTAAGCAGAAAGGTAAAGAAGTTCGCCCCATTCTGGTTTTTCTAAGTGCACAATTGTTTGGGAACATAAACCATCGAAGTATGGTGGCTGCAACAATGATTGAGTTGCTACATACGGCAACTTTACTCCATGACGATGTGGTTGATAAGGCGCACTCCAGAAGAGGCTTTGTGAGCATACATAATATATGGAATAATAAAGCTGCTATACTGCTGGGTGACTTCTTACTATCAAAAGGATTGTTAATTGCACTGGAAAATAAAGAACATACCTTACTAGAAGTACAATCCAGAGCGGTTCAAAAGATGAGTGAAGGCGAATTAAGGCAACTGAAGACTGCCGGTTTGTTTAACATGACCGAAGAACGTTATTATCAAATTATTGAGGAAAAAACAGCCAGTCTTATCGCTACCTGTTGCGAATGCGGCGCTGTTTCAACCTCAGACGACCCCGAAATGCACACCAAAATGTACGATATAGGTAAAAATATTGGTATGGCTTTTCAAATAAAGGATGACTTACTTGACTATTCAGATAACGAAATTGGTAAGCCCAAACGAAATGACATTGTAGAGCGCAAAGTTACGCTTCCTTTTATAAAGGCGTTACAATATGCTAACCAATCAGAGGTTCGGCAGTATAAAAAGCTGATGAAAAAAAGAAAAAAAAGCAGCTCAGAGGTTCAACAAATTGTTGATTTTGTATCCATGAACCAAGGTATTTCACAAGCCGAAGTAATTATGTTGGATTATGCAACAAAAGCCAAAAACGATTTACGTGAAATAGCATCACCTACCACTGCGAGTCCACTACTACAACTTATTGATTTTATCACCCACCGTTCTAAGTAACCACTTAGTCTATGAGTGAATCTACTGATATAGAACCAACCCACCTATTTCTGGCAGATGTACATCTTGGTGGTTCTATAGGGTTGGGGGACAACTACGAAAAAAATCTGTGTTCCTTAATCAACTACGCAGCCCAGAAAAAAATTCAACTCTACCTACTGGGTGATGTGTTCGACTATTGGATGGAATTCCCTGCCCACAAAAACAAAACCAGATCAACGAAAAGCAATCATTCTTCCAATAAGCCTACCCTTCCTCCCTTAGGCTCTGTATTACTGAACACCCTTCAAGAGTACAACCAAGTGTGTGGACCCGCCTACTATATTTTGGGGAATCATGATTATTGGGATGCCGGATATTTCGCATCAATCGGTTGTACCGTATTCACAGATGGTTGTAGCATCAATTTAGATCACCAAACGGTTTGTTTACTACATGGAGATGGACTACCCACAAAAAAAACACAGATTCGCGGAAACCTAATAACCCCACTCAAACGCCCAATTCTTCATACCATACTTAGGTCAAAAACGTTTATCACATTGTTCCAGTTCTTCTTTGCACCCAATCAGGCATGGTCTATGATGAAAGCCTTTTCCAACTTTAGCAAAAATAAAGAAAAACCAGCCCTATCCACCATCGATTCCACATTAAAAAATCTAATTAATTTTTCCGATATTGATTGTATAATTGCAGGTCATGATCATCTTGCTAGAACGGTACATACCAAAGGTGGACAGTATATAAACACCGGACCGTATTACGAAAACAACCTTGTTTTAACCTACTCTAAGCAAGGGTGGGACCATGCCGAATGGGATGAACAAAAGAGTAAATTGGTAGTTAAGCAAAAACCCTCATACTCATTATGAGCCAACAGAACAACATAGATCAAGAACGTTATTTCAATGACCCCGAATATCGGAGGCAAATAGCTCAAGAATCTGGTAACCGATCCACATCAGCCAGTGGACTCAAACAAGCACTTATTGTGGTTGGTAGTACGCTTGTTTTGGGACTCGTGATTTTGATCAGCTATGGGATTTTTTTATTTCAAGGCCTGCCTTCAATAGATCAACTAGAAAATCCGGATACAGCTATTGCCAGTGAAGTGAGAAGCCGAGACGGAGTCGTGCTGGATAAATATTTCACTGAAAACAGAACATGGGTTCGATACCAAGACATTTCACCCTTTGCTATAAACGCTCTCATATCTACGGAAGATCACCGTTTTTACAATCACTGGGGAATGGACATGTTTAGAACGTTAGCCATCCCTATCAATATTTTAAGGGGAAGAGTGGAAGGTGGGTCAACCTTAAGCCAACAATTAGCAAGGAATTTATACAAAGAAATTGGACAGAAATTCTCGGTTAGCAGAAAATTCCGAGAAATGATCACAGCCGTTCAAATTGAAAAGAACTATACCAAAAAAGAAATTATTGAAATGTATTTGAATACCGTCGAATACTCCAATAGTGCATTCGGAATAGAAGCGGCTTCTAGAACTCATTTTAATAAGTCTGCCAAAGAGTTGAATATTTTAGAAGCAGCGACATTGGTAGGTTCGGTAAATGCGGTGTATGCATATAATCCAAGATTATTTTCTGAGCGATCAAAACAGCGTAGAAACATAGTCCTACGCCTGATGAATCGACAAGGGTATATATCCGATTCCGAGCTCAATGAATATAGCGCAATGCCCATTGAGCTAGATTACCAACTTCCTTCCAAATCGGGCCGAGTCAATCGTTATTTTGGTGAATATGTGCGTCAGAAAATTGCCTCATGGGCTCAAGAAAATGGCTATGACTTATTCACAGATGGTTTGGTCATACATACTACCATCGATTCACGATTACAGGCTCACGCAGAAAGAGCTGTTCAGGTGAAACTAGATTCGTTGCAGAATATCTTTGAACGAGAGTGGACAAGCTCAGGAAGCGGGATATATATGGATCGATTATGGGAAAAATATCCCTCTTTTTTGGATAGCTTCCTAGAAGATACAGACGAGTACAAAAATGGATTCCAGACCTACCAAACTACTCTTCGAAAAGCAGTATTAGATAGCCTGAAAATGGATTCCGTTTTTGTGGACTCCGTCTTAAAAACAAGAACCAGATTGGAAGCGAGTTTTGTGGGCATTGACCCTTCCAATGGTAATGTGATGGCCTGGGTTGGAGGGTCAAATTATGGAAATGTTCAATTCGACCATGTCTATCAGGCAAGAAGACAAGCGGGTTCAACCTTTAAACCATTTGTTTATGCCGTTGCCATTGATAATGGATATAAGCCCTACCACACCTTCTCTAAATATCCCACAAAATACTATGACAGAAACGGGAGCGTGTGGGATCCTAAAGATGAAACCGTCGCTACTGGTCCAATCAACATTAGTCTCCGCGAAGCTTTGGCAAGAAGCCTCAACAACATAACTATACGCCTACTACCCGAAATTGCGGGAGAACCCGGAACAAATGAATTATGGAAATTGGATCCTGCCGCCCGAAAAATAAAAGCAATGGCCTCCAATCTGGGTGTTGATATGTCGCAAACCCCCGCTTATCCGTCCATTGCATTAGGTACAGCTGAAGTTTCCCTTCTGGAAATAACCAGCGCATACACTACTTTTGCCAATGAGGGGGTCCATATTGACCCCATTGCTATCACCAGAATAGAAGACCGAGAAGGTAATGTGTTGGTAGAATATCATCCAGAATATAAACAGGAAGTTATAAGTCCAGAAACAGCCTATCTTATGGTCGACATGATGCGAGGAGTTATTCGAGGGGGAGATGGGTACAATGGTACAGGAGTTAGATTACGCAACGTCTATGGCGTTAGGCAAGATATTGCCGGTAAAACAGGTACCACACAAAATTCAGCAGATAATTGGTTTATAGCGATGACACCTCATTTGGTTATGGGTTCTTGGGTAGGTGGTGAAGACCGTAGAATTCGTTTCCCAACCGACCGCACCTATTCAATAGGTCAAGGTGCCCGAACTGCATTACCTATTGTTGGAACCTTTATTAATTATGTTACCGAGGATCCATTAGCCTACTGGAGCTACGATGCTTTCAGCCCTCCTGCTGGCTTTATTATGCCTGAGGACCCCAACAAAAATCGTAGTGAAATGGCTGGAGATAACAACAAGGGAACCATTGGATGGTAAGATTGAACATTCACCAAAATATGCACTAAAACTCACCATAACCTAGTACTATTGTCCAAATTACGCGCTACCGCATTATTGTTTTTCTTGTTGATGTATACCCCCTTTGCTAATGCTCAGGAATCCATACGCTTGGATAGCATCATTATACAAGGAGGAAGGCTTCCCTCCTCTCTTTTTAGTGAAGGCAAACAAATTAGTATACTATCTCAACAGGATATGCGAGCAATCCCAGCTAGTTCACTTGATGAATTACTGGCATATGTTACCGGTGTACATGTTACTACTCGAAATAGTTTTGGTGCCCAAGCAGATATTGGGATCCGTGGAAGTACCTATGGCCAAATATTGGTGCTCATTGACGGGCAGCGTATGAACGATCCACTCACTGGTCACTTCAACTCCAATTTATCGCTTCCAATACAGCAAATTAACCGAATTGAAATCATCAGAGGTCCCGCATCTGCCAGTTATGGTTCCGATGCTATGGGAGGTGTTATTGCCATTAGCACCAATACCTATGTGAATTATATCCAAATGAGCGCAGCTAGTTCATCTGTAGATAAAACGAATGAGGTGGTGATGGAGGATAATAAAAGAAGCAAAAATTCTACCACCTTTGCTTCAAATGCTGCATTAAAGATGGGTTCTTATGGTAGTAGCTGGCAATATTTGGACGTTGATAAAAAGACTCGTCGTTTAATATTGGGTGGTTATGCTATGAATACGGCTATTGAAGGAGAGAAAAGAGCCAATCCAAACACTCTTGACATTTTCAGTGCACCAGCTAACTATATGAGCTTTTATAATCAACAGAGCGCGGGCATTAGCAGCGTGTTTAAATGGACTGATACATGGACGCAATACCTACGACTGGGGTATGATCAACGCGATTTTAACGCGAAGTATTTTTATACCATTAGCCCATATGACGAATCGGTAGAAGATGTGCAACGACGATGGGTACAATTTTCTAGTAGGAAGCACTTTTCGTCCTCCTACATCGAATTGGATGGCATGATCCAAGAAACCAAAGATGTATTTACTTTTAACCCTCTCTTTATTCCGAATGAACATACCACCATTCAATCTCAAGCTCATTTAAATTGGGTAGGAAAAAATCGCGATGAAACGCTCAATTACACCGCGGGTGTGCAGTTGTTACAAAAAAAAATTACCAGTACTGATCGAGGAAATCATGCAAATCTAGGCTATGGTATCTATGCAATTATTCGTAGAAGTGCTTATGTAAATAAAGATTTCTTGCAATCTATCCACACAACTTCCAGTATTCGAGCCGACTATCATGACACCTATGCGCTAAAATGGATCCCTCAATTATCCATCAATGTAATAACCAAGTTGGGCGGTTTTCGTAGTTCAGCGGGTAAATCAATACGTTCAGCAGACTTTACAGAATTATACGTTTCTCACAACCTTCCTTTAATATCGAGTGGCCGAAACGTTGGTAACCCCACTCTTGAGGCTGAAGAAAGCTGGTCCGTTGACCTCAATTATACAAGCAACGAATATGCGAACATACGTTATGAAGCTGGTACATATTATCGGATTTCAGAAAAACTAATTGATTATGTATATACGCCAGCAAATCTAGTGACCCAAAGGGTAACACTAGACCCCAATGGTTATTACTTTTATCCCCAGAATATTAGTGAAGGAACCACTTTTGGTGTAGAACAATCAATGCACATTCGCTGGGGGTTGAATACCCATTTATCCCGTACACTTCCAGCTGCACCTAATGACCCAAATCAAAATCAATCCAGTACAACTCTAGAGTTAATGTTAAGTCATAGCTACATAAAAACGGATATTGATGCCGATGTAGTCAGTAAATACCTTTTGGAGCATCCAAAACATCAATGGAATGCTCACATACGCCTGAATAATCAAACAAGTATTCTACAGATTGGACTACGCCATTTGGTTTTGCGAACCGAGCGAGACGAATATATGGGCTTTCGAATCGATTCCCCTCAAACCTGGATAGACGCTAAGGCATCCAAAATATCATACTTACCCAACTGGTCAGTTTCCCCCTACTCGCGAATTGAATGGAGTTTGGAAATACGTAACACCTTAGATAGAGAATATCAACAAATTCTAGGGGCAACTCTACCAGGCAGATGGATTATCGCCGGGTTTAGACTTCATTAAACTACGGATTCAGCCAAAAGGGTAAGATGGTTGGAGGCCATTTCAACCATACCACCAGAGATTGAAAATAATTTCTCGCCTGACTCTGTACGAACAGTGACAATGCCAGATTGCAGGGTAGATACAATCGGTGCGTGATTCTGTTTGATTTCAAAGCTTCCATACGAACCAGGCATGCGTACCCCGGTTACATTTCCTTCGAAAACGGCACCTTCTGGTGTTAAGATTTTGGCCTTAAAGGTGGACATGATTAGGCCTCTGCTGATTCAGCTAACATTTTTTCGCCTTTACTGATGGCTTCTTCAATATTTCCAACCATGTAGAAGGCTCCTTCAGGTAAATGATCTAACTCTCCATCAATAATCATCTTAACCCCTTTCACTGTCTCATCAATTTTCACGTACTTACCAGGGGCACCCGTAAATTGTTCAGCAACGAAGAAGGGTTGTGACAAGAATCGTTGTACACGTCGAGCTCGACTTACCACCAATTTATCTTCATCAGATAACTCGTCCATACCTAAAATAGCAATGATGTCTTGAAGATCTTTATAATTCTGAAGTAATATGGTTGTTTTTCTAGCTGTATTATAATGCTCTTCCCCTACAACTTTTGGGTCAATAATTCTAGATGTTGAATCAAGTGGGTCTACGGCTGGATAAATACCAATTTGTGTTAGTGCCCGAGAAAGTACCGTAGTGGCATCTAAGTGGGTAAAGGTCGTTGCTGGTGCCGGATCCGTTAAATCATCTGCCGGAACATACACAGCTTGCACCGATGTAATTGATCCTTTTTTCGTAGAGGTAATTCGTTCCTGCATGGCACCCATTTCCGTTGCTAGGGTAGGCTGGTATCCTACAGCAGATGGCATACGTCCAAGAAGTGCAGAAACTTCAGAACCTGCTTGAGTAAATCGGAAGATGTTGTCAATAAACAATAGAATGTCTCGAGATACTTCGTCACGGAAGTACTCGGCAACAGTCAAGCCTGAAAGGGCTACACGAGCACGAGCCCCAGGAGGCTCATTCATCTGACCAAATACTAAGGTAGCTTGCGATTCTTTTAATTTTTCGTGATCCACTTTACTCAAATCCCATTTTCCATTTTCCATGGATTCTTTGAATTCATCCCCGTAATTAATAACACCAGATTCGATAAATTCTCTTAGTAGATCATTACCTTCTCGAGTACGCTCGCCTACACCCGCAAACACAGAAAGACCACCGTGTTGCTTCGCAATGTTATTGATTAATTCCTGAATAAGTACTGTTTTTCCTACACCAGCACCTCCAAACAACCCAATTTTACCCCCCTTAGCGTAAGGACATAATAAATCAACCACTTTAATACCGGTTTCTAGCATCTCGGCAGAGGTAGCCAATTGATCGTAAGCAGGTGCTTCTCGGTGAATAGGGTAACTATTTTTACCTTCGGGTTGTTTAATTCCATCAATAGATTCACCAACTACATTAAACAATCGACCTCTAATGTCATCACCCACTGGCATTGCAATTGCTTTACCAGTATCTATTACTTCTTTACCTCTCACTAGACCTTCAGTAGAATCCATCGCAATGGTACGTACTCTATCTTCCCCTAAGTGTTGAGCTACTTCTAAATAGAGAGTAGAACCATCAGCATTCTCTATGGCTAATGCATTTAAGATGGCAGGAGTTTTTGCGTTTGAGAAATCCACGTCTACTACGGGGCCGATTACCTGTGCGACTGTTCCTTTGTTCATGAGTAAATAGTGTTAATTAAAAACTTGTTTATGTAGGGATATTCTGAGTCTGAGAATGACAAATATATAGATTTATAAAGATAGAGACTTAAGAATTAATAGGCAACGAAAAGCTAGTCCTTATAGTTCGAATATATGTCACGTTTTTGGGGATTGTGAACAGTGCTCTAAGGGGCTTACTGCCTGGAATTGGGGGTACAGCCACGAAGTTTGGAGAAACCACTGCAGTGTAGGCTACTGAACTAATTAGAATACTATTCAACGATATGGGTGCAAAATCGTACAGTCCTATGGCACTATAAGTCTATGTGAAGCCCAAATATCGCTAAAAAGCAATGGGTAATTCATATAGTTAAGGGTAGCAAGTCGATGGGTAAAATGGTAAATTAGTGGTCTATCGAAGTAATCATGTAAGGTCGATATTAGTTTAACGACCTTACATACTAACATTTTCCCAAGAACCTAACCCCTACTCCATTGGATAACTATTTTAATGAACGCAGCGCAAGTGTTGATATACTTATTGGTTTCGATTTACACAAAAGCCTTGATTTTTCACTTTCAGATGAACTAGAACCCAGAGAACGAGCACAAGTTCGCGAATATGTTCAAAACATCTTGCGAAAGCGTAGTTATCTAGATTTTTTGATTGACCACTACGCCACCATCGATGTGACGGAAATGAAAACCGATCTAAAAAACATTCTGCGCTTAGGCATCTACGATATGTTATTTATGGATAGCACACCCGATTACGCAGCCATTAATGAAGCAGTAGAACTGGGAAAAGCTAAAATGGGTTCTAAAACTGGTGATCTCATAAATGCCATACTTCGGAATCTGCAACGAGATATTGAGCAACTCCCAAAGCCTCAATTTAAAGATAGAACAAAACTAGTAGCGACGACGTTCTCCCATCCTGAATGGCTGGTGTCACGTTGGAGTAGCCGGTTTGGGGAACGCGAAGCTTTCCAATTGATGCAAGCCAATAATACCCGTCCGAGTTTTTATGTTAGGGCAAATACAATGCGTACTACCATTGCGAATTTTGAACTTCGAATGGAGAAGTTAGGCGTAGAATTTGAAGCCAGCGACTGGCTGCCAAATTTTTACAAGGTACAGTCTGTTCAACCTTTTATTGAGAAAGGTCTTCTGAAAAAAGGGATCTGTCAGGTTCAAGATATAGCTGCGGGTTTTGCGCCATTTATTCTTGATCCTCAACCCAACGAAAAAATTTATGACCTCTGTGCGGCGCCCGGTACAAAATCTATTATGATTTCTGACTTAACCGAAGGAGAAAGCGATATACTAGCGGTTGATATTTCGGGTGAGCGCTTAGAAAAATTGGCGGAAAGCGCACTAAATTTTGGTGCAGAAAACATAAAAATCAGACGTGGAGACATACTTGAACTATCATTACCCCTGGCTGATGCGGTTCTCTTAGACGCACCATGTACCGGTACCGGTGTACTGAGTAAAAGAGCCGACCTACGATGGCGGCGTGACGAAGAAGGATTGAAAAATGCGGTAGATTTACAAGCTCAATTACTTGAAGAAGCGGCCAACATGGTAAAAAGAGGCGGGCGTTTGGTCTATTCGACTTGTAGCTTAGAGCCGGAAGAGAATATGGAACAAATCCAAAAGTTTCTAGTGAACTATCCAACCTTTGAGCTTCAGCCCTTAGAGGATTTTGTACCTGAAGAGGTGCTAACTGAGGATGGCCTAGCCTACCAAACCTATCCTCATAAGCATGACTCTGATGGACACTTTGGAGTACTTTTAATCCGAACTAAATAGGTTAATTATTGTGTCAGATTCCGTAATTCCTGCTCAATATCAACATGAACAGGTTGAAGATAAATGGTACCAATATTGGGAAAGCCATCGATATTTTCACTCTGAAGTAGATACCAAAAAGAAGCCTTTTACGGTGGTAATCCCTCCTCCCAATGTGACGGGAGTGCTTCACATGGGGCATATGTTAAATAACACTATTCAAGATGTATTGGTGCGTAAAGCCCGCATGGATGGCTACAATGCATGCTGGGTTCCTGGTACTGATCACGCTTCTATTGCTACAGAGGCAAAAGTAGTTCGAAAATTAAGAGAAGAAGGCATTAAAAAAAGTGATTTAAGCAGAGATGCCTTCATGGAACACGCTTGGGAATGGACCCATAAGCATGGGGGAATTATCCTAGAGCAATTAAAGAAATTAGGTGCAAGTTGTGATTGGGACCGCACTCATTTCACAATGGATTCCAAATATTCCGAAAGTGTCATCGATGTATTCATCGATCTATACAAAAAAGGAAAAATTTATCGTGACGTACGAATGATAAATTGGGATCCTGTTGCTCTCACTGCTTTGAGTGACGAAGAGGTTATCTATAAGGAGGTGCAGTCACAGCTTTATTATATTCGCTACATTATCCTAGACGAACAAGAACAGCCGACTAATGAGTATGTACTCATAGCTACAACACGCCCTGAAACCTTGCTGGGTGATTCAGCCGTTTGTATCCATCCAGAGGATACTCGTTTTAAACATTTGCAGGGCGCCAAAGTACAGGTTCCCATAGTCAATAGAGCCGTCTCTATTATTGCTGATGATTATGTAGATCCAGAATTTGGTACGGGTTGTTTAAAAGTCACTCCAGCTCACGACCTTAATGACTATGAATTAGGCAAAAAGTATAATTTAGACACCATTGACATCATTAACCCGAATGGCAGCCTGAATGAATTAGCTGGCACCTATGAGGGAATGGACCGGTTTGAAGCCCGAAAACAAATCGTAAAAGACTTGGATGAGTTGGGCTTACTTGAAAAAACGGAACAGTATACCAATAAGGTTGGATTTTCTGAACGAACCGATGTGGTCATTGAGCCCCGTCTCTCCCTTCAGTGGTGGGTATCGATGAAAGAGTTGTCTAAGCCGGCTTTGGATAGGGTTATGGATGATACTATTGCATTTCATCCAGCAAAGTTTAAAAATACCTACCGGCATTGGATGGAAAATATAAAAGACTGGTGTATTTCTAGGCAACTTTGGTGGGGGCATCAGATACCGGCGTACTATTATGGTAATGGGGAACATGATTTTGTGGTAGCAAAATCAGCTGAAGAAGCATTACTTCTAGCTCAGGAAAAAAGTAACAACCCTGAGCTTGACCTAGAAGATTTGACTCAAGATCAGGATGTGCTAGATACTTGGTTCTCATCTTGGTTGTGGCCTATTTCGGTATTTGAAGGTTTTTACGATAAAAAAGAGGTGGATTACTATTATCCAACCCAAGATTTGGTAACCGCTCCTGAAATCATGTTTTTTTGGGTCGCCCGAATGATTATTGCAGGCTACGAATATAGAAATGCTCCCCCTTTTGAGAATGTATATTTCACCGGGATTGTCCGCGATAAAGAAGGTCGAAAGATGAGTAAGAGTTTGGGTAATTCCCCCGATCCACTCGATTTAATTGCTAAATTTGGTGCTGATGGCGTTCGTATGGGTATGCTATTTGCCACTCCAGCTGGCAATGATCTTCCGTTTGATGATGCTTTATGTGCACAAGGGCGTAAATTTTCAAATAAAATTTGGAACGCATTTCGTTTTCTAACCCTACAAATGGATGACGCTCAGGAATATCATCCTCATCTAGATTTTGATCCAACCAACTTGGTTGATACCTGGATCATGCATCGTCTTAACGAAACTATTAAAGGCGTCGAAACAGACTTTAAACAATACCGCCTAAATGATGCCCTAAAAAAAGTTTATGCCTTATTATGGGATGATTTTTGTGATTGGTATATAGAGCTTAATAAATCAACTATCCCCGGTGAATTGCCCGAAAAACATCGAGTAGAATTGGCTTTGGGTATTTTTGAACAACTCATGAAGCTACTTCATCCTTTTATGCCCTTTATTAGTGAGGAAATTTGGCAGTACATACAAAAACGGGATCCACAGCAAGCTCTTTGCATAAGCTCATGGCCAAGCCCTATAGCATCTAATGGTCAAGGACTTTCTGCTGAATTGTTTGAACAATACAAGTTATTGGTCTCTTCTCTCAGAAATATTCGGGCACAGATGAATATATCCCCGAAGAAAGAATTACATATCGGCATTAAGACAGCAGAAAGCCAGCAGGCAGAGCAGCTCAATACCCATTTTTGGATCATCGAAAAGCTTGAAAATGTATCCTTATTCGGCATCTCAACCACGATTGAAAAACCAACTCATTCCACTAGTATACTTCTAGGAACCGATGAATTATACGTGAACTTAGAAGGTCTTATTGATATTGAAAAAGAAAAAGCAAAGATTACTGATGAAATTGCACGACTAGAAGGCTTTTTGAAAACTATTCAAGCTAAACTATCCAACACAAATTTCGTGGAAAATGCCCCGAAACAGGTGGTAGATAACGAACATAAAAAAGAAGCAGATACCCTTCAAAAACTTCAGAGTTTAGCCCATCAGTTAACCCAATGGAATGCCTAGCGAATGAAGAGTTTTACCATGTCCTCTTCTTCTCAGGCAAATCAACCTTCCTTCTTGGAAGGGTTGAATCCTCAACAAAAAGAGGCGGTTACTCATACTGATGGCCCCCTTCTAATTGTAGCAGGTGCTGGTTCGGGTAAAACTAGGGTGTTAACGTATCGAATTGCCTATCTGCTTCAGCAATTCAAAGCCGCCCCACAAGAAATCCTGGCCTTAACCTTCACCAATAAGGCCGCTCGAGAAATGAAGGACCGGATTGTTCAGCTCATTGGAGACCCTGCTCATAGTTTATGGATGGGCACCTTCCACTCTGTTTTTTCCAGAATTCTCCGAGTAGAAGCAAAGAAACTCGGTTTTGGTCAAGATTTTACTATTTACGATACCTCGGATGCGGAGACCGTCATAAAGCAAATTCTTCAAGAACTCAACTATGACCCAAAGCAAATTAAACCGAGAACTATTCAATACAAGATTAGTGATGCGAAAAATCAACTAATTGATCCAGACACCTATGCCAAAAAATTTATTGGCTCAACTCTGGATGATATTACTTCCAAGGTATATACGATCTATAAAAAAAGACTGAAAGATAGTAATGCAATGGATTTTGATGATTTACTGGTGCTGCCTATTGAACTATTTGAGAGTGATCCTGAATTATTAGAGAAATATCAAAATAGATTTCGTTATATCCTCATAGATGAGTACCAGGATACCAATCATGCGCAATATAAAGTCACTAAATTATTAGCTGATAAACATCATAATTTATGTGTAGTGGGTGATGATGCACAAAGCATCTACTCATTTAGAGGAGCCGATATTTCTAATATTCTCAATTTCCAACAGGATTACACAGATGCTCATCAGGTTCCCTTAGAACAGAATTATCGCTCTACTAAGTCTATTTTAACCTGTGCTGATTCTATTATAAAGAAGAATGAAAAACAGCTAGATAAAACTCTTTGGACCGAAAAAGAGTACGGAGAACCTATCACTGTTCTAGAGAATTTCGATGAGAGAGATGAAGCCAATCGGGTTGCTCAGTATATCTTAAAACTTCGCCAGCAGGCTTCACTCAATTACAATCAATTCGCCGTACTCTACAGAACTAATTACCAATCTAGGGTTTTTGAAGAGGCTTTTAGGAGACATAAAATAGATTACCAACTCATCGGTGGTTTATCATTCTATCAACGCAAAGAAATAAAGGATGTACTAGCCTACTTAAAGCTTCTAGTTAATCCATTTGATGAAACGAATCTCATTCGCATCATTAACGAACCTTCAAGAGGTATTGGGCAAAAATCAATCAACGATGTACGAAGGGCTGCTCGAAATCAAGGGCTCAGAGTCTGGGAGTTACTAGAACAGGTCGAGGAGACGCAGGTGTATCGCCCTGCCAAAGTTCGAATTAGGGAATTTGTCGATATGATGAATGAATTTAGGGAGGCACTTGCTACAAAAAAGGTGACGCTTCATGAACTCACCAGAGAATTACTGGATAAGTCAGGGTATATGAAAATGCTAGTAGAAGAACAATCCCATGAAAGCTTGATGCGGCGTGAAAATATATTGGAATTCATCAATGCCATCAGCTATTACGAAAAACAAGGAAATAAAACATCACTAAGTGCCTTTTTACAAGAAATCAGTCTTATTACTGACGGTGATAAGTTTGATGAAAACAAACCTGCGGTTACCTTAATGACTGTTCATGGTTCTAAGGGCTTAGAATTTCCTGTTGTTTTTGTTGTGGGACTTGAGGAAAATTTGTTTCCTGTTGGAGCTAAAGAGGGTTTTGACGTAGATATTGAAGAAGAGCGTAGATTATTTTATGTAGCTATAACCCGCGCCCAAGAACGACTTTATTTTAGCCATTGCAGCAGCCGTTTTAAATACGGAGAAGAACAACGTCAGATGCGATCGCGATTCTTGGATGAAGTGGATGCGTCGGTTGTTCGAACCGAGACAGGTGCTACCCTTAGACAACGCAGTGATCGCTTCATGTCTACCAGGGGTGCACGAACTAACACAGACAACGATTACGAAGACAGTGAAACCAGCCCCCAAGTACACACATCGAGCGTTCAAAAACGCAAAAGTAGTCTTGGGACGACCATTGAATATGATTCAGCAGGAAAAAGCCCCTCCTACAAAAGCTATTCTTCCTTGGGTAGGATAGATTATGATCTTAATGAGGGTGTGGATCCCTTCGTTGTTGGCGCAGTAGTTGTTCACGACAAATTTGGTACTGGTAAGATTATGAGTCGTAGCGGTAGTGGAACACAGACAAAAGTTGTTGTATTTTTCAAGAATAGAGGTCAGAAAAAATTAATGCTCCAAGCAGCCCCCCTTTCGATAATAGACGAATAACTGTTTGACATTCCAAGTGTGAAGCACTAAGCATGCAAAATGGATTAAATATACTAGTGAGCCCTAATCCAATCATTAGGCATTTGCGCATAGCCATCGGGTTTCTTATGGTTATGTTTGTGCTATGTGCACAATCACATCCGCTTTATGCCCAACTACAAACTCAACCATCAAGTGTGCCAACCCTTGAAATGTATGGCAGTGCCCCGGCGATGTTACCCAGTATGGGTGGCTCAGGTGTTAGCTATCTTTCTGGTGTTAACGGACTACGAATAAACCCCGCTAATGTCCAATTCAACTCCGCCAAGAAATGGACTCTCCAATTGGGGTTACTATCCATTGTGCATCCAAACATATCCGCTACTACAACAGGGAAATCTGATATTTCCAGCTGGTTCATGACCTATGAGCCCTATCAGCCTACTCAGAGCCGTTCTGTTCCACAAGACCAACGCGAGCTCAATCGTATTTTTTCGGGCTCTTCTGAACCAGCTCATTATCGCTCCTCAATCACTCAAGAATTAATATCGGTGGGATATCACAATGAACAGGTCTCTCTAGGACTCTATGCAGAGTATGTATTTAAACAATCTTTTCAAGTGAGTCGAGGGTGGTATGACAAGATGCATTACTCAAGTCTAAAAGGCGTGAAAAGGTCTCAATGGTTAGCCCATGATGAAATAAGCTATGTTGCTGTAGGGCTAAATTATAGCGAACGGTTAGACATTCTCAGCGATTTCACTCCGGTGTCTGATCAATTCAGTATAGGCTTTAGTCCTAGGTTTATTTTGGCAGGATCTCGTTCAATGAGTCGCTCTGAGTCCGCTTACTTTCAAGGGAATAACGAACTTGTGCAGTCCTTTATGATAGAAACCGCCGGACTCTATTCAGACTATCTAAACAGCTTACACCAGGGAATTGCCCGTTCTACCATTGCGATACCCGATATAGATCATCGATACCCTAGGTCATTAAACGATTTCAAAGAAGGTATAGGTTTTGGCATGGATGTAGGCTTTCGATATACTCGAAATCTATCCAATGAACTAAGCTTAGTTTCAATAGATCATCCGAAGGTGGCAAAATCGATTAGCATTGCTTTTTCTGTGAGTGATATCGGTTATATCGAGTATGCTAAGGGGCTGAATATAGCATCATTCGAGCGAACAGAAACCATAGATGAACCTATTACTATGGACGCGGCTGTCGAAGAGAATTTACCGATCTATGAGGGAAGCCCCGAGCAATATTTTTATTTTTTAGAAAGCAATGGGCATCTTGAAAGCATACTTGCCGAACCATTAACCCGTGCAAAAAGAACCGTTTTATTACCTACTCAAGCCCAACTAGGCATGCACCTACTTTGGAACAGATGGTCGGTTCAGGCAGATATTCAATACGCTTTTTTCACAACATTTTTTAGTGTACCCAGTTGGACCTACAGTGCTGGAGCTAGCCTACAACCCATAAAAAGAGTTATATTTGCCAGCGGTTATACCCACAATACTATTTGGGGAGATGATCTTTCCCTTGGCCTGCGTCTAGTAGGCTCACTGGTGGAACTAGAACTAAGCGGGCGATGGCCCATATCGAATGATGATGGGAAAATATTGCCTAGCTCTGTCGGTTTTAGCGGAATAAACCTTCGTTTTTAGCTTTCGCCATCGTTATTTTGTTCTGGTTTATTAAATCACTCATTGATATGTTTATTTCATAACTCCCAATCACTCCCCCATGCTAGTAATCATGGATATAAATCCCTATTTCTGTCCTATTTCTGTCCATTCATTAAAGTGACAATTTGACAAATACCATTCGAATTTGATATCAAATACTGCCACTCAAAAAATAATCTGCCCTTTTGTTCCTACCTCCTATTATGGCTTATTTATTGCTAAATAAAAGAACAGTTACCATTCTATAAACCAAAGAAGAATTTATTTTGATTAATTTTTTTGACGATACAGACGAGAATATGGAAGATTTTGAGCAGGCTATTCCCCTTATGTCCGAAGAGGAGGAACGTGCGCTTACCGAATCTGAGGTCCCAGAAAGTCTGCCCATCTTGCCACTTAAAAACACCGTTTTATTCCCCGGTGTGGTTGTACCCATTACCGTAGGTAGAGATCGATCTTTACGTTTGGTAAAAGATGCATATGCTACTGACAAAATTATTGGTGTCGTCACCCAAAAAGATATGACCGTTGAGGAACCTGGCTATGAAGACCTTCACCGAGTGGGTACTGTAGCTCAGATTTTAAAACTCATCAAAATGCCTGATGGTACTCGTAGTATTGTGATACAGGGTAAATCACTCTTTCAAATAGATGAATTCATTGAGGAACAACCCTATTTTAAAGCAACTACCCTATCTTATCCAAAGCAAATGGATATTGAAGGAGTTGAATTGGATGCTTCTGTGCGTAATATTAAAGAAACGGCTGCGAATATCATCAACAAGTCTCCTAATATCCCATCCGAGGCAGCAGTGGCGGTAAATAATATAAATAGCCCGGTTTTTCTCCTAAATTTTATTGCATCTAACTTGAATGTCGATTTGGCGGAAAAACAACGCTTGCTAGAACAGCAAGATTTTTCTGCGAATCTTCAAGATATAATGGGATTTTTAGAGCAAGAACTTCAAGTGTTGGATGTAAGCGAGCGCATAAGAAGTAAAGTAAAATCTGATATCGATGATCAGCAAAGAGAGTTCTTTCTGCGGCAACAAATGAAAGCCATTCAAGAAGAACTTGGTGAAGATGCTGAACAACAGGATATCCAAAAATTAAAAAATAAGCTTGAAGAAAAAACCTTACCAGACTACGCTCGTGAAGTAGCAGAAAAAGAGCTACAACGCCTAGAAATGACCCCTAATGCCTCTCCTAATTATGGCATTATTCATTCCTATGTAGAATGGATTTTGGATTTACCATGGAACGAGTATTCAGAAGATAAACTAGATTTAGCCTATGCTAAATCTATACTTGACGACGACCATTATGGCCTTGACAAGGTAAAAAAGCGCATTATTGAGTATTTAGCCGTACTCAAACTCAAGGATGATATGAAAGCACCAATACTTTGCTTTTATGGCCCTCCTGGTGTAGGTAAAACATCACTTGGTAAATCCATCGCCCGTGCTTTAGACCGAGAATTTGAGCGTTTCAGCTTAGGCGGTATTCGCGACGAAGCCGAAATACGGGGACATCGCCGAACCTACATTGGCGCCTTACCTGGTAGAATTTTGCGTGCTATGAAAAAAGCTGGTAAAGGAAACCCCGTCATTATGTTGGACGAAATTGACAAAGTAGGAGCTGATTACCGGGGAGATCCTACCTCTGCCCTTTTGGAGGTATTAGATCCAGAACAAAACGATACCTTCAGTGATAATTATTTAGAACTGGAGTATGACTTATCGAGAGTCTTATTCATCGCAACGGCTAATAGTCTAGATACCATTCCTGCCCCACTCAGAGATCGAATGGAGATTATACCGATTAGTGGGTATACGCAAGAAGAGAAAACACAAATTGCCAAGAATTATCTTCTTCCTAAACAGATTTCAGAAAATGGGCTAAAAAAAGAACAATTGACCGTACATGATACTGGTTTAGCAAAAATAATTGAGGAATATACTCGGGAATCTGGCGTTCGTAATTTGGATCGTGAGATAGCATCCGTTTGTAGAGGTATTGCCGCTAAAGTAGCATTAGAGGAAATTAGCAAGGCTACCATTGAAGCCGATGATATTGAAGAGTTATTGGGTAAGCCCAAATTTCAAAAAGACACGGCTGAACGAACACAGGTTCCCGGTGTAGCGACAGGTTTGGCATGGACACCTTTTGGTGGTGATATCTTATTTATCGAAGCAAGCGTGAGCCCTGGAAACGGAAAATTACACATTACAGGCCAACTGGGTGATGTAATGAAAGAGTCTGCTCAGCTAGCTCTTTCCTATCTAAAAGCTCATTCTAAAGACCTAGGCATCCCTGAAAACGCCTTCACTCAATGGGACATTCATTTACATGTTCCTGCCGGTGCTACGCCAAAAGATGGCCCGTCTGCCGGTGTATCTATTATGAGTGCCTTAGCATCTATCTACACACAGCGAAAGGTCAAAGGGGATATTGCCTTAACGGGAGAAATAACCCTAAGAGGTTTGGTGCTTCCTGTGGGCGGAATTAAAGAAAAAGTGCTAGCGGCTAAACGTGCTGGAATTCAAGAAGTTGTATTACCGAGTAAAAATGAGAAGGATGTGGCCGAAATTGAACAGGAAGTCATTGGAGATCTAACTATTTCGTATGTTGAGCAAATGGACCAAGTTCTACCAAAATTATTGGAAGTCACACCTATTCATGATCCCGCTGAATTCTTTAAACGACCCGAGGCTACAAAAAAATGAGCCTTAAACACACTCAAATAACTATTGTATGGTATTGAATCCACCTGCTAAACATGATGGGATTCATACCGCTCGAGTGATACAGTCGACTGGGAGTTGGTATGATATTCAAGGGCATGATGGTTCTATTCATGCAGCAAGATTACCCGGAAAGTTTCGACAGACTCATTCAGGCCTAACAAACCCAATAGCAGTTGGTGATTACGTTCTCTATACCATCAATGAGGATAATTCTGCACAAATAACAGATATACTCGAACGTGCTAACTATGTAACCCGAAAAGCCACACACGGCAGGCGTGGACAACAAATATTGGTTTCCAACATAGACTATGCCATTTTGGTTAGTTCTATAAAACAACCTAGCTATAAAACTGGTTTTATTGATCGTTTTTTGGTGAGTTGTGAAGCTTATCAAGTAACACCAGTATTATTTTTTAATAAAATAGATCTGGCTAATGATGCCGATTTAAACGAACTAGCTCATACCTCGACTTTATATGAAGACTTGGGGTATCAGGTGTTGCACGGTAGCATTCTTGCATCGAACAGTATTACTGAACTAAAAGCATTAATCAAGGACAAAACAAGTGTATTTATCGGTCCATCTGGTGTTGGTAAAACTAGTTTATTGAATGCTATAGATGTTCGATTGGACGAAAGAACAGCCGAAATTTCTAGCTATTCAAACAAAGGTAAGCATACAACCACCTTTGCCAAGTTAGTACCCTTACCCTTTGGTGGATTTTTAGCGGATACACCAGGAATTAGAGAGTTTGGACTCTATAACATAGAGGATTGGGAAATATCATTATATTTTCCCGAAATGTTATCTCCCAGGGAATCATGTAAATTTAATACATGCACTCACATACATGAACCCTCCTGCGGAGTACTAGAGGCCGTTGATCAAGGCCAAATTGCACCATCGCGTTATTTATCTTATATGAATATGATTGAATCCACTAAAATTTAGACGGCACTCACGAGACAAAATTTCTATTCAGGTTTTTCTTTCACTATATTAGGTGCGGTTTAAAGACGTGGTTATTGAATATTCACCAAATACCTATTGTGATGGTACCTATACCAACAAACAAGGGAACCTCTGGTGATATAGCTCAAGAAAAAAGCGAATGATTTCAACTACCTTAACAATAAGAATATTTACCCATGAAAAAACTCCTCTTTAGCTTACTTCTAGCAACATTTTTTTTAGCCCCGATTGAGGACTCCCATGCACAGTTAAAGGAAATTGAGCAATTTCTTGATGCCGGTGGTGACAATGTTGATGCACTCACTAAAGCTTATTTAAGCCCTCTTCCCAATGGGATCATTTCTGGATTGAACTCTGGCTGGACTACAAAAGCAAAAGCAACTAAATCACTTGGTTTTAGCCTTCAATTACGGGCCTCTGTTGCAACCGTACCTACAATAGAACAAACATTTGATGCCAGTACTATTGGACTTGAGGGCATCAGTGTAAGCCCTGGAGCATCGAGCACTATATCTGGTGACAACACAACCGGACAAATTCTAACATTGCCAGATAACTCTACCTTAACATTACCTTCTGGAACTAACTTCCCTTATGTACCAACCCCAATGGTTCAGGCCAATCTTGGGCTATTTTTAGGTACGGATGTTACCGTACGTTATGTACCGGAAGTTGATGTACAACATTATGGCTCGGTTGGCTTGTTTGGTGTAGGTGTAAAACACGATTTAAACCAATGGATCCCGGGTGGCAAATTACTTCCTATAGATTTAACCATAATGGCAGCTTATACCCAACTTAATATGGCAGTGGACCTCGAATTTAACCAGGGCGCCCAAGATCAACGGGTCGAAAGCTCAACCGATGCCATCGTAACCAATTTTTTAGTTGGTAAAACAATTCCATTTTTATCTGCTTATGCAGGGGTAGGCTATCAATCCGGTACCTTTGAGCTGAATATGCTAGGGGATTATGTCATCGGATCTGGTGTACAAACCACCTTAACTGATCCAGTATCATATTCTCAGAACTATGATGGTGGTATTCACCTAATGGCTGGTGCACAGATTAAACTTGCCGTACTGCGAATATTTGCAGAAGTGACTACCGCAGAGTACACCACCTTTAATGGTGGTATAGGTATTGGTCTAAGAAACTAGCTTAGGCTATTGTAGCTCTATCTAAGACAGGATTAGCTATGGGTTCATCCTTTTCGACTAACCCATCACGAAGACGGACTACGCGTCGGGCATACTCGGCAATTTCATTTTCATGAGTTACTAGGATAATCGTATTTCCCGCACGATACAATTCTTCGAAGAGCAACATAATTTCATCCCCTGTCTTCGTGTCTAAGTTACCTGTTGGTTCATCGGCGAGTAGAATAGACGGTGAATTAACAAGTGCTCTAGCAATAGCTACACGTTGACGCTGACCCCCTGAGAGCTCGTTGGGCTTGTGATCAACTCTGTCACCTAATCCTACCTTATCCAACACCTCTAGAGCTCTTTCTTTACGATCCGAAGCTTTTATACCTGCGTAAATTAACGGAAGTTCCACATTAGCCAAGCAACTAGTTCTAGGAAGCAAATTAAAGGTCTGGAATACGAATCCAATCTCACGGTTCCTGACCTCAGCTAAATCAGAATCGTTCATTTGGCTAACTCGATTGCCATTCAAAATATACTCACCTGAGCTAGGGGTATCTAAACAGCCTATCATGTTCATTAAAGTTGACTTACCAGACCCGGAAGGTCCCATAATAGCTATATATTCATTTCGTTTAACCTCTAAGCTCACACCTGCGAGTGCACGGACTTCGGTTTCACCCATTTGATAAACGCGTGTCAGATTTTCAATCTGTATTACCGCATCTCTTTGAGAATCACTCATTGCTATCACCCTTTTTAGCTATCATAACTTTATCATTGTTTTTCAAAGTTCTGGAAAGGGTTCTATAACTGCCAACAACAATTTCTTGCCCCACGTCCAAGCCCTGTGATATTTGGATGTTTGCATTGTCACTAATGCCTGTCTCTACCTCTTTTCGTACCGCCACACCATCTTCAATTACAAAAACAACCTTTCTAATGTCTTGTTTCTGTACTTTTAACGAAGCTAGAGATGCTTCAATGTCATCGGATTGCTCTTCAGTAGATTCCTTACCTTTTAAATCGGTGTCCTTATCAAGAGAAAAGTCTCGAACGGTTACCGCCTGAATGGGTACTGACACCACATCGGTGGCGGTATCTGTTTCAATATCTACACTCGCGGACATACCCGGTTTAAAATTTGGTGTAGGCAGTAACTCTGTCACTTCTTCAGCAAATACCGTTTGAAGTTCTCCACCGCCCTGCCCTAGATTATGAGGGGTTACAATCCGTACTTTCACTTTGTAGTTGGTTATCTGCTCATTGGTACCAGTGCCCGATACTCTTGCCGAATTAGCAATCTCAGTCACTACCCCGTCGAAAAGTCGATTTGGGTACGCATCAACCTCAATACGCGCAGTATCATTTAAACTGACATTGACTATGTCATTCTCATTAACATCTACCTCTACTTCCATTCTATCCAATAAAGAAATTCTCATCATCTCGGTGCCCGCCATTTGAGCATTCCCTAAAACGCGCTCACCAGCTTCTATTGTTAGACCAGTAACGGTACCATTTTGTGGCGCTCTGATTACAGTTTGTTCTAACTCTTCCTGGGCTTGTCTTAGTTGTGCTTGTGCGCTTTCTATTTGATATTCGGATGCTTTTAAACTAGCTTTTTGAGATTCCCAATTTGAAGTAGATTGAATAAATTGCAATTCAGAGATTAATTTTTTTTCATAGAGCTCTCTGTCTCTGGTGTAGGTGGCCTCCGCTTGAATGAGTGCTGCACGGGTTTGCTCCATTCTTGCTTTTTGTGTTAATAAAGCAGCATTCAAATTGTCAATTCTAGCTTGATAAATATCTGGTTTTATTCGCACTAATAAATCACCCTCACGAACAAAATCACCTTCTCGTACGGCTAGCACGATTATTTCACCGGATACATCGGGTCTTATAATTACCTCTACTTCTGGCTGAATATTCCCAGAAGCCGAGACTTTCTGAGTAATGGTTGCATATTTAGTTAATGCAGTTTCCACCTCAATTTCGGAGTTTGATTCCCCAATGACACCAAATTGTTTTAAGGAAAATAGTACGACCATTATACTAACCAACACAACAGAAGTGTAAATAAGTGTTTTATTAGAGGATTTGTTCGATTTGGTTGACATAGATTTGATTAGATTATTTTATTCAAGGGATATACATTAAAAAATGTTGTCACCTTTTAATTTTCCGAGATAAAAGTCTAGTAGTTTCTCTTGAAAAATTAGATTATACATTGCTTGGGTGTAGTTAGACTGAGCGCTCACAAAGGAAGACTGCGCTTGAGTAAGCTCTATGAGTGTACTCGCTCCCAAATTATACCGCTCTTGTTGTGTCTGAAAAGCTCGCTCCGATGCGATTAAGGATTTTTCTGACGCTTCTAACTGCTTCACATAAGAGCTATAATCATTGTATGCTTGGGAGACTTCCTGAATCACCTGCATCTTGGAATTATCCAAGTTTAATTCAGCATTTTTTAGCTGAACCTGAGACGACTGAATCGAATACATTCTGTTCCAATTATTAAACAATGACACATTAAACGATAAGCCTAGTGAGCGGTTTACCTGTTGATCAAAAAACTGATCAGAAAAACTGACTTCAGCACCACCAATAGAGTACTGATCGGAATACCGGGAAGAAACCCCAGCAGATCCCCTTAAGGTAGGCAACAGACTGTTTTTCGTTACCTGCATTTGGTATCTCAATGAAGTAATAGATGCCTCAGCACTTAAGATATCACTCCTTGTGGTTAGTGCCTCATCAATCAAGGACCTTAAATTAACATCCATCCAAGGAAGGTCATTTAAGGTTAAATCAGGTACCACAAAATCATAGGCTCCAAGTGGATCAATTTCTAGTTGCCTGATTAGTAACAGACTGTTCAAGGCAAGAGTATTTTCCCTCTGGGTTAGAACTAATTCATCATTTGCTACCTGAGCTTCTTGATTAAACAAATCTACCATAGGTCTAGCACCAAGTTCGACCTGTGCTTGTACCTGATCTAACTGGGCCGTTGACGTCTCTAGGTTCTGTTTAGCAATGGCCAATAATTCTTTGTCTAACAATACTTGCAAGTACCTTGATGCCGTGTTGAATATGACTAATTCCTTAGCTCTTTCGTACTGCTGCTCTCTTGATTCTTTATTCGACTGACTACTCTTTAACGTCAGTATATTATTAAATCCGTTAAAAAGGTTAATGCTCGCGTTCATTCCGCCACTAATAGACTGAGATCTCACATCGACAAATGGATCTAATCCCTCACTAAACCGATCAAAAAGAAACTGCTGACCTGTGGTTCTACTCCCATTCATATTGGCAGAAACAGTTGGAAGAAAATCAGCTTTTTCACTAAAAATTAGATCTTCGGCTAAATCTAGCTCGTTTTTTGCTTGTTTTAACGAATAATTATTTTCGAGTGCAATGGAAATAGCTTCATCGATTGAGATAACTCTAACATCAGCTGTTTGAGAAAATAAAGAGGTTGAAATTAGACCAAATAGTATGAAGAAGAGTGTTTTTTGCTTGAGCATTTCAGTATGTATTTTTAATTACTAGAGAGTTAACGAATTGCAATAAAAATAGTTACAAAATTCGGTTAATTAGCTCCTGTTAATATTCTTTTACTTGAGTGATTAGATAGTATCCCCCTATGTAACTAGGCATAGAGATTAGTTAGCGAGTTTGTTGTATCAATTAACCCATTTCTTATTTTTTTGATTCAGACCCTTTAACCGAATTACTTCTTCTTAAGTAATCATTGAATGAGTGTTCGGCATAATTGAGCAAGCTATCAATTATTTTTTGAGTAATTCTACTTTTCATGCGCTGCTTCATCGTATTACTTAGCAATCCGTTCTCTTCCTCCAAATGAATACGATTACTACGATGATTCTGTTCATCACCATAGGTCGTATTGGAGGTAATTTTTCTTCGGGTCGATGCGGTCCCTACCACTCTCCCTGCTAATAAGCCCAGACTAAAAGTTAGAAACAAAGAGACAATGGGCCGTTTCGAAACAAATTTTTGAGGGGATTTACCTAATTCAATTGTTTCTCTGGTAGCTCTAAGTTTTTTATCGAAACGTTGCTCAATGGCCTGAATTTTTTTCTCTATCTCTTGTTTTTTTTCTTGGCTACTGTTCATGATCCTTCTTCTTAACTAGTAGTTTATTCGATAATTCATGGGTGAGCGATTCTTTCATTCGGCTAAAGAAGAATTTAGGGGAATTAGAAAGAAAAAATAGTGACAGAAGTAGTAAAATAGAGCCAATGCTCAGGTATCCAAAAACAGGATTACCCATTAAAGCACCTAAATATTGGGCTAAGGCAAACAGTAAGAAGAATAAAGCAATACCTAGCAAAAGTATAGCAAAAACTTTTTGAAGAATGATTGAAACCAAATGCGATAACACCTCACTAGCATTGATTGCAATCCAGTCGAAACGAAGTTCGATATATTCCTTTAAATCACGCGCTAACTCTTTAATCGATTCATTCATTCAATTAGGCTACAGTTTTAGCAGGTTAATTACTGATCGATTTATTTGAACAGACGAGAAAGTAAATATCCTACCCCAAATGATACCAACACACTCTTGATAGGATGCTCTCGAACAATCGATTCCACCTGATCTTTGAGCTCTTCTACATCTAATTTCATCGGTTCATCGAGAACTGTTTCTGTATCTGTAATCGTCTTTTCGAGTCGCTTGTTTAAATTATCTAAGATTTGTTCATCCATGGTACTTTCCTTTATTTTACTAGTTAAAATATACCAAATTTTACCTCTAACTCCCTAATGACTATTCGTAGCGTAAACTCTCAATGGGATCTAATTGAGCGGCCTTAAAAGCAGGATATACGCCGAAAATAACGCCTATTAATAACATACCCATAAAACTACCAATTACAGACCATATCGGAATGACCACGCTAGCGTCAATTACGAAGGCTAGAAAATTACCCGCACCAATGCCTAAAATCATCCCTATTACACCTCCGATTTGGCAGACAAAAATGGCCTCGGCTAAAAACTGATTAATAATCGCTTTTTTTGTGGCTCCTACTGCTTTTCTTATTCCAATCTCTTTGGTTCTTTCAGTAACCGATACCAACATTATATTCATAACGCCTATACCCGCTCCAAGCAGGGTGATAAGTCCAATGAAAGCACCACCCACGTACAGAGCTGAGGTAAATACATCAAAGGACCCTGAAAGGGATTCATTTGTCACCACTTCAAAATCATTTTCATCTTCTGGGCTTACCGCTCTTATCACTCGAAGAACACCGGTTAGTTCATCAATAGCTTTTTGAATGCCTGTTATTTCTGGAGCCCTAACCTGTATACCTATATCCCTCTTTCCCCCATAAGCATTTAATCCAGTGGTATAAGGTATGAGTACGTAATCATCGAAGGAATCACCAAATATGGCACCTTTTTTGGCAGTAACCCCAATAATCGTGTAGACCCTTCCATCAATTCGTAATGTTTTATTAATGGGATCTAAACTGGGAAATAATTCGGTTTGAATATCATATCCGATAACCACCACTGAACGAGCATATTGAACATCTTCAGCACTCAAATTCCTACCCACTTCCATTTCGTAGGAATTATTATAGATGTAGTACTCATTACTGCCTCGGACTAAAATATTAGGCTCTGTTTCTTTTTCTTCATATTGAATTTTCGTCATGCTAAATGTTTCTAATGGACTTAAGCCTTCCGCATAATTGAGCCGTTCTTCTAATTCTTCGGCTTGCTCAAAGGTAATTCTCTTTCGGTTTCTTTTGTCGGTATTTCCTGAAAGTTGAATAGCGGGATTCTTCTGAACTGTAACTACATCGCTTCCCATTAGACTTAGTGTTTCCGTAAAATAGTTATCTAAAACAGCCACTGCAGTAGTAGAAACCAATACAGAAAAAACACCGATGACTAAAGCCAATAGAGTTAACGAGGACCGTAATTTATTTGTAAACAGCGCTTTTACAGCTTGAGATAATATTTCTAAATTGAACATAATGTTAAGTTCCTCGTGTTTATTCGAATCGTAATGATTCTATGGGGTCAGATTTTGCTGCTTTATAGGCTGGAATGAATCCAAATGTTACCCCTACTAGAGTACACAAACCTACTGCAAGAAGTACTACTTGTACATTCATTTGTGCAGTAAATACCTGGTCAATCGCAATAGTAAATCCAGCAGCTATGACTACGCCAATAATCCCCCCTAATAACGATAAAACGATAGCCTCGATAAGAAATTGAGTCAAAATTTCCCACGATTTAGCACCAACTGCCTTTCTAATACCAATTTCTTTGGTCCGCTCCTTCACTGACACGAACATAATATTCATAATTCCAATACCACCGATGAGCAATGAAAGCCCAACCAATAAAAATCCACCCATGTAAATCCCATTTTTAATCCCAGCTAATTGTTCTTTAAAGGTATCTGGTTCATTTAATGCGAAGTCATTTTCCTCTGTTGCTTCTAGTTGACGTGCTTGTCGCATTAACCCTTCTACCTCATACTTTCCTTCTTCTAATGCTGCCTGATCCGGAAACTTAATACTCAGTTGCAGGCCGTATTTTAGGCCATAGATTTTTTCATAGGAGGTAATTGGAATTATAACACGATTATCTGAATCCCCTAAACCCAAAAAACTCCCTTGTTTGGTCAGTACCCCAATGACAGTAAACTTTTGTCCACCTATTCGTACCGTTTTTCCCTCGGGGGGTTCTTGTTGAAAAAGCGCTGAAACAAGTGAATGACCTAAAATTACTACATTGGATCGAGAACGAACTTCCGATTCGGTGAACATTCTTCCAGAATTTATATCAAGCCCTTGAATATCTAGAAAATTATGGGTGCTTCCTTGTAGACCAACTCCTTCGGCAGAATTATCTTGATATCGTATAGTTGTGCTACGATTTGCTGCAACAGCAACGGTAGAGGCATACCGACTTCGGCTTTCGATGAATTCAGCATATTCTACCTCCATTTCTTTACGGTTCATTATTTCCCACCACTGAACGCCATCCCCATTCCATGGCCACTTTTCTATATACACCACATTTTGCCCTAACATAGCCATACTTTCATCAAAAGTGTTGTCCATCCCTGTAGTCACCGTATCTACCACTGTTACCATAGTAATCCCGATTATAATACAAAGAGTGGTCAAAAATGCCCTTAACTTGTTGGTTTTAAGTGCGTGAAGAGCAATTTTAAGCCCTTCCTGTATGCTGCTAATGAACTTCATTATATTGTGTTATAAATGATATATTTATACTAATTCTTTCCGGAATCGTTTACGATAATCCATCGATTAAGTTCCAATATAAATAACTCTCAGAATTTAATATGACAAACTTAGATATCCTCGTATTTGCTGCCCATCCCGATGATGCTGAACTTGGTTGTGGTGGTATGATAGCTAGCATGATAAGACAAGGTTTTAAGGTCGGAATAGTAGATTTAACAGAGGGTGAAATGGGTTCTCGCGGGACCATTGAAACAAGATATGAAGAGGCTAAAGTGGCCAGTGAAATTTTAGGGTTACATTATAGAAATAATCTACAAATTGCTGATTCTGTAATTGAAAACAATCGTGCGAATCAAAAAAAAATCATCCAAGAAATTAGACGTACAAGACCGGATATTTGCTTCATAGGAGCTCCATCTGATCGTCATCCAGACCATGCTAAGGCAACAAAACTATGCGCAGATGCCCTATTTTATTCGGGACTCATTAAAATTGAAACCAACGATCCATCAAGTCAAGAAATACAAGATGTATGGCGACCTCATCACGTTTTTCACTACATGCAGGATCGACCAATAGATTATCAAATCATATTAGACATTACCGATGTTTGGGAGACTAAAGTGAAAGCCATGGCTGCCTATACCACTCAATTTAATGCAGGATTAGGTGATAAACAGCCGAAAACATATATCTCGGACCCGTCCTTCTTTCAACAGCTGGAGGCAAGAGCCAGGTATTTTGGTCATTTGGGTGGGTGTACTTATGGAGAACCTTTTGCTTACCATAATTTACCCGCTGGAGTTAAGAGCTTTGATTCCTTTATTCAGCACAAACAAAGAAGATAATAGAGTAGGTCAGGCCATCACATAATGAAAAAAATACTGCTTATTCAAACTGGAGGTACCATTGCCATGCAGGCCCAACTGGATGGTGTTGTTCTAGATCCAGATCTATGGTCAGACCAACTATATAAGCAAATACCTTCCTTGAGTGAAATTGCTGATATTGATGTCGAGCCATTATTATTTGAAGATAGTTCCGATGTACATCCACGCCATTGGGATTCTTTGCTTAGTCTTATTAAGCTCAAATATACGCAGTACGATGGCTTTGTCATTTTACATGGCACCGATACGATGGCCTATACCGCCTCAGCTCTTAGTTTTGGAATAGACGGCCTAATCAAACCTGTTATTTTGACGGGTAGTCAGGTTCCACTAAGCAGAATTAGAAGCGATGCGCAACGTAATTTGATTAATTCAGTGGAAATTGCCACTTCAGATTTGCCAGAAGTAGCCATTTGCTTCAATGACCATGTTTATCGAGGCAATCGTGCTACTAAAATGAGTATTGGTGATTTTGATGCTTTCGCTACTCCAAATTACCCTAGTTTAGCAGATATTGGTTTAGATATCGATTTTCATAGAAAAAATTGGCTGGTCACAGCCCCTGAGTTTTCAACTAAAGAACCAAGGTTCCAAACAGGTTTCAGCGGAAACATCCTAGTCTTGACGATTCATCCTGGCTTCCAAACCAATCAACTCGAATCAATTGCATTAGAACATATTGATGCTCTTATTATAAGAGCCTATGGAAGCGGTAATTTCCCAGTAAAGGGGGAATATTCCTGGATTCCTTTTTTAGAACGTTGTAAGGATATGGATCTAATTACCGTCATTACATCACAGGCAAATCATGATGCGGTAAATCTTAAGAATTATGCTGCGGGAAGGACCGCACTAGATTTCGGTGTGCTGTCATCGGGTGATATGACCTTAGAGGCTAGTGTCACCAAACTGATGTGGTTGTTTTCGGCCCATCAGGATACCGTTGAATCCAAGGCTCAGGTAGCCCAAAAGTTCCAAGAAAATATTCGAGGGGAACGAAGCTAACCATCAAATAAACTAGTGAGTAGTTATGTATTTTATATTTGATTTAGAGACAGTGCCAGATGTAGTGTTAATTAGGTCAATGCTGGATCAAGAGCCTTTAATGCCCGAAGAATGGAGTGAAGGAGAAATGCTACCTACAGTTGAAGACCTAAGCGATCAGGATTGTATTGATATTGCAGCGAAAAGAGTAGGAAGAGGTGCTTCAGGCTTTTTACCTCCAATGTTTCATAAAATAGTATCTTGGGTGGGACTTTGGGTAGACGCAAAAGGCCAGCCTAAGCAAAAAGAGGCCTGGTCAGGGGAAAATGAGAAGGAAGGGCTACTTAAATTATTTCAAGAATTACTAACCTATAAGGATTTTAACCTTATTCATCATAATGGGAGAGGCTTTGACCTGCCTGTCATGGAATATAGAGCGTTAAAATTTAACCTGCAGATGCCTCCTAGACTCAGCCATAGGGAAATTAAGTATAGATTTAGCGCAAATAATGTGGATTTAGTAGACGAATTCAGTAATTACGGTGCAAGCGCTTGGCCTAAATTGAAACATCTAGGAATGCTTATCAACATACCTTTTAAGCAAGTATCAGAAGGCAATGTGGTCTATGACCAATACCTAAGGGGTGATTTCAAGGGTATTGAGAATTATTGTTACGAGGATGTCGTAGCGACCTACATTATTTGGTTACATTTAGAATACACACGTTCAAACATTAAAGAGAATGAATTCGAAAACTTAAAGGCGCGCGCACTCAATAAATTACGCGATATTCAAAATATTGATTAATAAGAAATATTAATTACTGAATAACCTTATAATTTTTTGCAAAAATTATCTGATACTTAGATTTATTAAGAAACAAACATCTCTCAGGAGCTAAAAAAGCCCTTCCATTACTAATGCCTAATATTTTTAATTCTAATGGTAATATTAGTCGTGTATTTTTAGGATTCATTCCGTATAATTCATAAATAACAAAGGTAAAGCAAAGGTTGATCCTACAGTACCTTTCGCTTTAAACACTAACTCAATCGATATATTTATGAAATACCTAATAGGTACACTTATAGTCTATGTCCTAAGTACAACAATTGTATTTGCTCAAGAAGTCGCATCCATAGATACAGGGGACACTGCCTGGATGCTCATTGCAACTGCTTTAGTCATGCTAATGACTCCTGCAGGTTTAGCCCTTTTTTATGGTGGATTAACGCAAAATAAACATGTACTCAACACGATTGGAATGTCTTACATGGCCTTTTGTACCGGAACCATTGTCTGGGTTATTGCTGGATATTCCCTTGCTTTTGGAGCTGGTAATGAATGGATTGGAGATTTCAGTCATTTTCTTCTGGCAGATATAGGGGTGAATGATGTCAGTGGAAGCATACCCACTTTACTCTTTGTGGTATTCCAAGGTACCTTTGCTGCCATTGCTATTGCCATTGTAAGTGGTTCAGTCATTGAGCGGGTTCGTTTTTCTACTTGGGGTATTTTCTCAGTTCTATGGGTTTTAGCTGTGTATGCACCTGTGGCACACTGGGTTTGGGGTGGAGGATTTTTAAGCAATGCTGGAGAAATGGATTTTGCTGGAGGGACCGTAATACACATTAACGCAGGTATAGCAGGCTTAGTCCTTTCCTATCTGGTTGGAAAAAGAAAAGGCCATGGCATGGAGGAAGTACGTAAGCCCTCTTCCATTAAGTTTATGGTGCTAGGATCGGCCTTGCTTTGGTTTGGCTGGTTTGGTTTTAACGGTGGTAGTCAATTGGCTGCGGATGGAATTGCGGCAAATGCCTTATTAGTGACCAACATTGCCGCTACTGCAGGGGCATTAATTTGGTTGACCATTGAATGGTTTATAGTAAAAAAACCTACTCTAATTGGAATGGCTTCAGGTGCTATTTCTGGATTAGTAGGCATTACTCCAGCCTCAGGGTTTGTGGATGTCTCCGGTGCTTTAGCCATTGGTATTCTATCGGGTATTGTTGGGTATTGGGGTGTCGTACATCTCAAATCAATGCTAAACCATGATGACACCTTAGACGCTTTCGGTATTCATGGGTTAGTTGGTATAGCAGGTGCCCTACTTACGGGTGTATTCGCTAACCCGGCCGTGAATGGCGGAGCAGGGTTATTATATGGGAATCCTGCACAGCTTTGGATTCAAGCAAAAGCAGTCATTATTGTTATTCTTTTTTCCGGTATAGCAACGGCCATTGTTTGGAAAATATCTGAATTAATTACCCAAGGTGGCAGGATCAACGAAGACCTAGAATTAGAGGGGATGGACATTGGATACCATGGCGAACATCATATGGTGGTTGATGAAGACAAGATCATGAATTAAGCTTGACCATATACAACATTGTAAACCAAAGCCCCTGCTATTTAACAGGGGCTTTTTTTGTAATGATATGCTAAAATTTGAAGAACTATTTAATGATCAAACACATAATTCCTCATTTTCTTTGGCCTGCTTTAATGCGGCTTGTGCCACCGCTAGGTGAGCCACGGGAACCCTAAATGGGGAACAAGACACATAATTCAATCCAAGTTCGTGGCAGAGATCAATGCTTCGAGGATCCCCTCCATGTTCTCCACAAATTCCCATTTTTAATGTAGGATTTGAGATACGCCCCAATTCCTTAGCCATATGTATAAGTTGGCCTACGCCTTCTTTGTCTATGGTTTGAAAAGGGTCATCCATTAAAATTCCCTCTTCTAAATAATAGGGTATAAAAGAGGCTGCGTCATCTCTACTGTATCCAAGAGTCATTTGAGTTAGGTCATTTGTACCAAATGAAAAGAAATCGGCTTCATCGGCAATTTCATTAGCCGTTAAAGCAGCTCTAGGTACTTCAATCATAGTGCCAATTTCAAAATCTATTCGTTGATTAAATGCTAAAAATACACGCTCAGCCTCAGCTAATATGACTGATTTTTGATGCGTAAACTCGTTCACATTACCCACCAGCGGCACCATTATTTCAGGCTTTGCCTCTACCCCTTCTTCTCGAAGTTCAAGAGCCGCTTCTAAAATAGCCCTGGTTTGCATTTGTGTAATGGAAGGATGAGTTATTCCAAGGCGACAACCACGATGCCCTAACATAGGATTATGCTCGTTTAACGCTTCCACTTTACGCTGGAGCTCTTGTATGGTCATACCCATGTCCAACGCCATTTTTGCCATTTCATCTTCATTTTGAGGTAAAAACTCATGTAATGGCGGGTCTAATAACCTAACCGTAACGGGGTAGGATTCCATGACCCTGAAAATACCCTTGAAATCTTCTTTTTGATAAGGTAACAATGCCTTTAGATAGGCCTCTCTCTCAGATTCACCTTCCGCCATGATCATTTTCCGAACAATATTGATTCGCTCCTTACCAAAAAACATATGCTCTGTTCTTGCTAATCCAATACCCTGAGCCCCTAATTTTTTGGCTATCTCTGCATCCTTAGGGGTTTCGGCATTGGCCCTGACCACCATAGGTTCATATTCTCGAACCCAGTTCATAAAGGTATAGTAACTCTGACTTAATTTAGGAGCTTCGCGATCTTTTTTCCCTGAAATGACTAAGCCCCTGGTACCATCAATGGAAATCCAATCTCCACTATGAACTGTTACGACTCCATTGGTAAAGGTTTTATTTTTGTCGTCTATCACTATATCAGAACAACCAGCTACACAGGGTTTCCCCCAACCGCGGGCTACCACCGCTGCATGGGATGTCATCCCCCCTCTTGACGTAAGTATTCCTTGCGCAGCACTCATCCCGCCCACATCTTCAGGGCTGGTTTCAATGCGTACTAAAATAACTTCTTCGCCTTTTTGTTGGGCTTGTTCAGCCTCTTTAGAATCAAAAACCACCCTACCTACTGCCGCACCAGGAGAAGCAGGGAGTCCCCTACCAAGTAATTCGGTCTCGCCAATCTGATTACTAGAAAATTGAGGGTGTAACAACTGATCAATATGCTCGGGATCAACCAATCCTAATATGGCCTCTTGTTTTGGTAATAGTCCTTCATTAACCATATCGACTGCAATAGTAACCGCAGCTTCTCCCGTTCTTTTACCATTTCGAGTTTGTAGAATGTATAAAGTGCCCTGTTGGACAGTGAATTCGATGTCTTGCATGTTTTTATAGTGCATCTCTAGTTTGCTGGTATATCTGTTTAATTCATCAAACACTTCCGTCATTCTCTGTTGCATATCTAGTATCGGTATAGGAGTCCGTATTCCCGCAACCACATCTTCACCCTGTGCATTAATCAAATATTCTCCGTAGAGTTTTTTTTCTCCGGTTGATGGATTTCGTGTAAAGCAAACTCCGGTGGCACTATTGGTATCCATGTTACCGTAAACCATCGCTTGCACATTGACACCGGTGCCAACTAAACCCAGTATTTTACTGATTTCACGATATTTTTTCGCTCTGCTGCTATTCCAAGACGAAAAAACAGCATTCACCGCCAAAGTCAATTGTTCAAAAGGGTCCGAAGGAAACATATGACCCGTTTGTTTTCTATAAATAGCTTTGTACCGCTCAACTAAAACTTTTAGATCCTCTGCGCTTAATTCAATATCGGAGGTGGCTCCAACCTCACGTTTTAATGCCGTCATGCTTTCTTCAAATAATCGGTGTTCAACCCCCATAACGACATCACCAAACATATCAATAAATCGTCTGTAGGAGTCATAGACAAAGCGTTCATTACCGAATTGTTGAACGAGCGCATTAGCGACTAAGTCATTCATCCCGAGATTAAGTATGGTATCCATCATCCCGGGCATAGAAACAGCTGCGCCCGAGCGAACAGACAGCAACAAAGGACGATTAGAATGACCAAAACCCATATTCATTTCTTGTTCTATATGTTTTACTCCGTCTACTACTTGATCATACAGTGTATCTGGCCAATGTAAACTTTGATCGATGGTACGCTTACAGGCTATTGTGGTAATGGTGAATCCTGGAGGCACCGGAATACCTATAGAACTCATTTCAGCTAAATTTGCCCCTTTACCTCCCAGTAACTCTTTTAGGTTTCTGTTACCCTCTGTAGTTTTTCCAAATTTATATACGAATTTATCTTTCATGACATACCTCATTGGTTTATATAGGTTTACTGTAGTATGCAGAACAAGTATGAAGAATACATGTAGATTTTTACATTAATTATTGGGGCACCGGCCTAATTATTCTACAAATGAAGTTTCTAATTATTTATATTGTAAAACCATTTCGGCTAAACGTAGCTATGATTAAAAAGTCTATACATATCACTTTCCTGTGTTTGATTGGTCTTTCCTTATTTGGATCGGTCATTCACTATCATGAGGAAAGTTTATCATGTTTAGATCATGCAAATGAAGAACATTATGTTGAATCTGGTGATTATTGTCCGCTCACTTTAGTGAGAGGCAATGCGCTGATTTCTCGGGTAGATGTACCCACAAACATACATGTAGCTTTGGTTCGTTTTGCCTCCTATACAGAAAGCACTTGTCTTGCCAACCCATCTAATGTTCATTTAGGACGTGCTCCGCCTGCCTAATCGTTTTCCTAGTTGTACTTTTACCTTTTAAAAAACAAATTAAACGATTATGTATAGATTAATTGAACGTTCCTTTATGGCGTTACTCGCCACCTTTGTAGTTTTAGTTAGCATCTCATGCTCTAACCCCGTTGACACACATGATGATGATCATCATGAGGAACCCGCTGGTTTTGTATTGAAACTAAATGGGACTAATGTTATTTCACAGCAACCCAGTGAAACGTTAACCGGAAGCTTTTCGATGAACGTTGACGAAGAAACCGATTTAATTCGCTTATACTTTGTCAGTGAAGATGGAGATGAATTTACTCCTGAAGATGAGGAATACTCACTACAAGCTGAATTTAGCACCAATGAAATAGTCCATTTCGAACAACATGAAGAAGATGGTAAGTGGGCATTTCATTTGCATGCGGAAGCGGCCGGAAGCACCAGCCTAACGCTAAAATTAATGCATGGCGGCCATTCGGATTTTAGCACACAAGCTATTCCTATCACGGTTAGTGAATAGTTTTTCCCGAGGCTAATCAATGTTACATAAAATTTCTCATCTAACCGGGCATATCAATCGGTTAAGAATACGTAGAACATGGCTATGTACTAGCCTGCTTATGAGTCTAGCCATTGTTGGTATTGGTTGGATGGGGAATTCTTTTACTATTAATGCAGCTGGTTCGATATTATCCACTTATCTATCGGTTGAACAAATAGAAAACAATAGTGTACAAGGAGTACTCCTAGATTCGGAAAGCTCTTTACCTATCCCCTTTGCCTACATTCATCTTGAGGAGGTCAATAGAACTGCCGTTTCCAACACTGAAGGCATGTTTGAATTGGCCAATATACCAAGAGGAGTGTTCCACTTGAGTGTTCACAGGTTGGGGTATAAAAGCAAAACTATACGTATAGTAATAGCCGCCAACGATACCGTGAGGCTAGAGAGTGACCCTATTATAAAAATCTACTTAGAACCAGAGGTCTTGTCGGGGGAATCTGTACTAGTACAAGGAAGTGTAGATGGATATACTGGATCTAAAATTACCCATGTTTCAAAAAAATTAAATGGCACCGATCTACGGAAAAATTTAGGTGCAACATTAGCAGAAACCATAAGTAATCTACCTGGTATTAGTCAACGTACCAATGGAACAGCAACTGCCAGGCCTGTCATTAGAGGTTTAGGGGATGAACGAGTTCAAATTCGTCAGGATGGAATTGCTTCATCTGATATTTCATCCCAGTCCTCCGATCACGCTGTTACGATTGATGCTAGTTCAGCTGAAGAGATTCAAATTGCACGAGGCCCTGCTGCCTTACGCTACGGAGCAAATGCCGTTGGTGGCATCATCAATGTAGTTAAAAATTCAATTCCTACCTCCATACCCAATAAGTTCAGTGGTAGTGTAAGCCTTATGGGAGTGAGTGGTACACCCGGCGCCTCAATTGGTATCGAACAAAGAGTTCCAATTCCATCTAAATCAATGGTATTCAGCGTTGACGCACAAGCTCATCGATTCGATGATATGCGTAGTCCAAATGGACCTATATTGAATAGTTTCAACCATAGTGATCGTGGAAGCTTTGGCCTAAGTCACATTACCAAATGGGGATATATTGGGGTATCTGGTAATGCATTACAATCATCCTATGGTATTCCCCCGAACCCAGATGGGCATGCAGAAGGAGTGGATATAGATATGAATAATGCCCAACTGAATCTGAGTTCTGAAGTTTTACTGAAGTCATCTGCTTTTACCTCTATTCAGGTCCAAGGATCCATGACCCAATACTCACATATTGAGTATGAAAGCCCGACGATTGTGGGGTCTGAATTTGGGCTTGTTACCCAAAGTTTTCAGATGCATGCTAGACATGAACGAATTTCTTTTCTTCAAAAAGGAAGTCTTGGATTTAGTGTGCAACATCAAGATTATGCCGTCAATGGGGCTAATACCCCTAATTCAGAATCAATAGATCTCGGGTTGTACTGGATAGAAGCTACTGATTGGGAGAAATTACACATGGAGTGGGGTGGTCGTCTAGATTTTGCTTACCGAACTCCCGATAATGACAACCCAAACTCTATAATTGGCTTTATTCAAGATAAAAAGTATCTAGCTTATTCGAGTTCGCTTAGCATGAATTGGACACTGAGATCAAATCATGCCCTTCAGGCAATACTCTTACATTCCTTCCGCGCTCCTTCCTTAGAAGAACTTTATTCAGAGGGGCCGCACCTTGCATCCTATTCCTTCGAAATCGGTAATCCTAATTTGAATCCTGAAAGAGCTTTGGCCAAAGAAATAGGATATAGTCTTAGTCTTCCCCATATAGAATTTAATGTAACCGGCTACCATAATGGATTCGGAAACTATAATTTTGCGGTTAACACTGGAGTGAAAAATAATCGATACCCTACCCTGTTTAATTATCAATTTAGCGGCGTAAAAGCCAGGATGTATGGTGTTGAAAGCGAAGTAAAGGTTCAAATGAGACAGCATTTCTTTTTTGATCTAACCGCTCACTATCTTAAAGCCGATATTAAAGAAGTGAACGAAGTTACATGGAACCCTATGCCTTATACCCCTCCTTTTACCGTGAAGAGCCGACTTAGCTATCGGAACGGATCAACATCAACCGGTGTCTCTTATCACTTTTCTGCTGAACAAACTCGAATCGGAAATTTTGAGTTACCAAGCTCCTCTTATTCACTAGTAGATGTTTATATGCAACATGAGTGGATGGGAAATACATCGAAGCGATTAAACGGCCTTCATACCATTCGTTTACGCGTCGATAACCTACTAAATGTAAATTACTATAATCATCTTTCGCGGATTAAACACCTTTCCTCTGAATTAGGTATTAGTGCAAACGTTATGTACCGTTATTACTTCTAAAAAAGAAAAGTTAGGATTTTCAGGGCCTAACTTAAAAGAAAAAACAACATAGCCTACACTGTGAATGTAGAACATGTCATATATAAGGATGCATTTTTACACGATTTGTTACAAAAATTTTTAAAAAAAAATGATTTATCAATCTTATTTAGAAACGAGCATAGGTTTTTTGAGATTACTTTCCAATGGTAAACAGCTGTATCATGTTCAGTTCCAAGAACATAGCGGACCTGAAGATCCTGACCAAATTACCGAATGGACTAAAACACAATTAACAGAATATTTTAATGGTAATCGGACTTCTTTCAATATTCCCTTGTTGTTAGACGGTTCTGAATTTGAATCTAGGGTATGGAGTGCGTTACAGCAAATCCCATATGGTACAACTACCTCCTATAAGGTACTTGCCCAACAGATTGCCCATCCTAAGGCAATGCAAGCTGTTGGTAGTGCTAATGGAAGAAATCCTATAGCCGTTATCGTACCCTGCCACCGGGTCATTGGCCATGATGGAGACTTGAAGGGATATGCCGGTGGTATTGAACGTAAAAAATGGTTACTAAAACATGAGAGTTCATTACTGATCTAACTATTTTACGCGGTTTAACGCGAATATTTAGTATGTTCTTTTTCGATTTAATCAACACCTTTCAACACATATCAAACTAAGCAGACATGCGTAAATGGCATTCTAGAAGGGATACCAGAAAAATGCACCGATGGGGAGCATTTCTAATATCCTTGCCTTTTTTAATCGTGATAATATCTGGCTTGTTGCTACAAGTAAAAAAAGAAATAGAATGGATTCAGCCTAGTACTGAAGAGGTAGCTATCGACAGCCTTGCTCTCAGTTTTAGCGATATTTTACGGATTAGTCAAGGTGTAAAAGAGGCGCAGATTTCCACTTGGTCTGACATCAATCGCTTGGACGTGCGACCAAACAAGGGTATAGTTAAAGTACGTTCAGAAAATCAATGGGAAATTCAAATTGACCTAGAAAGAGGTTCGATCCTTAAAACAGCCTATCGGCGCTCGGATATTATCGAGCAACTTCACGATGGTTCTTGGTTTCACGATGCTGCTAAACTTTGGATTTTCCTTCCATCTGGCATCATTGTATTAATCCTTTGGCTAAGTGGAATGTACCTGTTCTTTGTTCCCATCTTAGCCAAAAGATCTCGTAAAAAGTAAACAAACTCCTTATTCCTTAATGTGCCGGCAATTGAAATACGGCATTTTGAATCATCCGTGAGGGTCCAATCCAAAACATTCGGTATTGGGTGTTTTCCAAGAGCAGTACTACTTTACCTTGCCCCATATTTTGTACTGCCGCAAAGGAATTTGATGCCGCTTTTTCTTTATTTTCCAACGATGCGTAGCCTGAGGCAAGGAGCTCCGTGGGGTCTGAGGCATACCTACCTATGGCTAATAGCTCTGGACTAAGCTCAAATACATCGGTCGAGAACTTTAGTGTGTACAATTGATCCTTCATACCAAATCCTAACGGATGAGTGTTATCAATATGTGATTTGAATGCTGCACCTGGAATCCGCTTGAGTCCAGACTCCTTCGCGCGATCAGCATACAAGGTATATTCCTTATCGGACTCTTCTTCATTACTGCTTTCTGGCTCGAACAGAGAAACATTGGTAAAACCACTTCGACTTTTACTAAGCCAAGACGCCATACCCTCAGTGCCCACTAAAATACCGCCTGAACGAACCCAATCTTTCATTTTATCCTGAACAGATTCAGTAAGAACTTGATCGATTCCTCCCCAAGCACCTGGGAATATCATCACATCATAGGCATCTAAGTCCATGCCAGCCAAACGATCGGATCGAAGTCGGCTAATACCATATTCAGTCCAATAGTCTAGGAGATACCAAAGTTGACCGGCTGTGTAGGAATTAAATGGCTGATCAACCACCAAAGCAACACGTGGAGCATGCAATGGGTTTGAATCAGACGAAGCTAAATCAATTCCCGTATCCATTCGCCCAGTATTGAAAGGTACTATGCTAACCTTATTTTTAAGGGCAATTTCTTCCATTTTGCTATGCAAGTGATCACCATGACCTAAATTTCTGCCCACCAATACAATCACGCTCCCGCGAGAATAGGTCTTTCCCTCATACCCAAAGGACTCTGATGCGGTCCGAACCCTAAAACCAGCCTCTAACATATCACCTAGGGCGTTAGGGGCATAGCGTTGCGCCCAATCCATTACGTAGGCATAGGATGCTTTCTGAGTTAGCTCTCCTTTTAAAGAGATTTTCTGGTTGATGCGTGTCAGATTAGAAGGTAACTTTTCGCTCCAGTAGGCCTCTAAATTGTAGGCCATAGGAACCGTCCATGTAGACATATCATACATGACCGAGTCTCTAATTTCCAATTGTCGGCGAAAGAGCGTATGAATAAAAAGGTGTGCAGGTTGCTCAGTTGGAATTACAAAACTTCCTTCCTTTATAGTTCTTGTAGCCTCCTTCGCATCCCAATAATCAAAGGTATTAGATAAGCGCTGATCTTGAGTGGTTTCGTACACCTGAACCCCATGATCTAACAATAAATTTACTACATCAAAACTGTAGGATTGTTCATCTCTAGAAAGTATGTAGGCTTTGGTGTCTCCTTTTTGGTTTTCGGGATTTCGCGCTTCCTTAAAGTATTCAAGTAAACCCATCCTATTATCAACCGCTGTTTCGACAACAGCCAAAGAATTAATGTAATGATCAAAAACACGTTGTCGTAGAGTTAACACATATCCGTCATCGGTATCTACAGCGCGACCACCCCTACTATGCCCTCCTTGCTCAGCGAGCATTCCAATACCCCCCATTACACTGGGGTAGGATGAACCATACCCTGGGTAAAAGAAATCAAAGGCCTCTCGGGTAAAGTAATTTACCTGGGCCTCGTCAAAGCGCTTTACCGCCCCCCTACCAAATGCATCTGCATAATCTTCATAACTACGAGGAAGTTCATAATTTCGAGGAGTAGTACCCGGCATTAAAAAATAGTTGTTATTGGCCCCTTGTTCATGAAAATCCATATGGACTTGTGGCATCCATTCTTGATACACTTTTATTCGCCCTTGTGACTCTGGATGAACTAACCATACCCAATCTCTATTCAAATCGAACCAATAGTGATTGGTCCTTCCGCCAGGCCAGATTTCATCATGTTCTAAATCATTCACATCGGTATTTAGTACATGTGCTTGTGATGATTTATACCAAGTGATATATCTATCTCTACCATCTGGGTTTACCATCGGATCAATAATGACCACCGATTCCGCCCGCCAAGTTGCGGTTTCAGTATCTTCTGCAGCAACCAATCTGTAGGCTGCCTGCATGGCAGATTCACTGCTGGAAGGCTCGTTACCATGCACATTATAACTCATCCAAACAACCACTGGCATATTGGAATCCGGTGCACTTTCATGACTCGCTAATTGCTTATTCTTCTCTTTTATTTGCTCTAGATTACTCATATTAGAAATAGAGCTAACGGTGGCGTAAATCAAGCTCCTTCCTTCATATGTGGTGCCATACTCTTGTACTTGAATTCGATCCGAGTTAGCAGCCAAATACTCAAAGTAATCCACCACCTGATAGTGGTGGGTATATTCTTGACCTAATTCGTAACCTAGAAACTGAGCAGGAGATAATATTCCCTCAGAATAGCTGAGCTCATCATTAAAGGTGAACCGCTCAAAAACATCTGGATCGGAAGCGGTAGAGTGTTGAGCTAGTAGATTGGCTGAAAAACTAACCAATAAAAGTGTAAGGAAATGTGCGCGCTGCAGCAAACTTTGCTGAAATAAAAACCCGTGGTTCATATGGATGTAGTTAGATTGTTATTAGATACAGTTACTTGTATCGAATGTTCGGTAAAACACAAGATTTTGAGCGTTGACCCAAGCGTGAGTTAATCAAACAAAAAAGTATGTGTGTATTTAACTAAAATAGAACGCTGGTTATAAGAAGGCAAACGTAATCCGCTTTCATATCGATCTGCCCATGGTTGGGGTCCATTTTGATTGACTACCAACCAAAAATCCTGTCCTTCTCTAAAATTATATCGTAATCGTACGTTAGCACCTAACCTTTCGGAAACATTACTGGTTTGAACAAACGCATTAGCCGAAAATTTTCTATTCAATGCATAGGCGGCCTTGAATGAACTCTGATGAACCGTAAACGTTGTAACTTCACGACCCTCAATAACTGGGAAGTCCAATTTACTAATGCGGTAATCTAGTGAAAAATCCAAGTGCACATTAACTCTGTATTGAGGGCTAAAAGATATTTCTCTGATACTTCCGTCATAAATTTGTGCCATGGTTGTTGAAACTCTACCCCTGAACTTATATTGCTCAGGGCTACCGTAATTTAACCCCCATTCTAGAAACCCATAATCATTAACCGGAATATATATACGGGACAGCAATTCAAAATCTTCATCCTGAAGTAGATGTTCTTGGCGGTAAACAAGTTCAGAACTTATGTTTCCTGCTGTTTTAAATTCCGTATTCCATTCGAAATTGATGAACCTAGATCGTAGATTAAATCCATCATAACTTTGAATGGAATAGTTTCGCAATTGAACTTGCTGTTGTTTTATGGCACTATTTTCTGGCGCAATCCATCCATAGCCAAAGCTAGCATAATAATCTGCTGTGTTAGTGGTCCGTACAAAACCAATCCCAGGATTAAAATCTTCTCCGGTGTAGTTAATCATAAATCGGTAGAACCAACCAATATTGGATCTTCTGTCAACGGTTAATCTACTAGTAAGACCAGAGAAGCCTAGAATATCTTGATTATAGTCAACGGAATTGTCTAAGGTTTGAGCTATTTTAAATTGAATAAAGCTCTCATTGCTAACATTATAGTCCATATCAAATCCTAAGACCACATTTTGCGCACCATCAAGCCCAAGTCGGTGAGTGTAGATGCTCCCAATGTAACTCTGAGGATTTAAAACTTGTTTCTTAAGCCTAATCACCCCAAAGTTTTCAGCTTCTGACTCTGCATAGGATTGTGTTTGAATATTTAATATCCCTACATCCACGTTTCCAGCCCTACCGGTTAGACGAGCCCCCCCAATTATTGGAATAGGATTACCATCTGCTAAACCTATTCTTCTACTGTAAAAAAGTTTGGTACGACCAAATGAAAAGTCGAATAAGCCTGATCTTTGTTGAAAAAACTGCCTTTTTTCTGGAAAATCAATGGAAAAACGGGTCAAATTTAACTGCTGCTCATCCGCTTCTACTTGAGCAAAATCTGTATTAGCTGTAAGGTCTAGGGTTAAATCTGAACTGATATTGTATTTAAGATCGAATCCTATGTCTTGTTTCCATGTTGTCTCCCTTAGATACTGATCTTCCGAATCATTTAATTCAAACTCGTCTTGAAAGCCACTCAGTGAATAAGGAGTGATGTATAAAGGTTTTGACTCCTCTAACTGTACAAATTCAATTTCCTGGGTTTGTGAAGGTTTTAAATGGGACATGCTCCAATTGGGTGGGATATCGGGAAATACGTGCCGCTCATTTTGAGAGGCAATCCAACGATATACGATGATTCCCATTCGAGTCACATCATTGGTAACCTGATATCCTAAGGACGAAAAAGGAATGCGCATTTCAGCATACCAACCTTTGTCATCCCGAGTAGTTTCAACATCCCAATACGTATTCCAACTCCCATTAAACGCATCTACACCTGCACCAAAATTACCATCGTTACTAATTGCAAAATCGACCCGAACCCCCTCTGGGTTGGTGAAAAAGGTTAGCCCGTTTTCATTATCATTAAAAGAATCAAATACCACACCTATGATGTCATCATTCGCTTGGTAGTCATCCCTTTGAAGAGTATTAGAAATGATGGTAGACGCGTCCTTTGTTAAGTTTTCAGCAGCAATGTATACATATTTAGCATCGTAGGTCATATATATACGTGTTTCTTCGGACATCTCCGCTCGGTGAATAGGCACCAATTGGGTCATTGTAAATGGTTTGATTTCATTCCAAATTGACTCACTTAATGTACCATCAAGTTTTATTTCACCGACTAATGGCTGAATCGTAATGACTTCTTGCGAAACTGCACCCTCATTGTTTTGAGCTACAGAATAGTATGGTGTGAAAAATAAAAATAAGAATATGATTGCATTTCCAAGTACTACGCTAGTAAACCTTACGGGTTGATTGGGAACAGAATTAAAAAAAATAGCCAATGATACTATGGTTTTGATATGGGTATACAATGAAACTTACATCTATAATACTGCAATGAAGCAAGACTACAATTCAAAACAGAACCAAAAATACTGTTAAAATTGTTCCTGAGTCGTTAATATTTGTATATAATAATTATCATGTATGTTGTAACTAATAAGACGACTCAAATACGTATAACCCCTATTGCTTATGGACTTTCCTGACTCATTTGATGTATCTGTATCTTATGAAAGGATTAAACCTTTCGTTCATCATACTCCAGTTTTACATTCAACAGACTTGAATGAGAAAATAGGCTCAAAAGTTTGGTTAAAGTGTGAAAATTTTCAAAAAGTGGGTGCCTTTAAATTTCGTGGGGCATGTAATGCCGTATTACCTTTAGAAAACAGTATCGCAAAAAATGGAGTAGCCACCCACTCTTCTGGTAATCATGGTCAAGCAATTGCAAAAGCGGCTCAAATAAAGAGGATTCCAGCATACATTGTAATGCCTAGTAATGCACCAATTGTTAAAATTGAAGCGGTGAAGGGGTATGGGGCCGAAGTTATTTTTTGTGAGCCTACTCAAATGGCAAGGGAACAAACGCTTCTAGAGGTAATCGAACGAACCAATGCTTATTTTGTACATCCTTATGATGATGCCAGTGTGGTATTAGGGCAGGCATCTTCGGCTTGGGAATTTTTGCATCAAATACCGGAATTAGATCTTATTATCACCCCTGTGGGCGGTGGTGGCTTACTAAGCGGAAGCATATTAGCAGCTGAAGCATTCCATGCAAGTAACAATTATCCGCTTTGCAAAGTAATGGCAGCAGAACCAGAACAGGCCAACGATGCGTATCGATCTATGTTATCAGGATCAATCCAGACCTTGACCGATGAGCAAATAACAAACCCAACGATTGCAGATGGACTTAGAACTAGCCTAGGCACTATTCCTTTTCAGGTCATGAGTCGTGCAAAAACTGAAATAGTTTGTGTCAGTGAGGAATCCATAATACAAGCTATGCGGTATATCTGGGAGCGTTTCAACATGATAATTGAAGCCTCTTGCGCCGTCCCAATTGCCGCTCTTTTGGAGAAAAAAATAACCCCTACATTCAAGAACATAGGGGTTATTATTACTGGCGGAAATGTCGATTTAGATCATCTACCTTGGAATATAGGACCATACGTTATTCAGCATCCAAGTGAAACTGTATAGTTTGTAATTCGCTTGAATTTGGTCCAACCATGACTGAAAAGCTACCAGGTTCTGCTACGTACTCCTCATTATGATCATAGTATTTTAATGTTTCTTTCGATATTTCAAACATAAATGTTCTTGTTTCACCTGCTTTGATTAGCTCTTTTTCGAAGTATTTAAGCTCTTTAATAGGTCGCGCAGCATTTGCAAAATGATCATGTATATACCATTGAATAACTTCTTCCCCATCGACATTACTGGTGTTTGTAACGTCAATGTTCACAACTAGACCTTCTTCGGAATTCATTAAGGTATCTGATATGCTTGGCACACCATACTCAAAGGTACTGTAGCTTAATCCATATCCGAAAGGATACTGAGGCGCATTAGGTCCGTCCGTGTAATGACTCCAGAAAACTGTAGAGGCATCACCCGCACCAGGAACAGGTCTTCCTGTGCTTTTGTGGTTGTAATAGACCGGGATTTGGCCGTGTGAAAGGGGAACGGACATTGGAAGACGGCCAGAAGGATTATAATCACCGAATAGTACGTCAGCAATTGCATGTCCCGCCTCAGTACCTAGATGCCAGGCATACAATACTGCTTCACTTTTCTCGTACAACCACGGTGCAATAATTGGTCGTCCAGACATGAGAACAACCACTACTTCATCGTTGACCTCTAGAATTTGTTCCACCAGTTTTTGTTGATTATCTGCCAAACCAATGTCCATTTGGCTTCTTCCTTCTCCTGTCTGATAGGCATCTTCCCCAACAACCAGAATCACTTGTTCATGTTCTGCCGCTAAGTCAATAGCTGCTTGAAATCCAGACTCATCTTCAACTGAAAATGTTAATTCCATGGGGAAAGACCGATTACCTTCGGTGAGCACATAGCCCGGCTCAAACTCTATTTCCGTATTCTCACCTAGTTTCGATTCGATACCTTCAAAAACAGAAACAGCCGAATTCTCAATGGCCTGTGCACGCCAGTTGCCTAATGGCGAGTCTTTATCTTTGGCTAACAACCCAATAACAGCAATAGACTCTCTATCTTTGCTTAAAGGGAGTATTTCATCCTTATTCTCAACTAAAACCATTGACCCTTGGGCTGCTCTGAGTGCCACCTCATGATGGGCTTCATTATAAACAAGCTCTTCTTCACGCTTAAGATCATTGTAAAGATATGGATCGTCAAATAATCCCAAATGAAACTTCACTCGTAGTACTCGTCGAACAGCATCGTTAACCAGTGAAATATCCACTTGTCCTGATTGTACTAAATCCTGTAAATATTGTTGGTAGCCTTCCGATTCCATATCCATATCACTGCCAGCTTCAATGGCCATTTCGGTTGCTGTTTTTAAGTCGGGAGCATATCCATGTGCAATCATTTCACGCATAGAGCCCCAGTCCGAAACAACAAAACCGTCGAATTCCCAGTTTTCCTTTAATTGAGTACGTTGTAGATATTCATCAGCCGTTGCCGGGATGCCGTTTACATCATTAAACGAATTCATAACCGAGGCAGCTCCTTCTTCTACTGCGGCTTTAAACGGGGGTAAGACAACATTCAACAAGGTATTTCTAGATAATTCGGCCGTATTATAATCTTTACCAGACTCAGCGAACGCATAGCCTGCAAAGTGCTTTAATGTTGCGGCAATGGTACCTGTTTCTGATAGGTCTGTTCCTTGCAGGCCTCTAACCTTTGCACGGGCAAACTCCGATAATAGGTAGGGATCTTCCGAGGTACCTTCCATTACTCTACCCCACCGAGGATCACGCCCCACATCTATCATAGGGGCAAATGTCCAATTAATCCCTCCAGCAGCAGCTTCAATCGCTTGTATTTTTGCCGTTTCCTGCATTATTTGCGTATCAAAACTAGCTAATTCAGCAATAGGAACTGGGAACATGGTTTGATAGCCATGTACCACATCATATCCGAACATTAAAGGTATTCCCAAACGACTACTATCTACCGCTATTTTTTGGGCAGCCATAGTTGCTTCTGCTCCAATCACATTTAACATAGCACCTACACCACCATTTTTAAGGAGATTATAGCGCGCTTGTTGATATTCACCTTCTGGTACAGGACCTGTTACATCCCAGCTGCCATTATGCAGATTAAGTTGACCTATTTTTTCTTCCAAGGTCATCTGCTGTAACAGTTCGTTCACCTTCTCCTCAATTTCAGGTTCAATAAGCTGAACTTGTGCAAATATTGACAAGGATTGCAGGCCAATAAACCCTACACTTAGGAAGGTGATAAAAATAGTTTGAAAGCGCTTTTTAGACATATTAAAGATATACAAAGGTGAAATTTTAATAGGGAAATATAGACCTTTTTTGCAAAATTAGTGAAAAAAATTACAAGATTTGCGCAATTTTTGCATGAAATTAGCTCTAATGGCCTTAAAACTTACCTTTGTAGCTCCTATAATTTTAGCATACGAAGGAGTTATGCTACGATCAACTAGTTACTTTTTCAGAAAACTGCATTTCATGCAAGTATGCATAAACACCCTCTTTATAAAGTAACGCCTCATGCGTGCCTGACTCAACCAGTACACCATTCTCTAAAACAAGAATGCTGTCGGCATGCTGTATAGTGGATAACCGATGCGCTATAACTAAGGTCGTTCGATTCTGCATAAGGCGGTCTAGCGCCTGCTGAACCTGTCGTTCGGATACCGAATCTAAGGAGGAGGTTGCCTCATCAAGCAGTAAGATAGATGGGTTCCTAAGTAAAGCTCTTGCAATAGCAATACGCTGACGTTGACCACCACTTAGTTTCACTCCTCTTTCCCCAATTAAGGAATGGTATCCATCAGACATTTGGGTGATGAATTCATGGGCATTCGCATCAATTGCAGCCTGTTCAATTTCTGCTTTGGTGGCATCCAACTTACCGTACCGAATATTTTCATAAATGCTGGTTCCAAAAAGATGGGTTTCCTGAGGGACAATGGAAATAAACGATCGTAAATTGTATAAGTCCCAATCCTCTACTGAAACGCCATCGACCCGAATCTCCCCTTTAGTAGGAGTGAAAAATCTTGGTATTAGGTTAAGTAAGGTAGTTTTCCCAGCTCCACTCGCCCCAACCAATGCAACGGTTTGCCCCTCATTTATCTCAAAACTTAGATCATCCAACACGTTTTTACCATCCTCATAAGAAAAACTAAGATGTTCAAATTGCACGGTTCCTTTGATAGATTTCCTGGTGTGTCCTTGTTTATTTATAGGTAGCACCTCGTTTTCAGGCTTTTCTTGCTGTAGTTCGAATAAACGCTCAGATGCACCTGCTGCAGAATTAACGGCCGTGTATAAACGGGATGCCTGACCAACAGATCGGCTTATGTTTAATGCATATATAATGAATGCTACTAAGTCCCCAGCAGTTAATCTACCCGATAGTACTTCTCGACCACCATACCAAAATATCATCACCAATGTTCCCATAAACATCAGACCTACTCCTGCCCAAAAAACTTGGGTAAGGATGATCTTATGCCGAGAGGTAGAGAAAAGTTCTTCGGTGGCTTGACGATAACGACTTATTTCATACTCTTCTCTGGTAAACGACTTGACCACACGTATAGCTCCTAAGGTTTCTTCGGCTATAGCGGTGGTATCTGCTAATTTGTCTTGAACGTTTTTGGATAAGGACCTTATTTTCTTTCCAAAATACCTGGTAGCAATGGTTACAATAGGAACAGTTAGGAAGATGACTAAGCTCAACCGCCAATTCAATACCACCATAAGGCCTACCGAGCCAATCATTGTTATGCTTATGGTGATGACCTGAGGTAGGGAATCGGTTAAGGCTACTCGAATAGATCCTACATCATTACTTAGCCTGGATGTTAACTCTCCCAGTCTCCTATTGGCAAAAAAACTAAAGCTCAATTTTTGTAAATGAGCATAGATGGAGTTTCGCAAATCGGTTATGACCCGTTCACCCACCCATTCAATATGATAATTACCCCCAAACGTGAAAATGGCTTGAGTTAGAAAAAGTCCTATTAATCCTAAAGAGAGTTTGTTGAGTAAAGCATAGTTTTCTTGCTCAAAAACAGCATCTAACAACGAACGTAATCCAAGTGGTACCGTGAGCCATATGGCCGAACCCACTACCACAAGTAGTATAGCGGAAAAAAATCTTGTCTTGTAAGGTAAACTTAACCTGAATATATCTTTTAAGGTCTCTAATAGGGATTTTATAGAAACACGCTCTGAATTCTTTTCTTTCATGTGATAGTCGTATAATTATATGAATATACTATATTTTACATCGATTCGTTTCTGCGAAATCGTCTTTTCACCTAATTAGTGCATGCTATTACCTTTCATCCCATTACTCATTCAACTTGCCCACAGCCCAACAGAGGACTCCATGCAGTTGTACGAGGCCATCCAGCGGGGTGATGAGCACGCCTTTTCTTTATTTTTTAATGAACACTACTCCAGTGTATACCGTTACGTGACTAAATACGGGATTAGACACGAAGAAGCTCAAGACATTGTCCAACAGAGTTTTATTTACCTATGGGATCATCGATCACGCATTAACCCGGATAAGTCGTTAAAAGCCTATTTGTATGCAGCGGCTCACAGCAGAGTGTTAAACTCCATTCGAGATAACAAAGAGCTTCCATCTTCCGATAAGAATTATTTATTCGAGCATCCAAATTTGGGAACAGAAAATAATTTTTCAAATGAGCAGGATGCTGAGTCAAGCCTTTTTACCAGTACTGTTGATGAAGAGGAAGAGAAAAAAAAAGAAAGTAAAAGGAAATTACTTATTGAAGAAGCGATTCACTCATTGGCTCCAAAACGGCAACAAGCGTTTAGGCTCTGCTATCTGGAACAATTTACTTATGAGGAAACAGCACAAATTATGAATATTACTAAAAAGACCGTTGAGCATCACATGGGGCTCGCTTTAGCAGAGCTTAGAGAAAAATTAAAAAATATTATGTGAACATTAGGGGTGCTATAAATTTCTAGTGTATTAACTCTAGAACCAAATCAATATTTCACCTACTACAAACATGAAAACATCAATGACTTCCACGTTACATACCAAATTTTTTAGCTACAAGAGTCTAAAGATACCACGTATTCCTCTACTCTTAGCATTATTGAGTGTAGGATTTTGGAGTTGTTCGTCTGTATCCAATGAGACTGAACTTATCAGCGATGCGGATTTAGATATGGCTGCTGAAATAATGGGTAGCTCCATCTCGGACCAACAATCAGGTCTTATGAATAGTGTGTATGATGCTTTATCCACTATTTCATCTACCGGAATACGGTATGGCAATAACCAAGCATTTCTATTGAAGAGCGAAAAGGATGAACGAGGTGGACGTGGTTTTGAGCGGTCTTTCAGTCACTCTTATGACAGTACCACTGGAGTACACACGCTTTCATTTGATCGTAGTTTCGAAAAAGGATTATTTAGCAGTAGCATATCTACCCTTCAAGAAATTCAGTACGTCGATTTAGAAGGCAATTTTATAGCAAGACCTAAGCTTCGTCGAGAAGCCATTAATCAAATTAACCTTCATTCCACAAAATCAGGTCAGAATAGCAACCCACGTAAATCGTCTGAATTCACCAAAATAGATAGTCTACAGTTCACGGGTGTACATGCCACACAAAGTCTTTTACGAATGGACGGTAGTCATCATGGCTTTGGCTCTGGCGCCGCCATGTTAAGAGACAGTTCCAGTCACTCTAGATCATTTGAAGTACAAGTAGTTTTTGATGATATAGTGATCGATAAGGATACATTAGCCGCTTATGGCAATCTTGAAAATGCGGTCTCGGGCACACTTAGTTATAGCATGACCATGAACAAAGTGATCAATGGCGTGCCCGAAGAAACAGTGATGGAAGGCACCATTGATTTAGAGGAGGATGGCACAGCACTCATGAAATTCTACAAGTACGACCGCCTGTACCGTTTAGGACTTAGAGATGGCGATGTTAAAGAACGAGGCCGAAGAGGCCGAAAAATGGGGGATAAATAAAACCAAGCCTTTTAAAACAAGGCTTGAAATAAAGGATTACTGATTCCTTATTATAAAACAAGATGACCAATAAACCTTCTAATAGAAAAAATAGCCCTCAAAAGTCCACATCTAGTGGACTTTTTGAAGATATGCTTAATTCCTACCGAGAAGGTTATGAAAATAAAGAACATTCTACATCAGCGAAAAAAGAAGTTTGGGAGGCAATACAACATCATATTCAATCTACCGATGAAAGTCCCCAAACGGTATTAACCCGGAAACCTTTCACTGTATATAAGCTACCCATCGCTACATTATTCCGATATGCCGCCGTTTTTTTAGTTGGAATACTTGGTTGGTGGGCTCTTTATGGCACATTTATTGAAGAGAAATCCGTGAACCTACTGGCTGAATCTTCCCATCAGATAAAGATGGTATATTTGGAGGATGGCTCGCAAGTTCAACTTCGGCCCTACTCACAATTATACAACATCCCTTCCACTGCCAACGACCAACATTATAAACTGGAGGGCGAGGCTTATTTTCAGGTGGCCAAACAAAACGATGGGGAATTCATCGTTGATGCAGGTGAAGGCCAAATTCGTGTTTTAGGTACAGCGTTCAATGTGCGAAGCTACGCTAATGAAACCCAGGTATTCCTTGAAGAAGGAAAAATAACGCTGGAAGTCCTATCTTCTTCCGATTCAATCTCTACTTTGCCCAACGAATACCAAAAACCAGGTCTCTTGGAGCCTCAAAGTTCGGCAACCATCCAAAAAGGTGTCATTATAATCAAGGAAAATGACTCGAATGCAAGTCATATAGATTGGATGGAATCGAGTTTATATGTTACGGGAACCCCTTTTAAATCCTTGATTAATGAACTTTCCCATCACTACAATATAGCCGTTAAAATTACACAACCCCCTGCTAAAAACTTTGCAAATGGAAGCCTGGTTTTAGGTGATTTAGAACAAACTTTGACTAACTTTTCATTATTATTTAATGGAGAATTTTTAAAAAAATCGAATCGCGAATACGAGTTTGTCGGTATCGACTAAACCTAGCTAAATCGTATGTCCTTATTTAGCGCTTTGTTTGTTTCTTTCTGGTTCATGGTAATCGGAATACCTCCTTCTGCTTCTCCATGGATTATTACTCAGAACAGCTTCAGTTTTTCAAGTCAGGATAACATGCCCACCGTAACACTTAGGCATACCCTGCTGCATAATTCCCTATTTGCATCGCAGAAAGATGACACCGTACATATAAGCAGGCTTATTAAGTGGTTGGAAATACATACCGACTACAAAATACTTTATCGAGAATCCGAAATTCATGGAATCTTTAGCAATGTTACAGAAGAAGATTTAGCTAATTATGCCCAAATACTTGGTCAACTAAACAACTCAGAACGTATCGAACAGATCCTACGTCCTATTCGAGAGGCTTTCGAACTAGCTGCCTCGCAACATGGAATTCTAATTCAATGGGATTCAAACAGCCGGCAAATCATTCTGTATTCTGACTTGTCAACATCTTCAGCCTTCCCTGCTGATTTAGTTTCTCTGGGTAAGAATAATCCTAATCTAACACTCAGTCTAAGCATTGATGTTCGTGATAACCTATCAGGGGAATCATTGGAATTGAGTCAGGTGGGATATCGTTTTACCCAAGATGAACCTTGGTTACATCTTTTAGGTAGTTTTCAAAAGCTAGTGGCCATTCCAATAAGTGCGGAAAATGGAAAGTATTCAAGCATGGTGGATAGCCTTCATTTGTTGGTATATCATGTTGGTTATGCTATGGAAGTAATCAACCTACCCCTTGCTCCTATTCTTCGTAGAGTTGAAGGGTCGATAGAGCAAGGTACGCCGATAACCATTCGTCTAACACCCGAAGCACTTTACTCAAATGAGGTGGTAATTTGGGGTAAAGCTCCAGGTGTTGAACTTGGCAATGAAATGCATGAATACGTACAAACCGATGTTTTTGGAACCACAGGGGAAGCGCATACTACTCGAAGTTTACAGCAACTTGCCTCTGTAGGCCTTAGTGGGGCCGTTAGTGATGGAATGTATATACGCGGGAGTGACCCTACGGGATTCAAAGTGTTGCTTGATCGTCAACAGGCATATCATGACCATCATATGTTTGGGGTGATAGATGCCATGGTATCAGATGCTTTACAACCCAGTGCATTCTATTATAATAGTGTACCTGCACGTTATTCAGCACCTATTGGTGGACTCCTAGACCTAAACACTCGATCTGGGAACCGGCAAAACTTTCGTCTTTCATCCAATCTAAGTAATGCGGCATTCTCCTTAACCACAGAAGGTCCAATGTTAAAGGCAAAATCAAGTTGGTTAATTGCTGCAAGGCATTCAATGTACGATCAACTCCCCCAACTATCACCTACCAACCTTATTCATTATGGGCTTAACATAGACAGAAAGTTTACCCTTAAGCTAGACTCTGAAACTATAGACCCTAATGAACTTAACCTTCCTTTCACGCAAGCCACCATTACCTCACTTGACCACTCTTTTTATGATCTACATGGGTCATGGAACTTTGAATTAGATCCTACTTCTGTTTGGTCCATGAGCTTTTATCGTAGCTCGGACGATGCCAAAATGAGTTATCGCTATCCTATTAACAGCAATCCTGATTCCACGTATTATGCTGGTTATTCATGGAATGCCTCTCACGTTGTAGTGGAACATCACAAAGAAGTACCTAGCCACTGGATAATGTATCTAAAATTTGGGATGAGTCTCTATGAAACTGGTTTCTCGAAAGACGATTATGAGTATCAGGTTTCAGAATTATTCAATCTGGGGTACAATCCTGGAACTGTTTCTGCGATATTTATGCAGAATGATGTGAGAGATGTGAACATACTGCATTCTTGGTCTTATTCTAACCAGAGCCGTACGGTAGAAGCAGGCCTTAGTTACACAGATTACACTATCAATTTTACCGAAAGAAGTTTGGTGATCCCTTCCTTTATTTCAAGTACTTCTTCGCAGCTGCTTGAAGCGTATCTACAATGGGATCAACTATGGTCCAAACGCTGGCAAAGTTCTCTTGGATCTAGAGGACAATACTATTCGAGTGGTACGCAATTTTATCTGAATCCTAATCTATTGATTCGTTACCAGACCGAACGTTATGGATCCTATGTATTCACCGCAAGTCAAACTCATCAATACACCCATAAACTGGAACTCTACAATCAAAAATCACTTGATTTTTGGATACTAACCCAAGAAAAACAGCCGCCTACTCAAATGAGCCAACTGACCTTGGGCTGGGAACATAGCAAAAACAACCTCCACTATCGTAGTGAGATCTACCTTAAAACGTATTCCGATTTAAGGCTACATCAACTCAATGCTGGCCTTATGAGTAGTTTGTATAGTAGCTCAGAATCTACCTGGTTAAATGAAACTAATGGAGATGCAAAGGGATGGGAGCACTATATACATTACGAAAGAGCGCAGCAATCCTTTTGGCTTCGTTATACTTGGGCTCAGGTGCGCCTTAAAAATACATTGATTAACCAAGCTGCCGAATATGATGCCCCATGGGATAGACGACACCAAGCGACCTTCAATCAGAGCTACACACTAACCGACGAAATCAGTTTACATATTCAAGGTATTGCAGGAACGGGTACCCCTGCCATATATGGAGAAACAACCAAGGCAATGGACCAACGCCTGCCAACCTATCTCAGGTGGGATGCCCATATCGAGTTTAGTAAAGTACTCAAATCCTCAACATTCACAGCTCATCTATCCTTGTTTAATCTGTTCAATCGAGATAATGTTTGGTATAGCGACCGCATTCAAGCAAACTACACCCAAGGTGATGAGATTATACAAATATATCCCCAAAGACAGGTATTTGACCTAGGTTTTTATCCATCTTTCCGAATCAGGTATGCCCGCTAAACCGGTACATTTTTTTGATGTTTGTGCACTTTGTGACGGTTGAATATGACTATTTATTCTCCTATTTATTCTTACACCTTCAACAATAGCAACTTGCATTAATTTGAACGTGTTAATGAACTATTGGCATGAACCAGTAGCATGAACCAGTAGGTTCTATCACTTTATACTGGCAGTGCTAACGATGTTCGTTTCATTGTTTATATCTTATTGCATCACAATTTCTTGCATCACAATTTATTGCATCACAATTTATTGCATCACAATTTCTTGCATTACTATTTATTGCATCACTATACATACCATAGCTATGAAAACTTTCAGACCTGCCATACTTATACTTTTTATTTTTGTTTGGTTACCACACTCCAGTAGTGCTCAGAACATAGAATGGAGGAATATTAGCGAACAATATTCCTTACCAGACGGCGTACAGCTCTTCGAAGGTACACGGTCCAGCCCTGCCCTAAAAGCTTGGTATATTGAAGTTGATTTAACGGTTGCTGAAATTGGTTTAGTCCCTTATTTAGCCGAAAATGGAACAGAAACAGTAACGGAGTTTTCTAAACGAATAGGAGCTATAGCTGCCATCAATGGAGGGTATTTTGGAGGGAATAGCAGTTATTCTACCGTAGTCCAACCTGGTAAGGTACTTTCTCGGAATGTGGGCAGTTTAAATCGCAATAATCGCTCCTATCCAGTTATCAGGAGCGCCTTTTCAATTGCTAAAAACCGAGATATGGCGGTAGATTGGATCTATCATTTCGGAAGTACAGCGGATGATATTTATCGATTCAACCAACCCATGGGCTATACGAATGGAAGCAGTGATCTCCCCCTAGCCGCCCCAAACAAAAATACAGGCGAAGCATTTGATATGTATATGGGCATTGGAGGTGGCCCAATACTAGTCAAAGGGGATTCGGTTCATGTTAGTTATAATGAAGAAATTTTTTGGGGATCCGGAGTAGGATTAAGCAACAGAGATCCAAGAACTGCGGTTGGATATACCGCTGACGGCCGGGCTATACTATTGGTCACCGATGGACGGCAGGTAGCTTCCCAGGGATTCAGCCTGCCTGAAATGGCTCAAGTAATGATTGACTTGGGATGTACCGAGGCCATCAATTTAGATGGGGGTGGCAGTAGTCAAATGGCAGTAACCAATCAACTTATAAACCGCCCAGGCGGTGGTTCCTACCAACGTTCGGTTACCAGTTTTTTAGCCGTCGTTCCTGCCGATTCCATTCCAGGATTACCGGTAGTAGGCTCTGAGGAGATCTTAGATACCGCCGATGAGCAGGTAGAGGTATCCGAAGGTTGGACGGCATCGGCTAATTCTGGGTATTGGGGGGAAAGTCCATCCTTAATCACCTTAGGCGGGGATGGAAGCAAGACCGTAGGCTTCTCTGCTGACCTGCCATCTGCAGGTAAATATCGGGTCGATGGTTGGTGGGTAGCTTCATTCAACCGAAGTAAAAAGACACCTTACATTATTCAACATAGATTGGGTATTGATACAGTATATGCCAATCAAAGCACCAATTCATCACAATGGGTAGAGTTGGGTGAATACGAATTCAATGGCAATTCTGAGGATAGGGTCATTATTTCCAACTTTGGTGGGGATACGTTTAATTATGTAGTGGCCGATGCTGTTCGCTGGGTAGGATTGGACGAGGAAGTAACCAGCAATGAATCTTTTTTATCGCAGATGCCAAAAAGTTTTGAGTTACTTCGGGTGTATCCCAATCCTTTTAACCCAAGTACACAGATCGAATACAGCTTAGAGCAGGCTGGCACCGTTCGATTAGAGGTATTTGATCTGCAGGGTCGATTAATTGAGTCCCTTGTTAATGCCCAGCAGCAATCAGGTACTCACCGGATTCACTGGTTGGCTAGCAGCCAGGCAACAGGGCTCTATTTTGTTCGTATTCAATTTGAAAATAGCCAAAGTTATTGGTATGATACCCATAAGGTTACGCTTATAAAATAACTGATCAATGCACGGCTATTGGATGTAGTCCAAAGCCTTAAATACAAGCGTAAACCACTTATATAGCATCTTCTAATTATACTAACCAACATGGCTGATTCTTCCAATCCAACCACAAAAAATCCTTGGTGGTGGATACCGACGCTCTATTACACCCAGGGTATCCCCTATATTCTTGTGGTAACCGTATCGGTTATTATGTACAAAGATTTAGGTATTTCGAATGCCCGACTGGCTTTATTCACTAGTCTGCTTGCCCTTCCCTGGGCACTAAAGCCTTTATGGAGTCCCTTTGTCGACGTATTCAAAACCAAACGATGGTGGACCTATATGATGCAAGGGGTCATTGGAATTGGCTTCATAGGTGCTGCTATAGCCATGCAGACCCCCTACTTTTTTGAAGTATCCTTATTTTTCTTGTTTCTAGTCGCATTTGCATCGTCTACTCATGATATTGCGGCCGATGGATTTTATATGCTTGCGTTAAGCGATGATCGCCAATCCTTTTTCGTGGGCATACGCTCTACGTTTTTCCGGCTTGCAATGTGGAGTGGCGAAGGCTTATTCGTGGTGTTAGCTGGTGTTTTGGCAACCCGAACGATGGATTCTTCCTTCGCTTGGACGGTAGTCTTAGGAATGGTAGCGGGTATCATGATCCTCATGTTTGGATATCATCAAAGGATGTTACCCTACCCTCTTGAGGATGCCCCTGCAGAAAAAGCAGATGAATCCCCAATGCAAGCAGTTTGGAGTACGATTGCCGAATTTTTTAAAAAAGATCAAATTCTACTAGCCGTCACCTTTGTTCTACTTTACCGATTTGGTGAGGGGCAGTTAGTCAAAATGGCAGCCCCTTTTTTGATGGATAGCACAGAAGCAGGTGGGCTTGGCTTGAGCGTCACTGATGTGGGCTATATAAATGGTGTCATCGGTCTTTTAGCTCTTACCGCCGGAGGCATTTTAGGGGGTATTGTGATATCTAGACATGGGTTAAAAGCATGGATGTGGCCCATGATTGGTATAATGAATCTCCCCAACCTCGCCTATTGGTATTTGGCGGCCAATCAACCCGAGAATTTTTGGGTAATAAGCAGTTTAGTGGGTATTGAAAAATTTGGGTATGGCTTCGGTTTTACAGCCTTTTTAATGTTTTTGATTTACATTGCACGTGGTCCATTTAAAACAGCTCATTACGCATTTGGTACCGCGCTCATGGCGTTTGGTATGAGTATACCAGGAGCTATATCTGGGCTGGTTCAGGAGGCAATTGGATATGAGTATTTCTTTATTTGGGTACTTGTATCCGCCCTTCCGATAGTAATTATAACCCCATTCATTCGTATTGAACCCGATTTTGGCAAAAAGAAAGATGACTAACACTATGAATACCTCAATTATGAAGCCTATCAGCTTTTTAACGCCCTTTATAATGCACAAAAAGACCCTCAACTTTACCAATTCTTTCGGTCCAATGAATATTAGTGTAATCGCTACAATGACGCTTTTTGTCTCAGGCCTGCTTAGCCCAACCTTTGCTCAGGAAAGCTCGGTAGAATCCGTGAATAATGAACAAGTACAACAAATTGAGCAGGGTATGGATGAATCTGTTTCTAATTCCCCATTCAACCCACAAACACCTATTGAGCTCGTTCGGGGGGATGAACTTCCATTTATGAATGCTCGTTTCTCACCCGATGGAGAGCATATTGCATTTACTGGACCTAATTATTTCGGTCTTTGGGTAGCAGATTACAACCAGCAAGACAGTATCAATGTATCAAACATGCGTAAACTTACTAGTGTACAAGCAGGCTTTGGTTACGATTGGTCCTTGGATGGAGAGTGGATTTTATCGACTCATCACGTGTATCGAGACCGGAAAAAAATGAGTGCCTTACAGCTCTATGGCACGGAAGTTGGAGAAGTCAAACGACTCACAGACTATAGTATGGGATATCAAGGGGATCCAGAATGGATGGGATATGAGTCGTTGGCCGTGATTTCATCCAGAAATGGCTTAGTGAGTGCCGAAACTGGGGTCGAGTTACCTGAACGCTTAAAGCCTGCCATCCCTGATGACAGAAACAGGCTATTCATCATGGACGAAAAGTTGGTTCGCTTGTCGGAAAATAATAGCCAAATGAATCCGGTTGAAGTATTTGAGGATGAAGACGCTAAGCTGTTGAATTTGGTTCACTCGCCAGACGGGAAACTTGTGGCTTTTGAACGCTATGGAGAAGGATTGTACCTCATGAACAGCAATGGGGAAAATCTTCGCTTTTTAGGTAGAGCCTATCGTGCATCGTGGTCCCCTGACAGCCGATACATAGTTGCTATGGAAACTCAGGATAATGGGTATGCATTTACCGCTGCCGAACTGGTTGTCTTTGGAGTCAATGAACCAACTAGAGTTGAAATCACCCGCAATACCGATTTAATCACCTTAAATCCAAGCTGGTCACCCTATGGAGATTCTATTTTATTCAACGATCCGGAAACCGGTCATATCTATCTGTTACCTCTGCGATAGCCATCCATCAACTACGTTCATTTATACATCCCATGGTCGTACGTTAACCCAAAATGAAAACAGCCATCACCCCCTTTAAGGTTCACCAATTACTATGATACGTTCTTATTTTTCATTACCCCGTTTGCTTAATACACCCTTCATACATACTCCAAGCCGATTACTACTTTTTTTGGTGGCTCTCGTTTTTGTTACCACCCTTACACCGGCAAACTCCGCCGCACAAGAAGTAACAGGACTATCAGGTTGGTCATTATTTTTAGATCCAGGCCACAGCAGAACCGAAAACCAAGGACTCTACAATTACTCAGAGGCAGAAAAAGTAGTTCGTATTGGTCTTGCACTCCGTGAAATGTTGTTATCAACTACCGATATTGATACCGTATATTTGAGCCGCGATAACGATCAAATTTCGGTTAATTTGTCTCAGAGAACGGATCGCGCAAATGCCTTGGCGGCTGATTTTTTTCATTCGATTCATTCCGATGCTGGACCCGCCTCTGCCAATAGTACGCTACTGCTCCACGGAGGTTGGCGATCGGGCGGAGTAACAGTGGAAAAAAGTCCGAAGGGCGGTAAAGAAATGGGAGATCTAATGACAACCAATTTATCGGCTGCCATGCGTGTTGGTACCCGGGGCAATTACGCCGATCGGAATTTCTATCAAGGTAGTTCCGTGGCCTCCCATGCCCGCCAATACCCCTATTTGCATGTAAACCGAGAGTCTAGTATGGCCTCAATATTAAGTGAAGGTGGTTTTCATACTAACCCTAGGCAACAGCAGTTAAATATGAACGCCGAGTTTAAACGACTTGAGGCTCAATCCCATTACTGGTCGGTTCTAGCGTACATGGGGGTGGATGAGCGACCAACCGTTGGTATAGTTACGGGCGTTGTAACGGACGCCGCCGATGGAAAGCCTATAAATGGTGCCATCGTACGAATTGGTGATAGCAGCTACACCACCGACAGTTATGAATCCTTATTTTCTACTTACTCAAGTCCTGAAGAACAGTTAGGCAATGGATTTTTCTACCTAGAAAACATTCCAAATGGTGTTCAAGAAGTTATATTCGAAGCCGATGGCTATTACTCAGACACACTGGACGTAGAGATTTTGACCGACGACTTTAGCTTTGCAGACCATGAACTGAACTCAAACATTGAACCTTTTATCGCCTCGGTGTCTCTAGCATCGGGGGAATCATTGGACATTGGAGAACCATTAGTGCTTGAGTTCAGCCGCACTATGAATAAAGCTTCGGTTGAAAATGCCTTACGCCTCACTCCCAATGTTGAAGATTTGGAATATACCTGGATATCAGGATCTACTCTGAGAATTTCATCCACCAATTTTGCCTTTGTCACCGATTATACGTTGGAAATTCTAGACAGTGCAACCGATGATTCTCCTTTTGCACATGGTTTTGACGGAGACGCAGATGGTGAAGCAGGCGGAATTTATTCGCTTTCTTTTTCAACTTCCCCAGCCGATATCATGGCCCCTATTAGCTCCGATGTCTTTCCGAGTGCAGGAGTAGGAATTGATCAATTTCCTATCGCATCCATTCGATTCAACGAACCCTTAGACTCCGCTGCCTTTGATTCCACCACTATGTATTACATGACCTCTGGTCGTCGAATACCAGGTGAACTAGCCTATTACCAAGTGGGTTCAGAGAGTGTACTAAATTACTTTCCTAGTGAACCGCTACTGCCTAATGCCTATCATTTACTAAGTATATCAAAACATATTAGTGATACCTTAGGTAATGCAATAGGTAAAGGTATACTAAAAAGTTTTCCCACCAGTGGTCAAGGAATTCGAGTTAACAGGGTAATTGATGCCTTTGATGGTGACTTTTCTCCATGGTGGTTTCCTTCTCAAAGTGGTAGTACAACCGGGTATATTGGAGAAGCCACTACTCGTCTTGCCGAAACCCAGTGGACCAACAAACTCACCGCAAGCCCACAAGCCATGCGTGTACAATATGGGTGGAATACGAGCGATTCAGAACATCTAATTCGGGTATACAGAAATTCAAGCTCTCCTACTTTTTCCAACAACAGTTTATTACAAGTGTTTATTTTTGGGGATGGATCAGGAAATCCCTTTCGGTTTATGTTGCGAGACGGCAATAATCAATTAGAAGGAAGCTCTTGGATTCCCATCGATTGGATTGGATGGAAACTAGTTACCTGGAATTTAGCTACGGATCCGGTAGTCGGTTGGGTAAATGGAAATGGTAGCCTAAACGGTAATGTGTACATCGATAGCTTTCAGCTTAGCTACACTCAGGGTAATACTAACCAGGGCTTCATAATCTTCGATGACCTACGCGTTGCAGAAGTCGCTACGGCCATATCAAATGAGGATATTGATGACGCTCTGGCAAATAATGATCTTCCTAATCAAATAGTATTACAACAAAACTATCCAAACCCATTTAATCCGAGTACAACGATTCGGTTTAGTTTACCGGAAGCACAAGAATTAAGTTTGGTCTTGTATGACATGCTAGGCCGACAGGTAGATATACTCGCTAGAGGACAGCATGCCGCAGGTGAACACAGCTACCAGTTAGATGCAAGTGGGCTCGCAAGTGGAGTATATGTGTACCAGCTCATCACAAAAAACGGAGTATTAAGCAAAAAAATGACCCTAATTAAATAGGGTCATTTACCTGCTGATTGAGGTGAATAATCAGAGGCCTAACTAGGACTCATTAGTACTATTTATCCGCTTCTAGATCTTCAATAGGCCAATGAGCATATTGCGTATAATACTCCTCTAAGCCTTCCACTATTTGTTGGGCCATACGGCGTTGGTAATAGGGATCGAGCAGGAAAATCTCTTCTTCAGGATTGGATAAAAAGGCTGTTTCTACCAATACATTTGGAAAATCGGTAGGTGCATTGAGTGAAAAATTAAAGCTACCTGTTAACCCGTAGTCATCCAGACCTAATTCACGCATTTTGTTATACATGATTTCAGCCAATGGTTTATACGCCATGTGCTTATAAAATGAACCCGTACCTTTCATTTCTCGGGGGTCTGTAGCATAGCCAATAGAATTAGCGTGAATACTGACCAGTAGTTCAGCCTTATTGGTCCGAATGATTTCCGCCCTCTCACTCATGTACAAATACGAGTCATCGGTTCTAGTCATGACCACCTTTGCCCCCGCTTCTACTAGTAGTTCTTCGAGTTTCTTTGAAATAGCTAAAGCTACTTCCTTTTCCATGACCCCGGTAGAACCGAGTGCACCGTTATTACGACCACCATGACCTGCATCTACCGCAATAATTCGGTTTTTCAATGGTTTTTGTGCATCCTCAATCACTGGAGGATGTTTAACGATGATGCGCATTTGACCTCGCCAGCCATATTCTACATCATAGCCCCAGTGGCGTTTATGCGTCAAATCAATATAAAGTCGTAGCCGTCCATCCTCTACTTGTCTCCACCGCACTTCATCAATACCGGTCGCTTCGTCTAACAATATCTTCCAATTCGTGTTTGAGGTTGCCCCAAAAATATCTACAATAATGCGATTGGGGTCTAATTCAGTGTGTACGGTATAGGGTAAACGCTTGGGTAAAGAAACCGTTATGACATCGGAACCCTGAAGATCTGAATTTTCTTTAGAAGCTGCGATACGGATATTACCACTGAGCGACTGTGCCGGTAATTCAAAAGACTCCTTTACATCCACAAAGCTTGTGGGAATCCAGGCATGTAAAGAAGGGCTTAACGCGACCTTGTATAATCCACTTTGTTCCCCCACAATGGTAAGCTCTACTCCTTCGTAGATAGAGCCATACTTGGCACCTCCAAGTCGATCAGAACCTAAGCCAATATTCAGGTAAGCGTTGGAAGTATTTACTACACCCGTTTTAGGTAATCCTCCCATTTTTACTGTTTCTAAGGAAGTAACTTTAGAGCGCTTAAACCACCTCCCCTTCAAACTAAACTCAATATTCCCCTCAAACATTGGATCATAGGGGCCGACTTTATGATAGGATTCATACACACCGGGACTGCGTTCATTCATAACAACATGTGTGTGTTGCCCGGGTATCGAATAACTAAGCTGTTTACCTGGTGTCGCCTGTGCTAAAATAGGTATCACATCTCCAGGACCATACCATTGGTCTGGGTTCAATGGATCTGCGTTAGGTTCAATGAACCACTTCTTGGTGGGTTCTTTCGACCCAAGATCAACCAACTCAGAGCTGGCTGGTTGAGAAGCACTTGGCTTTACAAGGTACCGAGTTTGTTTGACTGTATCGCCATCCAATACAACCATAAACTCAATAGGGGTGATCTGTTCAGTGGGAAAAACCATATCCACAAAGGCGCCAGAACTGTATACCTGTACCTGTTTGCCATTGATAAAAGCCTGAGCATTTGGATCGGTGTGTGCCGCTACCCGATATCGTGAAAATGGATATTCAACGGTATCCTGTTCAGGTATGACAATTCCCAAGCTGAGTGGATTGTACTGTGCCCAGACAGATGAACTTAGGCTCATACATAGCAAAACAAAAAATATCTTCTTCATAATTTGAGATTCTTGTGATTAATCGTTGGCAGGATACAACCAAAAAGGAATGGATTCTTGCTGAAAGGCCTTGGCTTGGCTTCTCCATTGTTCCAATAATGGCTTGACTTGGTACTCCCTTGAAAATTCTAATCTTACCTGATCCGAACCATTTACTTTATCGAACATATTCCAACGGTTTTCCGATACGCCAAAAATATCCTTCTCGGGGTATAACTCCTGGTGCACCTGCATAAAATAGAACTGCAAAGGCATCAATTCCACTTGATCAAAATCATACAGATGAATTTGTACCCCTCTTAGGGTTTTCCCTTGGTCTCGCCCATAAAAGGGCTTATAAACGATTGGCCGAAAATAAACCCCAGGCAAGCCTAAGGCATTCATAGCCTCACTCAGATCCTGCTCATCTATCCAGTCAGCTGCAAATGTTTGAAAAGGGAGCGTATACCCCACTCCTTCAGAAAACACACCCAATTCCCCCATTATTCCACTGGTAACATAATAGTACGAAGAGTAGGCATGAGGTATATGAGGAGAAGTTGGTACCCAGGGCAAGCCCGTTTCTTCAAAGGTCATCTCACGCGTCCACCCTTCCATGCTTATTACCGTTAAATCTACCTTCTGCTCTGTATCCATCCACCCTTTGTCATCAATCATTCGCGCAACCTCACCAGGGGTGAGTCCATAGACATACGGGATAGGAAATGCACTCACAAAAGATTCAAACTCTGGCTCTACTAAGCCCCCCTCCACCTTCATTCCACCCAATGGATTTGGTCTGTCCAGCACCACAAATGGTATTCCAAGCTCAGCTGCGGCCTCCATGGCTAAGCCCATTGTGCTTATATACGTGTACGATCTCACACCAATATCCTGTATATCATACACCAAAACTTCCACTCCTTCTAGCATTTCCTTAGTAGGCTTACGTGTAGCTCCATATAGCGAGTAAACCGGCAAACCTGTTGACTCATCGGTATAACTCTCAACCTTATCCCCAGCAGCATAATCGCCACGCACCCCATGCTCTGGTCCATATAATGCCACCAACTCCACATTTTCTGCACGGTTTAATAAATCGATGGTAGAGACAAGCTCAGAATTCACCCCGGTAGCATTGGTAATTAAACCGACACGCATACCCTCAATAGCCTTAAAATCTTGCTCAATTAACACCTCAATACCCGTTTTAACGGTATGCTGTGCACTAAGGGGGGCAATACAAATGGAACAAATAATCCCACACAAAAGCACCATGTAACGCGCTGTGAATTGGTGGCCATTAACTTGCTTAATAAAGGGTGTAAACATAGACTAATAGATTGGCTTAGAATGTCTTAAATGATTAACATATATGTCCTAATTTAGGTAAAATAGAAATGAACTACCTCGATTTATCACCCACATTTACATCTCTTAAAAGACCGTTTTTCGGGTTGATGTATACTCTGCCAGAAAAAAGCAACAAACCCACAAACCTAGTCTAAATTTTATTACATGAGCCCGAAAAGTCCCATAATTTCGCTAGACACCTTACCGATACGCAAAAAAATAGCTCAACTTTTTTTAATGGGTTTTAGAGGTTCTGATGTGAGTGAAGGCTCTGAAGTACATCACATGATCCAAGAAGTAGGTCCCGGAGCGGTTATTTTATTCGATCAAGATATGGTTCACCACAAGCCCGTCCATAATATATCCTCACCCAAGCAACTTCAAGAACTCTGCGAGGCTTTACATAAGACAAGCCCACTCCCACTTTGGATTGGTATCGATCAAGAAGGAGGACTTGTCAACCGGTTAAAACCTGAATATGGATTCCCAGAAACAAAAAGTCATGCCTACCTAGGAAAACAAGATAACACTGAATTGACCTATCAACAGGCCAAAGACATAGGCTCTCTTCTAAGAGAAATGCATATTTCGATTAATTTTGCTCCAGTGGTGGATATAGCAAAAGAAGAAGATTCCTCAATAATAGCCAAGCGAGAACGATCTTTTGGGCGTAGCTCCGATGTGGTGTACCGGCATGCAAAAGCCTACTTAGAAGGCTTACAATCGGAAGGAATTTGGGGCTGTTGCAAACATTTCCCGGGTCATGGAAGCGCCAAAGGTGACACCCATGCCGGCTTTGTAGATATAACCGAAACCTGGGAGGTAGATGAATTACTTCCATACTCAACCCTGATTGAAGATGGCCTATGTTCCATGATCATGTCCGCCCATGTTATCCACAAAGACTTCGACAAGCAGCATCCCGCCACCTTATCAGAGCACATAATGCCCAAATTGCTCCGTGAAAAAATGGGCTTCGATGGATTGGTATTTACCGACGACATGCAAATGAGGGCTATTTCTGATCACTACGGGATTAAAGAGGCCTTGAAAATGGGTTTAAACGCGGGAGTAGACATGTTTTGTTTTGGGAATAATCTTTTACCAGAACCCGCCAAATTATCTGATTTAGTATGTTTAGTAGAACAACTACTTGATGAGGGTCTAATTAGCGAAAATCGAATTGACTATTCAGTAAGCAAGATACTAACCATGAAGGGCCAATTGCCCATGACTATAAAAGATTAATTAAGACCTAAATAGAAGAATGGATACCACGCAACAAATCACAAAAGGAAAAAGACTCGATTCTCTGGATTTCTTCAGGGGTGCTACGGTTGCCGCTATGATATGGGTGAACAATCCAGGCTCCTGGTCACACATCTATGGCCCTTTTGCTCACGCAGAGTGGCATGGATGGACCCCCACTGATTTAATCTTCCCTTTCTTCCTCTTCATCGTAGGCGTTTCCATCGTGTTGGCTTTTTCCAAAGCAATGGCAAAAGGAATGAGTCGTGAGGAATTAATCAAAAAAACCGCTATTCGTGGAGTAAAAATATTTGGTTTGGGCTTGGCCCTTGCAGCCTTTCCCTATGTGGTATTTTCGCCAGAATTTGGCCTGCATCCAAAAATTGCAAGCCTAAGAATACCGGGGGTTCTCCAACGAATTGCGGTAATCTACCTCATGGCTGCATTTCTATTTTTGTATACATCAACCAGAGTGCGATGGATTTTGGGTGGGCTCATTTTGATTGGGTATTGGTTGGCAATGAGCCTAATTCCAGTACCTGGGTTTGGAGCGGGTGCTATTGATACGCCTGAGGGGAATCTAGCGGCCTATGTAGATCAGCTACTACTCAGCGGGCACATGTGGAAAGATTTGTGGGATCCGGAAGGTATTCTAAGCACCTTTCCTGCTTTAGTAACTACCTTGATGGGTATTTTTGTTGGTCAAATACTACTTAAAAATCATCAAAGCCCGGAACACAAAATACTTGATTTACTTAAATGGGGCTTTATTTGGTTAACACTAGGGTATCTCTGGAGCTGGGTCTTCCCCCTGAATAAGAATATCTGGACCAGTTCATATAGCCTTTTTACAGGTGGTTTAGCTACTGTTGTATTTGGTTTTTGTTATTGGTTCATCGACGTAAAAGGTTACAAAAAGGGAATTAATTGGGGGATTGCATACGGGATTAATGCCATTACCGTATTTTTCTTAAGTGGAATTCTTGCTCGAATAATGGGTATGATACACATCACTGTGGCGGGGGATACGATGAGCTTGAAAGGAGTTTTATATTCGGTGATATTAAAAGGAATCTTTGGCGATCCTATGATGGCTTCGGTGAGTCATTCCGCCTTGTGGGTTTTCTTGTTTTTTGTTTTGGCACGTTGGATGCAACGAAAAAACATACTCATCAAAGTATAAATACGGTCGTTTAAAGGCTTGTGAATTTGGACAATGCTCGATTTTGAACAACCCTTGATCTACTGATCTTGAACTAAAATAACCGCGTTGGAAACTCTTCGCTGCCCCGTTGGATCCGACGGAGAACTCAAAACCTTACCATTAGCCACTAAGGTAGTTGAACCGCCTCCATCCAGATTAATGGCATAGGCAGCTCCAAAATGCTTCATCACCTCGCCCATTTCAGTCAGCGACATACCCACGCTACTCTCCTGACGACCATCTACCGTAAACAAGTACACCTTAGTGGTATCCGAATTAAAACCGAGAGCCGATCTAGGATGTCGTTCAGGCCAATTACCATCTACCTGACCATCGTGTAAAAAAACCTTGCTGCCACCAATGAACTCTACTAGCGCGGGTTGCTCAGAGATTGGTCGTTGATCTTGTAGCAAACCATGAGTTATTCGTACTGAATCTCCCTCAGTAAGTGCCTGTAAATAAGGCACCTTTACCCCGTGGGCAGAAAGAACTACATGGCCATCGGGAATAAAGCCTTTTTCATAATCTTCTAACTCTACAACCCTAAAAAGCTCAGGACGGTTTATAGGCCTGAAATCAAGTTGCTCAAGTACAACTTCATATCCGTAGGCATTGGTTTGGGTAGAATCCCCATAATACTGGTTATATAAAATAAGTTGATCTGCCTCTCGCGCCATGTTCACTCCGTCTATGGCAAGTACGGTGGATGGGGCAAGGATTTCTAATTGACCGGAATAGCTAAACGAACCCAAATAAAAGCGCTGTTCTTCGTCTATCGCAATAGCATCGCGTTGAACTGGTAGCTTCAGAATTTCGCCGTCGATAAGCTGACTGTGGACAGGTACACCACCTGCCTTATAAAAATCTCCATTAATCCCAGCAACCACTTTTTCCCCCTCTCGGATAATTTGCTCATAAGAACGCATCATATGTTGGGTGGTCTGGTACCCTTTCAGCTCATTATTTGCTTTAACTGTCTTTAATTGTACCGAAGGATTCCAATCAGCCACTACAATGTCACCCGACCACCTTGGCTCTGCTGACTCCCATGCAAGATGGTTGACTCCTGTGCTTAAAACTGTATCACTTACCACCTTAATCGTGTAGGTTTGAGCCAGTAGGTTCCCCTGCAAAGTACCCGACACTAGGCATAGTATACTTGGTAAAACAAAGTGTGTTATACCCTTTATAATAGAAAAAAACTTACTCACGAGTGGTTTCTTGGATGTATAGACGTTGTTGCTCTGCTTCAAACTCTTTTTGCTCTTGAATACGTTCACGTTCTATGGTATCCTCTTCTTCGAGTTGATGTTGCCACTCGTACTCATTAGCATACCACTTAATAATATCTTTTTCTCCTAACTCTAGAATAGTATATCCTGGCTTAAAACCCAACCAATTTCCTCCCCACCAAGCCGCCGAAGCCGATTGGGATGTAATATACCATACTTTATTATACTGAAAATTCTCACTTACATGAGTATGCCCCTGTAAAAGAGCACGTACACTATGCCGCTCTAAAACCTCTCTAAGCTGCTTGTTATCCTGCAGAATAATTCCACTCATCGCCTTCATATCAAAATCTTGTCGAATTTGACCCTTGTGAGAAAAAGCAGCCAGATGGCTCACCGCAATGGTAGGCATGTCTTTGTGTTTACCTAGGTCAAATCGTAACCAATCCATCTGCTGCTCACCAATACGAGCTTCATAGGCCGGTCCAGAGCTTCCCTCTTTCTCATATATAGAATTCAAGACCACAAAATGCCACCCTTTGTGGTTGAAACTATAATAATCTCTACTCATTCCCAGGCGGTTCATGATATAAGCACGACCAATTTCGGGATGATCCTGAGCCACTTTTCTTCGTGAGGATAAGCCTAACACATCATGATTACCAATACAATGATAATAGGGCATCTCTAATGTATCTGAGATCTTCTTGTATAGTTCTATAGACTCTTGGTAGACATCCAAATCAGTATATAATCCATCAAACACCATATCCCCCCCCATTAACACAAAATCGGGTGAAGGCCTTAGGGAATTAATAGAATCTACACATTTTTGATAGCCTAAGTGCCCCTTACGCCTAGATGTGACGTGTTGATCGGTCACATGCGCAATACGGAATTTCACCTCTTCCTGTTTGTCGAATGATCTTGAGCTTGCCTGAAAACCGCCCAAACCAAACAAACCCAAGCTGGCATTTTTCAGAAAACTGCGCCTATTTGACATATTTATCCTCTCTATAACTTACTTGATTAGTGTCATTGAACGGGTGAGAACCTGTTCATTCTGTTGAAGCCGGTAAACATATACGCCTGAACTCAGCGAAGTCCCGTCAAAACTAAAGGAATGACTCCCCCTCTGCAATTCTTCATTAACCAATGTAGCCACTTTTCGGCCTAGTAAATCAAACACCTCCAACTGCACCAAACCCCCTTTCTCCAAGGTAAATGGAATAACCGTATTAGGGTTAAATGGATTAGGATAATTGGGTAATAAATCAAAACTAGCCATACTGGTTGATGCATCCTCCGTTGAAACCACCACTCCAGCTTCAATTACACTACTTGGCAAACTTTCAATGGAGTTACGTGTAGCTGAGGTAATAAAATACCAATATTTGTGTTCAGAGGGAGGAGCAACATCCGTGAATTCAGAAGTTCCAGCTACACCAACAAGATGATAATATTCCTTCATTGCAGCGTTTGGATCGGGCTGCTCGGCAGCATCGACCCGGTAGATAGCATACTTAACTAATGAATCCACATAGCCCGTAGCTGATGTTTTTGAATCTAAATCAACTTCAACAGCATCCCAACTAAGGTGAAACTCGTATTCATTTTCTGCATCTCGTTGAACTTGAAGATTCTGTGGTGTGGCGTGTGCTACGCTATCTTTCCAATTCATAATCGGCGTGAGAGCAGCATACCGGTAATAATTGGTTTTTAGCGAATCAGCAAAACCCTTTGAAGAATAATTGGTGATATTTTTTGCGCGAAAGAATACACTTCCTTGAATGAGTGGGTTGGATCGGTTGTACTGGATTTGACGGGGCATTTCGTTCTGGTTAAACAAGGTACCTGTAAATGTGCTCGAACTTGTACGATAGAGACCATGCCCTGGGTACATATGCCGCTCGTTTTCATGCGCTACATCGGCCCACCAATCGGCTAATGCACGATAATCCTGGCCGACAGAATACCATCGCTCTATTCCCCAATATAACTGTGGGGTAATATAATCAACGGTGCGTTGCTCTAACCAAGCTACTCCATCTCCATAGATTGTGGTATAAGCATTCATACCCGAAATTCCACCTGGAACTCCGCTCTTCCAAATTCCAAAAGGACTAATCCCGAATTTAACCCAAGGTTTCACCACTTGAATACTATCGTGAATCATTTCGACCAGTAAGTCTACATTTGCTCGTCTCCAATCGTCTTTATCGGTAAAACCACGCGGATATTTTGCAAAGGTTTCGTCATCCAATTTTTCGTTGGCGGAAGAACTTCCCATATGATTGGGTGGATAAGGATAAAAATAATCATCGAAGTGTATTCCATCCACGTCATAGCGATTAACCACGTCCATTACAATGTCACGATTGTATTCTATAGCCTCCTGTAAACCTGGGTCAAAAATAGCTATCTTATCATTCATTACTAATAACCACTCTGGGTGAGTGTTCGAAACGTGATTAGCGGCTCGCTGAGAGGTGGAGGATACTTTCATTTTACCCTCTTGATCAAATTCTCTGTTCAAGACCACTTCAAGGCTAGGGTCAATTTCTTGATTCAATACACTTTTCTGGGAAAAATCGAATGGAATCGTTCTCATGGCTCTATAGGGGTTAAGCCATGCATGTAGTTCCATTCCACGTAAATGCGCTTCTTCTATCGCAAAAGTTAAAGGGTCCCAATAAGGATCTGGAGCCTTACCCTCTTCACCCGTTAAATACTTAGACCAAGGTTCAATAGGTGAATCATATAGAGCATCCCCTTCGGTTCGAATCTGAAAATAAACTACGTTTATGCCTGCCTGCTGTAATAAATCCAGCTTGTTACGCAGATCATCCTTTTGAAAACGTGGTGGTAATCCTGATGATTGAGGCCAATCTAAATTAATAACGGTAGCAATCCACGTTGCGCGAAATTCATGTTTAGGCACTTGATATTCTTGTGCCTGAAGTGAGCTGTTCGTTAAAATAAGTACCGCAAAGAGTGTGACAACACAAACAGATTTAAAACAATTGTGAATCGATTGTGACATACGTGTAAAACAAAGAGTAGGTGTTAAAAAAAAAAGCAGCCCTGATAAACAGGGCTGCCTTCTAGATAATCAAGAAATGATTATTTGATAAGTGTCATACGGTTCGTTAAACGTACACCATTAGCTTCCAATGCATAAATATATACACCTGAAGATAGGTTGCTAGCGTTAAACGTAACAGTGTGTGCACCGGCATTCATTCTACCATTAACTAAGGTAGCAATCTCACGGCCAGTCATGTCGTATACCTTAAGGGTAACATGACCTGCATTTTGAAGGCTATAGTTAATGTTGGTAGTTGGGTTGAATGGATTCGGGTAGTTCTGATCAAGAGCGTAACCATTTGGTAGTTGATTTACCACTTCGTTCGAGTTACCGTCTGCTTTTGTATGCTTTTGTGCCGCATTATTAGTGGCAAATGCCGCTAGATAAGCAGTCATCCCATCATCTGTGAAATCAATACCTCTAGGTCGAGCATCATCAAATGGTGCGCCTGGAGCAGCAGCCCATCGAATACTATCCACAGGTATTTCGTTTTCTGTTCCAATAGTAGAAACATCAAATGCATAGAAGGTTTGTGGAGTCCAAGGCGAAGCAGGAACATCATTCAATGAACCAGATCCAGCCCATAAGTGACCAGTAACTGGATGGATATCAAATACCTCTGACTTCATTCCAACCAATACCGTATCTGCAGCACCAAACGAAGAGAATTCATCATCTCTTGAATAGCGGAATACAGATCCGTTTGTATAACCTGCCCACCAAATGGTATTACCATCAGCAGAAACCTGCAAATCACGTGAAAAACTACCATCGATAGTTACAACGGCTTCTTCTCCCGTTAGATCAGGTGCAAATTTCATTATTGGTCCAGCCGATCCAACCACACAACCAACATAAACGTTGTTAGCTGCATCTGTTGTAGCTTCGGTTAATGAACAACCCACACTCGGATCTACCATAGCGATACCAGAACCGTCGGTATGATCTATTTTGTAGATGCGGTTGAATGAGGAAACAATAATGTCACCATTCGCGTCAGTTGTAATTCCACGGCCAGAGAAGCCTTCGTAAGACCCACCGTCAACCGAGTCTGTTTCATCAGGATACCAAACATATCCTAGTGTATCGGCAGAACCATCATCATAATTGATCACCTTTAGCGGTGAAAAAGAAGCTTGTGTTCCATCGGGATTGTACACGAATAATACGCGAGTTCTTAATGTATCAGGTATACCATCTGCGCCAATGTCACGATTCATGATGATGGTTTCGGGTGAGTTGTAGTATTCTTGGTACCAAATCTTTCCCTCACCATCTACTGCAACACCGTGCGTGTAGAATAATGAATCTTTGTGTGCTTGAAATGTATCGTCATGTACCCACTGTGCATTAGCGAATACAGGAACCAACATCATAGCAACTAGGGTAAGTAGTTTAGTTGTTTTCATATGTTCTCCTTTGTATCTATTTATCATTCTGTTTGTTATTTGTTGTTGTTTAGGTGTGAGTCTCGTATCAATAATCTGTAAATCGGGTAGATTTTAACACTTAAAAATCAGGCGCACTTTTTTTCTGCATATTAATCTTTATCACAGAGTTTATACTACCCTCTACGGTTGTTTGTATCGTGTTTGCATATAGAAAATCCCCCTCGTCCCAATCTAATGATGTTACACTAGGATAAAGCACTCCTTCATATAGTGCGCCAACGGTAGATCCATCAGCTGAAATTTCTAAAATGCTCTCGGCTCTGTTCGTTGCCACATACAACATACCATCTTCTGCGATGACAATATCGGAAAAGGTGTCGTCAGGTCCTACATCACCCAGAGCGGAACCAATATTAACAAATTCATCTACACTAGTCACTTCTGAATTCTCATTAAGGGTAGCCTTCCAAATTTTTGCTCCAGCCTCATCTTTTCCTACTAGATAAAGGGCTGAATTATAGTAACTAACCCCTCGCACATCCGCCTCAAAAGGGAAGATTACTGTGTTATCTGGAAGTGAATTTATGTTACTAATACTTACGCGCTCGGTTTGTGGGACGTGTCGTACTAAATGGGTATTGTTTCCTACTAACCACATATATCCATTTTCGTCCATATCAAAATTCATAAACGTAAAAGGACTCGGCATTATGAAATGAGCCCCTTCTTTCTCTCCTTGGGTACCCTGAAATACCGCTCTAATTCCTAGGCAGATGTACATTCTGTTATCACTACTAAAATCTATGGCATCGAATCGAAATCGATTATTAGCTAAAATGAAATTACTAACCTCTTCGCCCGTAGCACTTACATCAATCTTGTTAACACCTAATGGCGTGCCAGACTCGGTAATTGCCACAAACAAATCTCCATTATTATCAAGACCAAGGGATACCGGCGTTTGTGAATTAGGAACAAATCCAGGATACACTTCTACAATTGGAGGAGATAACTTATAGGTTAAGGTATTTGAAAAGGTCTCTGAGCCAGTCACTAACGCCTTCACTAATATAGTGTCACCGGCAATATTTGGTGGTCGTACTTCCAACTCGGTAGAACTTCCCGATAGAATAACTCCGGCAACTCCTTTGTCCTCTGAACTCGAAAAATATATTTTATTATCTGCTAGATTGGATGAGAAACCCGTGCCCGTTACGGTAATAGCGTCCACTCCAGACAAATATCCACCTTCTGGAGTTATGTTTGTCAGGGTTGGAGCCGTGCCCGTTGCTTGTTCATCAGGGTTCCAAATAGAGGTAGCTTGCTCGTCGCAGGCAGAGAACAAACCTAGCGCTAAGAAAAAGGTTAGAATATATGTTGGTCGCATCATAGCTTTTTGTATTAAATGTCTTTTACTTTTGTTCATAAATAAGGTTATATCGCTATTCTTATATTTATATCGCTATTCTAAAAGTCAACCGATTAACATTACTAAATATCCCAAAATCGGAGTAGGAGTAATCCACCAAGAGCATCTGATTGTTTCGCAGGGATCCTTTCACTCCAAAGCCGACAGAATACCCTTCTTCATCACTAGGAAATACATATCCGCCCCGTAAGAAGAATAAATCATTAAATCCATACTGTGCCCCAAGCTGAATTTGCTCGTTGTAATCTCGAGGTCTGTTAGCGTCCACATTTACAATGAGAGAATGTCGCTCTTGACTTAAGTCTGTCAAGTCTATTACGTCCATGGATAAACCCATTTTAAAGGTGAGCGGTAATTCATGGTCCTGAGAATCAAAGCTAACATCGGGAGAAAAATTGGTCACCGACATTGCAAAGTTCAACGATTCAAATCCAGTACGATAAAAAACTCCGAAATCAACGACCATCGTTGATGCAGAAAAATTCTGCTCAATAAGGCTATTATTGTCACCGATGTCCACGATTCCAGCCCCTAGGTCTTGAGTTACGAATTTAACATTCGCTCCTACTGCAAATTGATTCGAAATGCTTTTGGCATACGATAAACCAGCAGAAAACGCAGTCGGACTAAAGGTACCTACATCGAGATATCCACTTTCGTTATCCGCACGTATGGTTCTTTGTAAGTCTCCGTAATTCACATTCACCATATTAAATCCTATGATACCAAAACGTCCTTCGAATGGTTGAATCGTAGCAGCAACCGATGAATAATTGATTCCAGCAATCCACTCGTTTACTGATCCGGTAAGATCAACTCTTTGAGGGCTCCAAGCCATGGCTGAAGGATTGTAGAATTGATGCCAGGCTCCACCCTCCATGGCCGTCACGGCATTGGCCATTGCCGAAGCATTAGCATAATTAGAAGTGGATAAGAACTTCATAGTGGTTTGAGCTCTTTTTCTTTGCTGAGCTTCGGCTCCATCAGCGCAGAAAAGGACCATTAAAAGGGTTAAACTGCTTAATAGCGTAAGATGTCGTGTTAGCTTCATGTTCATATTCATAATGCGCTTAGAGGATTACAACAAATTTCTTGATGGTTTTTTCACCAGCTCGTTCATCATCGCCCGTATTTTCAATAACGGCAATGTATACACCACTGGTAATTTTTTGGCGTTCATCGGTGAACAAATCCCAATAATCATCTCCTGAACCATCACGGTGTATGATGGTTTTCACCTTCTCACCTAATTCAGTGTAAATGGTAATGGTACATTTGCCCGGTATATCAAAAAAGGCGATACGATCTTGGCCCGATTGCTCAAAACTTAGAGCATCAGAAGTATTACGAATGTATGGGTTGGGTACTATTCGAATAGCATCTTCGGTTTCGCCCTGTGGGCGTTTCAAACGAGCTGGATCATAAGTCTGTGTGTAGTAACGATTACTCCGTAATGCCCCTGCTGGAGTTAGTGCAGAACCATCATTATCACCAGCTTTGCCCACTGCTTGTATGTAGTAGTAATAATCAAGACCACGTATTGGCCCACCTACTGGATTGGCATCATCATCCACAAATTCTCTTGCATCTGGACCTACTGTTCCAACTAGATTGTAGGTACTGTCTCTTCGCTGACCTGCACGATAAATCTCGAACCCATCAATTTTGGATGCATCCCCTTCATAGACCCAGTCCATATAGATGCCATCGCCCCCTCCATTCACATTAAATACACTAGGTGGTTGTGGGGGTTCAGGAATTTCTAAGCCATTTTGGTATGCGGCTTTAGCGCGGCGGAACGACTCAAAAAGCACATCGCGACCTTTAAAAAATTCTTGGTTTTTCTCTTTGTCGTCTAAATCACCATTTTTATAAGCTTGACCCACTTCAATACCCTTTTCATAACCTATTCCACCGGCGGCCTCAGCAATGACTACTTTAATGTCATCCCCTGGAGCCAATGTCCATGGTCCAAAACCCATACCTGACGAAAAACCACCTGATGTACCAAGGCCCGGATCACCTGAAGGTTCTTCAAAACCATCCTGTCCTGTGGGCTCAACTATGTATGCGTGTCGGGCAATTCTCCCTTGAGACATCAAGTCATACTCCTGGGCCATTTTAGCTGAATTAAAAGGATCATTACCTGAGGTAAGCGGATCATCCGAGCCAATATGATTCATGGTAAAAGGTTGATTCGGATCATCTGTTTCGTCGTCCGGTGATGTGTCTGCATGAATCTTCACCGTACCAACAAATTGCCAAGCAGCTAATCGCCCGGTGGTATCGGCAGGAGTCAAACCACCTCTTGATATATCAGTTGCACTTGGCTGCCAAATAGGAGCTCCAACATTGTTATACTGAGTAAATTGAGGGAAATATCCATGCCATGAATAATTGGCGGTAATATCATCAAAACCATAGTTTGGACCCACACCGTCTCCAACTCGGTCGTTCATTGTATTTATACCCCAACCGGTTGCATTACCTATGGTGTACCGAGTAGAGCCATTTACCGACCATCTTCGCTGGCTATAAATCATAAAATCTTCTACGGTGTTATTAGGTAGCTCAATATCGGGGTCCGCATCAGTATTTCCTGTATTGGTAAAGGTGTATTCTATAATGTGATAATTCTCATGGTGCTCATTTGCAAATCCAATGATTCGCCGCTGCATGGTAATTCCCAAAGCGGTGTTAACCACATTATTAATAATCTTATCAGGACCAATGGTCGGATCTACTTCATCCACACCCGGGTCTTCCAAATAACTTAGAGCTCCTTCCACATTAGCTTCAGGTGGAGCAAATTTGGCAATAGTTTTAAACTCGGTTGGGAAAAAGTAACCTTGGCCCGACGCTCTAGGCCCAACGTGAACCACTCGTACGGGATACTGATTACCCGCTTCATCAACTACATTTTTAGCACCCATCCAGAAACCTTTGGCCGCTTGCATATCCATACGTGGATATATAGCAGGATAACGGAAACCGTCCTGTTGGCCCAGGCCTCGAGCAATTTCAATTTCGTTGCCCAGGTCTACATAGAAATTCTGTAGCGCTCCTACTTCCATCCACTTTGTTTGCTGCGCCTGTGAAGCGAAGGGAGTCACAAGAAGAGCTAAAATGATGGATGCTAACGCTGAACTAATCGTTTTTTTCATGTTCTTATTATGGCTAAGGCTATATTTGTTCATTTTATGTCGCATTCTTACTGACCCCTTGCTTAAAAGCTTATTCTAATGCCGTATCGGACAGCACGTGGATTGAAAAAGGTGAAGTAAGGCTGATTTGGCATATCAATGTATGCTTTCGTGTCCAATACTTCCCTTCCACATAATCATTATCAGCAGGATTAAAGGTACCCGTAGCTTTATCGTACTGGTAATAATCTTGAGAGGCTGAATGCCAATATAATGGACGCTCATGTGGGTTCGCCACTGTTTCAAGATTAACCACACTAACAATGGGTACAAATTCCACATCAAAATCTCGGTAGTCACCTGGCTTATCATTACCTGCAATAGGGGGCGTAGGATATCCATTTCCAATTTCATCCAATGCTTCTTGTGTAGATGAAGTGAACGCATATAATTTAGACGATCGCTTCTACACAAAAGCCTGGGTGTGTATGAGAAGTATGTGATACATTATTTACATCCCAATAGGCTGGCCTGAATAAGATCTGCAACACTACATTTTTCTGAGACGTAAATCGACATTCCAATAATCCTTTCCATTGAACGTTGTTCACTATTCCCGGAATCAAACCACCCCCTGTCCAACTTTCATACGCACCTGAGGTCCCAACGGTAGATGAAGTCACATTCCAACCCCCAATAGGGGATAAAAGCTCCAAAACCAGGCCCAACTACTTCAGGCACTAAAAACCGAGACTAAGACATTGGCATACGGCTGAGGAACCATGATGGGAAGACATCATTTGCGGTGGTAGTACGCTCGTAGTCACGTTGTTGAGCCTGATTTTCATACGACCTAGCAAATCCAAATCGACCACTTCGACTCACTTGATAGGTGTAGTTGGCAAAACCTCTGACATAACGACCTTGTGATTTACGGTTGGAACACCAATAAGGAATACAGAATATCGATTGGCTGATTCGTTGTATGACTGACGCATCCCTATTCGTATATCGTACACTTAATGGTTGATCCGTAACGTCGCGGTAAAAACCAGCAACTTTGATCAAATATTGATCGAAAAGTGATTGCTCATAACCTAATTCATAGGCCACTGTTTTAGGCAAGGCTTGGTCAGGGTTAGCAAGAGAGGTAACCTGCTGTGACTCTGGATATACCCGAATATAGTATAAATCGTCGGGTGTAGGTAGTCGGTAAAAATGGCCGTAATTGAAATAGAATTTAGATACTTCTGTTATAGGAAAAGATACCCCTAGACGCGGGCTTAATCTCAATACTCCATCCGGAGTAATCGTTTGAAGGGTGTCTATCATACCGGCATTCCCAATTCCCAAGGAGGCATCATAATCACTGAATGCGTACCATTTCTGGCCTTGAACGTAGTCCATTCTAAGTCCGATATTGGCAATCATTCCCTCGAACTCTAATTTATCCTGCACATAAGCTGAGAGTCTCATAGGACTGCTATCCCACTTGTTTACCAAATTAGAAGCGGTCAAAAACTGGTCTATTCTAGCGTTATTGGTTTTGTTGTCAATAAGCTGGAAATCAATACCTGCTTTAACCAAGTTCACGCGGTTTACCTGAGAAGTAAAGTCGGCACGTACATTATACAAGGTATTACGAGTCGTATCGCGTGCATTACTGAAACCAAGTCCCATGTTTAATCCTGAACCAATAAACTGCTGGGAGAAACCATAGTAGCCAAACGGCGCTTCATTAGTGAATTGACCATCTGCGAATTCAATATTTTCGTCTAAATCTCTAGATTGACCGATTAGACCGTCAAAACGTTCATGATTTACAATGGCTCGTACTTCATAGAAGGAATTATCAGTCAGACTGTGAGTAAAGTGAAGCCCCCCAACAAACTGACGCTGTTCTAAGGGATTAAAATAATCGCTTGAAAACATGATAGCGGGAGAACGCTCATTCAAAGTGACGGCTCCTGCAATACTCGAAGCACTTCCACCAAACAATGAAGCTGAGGCTCCTGTACGACTGGCGTTAGTTCCTGTGCTGTATCTATAAGAACCTTCAACGGATAATTTCATACCCGACGCTACATCACTCGTCAGTTTTACTAAGTGATAATTCATTTCATATCGGTCACGGCTTAGTGGGACGATGTACATTCTCTGTGTTGCTCTGGTAGAATAGGCAAATCGTAGGTTACCCAGTGACTTCCCAATACCTGGGACGGGGCCCGAAATAGTTGCGTCTAATTCATAATCAGGTTCGGTTATCCCTAACTCCTTACGATGCTGAAATCGAAAAAGACGTTGAGCCGCGTAGGGTGTCAAATCATTGGTGGGGTCATCATCAGCCAGTAATTCTTCAGAAACTGCATTCCAACCACGGAATTGAGGATATTGAATACGAGTCCAATAATCCCAGGTACCCTCTTGGAAATTTTCGCCCGTACCTGTGAAAGCCACCTCTGGGTCTAGGTACGGTCGTAAGAATGGATTGGCCATAGGGTCATTAATATCTGGGCCAAAATGTTTGTCTTGTGGTGGTAACAGACGAAAAATAACGTCCATATTGTATTTTTCTCTGTCTCCTTCTTTTGTTGTAACGCTGATAAGTCCAGATTGGATGTTACCATATTCTGCGTTGAAACCACCCGTTTGTACCTGTATAGAATTAAGGGAGGTAAAAGAAATTTCTTGTGAAGCGGAGTTACTACGGGTCGATCGTTGGGATATACCATTCACTGAAAATTCCAAATCGGAAGAAGAACCCCCACGAACACTCGTACCCCTTATACCAGCACCCAGACCTATCACAGAGGCCACATCAGTCACAGGCAAACTCGCAATTTCTTGTGCTTGAATAGAAGTTACTGAAGCAGAAACGTCCGGTCGTACAACAGGCTGTTCTGCGGTAACTACAATCTCTTCCCCTTCTATGGTTTGTTCTTGTAGAGTAAAATTAACTTCGGTAGTTAGGTTTTCAGCAACGTTAACATTCTCAATAATAATAGAAGCAAAACCAATGTAGGTAGCACGTAAGGAGTAAATACCAGGTTTTACGTTTAATATTTGGAAGAATCCATCTTCACTTGAAGAGGCCCCTTGAAGGGTTCCGTCTATAATGATGTTGACACCGGGCAGTACTTCCCCGTTAGCATCCGTTACTGTACCATTTATTTTACCAGCTTGGGCGTAAAGTGCCGTTGAATAGAGAGCACTTGAGAAAATAATGATGGAAAAGAATACAGCAATGGAATTGAAAAGCTTGTTGGTTCCCATAAACTCTTTGTTAGACTTCTGTTGTTGTTGTGATAGATGTAAAAGTAGACATGCGGGGCGGTTAGTGCACCGAATATAACATAGACTTAATGAATGTCTAGTAAGAACATAACTACTTATTTGTAAGAACGAAAGATAAAATCAAAAATTCCACTTCTGTTAACCTATAATTTTAGGAAGCTTACAAGTGTTTTTGATAATTGTAAATTAATGTAAATCCGACAAGCTTATCAGCTCGCTAATGCTGTTAAACTCGAATTGATTGGAAGCGTTTTCAATAAGTCTATGATTTTTTACACCTAATGGTTAGAACTGAAATTAAACCGTTTTTAGCGTTGAATAAGATAGATTCTTTACCAGCTTTGTTTAGACTCTATATGCGGCTTCAGAAGGCATTTAGTGAAAATACGTTAACAATTATTTACAAATGCTGAGCGCGAAGAATGTTGAGGTATTATAACCAGTCGAATAAAAAAGTGGAGGTGCGGGGAGTCGAACCCCGGTCCGAAAAGGCAGTCCTGCACATATCTACATGTTTAGTTACTGATTAAATTTCGCCATAGAACGAACCCAGTAACCCAGTGAACTATAGCTAGTCTGAAAAATTTCATACATACTAGACAGACGGCCAGTATATACTATCCTGTCGGAATCGTCGCTCCGAATGGGCACAGACAGGCGTGCCACCCATGGAACGGCTTAGGCTGTTAGGCTGCTAAGCGGTATGAGTAATTGTTGTCAATTACATTTATTCCATAATGGATGTTTAACGAGAACCATTGGACATCCTCGACATGCCACGTACGGATTTACTCTTCCCGTCGAATCCAGTACACCCCCAGTAAATCATAGAACAGCTACATATACATCATCGAATCTCATTCTAGAATATCATTCTTAGTCTAGATTGATCAAATTAAAGAACGAAACTAGGATGATTCTTGTACGTATATATATGCGAAATATACCAAATTTACGGCCGAATTAATACCTTCAAATTCTCCTGCATTTTCCCCGTACACACATTCAACGAGAGCTCTGCTTTTTCTATTATCCCATGATCTATTTATCCCGATGTTCCCCCCTATTGCCCCTGCTATTGATGGTAAGCCTACTACCGCTTCACCCTATTCAAGCTCAAACCAATTCGACTGCCCTCTCAGGATATATTAAAGACGCCGATACAGGGGAAACACTAATCGCTGCAAATATTGCTCTACTAGAAACCAATCGAGGTACTACAACTAACACCTTGGGGTATTACACCCTAACGAATCTACGCCCAGGCAGCTATACCCTCGCGGTAAGTTACATTGGCTACCGTCCCTATAGCACGGAACTAAGCCTAGCAGCTGGTGAAACCAGACGGCTGGATATCGAACTAGAACCGGAAATCTTTTCTGGGGAAGAGATTGTGGTTGAATCGACCAGGGAGCAAGAAGCGCTAAAAAATATCGGCCGAGCTCAAATAACTACCCAAACGATCAAAGAATTACCTGCCATCTTTGAAGCGGATGTGTTTCGCAGTATTCAATTTTTGCCAGGCGTCAAAGCAGCTTCAGATTTTTCGTCGGGGCTTTACATTCGTGGAGGAAGCCCAGACCAAACCCTCATACTACTTGACCGAACTACGGTATACAACCCCTCCCATTTTTTCGGTTTTTTTTCCACTTTCAATCCTGATGCCATCAAAGACGTGCGGCTTTACAAAGGTGGATATCCCCCAGAATATGGGGGGCGCCTAGGGTCGGTTCTTTCGATCTATAATAAAGATGGCAACCGAAACGAAACCCAGGCTACTGCCACCCTTGGTATGCTCGCTTCAAGAGCGGCTATTGAAGGCCCTATTCCCAACGGATCGTATATGTTTGCCATAAGACGATCCACCCTAGAACCCCTACTTGGAGCGCTCCGAGCTAACAATGACAATATTCCATCCTTGTTTTATTTCCTAGACACCAACGGTAAGTTGAACCTCGATATAGGGGCAAACGATAAATTTTCCTTGGCTTTTTACTCTGGAAAAGATCGGGTCGATTTTCCCTTTGGGGAGGATGCCGAATTTAAACTTCATTACGGGAACCAAACGATAAGTGGAAATTGGACCCATATTTTTAATGCAACCACCTTTTCCAATTTCGTAGTAACCGGATCGCGTTACTTTAACTTTCCTACCTTTGAAGTCGCTGGAACGCCTTTTAAACGAGATAACAATATTTATGATCTATCTGTAAAAGCTGATGTAGAGTACCTTCCCAACGAAAAACATACCGCTAGTACGGGTATTTGGGCAGGAGTATTCACCTTCCGTATTCAAGATCAATTTGACGGTCAAAATACCTTTGGTCAACGAATACATGCTCAATACGCCTCCTGGTACATTCAAGATGAATGGCGCCCCAATGATCAGTGGAAACTTCTAGGTGGATTACGCATAAATACCTTTTCAGATGGTTCCTACCTGCGATTGGAACCCCGCTTATCGGCTGAATATCTTCGATGGAATCGACTTAGACTTCAAGCAGCCTACGGAAGATACAATCAATTCTTCACCCTAATCACCAACGAAGCCTTCTCTGGTTTTGACTTGTGGCTAACCTCTGACAAGGGAATTAAACCAGCCTATGGGGATCAATTTATTTTAGGGTTAAAGACGATTCCCTTCCAAGGATATGGCTTAGATATTGAGGGGTATTACCGAACTATGAATGATTTGTTTGAACTCGATCCCTTTCTACCAGATGCCGCTGGATTAGCCTATGCCGATCTGTTCCGCTTCGGGGAAGGAAGCGCCTATGGATTGGAGGTGCTATTCGAAAAGCGGCAAGGGCGTTTAACGGGGTATCTGGGATATACTTGGGGATATACATGGCGCAAATTTCCGGGATTCAACACGGATCCTAGCACTCGATTAGCACCAGGAGAAACAGCTCAAGCCCGATTTTATCCTCCTAAGTATGATCGCCGCCATGACGTAAATCTTATTTTAAATTACACCCTTTCACCAAAGTGGAAACTCACTGGAGCCTGGGTATATGCCACCGGTCAGGCGTACACCCAAGTACTCGGACGCTACGCCTTACTCGATGACCCTTTTGGAGCTTCTGAATTTAATAACGCGTTTACCGTTGGTAAGGTCAATGCCTCTCGCCTCCCCTCTTACCATCGCATGGATTTCTCAGCTCAGCGTAGTGGCTCACTCTTTGGAATGCAAACCCTACTTCAGCTTCAAATCATCAACGTGTACAATCGTCGGAATGTCTGGTTTCAAAACTTTGATTTTGACGAAAATCCAGTTCAACAAACCGATGTCACACTGTTGCCCATCATCCCAGCTATTTCGATCACCTTTAATTCTCCTAACTAACATGAACCGAATTAGCCATCTTATGTACCCAAAAATCACGCTAACAATAGCATCTGTTCTTTTAGTCATAGGAGCATGTGACCCATACACCCAGGATAGCTACACCGAACAGGTGGTGGTAGAGGCGTATTTGACGGCTGGGAATCTAATGCCCCCCGTGCGCCTATCGACCACAGCCGAAGCTACTGTGTTCTACAATTTTGAGCAGCTTGCATTAAGAAACGCCCAGGTGATGATTTGGGAGTTGGACGAACAAAGCGAGCAAAAAGAGTCCCGAATCACCTACGAAGAAGAGTCTCCTGGGATTTATCAGCCAACGGAGGAGCATCGTGTGATTCCGGGTGCAAAATACCTTCTCGAGGTCATTCATCCGGATTATCTGACTATTTCCGCTCAAACACAGGTGCCAAAAGATTTTAGCATACTCAATGGCATCCCGGATACACTCCGGTATCAATCGACCGAACAGTTAAGCCTTGAGCTAAGCGCAGAGGCTGCAGAGCAAGGCCAGAACTATTATATCATCAACACGGTGGCTAAAAACCCATTTGAAGAGTTATTAACACCTTTTTATAGGGAATTTCTGGATGATGATAACGAGGAAGAAAAAGAACAAAACCTACAAGAATTACGCATTAACTCCTCCGGCATATTAAACGAAGGTAACTTTGAACGAAACCAAGCAGGGAATATTGAGATCCGCTACCCTTGGCTTGCGGTCGCTTTTTTTGGAGAAAATGCTATTATTCCTTCCGTCATTGATAAAAATCTCTATGATTATATTCGTTCAGAATCCGTTCAACTCGGTGGCTCTACCTTATCGCCCGGTGAGATTCAAAATGTACTCACCCCTATTCGTGGTGGCGTAGGTATTTTTGGCTCTATGGCCAGAGACACTGCAAACACCCTCATACTTCCATTGGAAATTAGCTTTCCTTGATGTGTATATTAATCCCATGAACTATATATCTAGACACATTCAACCACGCACTATGTGGTTCTTCATCATTGCGCTGAGCTTTTCAATGAATCCCTATTACAGCTTTCTGCATGCTCAAACAAATCCGGATGATGTGCAAATAGCCCGAATAAAATATCGCGGTGGAGGAGATTGGTACAATGATCCTTCTTCCTTGACTAACCTTTTGCGCTTCACCGCAGAAACAGTTCCATTAGGCATATCCACGCGGTATAGAGATGTGGACTTGGGAAGTACCGATATATTCCAATATCCATTTACCTTCTTAACGGGTCATGGAACCATCGCTAGTAATGCGAGCGAGCGAAGAAATCTCCGGCGATATTTGGAGCAGGGTGGTTTTCTGTACGTGGATGATGACTATGGCCTAGACGCTTCCTTTCGAGCGCTCATTGCCGAAACCTTTCCGGAAGAAGAGTTAATTGAACTCCCATTTGCTCACCCGGTATTTAAGCAGGTCTTTCCCTTTCCAACGGGCGTGCCTAAAATACATGAGCACGATAATCAAGCGCCTAGAACCTTCGGGTTATTTCTCGAGGGGCGATTAGTGTTGGTGTACACCTTTGAATCAAACTTAGCTGATGGTTGGGCGGATCCAGCCATACACAACACGCCAGAAGATAAGCGCACTCAAGCGTTACGAATGGGAGCTAATATACTGGTATATGCCCTGAGCGCCGCGCCTTAGGTTCTAATCCATTATCGAGTAACCAAACATAAATCTTTAGGCGCTTATTTGAGCCTTCTGAATGAAGCTATACAGGCAATGTACGTATATCCGCAAATAGCCGTATTACCTACTCGTTTTTCTCCCGGTCTTTTTTCATTACGTAATGAAAACTCTTTGGACTCAGGCTTTCCCCTTTTTTACCAACCGGATCGGGATATAATTCGTCAGAATCTCGTTGCTCGCGATCGGTAATTTTCTTCTGAATTTCACTTTGAAGTGCCACTATTTCCTTTTTTTCTTGTGAATCGGCCGATTTGAATCTCTCTGCCAACTCCGCTCGTTTTCGTTTGAAATAATTAATTTCCAGAGCTTTTAGACACCCTTTAACACTACGATAGGGATCTTTGTCTTTTTTAAATTCGATGCCGGTTTTTTCGTAATGACGAGAAGATGCCGTATGAATTTCTAAAAAAATATCACCTAAGAGTTCGGGATAAGGCGCTTCTTGTCTACTATAATAATCTATGCCGAAGGGTTGCTCGGCTTTATAACGCTCTATGATATCCAAATAAAATTTTCGTAATTCCTGGTCTTCGAACAGCTTTTCATTGGCTATACCGCCTACATAACCCACCATATCGCGTCCAAAACTTATCATGATTCGAATTAACTCCTTTTCATAATGAGGCTTTGGCACTTGTTTAATGGCTGCAGTCCGAAATCCATTGTTTTGAAATCCATCCCCACCAAATTCCCCTGGATCCAACTCTGCGTATCGCCCTCCATCTTCATCACTGTAAACAGGGTGACCATAATCCGACGCATCTGGCACAGTCCTTCCTGATTCACCGCTTCCTTCCATATCATCGAAACGATTAGACGCTTGTTGATTTTTGCCTTGTCTATTTCTTGCTTCTTGATTTCGCTGGCGCTGTTGTGCTCGCTCTTTTTGAACCGCCCGTTCACGAAGTGCCCGATCTAACTCTTGGAAAAGTTCGCGATCTGTACCCTTTCGATATTGCTGTGTCTTTTGGTGTACATGCTGAATGTACACCTGCCGCTGAATGGTATCTGGTATGTGAGCAACGGCTTCAATGAGTTCATTAATCACTCTAGCTAATGAAATAGGCGCCTCTAAACGCCCCTCGGTTGCCGCCTTAGCTAATAAAAAATCTACAAAATCTTGACTTTTCTTATGCTTGATATCATCAAAAGATTCTTTCCCAAACTGTTTTACAAAAGAATCCGGGTCTTCACCATCGGGCAGTTCCAGTAACTTTACCTCAAGTCCTTCCTCCAACGCAAGTAAAATTCCTTTTTTCATCGCATTCTGCCCAGCCGCATCCGAATCATAGATCATGGTTAAGGTATCTCCAAAACGATGTAACGTACGCAGCTGCCCAGGTGTTAAGGCCGTGCCAGAACTAGCCACCACATTATCTATTCCATGTTGGTGCAAACTTATTACATCCGTGTACCCTTCTACCAGAATCATTTCTTTGTTTTTACGAATTTGATTCTTTGAAAAATTAACTCCGTAGACCACCTCACTTTTGTTGTACACCTTAGTTTGGGCAGAATTAATGTATTTCGCCGTTTTTTCATTGCCTAATACTCTTCCCGCAAAGGCGATCACTTTGCCGGTAGGGTTAAAAATGGGAAACATCAAACGCCCTCTAAACGTATCATACATTCCTTCAGCATCTGTACGCTGCTTAACCAAGTCCCCACCTAATAAATACATCGGATCAATTCCAGCCTGCTGCGCTGCATCGATCAAAGCCTGACCTGAACTAGGCGCATAACCTAGGCCAAACTGCTTAATAATGTCGCCGTCATAGCCCCGTTGTTCTAAATAACTTCTGGCCTTTTGCGCCTCATCCAACTCCATTAGCGAACGATAAAAGAATACACCCGCAAATTTCAGTGCATGCAAAATACCTTCTTTTTCCTGCTCAAATACCTGCTCCTCATAACTACTTTGCTCTTGAGGTAGGTACACTCCAAAACGATCCGCTAAAGTGCGAAGCGCCTCATTGAAATTGAGTCCTCCCTGATCCATGATGAATTTGAATACATCTCCAGACTCTCCACAACCAAAACATTTAAATATCCCTAGTCGAGGGGTCACATGAAAGGATGGGGATTTTTCATTGTGATAAGGGCATAATCCAGTAAAGCCACTCCCCGAGCGCTTTAACGTAACATAATCGGAGACCACCTCTACAATATCGGCTGCGTCCCGAATTTCTTCTTTTTTAGCATCACTTATCATACCTTGAAAATAGGAGTTTAAAGGCAGGGCGGAAATATATTTTTCGAAGTATTTTGAAGATCCTCCAAATATATTACCACTGCCTCGTTTGCATCAACCAGTAGTATTCATGTTATCCTATTTAGCATCCCCAAAACTAGTGCTTCAATCCTTATTGATCGTAGGTCTCTTCCCTTTTTTGAGCTCGGTGTGTAACGCTCAATGGTCCGTTCATCTCGGGTTGATGAACTCCCAAATCGTGGATCCCCTTGTTTCCTATCAACGCTATGAGGGTAATGGTCTAATAGGGCATTTAGGATATAATTGGACCAAGGAAACCCGCACGTCTACCATCGCTTTGGAAACCGAGCGTTCGCGTCTAAGTAACCGGCATAATAATTATTGGGACAGTCGCAGTCTTAGTTTTTTTTTGCATACTGAACTTCCAGCTACTCCATTTTTTCCCAAGCTGACCATCCAAAGCGGGTTGGAAGCTCAATTGCTTCGCATTGAGTCCTTCTTCTTTATGGAATCCAGCGCATACAATGGAAGGAAAAGTGGATTCGGAGCCATTCGTATTCCACTGCTTATTTCAAGTAATTATTTTCTTAACCAAGCCCTCCCCATTACATGGACGTTGAGCCTACCAGTGCTACAATATACTCTAAGACCCGGCTACAGTGTTTTTGATCCAGAAGAACTCTTCGGCAGAGAACCTACCGTAGGGAATATCCTTAAAGCAGGCCAGTGGGACCAGATTGGGAGCCTAAACCAATGGCAGTGGCAGCTTAGTTGGACTCCACATTCAGAAGAACAAGGAACTCATTATGCCCTATTTGTAGAACAAAAGTACCACAGAATTCCTTTCCCACAAGTCTACAAAAGTAGCACCATTCAGTTAGGTGTAGGAGTATATTTATGAACGGATTAATGGGGCCACCATGTGCTATTCGTACGAGCTATCCCAGCCTGATAGGGCTTTTTTTTGTAGTGATTTTTAGTGGGTTAATGAGTTCGTGCGACTTATCCATTGGGAGTAGGACTAATACATCGGATGCTCCGGTTTCCAATGAAGAAGTCTTTGACCATTTTTGGCAGGAATTTTCTGATTACTACCCTTATTTCCAACACAAAAACGTGAATTGGAATCAGTTCTACGAGATTTATCGCCCATTAGTAGACTCCACAAGTACACAAGGGGAGTTATTTGATTTGCTTGAACAAATGATTTATCGCCTAAAAGACGGGCATGTAGTGCTTGAGAGTCCCTTTAATAGATATCAATATTACGATTGGTACCAAACCGATTACAATGGGAATCTGATCTTCGCTAACTATTTAAACTACCAGCTTCAAGAGGATGAGTCGGGTGTGTACAGCTATGGTACTATTCGGGATATTTTATATGTACACTTGGGAAGTTTTAGAGGGCCTGAGAAGCCTTTTAATGAGCTGGCCCAGATCATTGCATCTTCAGTAAATGACACCAAGGGACTCATTCTAGATGTACGCACCAATGGTGGGGGAAGCGATGTCAATGCCCATATTATTGCTCAAGAATTTTTGACTAGCCCTACCCGTATACGTTGGATTAGATACAGAAATGGACCAGAACACTACTCATACAGTCGTTGGATTTCTAATGAATTAACTCCTAAACAACGTAGCTATCAACAACCTGTTGTGATCATCACCGATCGCAGTGTGTTTTCTGCCGCAGAGGATTTTGTGCTTGCATTACGTCAATTACCCAATGTATACGTTGCGGGTCAGTTTACCGGAGGTGGATCCGGGAATCCCATGACCAGAGAGTTACCAAACGGATGGATACTAAAAGTACCCCGTTGGCAAGTGGCAGATCCGGTAACCAAAACCCTCTATGAAGGTATAGGTTTGGAGCCTGATACTATTTTGGTGCAACGCACACTCGATACCACTTTGGGCATCGATCGTGTGTTGGATTTTAGCATACAATACATCAATGAAATTGCCAACTAAGCTGCTGATTTTCTCACCTGATGGCTCGTAGATGGTCCGTGTTGTACGTGATATTCGAACTCAATTTCATCGAAAATAAGGGCTACATTTTAGTGTAAAGCATACTATATTTAACGCCTGTAAATAGGGTTAGTACTAAAAAGAGGCGAAGAACGGCAAATAACCCAATAAAAAGTAACATTTTATATCCATGAGCGTACTTGTTGGCAACCAAACTAGATTAATCGTACAAGGTTTTACTGGAAGTGAAGGAACCTTTCACGCAGAACAAATGATTGCCTACGGAACCCCCGTAGTGGGTGGTGTTACCCCCGGAAAAGGTGGTCAAAAGCATTTAGATTTACCCGTATTTAACACCGTAAAAGAAGCGGTTGAATCCGAAGGGGCAAATACCTCTGTTATTTTTGTGCCTCCTGCCTTCGCCGCAGATGCCATTACTGAAGCAGCTTTCGCTGGTATAGAAGTGATTATTTGTATTACTGAAGGTATTCCTGTTAATGATATGATTGTTGCTAAGCAAATCGTAAAAAGTCATGGCGCTACTCTTATTGGACCAAACTGCCCTGGTGTTATAACTCCAGGCGAAGCAAAAATTGGCATTATGCCTGGAAATATCTTTACGCCCGGTACGGTAGGAGTAATTTCTAGGTCAGGTACGCTAACCTACGAGGCTGTTGATCAGCTTACGAAAATTGGATTAGGACAAAGTACTGCTATTGGCATTGGTGGTGATCCTGTGATTGGAACCACTCACTTAGATGCCGTTAAACTGTTCCAAAATGACCCTGGAACAGAATCTATCGTACTTATTGGTGAGATCGGTGGTTCTGCTGAAGAAGAAGCGGCTGCTTATATCAAAGAGCATGTAAGCAAACCAGTCGTTGCCTTCATAGCTGGATCAACAGCGCCTCCAGGACGTCGAATGGGCCATGCTGGCGCTATTATATCAGGCGGAAAAGGAACCGCTCAAGAGAAGAAAAAAGCATTGTCGGAAGCGGGAATTACCGTCGTAGAAAGTCCAGCTGAGATTGGAGCTACCCTAAAGAGTATACTCTAAGCAACATTTCCATTGCGGGAAAAAAACTTAGCTGCTACAGGTGTGTTCCGTCGGGTATAACCGTGCCTTTTTTGACGATAATGATACCTTCCCGCACGTAATGAAATGGATAATCACCGTCTTCTAAATGATCCCCTCCAACAATACGAACGTCGTTTCCAATACTCACATTCATATCAATGATGCAATTACTAATGTAGCATCGTTGCCCAATTCCCATCGGTGGCTCAGTAGGTGCTGCCGCGTCGATAAACGCCTGACTCTGGAAAGAATCATTTCCCATTATAATGGAATTTTCAATGGTTGTCCCTTTAGCGATGCGCGAGCGAATACCTATAACCGATCGAACAATACGACTCGCCTCAATAATACAGCCTTCGGCCATTAAGCAGTTCTCCATGGTAGTACCCATTATCTTAGACGCGGGTAATAATCGAGCGCGCGTGTAGATATAGGCATCGTTATCATACAAATTGAATTCAGGCATTGTATCTGCTAACGACAAATTAGCTTCGAAGAACGACCGTATGGTACCAATGTCTGTCCAATACTTACCGAATTCAAAGCTACATACTCTCAACCCTTCCTTTAGTGTTTTTGGGATAATTTCTTTCCCAAAATCAGTAGCATCTGGATTTTCATTAAACAAGCGTATCAACGTTTCCCGATTAAAGATGTAGATACCCATCGAGGCTAAGTAGTTTTTACCTTGACTTTTATACGGTTCTGGTACGTCAGATTTCCACTTCTCTAATTCCTCTGTTGCAGGTTTTTCTACAAAAGAATCTATTAACCCGTCTGAATTGGTTTTCATGATCCCGAAACCCGTGGCATCCCGATCAATAACTGGGATAGTTGCTACGGTTAAATCTGCTTGCTGTTTGATATGTAATTCAAGCATTTCACTGTAATCCATCTGGTAGAGTTGGTCACCCGATAGAATCAATACATATTCATAACTGTGGTTTTCCATATGATGAATAGACTGCCTAACCGCGTCCGCTGTGCCCTGAAACCAGTCGGTATTTTGGGCGGTTTGTTCGGCAGCCAAAATATCTACGAATCCATTGCTAAACACATCAAAATTATAGGTGTTTTTGATATGTCTATTCAGTGAGGCAGAATTAAATTGGGTGAGTACGTAAATACGCTTTACACCCGAGTTTAAACAATTTGATATGGGAATATCTACCAATCGATATTTACCGCCCACAGGTACGGCAGGCTTTGATCTGTGATCGGTTAATGGAAATAGCCTTGTTCCTCTACCACCACCGAGAATGATGGCCATCACTGAATTATTCATGAATTTTTTTTTTGTGTTGACTTATTTTTTATTAAATCTTGTCTAAAGCGATAGAAATGTTCTGCTATATTGTAATCAAAATATATTATTCTTGTATACCTGTTAATAAAGTCTTAATAAAAATATTTTTATAGAGCCTTAAGAAAGAAACAATATCCTTATTCAAGTTCCAAATAGAATCAGTCTCGATAGGACTGTAACTCTACATACAGCTCATCGTACTCTTTGGCGACTTTCTCCCATGAATGATCTTGAAGCATAATTCGTTCTCGTAAGGAATGTATAAGGTCTTGATTAGCAAATAAATCACTGGCTCGTAGGATGGCTTCCTCTAATGCTTCATAACTAAACGTATCGAATTGTATACCAAGTCCGTTTGATGCAGAAATATCCGGAACAGAATCTTTTAACCCACCTACCGACCGTACAATTGGGATCGTACCATAACGCATCGCATATAATTGATTAAGTCCACAAGGCTCTACCCTAGATGGCATGACCATAAAATCTGCACCGGCATACATTCGCCTTGCTAAGCCTTCATTGTAGGATAGTTTAGCGTTAAAATAACCCACATAGTCCTGATCTAATTGTCGAAACTCCGCTTCCAACTGAGGGTCACCCGTTCCCAGCAAGATGAAATTAAGTTCTTTACCTTGTTCACGAAGCCCCCGGATAACTGAGGCCAATAAATCTGCCCCCTTTTGATCTACTAATCGCCCTATGAATGCAAAAAGTGGCCTGTCTGGGGATAAATGATATTCTTGACATAAAACATGCTTATGATAAGACTTCCCTTCTTTGACATCTAAACAGTTTGGATGCTCTTCAGTAGAGCCTGTTAAGGTATAATGCTGATCTAAATAGGTGTCTGTTGCAGGATTCCATACCTCCGGGTCAATTCCATTTAACAATCCAACCGATTTTCCTGCTTCCAATTCAAACAAAAACTCTAATCCATTACTATCGGTTCGTAATTCTTCCATATAGCTTGGAGATACTGTGCTTATTTTCCAAGCGCACTTTAACCCACAAGCCAGTGGATTTAACTCTCCAGCCCATTCTAACAAGCCTTTGTGCAACCCATTAAAATCTGGCAACAAAAATCGTTTCCTCATATCCTGATTTCCATGATATTCCGCATTATGAACCGTAATAATGGTGGGAGTATTGGATAAAGATGTAAAAGCGGTACACTGCTGAGTCATAAAGGGGATTAATCCTGTGTGATGATCATGACAATGAAGCACATCAGGCTGTAGGTCCCAACGAATCAAGGTATCCAACACAGCAATTTGAACACTCAGAAATCGTTCGAACTCATCCCAATACCCATGTCCTGAATTCGGATCTAAGTAAATTCCTGGTCTATCTGTGTAACCCGGTATATCAAAGGTATATAGGCTAAAACCTAAAGGTTCTTTGATTTCATACACATTATAGGGTACCTTCGTAGCGCCCATTTGGCAAGTAGCGGTATCGATTAGGGTTTTGTTGGCCTTCAATAGCCATGGAGTATGATAATGAGGCATGCAAACCATTGCACGGTTGTTCCCTCGATTTTGATATTTAGGCAGGGCACCAACTACATCACCCAGTCCACCTGCTTTGGCAGCTGGATAACATTCTGCACTTATATGAACAATGGTCATAAACTTGTAACTTTGTTGCTAAGAATTACGTAAACGAGATGTTTTATAACCAATATAACCATTTATCATGTCCCTAGTTATTGATGTTCAAAATGTGAGTAAACATTTCGGAAAGGCCACAGCAGTAAATCAAGTTAGTTTTGGAGTAGAAAAAGGGCAAATTTTTGGGTTGTTAGGACCCAATGGTGCAGGTAAAACCACCACGATCAGGATGATTAATCATATTTTAAATCCAGATACAGGTTCTATATCTATACTGGGAGAACCGGTGAGTCCTAAAAGCCAGGAACGGATTGGATACCTACCTGAAGAGCGTGGCTTGTACAAAAAAATGAAGGTTTTTGACCAACTCATGTATCTTGCTCAACTCAAAGGTTTGAGCCAAGCGGCTGCCAAAACCGCTATTGAATTTTGGCTGGATCGATTTGAAGCCAGTAGTTGGAAAAAGAAGGAAGTATCAGAACTCTCTAAGGGCATGTCTCAAAAAATACAGTTCATTGCTACGGTTGCTCATGACCCAGAAATCTACATATTTGATGAGCCTTTCAGCGGGCTTGATCCAATCAATTCAGAAATGCTTAAAGAAGTCATTCTAGAGGAGAAAAAAAGAGGAAAGACCATTTTGTTTTCCACCCATAGAATGGAGCAGGTTGAGCAAATGTGTGATGATATTTGTCTTTTTAATCAAGGTAAGGCCGTTTTGCAAGGTAACCTACAATCAATAAAACAAAGTTTTGGGAATAATACAGTACTGTTAGATTTCACGGGTGATTCTGAGTTTTTAAACCAATTAGAAGGAGTTCGAATCAACAACCGTTCAACCAATTTTGCCGAAATACGTTTATTAGAGGGAGCCTCTCCTCAACATATATTAGAAATCGCGATGAAACACGCGGCGATACAACGATTCGAAATTGTACAACCTAGCCTACAGGATATTTTCATTAGCACCGTCAATGATACCAAAGTCTCTGTTTAGTCAACGAAGGTAGATTACATAACCCAATTACACACAAAATAAATCTGATATGATTAATTTTTCGAAAATCTGGCTCATTATTAAACGAGAGTACAAAACACGGGTACAAACGAGATCATTTCTGCTCTCCACTTTCCTTACCCCTCTACTGATATTAGGCTTTATGGGCTTTATTATTTTTATGACGGTATCTGATAATGAAGCTCCAAAACAAGTCATTGTAATTGATGAAACAGGCCGAATGCTGGAACCATTAACCCAACTCAACGCTACCAGGTACCTACCCATTAACGCAGACCAGTCTATTGAGCAAATACGTGAGCTCATCATGGAAGACGAACTCGATGGATATGTATTTTTTGATCAAACTTTTTTAACTGAAGGTACCCCTGCCACCTTTATTCATAACGGCTCTGGTGGAATTACGTTTTTCGAGTCTCTTCGCTCCGACGTTAGAGATGTTACCCGTCAAATACGACTCGAAGATAATGAGGTGTCTGATGCTATTATTGCCATATTTGAAGAACGACCTGCCTTGGAAAATAGGAGGTTAAATGAAGCGGGGGTTGATGAACAGAGCAATGCTTTTTTAAGTAGTATAGGTGGGATTCTTATTGGTGTATTTATTTTTATTGGCCTATTCGGTTATGGAGCCATTCTAATGCGCAGCGTAATTGAAGAGAAAACATCCCGAATCGTCGAAATAATTACCTCCTCTGTAAAACCCATAGAGTTGATGTTGGGTAAGTTACTTGGTGTTTGTTTGGTAGCACTAACTCAATTCAGTTTGTGGATCGCCACCTATGCCGGTGTAACCATCCTTGCAGCTCCTGTAGCTCAGTTCTTCATTAATCAGCGAATGGGAGACCTTCAAAACAGCTTATCTTCAATGGATGCAACAGGAACAGCAGCTAATGTGCCATCGGATATCGACCTTAGCTTTTTGGAGCAATTCAGTATTGACCCATTATTCATACTCTATTTTTTCGTGTTTTTTGTACTAGGCTTTTTAATGTACAGTTCTATTTTCGCTGCCATTGGTGCTGCTGTGGATTCTGAGCAAGACTCACAACAATTCATGACACCTGTGATGCTTCCAATTTTGTTAGGATATATGCTCAATTTCAGAATTGCTGAGGCTCCAGATTCTACCTTTGCAATTATAGCTTCGTTGTTTCCTTTGACCTCACCTATTAACATGGTTACCAGAATGTTGGTATCTAATGTACCATTATGGGAAGTTGTGCTTTCTATCCTACTACTTATTCTCAGTTTGATTGGTATGCTATTACTAGCCGCACGTATTTACCGTACGGGTATACTCATGTATGGCAAAAAACCAACCTTTAAAGAACTATTCAAATGGGTTAGGCAAGCCTAAATTACTTTTTTGTTCGATAAGCATAAACAAGGCTAAGCCCAAACCACTATTCTCCCTTTTGAGCTCGATGACGTGCAAATAAGGCTTTTAATTCTGGGTGTAGATGGGGGTTGGTGGAATAGCCATTCCCAGAGTGGATTGTTTCAACTCCGTGGACATCACTAAATACACCCCCTGCTTCTTTAACAACGGGTAATAAAGCAGCAGCATCCCATAAGTTAAGTACAGGATCAAACATAATATCCGCTCTACCAATAGCTACCATCATATGGCCATAGGCATCACCCCATGTCCTGTGAAGTTTTGTTTTAGCCATTAATTCCTGAAATTCTTCTTCTTTACCAACATCTTGAAACCTTTTTATTTCTGTTACCAACAAAGTGGCTTCATGCATATCGGATGTTTCACGCACGTGACAGGGTTTCCCGTTAAAATAAGCCCCTAAACCTTTACCGGCTACACAGCATTCATCTAAAGCAGGTGCGTTAATAACCCCGACCATGGGCTCTTTATCGATCATTATTCCTATTAGGGTCGTATAAAAGGGAATTCCGTGAATAAAAGATTTTGTCCCATCAATAGGGTCTAATACCCATTGAATCGATGCATCTGGACGGGTAATTCCATACTCTTCACCAATAATACCATGATCCGGAAACCTTTTTTCAATTTCTTCTCTAATCACCATTTCGGTTTCACGATCTGCAATAGTAACAGGAGAATCATCCGCTTTTGAAATGACTTCTACCTCTTTTTTAAAATAATTAAGAGTGTGAGCGCCTCCAATTTTAGCTATTTCTTCCGCTGCTTGGACCAAGGTTGTAAGATCTGTCATTGTACTATATAACGATTAAGAATTTTATGTGAGTGAGGTAGAATTGAATAATCTTCTACACATGGAATGCATCCATTTACTACCTTTTATGATGCCAATGAATGCCTCTATGCTTGACCATAATAATACTGTAAAAATAAGAGGAATGGAACGTCCATTTTTATTCAATAGAAATACCGGGACCGTTTATTTTACATCTGTACTAGCACGGTGTTTTACTAAAATCCAACTCATTTTAGCTCTATTCTGTTTGTATTTGTATTCCAGCCCTACCGCCCTAGCCCATAGCTTTGATAGTACTGGTACCATGCATGTTAGCTATACCTTCCATACTGAAATATATGGCACGACCTCTGTCCGACCTTTTACCTGCTCACTACCAACATCTGAAAAAGTAACTAGCTTATTCAATTATTCGTTACCGATATCTTATTTGGATTCCACTAGCTTTTGGAGTTCCATGAAATCCGCTTTCCAAACAATGGAACCAAAATACATGCAATTTGAACAGTCTACATCCACCATCCATCTGGATTCCGTACTATTACAGGTGGCAGTAGAAAACTTTGATTGTGGGGGTAACGGCATTAACCGTGATTTTCAGAAAAGTCTACAATCCGACCAGTTTCCATTCATTGACATTATCCCATCTAGCTTGACTATTCAGCCGTCAGAGCTAGGATACATGGAAACCCGAGTAACAATTCGATTAGCGGGACAAGAACAAGATTATCAAATCCCTGTGACCTATACGATGGCCAAAAACCTCGAACAAAAGGTGCATATGGGCCACGCAAAAGTAGTTTTACGTATGAGTGACTTTGGTATTACCCCTCCTAGTCCTTTCTTTGGGCTTATTCAAGTGGACGATGAGCTTCGGGTTGAGATTTTTTTTCTGGCGAGTATAAAGAATCTCGATTTACCTTGAACCTAAGTATCAAAAAAAAGGCAGTCCGGTCTGGAACTGCCTTTAAAGGTCATCATTTATGTAGTAAAAGGTTAGAAACTAATCACCGCCTCGATCATTAAGCCACTAAACTCAGCCCCCTGGAATAGCCCTCCATCAAAAGCGGCTCCATCGTGGTTTTGCTGAACATATTCAAGCTTGGTTAGCACGTTGTCGGTCATAAACCACCCCGCACCCACGTTTAATCTGGTAATTTCAGTGGTCGCAGAAGCATCGGTTTGCTCACCATTAACCGAGTTATATCTTGCACCCAAATAGGCATCTTTGTTAGTACCTAGATGATAGAGTAGTTCGGCTCCTAAATGAGTATAACCGCCACCCGCATCACTGTCGCCATTGTTGACGAGTTCAACCAGACCAAAGAACTCAAGACCCTGGAACTCTACATATGGGTTCACTTGAACAGAGGTTTGATAGGCATATCTAGGGTTAAAACGCCCAGAGAAGTCTCCACCGTCCAAGACCTTATAATATCTGGCTCCAGCCCGATCACCACCGTAGATGTAGTCGCGAGTCCCTTTGTCATTACTATTATAAAGTGAAGCCGTCAATCGAACTCGTAAGTCCTGATTTACTTGTGTGTCGTATCCCGCCTTAGCGAATAGTACGAATCCATCATCACCAGGGGTTGGGCTTTGATTTAAACGACCATTGGTAGCACCAATGACTCCGATAATGCCATTATTTAAATAGCTAATCTCCATAAAAGGTTCGGTAGTGAAGGAATCCATTAGGTAGTTACCCACGAAAGGATTTAATATAGCAGCAGCATTATCCGATCGACGGAATTGCGCATCCCCGTAGTTTACCTGATCCATCCCGACTCGTATGCGCAAAGACTTCATAAGATCTTCAAAGAGCCCTTCTTGAATAAAGTCTAGCTTATCTATTTGCATGTATCCACCCTTTACATAGGCTTCGGTGTGATGACGAGAAGATAAATAGGTGCGTAAATGCATTTTTACCCCGTCCTCTAACTGCACGTCGATGTTCAAATTAGCCGTCGGTAAGTTAAAGTTGTTAGCTAAAGCGCCAAGGCTATCGCCTGAATTACTTTGACTTAACGCTTGAAATTGCAGGGCAAAATCTCCCCCTACCTTTATATGTAAGCCATTGTATGGAGTTAGATCTGACTTTGGCACCTCAAATACACCCCAGCTTTCTTTCCCCGGGTTAGTGGTGAATTGAATGTCTGTGGTCTGTGCGTAAGCCCCTGACAGAAAACCTGCGCTCAGAAGAATGAGAAGTGATTTTACTAGCTTAATTGATTTCATAGTTATACCTCATTATGGGTTATCATTGGTTAGTTGAGATGTTTATTGATTTGGTTCAAAAGTTACATCATAGCTAAGATCTACCAGCTCACCGGTTTTAATAGTCCCCATCATAGCAGTGGGAGGATCTATTCCAAAATCCCTCATATTCAAAGGATAGAGACCGGATATGGTAATTTCTTGGTCATTTAGTATATAGTTTGCTGAGAGTTCAATCTCCTTGGTGACCCCAGCAATACTAAGGGTACCAAGTACCTTTATTTCCGTATCTGTTAACGCCAACATCTCCTTAAATTGAAAGGTAATCATTGGATGATCGTTGGCTTTAAGTGCCTCATATGTCTTGGAATTCATGAGATTTTTCCCACTTTCGATAGATCGAACTGGCATGTTCACCGAAAGTTGTTCAATCCCTGCCCAAAGACCATCTTGTTTGGAGAAGCTGGCTTCAACTTCGACTACTTCGACCACAGACTCCCAATCATGTATGGTTGAAGTCCCTTGTATTGTAATGTTGGCTTGTTGTATGCTTTGTAGCTGAGTATTTTGTGCCAAAACATGAGTCGTACATAGAACAAGGACGAATACTATTGGCTTTGTTATAATAGGTATCATGGCTACCCTGCCTTTGTGTTGGTTAATGTTTGCTGGTTTTTTGTATGGTACTGGCTTCATGACTTTCTTGTTATTACAACCCTAAAGTACAGGGGCAATATGTAGTTTATGTGAAGAGTCAAAAATTATTTAACTAAATGCCTACTAAGGGTTTTACTCTATGTTTATTTTGGCTAAACTATTCTCACAATAGTCACTCTCATAACACTCACTCCTTGTAATTCGAACTCCTTGTCAACTTCAAATAGTATACATCCCGATAATATAGAAGCCGATTCTATGATAACGGCCCAAACAGACATTGCTCAAGACCTTGAGCATAAACACCACATACAAGTTTATAATCGTTTCCCGATAACGATTAACCGTGGACAAGGTGCAAAAGTGTGGGATAGCGAAGGCAATGAGTATATAGACTTGCTGGCTGGTATAGCGGTAAATAATGTAGGGCATGCTCATCCAAGGGTGGTAAAAGCCATACAAAGCGCGGCGATTTCTCCTCTACACTTTTCTAATTTTTATTATTCAGAACCTCAGTCATTGCTGGCAAAAAAGCTCACCGAACTCACTGGATTAGATCGTGTCTTCTTTTGTAGTTCCGGAGCAGAGGCCATGGAAAGCTGTCTTAAGCTGGCAAGAAAATGGGGACAAATCCAAGGAAAAGAGGGTTCTATACTTTCGCTAAGTAATGGTTTTCACGGCAGAACCTTGAGCACACTTACGATGAGTTCCACCAAATACCAAGATGGCTACGCTCCACTTCCTGCCGGATTCACTCAAGCCAAATTCAACCAAATTGAAGAGGTAATTGAACAGACAAATAAGGACACCATTGCAATTGCATTAGAACTGATCCAAGGTAATAGTGGTGTTCACCTGGCTGAATACAATTTCGTACAGGCATTAGCCCAACTCTGCAAAGAACGAAATATCTTACTCATCATAGATGAGGTGCAGACGGGTATTGGTAGAACGGGTAAAATGTGGGCATACGAACACTATGACATTCAACCAGACATGGTAGCCACTGCCAAAGCACTAGCTGGAGGTATACCTATAGGGGCATTGATTGCTAGTGAAGACGTAGCAAAATCCTTCGGTTATGGTGATCACGGAACTACCTTTGGTGGAAATCCATTTGCCTGCGCTGTCGCATTGGAAGTGTTAGCTATTGTTGAAGAAGAGGGCCTACTTGATCAAGCGACTGAATATGGCGCCTACTTTAGGTCATTACTAAGCGAATTAGCACATAAACACCATTGCATAACAGACGTACGTGGAATGGGACTTATGATAGGGTTGGAATGTAATCAACCAACCCGACCAATTGTGGATAAATGGGCTGAGTTAGGGGTACTTAGTAACGCGGCAGGTGGGAATGCTATTCGGATTGTACCTCCTTTAACTATATCGAAAGAATTAATCGATAGTTCGGTTGAAAAATTAGACCTCTTGCTCGAAAATTTTTAAGTCTTTTTTTTCCCATTTGGGCATACATCAACCTGTTTCGAGTAACGATATTTATGCTTTAAAACACCGTTTAGTCACCTCTATCAGCCTATCTACATCTGATTTTTCTATCTGAAAATGAAAAGTCGCACGTACTGTTGATGGACCAAAAGGAACCATTTTTATTCCATGTTGTCCAAAAATTTCAAGCACCTCGATAGCGGTTCGCTCGCCCGTATCAAAAAGCACAATATTAGTCTGAACGCTTTCTAGGTCAATTGTTAGAGTGCCTGTTTCATAGATTGCTTGGGCAAAAGCTTTGGCATGTTGATGATCCAAAGCTAACTTAGACCAGTGATGCTCAACGGCATACTCGGCGGCGGCGGTTAACAGGCCTATTTGCCTCATCCCTCCACCCCACATTTTTCGAAATCTCCTAGCCTTTGCTATGTTTTTGCTGGTTGATAGCAGCATAGATCCAACTGGAGCTCCTAGTCCTTTACTAAAACAAATCGAAAGAGTATCGGCTAATTGCCCAATTTCTTGAGGTTTTTGTCCTGTAGCCACAAGCGCATTCCATATACGAGCCCCATCCACATGCAGATATAAAGTGTGCCGTTCACACTCCTGTTTTATGGATCTAAGCTCATCCAACGAATACACCGTTCCACCCCCTTTATTCGTACTGTGTTCAACACAAACAACCTTGGTTTCAGGTTCCCAATCGTAAGCGCCTCTGACGGCTGGAGCTATTTGCTCAGAGCTTAATTTGCCCGAATAACCTTGAAGGGGAAATAGTTGGACCGAAGACAGTGAGGAAGCACCACCAGTTTCATACTGTAGTATATGACCTTTACTTTCTATTAATACTTCATTGGATGGCTGAGTTAGCACCTTTAAAGCTAGCTGATTACTCATGGTTCCACTAGGCACATACAACCCAGCTTCCATACCAAAAAGTGCGGCCATTTTGTCTTGAAATTTATTTGTTAACTCATCTTCTCCAAACACATCATCTCCTACTTCTGCCTCCAACATGACTTGTTTCATTTGCTGGGTAGGCTTAGTAACGGTATCACTCCGCAAATCTATTACTTTCATGGACTGTATTAATGAACGATATTGTTTTGTTTTTCTTTTGTAGTTTATGGATTATGTAGGTGGAAGTAAACTATCTCTGTATTACCTCAAATGGTTAACCAGAGTTGACTAGGAGTGATGTAGCTTTTTATGCCTGAATCGAAAAGATATGATATCATTATAGCCGGTGCGGGCCTTTCAGGTCTTAGTCTCGCATGGCATTTAGTTAAGGAAAATTATACGGGTCAGATTTTACTCATTGATAATTCTTTTGCACCAAATAATCACAAAACATGGTGTTTTTGGGGTAAAAAAAATCATCCATTTGCAGATATCGCTCATCGTACTTGGAAGAATAGTCACTTTTCTGCATTAGATTTTAGTTCTGAGTTATCATTGGAAGAGCACCTCTATTTTTGCGTCAAAGAAAGTGATTACAAAGAGACCATCCTAAGAACTCTTCAAAAGGCACCGAATGTAGATCTACTTGAAGAGAGTATTTTGGATTTTTCTTCCAACTCTTCCAAAGCGGCCCTAATAACCAAAGATAGTAACACCTACTTAGCCGATTACATTTTCCAAAGTATTTTTATGCCTAGTAATTATGATGCTAGTGCGCGTAAATATCCATTAATCCAACATTTCCTAGGTATCGAAATCAAAACGGATGGTAAAGTCTTTGATAAGAAAACCTTCACTTTAATGGATGTTGACAGTGACTTCAATGAAGGCTTTGCATTCATGTATGTGTTGCCATTCAAAAAAAATAGGGCCTTAGTTGAATACACTATTTTTTCGCCTACCCCTCTGAAAAAGAAGCAATACAAGAAGAAAATTCAACAGTATTTAAAAGATAATTACGGCTTAACCAAAGAAAATTATTCCATAAAAAGAAAAGAGTATGGCGAGATTCCGATGGATGATCGACCTCATACGCCCATGTATTCTTCACGAATAATGAATCTAGGCACTGTAGGTGGATTTACTAAGCCGAGCACTGGGTATACGTTTAGCCGAGTCCATAAATACTCTAAAAAATGTGCTCAAGCACTCGCAAAGGGCGTAAAACCACCAATTCCAACTGCATCTTCATATCGATTCAGATATTACGACCTTCTTTTGTTACGCGTCTTAGCGACCAATGTGCCTGATAGTCGTAAAATATTTCGAAGTTTATTCAAAAATAGTCCAGTAGACCGCATTTTTAAGTTTTTATCCGAAGAGACTAATTTTTTAGAGGACTTAATGGTGTTGGCTAGTTGTTATTATCCTCCGTTTTTACGAGCGCTGAGCGTACATCCTCCCCTAATTACCCAATTTGACAAAAATTACCTTGCACTTTCTAAGCAAAAAGAGCTTAAAGAGGATTATTTTGAAGACTTCGAACAAACAGCAAACAGTTCTGTAGAAGGTTCAGAAGAGAAAGCAGAACGGGAGGCAGTTAGCTAAATAGTACCAAAAGGCAACCAAGCAACTTGTTAGCTGAGTAGATATCTAAGCTCAAAAATACTTAGCCAATATAGTTACAACAGCGGTCTCTGCTCGTAATATACCTCCATCAGTGAGCTGGTCACCTAAAAAAAATGGAGGAATACTCTCACTATCAAACCACTTAAGCTCGTTTGAACTAAACCCGCCCTCAGGGCCTATAAAAAACAAATTACACCCCTCTGTTAGTTTTTCTGGTAGTCTAGTGTTCGGAGAAGCTGATTCATGAGCGGCCCAAAGGGTAAGCTCAATCCCCTGACAGCGCTGATGAGCATCCTGTTTGACATGCTGGAGATTGTCTGCCAGTATAAGTTTCGGAAACCACGTTCGCTTAGATTGCTTAGATGCACTCAGTATAATTTGATCTAATCGTGATTTTTTCCATCTAGCGCGCTCAGAGTGATCAGCTTGGTATATATAAAAATAGTCCACTCCAAGTTCGACTGCTTTTTCCAATGCCCATTCAATTCGATCTTTTTTATGCAAACTGCCCAAGGCAACAGCTCGTAGCGTTGTTGGTGTTGGAAAACTTTCGGTATGCACAATAATCGCCTGTGCTTCTTTTTTTGTCAAAGACACCAATTTTAACTCGTACCGATGACCACATCCATCCGTTGCTAAACAACGGTCTCCTTCTCTTAGTCGAAGTACTTGGGTAGCATGTATGCATTCATCCCCTTGCAGCGTCACCATATTCGATACTATCTGAGATGGATGAACGTAGAATTGAACGTTCATGAGTCCTTAAAATGTTTTCCCAATTTTAAATCTTGCCCCTGATAATTACTCTTAATTTCACGGCCATACATGGTATCAGGTTGTTCTGAATTAGGTTCAAACTGCATACTAAAAAGGGTTTGACCGTCCTCAATTAGAAATGGAACATCATGCGAGCGTACTTCTAATACCGCTCTTGCACCACCATCTTGCATGGTACCTCCAAAGCCACTATCAAAAAAACCTGCGTAATGTGTCCTCAACTCGCCCGATCCTGTGTCATAAGCCATCATTTCACAGGCTAATTTGGCTGGAACTCTTATTCGCTCTTTGGAAGCAAAAATATAAAAACTCTCCGGTTCTAAAATCACCATAGAATCAGCCCCCGCTAAAATAGGCTCCCAGAATTCACTTACAGCGTAGTGCCCGATCTTCTCAAAGTCTATGTAATTACTATGTTTTTTGGCTTTATAACCAATGATCTGCCCTTCTTTGCCCTGCAGGTGAACACTCATAAACAAACCTTTATTTACCTTTAAGGTTTCTATCGGCATGGGCGAACCAGTATCATCGAACAGTATAGGCTCTTGATCGTGTATCCGTAATAAGTCCTGATCAGAAAGCACCTCAAAGCCATGTCTGATGCGAAGCTGATTTAATCGCTGTCCCGTTTTAACCTTGATGGGAAATGATTTCGGAACCACCTCTACGTATAAAGGTCCTTGATAACCAGGGGTAATCTCTTCGAAACGATGCGAGTAGTCCGTGATTACTCTGGTAAACACATCTAACCTACCCGTGCTACTCTTTGGATTTGCCTTTGCACTTAAATTCTCTTGCGCAAATAATCGAATGGGATCTCCATTTTCTGAACCCTCAGTCGTAAGCTGTGGCCCGTTACTAGGCGCATAATGACTCTTGGGTAGGTTTAATCGCTCCAGTAACGGAATAATGTACACTGCATTCTCTTCAAGTACGGCCCCATCTTTCAACGAAAACCGATACTGCTCTAACCGTTCTAATTTTTGCTCAACGGTTTCATTCTCTGGTAAAAAACTACTGCGTACCCGATACGCTACCTCACCTAAACGTAAATCAATCGAATTCGGTTGATACTGATCTGCTAGAATGGGATACGCGTTGTCACTATCAATTACTCCTGAAGCACTTAATAATTTAAGTTTTTGAATAGGAAGTACGCCTTTGGTTCTGAGATGTAGTTCTTGAGTTTTTATGGGCATGCTGTTTGATTTATAATCAGCCTAAAATAACCACTAAGAACCGTTCTTCAAAGTCAGTATTGTTTCCCACTCTTCCTTGCTTACCTGGGTTATAGAGTACCTACCTAGTCGAAACAACTCCATTGAAGCTAAGCTTTCTTTTTCCTTTAATTGATCACGAGTTATGGGGTGCGTAAATTTCTCTACAAATTCCATATCTACGTTTACCCAACGTGGTTCAGCTTCGGAACTTTTCTCATCAAAATACTTCGATTCAGGGTCGAATTGTAAGGCATCCGGATAGGCCTTAGTAACCACTTTCATCATTCCTACAATAGCTGGCGGTTTTTGATTTGAATGATAAAAGAAACATAAATCTCCGATATTCATCCCATCACGCATGTAATTTCTAGCCCCATAATTACGAACACCATCCCATGGAGTTCTCTTCTGGGCCTCTAATTCTTCAATACTATAATTATCAGGTTCTGATTTACACAACCAATACTTTCGTTCAGACATAGATTTACGAGTTTTCGGTGATTTTTAATAAGGATTTGTACTTGTTAATATACCACAACACCGTCTCCTCTAACATTCCATCGAAATCAGGATTAGGTTCCCAGCCCAGTTCATGTTTAATTTTCGATGCATCAATGGCATACCGAAAATCGTGTCCTAGACGGTCAGTTACAAAAGAGATTAAATTTTTATAATCCCCTTCAGGCCCTTTGGCAATGTGTTTATTTAAGATCTCACAAATCTTGTGAACCAAGTCGATATTCTTCCATTCATTATTCCCCCCAATATTGTAGGTCTGACCCGCTTTCCCAGTCAAAAACACTTGCTCTATAGCACTACAATGATCCTTGACAAATAACCAATCCCGGATATTTTCACCTTTTCCGTAGATAGGGATTTCTTTGAGCTGCATTGCGCTTCGAATGACCGTAGGTATTAATTTTTCATCGTGTTGATGTGGACCGTAATTGTTGGAACAATTTGTGGTTACCACATTCATACCATAGGTTTGAAAATAGGAACGAACAATAAAATCACTGGCTGCCTTAGAGGCGGAATAGGGGGAATTAGGAGCGTACGGAGTCTGCTCCGTGAAATAGCCATCCTCTTCAAGTTCTCCGTACACTTCATCGGTTGATACATGCAAAAATCGAGCGTCGGCAAACTCTTCGGGTTCTTGTGTCCAAAGCTGTCTACACTCTTCCAGAATGTTAAAGGTCCCAACCACATTTGACTGAATAAATGGTTCCGGACCATGGATTGAATTATCCACATGAGATTCAGCAGCTAAATGAATGACGGCATTCGGGCGATAGCTCTTTACTACTTCTTGTACTGAAAGGCGATCTACGAGGTCAACCTTTTTGAAATGATAACGCTCAGAATTCTTAATCGGATTCAAGTAATTACGATCCGAAGCATAGGTAAGTTTATCTATATTATATATGGTCCAGTCAGGGTATTTTTCAAAAATATGGAGAATTAAATTAGAGCCAATGAATCCAGCTCCACCCGTTATTATTAATTTCATAAAAATATATCTTCTTCTTTAAGTGATGAAAAAAGCGGTAAACATCGGTCTTTTTCAGACAAAATGGGTTTGCTTATTTCCCAGTCAATGTGGATTAGAGGATCGTCCCAGCGGATACCACGCTCGGAGGCTTTATCATAATATCGGGAGCACTTATAATGGACAATCGCTTGATCCGACAATACAGAAAATCCATGTGCAAATCCCTCAGGAATATACAACTGTTTGTGATTCTTTTCGGATAAAACTACCGAGTAATACTGTCCAAAAGTAGCCGATTTTTTTCTTAAATCAACGGCTACATCTAAAATACGACCGCTAATACACTGTACAAGCTTGGCTTGAGGGCGTTCTTTTTGATAGTGTAGTCCTCGAATTGTACCCTGATAGGATCTAGAAATATTGTCTTGGACAAACGCATTAACCAGTCCTAAATCGGCTGCCCATGTTCCTCGATATGTTTCTTTAAAGTACCCTCTATCATCCTCAAAAGCAGTCAGATCAAGTAACTTAACACCAGATAGTGAGGTTTCATGAATGTGCATATATCTTCCTATTACTCATCATTTAAAGCAGATACTAAGGTTTTACAACCAATTTCCCAAGAATGTATCGGCATTCCCAAATCGTTCAGTCTTTTGGTAGCAAGCTTAGAAAAATGGGGACGTTTGGCCACCGTTGGAAAGGCAGAACTACCTACCGCTTCGACCGGAACATCCAATTGAGCATACTCCACAATTTTTTTGGCAAAATTATACCAGCTAGTACAACCGTCACTACCCAAATGAAATAAGCCCGATTGCTTATATTGAATCAAAAACAGGCTCTGCTCTACCACATCAGGCACAAAACTAGGAACTCCAAACTGATCATTAACCACTTTGAGCTCCCCCAAGGTCTTAGCCCTATTAATAATGGCTTTTACAAAATTAGTTCCATCCAATCCACATAACCAGGAAACACGAAGAACCAATGCAGAAGGTAATGCCTTCAATACAGCCTGCTCACCTTCCAATTTGGTGGCGCCATAATTATTGACTGGGTTAGTTGGAGCATCCTCAGGATATCCATCTTCAAATATCTCCCTATCCGTGAGTTTGCCCGAGAAAACATAATCAGTGGAGTAGTGTACCAATTGAATCCCTCTCACAGCACAAGTTTCGGCCAACAATTTAGGACCTAACACGTTCCCACGATACGCTTCCTCGGTCTGTGTTTCTGCTTTATCGACTTGTGTGTAAGCAGCGGTATTGACACATACATCGGGTTTATACGAATCGAGTGCCTTAGCAATGCTCGCCTCATCACAAATATCAAGTGCTTCCCTATTGAGGGCTACGTAGTCTATGCTAGAATGGTCTTTTAGGCTCCTTTGCCATCCATTACCAAGTTGCCCACCAGAACCCGTTACCAATAACTTCATTATTCCATCGTCAATTGATTTGCTAAACGATAGGATTCAGGAGTGCCTGCATCGGTCCACCATCCCTCTAACAGCGCACTACTCATCTGATTCTGTTGAATGTAATAATTGTTCACGTCGGTTATTTCCAACTCTCCTCTTTTCGATGGTTTTAAATCTCGAATGGCTGAAAACACTCTAGAATCATAAAAATATATACCTGTAACCGCAAAGGATGTATGTGGGTTTTCTGGTTTCTCCTGTATTTCTATCACCCTTTCACCGTCTAGTGTAGCAACACCATATCGTTGAGGATCGGGTACTTGTTTAAGCAAAATCATAGCACCGTTACCTGTATATGTGCGAGCAGCCGTAGTGAGATCGTCTTCAAAAATGTTATCCCCCAGAATGACCACAATAGGATCCTGTCCGGCAAAGTTCTCCGCTAATCCCAACGCCTGTGCAATTCCTCCGGCTTGATCCTGAACCTTATAGGTAAACCGGCAATTATACTCGGCACCAGATCCCAATAAATTCACCACATCACCCATATGTTCGGTGCCGGTGACAATCAAAATATCCTGTATACCAAGACCAGTGAGTTTTTCAATTGGATGAAAAATCATCGGTTTATTGCCAACTGGTAATAGATGCTTGTTGGTGACCTTTGTTAGAGGATATAAACGAGAGCCTGTTCCACCCGCAAGTATAACGCCTTTAAGCATAGAAAGTTAGAGTAACATCGAAAGTGGATTTTCGATAAGTGAACGAAGTGTATTCAAGAATTCAGCGGCTTTAGCCCCGTCAACAATGCGGTGATCACTGGATAAGGTAACTTTCATACGCTTACCTGGCACAACCGCACCATTCTCCACAACAGGAACGTCTCTAATAGCACCAACGGCAAGAATACAAGCATTTGGAGGGTTAATGATCGCGGTAAATTCCTCTATTCCAAACATACCTAAGTTGCTAATAGTAAATGTACTTCCCTCCATTTGCTCTGGCGCTAACTTACGATCTCTTGCCAAGCCTGCTAATTCACGGGTTTCTGAAGAAATTTGAATCAGTCCTTTTTGATCTACATGCCTAAGTACCGGTGTCATAAGACCTTCATCAATAGCTACTGCGACCGCAATGTGTACGTCAGCATGCTCAATAATGGTATCTCCCATCCAAGAACTATTAATAGCTTGGTGTCGTGATAGTGCAACCGCTGAGGCTTTTACTACAATATCATTAAAACTAACTTTGATGTCCAACTTATCCTTAAGCTGCGTTCTTGCTTCAATAGCAGCTTTCATGTCTATATCTATGGTCTCGTAGAAATGCGGGTTGGTAAACTTACTTTCCGATAGGCGCTTTGCAATCACTTTACGCATTTGGGAGACTTTTACTTCTTGAGAAGCTAGAGAAGCAAAACTCTTCGCTGTCGATGAAGCAACGGGTACAGAGGCTCCGGGTCGAGTAAGGGTACTTGAAGTTGCATTCTGAGCGGTTTCTACGTCTTTTTTAACGATTCGTCCTTCAGGGCCAGAACCAGAAATGCTGTGTAAATCAACGCCCTTGTCTGCCGCGATTTTTTTAGCTAATGGGCTTGCCTTAATTCGACCATCCCCTGATGATGGGGCTACAACGACTGCTGGGGCATCCACTGCCTTTTCGGTAGTCGTGGCATTATCTTCTTTAGTCGCAGGAACAGAATCAGTCGCTGCTGAATTAGAATCATCCTCTAACAAAGACGAAATATCTTCGCCCACTTCACCAATGATAGCAATGAGCCCACCCAGTGGCACCGCATCACCTTCTCCTGGTACAATCTTCAAAATAGTACCCGCATCAAATACTTCCACGTCCATAGTTGCCTTATCGGTTTCTACTTCGGCGATGATATCACCAGCAGATACCGCATCTCCTTCGTTTACATTCCATTTAGCGATAACCCCTTCTTCCATGGTATCGCTTAGTTTGGGCATTTCAATCTTAATGGCCATAGCTTAGTTTTTGCAATGTTTATATTAGTAGCTCACCTGTTTAACAGCGTCGATAATTTGTTTTGGACTGGGTAACCATGAGTCGAATAACGGTTTTGAAAATGGTGCGTTTACATCCGGTAAACAAACTCTTAGTACCGGTGCATCCAAATAATCAAATGCTTCGCGTTGAATTAAAAATCCAATTTCAGCGGCAAAACCAGCAAAAGGATGTGCTTCATCAATAACAATACATCGATTGGTTTTTTTAACTGATTGTAGTATTAATTCTAAATCTAAGGGTTTAACCGTTCTTGGGTCGATAATTTCGCACTCAATTCCATCTTTAGCTAATTCTTTTGCAGCCAGAACCGCTATATGATACATCTTACCGTGTGCAACGAGAGTGACATCGGATCCTTCTCGTTTAATTTTTCCTTTGCCAATCGGTATAATAAAATCTTCTTCATCTGAAACCTCGCCTTTTAATCCGTACATCTGCTCAGATTCCATAAAGATAACTGGATTGTGGTCTCTAATAGCTGACTTCAAGAGTCCCTTCGCGTCATTAGGTTCAGAAACATAAATGACTTTAAGTCCTGGGAAATGCGCATACATAGAATCATAGGCTACCGAGTGAGTCGCGCCTAACTGTCCAGCTGAAGCATTTGGCCCTCGAAAAACGATGGGACAATCTGCTTGGCCACCTGTCATGTATTTTACCTTGGTTGCATGATTGATAATCTGATCAGCAGCCAGCACCGCAAAGTTAAATGTCATAAACTCAACAATAGGTCTAAGGCCATTCATAGCGGCCCCAACTCCAAGGCCAGCAAAACCCAACTCCGAAATGGGAGTGTCAATGACTCGTCGATATCCGTATTTATCCAACAAACCTTCGGTAACTTTATACGCTCCATTGTATTCTGCAACCTCCTCACCCATAACAAAGACTCGCTCATCGCGAGCCATCTCTTCATCTATTGCGTGCTTAAGTGCTTCTCTAAATTGTAAAACTGCCATCGTAATAAACTTTTAAACGTGAAAATAAGGATTGTCTTCGACAAACATGTCGGTATATAACTCGGATTCTTCTGGGAATGGAGACTCATCGGCAAAGGTAACTGCTGCCAGAACTTCCTCTTCTATGCCCTCCTCTATTGAGCTAATCTCAGCCTCATTGCACACTTTTTCTGTAATCAAGTACGATTTTAATCGCTCAATAGGATCTATATTTTGATATTCCTCTAGTTCTTCTTTGGTTCTATATTTTTGGGGGTCGGACATAGAATGACCACGATAACGATAGGTACGAATTTCAACAAACCAAGGTTCTGAATGTTCACGTACGTCGTCGGCAATCTCTTTCATTTTTTCATACACAGAAAAAACATCCATTCCATTGATCACCGCCGATTTCATGCCATAGCCTTTAGCACGATCAACAATTTCTGCTACGGTATGTCTTTTTGCAGCCGTCCCCATGGAGTATCCATTATTTTCAACCACAAATATAGTGGGGAGTTTCCATAATTGAGCCAAATTCATGGTCTCATGCAATGCGCCTTGATCAACGGCACCGTCACCGAAAAAACAGGCGGAAACCCGTCCATTGGCATTATATTTATTGGCGAAAGCAAGACCGCTTGCGATGGGTATGTGACCACCAACGATGCCATAGCCACCCCAAAAATGCTCCTTTACGTTAGCAAAATGCATTGAGCCGCCTTTACCTCCAGAGCAACCGGTAGCTTTACCAAATAATTCTGCCATTCCTTCATTCGCACTAATACCACGACAAAGGCCCCATCCATGATCCCTATAGGCTGTTATTATATCATCATCGTTATTGAAAGCAAATACTGTCCCGGTTGATATAGCCTCTTGACCAATGTATAGGTGCAAAAAACCTCCAAACTTACCCTTTTGATATTGTTGCATTGCCCGCTCTTCAAATCGTCTCTGCAAATACATTTGATGGTACATATCTTTGAGCTGCTGGGCAGTTAAGCCTAAGCTTTTATGCTTTTTTCTAGTCGCTGCAGGTAAATCTACCCCTTTTTGGACTCCACCTTTTTCAGGGCTCTCTATACCTGTTGGAGCAAATCGGATATCAGAAGTTGCTTTTTTCGCCATGCTATAGTGTTTTACGGTAATAAGTAGATGCTTAAGTTTCTAATATGTGCTTCAGAATATTGTACAAACGCAGGTTTGTTCACTCTTTTACTCACTTATGTAATCACGTTTTTTGTAATCACTTTTTTTATAGTTTGACAATATACCGAATTTTCATCAAAATTATGCGGGGGTAAAAAAGTACGATTAATTAGGTTGATGCCCGGACTGGAAAAATTCTAGATATCCCCTATCAATATACTCTTAGCTACCTTTACAGCCTCGGGTATCGCTTCGGGTTTTGATCCACCAGCCGTAGCTAAACTAGGCTGACCGCCGCCACCGCCGCCAATGATTCGTCCTAATTTCCCAACAATAGCCCCTGCTTTCAATCCTGTTTGAATGAGGTCCTCGGTAACAGTCGCCAGTATCAACACTTTACCCGACTCTTCGTCAAGCGTAAATACAGTACTAACTGTCATTTTAGGTGATTCATTTAATATACTGTACCCCATATTTTTAAGAGTATCCATATCAAAGGATTCAATATGCCCACAAACCCATTTAATACCGTTATCCAATTGTTCTGCCGTGTTCATAAGAGCCTGTTGACTAGCAATAGCTTTTGCTTGAACCAAGACTTCAACTTTACGCTCTAGCTCTTTTTTATCGGCTTGCAACCGCTCAATAGATTCCGCAAATTCATTGGAGGTGCCCAATAGATTAGCTACAGTTTGTAACTTGCTTTCTTGCTCTGCCACCCACTGCTCAGCCCCAAAAGCCGTTAGTGCCTCGATTCTACGAATACCTGCTGCTACAGAACTTTCATGCACTATTTTGAAGAACCCAATTTCCCCGGTATTCTGAACATGTGTTCCACCACATAATTCCATCGAATAATCAGAATCAAAGGTGATAACACGAACCTTATCACCATATTTTTCACCAAAAAGCATTCTGGCTCCCCGCTCTTTTGCCTGCTCAATAGGGATTTCTCTGTCCTCTTCTAATGGTATACTCGCTCTTATTTTCTCATTAACCAGCGCTTGAACTTCTAAGAGCTGCTGCTTAGTCATAGCTTCAAAATGAGTAAAATCGAAACGAAGATAATCCTGATTAACTAACGAACCTTTCTGAGCTACATGCGGACCTAAGACCTTAATTAGCGCTGCTTGCAATAAGTGAGTAGCAGAATGATTAGCGCAGGTATACTCTCGAGAGACTCTATTCACAGTGGCTTCTACCGGTTGATCAAGGGCAGGAAGTTGCTGCACGACCAAAACCGACCCGTAAGGACTTTTTTGAACATCAATGACCGTATACTCTTGATCGGCTTCATTGTTTTCGTTCGCTGGTTTCAATAATTGTTTCAATAGTCCTTTGTCACTTACTTGTCCACCTCCTTCAGCATAAAAGGGATTCTTTTCAAGCAATAGGTGAAAAGTATCTTCCACTTCGCGATAAGCTATAATACTGGTTATAATACTTAGCTGATCGTAGCCTATAAATTCCGATTGGGCTACTTTCCCCGCAACCCAGCTCCACTGCCCTTTCTCGTTATGATCCACTGAAAAAGCTCCAGCCGCTCTAGCCCGAGTCTTTTGCTCATTCATCCGCTCATCAAAGCCGGCCACATCGACCCGTAATCCCTTCTCTCTTGCCATCAACTGGGTTAGATCAATAGGGAATCCATAGGTGTCATGCAGCTTAAATGCATCTTCTCCAGTGAGTACTTCGCTATGCTCTGTCATTTGCTCAAACAGTGCGATTCCCTGCCCTAAGGTTCTAATAAAACTTTTTTCTTCTGAGTGCACCACCTTTTCTACATAGGCCTGTTGGGCTACCAGCTCAGGGAAGACCTCTGAAAATTGCTGCCCCAATACCTGCACCAATTCAAACAGAAAGGGCTCTTTAATACCCAAACGATCCCACGCATATCGAATGGCTCGCCTCAATATCCTGCGAACCACATACCCTCTTCCGTCATTAGAGGGAGAGGCCCCATCAGCCACGCTAAAAGCTACCGCGCGAATGTGATCGGCAATCACACGAACAGCAATATCGGTATATTCATCATCTCCATAGCGTATGCCTGCACGATTGGAAATAGCCTGAATGAGCGGACTAAATACGTCTGAATCGTAGTTTGAGGTTTTGGATTGCATAACTGCACAAATTCGTTCAAACCCCATGCCGGTGTCCACATGTTTAGCCGGAAGGGTTTGTAGCTCGCCTGATTTCAACCTATTAAACTGTATAAATACGAGGTTCCAAATCTCCATGACTCTTGGATCATCTTTGTTCACCAAGCTGGCCCCATCTACTTCTGCACGCTCCTGCTCCGATCGCAAGTCAATGTGGATTTCCGAACAAGGTCCGCAAGGCCCTGTCTCCCCCATTTCCCAGAAGTTATCTTTTTTTCCGCATTTTAGAATATGTGCGTGATCAATACTTGTTTGACTTCTCCACAAATCAATGGCTTCCTGATCTACTTCTAAACCGTCCTCTTGATCTCCACCAAAGACGGTGGCATACAACCGAGAAGGATCCAACTCCCAGCGATCTACCAGCAACTCCCAAGCCCATGCGATAGCCTCTTCTTTGAAGTAGTCCCCAAAAGACCAATTCCCCAACATTTCAAACAAGGTATGATGATAGGTGTCATGCCCTACCTCTTCTAAATCGTTATGTTTACCACTAACCCGGATACATTTCTGGGTGTTGGCTGCCCGCGCCCATTCTTTGCCCTCAAAAGCCAAGGTTTTTTGCTCACCTAAAAAAAGAGGTTTAAATTGATTCATCCCTGCATTCGTGAATAACAATGTAGGGTCATCCGCCGGAACAACCGGCGAACTGGATACTATGGCGTGATTTTTGGCACTAAAAAAATCTAAAAAATCTTGCCGTATTTCAGAGGAAGTTTTAAAAGCCATTCGAATGATGTGTGAGTTAGGTCATGATTATTCATATGAATTCATTTATACAATTACATTCATACAAATACCATGCTAATTAATGCAGGAAGATAGAAAAAATACCTATCAGACACATAGCCGAATCCCCGCTTAATTCGCCTATATTTAACTATATTATGTGAAAATCAACGAATGAGCATCAATTTTATGAAATCTTTGTTTACGTATTTCTTCCGTGGCCTACTAGTTGTATTCCCTTTAGGGGCCACCATATTAGTTACGGGTTTATCGATCGATTGGCTAAACACACTAAGTTCAAGTTGGATCCCAGGAGACTGGGCTCAGTCTATTCCGGGTCTCGGAATTGTACTTTCCTTTTCTATTATCGTAGCCGTTGGTCTGATTTTTTCCATTACCTTGACCAAACCCATTATCCAATTCGTCGAAAAAATACTGACCAAAACACCCATCATCAGTATTATCTATCATTCCCTCAAAGATCTAACCGAAGCATTTGTGGGCGAAAAGAAAAAATTTGACCGGCCTGTACTCGTTCAACTAAGCGCCGACGGTCCCTACCGAATCGGATTCATTACCCAGGAACACTTCAACGTCGATGCCTTTGAATTAACCGCCGTTTACTGCCCTCATTCCTACAACTTTTCCGGAAATCTCTTTCTGGTTGATGCATCTAGAGTCTACCCCATGGACATGGATCCTTCACAAGCCATGCGACTTATTGTTTCAGGCGGGGTGAGTCAAACTGGGAAATAACAGTCTAATATACTTCCTCAAAGGTTCTTTCTGATGGTTTGACCTGAGTTTTTAGCTCTTCCCAAGTCCATTCCGTTGGATCTTTATCCGCTAATTCACCACGTACACTCAAGTAATCTAGAAACCCTTGCTTTGCTAACTGTTCGTAAATGCCGGTTTGCATTCCCTTCATCCCGCATAAGTAGACTAGGGTGTTATTCGCACCTAAAATAGGCGCTAGTAGATCAGAATAATCTTCAATAGCTGTTTGAACGTATTTTTTGGACCCATTCTCTCGTAGATCTTCTCGAGAAATCATGGTCAGATAATGAACATTTGGATGAGCAGCATCTAAACCTTCGAAATAGTCTTTATAAAGTAGATCCGTACGGTATGGGCATCCAAATACCAACACAATTTGACCCTTATGACCTGCTTCAATTAACTCCATGATCATGCCCCTGAAGGGGGCCACACCCGTGCCTGTTGCAAAAAAAACAAAATTAAATTCCTCTGCATTTTCTGGTAATAAATAACGCTTTCCACTAGGCCCCGTAATCTGAAGAGAGTCCCCAGGCTTCAAATTGGACAAATAGTTGGAGCAAACCCCGGTATAAAACACACCGTCTACCTCCTCATTTGCTCTCTTGACAGTAGTAGAAACAAGGTGAGCCTCCCCCTTCTCTCCTTTTGATGGCGAAGAAACCGAATACAATCTTAGTTTGTGTGGTTTACCTTTTTCGTTTTCTCCCGGTGGTAGTATACCTATAGATTGCCCTGATCTAAATACTCCCTCTAGGCCTGAGCCTGAAAGATCAATGGTGATATGGCGGATAACGTTAGGGCTAGAATCGTCCGTACAAATATAATTCTCAGCAATGGTTGCCGTGGTTGGGTTTTTGGGGGTAAAAAGATTAATCTCTACCTCGGGTAGGATAATCTCTGGCGTAGCAGTGCCTAATGTAGTGTTGTCTGACATGATATTGTCTGAAATAGTAACTTCGATGATAATGAGTAAGGAATAAAATAAGGTAATTTTAGGTATGAGTTTAAAAAAAATTGCTATTGTTGGAGCCGGCGTAACTGGAGTAACGACGGCAATTCTTCTTCGTTTATCTGGGTACAACGTTCAAGTATTTTCTCGAGAATACCCCATAATTGATCATAAGAACCCGTTTTTTGCCAGTTCCTTTCCCGCAGCCTCCATTCTTCCTCACTCCGTTCAAAGCCCTATTTCAAAAAAACTTTTCCTAAGCTCAATCTTGTTTTATCATCCCTTATTTGAGCATAATTTCCCAGGTATTCATCGCCAAATTCACTATGAAGTGTTTTCTGAAGCTCCTAAGAGTAATCCTAGCTATTTGCCATGGTTAACAGGCTATACTGAATTACCCGTGAATGGCCGTTTTTTCATTCCCCACCTTCCAGATAATCCTCTATCACGAGCGTGGAAATCCTCCATGTTTTTCGTTGACTGGCCATTTTATTGGAAGGCCTTACTAAATACGTTTAACGCCCTTGAAATTCCTTTAGCGATCGAAACTATTGACTTATCGCAGATAGATTCTCGGTTCCCCGCCAGTGAGTATTCCTTAGCGATACTGGCTAGTGGTTCTGGTTTCGAAGAAAAACACAATAACCCCCTTAGTTTACTTAAAGGTCACTTAATAGAAATTTCAAATGGTCCAACATTGCGTAATCCAGACGGCGAGCTATTCTCATATAATTATACCCCTCCAACTAAGGTATACAGCACGCTGAATGGGAAAGCTCAAGACATATACAGTTATAATCGAAGCGGTTCTATGATTCTTGGCGGCAGTCGAATTGCTGGTCATTTGATCGAGGGGAAATGGATAGGTGATGACCTGCTCATGCCCTGTGATCCCATAGAAAGCAGCCTTGAATGGCCCTATTCTGCTATTTTTGAACGTAACAAAATTCTTATTGAACATAGCACAAATGCGACTATAGATGCTTCCCAAATTAAGTCGCAGTTACTTGGATACCGTTACTTAGGACCTAATTCATCGCTTTGTTTTAAAGTGGATTTCTCCAGGGATCTGCCCCATATTCATGCTTATGGATTAGGTGGGGCTGGGGTTACGCTTTCATGGGGCTTAGCAAATGAGATACTAACAAAGACAAATAAACTGTTGGGAACACCACAAAACAGAAGCGTTTATCATGTTTCGCCGTCTATTCAATCTGACAGTAGCATTGATAAAGCTAAGAAGATGGCCAGTTGCTTGGCTAAGCTTATCACTGTGTAAACCGATTGAAAGGCGTCTATTTGTGAACGCTGGTTGATGACGTTACGAGTATCCGATTAGGGCTTTATCATCAAATTTTGCAGCGCACTTTCGCACGGTAGTTAATCCAATGACCAGTGATAAGAAGTAAACTCCCAATGAGAGTAACCCCAGCCTCGCCATATTCCCCAAGGTGACTGTTAAAAAACCACGCCAGAAATATAATGAGCGTACCAAAGATTAAATAAAAGCTTACCCATCTATTGGCATGTAACCGTCTAAGTGATAAGACAACCGTAGGTGTAATGGCTAAAAAGAATACCAAATGAGTAAATTCATGTACATGTTCTAAGGCAGGCCATAATGGTATTAATGAGACGAAAACTGGGACCAACAAACAATGTATTGCGCAGACCGAGGAAAGCCCTATGCCCAGTCTATCCCAAAAACCTTGTTTTTGTACCCTCTCAACAGAAGAAGGCGAATCGATTGACGAATCCGTCGTCATTTGTGATGTTTTTTCGACCATTTATCGCCTATTGCCCAAAATTCTGAGCATAAAAATGAACATGTTGATAAAATCTAAATACAGGGTAAGTGCCCCTAAAATAGCCACCTTTCTACCCTCTTCTGATTCCACAATCACTTGAGCGGCAAGTTGCTTAATTTTTTGGGTATCGTAGGCTGTGAGCCCAACAAAGACAAGGACACCTATATAACTAATGAGCCAATAAAGTCCCGAACTCTGCAAAAAGATATTAACAACGCTTGCTAAAATAAGCCCTATTAAGGCCATAAAAAGGAGGTTTCCCCAGCTTGAAAGATCCTGCTTAGTGGTATAGCCGTATACACTCATTGCCCCAAACATACCTGCGGTTATAAAAAATGTTGATGCGACGGAAGCTCCAGTATAGGCAATAAGTAGCACGGAAAGAGTAAGCCCATTCAATACCGAATACAAAAGAAACAAACCTATTGCCATGTTAGAAGACATTCGCTGAATACCTGACGAAATCCAAAATACCAGAGCTAGTTCAACCAGAATTAACCCAATAAAGCCAAAAGAAGAGCTAAATATTAGTTCTAACAAAAACTCAGATTGAGTGGTGCGATAGGCTACAAAGCCCGTCAAAGTTAAGGCAAAAGTCATCCACAAATAGACCTTTTGCATAAAATCAGCTTCGACTGTTGGTATACTTTCTATGTAAGTTCTTGACTGCATATCCATAACAAAGGATTTAGATGATTGAGTTTAATAGAATATGCCCTGGTTGGGTATCTGTTTAAATATACGAACAAAGACCCATCTTCTTCGCTAAAAAATGTTATAACAACTCAGGAATTACAACCCAAACCAATAGCTCAGCTTTATTAGAAAAATATTAATGGGCTTGTGATCGAACATATCACCAAAATCCCTGGAAATATCCATTAGTCCATTTCCTAAAACCCCATCCCTTTGTTGTTGCCAAACAAAGAATAAGGTAGACCCTGGGCTATATTCCCAGCGAAAGACTGCATTACCTTGGAGGGCTGTATAGGTAAAATCAGGTCTATAAAATCTAAAGGATGTGGGTTCTTCATTCCCAAAACTAACCTCATACAAGCCTGCTCCCAAATCGTTTAGCTCTCCCTCATCTACACCATAAAAGTCAAAGTCAAAGGTTCTTTCTTGTTTCAATTCACCAAAACCAGAGAAACGCGCCGACTGCACATAAGGCCTTATATAGGTTTCTAAGGTCATTTTTGGCGAGAATGTCCAGTTCAAACGGATGTTAGCGGATAAATTTGAACTTTTATTCGTTGCAAAAATATATCGATACCCGTAGGTCTGTTCAGCGTCAGGGTCTATAACTCTCCTTTCGATAGTGGTCACATATTGATCTTGATCCAACTCATAGCTCAACTCGGGCCCAAAAATAAGTTGAATATTAGATCGGGGCCGCCAATTAAAATTCATCCAATAGTAACTATCGTATTCTTCGGCTACATCACGACGCTGATATTGCCCTAACTGCACGCTCCACACTTTCGACTGATTGGTAGTAAGATTAGCATTAATACCTATATCATTATTGTACCCCATAATAGGTCCGCCGCGACTCAATCGGTCGCTTATGCGTCCATAATTTGCATCAGCGTTTACATTTAATGACCATTGATTATCAAACATCCAATAAAAACCCATATTAGACCCTTGATTACCAACATCTCCATCAAAATTCCAACCTATCAGGTAGTAATGCCAGGCCTGAAAATAACGACCCATACTAGGTGCGACCTCAGCATATTGCACGGCAGCTGCCAACGCTTTGTAATCTGCTCTGTTTTGGAATCCAATCTCATTCGTTTCATACCCCGGCGTCACTATCGAGTACGTAAGTGAACCAGTCCAGTGCTCCCCCGATGCTTTTTTCAGACTCCATTCACCTGCAAAACCATCTAAATAAGTGGCTGTTTCATCCACTGAAAAGGAACTACCATCTACCCTCTGATAGTACCTAGCCGGAGATTGTTGCAACGCTGTTATGTATGATTCGCCTCCATTTACCCTACTGTAAGAAACAGTTCCACTAGCTATCCATTGCCTATTCTTCCAAGAGTGCTCCCAATCCGTACCCACTAAATAAGCTGAATTTGCCATAAACTGTTCAAAGTAAGTATTTTTAATAGAACGGTTTACACTACTTACATATCCTCCAACTATCGTATTTCCCTCGTTAAAATCTTTCTTTACTCTAGATACAAAAAAGTTTGCAAGGGGTTCGATTGGATACATGCCTCCTGACTGCTGTGAGCCATCTTGTAAGCGCACCGTATAGGCCGCTTCTTCTGGTCTGGTTACCGCATCTAAGACCCCAATGGACCACCCATTCCGTGTTTTTCCACTTAATTTCACCGCCCCTGCAATTCGGGTTTGGTTAGGCCTATCCTGATACACCTGATCGATATCATCATTTTTATAAATAGAATAGCCATTATATGCATTATACGCCCCTATCGAACCCGAAGGCGAGCGCCCTATTCTCCTCGAATAAAAAGTAATAGGGTTGCCAGCTGTGAAGTCTGTTTGCGTTTGACCAAAACGAAAGATATCACCACCTTCTAAAAAAAACGGTCTTCGTTCAGGGAAGTATATCTCAAATGCCGACAAATTTATGGTAGCTGGATCTGCTTCAACTTGCCCAAAATCAGGATTTATCGTAGCAGTCAAGGTAAGATCAGATGTGATACCATACTTGATATCCCCACCAAAACTCTGGCTTATATTGTTAACATCGTAATATGGATCACCACTCACTCTCTGTTCTTTAATATTTGTAACAGATGCATAAGGTGTTACCTCTAATCGACTAAACTCCTTGAGATTAGATATACCATATAGTGTGCCAAACCTAGATACCATTCCACCCTCTGTACGTGAAATAGGTGCCCAAAAATTGATTTCTGAGTTTCGAGCTATACGGCGTTGAAAGTTTATCCCCCACAGTTGATTTAATTTTTTTGCATCATACCGTATTTGGGATAATGGTATTTTCATTTCTACTGACCAACCATTCGATAGTATGACGGCCTCTGCTTCCCATACCGCATCCCATAGAATATCTTCCTGAGTGTCATCATAATATAAAACGTCTTTTTGTACACCGCGAGGGTTTACCGCAAAAGTAAAGGCGGTCCTTTTATCATTGTAACTATCAATGTTTATATAAATCCAATCGGAAGAAAAAGAACCATCCCTTCTAAATATGGGAGCTACGATAGAGTCCGGATTCTGCTCATAGGCCATAACTCCAACCCACAGATATTGATCATCATAAGCTACCGAAACCTCTGTAGGCTGACTTGGTACTCCCCCTTCAACCGGTGTATACTGAACAAAATCATTAGCTTTTTGGCTTACCTTCCAAATTTCCTCGTCCAGAAAACCATCCAATGTTATCGTACTGGTTTCGTTTACTCGAGTTGCATTCAATGTAGACTGGCCGAACACTGCCGCAGTCGAGATAAAAAGCATTGCACATACCAAGATTGCAAAAGCATTGTACCGTAAAGTTCCACGATTTCGTCCGCGTGTCTGTCTATAACTCAATAAAAACATAATAGAAAAGTAGTTAGATTTTTTACAAGGCTGCATGGCCGATTAGTACGTTCCGTACATACGATTGTTACGAATTAAAGCTTAAAATTTAGCAAAACCATTACAATGTTAAGCTTGATCCATAGATAAGGAGTCCGTTTACATTACTTTGTTACACAATAAAATTAAATAGATTGCCTTTTTACTCACTACCTATATATTTTTATATTACATAGGTACCCCAATCTTACCAAACTCTTGCAAAGTATTTGAACCATTAAATTATCTATTATTAACTAATCACAAGCCATTACTCCCATTAAGCTGTTTTACGATCATGAAAAAAATTTTACCATTTCTCTCCCTCGTCATCCTTATGAGCGCTATTCATTGTACTCCAGAAACAGAAGAGGGCGGATCAAGTATAGACAAGCTAATTTGGTCCGACGAATTTGAAGGGGACTTTATTGATACCACCAAATGGAAGTTTGAAACGGGCGATCATGGATGGGGCAATAATGAATGGCAAGATTATCAACCACAAGGCTCTGATAATGTGGAAGTAAAGGATGGCACGCTTCGAATAACTGCGAGAAAAACTGGGCCCGGGCAACGGGTAGGTGATTACACCTCCGCTCGTATCAATAGCCGGGAATCTTTTTTGTACGGAAGAATCGAAATTCGAGCCAAAATGCCCGAATATAAAGGGCCTGGTATTTGGCCTGCACTATGGATGCTCGGTGAGAATATTGGGGAGCTTGGATGGCCTCTTTGTGGAGAAATCGACTTAATGGAATACATAAGTTCCAGCCCTAATTCTGTTCTAATGACTATTCACTCTCAGGCCAATAATCATATGAACGGCACACAGCTAAGCTCAGGATTCGTACCCCTTCCAAATATTGAGGAGGAGTTCAATATTTTTGGACTTCTTTGGGAAGAGGAGCGTCTAGTATTCTATGTAAATGGCCCAGAACAAGTTCTATTAACTATAAACAGGCCAGAAGAGTACAACCAAGAGAATTGGCCCTTTGATAAACCTCACTACTTCTTAATGAATATTGCTGTAGGTGGCAATTTAGGCGGATTGGACGGGGTAGATGACTCCATATTTCCTGCTACCATGGAAATTGATTATGTCCGGGTATACGCCTTAGACTAACACTATAATGGTACCTAATTTCACAAACTTACTGACCTGGAGTTAGGTGTACGATTGTAGCTCCCCAGGAAGAGCGATCTTTGGCCATTCCGAATGAAATCACTCGTGGATCTCGTTCTAATATAGCATGGACTCCCCTTCTTAAAACACCTTTACCCTTTCCGTGTATTATTCGTATTTCTACGATATTTCTGTTAATACACTCGGTAATATATTCAGGAATTAGGCTGTTTATCTCGTTGGGTTTAAACGCATGTAAATCCAACATTCCATCTATTGGGTATTCTTGGACTTCATACTTATCTGACATAGCAATAATAATTACGAAATAGCGTCAACCACTCTTCGCTCGATAACAATATTTTTGGCGAATGAAAGTACTTTCTGATGTTCTGGATGATTGGCGTAGCGCTTTAAGGCTTCTTTGTCTGCATGCATTGACAACAAACAAAGATCACTCACCTGCTCCCCTTCCCCTTCGGCATTCACAAAGACCTGCAGATGATCAATATCAGAGATGTGATCGGGTAAGCGCTCTAACTTATCTTTGAATTCTTGGATTAATTGACTTTTGGGAACGCCTTGGTAGTCATTTGTAATTTTCCAAAGAACGATATGTTGAAGCATGTGGCAGATGTTTAATAGGTTAAAAAGTTGACTAAGATAAGTAAATAATGAAAGCCCTAGTACTTTACGATCAAAGAAGATGGTTATTTTCGATACGAATTTCACTAAATAAACGTATCTTTGTACTTCACTGCAAACTCTTTTGGTCTGCAAACAAATTACTGAATTCCTCCAATTATTATGAAAGAACCGATCGATACCCTAGATCAGCACGAAGAATTTGACCAAATGGGAGAGGCCCATGCTGGAAGTTCCGAGCTAACCCCTATTAGATCCGATGCCTTTGAGCTAAGTGATGACGAAAAAATTAAACAGATAGAACATCATTTCTCGAAAATAATGGACATTCTTGGTCTGGATTTAGCGGACGATAGTCTGAAAGGAACGCCAAGGCGGGTTGCAAAAATGTACGTCAAAGAAGTGTTTAATGGCTTAAACCCAGCCAATAGACCGGAAGCTAGAACCTTTAACAATAACTATGATTACTCCGATGTGGTTATTGAAAAAAACATACAAGTGAACTCTTTTTGTGAGCATCACTTTCTTCCCTTTATAGGCAAAGCACATGTTGCCTACATATCTAAAGGAAAGGTTATTGGTCTTTCAAAAATCAATCGTTTAGTTGATTATTACTCTCGAAGACCGCAGGTTCAGGAACGATTAACCCTGCAAATTGCAGATGCGATTTCAGATGCAATGAACACCGAAGATGTGGCCGTCTATATTGACAGTAAGCATTTATGTGTATCTATGAGAGGTATTAAAGATCATGCAAGTAGCACCATAACTTCGGAGTTTAGGGGTGCATTTAGAGATAAAGATACACAACAAAAATTCATTGATTTTATTCGTACCCCCTCTGAATAAATATCTAACTATGATAGTAGTATGAGTTCGTCAGCATTACATGTTTACAATACATTAAGCAGAAAAAAAGAACTTTTTGAGCCCTTACATGCTCCCCATGTAGGCATGTATGTCTGCGGACCAACAGTATACGGTGATGCTCATCTAGGTCATGCTAAAAGCTATGTATCTTTCGACATCGTTCGTCGATATCTACGCTACTTAGGTTATAAAGTGCGATATGTTCAGAACATTACCGATGTTGGCCATTTGGTGGGAGACGGAGACGAAGGTGAGGACAAGATTTCTAAAAAAGCTCGTATTGAACAGCTCGATCCAATGGAGATAGCTGAGACCTATACCTATACCTATTTCCGAGATATGGATGCCCTTTCCGTTCAGCGTCCGGATATTTCTCCTAGAGCCACTGGTCATATTCCTGAGCAAATTGCGATGATAGAGGATTTAATCGATAAAGGACATGCTTACGTTAGCAATGGGAATGTGTACTTTGATGTACTTTCAGCTCCTAAGTATGGCCAATTGAGTGGGCGGAATATCGAAGATGCATCAAGTGGGACAAGGGTAGAAACCGCCTCTGATAAACGTAATCCTGCAGATTTTGCCTTATGGAAAAAAGCCGATGACCAACATTTAATGAAGTGGCCGTCCCCTTGGGGAGTGGGCTATCCGGGTTGGCACATCGAATGCTCCGCTATGAGTATAAAATACCTTGGCGCTCATTTTGATATTCATGGTGGTGGACTGGAAAATCAATTCCCTCATCACGAATGCGAGATTGCTCAAGCAGAATGTTCGACTGGGGAGTCCTTTGCGAAGTATTGGCTCCACAACAACATGGTTACGTTAGATGGGCAAAAAATGGGGAAGTCTCTAGGTAATGCCATAAGTCTGGAAGAGTTTTTCAAGGGATCTCATCCGCTACTTAAACGCTCTTGGGATCCACAAGTGATTCGCTTTTTCTTACTTCAAAGCCATTATCGTAGCACTACAGATTTCTCAGAAAAAGCACTAGAAGCAGCCGAAACCGGATTTCAATCACTCAGAGCATCCCTGCAGAGTATTTTGGCGTATACGCAACAGCAGCATAACGGCCAAACAGAGGGCGAATCACACGAGGCTCTCCCTGCTCTTAAAGCTGCTTTTGAGTCCGCAATGAATGACGACTTTAACACAGCACAAGCTATTGCTGCCCTATTTGATCACACTAAGAAAGTAAAGAGGAACATTGCAGACGGTCTCCCACCATCGGATCTATTCACTTTAAAGAATTGGCTTACCATTGCATTAACCGAAATACTTGGACTAGAGTATAGCGAACCCAAAGAGACAGATAGTAGCTTTAAAGATAATATAAGTGAGGATTTACTTCACTTGTTAATTGATCTAAGGACCAAAGCCAGAATGGAAAGAAACTTTGAACTTTCAGACATAATTCGGAATAGACTTAAGGAACTCAATATCGAACTAGAGGATAGTAAAGAAGGAACTCGGTACACTTTACCCAAATGAATTTGTTCCAGCAAGTATTCTCTGGCCTACTCATTGGATTAGTACGCTTTTATCAACTAGCCATCTCTCCTTATCTGGGGCGTAGTTGTAGATACACCCCTACTTGTTCTCAATATACTATTGAGGCGATAAAAGAATGGGGGCCTTTGAAGGGCAGTTGGCTTGGAATAAAGAGAATTTCGAGTTGTCATCCTTGGGGAGGGCATGGATATGATCCGGTTCCTCTGTCAAAGAAAACAAAAAAAAAGAACCAACTATCAAAAGAAGAGCGGAAGTAATTTCCATTTTCATACCTATAAATAGATAATTTTCACAACTGAACATGGCTAATATGACCAACATTACCTTTAAAAAAAGAATTTCGATTGAACAAGTGGAAGAAGCCCACGATTTTGCTCCAAAATTTGACCCCCAAGGCTTAATTCCAGTGGTTACTACAGACTACCTTTCAGGAGAATTACTCATGCATGGGTATATGAACGAAGAAGCACTAAAAAAAACCATCATATTAGGCGAGGCAGTATACTACTCCAGAAGTAGAAAAACACTTTGGCACAAAGGTGCTACCTCTGGCTTAACCCAAGTAGTTAAGGAACTACGTATAGATGATGATCAAGATTGTGTTTGGCTACGTGTAGAAGTTCAAGGAAATGGCGCAAGTTGCCATGTAGGCTATCGCTCATGTTTTTACAGAAGCGTACCCACTAAAGATAAATTTGAGCAAACAGATGGACGTCTTGTGTACGAAGAGGATGAAAAGGTATTTGACCCCAAAGAGGTCTATGGAGATGCTCCTAACCCTACCATTCTTTAACCTTAGTACCAGGATTTGGATAGCCTTAAGGCCGTATTACCCGATCCCATATTGAAGTAAGTGTAGGAATTAATGGGCCGCTAACCAGTGATCCCCTATTCCCCACTCAACTTTTAATGGCACGAGTAGCTCAATAGCTTGTTCCATTTTTTCAACAATGGTGGTAGGTACCCAATCCTTCTCTTCCTCGTGAAGTTCAAAGATCAATTCATCATGTACTTGCAAGAGCATCCGACTCTGAACATTCTCATCCCTGATCCACTGATCAATGGATAACATAGCCACCTTTATAATATCAGCAGCCGTCCCTTGTATCGGCATATTTATGGCAGCTCTTTCGGCAAATGCTCGCGCATTCCAATTGCTAGATTCTATATCTGGCAAATATCGTCTTCTACCCATAAGTGTTTTGACATACCCATGTTGCTTTACAAACTCCTTAGCGGATTCGATATAGGAAGATATCTTTGGGAATCGCCCGAAATAAGCGTCAATCATCTCTTTTGCTTCACCATTGGATATTCCAAGATTCTGAGCTAGGCCGTATGCACTTAATCCATAAGGAATCCCAAAATTGACCTCCTTTGCTTTCCTCCGATGATCGGAGGTCACTTGATCAAGACTATCCAATGAAAAAATCTCTTTGGCCGTTCGTGCATGAATGTCTTCGCCGCTCTTAAACGCTTGAATCATATCTGGGTCTTCAGAAATATGTGCAATAATACGAAGCTCCACCTGTGAATAATCCGCAGAAAATATTTTGTACCCTTCTTTAGGTATAAACGCTTTCCTAATTTCACGACTACGTGAGGTGCGTATAGGGATGTTCTGCAAATTTGGATTTGATGATGCTAAACGACCAGTTGCTGCAACACATTGATTATAATCGGTGTGTAGTCGATGGCTAAAGGGTGAAAGCAACGAAGGAAGTGCGTCAGCATAGGTAGATTGCAATTTGGCTAAAGATCGGTACTCAAGAACTTGTTCTGGTACTTTGTGCACATGAGCTAGTTTAGATAAAACAGCTTCATTTGTTGAGTATTTCCCGGTTTTTGTTTTTTTACCAGCCGGTAAACCTAATTTATCGAACAATATATCCCCTAATTGAGCCGGAGAGTTTAAATTAAATTCTTCCCCACATTGGTCAAAAATGGCTGACTTCAAGCGAAGCATATCTTCACTGAGTGCCGCCGAAAACTCTTTGAGTAGGTTAGTGTCCAAGGCAATCCCTGTAGCTTCCATACGAGCCAGTACCCGGCTTAAAGGGAAATCTAGATTGAAAGCTACTTCATGCAAGCCGTCTCTCTCTAGTTTTTCAGAAAATATCGTGTATAATCGAAACGTGATGTCGGCATCTTCACACGCATACGGTACAAGAGCCTCCATAGGAACGTCCGCCATTGTTAACTGCCCTTTGCCCTTACCAATGAGCTCCGTTATAGGAATGGGCTCATACTGTAAATAGCGTAAGGAAAGCTCATCCATTTTTAAGCGTTGATCGGAATCAATCAGATAGGCCGCAATCATGGTATCAAAAATTTTCCCACTTAATTCAATACCGTGTCGTTGTAATACCGCATAATCAAATTTGTAATTATGTGCGATGACCAGAAGCTCGGTAGACCCTAATATCTGTTCCAGGGCGATATTCCATTCAGGATTAAAGGGAATATATACGGCCTTATGCGATTCTTGGGTCATTGCTATGCCCACTAAATTAGCCGATAATGGGTCCGCACTATCGGTCTCCGTATCCACAACTAAAGGTCGACTAAGATCTACGGATTCTAAATAGGCTAACAGATCTACTTCATTATCAAGCAAGCGATACTCAACCTCATTTGCCTTGTAGGATGCCGCTTTTTTGTTCGCAGCAAAGAGATCTAAGGACGTTTCGGTTGGTGAGTGTTCATTGTCCGCTTGTGAGGCTTCGCTTTGGGAGTTCAGACTTTTGGGATTCGTTTCCCCTTCATTCACCGACTTTTTAGGAGCGTCGCCTCCATAAGATTGTTGATCACTTGAAGAGGCAGAACCAACCGGCGTAGTGTCATCTGAGGCAAGTTCTTCGTATTTTCGGGTCAAGCTTCTAAAACCCATCCTAGAAAAAAACACCGCTAAATTAACCCAATCAGGTTCGGCCCTAACCAAATCTGTCCACGATTGTACTCCAGGCACATCCGTTTTTATGGTAACCATTTTTCGAGCATGACGAGCTTCATCAGCACATTCAATTAGGCTTTCACGCTGCCTTTTAGCTGAAATAGTCGACGCCTGATCCAACAAATTATCCAGCGATTCAAATTGCTCTATCAACTTTGGTGCCCCTTTTTTTCCGATTCCAGGCACTCCAGGAATATTATCGGATGCATCACCCAGAAGGGCCAAAACATCCACAACCTGACTGGGATAAACCCCGAAATACTCCTTTACTCCTTCTTCATCGATCCGGTCAAAGCCCCCATTTTTATTGTTGGGCTTAAGCATACACACATGCTCATTAACCAGTTGCATAAAATCCTTATCAGGGGTAACTAAAAAAACCTCTGCTTCCCCAGCCTCTACCGAAAAGGCGAGCGTCCCAATTATATCATCGGCTTCAAAACCATCTTGTTCGATGTTAGGAATGTTCCAATACCCTAGCATTTCTTTAATAAGCGGGATACCTACGCGTAATTCCTCGGGTTGAGGTGGACGTTGGGCCTTATATCGCACGTCCCATTCGTGCCGGAAGGTAGGTGCATGCGTATCCCATGCAACTGCGAGATGACTTGGTTCATACTCTTCTATTAATTTATCCACGGTATTGGCAAAACCCATGATAGGTCCAGTGGATATACCCTCACTGTTTTCTAGATTAGCTCGTATGAATGCGAAATGTGAACGGTAGGCCAGTGCCATTCCGTCAATTAATAAGATTTTTTTATCTGCCATGAAATGGATTAGGACTGCTCGGTGAAATAGGCTACAATTGCATTCGAAGTAATGTTGAAATGTTCGTACAACTCTTCAAATGGCGCCGATTCTCCAAAGCTATCTATACCTATGGCCTTCCCTTCAAGCCCGAGATATTTTTGCCACCCAAAGGTAGACGCTGCTTCAATTGATACTCGTTTAGTCAAATCAGTTGGTAAAACTGAATTCCTGTATTCAACAGACTGAGCATCAAAAAGCTCCCAACTCGGCATACTCACTACCCGTACACCAATGCCTTTTTGGGCTAATTCCGTTTGTGCTTGCATGGCTAGCTGAACTTCTGATCCAGTGGCCATAATCACGCCCTCGGCTTTGCCATTTTCAGCCTCGGATAACACATATCCTCCCTTGGCAACCAATGCGGCCGCATTATCGGCATTTCTAGAATAGGTAGGTACATCTTGCCGGGTTAACACCAAGACACTAGGACCCGTTTTATGTTCTAAGGCTACTTTCCAGGCATGAGAGACTTCGTTAGCATCTGCCGGGCGAAGTACTAAGACGTTGGGCATAGCCCGTAAACTAGCTAGATGTTCCACGGGTTGATGGGTAGGCCCATCCTCACCCAATCCTATACTATCATGGGTCATTACAAATATAGATGGTAGCTGCATTAATGCGGCTAAACGAAGAGCTGGTCGCAGGTAATCCGTAAATACAAAAAAGGTGGCTCCAAATGCATGTAAACCACCATGCAACATCATTCCATTGACTGCGGCAGCCATTCCAAATTCACGCACACCAAAATGTATGGTTCGACCCTTGTGATTATACCGGGTAAACGAACCTGAGCCTGCAATATCAGTTTTTGTACTAGGGCCTAGATCGGCGGAACCACCAATTAAATTAGGGACGGTATTTTTGATTGCGTTAATGACCTTTCCTGAACTAGCTCGAGTAGCCATTCCCTTAGGATCAGACTCAAATTCCGGAAGTACATCCGCTAAATGTTGAAGGTATGACTGATGGATCCAAGCATTAATTGCTGCAAATAGTCCTGGACTATCCTTTTCTAATTTCCTCAGCTTCTTGTTCCAATCCTCTTCCAATGCAGTCCCTATCTCCGCTCTTGCCTGAAACACATCATATACTTGCTGCTCTACATGGAAATGAGAATCCGGGTCCAACCCGTATCCCATCTTGGTTATTCGAATTTCTTCTTCGCCAAGTGGAGCGCCATGGGAAGATTCTTTACCCTCTTTATTCGGAGAACCGTAGCCAATTTTAGTCGTACAAACAATTAATGAAGGTTGTTCAGTGTTGGCCTTTGCTTGTGAAATAGCCTTTTCAATCTGCCCATGATTATGGCCATCTACTTTAATTACTTGCCAGTTATAGGCTAAAAAGCGTTCTACTACATCTTCAGTGAATGCCAGATCGGTTTCGCCTTCTATGGAGATGGAGTTAGAATCATATAAATAAATCAATTTTTCCAAAGCCAAGTGTCCAGCCAAAGAAGCGGCTTCATGGGATACCCCTTCCATTAAATCACCGTCACTCACAATTGCGTAGGTATAGTGGTCAATCAAGGTCTGAGAATCTGTATTAAATCGTGCGGCTAAATGTCGTTCTGCCATGGCCATTCCAACGCCAGTAGCGAATCCCTGACCCAAAGGACCTGTGGTCATTTCAACTCCGGGGGTCATACCAAACTCGGGATGCCCTGGTGTTTTTGATCCCATTTGACGAAAATTCTTAAGTTCATCCATACTTAATTCATATCCGGAAAGATGCAGCAAACTATAGAGCAGCATAGAACCATGGCCAGCCGAAAGTATAAATCTATCACGATCGAACCATTGCGGATTTTTTGGATTGTGTTTTAAAAATTTAGTCCAAAGAACCGTAGCCACATCCGCCATTCCCATTGGCATACCTGGGTGTCCCGAGTTTGCTTTTTGAACGGCATCCATCGAGAGAGTACGGATGGTGTGAGCGCATAGTAAATCAGTCGCATTATTCATAAGAGAGCGTAGCTAGTAGTTAGAATTAGTGAAAAAATGATAAAAAGTGGAGTAAACTCAAAAAAATCAACTCTATTAGAATTAGAATTATTGGCCATAAGTTAGCTAATGTGAGAATGAGTTTAAATAAAAAAAGCCCCGCTTTTGACGGGGCTTCAAACAATATAAACGCTCACGTTTTACGGACGCGTACTTTCGCACTTAAGTTCATATTCCATCTTATATTCTGAAGGCTGCTTGAATGAGCCATAGCTCGCACTCTCATATGCAGAACATGCCTCTCCTTTATTGCCCAGCATTTGATTCGCCAGACCTAATTCAAAAAAGATTTTAGCTTTATCCGTATTTCCACCAGTTTCAAGATCTAATGCTTGTGCGGAATACCTAACTGCGTCATTGTAACGGGTTAGTTTATTAGAGGCCTCTGCCAATCGATAGTAACTGTCGGCCGATTCAGAAAAATAATCTAACGAGGACTTTAACAACTCGATTGCTTGAGTTGGATTACCCGCTTCAATGGCCTTAGACCCTCTAAATAACAAGTCCCCATGAGCCGATTGACTGGCCAGGCGCTCCACTTCTGAGTCGTTCACGCGAATTGCAGTAGCTATCGCTTGGTCATACCAACTCATGATACCGTCCACATCTTCAGGACTGTTTTTTTTGTGAACTAAAGCCTTTTGGTAATATGCTTTTGCATAGTTCGGGTTAATTCTAATCGCCTCATCAAGGGCTACTTCGGATTCCACAAACATCTCACGTTTAAATAGCATGAGCCCTTTTTGGTAATTCAGCTGAGCCAATACGCTGGTAGACTTGCGCTGAACATCCGTGTCCCCAGAGCTGATACCAATTTCTTCGGATTGGATAAACAGAGCAATGGCGGCATCTAATTTTTCTAAACTAGGACCACCTCTAAAATCATTAAACGCATCTACCGCTATGGTGAAATATAGCTTAGGAATTTGTTTTTCAGAACGGTTTTTGATGTCCTGACCTTTTTCACCCAATTGAGAAGCAATCTCAATGGCTTCCGTATACTTATCAATGGCTGCTGAATAGTCTTTGGCTTGAGCCAATTCCCGGGCTTCATTGTAGGCCGTGATGGCTGCGGTTTGATCTTGTGCTGCTAGCGTTGCGCTAGCTATCAGAACAATGCTTAAAAAAGAAAAGAGAGATTTCATATTTTTGATGTGGAGTGTTTAGATTCTATTTCTAGACAAGACAAAAGTTACACAATTTATTCAATTAAGGAAAAATAGATTAAATGGTTCCTTGTTTCATTGATAAACTTGATACCAAACAAAAATCTAACGCTATTTATTATTGTATTAAACCAAGAAACCTTATTAAAAATAAAAATTGGGCATTGGTTCTTCGCGCTCATACATAGTGCGTATTCTAGCAACCCCCTCTTCAATAGAGTCAGTCAAAAAAAACAGTTCTCTATCCCTCTCAGAAATGGTACCATGAGTGATCATCGTTTCTTCAATCCAAGATACCAAGCCTTGCCAATAGTCTTTTCCAATCAACACTATAGGTATGGTTGAAACTTTTTGAGTTTGAACCAGAGTTAGACTTTCGAATAGTTCATCCATGGTTCCAAAACCTCCCGGAAATACAATTAATGCCTGAGAATACTTGATAAACATGACTTTTCTAACGAAGAAATAATCGAAATTTAGGGCAAACTCTTTCTCTACATACTGGTTTATTCCCTGTTCATGCGGTAATTCAATTCCAAGCCCAACTGACTTTCCGCCACTTTCCTGAGCCCCTTTATTAGCCGCTTCCATTATGCCTGGCCCTGCACCTGTGATGACACCGAAGCCCATTTTAGTCAATAGCTTGGCACATTCAGAAGCCTTTTCATAGTATGGATCATCAACAGCGGTCCTAGCTGAACCAAAAATACTTACACAAGGACCAATTCTAAACAGGGTATCGTATCCATTAACCAGTTCACCCATTATTTTGAAGATACTCCAAACCTCGCGATCGTATCCATTTTTGTATGAATTAGGAATTAACAATGGTTTTTTTTCGTCCATGCTTTTAAAAAGTATTTGGAGTTCATTAGTTGTAGGGTGTTTTGATGCCTGCCCGATAGAATGAACGTAATAAAATTATAAGCTCATTATACATCTACTGTTATTTAAAATCGAGTTGAAACCCCAGCATCGGCACGGCCTTTCGAGCATCGGTCATCTCAATACCAAACTCACTACCTTCGAGATGGTACACATCAAGTGTGGGTCGTACACTTACATCATCCGATACATCAAAAGTAGACAAATGTGCATATACATACGCATCCACAGCATTTAACGCGTAAGCTAATCCAATGGTCACATACATAAAATCTCTACGATTGCGTAAAAAATTACGATTGCTTTTCAATTGGCTTGTATTTGCGCCTAGGAGCCTGTCAGGAGTCGGGCCAAATCGAAAATCATCATTATCGCTGACAGCGTTATAATAGGCTGCTTGGTAATCATGATACTGCTTGGTCAAAAACACACTGTAGTAGCTTAAACCACCGATAAGACCGTAAATAAGGGGAATCTTCCACCGTTGATCATTGTGATATTGACCTAGCCCTGGGAGTAGTAGCGACTTTCGGAGAATTTGTTTTGGGTAGGGAAGCCTGTCAACTTGTTTGTCTGTAGTGGCAAGAATGGTGGCGTTTGAGCGAGTAGTGTCTGCCGTGCTTATTGTATTTTCAGGGGAAATTGGATTCGGATCTAAAGTGTCCGTTACGACCGGTATAGTTGCCGTTGTATACCAGATTGGAGACAATAATGCACTTCCTTCATTTGCAACAGTAGACTGCCCAACTGTCACGTCTTGAACAAGAATCATCCCTATTAAGCAACCCAAGCCAATTCGTGCCAACAAAAATAGCCTACCGTTGCCCATACGTCTCCTATTCTGAGGATGAAAGGAGTACTAGTATTCGCTCTAGATCATCATCTGTAAAGTATTTTATGCGAATTTCTCCACCCTCGGAAAAGGTTTTCATCTGCACTTTTGTTCCAAGCGCGCTTCGTAATTTTGACTCGATGTCACTAATAAAAGCGCTATTTTTTGTTCCAGATGTTTCCATTCTACGTGAAGGCGTAGTCGTTCCGCCCTCGGCATGAACTCCGGAGGCATTTGCTTTGACTCGAATATGATCTTCTAGGCGACGAACTGACCACTGCTCTCGGATTACCTTATCAAGTATGGATTGTTGTTCTGCGGTTGAATCAACTCCGAGTAAGGCTCGAGCATGCCCCCCACTAATTCTATTAGCAGCTAAAGCTAACTGAATGAAGTCGGGTAAATTCAACAGCCGAAGCATATTGGTGACCGTTGTCCGATTTTTACCTACTTTATTTGCCACCTCAGATTGGGTATAATTAAATTCTTCGAGCAGTCGTTGGTACGCAACCGCTACCTCGAGTGGGTTTAAGTCTTCACGCTGAATGTTTTCAATGAGCGCATAAGCCATACTTTGTTCATCATCAGCATGTCGTACATAGGCGGGGATGGTAGAAACTCCTGCTAGTTTAGAGGCTCTGAGCCGCCGCTCACCACTTATCAATTCATAGCGTTTATCACCCAAATACCGAACGGTAATTGGCTGAATGAGTCCATGTTGTTGGATGGATTCAGCTAACTCTTCTAATCGTTCTTGGTCAAATTCTTTCCTTGGTTGGAAGGGATTCGCCCGGATGTGATCTGGTTCAAGGAAAAGTACGACATCTACCTGACCATGTTGAACTTCTGTATTGGAACCAAATCCTTCAACTGTGGATGGTTCGCTACCAGAGGATTGCTTAGAATCACGCCCATCGTTAGGTTCAGTCAGGCTTTTTCGCTGAGCAGATTCCGTTAAAATCGGATTTTTCTTTGTATGCTGATCTTCCATATCTGGGAAAAAAGCTCCTAGACCTCTTCCCAGTACTTTCTTATTCGCCATGTCCTTTTATTTAGTTAATACAGGACTATTTTTAAATAGTTTTCTGTTCCTCTTTATAATCTCCCCTGCTAACGCTAGATAATTCTTTGCCCCCACAGATGTTGAATCATAAAGTAGAGCGGGTTTACCAAAAGAAGGAGCCTCTGCTAAGCGTATATTCCTGGCAATAACCGTTTTAAATACACGATCATCAAAATAACGCTTAACCTCATCTGCTACCTGATTGGATAATCTAGTTCTGGTATCATACATAGTCAATACCACGCCTTCAATGTCTAGGCTAGGGTTTAGATGTTGACGTACAATTTTAATGGTGTTTAGTAATTGCCCCAAACCTTCTAGAGCAAAGTATTCGCATTGCACAGGTATAACAATAGAATCTGAAGCAGTTAATGCATTGATGGTCAATAGTCCTAAGGAAGGTGGGCAATCGATAATGATGAAATCATACTTATCCCGTAACTCAGAAATAGCTTTCGTCAAAATTCGTTCACGCTGCTCGCGATCGATCATTTCTATTTCAGCCCCTACTAAATTGATGTGGGCTGGCACGAGGTCTAGAAAGTCTAATTCTGTTTGCCGAATGGTATCGCTGATTTCAGCACTCCCAATCATCACTTCATAGATAGAGTTGGTAACCGTCGATGTATCTATTCCTAAACCACTGGTGGTATTGCTCTGCGGATCAATATCAATGATCAAGGTAGGATGTTCGATAGCCGCTAAACTGGCAGCTAAATTTATGGATGAGGTAGTTTTACCCACCCCTCCTTTTTGATTTGCAATAGAAATTACTTTACCCATTGACGACTTAAACCATTAAAACTTTGAAATAAAATTCAATATAAAAGTACCTCTGAACCGAACCAAAAATACTTATTAACAGTGGAACACTAAGTTATCCACATTATGGCTTAAAGGGGGTGAAAATGGTGATTAAGGAGTATTTCCAGTTAGTAAAATTTTTCTACTTTGCCCGGTGTATCCTGTTTGGTCGTTCACAAGACGCAGCTTACTGTTTTGCTGGTCTGTAGAATTTATTCCAGGAGATTGGCTAAGATTAAATTCTGTTGTGCCAGCAAAGCGAATTATATGGTTGTTGTCAACCCAAGGTGTAATCTCATCATCTATTTGATTTACACCATTTCCTTTACCAGAATCTTTAGTCGTCGTCAATGGTGCGTTTGATTGTTGAACGTCAATTGGTGTATTCGAGGAACTAGTACTCTCTGTTTGGCTTGCCGGAATCCAGGTATTCCAAGCAACCAATGCGGTAGCCATTACTAAAAAGCTGGCAGCTATTTTAAAACTGTGTTGCTGCATCCATTGCCAATTCCAGTTTTTTCTTGATCTATTAATAGACTCTTCAGCCTTAGTAAATATGGCCTCTTTTACATGCTCTGGGCTTTTAAACGACGGGTAAGCATTGGTTTTCTGCCACGTTTTTTTTAGACTTTCTACTTCGATGAGTAGATCTTGATCTAACCGGATTTTTTGCTCAAATGAAATTTTTTCAGACGGGTCCATCTCATCCATTAAGAACCGTATAATATCTGCTTGATTAACTTGCATGGTTTTTTTCTGATTGTTGTTCTTCTTCAAAATATTTCCTCAGATTTGTGAGTGCATATCGCATACGTCCTAAAGCCGTGTTAATTGAAACACCAGTAATTTCAGCTATTTCCTTAAAGGACAACTCTTCGTAATGTCGTAACATGACTACCGCTCTTTGGTCCTCAGGTAAACGACTTATGTGTTTATACATTCTTTTTTTGTCCTCATGCTGAATATAGACCTGTGAAGCATCCAGCGCCCCTTCATCGGCAACCCGATGAAAAAAGTCTGTATTCTCTTCCCCATCACCGCTACTGGAAATATGAACGAATTTTTTTGCCCTTCTCAAATAATCAATGGTCGCATTATGAGCTATGCGCATAACCCACGCAATCCATTTCCCTTCTTCGTTATAGTTTTTATCCATTTTAGTAATAACCTTAGTAAAGGTATCCTGAAAAAGATCACTCGCCGTTTCAGCATTATGTACCATGCTGTAAATATAGGAGTAAATTTTCGATTCGTATCTGTTAAAGAGGGTTTTAAACGCCTCCATGTCATGCTCGCGGCGATACAAATACACCAACTCTTTATCCGATAAAGAGGAGCGATTAGTGGTGGATTGGGTGGGATTATGTACGTTCATACATTTAAATTAATGCGCATCGGTACAACTTAGTATCACATGTGTATGTGAGTTCACTAATGGTCATGATTGGTAGTGAAATATTCAAGTACTTTATTTGCCTTCGTAGTTCCAATTTCTTCCGTTAACGTATGAGCCTCTAATTTTCGTATGTTAGAAATTGAACCGTATTTTTTTAGAAGTTGTTTTGCTGTTTTTTCACCTATCCCGTCAATATTAGTTAGCTCACTTCCTATTGTATTATTACTCCTAATGTTTCGATGAAAGGTTATGGCAAATCGGTGTGCTTCGTCCCTAACCTGTTGTAAAAGTTTGAGCGCTGGGGATGTTTTAGGGATCATGATCGCATCTTTTCGACCCGGTAAAAAAACCTCCTCTAATCTTTTTGCCAGACCTATGATCTCGCATTCACCATAAAATCCTATCTCTTTTAATGCCTTCACTGCTGCACTCAGTTGGCCTTTCCCCCCATCAACTACGATAAGATCGGGGATATGCTCTCCATTTTTTAGTACACTGGTATATTGTCTTGTTAAGACTTCAGCCATTGAGGCAAAATCATCCGGTCCAATAACCGTTTTAATGTGAAAATGTTTGTATTGGGTTTTTCTTGGTTTAGCGTCCACAAAAGACACCATAGAAGCAACTGGATAAGCACCTTGAAAATTGGAATTATCAAAACAGTGAATAGTGCGAGGTAGTCGGCTAAGACTCAAAAAATGATGTAAATCCGAAATAGCGGCTGGTATTCGATTTCGCTCTCTCTTTTCTAGCGCTAATGCCCGATCGTTGAGGTGCAGTTTTGCATTGGTTACCGCCATCTTAATTAGTTTAGCCTTGTCTCCACGCTCGGGGATTTTAAACGGTACTTTTTTGGATTTATGCTCATGCAAATATCCATGTAGTACTTCCTCATCGACTAAATCGTGGCTTAAATACACTTCGTCAGGTAAGGTTATATGATGATCAGAGGTGTAATAGTCCTCAATGAAGCTTTGGAGTAATTGCGAATGAGAGTATCCTTGGGCAGGTTTGATAAAGCGGTGAAATTTGCCTATTAATTTACCCTCACGAATTTTCAAAAGTACCCCACATGCTTCATTTATTTCGGTATGTTTTTCTACCACAAATAAATCTCTGTCTTGTTCTGTTTCTGTGACCATTTTCATCCGCTCACTGTACCTTGTAACTGCCTGCAAACTGTCACGTAAGAAGGCTGCCTGCTCAAATGCCATAGCTTGAGCGGCAATCTCCATCTCTTCTTTTAGTTCTCGAATGAGTAAACTAGTCTTACCATTAATGAGCTTTGTGACCTTTTCGATGGTAGCTTGATAGGGCAATAGGGGCCACTCCGCTGAACAACTTCCAAGGTAATCATCAAAACAAGTATGCCATTTGGGCGTATTTTTTGTTTTGTCGAGGGTCTTAATGGATACAGCACAGGTGCACAAACCAAAGGCTTTTCGGATAACCTCGAGCATCCTCTTCATCCCGTTAACGCTATCATATGGCCCATAATAATGACTCCCATCTTTAATCACTGTTCTAGTTGGAAATACTCTTGGACGTTCCTCATTGGTAATACAGATGTAGGGATAGGTTTTATCATCCCGTAGAAGCACATTGTATCGTGGCTGGTTTTGCTTTATTAAGTTATTCTCTAGTATGAGTGCTTCCGCTTCTGAATCGGTAACAATAACTTCTAAGTCGGCAATTTTCCGAACCATTGTCTGAATTCGACCAGATTGTATACTACGCTCCTGGAAGTACGAGCGGACTCTATGTCGAAGCTTCTTAGCTTTACCTACGTACAATATACTTCCTCTTGCGTCCTTATATATATAGACGCCAGGTTCTAGGGGAAGACGAGCAATTTTTTCTTTTATGGTATTGGATTCCATAGTTGGAACTTAAGGAATTTGTTCTATTTTCGAGCTAATCTCTTACTATCTTTATGAACATTTTGAAGCAACCAAGTATCTCATGATTTCGGAAAAGCAACACGGGTTAATGTATTCGGTGCATCATCCTTCTAAGAAGCCGGTTGTACGATGGTTTATTATCTTTTTAGTGCTCATTCAACTTTCCTTAATCTGGCCTATTTATCCTCTAGTTGGACATATTGAGTCTTTCATTCTCGGAATGCCTTTTTCCATTGTTTGGGTATTGTTCTGTCTTTTGCTCAGCTTTTCTGGACTTCTGGCTTTTTTTCTGTGGGATGAGCATCTGTGGGATGAGCATCTGTGGGATGAGCAAAGTCAGGCAGAGCAAGGTCAAGATGTGCTAGGTAAGGCAGAGCAAAGTAAAATCTTGTCACAACATACAACTAACCATGAATCCTTTTCAGAAAGGGCCAAATCATGAGTGATACCTGGATCATAGTGGGGATATCCATAGGCTACCTCCTTCTTAGCCTAGTAATGGGTATTGTTCCTGGGTTGAAGGTGAGTAAGAGCTCAGAAGGCTATGTTGCGGGTGACCGCTCTATGAATCTACTGCTCCTTTATTTTGTGCTAGGAGCTTCCATCTTTTCTTCTTTTGCATTTCTAGGAGGGCCAGGATGGGCCTACTCTAGAGGAGTTGCTGCTCTGTATATCATTGCTTACGGAACGTTAGGAATGGTTCCTCTTTATTTTTTTGGACCAAGAGCTCGAAGAATGGGCGTTAAATATGGCTATCTAACGCAAGCCGAACTACTTTCAGAACGCTATCAGAGTCCATTTTTATCCATACTTCTAGCCATTTTAACGGTAGTAGTACTTATCCCCTACTTAACTCTTCAGATGAAAGGAGCTGGACTAGTACTGAGTACCATAAGTGATGGTGAAATACCTTACTGGCTAGGCGCCGCAATGGCCTATGGGGTAGTTCTGTTGTACGTTTTTTTTAGTGGTGTTATGGGAGTTGGTTGGACTAATACCTTTCAAGGTATTTTCATGTTAAGTATTGCTTGGTTTCTAGGTTTGTACCTACCCAGAGAATTACATGGTGGAATTGGACCCATGTTTGAAGCAATTCAACAAGAGGGATTGGGCAACATGTTACAAGCTCCAGGATTACAGAGTGATGGAAGTTCATGGTCTTGGGCTGGGTTTAGCTCGGCAGTACTGATATCGGCTATTGGATTTTCAATGTGGCCGCATTTTTTCATGAAAACATTTGCGGCGAAGGATGACCGTACAATGAAACTAACCGTTGTGTTATACCCCACCTTCCAGCTATTCCTGTTACCCATATTATTCATAGGTTTTTCGGCTATCCTTAGCTTTCCGGGAATAGAACCCGCAGACACTATTTTACCTTATGTACTCAGAACTATCGATCTACCTATTGTATTAGTGGGCCTAGTTTGTGCGGGGACCCTAGCTGCCTCAATGAGTTCTGGGGATGCAATACTGCATGCGGCTGGTGCTGTTTTTGTGAGAGATGGACTGCGTAAATTTCCACAACTTAGGACAGCAATGGATCAAAAGAATGTAGAACGAAAGGTAATACAGTTGAGCATATTACTTATAAGTATCTTGGCATATTATTTTGCCGTTATCTCTTCTATAGATATAGTAAGTTTGTTATTAGGCGCTTATGGTGGTGTGGCGCAACTTTTCCCATTGGTTTTTGCTATGTTTTATTGGCCCTCTGCTACACGAATTGGTGCACTTACTGCTTTAATTAGTGGTATAATTGTTACCCTTATTTTTCTTTTCTGGCCTGAATTGAAGCCTTGGGACATTCATGAAGGTATATATGGACTCATTGTTAACCTTTTTAGCTTGATAACGGTAAGTTTGTCTACCCAAAAAACAGAATCTAGCATTGTTGAGAAATTTACCCATGCCTAATCCTCACATTATTTTATGAAGCCAAAACGAGCTGTTCCGCCCAAGCATAAACCTATCAGTAAAAAATGGACAGGCACCACACCGAATATTGAAATTATTTATGAAGACAATCATTTACTGATCATAGACAAACCAGCAGGGTTGCTATCGCAAGCCGATAAAACCAACAACGTCGATCTAACTGAATTATGTAAACAGTATTTGAAAAAAGCCTACAATAAACCAGGTAATGTTTATTTAGGCTTAACTCACCGTCTTGATCGGCCTGTAAGCGGGTTAATGGTTCTCACCAAAACATCCAAAGCCGCTTCGCGTATTTCCCAGCTTATCCGTGAACATCAACTTAAAAAAACCTATTGGGCCATCGTGCATGGACGAACCCCTGAAGAAGCCACTTATGAACACTTTCTTAAAAAAGATTCAAAAACCAATAAGACCAAAGCTTTTAGTTCTAAAAAATCTGGAGCGAAACCGGCGATTTTACGTTACACTACCCTAAAACAAAGTGCCCATTATAGTCTCATCGAAATCGATTTAGTGACTGGGAAACCGCATCAAATTCGAGTTCAGCTTAGTAAAATGGGCTTTCCTCTTTGGGGTGACTATAAATATGGGAAAGAGGAAACCGGCCCTGGTAAATCACTTGCACTCCGGGCCTATGCCTTAACCTTTGAACATCCAGTCAAAAAAGAATTAATGCACCTAAAGGCTGATATACCTCGTCAACAACCTTGGAATTTGTTTGACTATTGAGTCAGTCTATATAATGAGTCATTGTGAAGATGGAGCAAACGCCTCTCGGTATGAATATTCCCTCTAAAACCGCGTTCAATGTGTATTCGAAGTTCACTACACTACGAAAACAACCAGCGATTGCCCCACTCTTCCCTGCTTCCGTTCACTCCTACTACAATCTTACTGAAGTTAAAATGAATCGACTTGGTCGCTTAATTTCACCACAGATCAAGGGGAAGAAGGACGCCGCATGTGAGTTTCAAGACAATAAGGCCTTTAGGGATCCATGGAATGCCGCCTGGATTCCCAAGTTGTTAGCACTTGATGATTGGCTACTCAAGGGGGATTTACATCATATAGTATTTAGAAAATTGGCATTACATAGAACCATTCAGGACCGTTTAATGAATTCCAATTCCCCTATCACACAGTTAGTGATTCTAGGAAGTGGAATCGATCACATAGGTTGGGTCTTTTCAAATGAGTGTGCCTGCTTTGAATTGGATATTGAACCCATGATTACTTTTAAAAAAAAACTCTTACCAACATTGAACCAAAAGGTACATTTTAATGACTTTGATGCTACAAAGAACGCTCTGGATCAGTGCCTTAAGCATCAGCCTGCATTCCATTCCAATAGAGCAAGTTTATTTATCACTGAGGGATTTATCGATTACATCCCCAAAGAAAATCTAGCGTCTTTACTATCCCAGATAAAGCAACTTAATCCGGAAAATGAGTGGTTGAGTACCCATTTTGATCGTAGTTTACTTAGCCATAATCAACGCTTTTTCTTTGAGATTGGTGTGCAAATCACAGGAGAACATCTGCAAACTAATTTACGCAAAGAGCAAATCGTCTCGATTGGGTACGATAATGGATTCGCCCTGGTTAATGAATGGGCTAATATACCCGAGCTGTTGGACGAACAAAGTATTCCGAATGAGGCTAAGTTAAACAGCATTGAACAAAAAGTACTTCACCAGAAAAACATGAACGGATGTAGTATTCTACATTTTAAGTAAGGTAATATCGAGTTGTTCTCAATCATGTATTGTAGATACGTTCCACGAGTTATTTACAAAGATTCCATAACTTAGGTCTTGCCCGTAAACTTGGTTTTAAACGACCGATTAGTAATATTAACCGCAATCATTAGAATAAACGTATTATTATGGCAACACATGCTAAAACCAACAACGAAATAATCCAATTACAAGTTTTCGTTGGCCTAGCTATTATAGGACTTAATTTTTTTCTGTATGACTGGTTTGAAGCCATCCGTTACTATGCCCTAGCCGCCTCGATTCTAATCATTGGTATGCCGCACGGTGCCTTAGATCATAAAATATATTTTAAAGCCCTGCATAAAGAGGAAACCCTAAAGACTCAGATTATATTTTATTCAGGATACTTGTTGGTAGTAGCCGTGTACGCCTGGCTTTGGTATGTCCAACCCTTTATCGGTTTTGTGTTATTCATGTTGTTCACTTTATATCATTTTGGGCAGTCCGATACAGAACGGTTACCATTAAATGGTTTTCTAAAACAGTTATTTATTGTGGCTAGAGGGCTGAGTATAGCCGGACTCATTCTCTTCGGGAGCGATCCTTTTTACACGTCTAGAGTTGTGGAATCAGTAACTGGAATGTCACTTATTTCTATCGTATATAACTTTACCACTACGGAAGATCTACGCCTATTTTTTGTCGTAATGTATCCCAGTGTCTATCTGCTAGGTAGCCTACTTTCTAAAAAAGTACCCCTAAAAAGCTGGCTCAGCTTGGATGCACTCGTGGTTCCTGCCCTCTTCTCATTGGTCGATCCTATCTTCGCTTTCGCCCTATATTTTGGTTTATGGCACGGATACAATCACACGAAAACCATGCTGGATTTTTTGAGTAGCAAGGATGAACAAATTGGTTTCGGATGGTTCTACAAAGAGACCGCCTTATTCTCAGCAATCTCATATATAGGGCTCATCCTAATATATTTTCTGGTTCAAGCGTTTGGTGACGAAGCCTTATTGGTCGCTATTTTATTTACTCTGATCAGTGTAATCACCTTACCTCACATGCTTGTAGTGGAGCAAATGTATCGAGCTTTTGATAAAGCAGATGGTGATCAGTCGACCTAACTGACTGTTTTAAAATTAAAAGAATGGTCAAAAAAAAAGCCCCATCAACTGATGAGGCTTTAAAAAGTCAACTTAAACTGACCTTATGCTATTACATATCCTTCGTCTTCTGACTTAGATTTAGCAATTGCATAAATCATTACCCCGTAACCAGCTTTTGCTAGTACGTCGGCAATAGAATATCCAACTTGGATAGCTACTTGAGTTGAAGCACCTTCCCATCCAAAGAATGGAGCCATGTACACGATTGGGTAAAAACCCCAAGTCGCTAATAGCAGTAGTCTGATGTTTCTGTAAAGTACAGCAGTTTTGCCTTCTTTTTCAGCAGCTGCAACACCTAGCTCGTTCCATAATGTATACACGATATATACAAAAGGAAGTGTACTCAAGAAGCCCCAAAGACCTCTCATACCCATCACAGAAGTTTCATCTGTAATAAGTTCTCCTGGGTAACCTAATGCAATCATCAAGAACGCAGCAATTACCATTTTGGTAATCAAACCTTCTTTTTTTGCACCAACTAGACCCATTACCAACAATAATTCCACTACTAGTAGGGGTACTGTTAATAACCAGTCCACATAACGATATGCATCGTTAAATGGTTTACCTGAGGCTAAGTAGTTACCGCCTTCTAGAACGTAGGCAGCTTCCCACGAACCGAAAATTCGCAGATAGTGATAAGCAGCAATCCCTACTACAAGAGTAGAAACCACTAAAGAAATACGATACTTGGGGGCTACCCGGTCTCTAGCGAGTACAAAAAAGACGCCAGAAAAAATCATCGATGCGATTGCAAACGACAACATATTGTAGACCAGGGAGTATTGACCTATTGTCAGTTCCATGTATTCTCCGTTTAGTTAAAGATTTACATTACGTATAACTAAAACTTTTCACCCATTAGTTCCCCGTTTTTCTAAAGAAAATGCGCTCTTTCTCAAAAAAAGCGCTTTCAGTTTTAACTCTGAGATTAATTAGTTAACTGACTGAAGTGCAATAGCTTATATGTTTAATAATGCGTTTAATATCGTCCTCATATAAGTTTTTACTATTTTATTGCTAGTAAATATTTTTGAAAAAAATACCAACTGACAAGTTTTTTTTGTGCGAGAACAGCTCACATATTCCCATAACTAATGTCATTGCAATACCTTCAGACATCGTAGATATAGAAACCTTGTCCTGTTTTATTTCCTAAGTGGCCTTTTTCTACCATCTCTCTAAGTAAAGGACACGGGGTATATTTAGCATCTTGAAAACCCTTATGTAGTACATTCATTATGTTTAAGCACACATCTAGGCCAATAAAATCAGCCAATCGCAGAGGTCCCATCGGATGAGCCATTCCTAAGGTCATTACCTGATCTATAGCTTCTTTTTCAGCTACCCCCTCATGTAGAGCATATATGGCTTCATTAATCATGGGCATGAGTATTCGATTACTGACAAAGCCAGGAAAGTCATGGACTCGGATCGGGATCTTGCCAAGCTCCCTTGTAAGTGATTCTACCGTTTTGAAGGTCTGCTCACTCGTTTTATTCCCAAGTATTAGTTCAACTAAACTCATTACCGGAACCGGATTAAAGAAATGCATTCCGATCATATTCTCTGGATGCGTTACCCCTTGTGCTAATTCAGAGATGGATATGGAGGAAGTATTAGTTGCAAATATAGTTTGTTTGAGGCGCTTGGGGTCAATGCCTTGTTCTATTTGGTTCCAAATCAGTTTTTTTAGTGATAAATGTTCTGGAACTACTTCTAAAACCATATCGGCATCAATTATAGCTTGATTTATATCTGTGTACGTCTGAATTCGGATTAAAGTAGAAGCTACGTCATTCGGGTTAATTTTCCCTTTTTCGGCCATCCGGTTTAGATTTTTTTCAATCGTTTGAAGAGCTATTCTAAGTTGCTCTTCATTGCTATCCATTAATTTCACAGGAAATCCTGCCAATGCACAGACATGTGCTATTCCGTTTCCCATCGTACCTGCTCCAACAATCGTTATGGAATGTATGTGTTGATTATGCATCTGCGCCTCACCAATTTTCATTGAATTTGTGTACAATTAATAGTGTCATGTTTAAGTACTAAAAGTGTGCGAATTAGACTATGATGTATCCGTTGCTAAATTATTTGTAGCAATTCGTACATTTTTATTCATAAACAGACTCACTACTTTCTACCTATCAATCCTATCCAAATAGTCCGTCAAATTCAACCTTTTTATCTGTACAAATGAATACACTTGTTAAATTTGCTCTTTTCATCGCACTTCTGCTTTTAGGTGTGGGACTTACTGCTTTTTATTGGACATTTTGGAAACCTTTGCCCCATTACGAATCCATCAGTGAACATAAGAGCTTAAACGACCCAGTTAACATTTACTGGGATGATTTTGGGGTGCCTCACATCTACTCTACCAATGAGTCTGATATGTATTATGCCATGGGCTATGTGCATGCACAAGATCGGTTATGGCAAATGACCCTTTCCCAACTTGCGATGGAAGGAAGATTTGCTGAGTTCTTTGGCGAAGATTTGGTTCCATTGGATCAGTACCAGCGCACACTAGGATTTTGGCACACAGCAAAGAAAATCGAACAACAATTAAGCAATAAGGAAAGATCTATTTTAGAAGCTTATACAAAGGGTGTGAATTCATTCATTCAAACACATACCGACCGTTTACCCGTTGAATTTGCCCTCACTGAAATGACACCTCTTACCTGGACCATTACTCATTCTATTGGATTAACTCGACTAATGGCCTGGGATCTAAATTTGAGCTGGTGGAGTGAACTTATGTATCAAGATTTGTCTCAAAAACTACCTGCAGATGATTTAAAGGCTATAATGGTAGGTTGGTCTGAAGGTCTTCCCACTACCTTAAACAAGTTAGAAAGCCAATCCCTACTCGGGCTATTAGATTTGGAGTGGCAGCGACGAGATTTATTGGAAATTGGTGGGTCTGCTGTGGGAAGTAATGCGTGGGCTATTGATGGATCTAAAACAAATACCGGTTATCCCATCCTGGCAGGTGATCCACATCTAGGCTTAGATATGCCAGGGAAATGGTACGAACTTCATGCCCATGTTGATGGAAGAAATCTCTCTGGGGTAACCCTAGCAGGTTTACCGGGCATTGTACTCGGGCAAAACGATGATCTGGCATGGAGCTTTACGAACATTATGGCCGATGATACCGATTTCTATTTAGAAATAGTGAATCCTCAAGACCGAGCTCAGTACAGAAGAGACACCCTTGAGAGCTTAGCTTATCAACCTTTTGATGTGAGAAGGGAACGCATTAAAATAAAAGGCTCTGAGGATCAATTTTTTGATGTTCGATCAACCCAACATGGCCCAGTAATTAGTGATATTTACCCTACTAAAAGTATCGTGAAGGATCAGGTGATTTCTATGCGATGGACTGGACACGAGATTAGTCATGAGATTAAAAGTATGTACGGGATTAATTGGTCCACGGATATAGCAACCTTCCAAAACGCCTTAAAAGATTATGGTGCACCAGGGCAAAACATTATGTATGCAGATAATAGCGGCAATATTGCCATGTTTAGCGTGGCCAAATTGCCTATTCGTAACCATGACCCTTTGCTATTACGACCAGGTTGGGACAAAGACTATGATTGGACATCTTGGATACCATTTGAAGAACTGCCTACAATAATAAACCCAGAAAAAGGATGGATTGCGAATGCCAACAATAAAATTACAACCGATGCCTATCCCCATTACATTGCAAGTTTTTGGGAACCCCCTTCACGCATCCAACGAATCGAGGAGTTAATCACCATGGACAGCCTAGTTTCCATGGATAAAATAGACGAGCTTCAAAACGATGTCTACTCTCATTTTGCCTCATCCCTTACACCTACCATCGTTAACTATATTGAATCCCAACAAGAGTATGATTTTAGCATTGCCCTGAGTTATCTGAAAAACTGGGACTATAACTATACAAAGAATTCTACCGCGGCATCTATATTTGATGTTTTTTTTCTACGATTTACTGAAAATACCTTGTTGGATGAATTTGGTCAGGATAGCTATCGCCATTTTGTACGACATGAACTGATTCCCGTCCGGGTCATGCCCCACTTAATTGAGACTAACAGCGAGCTATTTGACAATGTGTTAACTAACGAGGTGGAAACTATTAAAGATATAATGGTTAAAAGTATGCAAGAAACTATTTATTATCTGAGTGATTTATACGGTCCTGAACCTTTTGAATGGAGATGGGAGCAATTGCATACCATTCGGTTTTCTCCGCCCTTATTCAAAGAAGCAGCACAAGATTCTTCTGCTCCCAAGGCCCTTAAACTAGTGGTTGATAACATTCTAAGCCATGGGCCATTTCAGGTTCCAGGGCATGGAATGACGGTGAATAATGGCCAGTACAATTGGGATGCCCCCTTTGAAATGGTCTTAGGCGCCTCGGTTCGACGAATAGTCAACCTAGCTGATCTACGATTTTCCAGGAGTGTTTTGCCAACGGGACAATCAGGAAACCCTTTTTCGTCTCACTTTGGTGATCAAACTTCATTATGGCTAGAGGGCCGTTATAAAGAATTAGTACAAGATAGTTCCTACGTTAAACTTAGTAATTGGCGACATATGCAATTGATTCCAGTTCAGTAATTATTTATTGTCTTAAGCCTAAAATACTCATATTCACCTCTACCCTATTTACCCCCCCGTATGAAAGAAGGTTTATACTCATTTTCAGTTATCTTAATAGTATTCATTCTACTAGCCAGCTTTAGTACAGCGCAAGATAACCCGGCCCAAAGAACCCATGGAGAAGTTACTGAGCAGGATCCCTCCTTATCTGCATCTAGAGTAAAAATAGACCCCGAAATTTTACTCCAACAGCTGACCCCACGCCAACGCGTGGCTCAACTCTTTTTCGCGCCTGTTTATGGGAATTATATGGCACAAGGTAGTGGCTCTAGACTGGCTATTGAACGCTTAATTACCGAGCAAGAAATTGGCGGGCTAATAATGATGAGTGGAGATATTTATGGACAGGCAGCCTTAATTAATGACCTGCAAACTTTGAGTAGTATTCCATTGTGGATAACACAGGATATGGAATTTGGTGCGGCTATGCGTATTCGTGGCTCGACGCGAATAACACCTGCAATGGGTGTGGCTGCCACAGGAGATATTCGGAATGCTTTTATGAAGGGTAAAATTACCGCCAAAGAAGCAAAGGCCGCTGGTGTACATCAAATATTTGCACCCGTACTAGATGTGAACAATAACCCAAAAAATCCAGCCATTAACATACGTTCGTTTTCGTCTGACCCGAAACTTGTATCCGAATATGGGACGGCCTTTATTCAAGGAATACAAAGTGAGGGTTTAGTTGCAACCGCAAAACACTTTCCAGGTCATGGCGATACCGAAACAGATTCCCATTTAGACCTCCCAGTAGTGCCACATGATTATGCTAGATTAGACTCGGTTGAACTAATTCCTTTTTCCGCTGCTATTGAAGGGGGTGTTCAAAGTATTATGACGGCTCATATATCTTTCCCAAAGCTGTCGGATAGTGTTGGTCTACCGGGTACCTTAGATCCTCGCATTTTGACCGACATACTCAAGGATTCTTTAGGGTTTGAAGGCGTTATTGTGACTGACGGCCTGGGTATGAAAGGAATATCATCCTACTTTTCGCCAGGTAAAGCGGTCGTAGCTGCACTAAAGGCAGGCGCGGATCTCATGCTAATGAGCCCTGACGTCACTACGGCTATTGATGAAGTGTTGGCAGCAGTTGAAGCTGGAGAGTTGGGTATGGAACGGGTTGATGAATCCGTTTTAAAGCTTCTTAATTGGAAAGTATCCCACGGATTATTCGAATCCAATGGCGAAGTAGCACTGGACAAGATGGCTGACATCATTTCTTCGCCAGTACACATAGCGGAATCCAAGAAAATTGCACAACAAAGCATTACCGTGCTCCGGAATGAGTCCAATATCTTACCCATTAATCCTTCACGTTATCCAAAACTAACCGTCGTAAATTTAAGTGATTCAGAGATAGGAAGTCCTGAGAGTAGTTTTATACGGGGAGTCAGAGAACATCATCCCGATGTTAGTTACTTCGAGCATGACTCCCGAACCACCAATTCAGAAGAACTCAGAATCATACGACAGGCCAGAAATTCAGACCTTGTGGTACTGGGAGCTTTTACTCGTTTCCGAGTAGGGCAGGATTTACAATTGAATTCAACGCAAGCCAATTTTGTGCGAAAACTTCTTGCTAGTCGTACCCCTATCGTTACTGTTCTGTTTGGCAACCCCTATCTCATTAGCTCAATAAAGCAATCTGAGGCACAGGTTATCGCCTGGTCCAATACCTCTGTGCAAAGCGAAGCCGCTGCAGCAAGTCTATTTGGAGCTACGGATATTAACGGTCGGTTACCTATTGACATTCCTCCTAGCTTTGAACTAGGAGATGGAATTCATATTCCCAAAAGTACGCTTCATTTTGGCATGGCTGAGGAAGCGGGTATGCACTCGGGAAAACTAGCTAGCATTGACCGTATCATGAATGACGCAATAAAAGACTCGGTATTTCCAGGAGGAGTCGTTGCTGTGGTAAAAGATGGTGTTATGGTATACAACAAAGCCTTTGGATATGTTGACTACGAAAAGCTTAAACCGGTGCAAACCAACACTCCTTATGATCTGGCCAGTGTTACAAAAATACTCGCTACCACAACGGCTGTTATGCATTTAATCGATCGTGGTTTACTTGATCTTGACACACCTGTAAGTCAATACATTACTGAATTTCGGGTTGATGATAAGGCAGGCATAACCATTAGAGATTTATTGAATCACGAATCAGGACTACCTGCTTTTAGAGTATATGTGGATGAATTACAGGATAGAGCATCGATTATAGAGGCCATTAAGAATGAGCCTTTAGAGTGGGAGCCAAATCAAAAGTATGTCTACAGCGATTTAGGTTTGATTCTCTTGGCCGAAATTATCGAACAAGTGAGCGGTCAACGCCTTGACTCCTATGTTCGTTCTCAGTTACACTATCCTATGGGCATGTTTTCAACCTTTTTTACTCCCAAGAAAGTAGGGCGCTGGTACGCGCAATCCATCCCCCCCACTGAGATAGATACACTCTTTAGAATGGAGTTGGTTCAAGCAGATGTTCACGACGAAAGAGCGTACTACATGGATGGTGTTGCAGGCCATGCTGGCTTGTTTTCAAATAGTGTTGATATAGCAAAATATATCACCTTTTTAACCAATAAAGGATTTTATGCCGGTCAACGATTTATATCTGCTGAACGTATCGATGAGTTTACGTCTACACAAGCATCGTTGAGTGGTCGAGGTTTAGGATTTGACAAAAAATCCAGATCCGGTTTCAGCTCTGCAGGTACACTCATGAGTCCAGAAGCCTTCGGTCATACTGGATTTACAGGCACTTCTTTTTGGGTTGATCCAGAACATCGTTTAGGGGTCATTGTGTTAACCAACCGAGTCCATCCTTACCGGTCCTATGGCGGAAAAATAAGTAGGATACGGGCAGCCGTTGCCGATGCTGCATTTGAATCTATGGGTCAATAAGATGAGTAATTCCTTCCCTTTTAGCTACCAGCCTTACTCTGATAAACCAGGACATTGTATTATTGAAAGTAAAGAAGGCGACTTGTTTCTAGGCATAAGAATAGAATCAGCTTCTTTTCCTACCACCATTTCAGCGGTACAAGCTGGAGTTGTGCAGTGCATGATGCATGGCCAACAGCCATCCGTAATATATTACGCCAATCCGTCATTAAGTGGTCTTGAGAACTGGATAAACACTCTTTCATTGAAACCTGAGCAAATACCTGAACAAAAATTACAGGAAAAAGCAGCAGAACTTCAGAAACATAACCAGCAAAGCTTGCGCTCGTCCACCCTTAAATCAATTAAACCAACCGCTAGTACTTCTGTTAAGCCGCTAGCTCTAGAGAACTTTGGTCTCACAGAGCTTTCTAGGCAACTACATAGTTTGGATAAGGAAAAAAACGAATCTCGTCCCATATGCTCAAAAGCTCAAATGGAACAATTAAAGCAGGCACTGGTTAATGTGTGCCGTCTTGCGGTATGTCCAGAATCAAATTTCCCTGTGGGTGCCCTACTTTGGACTAATCTTGGGATATTTCCAGGTGTTAATGTTGAATTCCATGATTGGTCTTTAGGATTATGCGCTGAAAGAACTGCGTTAATAAGCGCACTGAGTTATGGAGCTGATGAGTTTTTTGGGATATTCGTTCATGCCATTAACGGCGATTTAAGTACCCCTTGTGGATCTTGCCGTCAAATTTTGAGTGAGCATATGCTATTTTCCAAGCTGTTTTGCCTACATAAAGATCATACTTGGTCCGAATATTTTGTCCATGATTTACTGCCTCATGCCTTCTATACTGACTCATTAGCTAAGTTTTAGTCAATTATACAGCTAAATATTGTCTCATTTTTATTGAGGTATTGAGATTATTTATCTTAATTGTTCAAATTTTGTATGAATTCACCTAAAATCTGCGTTTATTGTTCACAAATGGCATTATTTAAAAAGAAAATGTATTTTTTCTATTGATTCAATGGTTCTGAATCAATAGCTTAGATCATTCTTTAAAGAATATTCATTAACTAAAACATAACGGAGTAATAATGAGTAGAGTAAGTGAATTACAAACATTAGTAGAATCAGTATCCTCAGAAATGGAAAAGTTCTACGAAAAAGGAAACAAAGCAGCTGGAACCAGAGCAAGAAAAGGTCTTCAAGATCTAAAGAAATTAGCTCAGGACATTCGTTTAGAGATTCAATCAAAGAAAAACGATGACTAATTGTTTTTGAGATCACTCATAAAAAAGCCGCATTTCTTGCGGCTTTTTTTTTGACCCTACCGTAAGGTAAATTGACGTTTGTACCCTTCAGCCCAATAAAGTTAGCGACTATGTTTTTTTTTCGACAACCATTATTATTCCTTTTTGGATGTGTACTCAGCCTTTCGTGTACAAAATCACCCAACTGGAATACAACATTCAATAAAGCAGGAATGGTTAATGTTCAGGAGCTAGATTCCACTATTATGGTCAATTTGGCCTACTCTAGTCCTAATAATATACTCGGCTACGACATTTATGGAAACTTAAATCAAGCTTATCTTAGACCAGATGCGGCCAAAAAGTTAGTCTTAGCCCAAAAAAAATTACAGGCATATAATGCATCTTATTCGCTGTACATTTTTGATGCAACACGACCACGTCGTATACAACAGAGACTATGGGATGAATCTGAACTTCCTATTGAAGAGCGGAGTAAATATATAGCACATCCTCAACGAGGTTCAATACATAACTACGGAATGGCTGTCGATCTTGGTATTTGGGTTGATGGGCAAGGATTACTTGACATGGGCACATCTTTTGATGATTTCTCATTGCGTTCGCATATAAGCTCGGAAGACTCCCTAATAAGTGTGGGCGCCTTAAAGCCTACTCATGTCCAAAACAGGAAACTACTTCGTCAGGTTATGACCTCATCTGGTTTTCTGACCTTATCTACTGAGTGGTGGCATTTTGATGCAATGGAACGAAGCGCCACTAAAGAGCAATTTGATATAGTAGAGTAAATAAAAACGATATAGCCGGAATACTGTTTGGAGTAACGTGGTTGTATTACTAGTTTTTTCCTGAACTCGCCCAATCTATCCTTTATTTTCACGATTTATGCCTAAATCTAGCCTAGCGAGCCGTATGCTTTACTATTACCTTAAGCACACGGAAGCGACCTACCGAAAACCCATTAATCCTGCTAGAGAACATATCTCTTTATATCCCACGAAGAAGCTATACTCAAAGTATAAGATCGAGTGGAAAAAAAACGGTGAAGGTAGGATATGGATGTTTGAGACACCATCTGCCTACGAAAATGATCCCACAATACTTTATTTTTATGGAAGTGGACTTATTCAAGGGCCTAGAAAAAAACATTGGAAATTTATCGAACAGTTACTGCAACGTGGCGTTCCAAGAATTGTTCTAGTAGAAGCCCCTCTTTTTCCCTCTCATACGATATCTTCCATATTGGATTGGTGCCTAGAAACAACCATGGAGATGGTAAATGAACTCGTGATTAAAGAAAACCGATTAAAGGTGATAGCTGAGGGCTCAGGTGCATGGTTAGCCTATAGCATGCTGGACAATTTTGAAAAAAAGCACCTACTGCAAGTTGATGAACTTATTCTACTATGCCCCTGGTTGGATGCTTCATTAAGTAATCCCTGGATTGATGACATCGAAGTTTTGGATCCCATTAACAATCGCTCAGAATGGACACGCTTAGGCGAAATCTGGCAAAGTCAAATTCTCTCAACTTTAGAAAATGAAACAGCAGAAAGCATTCTTAAAAATCCCAATACTCCTTTAGCTCCAATTTATTTGGACCTCCGGCAGACCCCACCTACTCGAGTATATGCAGCGGAATATGATATTTTCAAAGCAGACGCAGTAAAACTTCGCCAAAAGGCCGCCTCGCAACCGGTTATTTTTAATTATTACGAGTACGAAAAAATGATTCATGGCTGGGATCATTATGACCTACCAGAATCGAACCAATTATTAGATCAATTAGCCGCTACTCTAACCCAGCCTATGAGCGAATGGGAGAAAACAGCTGAACTAGATGGTAAATTCTGGTAATTAGTGTTTTTTCAATAAAAGCGCTTGCATAGCTCCACTTAGGGCTCTATTATCCCAAAGTTATCGAGTGAAATTAAACTTAATTTGTTCACTATGAATATGAACGAGTATGATGCAATTGTTGTAGGAACTGGTATAAGTGGAGGTTGGGCCGCAAAGGAATTAACCGAGAATGGATTAAAAACCCTCGTTTTAGAGCGAGGACGTTTGATTGAGCATGTCAAAGACTATCATACGGCTCATTTGGATCCTTGGGACATGGACCATGGAGGCCGCCCTACCAAAGAAGAGTTAAAAAGACAGTACAAGCAAAATCGCACGGGCTATACAACACACAGAGCCAATAGTCATTTTTTCGTAGATGACATCGAGCATCCCTATAATGAAAAAAAGCGGTTTGATTGGATGCGGGGCTATCATGTTGGAGGTCGTTCATTGATGTGGGGCCGCCAAACCTATCGTCTTAGTGATATTGATTTTGAGGCCAATGCAAAGGATGGTTATGGAGTTGACTGGCCCATTAGATATGCCGAAATAAAGCCATGGTACGATTATGTAGAGGAATATATTGGGGTTAGTGGAGAAAATTTAGGGCTCAGACAACTTCCTGATGGAATATTCTTAAAGCCCATGGAACTGAATTGTGTAGAAGAGGTCCTCAAGGAACAATTACGAGAAAAATATACCGATCGCTTACTTACTATTGGCCGTGTAGCACATATCACAGAAGGCACTAAAGAAGGCCTGGGACGAGTCAGTTGCCAATACCGAAACCGCTGTATGCGAGGCTGTCCTTATGGCGCTTATTTTAGCAGTAATTCATCTACCCTTCCCGCTGCTGACAAAACTGGCAATATGACCTTGATGCCTAATTCCATTGTTCATGAGGTCATGTATGATGAAAGTACGCAACGAGCTACTGGGGTTCGGGTTATTGATACCGAAACTATGGAGCATTATGAATATCGAGCACGGGTTATTTTCCTGTGCGCATCCGCAATTGCATCAACCAGTATACTTATGCAATCTAAATCGGCCCGTTTCCCTAATGGAATGGGGAATGATTCTGGTGAATTAGGCCATAACATTATGGATCACCACTTAGGGGTAGGTGCATCTGCTACTACAGATTCATTTAGGGATAAGTATTATATCGGGCGCCGTCCAAATGGGTTTTACATTCCTCGTTTTAGAAACGTAGATGACGGAACTACGGTTGCTGGTTTTATTCGAGGGTATGGATACCAAGGGGGAGGCTCAAGAAGTAATTGGTCGGAAAATATTCAAGAATATCAGTACGGCCAGGCCTTTAATGAAGCTCTTCTTGAACCTGGTGGATGGTCGATAGGAATGGGTGGATTTGGAGAGTTTTTACCCTATCACGATAATAAAATGACGCTTGACTATGAAAAACTGGATAAATGGGGATTACCCACAGTAACCTTTGACGCTGAGTTTAAAGAAAATGAACTCAACATGCGAAAAGATATGATGAATCAAGCGGCTGAAATGCTAGATAGAGCAGGCTTTAGTTCTATATCAACCTTTGATAATCCTGGTGGACCAGGATTGGGAATTCATGAAATGGGCACAGCTCGAATGGGTAAAGACCCTAAAACCAGTGTCCTAAACAAATACAATCAAGTGCATTCCGTCCCAAATGTGTTTGTGACCGATGGTTCATTCATGACCTCATCTGGCTGCCAGAATCCATCCTTAACCTATATGGCCTTTACTGCTAGAGCTGTGGCTCATGCCGTTGAAGAGCTAAAGAAAATGAATTTATAGGAGGTTGACTATGAACAGAAGAGAAGCCTTACAAAAATTAGGATTAAGCTTTGGGATTGTAATTGCCAGCCCGGTATTGTTTCATGCCTCCTGTGCAAAAAAATCTACCACCTACTTTTTTAATGAACTCGAACTGCAACTGCTCACCGAAACATCGAACGTAATTATTCCTGGAACCGACGAATTACCCAAAGCTTCGGATGTTGGGGTTGCCGAATATATTGACCATTATGTAGCAGATATCGTCGAGGATGATGAACAAAAGCAGCTAAGAGCATTCATGCAACAATATATGAAAGCCATTAGCCCAGAAAAACCTGTTACATACTGGGTAGAGCAGAGTTTTTCATCGGAATGGGAAACAAAAGAAACCTGGAAAGCGGAAGTCGAAACCTATGAAAAAATGCTTGCTAATGGTTCAGAGGGTACCGTTTCTGACGAAGTAGCCGTATTTGCACTACTCACTAATCTTAAATCACTGATGATTAGGGCCTATCGAGGAAGTGAGTTGGTTGGGGAGCAAGTTCTAGCGTATGATCCTGTTCCAGGCCGGCAGATCGGCTGTATTGATCTGGATGAAGCTACTGGTGGGCGTATTTGGTCGCTTTGAGGGTTTAAGCAGGTATTTTAGCTAGGTTGCCGGGCAATATGAAAGTCCAGAAGGGCCTCCATTGGATCTTGGATTACACGAACTAAATTCCATCCATGGTTTTTTAGGGTGCTACCTATAAGACGCTCATGTACAGAGCCAACCGTCCCTACCAATCCTATGTTTTTGTCAGGCCATTGCTTAAAATAACCGAGCTGAAATTCAATAAAGGCCTCTATCCCTTGTTGAATGAGCTCATGGATATAGGGATGATCTTGAAAATGTGAAAGTACGGCTGCAAAGGATGCCACATAAGCATTTCCCTGTCCCTGCTTATAAAGTCGAGTGAGGGTATAATTTATATCCATGTTAAAATTTTGCTGCATATAGTCAGAAATCTGAACAGGTAATCGTTTGTAGTAAAAATCTCTTAGCAGATATTTGCCGAAAAAACCGGCACTCCCCTCATCACCTAAGCTGAACCCCAAAGAAGGAACTCGATCGACAAACTCTACCCCGTCAAAAGCGCCACAATTTGCCCCCGTTCCTAAAATCGCCACTATTCCACTTTTTGACCCAAAAAGCGCACGAGCAGCAGCCATTAAATCGGTATCTACTTCTACCTTAAGCTCAGGAAATACCGTATAAAAAGCCTCTTTAATGAGCTTTTTCATTGCTAGATTGGAGCAACCGGCTCCATAAAAAAAGATCGTATCTATGGTAGAAGTTGGTAACTCTCTACTCAGATTCTGTACTTGTTTAGAGAGTTCAATAGAATCAGTAAAATAAGGGTTCATACCTAAAGTACGCCCAGACCACAGGAGTTTTTCTCCATCAAGTAGCTTCCAGCTTGTTTTTGTCGATCCACTCTCCGCAATAAGTTGTGTCATATCATCTATGTGAACGATTATAATATGCTTTAAAGTTACAAAGGGCAGGACAGAGTTACATCTATTTTTCCTAAGGTTGTGAATACAAAGTTAGTGCTATAGCTGTAACCAAACTGGTTCATAATCAAATGGATTCCTAAATTGCTCCGTCCTATAAATTGACCTCTTCAATATTGTACCATTAAAAATTTTCGATGAGTTATTCTTTTGACAAAAAAGCCCAAGCGCTACTCCCACACTACTCACACTTTAATGTAGCTAATCGGCTCCTTTTTACAGGCCATTCCCATCAAGCATGGCCCGATGTTGCTCTTGAAGGTCAAACCGAATACTTCCATGCCTCTGCTAATTTAGTCGATAAAAAATGGGATCTTGCGTTTGAAAAGACAGAGATTCTCAGAGGGTATCTCAGAGAGTTTTACGACGACCCCGATGGTCTTTATTGTCGTGAGGAAAGTACTCATTTCCTATTTGTAAGCTTGATGAGTGCATGGGATTTAATCAACAAGCCGAAAATCATTACAACCGATGGAGAGTTTTATTCACTCTCTAGGCAACTAGCGCGACTAGCCGAAACAGGCCTAGATGTGGTTAAAATACCTGCTGGAATAAGCGACGACATTGTTGAAAACATACGAAAGAATTTGGATGACAAAACATCCGCAGTGATGATCTCACGAGTGTACTTCCAAAGTAGTCTTATTAATCCTCATTTAACTGAGATTGCTGAATTATGCCGTAAGCATGGTGTGCCTTTGGTGATAGATGATTATCATGGAACTAATGTAGTGCCATTATCTATCCAGGATGAGGGTCTCGAGGATGCCTTTGTTTTAATTGGCGGGTATAAATATTTACAATGGGGAGAAGCTAACTGCTTTCTTCGCTTCCCTAAAGACTGTTCCCTTCGTCCGGTTATTACAGGTTGGTTTGCCTCATTCGGCTCCCTTCAAAAAAAACAAGATTTTAGTAAACCCGTTGAATTTGATCCAGGGGATCAACGCTTTGCAAGTGGAACCTATGATCCTAGCTCACAATTTAGAGCAGCTAAAGTAGTGGAGTTTTTCAAGAAACATTCGCTAAGTTCTAAGGTCTTACGAGCAGGATATCAAGAACAAATTGGCTTATTAAAAAATTTATTCCTAGAACAAGATATCGACCCAGCCATACTACGACTTACCCATAACGAAGATTTGAGCATGAATGGTGGCTTTCTTTCTTTGCATTCAACACATGCTGTTGCTATCCGAAAACGACTCTTAGAAAAAGATGTTTTTACAGATGCTCGGGATACTATACTTCGATTGGGTCCTGCCCCTTATACGACTTCTCAGCAGATTTATGATGTAATTGGTTTGCTTTCCGAGACCGTTACAGAAATGCAGAGTTAAACACGTAAGTATAACGTATTTCATGACTCTATAAGAAAAAAGGCATCTAGGTATTTAGTGCTTTTTTAACTCATTTAGTTCTTCACAAGAAGAATCTGAGAGAAAACAAATTCCTATATATACTACCATAAATTGATGTGGATATTGTGGTAAATTTACATATATTGAACATATACAAAAAATTATATGAATATACAGTGACATGATGTGTCACCCTGGCGGATTACCTTTTGTTAAACTTTTAATTTCATCTAATACATATGGCAGACAATCAAAAAATTAAAGCACTCGATATAGCGGTAGGTCAAATCGAGAAACAGCACGGGAAAGGGACCATCATGAAACTTGGGGATAAGGCCACCCAAAATGTAGACATAATTTCCACTGGTTCTATTTTAGTGGACTATGCACTCGGCGTTCAAGGAGTGCCAAGAGGTAGAATCACTGAAATTTATGGCCCAGAAGCGAGTGGTAAAACCACCTTAGCACTACAGGTTATCGCACAGGCGCAAAAAAATGGTGGATACGCGGCGTTTATCGATGCCGAACATGCCTTTGATCCTCGATATGCTCGTGCTCTGGGAATTAATACCGAAGAACTCCTAGTCTCACAACCGGATAGTGGAGAACAGGCATTAGAAATTACAGAAACACTCATTCGATCGGGTGCATTAGACGTTATTGTCATCGATTCCGTTGCAGCCCTAGTACCTAGAGCCGAAATAGAAGGTGAAATGGGCGATTCACACATGGGCTTACAAGCTCGACTTATGTCACAAGCACTGAGGAAAATCACGGGTATTGTCAATAAAACTCAAACTTCCTGTATCTTTATTAATCAAGTTCGCGAAAAAATTGGGGTTATGTTTGGTAATCCAGAGACTACTACCGGTGGACGGGCACTTAAATTCTATGCTTCTGTTCGCTTAGATATACGCCGTATAGGTAGTATTAAAAAAGGTGATGAAGTTATAGGAAACCGAACCAAGGTTAAAGTGGCAAAAAACAAAGTCGCTCCTCCATTCAAGGTGGTGGAATTCAACATTATGTATGGTAAAGGGGTCTCACGAATAGCCGAGGTCCTAGATTTAGCGGTTGAATATGATATCATTCAAAAACGTGGCAGTTGGTTTCGCTACGATGGAGAACCTATTGGTCAGGGAGCAGACTCTGCCATGCAATTCCTCGAAGAAGACCCTGATTTATTAGACAAAATGGAGAAAATGGTTCGCGATCAACTAAATGGGTTAGATATTGAAATAAAAGGAGCCACCGCCGAACTGGCTGAGGCTGAACCGTCCACTGAAAAAGTAGAAAAGTAAGACTTCATCTTCATTATGAAGAAATTAGATTCTAATGAATATGATGAGTTAATTCCATTATTACCGCTTACAATTACTGCGATTCAAGTTCAGAAAAAGAATAAAGAACGATTTTCATTATACCATGAAGATCGTTTTTTATTAGGTATATCAACTCAAACCCTAGTCTCATGTTCACTAAAAAAAGGGACTCTGCTAACCTTTGAGATCTTAGCATCTATTCTTGATTTTGAACAATACAGTAAGGCCAAAGAATACACTTTAGGTTTATTATCACGCAGAGATCACTCCAACCAAGAACTTATTATAAAAGGAACTAAAAAAGGGTTCAATAAAGAGGTTCTTGAACGCGTGACCTTTGAATTACAAAAAATCAACTACATTGATGACCATCGATTTACATCCAATTTCATACATGATGCAATTGAATTAAGGAAATGGAGTCTTAGTAAGATTCAATCTGAACTTCACAAAAAAGGAGTATCTAAAAACATCATTAGTGAATTCATTTCTGACCTAGATGAGTCTATTTGGATTGGACAAATGTATAGCTTGATACGTAAAAATAAGGCCAAGTTTAAACGGACTGATGCAACGAAACGAAAAAAGAAAATGTATGATTTTTTAGCCCGTAAAGGCTATTCTCCAACTTTAATTTGGAGTGAGATGAATAAACTATTATCGTTAGTTGAAAGCGAGTAAAAATGTCCTAATCAAGAGTTCATGAAAAACATCACATTAGAACGTGTTGTTCGAACATTATTGACCGTTCTTACCACCGGCGTCGTCGTAGTAATAATGTATAATTACATTACCTTGGTCGCCTTTTTAGTTCTAGCTATGATTCTTAGCTATGTACTTGACCCAACAGTGAATAGATTACAGCGAATGGGTGTGCATAGGACTATAGGCGTTACCCTAACACTATCGGTCATCATTATGGCTATTGTATTTTTCTCTACCAATGTGGTTCCCATTTTTGTTGAAGAAATGCTTGAACTCACTAATAATCTAAACATCGAGACCATAGAACTCATTGCCGCTCGTATTGAAACACGTTTGGTACAGGAATATAGCTTTATACCTGAAGGCTTTCTAAGAGATAACATTACGAAAATTAGCGAAGAGCTGTTTGATCTAGGTAAGCTTTCTACTGTTCTGAGCGATGCCGTTGGTGTTTTTACCAATATATTCTCTGCAGTGCTTGTAGTTCCATTTGCTGCTTTCTTCTTTCTAAAGGATGGTAGCAAAATTCGAAGAGATGTATTACAAATTATCCCGAACAAATACTTCGAAACCATACTTACGATTTTAGACTTAGTTGAAAAAAGATTAGGTCTGTATTTTAGAAGTGTACTGGTGCAAAGTACTTTGGTCACTCTGTTGTCATGGACGACCCTAAGTATTGCCGGACTTGAAAACTCTCTTTCAGTAGGTATATCCGTTGGTATAGCTAATACCATCCCCTACTTTGGGCCCATCATTGGGTACGTCCTTTCCATTATTATTTCCATTGTTGAGACGGGGGATTTCAGTTTAGTTCTGTATTGTGTGGTGGCTATTTTTATTGTTCAGATGATTGATAATTTAATTTTTCAGCCCTATTTATTCTCCAAATCAGCTGATATGCACCCAGTAGCCATATTGTTTATTATTTTAATTGGGGCCGAAACTGCTGGAATTTTAGGTATGCTTATTGCAATTCCTTTAGCTACCACCATTCGAATTACCATTAAACAGATTATTTGGAGCTTTAACAATTATCAGATATTTCGACTAGACCAATCGAGACAAATTTGAGTATATTGTAGAAACCATAATCTACGTGAATACCCTTGAATGAACTGGTAATTTTTGCCTCAGGCTCAGGTTCCAACTTCCGGTCAATTATTGATCACATTACAAACGGCCATTTAGACGCTAAAATACTCGGATTAATCACCAACAAAGCTGAAATTGGGGCTATAGATATTGCAAAACAACATGGAATCCCCTACCGTGTATTTGCTTCTGCCCAATTTGAAAGCACTGAGGCATATGAATTAGCCCTTTTGGATCAATGTGTGCAATGGAATCCAAAGTTGATCATTTGTGCGGGCTACCTAAGAAAAATTCCGACAATACTCATCCAGGCATATCCCAATAGAATTCTCAATATACACCCTTCTTTACTTCCAAAATTTGGCGGACAGGGATTTTATGGCATACATGTTCATAAGAGTGTACTAGAGAGTAACGAAACTCACACAGGTTGCACGATACATATCGTATCAGCAGAATACGATAAAGGCCCTATACTTGCTCAAGAACGTTTACTGGTAGACCCATCTGAATCTGCAGAGCACCTTGCTAAACGCGTGTTAAAGCTTGAACACCAACTTTATCCAAGAACTATCGCATCCTATTTAAACCAATTGAATCATCCTACTGCTTAGGATATCCCTTTACTTTTAAAAAAACCACTTAACCCTCTGATTATATTTATTCATTCGCTATGTCACTTAAACCATTAGAGCAACTACCAAAAACCCCTCTTACCATTAAACGAGCGTTATTATCAGTTTCCGACAAAACAGATATACTTCCTTTGGCAACGTCTCTACATGCTGCTAATGTTACCCTTTTATCTACCGGTGGCACCTATAAAACATTACAAAACGCAGGCATTCCAGTAACTGAAGTAGCCAGCCTTACCGGCTTTCCTGAATGCCTTGATGGGCGAGTCAAAACACTGCATCCCGTAATTCATGGAGGCATTCTTGCTCGGACATCCTATGAACCTGACAATACCGAATTAAACCAACTTCAAATTGAACCAATCGAGCTAGTAGTTGTAAATTTATATCCTTTCTCTAGTGTTATATCAAAAAGCGATGTGGCCATTGCAGAAGCTACAGAATATATAGATATAGGGGGACCAACCATGGTACGAGCAGCAGCGAAGAACTTTGCTCATGTGACTATTTTAAGTAATCCAACTCAGTATTCAACCTTTTTAGCCGAATTCAACTCATCTTCTGCAATTTCCTACCAAACCAGACTGCATTTAGCACAACAGGCCTTCAACCATACCTATGAGTATGAACGAGCTATTTCCAATTATTTTGATACCATTCTTCATGCCGAAACTAATGAATCCATAGAGGGTCAAGCCACTGAGTCAAAAGAGGCACCTAAAATAGAACAAACTTATTTTCAGGTAAATTTACCGCTACATAATAGCCTACGATATGGGGAAAATCCTCATCAAGAGGCATCTATTTATGGCGAACCCGAAAAATTCATCGATTGTTTTCACGGAAAAGAACTCAGTTATAACAACTATTTAGATATAGATTCAGCAGTACGATTATACCAAGATTTCCATGATACGGATCCAACCTGTGCCATTTTTAAACACACCATACCATGCGGAGTTGCAAGTGCACCCACTTTAAAAGAGGCTTACTTGAAAGCTTTTTCTACCGATAAAGTCTCCCCTTTTGGGGGGATAGTACTTTGCAACACCCTCCTAGATCTAGATACGGCAATAGCCATCGATTCTATTTTCACTGAAATAATTATCGCACCCGAATATTCAGACGACGCCTTAGCCTTGTTGACTCAAAAGAAAAATCGACGCTTAATTAGATTGTTAACCAAACAGGGTATCTCCTCTCAAAAACAGTTCCGATCCATATTTGGTGGCACATTGGTTCAAGACCAAGACAACAAAGCCATTGATAAGGCATCATTCAAGGTGGTTACAAAAAGACAACCTAGTCAAGAAGAAATGCAGGATATGTTATTTGCTTGGAAGATTGTCCGACATGTAAAATCAAATGCCATTGTGTTTGCTAAAGGTGAACAGACACTCGGTATAGGCTCAGGACAAACCTCAAGAGTAGATTCCTCTCTGATAGCTGTTTCAAAAGCGGCCAAAGAGCAGCTCAGTCTAGTAGGGTCAGCCATTGCATCGGATGCTTTTTTCCCTTTTTCTGATGGAATTGAGGCGGCGGCACATGCCGGTGCTACTGCGGTGATTCAACCAGGTGGGAGTGTTCGAGATCAGGAAGTAATAGACAAAGCAAATGAATTCGGATTAACCATGGTATTCACCTCTACCCGCCATTTTAAACATTAAAATAAATAGCCAAACTCACAGAAAAAAGTTTCAATATTGCCCAAAATGCGTCATATTCTTTACTTAGTGAACATCTACATTTTTTGCGACTATAATGAACCAATCAGTTACCGATAAAAAAGCACAAAACAAGACCAAACAAGGGAAAAAAGGCTTTTTTGATTTTTTATATACCGATATAGCGATTGACCTAGGCACTGCGAATACACTCATCTATTCGCGCAACGAAGGCATTGTGTTAAATGAACCCAGTATTGTTGCCTTAAATCAACAAGACATCCCAGTAGCGACCGGACACGAAGCCCGTTTAATGCACGAGCGGACTCATAAAAAAATCCGAACGATACGACCGCTTAGAGATGGAGTAATTGCGGACTTCGAAGTAGCCGAACAAATGATTCGAGGCATGATCAAAAAGGTGAAGGTAAAGTGGTATTCATCGACCCGTCAAATGGTTATCTGTGTTCCGAGTGGAATTACCGAAGTAGAGCGACGGGCAGTACGAGATAGCGCTGAACATGCAGGTGCAAAGGAAGTTTATCTGGTTGATGAGCCCATGGCTGCTGCTATAGGAATTGGCCTAGACGTACATGAACCAGTGGGAAATATGATTGTAGATATTGGAGGTGGTACTACAGAGATTGCCGTTATTTCTCTATCAGGAATAGTGTATGCCCAATCGGTCCGATTAGGTGGAGATGAATTAAATGAGGATATCATCAGTTATTTTCGTAGAAATCACAATTTACTCATTGGTGAGAGAACCGCTGAAAAAATTAAGTGTGAAATTGGTTCAGCTGCCCCCCTCGATGAAGAACTTGAAATGATTACAAAAGGGCGCGATTTAGTAAATGGAGTTCCTAGAACACGTCATATCACATCAAAGGATGCCAGAGAGGCAATGGCAGAATCTATTAACACCATTGTGGAAGCGGTAACCAAGTCACTTGAACAAACCCCTCCAGAGTTGTCTGCTGATATTTTGGATCGTGGCATTATGCTAACGGGTGGTGGTGCTTTATTGAAAAATCTGGACAAACTGATTATGGAGACTACTGACTTACCCGTACACATAGCTGAAGATCCATTAACCGCAGTAGTTAGAGGTACAGGCTTAATATTAGAAAACTTAGATTATTATAGACCCGTAATCTCTTAAACATGTTCTTCAATGAGATTTTTACAGTTCGACACGGATGGTATCTCTCATTACTTTCATACGTTCATCGTACTTCTATTCGCACTCATTCTTGCCTTTACTCGAAGTCAGGATGGTATAAATAGCTTACGGGCTGTTACGGTAACCGCTGCTAGTATCCTAGAAGAACCTGTTTCAAATGTACGCATCTACAGAAATGCGTTAAAAACTAATGCTTATTTGCAGCAGCAAAATATCCTACTGCAAGACGAACTAAGCAGACTGAGATCGATAGAAAAGGAAAATAACGAGCTCAAATCATTACTCAGATTAGAAGAATCCTACAGCTATCCGTTACAGATTACTCGTGTTGTTAGTAAGCAATTAAATACACTTAATAATAGTCTAAGTGTTAATGTAGGAAGTCTCGAAGGCATTCAACGCGGTATGCCTTTAATCAATTCCGATGGGTTAATTGGTAAAGTAATATTAACAGCAAGTAATTATTCACAAGTAATGCCATTAGCTCATCCCCTATTCCGAGTAAGTGCGCAAATTCAAGGCAGTAAAGCTAATGGAATAATAACCTGGGACATATCTAGTCCTAGCTATCTTATTATGGATTTTGTTCCTAAAACAGTGCCAATTGATACAGGAATGGTCATTCAGACGTCCGGGCTAGGCAATGAATTTCCAGCCGGAATTCCTATTGGGCAGATAGTCGATTTCCGATCCCAAGATGGAACCAATACCCAACAATTAAAAATTAAACCCTTTAGTAAACTAAATGAAGTTTCTGAAGGGTTCATTGTTCTGTTTACCTCAGATTCAAGCTTAGTCCAATTAAACAAGGAATTTAACCAATTATTTGAATGAATTTAGATTGGACTAAATATCTACTGGGTGGTCTATTAATCATTTTTACAGATCAAATACTCTTGCAACATTTATCTCTTTGGGGGATACACTTCGATGCGTTATTACTCTTTTTAATATGGACCTTACCAAATCTTAAAAGAACAGAAGCGATCTATATTTATGGCTCTCTCGCATTTCTTCAGGATGCTTTTTATGATTCCTGGGGGCTTATGCTCTTTAGCAAAACCCTAATAATACTCCTATTTCACGCTTATCTGATCAATCGTAGCCAGGGTAACGTATTTTCTTCTCAATTCGCGATTCTTACCCTAACCATTGCTTTAACTCATAACACTATATACTACCTGTTGGCTTTGGTAACCGGAGGCTATGCAAGTGGTTTATGGCCTTATACTATACTTCTTTTAGGTGCGCTATACACGACTCTTTTATCTTTTATCCTTCACAAAATAGTTAGGTCTTAAGACGGTGAACGACATTAGAAACCAACATAGAACCCAAATTTCACTGCGTGTTATGCAAGTACTTTTTGCTACTCTATGTTTGGTGGTGTTAGGTAGGGTTTTTTATTTACAGGTCATAGAATATGAGAAATATTCGATGCAAGGTGAGCGAAATTCTATTCGCCAGGAAATTATCCCATCTGCCCGAGGACTGATTTATGATAGAAAAGGTGAGCTTTTAGTTTCCAATGAACCCATATTTACCCTAACTGTTAATCCTGCAACTTATGATACCTCGAATAATGAACTGCTTGCTGAACTATTAGAGGTAGAGGTCTCGCAAATAAGAGAACAAGTAAAAATTGCTCGGCGATATTCTTGGTATAGGAGTTCGCCTCTATTATCGGATATTGATTTCACTCAATTTTCAATCATTCAGCAAAACTTATGGCAATTGCCTGGTATTGGTCATCAACTTGAAAGTAAAAGAACTTACACGGATAAAATAAATGCCTCACATATATTTGGTTATCTTCGTGAAGCTGATGCCAAAGATTTTGAAAACAATACTACATTATTTTTAGGGGATAAAATTGGAAAAAGTGGTCTTGAGTTAATCTATCAAAACCAGCTCAGGGGTGAGTCGGGCATAGAATTTAAACGAGTCAATGCCTACGGACAGGCTTTAGGTTCATTTGTGGTTGAAAATGAAGGCACCAATCCTATTGAAGGAGCGAACATAATTACAACTATTGATGCTGACCTACAGGCATTTGCAGAGGACTTAATGATTGACAAAACGGGGGCAATTATTGTCATGAATCCCAATACTGGGGCCATTTTGACTATGGTAAGCTCCCCTAATTATCAAGTAGATAGACTGGCTGGACGCCTAGATAGAGCCTATTGGGCTCAAATAAACAGTGATTCGACTCGCCCATTATTCAACAGAGCCATATCTAGTAGGCAACCACCTGGTTCCACCTTTAAACCGTTAATGGGCTTAATAGGCTTAGAAGAAGGACTTATCACCCCAACCACAAACATTCCAAATACCGGAGGGTACCAACGTGGTCGTTTATATCGTGATATCGCACCAAAAGGAGATTATAACTTAGAAAAAGCCATCACCTTTTCGTCGAATACCTATTTCTACAAGTTAATGGATGATATTGCGAGTTCCGGTAGACTGAATATCTGGAGTGAGCGAGTTAAAGATTTTGGTTTAGGGGTAGATCTAGCAATTGATTTACCCAGTGCAACTACCGGTATTGTTCCTGACAGTGCCTTTTTGGACCGTTGGTTTGGGGTTAGAAAATGGGGGCTAGGTGATTTAATTAACCTAGGAATTGGTCAAGGGGTCATGTCCGTTTCACCACTTCAGATTGCCACGATGACAAGCACAATAGCTAATGGAGGCCGTAGAATTACCCCTTATCTTGTTGAGCAGCTAGAAAGCCCTTACTCAAGCATTATTCCGAACAAAAAGGAACCATCGAAGATAGAATGGGTCCAAAAAGAGCATCTAGATTTGGTAAAAAAAGGGATGCGAGGAGTGGTTCAAGAAGGAAGCGGTAGATTTTATGTAAAGAATGATTCCATAGCCATTGCAGGTAAAACCGGGACTGCTCAAAATCCACATGGATACTCCCACGGCTGGTTTACCTCTTTTGCGCCGTTTGATAATCCCGAAATTGTCGTAACCGTTTTTTTAGAAAATGCCGGTTTTGCCTCTATTTCTGCTGCTCCAATAGCCCGGCTATTACATGAATATTATTTGCGGGGCACTTATAATAGCTACGTATATAATTACGTGAAAAACTGGAAACCGCGAGAAGATAATTCTAACCAAACCGCTGAATAACCCATGGCTTCTATTCAAAAAGATTTAGATTGGATCAGTGTCTTACTCTGGATAGGGTTAAGTATTATTGGACTCATAGCTATTTATAGCGCTACTCAAGGGCCGGTTTCTGAGTTTTTACCCACATTTATTCAAAATAACTTCTGGAAACAACTTTTTTTTGTTGGAATTTCTTTGGGATTACTCTTCTCTATTCAATTCATCAGTCCTACCATCTTTAAGAAATTCTCTTATTTAGCCTATGCCCTCTCCTTACTTTTGATGGTTTATACCTTATTTTTTGGGCAAGAGATTAATGGTGCCAAAAGTTGGCTACGATTTGGCGGCTTTGGATTACAGTCAAGTGAGTTTATGAAAATCACTACTATATTAGCCGCAGCAAACTTTCTTACCTCTAGACGAAATATTGCTACAGAACAGATACGCTATGCCTTGGTTAGTTTCCTCATCATTTTTGTACCCACCCTATTGGTAATTGCACAGAACGATTTTGGTACTGCAATTATATTTTTGGCCCTTATTCCAGTCATTTTATTTTGGTCTGGTTTACCCTATGGTGTGGCCTTATTAATGGTAAGTCCAGCAATTATTCTCTATTTGAGTGTATTTAGCTGGGTATATGGCCTAATAGCTATGGGAATTATCACCGCTGGAGTTCTTTTTTTACAACGCTCAAAATGGCTTACCATCGTTTCGGTAATTATGGGTTCTGCAACGGTCGTCGTGGTACAATTAGCCCTAACAAAAATACTTCAACCACATCAAGTTGCTCGAGTAATTGCATTTACCAATCCATCTTATGATCCAACAGGCGCGGGATGGAATGTTATACAGGCTAAAACAGCCATTGGTTCCGGTGGATGGACAGGGAAAGGGTTCCTTGAGGGTACCCAAACTCAATTACGTTTTTTACCGGAGCAATGGACTGATTTCATATTTTGTGTAGTTGGAGAAGAGTTTGGTTTCCTGGGTGCGTCTATACTCATAGTAGTTTTTATGCTTTTCTTACTCCGTTTATTACAATTATCTATTAATCATAAAAATCCCTTTGCACAATTGGTCACATTAAGTGTTGCTGCGATTTATTTTATGCACTTTTTTATTAATGTTGGTAGCGCAACAGCCCTATTACCTGTAATAGGGATTCCTCTACCCTTCATTAGTTACGGTGGTTCAGCATTTATCGCAAATACTCTTATGCTCGCGATATGTTTAAATATGGATTTATATAAAAGAGAGTTCAGTATCTATAGTTAATAGGTAGGGATTTATACACACGAACCGCGTGTAGGGATTGTATCAGTGAACCGCGTGTAGGGATTGTATCAGTGAACCAGATGAGAAATATTCCTTCATACATTGAGGAACCTATAGTTTAGATGAACGGGCATTTATGGTACCTAAACTAAAACTAGTTCGATGATAAGGACTGTAGCCATATGTTTTTAAGGCTTGCCTATGGGCATTGGTAGGATATCCAACATTATTATCCCACCCATACTCCGGATACTCTAGATGTAAACTGGCCATGAGTTCATCTCGATAAACTTTGGCAATAATAGATGCAGCACCTATAGAGGCACTTTTACTATCTCCCTTAACAACACATTGATGAGCTAAAAGTGTTGGCACATAACGATTGCCGTCGACCAATAAATAATCGGGATTAGCGCCTGTAGATGTTGCGCAGCAATTCATCGTTTCTAAACTAGCCCAAAGTATATTAAGCCGGTCTATCATAGCTAAATCACCCTCTTGAATAGTCCAGTAGAGTGCCTTTTTCTTAATCTCTTTAGATAGACGCTTGCGTTCAGATAAAGATAATTTTTTACTATCCTGAATCCCTTCAATAGGGTTATTTGGGTCTAAAATAACCCCAGCTGCCACTACAGGGCCAGCCAAACAACCTCTACCAACTTCGTCTAGGCCCATAATTCGTCCAAAGCCTTCTTGCCATAATATACGTTCGATTTCCAGTCTACTCATATGGACAATTAAATTGGATGCTGAGCTAGAAATATTGGGTTAATTGACAATATGAGGAACGAGTTAGAATTCATAAATGGTTGTCTTAATATGAAATACAAATATACTCATTGGAAACAAGTAAAACCTATCTCAGGTAAGAACCCATTCGAGACCCTCCTGGATTTATTCCAACAACTGTTGACCATCGCTAGTGGGGATGTTTCCCAATCGTTAAAATGGTTAACAAATCTGGATAAAGAGTATGAAATAACCGATAGTTTTGAGGAGAAGTATAGTCTAGCTGATTTTATCCAAGATTTAATCGATAAGGGATATATCAATCAGGATGATGAGACCAATACCATGATCATTACTCCAAAGACTGAGAAAAGCCTGCGTGATCGCTCTTTAAATGAAATATTTAGCAGCTTACGAAAAGGAGGACAGGGCGATCATAAAACAAATTTTAATGGGACAGGTGTGGAGCGACAGTCAGAAACACGACCTTGGAATGGCCATGAAGAACTTGTCAACTTAGATACTACAGGTACAATGATCAATATGCTTAAGCATAGTAGTATTGATGCACTAAATTTATCAGAAGATGACCTGCAAGTATATGAAACTGATTATCATACTCAAGTTTCCACCGTACTTTTAATTGATTTAAGCCATTCTATGATTCTATACGGTGAGGATCGTATTACCCCGGCAAAAAAAGTCGCCATGGCTTTGTCGGAATTAATTATGCGTAGCTACTCAAAAGATACCTTAGACATCGTGGCGTTTGGCAACGAGGCATGGCATATTTCAGTTAAAGATCTACCTTACTTAAAAGTGGGGCCCTATCACACCAACACAAAGCAAGGATTAGAAGTAGCCCGACATATACTTCAGCGCAAAAAGTTTGCGAATAAACAAATATTCATGATCACAGATGGGAAGCCTTCTTGTATGTTTGAGGATGGTAAACTCTATAAAAACAGCTTTGGATTGGATAGAAAGATTGTCAATAAGGTGTTAGACGAAGCGGTTAAATGCAGAAGAGAAAAAATCACCATTACCACCTTCATGATAGCTTCTGACCCCTATTTGCAGCATTTTGTGCGTGAAATGACCGAAGCTAACAAGGGGAAAGCTTATTTTTCTAGCTTGGATAATCTAGGTGGGTTCATTTTCGAAGATTACATTAAAAATAGAAAACGCCGGGTACACTAACTGCATTCCCAGCGTTTTAACAATCTTCACGCTTGAGCTTGTTCTCAAACAACTATAATTGAGCTAACCAACTCTTGGGATGCTCCAGTGCAGATTTACCCAAAGTTAGTTAAACATTCCAAGTTCTTCCATCACAGACTGAGTAATGTCAAACTTGGCTCTGAAGTCTTCTGATGCATACAAAATGATCATATCACCTGCGCTAGTGGTGGTGTTTAACACATAGGATAACCCCTGTTTTTGAGCAACAGCTTCTATAGCTGATCCTATTTGTTCCAGTAGTGGGCCTACTAGTTCGTCCCTGCGTTGTGCAAGCTCTTGTTCAGCCACTTCTTGGGCCTGTAAAAGTTCTTGTTGTAATTGACCCAAACGAGCTTCTTCTTGCTGCTGTGCTTCTGCTGAAATCACTCCAACCTTTTGTTGATACTCTACAACTTCTGATTGAAAGTCCTGCTCTAAGGTCGATAGTTCTTGTTGTTTTCGAGCGGTGAAATTTTGCAATCGTTGTTGTACAGCACGCATTTCGGGCATGTTGGCTAATATTGACTGCGGATTTACATACCCGATTTTCAATTCTGAATTGTTGGATTGGGCCTGAGCTTGTACGTTAAGCACAATACTAAGGAATAAAATAACTGCAATACGTAACGTTCGCATGTGGATGGATTAATTTAGTTGATATTAATTTTCTGTATCATTTCCAGAAGTAATCATTCGCGAGAGTACTTCCTGGGTAATATTAAGTTCTTGGGCACTAAAAAATACAATAGCATCGCCATAAGAGGTAGCCTCGTTAAGTATTAAATCGAGCCCTTTTTCTTGTGCTACTTCTGCCATTACTTGATCCATTTTCTCAATAATAGGTTGAAGTAATTGTGCTCTTTTCTGGGTGATTTCGTTAAGATAATTCTCTCTTTCTTCCTGAAGTTGCTGATCACGAGCTAACAGATCTTCCTCTCTTATGATTCGAGCTTCTTCGTTAAGCATACTTCTGGCCTCCTCATAGGCAACAAAATCTTGCTGGAGCTGATTGGCTTTGGACATTAATTCAGTGTCTCTTTCTTGAACAAGTTGCTCGATTTGTTGATCTACAAACGCAACTTCATCCAATTGGCCTAACACCACAGACGGATTCATGTATCCAATTTTTACTTGGGCTTGAGCCTCTATCGTAAAGAGAAATATCCAAAGGAATGCGGAGAGTATATATGTTCGTTTCATAGTCGTTTTAAATGTGAGTCAAAAAATACCGTAATTTTTGCTTAATTACCTACCCTTATTTGGGATTCAATTATCCAAGTCAATTCCCAACTCGAACAAGATATCAGCGGTAATATCAAATTCAGCTCTAGCATAGATCATATAGATATCGCCACTTCGGTCAAAGATATAATCATAGCCTTTCTCAAGGGCGACAGTCCTTGCCGCACTGAATACCTTTCGCTGAATTGGTTCTAGGAGATCACTTTGTTGCTGAAAATATTCCCCTGTTGGTCCAAACTTTTGCTGAAGGAAGCTTTGATGTTGTTTTTTCTTTTGTGCAATATCAGCTAATTTTTGACTTCGAATCGCTTCGGTATATAAAATTTCTTTAGCTTGATAATCTTCTTCCAGAGCAGTTACTTCGTCTAACATTTCTTGTGCTTCTTGCTGCCAGCCACTACTCAGTAATTGTAAGCGCTGTTCAATTCCTCCGTATTCGGGTAGTTGGGCAACGACTAAATCTGATTCAAAATAGCCAATCTTTTGGTTCTGGGCGTTAATCTCCATACTAAATAAGACTAGCATCGCAACACTCACTATACGTAGGATAGTGAGTGCATCTAACATTGAGGATTGGATTTTATTAATCATAAACTAAACTAAAATGGTGCACCAATATTAAACAAAAATTCCCATTCTCCTGCAAGCGTATTGGTTCCTTCAATTCCGTCTAGTCGGTATCCGTAACTCAAATCAACCAGACCCAATACCGGTAAATATAAACGAGTTCCTATCCCAATTGCGCGTTTTACATTAAACGGATCGAAGGTGGCAAAATCATTAAATGCATTGGCTGCATCATAAAAGGCGTAGGGTATTAGTTGTAGCTGTTCATTACTCACTGCAGGATAACGTAATTCAAGGGAATATTTGTTATACACACGCCCTCCCACTTGCCGTCCATCAATGATCGGTGCTATACTTCCATCATTACCACCTGGATATCCTCGTAAATCGATATTGTCGTACAAGAAGCTTTGCCGTTGCTGAAGTTGAGTTCCACCGACTAAGAATCGCTGAAAGTTGGACCGCCTGTCATTAGTGAAGAAGCCAATGAATCCAAAATTCACCTGACTGGTGAGCACTAATTTCTCGACGATGGGAATGTGGTATTGATAGTCTGTTTTAATTTTATAGTATTCGGAAAGACCAGGCAGTGGCGGAGCTACTTCAAAGGAAAGACCTAATTTCGAACCTGTATTAGGAGAGATGAAATTATCTAACGAATTCCGTTCGAAGGTCTGATTGATTGAAATAATAGAAGAGGTTCCAGCCGATAAAAAGGATGTAGTACCCTGAACATCGTATAGTTGGTAACCTAAAGCCGTCCTGCTTGAAAAGTAATCATCAGGCCATCGTAATCGCTTCCCAAGAGATACAGAGGAAGAGAAAAGTCGGTTTTTTTCAGAGAAGCCGCGGTATTGTATAAAGTTATACGATAAATTTACCCCAAGTGAGGTAGGCTTACCGTTTAACCAAGGTTCCACAAATCCAAAACTATAGCTTTGAAAGCCTGTCCCTGTCACCTGCACACCTAAAGAAAGGTTTTGTCCATCGCCTGAAGGAAATGGAGTAAAGTCACCTGCTAAAGCTCGCTGTAACGAAAAGTTATTAAAGTTAAGTCGAGCAGAAATCAAAGCACCAATAGCGCGGCCACCATACCCCCCTGAAAATTCAAAATTCGATGTACTCGCAGACTCATCAACCAGAAAGGATACGTCTACTTCTTTGTCTTGGGGTATGGGTTGCACATCGGGAGTGATGTTTTGGGGGTCAAAAAATCCTAAGGTACTCAGTTCTCGAACCGATCGGACTATAGCCTCACGGCTGTATGTAGCGCCAGGGATAGTACGCAAAGTTCTCCGGACTACGTCATCATGGGTTTGCGTATTCCCACTAAATGATACCCTACGGATTGTCGCAATTTCATCTTCGTATATATCAAAATGAATATCTAAGGAATCTTCACCTGCTTTAGAAATGGTAGGGATGGCCTGAAAGAATAAATAGCCAATGTTCTGGTATAAACTATTTATATCCGTGGAGGTTTTGTTGAAGTTTAAATTTTCGTCGTATCGAGTTTGATTAAAGATATCCCCTTTTTCAAAACCTAGTGACTGTGTTAATTGGGCATCGGTGTATACGGTGTTTCCATCCCAACTAATATCTCGCACTTTGTATTGAGGTCCTTCATAAATGGTAAAGGTTAAACGTAGTCCTTGCTCACCTTTGCCAAAATCATCTACCCATAAGCTATCAGAAACTATTCTAGCATCGACATGACCTTCTTCTTGAAAATGGGTTACAAGATTGGTCACTCCCTCATCAAAGTCTTCTTGCTTGTAAAGCTTTTTAGACAAAAATTTCCACCAAGCATCCTCTTTAATCGGCTTAATCACTTTCAACAAGTCTTTCTGTGTGAACCGCTCTAATCCAATGAATTGAATGTCTTTGATTTCTAATTTCTCGCCTTTTTTAACATCAAAATATAAAATGGACCGGTTTTCAATTTCATCCGACGCTTCTATCCGTGTAGTAACTTGGGTTCCCCATAATCCTTTTTCTTTAAAAAATCGGATGATCGTACGCTTGGCTTGTTCTAAACCAGCGTCTGTAATTGCCGCCCCTTGAACCAAACTAATGAGGTCCTCTAAGTCTCGGGCTTCTGATTTTTTAACCCCTTCGATCTTATACTCGAGCATTCGAGGCTGTTCAACCACTTGTATAAGGATATCTAAGCTGGTTAGAGACTGATTCTCGATATATACTTGTACATCAGAAAATAAACCAACTCGAAATAATCGGTTAATTGCATCCGGTATGTCATCCCCTGGATGAGTTATTACCTTTCCTTCTACCAATCCACTTGTGTTAATGATAAATTGAGTTCGTGTGCTTTCATTTCCCTGAACTCGGACCTGAGAAATACGATATTCCTCAGGATTTTCCAATGTGGGATCGGTTATTTGTAATTGCTGAGAGTAGGCGGTGATAGTACTCCCAAATAGCAAAATAGCAGTGAGCGCAAAAACATTTATTAATAAACGTCTTCTTGCATTTTTTGGCGTCTGTAAGATCTTGATAAACAATGTATAATCCTTCAAGCTGATAATTTTTTACTGTAACGAACTAGTTACTTATTTCGTCTTTATTTTTTTTGCGCACTTTCCCAAATCGTCGATCTCTTTTTTGGAAGGAATGTATGGCTGCATACAATTCGTTCCGCCTAAAATCTGGCCAATATAATTCGGTTATATACAACTCGGAATACGCCAATTGCCATAATAAGAAGTTGCTGATGCGATATTCACCACTGGTTCTAATAATTAAATCTGGATCTGGTATATCTGCGGTTGAAAGGTGCTCCCCAATCATTTGATCATTGATTAGATTAGGGGCTAACCTACCTTCTTCTACATGTTTAGCAATTTTTTTTACGGCCTCAGTTATGTCCCATCGCCCAGAGTAACTCAGGGCTAGACACAATTCTAAGCCTGTATTATCCTTTGTTAACGAAATTGCCTCATCTAATTCTTTTATACAATCTTCAGGAAATCGATCCATCTGACCAATAGTGACCAAGCGAATGTTGTTTCGGTGTAGATTATCCGCCTCTTTCCTAAGCGAGGATACCAACAAACGCATTAAACCTCTAACTTCGGCACTAGGTCTTCCCCAGTTCTCCGTCGAAAAAGCATATAAGGTTAGAAATTTAACCCCTAGCTGAGCACATGCTTCTGTTATATCACGGACGGAATCTACCCCAACTTTGTGTCCAAAAAGCCGAATATTTCCCTTGCTTTGTGCCCATCGTCCATTACCATCCATAATGATGGCAATATGCTCAGGTATGACACCTGAATCGGTCAACTCTTTCTGCCGATTCTTGTCTTCCTGAGTCTGTTTTGTTTTAGTGAGACTAAGCTCTTTCAAAGGGATTATGTTTGGTTCTTATCAATTTAGCAAATTAGAGCTTTATTGAAGCTTATTCAAGAAAAAAGCACCTATTTTATATCCACCTAAAAGGGCGTTTGTTTTGGTCTAGACTAGCTGTTTCAAACTACCTATTTCAGATACTCTTTAACGGATCATCTATGTTTCATTATTTGACTTAGCTAAGCTATGTTAGGCGTCTACGCACCGTAATCATTTCAAGTAGAGCGAGGGCAGCTTCGGATCCTTTATTTCCCTTATCCCCTGCTCTATCCAATGCTTGTTGCACATTATCAGTTGTAAGCACTCCAAATGCGACAGGGGTTGAAAAGCGAAGGTTCAAATCTAATACTCCCCGATTTACTGCATCGCAAACATAGTCAAAATGAGGGGTCCCCCCACGGATGACGACACCTAAGGCTATGACACCCTCGTAGCGATTGGTTTCCAATAACCATTGTGCGGTAAGTGGTAGCTCATAGCTCCCCGGGCAACGTACAATTGTAATGGAGTCTTTCTTTACACCATTAGCCAATAAGGTTGATACAGCTCCTTCCATCATGGCTTCAGTAATCATCGAATTCCATCTTGAAACCACAATTGCTATGGTTGCATCCTCAACTTCTGTGCCTGTTGAAACCTCGTGAATCCCTTGTTTATTGCTCATGGTTTATAATTAATTATTGGGTATTAAAGCTTTTCTTTGTGCGGTCATTGCCTTCATTTTGACTACGTTATTATAAGAAGTTGCCACCGTGCCAATGGGAGTGTAACCATAGTCTGGATGCCCATGATAGTCACTTCCTCCTGTTTGAAGTAAATGATGTTTTTGAGCCCATTTCACAAAGTGATTATGTTGTTGGTACGAATGACTAGGATGAATGCATTCAATCCCATCTATCCCTAAGATTCGTATTTCTTCGAGCTCTTGTTGAGTGAATAATTTTCCTGGGTGAGCTAATATTACGGCTCCTCCAGCCCTCCGAACCAATGCAATGAGTGAGGTGACATCTAAAAAATAGGGTTGACGCGTTTCCTCATGAGCGGCTACTAAGTATCTTTGAAAAGCTTCTATATGATTGGATACATAGTTTTTTTCTACTAATACCCTAGCTAAATGAGGTCGAGCTAACGTGGCGTGCTTAGATATTGCTTGGACTTCTTGTAAATCTATTTCGATATTTTTTTTATTGAGCCAGTGTATCATCGTTTTCATTCGTCGCCTACGTTGTACCGAACAAGCGGTTAAGTATTCCGATAGTTCTTTATGATAAGGATCAAAATAATAGCCTAGCAGATGAATATCTTTGTCGTTAAATGAGGCAGTAAATTCTGCACCTGAAATCAATTCAATGGGTAATTGTTCTGACTTCAAAATTTCTTCTGCTTTGAGGTACCCTTTAATGGTATCATGATCGGTGATTGAAATGGCCTTTAATCCCTTAGCCGAAGCTAACTTGAGAACCTCAAAAGGGCTTATTTTACCGTCAGAATAGGTGGTATGAATATGTAGATCGGCTTTCCCAGCCATAACTTAATGTACGATTGAATGATAATCTTGCGGGTCACCTATCAGCTGCATGCTTGCCATGACCGCTGGATCAAAGGCTAAGCTAGCTCTTTTCCACGCTTGGTTTCCTTTATAGAATCGGATTAATTCCAAGCCCAAAACCAACTCTATTTCTTTAGATTTTTCGGTAACGTTGGCCCTGGCTAATGTAGAAATATGATCGTTGATTCGTAGTAAGGACTCATCTGTATTGGCATTGAATGCATTATTACCTTTTAGAGCTTGACCAAGTGTGTCCGTTAGTGTCAACATATTATTCCATACTTGCAACCGGGTGGGGTCAAAATCTTCCATAAATCGATTGGTCAGGACGTGAATAAGCTCTTCATCAATTTTGGCAGTCAAGGGCAGCTCAATTTGCTGAACAAAATCACTTACCAAACCTAAGCGAAGTAACTCAGACTGGAACGGACTGAGTAATTCCGTGGGAACCTCGCGATCGGGTTCAATGCCCCTCCCTCCACGAACTACTCTTCCATTCAGGGTTTTATATTCGGTATCATCACCTCGTGGAAGAACACGGTTGTTGGTATCATGAGTATATTCTAGGCTCTGAATACTTCTTCCAGAAGGAATATAATACCTTGATATGGTGTATTTCATAGAGTTGTTGAATGGTAAGGGTTTGACTATTTGGACCAAGCCTTTTCCGAAACTTCGCTCCCCTAACACGACTCCTCTATCTAAATCCTGGACCACCCCAGATAAAATTTCACTGGCACTAGCACTCCCTTGGTTAATTAATATAACCAGTGGCCCGGTGTATCCAGCGTCTTCACGTGTTATGTATCGAGCATTATACTCATCTAACCGACCTATGGTTTCTACCACGGGGATGTCTGCCTGTACCAGAAAGTCTAACATCTGTACCGACTCCTGTAATAGCCCACCAGGATTTCCTCTTAAATCTAGGACAAGTCCTTGTACCTCAGATTCCTGCATAATAGCCTGTAAAGATCGCCTAAATTCCGCATTTACCCCTTGCCCAAATTCGTTTATTTGAAGATAGGCTACACCCTGAGTCGGCTCAGTTTTGGTGGAGTCCTTGAATTCTACCTCTTGGGTATCTGTGTTTAACTCTATAACGGGTTGTCCGTTTTGGTCAAGTAAGGCCGCGTAACCCAAGCTTTTAGGCTCAAATTTAGCGCGAAGTAGTTGGAGTTGATCTAACGTAGAGTTTTGGGTTTCAATGGTAACCGTAACCAAAGAACCAATTTCGCCCATTAACAGGCTTTCTATTTCTTCGGGTGCAAGGGTTTCAGTGGTGAGCCCATCAACCGATTGGATGACATCACCCGTTCGTATTCCTGCTCTTTGGGCTGGGCTCCCATCCATCACACGTACTACAATGGCTCTGTTATCTTTTTTATCGACCTGAATTCCTATGCCGGAAAAATTACTCCGACTGAGAATTTCTGCCTGCTCATTACTGCTTACATCGAAATAATTGGTGTAAGGGTCAAGACTCTCAAACATCGCATTGAGCCCTACTCCCATAAGCTCGAGTGGATCAATTTCGTCAACGTACTCGACCACGATTAAGCTAAATGCTTCGGAAAATATGTCTAGACTTTGTTTAATCCGGAAGTAAAGATCTTTTTGTTGGTAGGCTACTGAGGAAATTCCTAGGAGGACAAGTAGACCAATGAGTAGCTTTTTTCGCCCATTTAGTCGAAAATTGAGGGGCTTTTTAACCATTTTTATCGAACCTTAAGTACTTGTCCAACATAAATAGTAGATCCAGATATTTCGTTTAGTTCTCGCAATTGCGAAGTGGAAATCCCAAAACTACGTGCTATGGCTGTCAAGGTATCATTGCGCTTAACTATGTAGGTAGTGGCATCTTGTTCACCGAAAATATTTTCCCCTGTTCTTTGGCGACGTTCTAAATCCTGTTTGTCGTTAAAGCTGAGACTATTGATCGCCTTATAGTGTTCTTCATGATTTTTTGATACGTACAATGTCAGGTTTTGTCCTACCCGAATGGTGTTACCAATTCCATTCCAACTCCTTATTTCCCATGCACGAACATCGTGCCACTCGGCAATATGGCCAATGGTATCCCCTGTTTTTACTCTATATAGTACCTTAACAGAGTTGGCCGGAATAGAGCTACTCGATGAACTCGATCGGGTAGTCACCGTACCGCTACGTTGATTCGTCGGACGGTTAACGGATAACTGATTAACTGATCCTGCTGGAAGTGGCACTGCAATTACTTGACCCGGGTAGATGATATTAGATAAATTATCATTACTTGCGTAGATACCACTGACGCTCGTGCCATATTTACGTGCAATTAATCCAATGGATTCACCGCTTTGTACGGTATGCATGCTAATGCTTTGATTTTGACTTTCCCTAGGCAGACTATCATAGATGGCCAATAAGTCATTCGCTTTCCCAACCGGTACTTTTAACGCATACTTCGAGCCAGGAGGCGTTGCCCACCGTAATAGTTCTGGATTATATTCTTTTAGTGTTTCCGTTGATAAGCCCATGGCTTCTGCCAGAATTTCCAATGACATGAGTCCATCAACCTCTACTGTCTCATAGGAATATGGTTCTTGGTTGTAGTTTGTTTGAAAGCCAAATTCCTCAGGGCTCAGATTAATCATGGTTGTGGCAATAAAACCCGGCACGTACCCTCTGGTCTCGCGGGGTAAATAGGGATAGGCCGCCCAATAATCTTTCACACCACCCGCACGGCTAATGGCTCTATTTAATCCACGTGGACTAATATTATAATTGGCCATGGCTAGATGCCAGTCCCCCCAAACATTATACAAGTCTTTTAAATGGCGTGCGGCAGCTCTGGTAGCTTTTTCAGGATCTCTTCGCTCATCTACCCACCAATTAATTTCAATTCCATATACGCGTGCTGTAGCCGCAATAAATTGCCACATTCCCACAGCCGATGCCCAACTTCTTGCGGTGGGATTAAGCCCACTTTCTATGAAAGCCAAATAAACTAATTCTTCGGGCATTCCCTCTTCACGAAAGATCTCTAGCATCATGGGCTTGTACACCTCTGCCCTTTCTCTCCATTTTTCCATCACATCCGGTCTTCGAAGGGTGTAGTAAACAAGGTGACGATTTACCTGCGCATTTTGTAGTAATGGTACCGTCGTTTTGAAGGTCTCTGTATCTTTTGGGAAGTTAAAATCCTCGGCCAAGGTGTTTTCATCCTCTAGAAAATCTTCTTGAATGGCAAATATTTCACCTTGCGCCTGATCTTCATCTTCACTAATCCCGTAAAAAGCTCGATACTCACCAACAATCGCTCTAGAGAGTTGAGCAAAGCGTGTATTACTTCTAATTTCTGGGTACTCATCTAATAAATCCTGCGAAGCCGTCAGTGATTCGTTGATTAGACGCTCTGCTTCTACTGGCTCATTGTTTACTTGTGCTTTTAAAGCCTGCACGTGTGTTCCGTATATGTTGGCAATTCGAAGCATCATGTCACGCTCAAAACTGTCCAATTGTAGCTCCACAGGAATCAAATCTGTAGTGTCACCAACAGCTAGGTCTGTGGTGGGGGAAGACCACGCCTGCATGGGGTTATTATAAGGGAGATATTTGGTTTTAATCTCTTGATATTGCACAGTTGGTGGAGCTTCTTGGGCAAGCAGAATGGGTAATTGGAACCAAGAAAACACGAACAGTGATAGTATTATGACCATAGGTTGCGGCTTTAACGCCGGCAGGAAAAAAATAGACTTCAACGTTCTGTGTGTATCTGTTGATTGTGTAGCTGTGAGATGTGTACCTGTAGAATATAGGTGCATAATGGGCAAATGATTAGATAATAGGCTAACAAAGGATATTCTTATGGAACAATATACTAAAAATCTCAAAAAGGACGACCCAATCTAAAGCCTGTCCATTGCTGCACTATTGGACGCCTTCGCCCAACACCAAAAGCCACATCTGAGACCTTTAATCCAGGAGCCGATTGATATCGCTTAAACTCATTTAGGTCTACTTTTTTGAGAATTTCCTGCACTAAATCCGAATCAAAACCCATATCAACAAGTTCAGACAATTCTTTAGCCTGTTCTATGTATCCCTTTAAAATCGCGTCTAAGATGACATAATCAGGCAAACTATCGGAGTCTTTTTGATCGGGACGTAATTCTGCTGAAGGCGCTTTGGTCAGAATCGCCACTGGTATCACTTCTCGATTATAATAGTGCTCATTCATCCACTTTGCCAATGCATAGACTTCGGACTTGTACAAATCAGAAATAACTCCCAATGCCCCGTTCATATCACCATATAAGGTGCAGTACCCAACGGCATATTCGGATTTGTTGCCCGTGTTTAATACTACCGCTCCAAATTTATTAGCCCATGCCATTAAAATAGAACCTCTGATCCTACTTTGAATATTTTCCTCGGCAAGTCCAAATTCAGTACCCTTAAAATATTCCGCCATGCTACGGTCAAAGGCCTTTACCATGTTTTTAATGGGAATCTGATGACACTCTATACCCAAAGACGCCGCAAGTTGCATTGAATCAGCTACACTACCCTTAGATGAATATTCAGATGGCATAGTTAGGCCTACAACCGCATCAGCCCCCAACGCTTCTACCGCTAATGCAGCCACTAAAGCCGAGTCTACCCCTCCACTTAGGCCCAAGCATACCTTCATTGGTAGCCCACTTTTGACAATATAGTCACGTATCCCTAGGGTTAACGCTTCAAAAATGAAGGCCTCTTCCGATGGTGCGGGCCCGCTGCTTCTTTGAAGTGTATGTCTGCCTGGCTCATGTGTTTCGGGTTGATGTGTAATAGGGCTAGTGGTTCGATCTTCTTCAGGGTCTGAGTGTAGGTGTTTAATCTGAACTCCCTCACTATCCCTAATGCATTCCACATCAAAAAAGGCTTCCTGAAATCGAGTGGCCCGATTGATTTCATTGCCCAAGGCATCCATCGCTAATGAATCACCATCAAAAATAAGTTCGGTCTGCGCCCCTACCTGATTTACATATAACAATGGGGAGTGATATTCTTTGCAACGACGGGCTAACATGTCAGCACGCTCATTTATTTTCCCACGTGTAAATGGAGATGCCGATATATTTACCATGATCTCCGCTCCCTGTTGATGTAACTGCTCCAAAGGATTGACATGATAATCCATGTAGGAATTTTCATTCTGCCAGATATCTTCACACACACTGATACCCCACTTGATTCCGAATAATTCAATCGGTTCAACCGACGTAGCTGGTTCGAAATACCTCACATCATCAAATACATCATAGTTAGGTAGAAGTGACTTGTGTTGTATGCCAATCAATTTACGATTTGATACTACAAAGGCTGAATTATAACATGGCCTCCCGGTTTGCTCATTGGGGCTGATACTACCAAAAATAAGACTTATATCGGGACTTTGATCGATGATCGTTTCATTTGCCTTGTATATAGTTTCCCTGAACTTAGGTAGATTCAATAAATCCATAGGTGGATATCCACAAACAGCTAATTCAGGAAAAATTAACAGCTCTACGTCTTGTTCACGGGCACGTTCTATTTCTTTAAAAATACGGCTAGTATTTCCTTGTATGTCCCCTACTGTGGGGTTTAGCTGGGCTAATCTAACACGCATAAAAACTAGATCATGAATTTAGACAGATTCGCTGTTGGCGCCATCGAATCTACCCTACTTAACCAATAACATGGACCGGCTTTGTAGCTGATCATTGACTCGTAATGTATAAAAATACACCCCTGAAGCCCAATTGTCTGCATTTACCTGATATTGGTAGCTTCCAGCTGCTTTCTGGCCATAATTAATTCTTGTAAGTTCACGCCCCATAACATCTACCACTCGAAATTCAACGCTAGCTGGAGTTTGTAATTCAAAACTAATGGTGGTGCTGGGATTAAAGGGGTTTGGATAATTAGGATGCAAAATAAAGCCCATTTCATTTTTATTGAGCTGAGATTCGGCTTCAGTATTGGTTGGGGTTCCATATTGAAATCGTGTCCATACGGGATAATGGTCCGAAGTTTCACTTAAATAGTTACCTATATAATTGGGATTCTCCACACGTTGGGTTCCCTCTAACCACTCGTCCTCTAATTCTGAACTAATAAGAATATGATCTAGCATGGAAAAACGGGAGTAGGATGTATAGCCGTTTTCTTCTAGGCTCTTGGTTATAATCGTGTATTCGGTATCATCATCAAAATTCTTGTACGGAGAGGCCAAATTATTATAGGTGGATTGAAGTATTTCATCATTGAAATCACCTAACACCATTACATTGGCACTTCTTCGCTGATTGTCAAGAAAGACCTTAAGCTGCCTAGAGGCATTAATTCGTTGGTTATAATCACTTTCTTCGCCAAATGCTTTGGCATGTATATTGTAGAGGTACATTTCTTGGGTCTCCCCATTTATGGTCGCATCAACGAATAATTCCAGGGGAAATCGACCCGCTGCCCAGTCTGAATAATTCATCCCGCTGGAAATCAATTGACTCTGGTAGACCTTGATGGTTTCCTCCTTATATATATAAGCAGTACGCTGTGTTTGATCAAAGGTAGCCAGTGTACCACTGTATCCTTCTAAATTTTCAACTAGGCTCTCAAAGAGTATGGAATTGGATATTTCCTGTAAGGCATATATATCCGCGTCCATTGTTTCAATGAGTGTTTTCGCATTTTGCATTTGAAGATTATCGTCATCTGGGCCATTGGATGGATCTCCAAACCATTCCACATTCCAAGTAACAACATCAAGGGTGTGGTCCATTGGTATAGAATCGCTGGGGAAGCTAACCGCTTCCACACTTAAATCGGTGGTAAACCGCGGTAATATTTGATAAATACCGGCAAATTGACCTACCACTCCAATCATTTGAATGGGTTCGTTTGGGCTCATAGCACCTACTAACTCACTATCATTATCCACCCTCATTTCAGCTGTAGCGCTAGGATCTGAAATGGTGTAATTGGTATTCCCTTGAAAGGCTCCTTGATGCTCAATAACCGTATTGGGAATTTGTACAAGTTGAGCCTCCACGCTACCCGAATTTACTTGAGCTAAAGTGACGAGTTTAGGTTCTGGGATTCTGGAATCCACTCCTAAAATTTCATAGTTAATGGAATTATCACTATCGGTGGCAGAAATTTGAAGTAAAAAATCAGCGTCTTCGCCGGCTATGGGTCTGAAAACGTTCAGAGGTCCTTCTACCACAATAGAATCGCCTATTGCAGCAGCCGCATGTAAGGGCTCATGATACACCGCTATTCCAGCGGTCTTGTCTTGAAGGTACAAAGGCCCTCCAAATTCATTGGCTACCGTAACACGTCCTGCCACTCGAACCCGAGTCCCCAAACTCAATGTTCGAGCATTTGAGATGGGAAGTACGTCATCTGCCCCAAATGCTTGTGCAGTAAGTGGTATGGTGAGAGTAGTTTGATTGGGATCATTACTCCTTATGGTAAGTTCACCTGAAAAATCCCTCACACTTGTTGGATTAAAATGCACCATAAGCTCCGTAGTAGCTTTGAACGCTAAACTGCTATCCTGAAGAGCATCTACCGAAAAATCTGTACCCGTAACATTCACCGACTCAACCGTTAAGGTTGGCGTCCCTAAATTGGTAAGCTGCATTTGAACGGACTTATTACCACCCTCCACTGTTGGTTCAAAAGAAATTCCATTTTCTGCGGTAAGTATACTCCCATTAGCGGTAGCCTGAATGGTTTGAGTCTCGCTGGCCTCAATGAAATCGGAGATAGCTACATCATCCAGGTTAATACGTCCATCACCTGATTGAATCCACCGGAAACGAATAGGCCCGGAAACCCCCACTTCAAGTTCAAATAATTCCAAATCTGACCCCGGTGAAATGGGTGCCCCCACCGAAGTCCAGGAACTACCCTGATTGGTTGAATACTCCAATTGCAGTGAATTACCGGTATTAGAACCATAATTTGCACTAACAAAACTAACTATATCTGCTCCGTCATTCTTATCAAACAACATAGTAATGGAGCCCGACTTACCATTTCTGCGGTCCATTCGAACTCCTTGTGAACCATTGAATTTGTCGTTACCCAAACTACCTAATAACGCGTCATTAAAATACCATGTCCCAGAAGCTAATTCTACATTGGCACCAGTATAGGAAGCTTTTTCTCCTTCCTCGAAATTTTCGGTTAACTGCGCACGCAATGGCGAAACAAAAATAAATAACAGTACTGCCAAAGCTGTGATCCGCGAACTGAATGCGGTGCGAATACGTGGAGATAAAATCATGATGTCCTTTAGTTTTTTAACAATAGAGCAATATACGGAGAAAGCATTGCTAAAACTGAAAAAACCATGACCTAATTCGTTCCCAAGTTCGTGTTAAGAAATCGTAAGACACCCCCTAATCGATAATATTACAATAACAAAAGGTCTCATTTCTTAACCATTAGGTTAAGCCAACTTTACCCCTTAGTAAACTTAAAGCAAGACTATATGTAGACATAACTCCTAACAAACAAAAAAATAGAATGAAACAATTATTACCTATCTATCTGCTCATAGCAGTATGGTTTATTTCCTTCACGCAAGGAACAGCACAGGTAAGCGGTGTGTACACCGAACTTATTGGGCAATATCACACCGGACTCTTCGATGAAGGGGCGGCTGAAATTGTTGCTTTTGATGCCTCCAATCAACAACTTTTCTTTACCAATGCCAACGACAATTCCGTAGTTGTGCTTGATATTACAAATCCAGAACTACCTGTTCTGGTAACCACTATTGATATGTCCAGCTACGGTGGCGGGATTAACAGTGTTGCGGTATTTGAAGATATCGTAGCAATAGCTGTACAAGCGGATCCAAAAACTGACCCAGGAAAAGTGGTCTTTTTTAATACGGTAGATGCTTCTTATATCGCTGACGTTACAGTGGGTGCGCTGCCAGATATGGTCACCTTCACTCCGGATGGTAATTTTGCTATCACCGCGAACGAGGGCGAACCTAATGATGACTATACCATAGACCCTGATGGAAGTGTGTCGTTTATTGATATTAGCTCTGGTGTTGCTTCGGCTACCGTTACTACCACAGACTTTTCAGTACTCCCTGCTAATATTGAAAATTATAAGGCAGCTGGAATGCGAATTTTTGGCCCAGGTGCAACTCCAGCACAAGACATTGAACCAGAATACGTCGCCGTATCACCAAACAGTGAAACAGCCTATGTTTCTCTTCAGGAAAATAATGCCATTGCTGTTTTCGATGTAGCTACAGCTAGCTTGACTAAAATTTATCCACTTGGATTTAAGAATCATACCCTTCCAGGTAATGAATTAGATGCGAGTAATAAAGATGATATGATTAACATCACTAATTGGCCTGTTAAAGGATTGTACTTACCAGATGCTATTAAAGCAGTGGATATTGATGGTAAAACCTACCTTATTTCAGCCAATGAAGGCGATTCAAGAGATTATGATGGATTCAGTGAAGAGGCTAGAATTAAAGACTTCCGACTAAATCCAGACATTTTTACCGATGCTGATCTTCAGGAAGATGAGCACTTAGGCCGCCTGAAAACCACTACTACGATGGGAATGAACACCGACGAGCTTTACTTTCTCATGGAAGCAGACTCGGCGCAAGAAGTAAGTGGCGGTGATAACCGTGGTGCTGGTGAAGGTGAATTCATGTACGATGTCGACACACAAACCTTAACGTTTGAAATGACCTTTGAAGGTTTGGATTTCACAAGCTTCAACGGAGGCACATTTTTAACACTTGACGATGCTACCGATGATGTAACGGCCATGCATTTTCATAACGCAGCTTCAGGCGTAAACGGCGGTGTAGTATTTGATATACTGGGTGATGGAAACACACAGGTTAGCACCGATACCCTAGGAATAACCACTATTTCTGGTTCTTGGAATGTAACCTCAGATGGCCTTATCTCTGAAATGCAGGCCGCCTTATTTGAACAAGAAATTTCATTGTATGTGAATGTACATACTACCGATCAACCGGCTGGGGCTATTCGCGGCCAATTGTTCGCAGACCCTATGTTTGATGAGCTTTACTCGTATGGTGCACGATCCTTCAGCATTTGGGATGCAGCCACAGGTGCTCAAATTTATGATAGCGGTTCAGAGTTTGAAAGATTAACAGCAGAGTTAAATCCGTTGAATTTTAACTCCACCAATTCTGAGAATGATTCCTTTGACAACCGATCCGATGATAAAGGTCCAGAACCTGAGGGTCTAACTATACACACCCTCAATGGAAGAACCTATGCGTTCATTACTCTAGAGCGCGTTGGTGGCGTGATGATGTACGATATAACCGATCCCGCCAATGCAGAATTTGTTCACTATAGCAATGACCGAAACTTCGATGTAGCTTTTGACGAAGATGATAACAACACCCCAGAAATTTTAGAATCGGTTGTGTCTTCAGCTCCTGAAGATATACTCATTGTAGATCAAGGTGCTAACTTCACAGGCCGACCACTCATGATTTCTAGCAATGAAGTCACCGGATCTATCACGCTGAACACACTTATTCCACCAAGTAATGCGGGTAATTTATTTATTTCTGAGTATGCTGAAGGAGGAAGTAACAATAAGTATTTGGAGATATACAATCCTACTGATGCTGCTATAAGCTTAGAAGGATACGCCATAGCCTCTGTAGGAAATGCTCCTTCGGTTCCAGGTGAAAATGAGTTTTTCGCGCCCCTTGATGCCACAAAAACGATTGAAGCCAAAGGTACTTATGTGTGGATGAACCCAGGTAGTGTGGATTCATTAAAGGAAAAAGCCGATGAATTTGGCAATGCTTATTTCAATGGTAACGATGCCTATGCCTTAGTTTATGGCTCAGAAGAAAGCTTTGAAATATTGGATATGCTAGGTTCTTTCCTAGCCGATGATTATTGGGACGTAGCGGGTGTAAATGAAGGATTAAAAGATCACACGCTTGTCCGAAAATCTGATATTAATCGAGGTAATCCGGCTCCATTAGCTTCTTTCGGAACGGATGCTGATAACTCGGAGTGGGTTGTATTAGACAAAGACGATTACTCCAACTTAGGCACACATTCCTTTGACAACGTATTCAGCTTAGCCTTGCTTCATAACAACGATGGTGAATCACAGTTAGTAAATCTAGGTGGTGATTTAGAAGATTTTGGTGGTGTTGCTCGCTTTGCTACCAAACTTCAGCAAACACGTGCTATGCATGAATTGGCTGGTCGTGGGGTTCTATTCCTTTCTTCAGGGGATAACTTCCTAGCAGGCCCTGAATACACCGTAGGTGTGAACGATGGCGTATTTTATGATGCCGTAGCCGTTGATTATTTGGGGTATGATGCTCTTGCATTTGGTAATCATGACTTTGATTTCGGGCCGGATTTAGCCGCCGAATTCGCAGATCAGGTAAGTAGCACCTTTATCACAGCCAATCTAGATTTTACCGAAAACAATGCATTAAACGCATTAGTTGAATCGGGTAAAATCACCTCTTCTTCTGTATTTGATGTGAATGGACAGCAGGTCGGCGTAATTGGTGCAATAACACCAAACCTTCCATTTATCTCATCTCCAGGAAAGGTAAAAGTTCTTCAGAATGTAGCCGAGCTTGTTCAAGCAGAAATAGATGCCTTGGAAGCGGACGGTATTAATAAAATAATCCTGATATCCCACTTGCAGGGAGTTGACGAAGATTTTGCTATAGCGGCGCAACTTTCTGGCCTAGATGTCATGATTGCTGGTGGCGGGGACGAACTTCTAAGTAATGAAGGAAATCTTCTCATACCGGGTGATGAGTCTAAATTGTATGGCGCTTATCCACAAATCGTGACCGATGCAGACAATAATGAAGTACCCATTGTAACGACACTTGGTAATTACTCTTACCTAGGTAACCTTGTTGTTGACTTTAACGAGGCCGGAGAATTGATTTCTATTCATGATTCTTCCAATCCAATACGTATCGCTAGTCGCGCTTATGCCGATGGTGTTGCTGCTGATCCCTATTTGACTACAGAAGTAGTTGAACCCGTAAGTCAAGGATTAGCCAGCTTGGCAGAAAATATCATAGCTACTTCTGAAGTATTATTGGATGCCGAAGCGAATGATCTACGCTCTAAAGAAACCAATCAAGGTAACATGATTGCTGATGCCTTTTTATGGCAAGCTGGAGAGTTAGCAGAATCATTTGGTGCACCTGTCCCTGAGGTTGCTCTATCTAACGGTGGTGGAATACGTAACAGTGACATTCCTGCCGGAGATATTACGGAGTTAGATACCTTTGACATGCTACCTTTCTTGAATTTCGTTAGCGTTGTTGAGGAGTTAACTCCAGACCGTTTCAAGGTGATGATGGAAAATGCGGTGTCACGCATTGTGTTAGACGAAAATGGGGAACCACAACGTCAAGGTGGTGGTACCGGGCGCTTTGCTCAAATAGCAGGCTTTAGCATTGAATATGATGCTACCGCTACGCCTCTAGCTTTCGGTGAAAATGGCGAGGTTGCCACCCCCGGTGAGCGAATCATTACCCTACGTCTAGACGATGGCCGATATATCGTGCGAAATGGAATGGTTGTTCCTGACGCCCCTGTAGTAAATCTAGCCACGGCTGATTTCACAGCGAAAGGTGGAGACCAATATCCAACAGCGGACCTTCCTCTTACCCTACTAGGGGTGACCTATCAGCAAGCTCTATACAATTACATAACGGCGTCCAATGCCGAGGGTGGTTTAGAGGGACTAATCTCATCTGAGCAATATCCTGAAGGCGGTGAAGGACGTATCCGTGTACTAAATTTCAGCTCTATAGCTGATGCCCGTATAGCCGAGCCTGGTACTGAGCTAACCATTGAAGGTCAAGTTATTCGTCCAAGCGGTCGTATTAGCCGAATTGTAGATGCTACGGGTGGTATCTCGATTTATGCTCCATCGGGTGAATATCGTGATTCTCTAGAAAGTGGTTTCATACGTGAAGGAGATCTTGTTCGAATCACTGCTGAAGCAGCTTTCTTCCGAGGCTTAAATCAAATGTCCAATGTAGCTGCATTTGAAGTACTAGCCAGAGACCTCCCTCTTATTAAACCAGCAATGGTCACTTTAGAGGAGATTGCAAGCAATGGTGAACTTTATGAAAGCACCTTAATCGCCGTTAAAGGTGTGGAAGTAGTGACTGAAGATACCGTATTCGAGTCCAGTACAACCTACACCTTGGCAGGCGAAAGCGGAGTATCATTGCGTATTCAAAGCTCAAGTAGTGGTGAGTCAGCAGATGTAATCGGAATGCCTATTCCTGAAGGACCCTTCACCTTTGTGGGTACCTTAGGTCAGTTTGATTCGTCTGATCCTTACGACAGCGGTTACCAATTACTACCGGTACTTAAGAGTGATGTTCGAAGCAGTTACATCTTGTCTCTACTTCACAATAACGATGGTGAGTCCCAGTTAGTTAATCTAGGTGATGATTTATCTGACTTTGGTGGAGTGGCTCGCTTTAAAACTCTAGTTGACCAAGTACGTGATCGTGAGCATGAATTAGGCAGAGATGTATTGATGCTTTCCTCGGGTGATAACTTCCTTGCTGGGCCAGAATTCACCGTTGGTGTAAACGATACCACCTCATATGATGCTATTGCACTAAACGCAATTGGTTATGATGCCATCGCATTAGGCAACCACGACTTCGACTTCGGTCCTGATTTCACTGCATTCTTTGCCGATCAGATTGAGAGTGTCTTTTTAAGTGCCAACTTAGACTTCTCAGCTAACGAAAGCCTCAATGAACTCGTTAATGAAGGTAGAATCGCTAGCAGTGCTATTTTTGAAATGGAACTTGAGCGCATCGGTGTCATCGGTGCTATAACACCCAACCTAAATTCCATTTCAAGCCCGGGAGATGTGGTTGTAGACATTAACGTGAAAGATGCCATTCAAGCTGAAATTGATGCACTAGAAGCTGAAGGGATTGACAAAATCGTCCTAATATCCCATTTACAAGGAATTAAAGATGATTCCCTAATGGCCTCTCAGCTTTCCGGTATTGACGTTATGATAGCTGGTGGTGGAGATGAACTACTGGCTAATGAAGGTGATGCTCTTATCCCCGGTGATGAAGACGATATATATTCTGACTATCCTATCTTGGCTGAAAATGCGGATGGACAGCTAGTTCCTATCGTTACTACTCGTGGTAACTACAGTTACTTAGGTAAACTAAGTGTTGAATTTGATGCAGAAGGTATGGTTTCCCGTATTCTTGATGAATCAGGACCGATCCGAGTATCAGGAACGACCTCCCCTGATGGCGTTGTAGAAGATCCAATGCTAAAAGAATTGGTTGTAGAACCTGTTATCGAAGGATTATCCGGCCTTGCATCCAATGTTATCGCACAATCAGATGTAGAATTAGATGCTAGACGCTCTCAAATCCGTTCTAAAGAGACCAACCAAGGAAATCTGATCGCAGATGCTTTCCTTTGGAGTGCAAACTCTTTAGCCGACGAATTTGGTGTAGAAAGAGCACATGTCGCCCTAGCTAATGGTGGCGGAATCCGAAACAACAATGTACTAAGTGCTGGCCCAATCACCGAACTTAATACGTTTGAGATGCTGCCATTCTTGAATTTCATTTCTATTGTTGAAGGAGTAACTCCCGAACGATTTAAAGAAATTATGGAAAACGCAGTATCGCGAATTAGTCTAGAAGGCGGTGAGACCGTTGCCACTGGTGGCGGAACAGGACGTTACGCCCAGTTTGCTGGATTTAGTATTGAATTCAACCCAAGTTTGGATGCACTGCAATACAGCTTAGAAGATGGTTCTATAAGCCAGGAAGGTAAGAGAGTTCTTTCCATCACACTGGATGATGGTACTAAAATCATCGAACAAGGTGTTGTTGCCGAAGGTGCTCCTACCATTAACCTAGCAACGGCCGATTTTACGGCACGAGGCGGTGATGAGTATCCATTAGGTGATTTGCCATTGACACTGCTAGGTGTTACCTATCAACAAGCGTTATATAGCTATTTGGTTACACCTACCGAATTCGGTGGTCTTGGTGGAAATGTTTCTGCAAGTCAATACCCAGCTGGTGGAGAAGGTAGAATTAGTCTTACCGATGCCCTACCCATTGCTAATGAGAACGAAGGTATAGCCGGTATACCAAATACCTATGCATTAGAACAGAACTATCCGAATCCATTTAACCCAACCACTCAGATAAACTTCAGTCTACCTGAAGCAGCACAAGTGCAGTTAAATGTGTACAACATGTTAGGCCAAAAAGTTGCTACCGTAATGCAGCAAAGGCTAGATGCTGGATACCATACCGTTCAATTCGATGCCGCAAATTTAGCCAGCGGTATGTACATCTACCGATTACAGGCTGGATCATACATAAGCACCAAAAAGATGATGCTTATTAAATAAACGACATTTCCTTTAATTGGGGATAAAATTAAAGCCCGTGCTCATTGAGTACGGGCTTTTTTATTAAACAAAGATTATTACGCAATAAATAGTCTATCAGGTAGATCAGATCGATTAGATCGATTAGATCGATTAGATCGATTAAAAAAAACTAATCACTAATAAAATCAGATCAGCTGATTAGCGTAGTCCGTTTGGCAGACCTTTACATATTCTACTAACCGCGTCATGGCTATGTAAGCTTTCCAGGTGAGCACATCGAACCACGAAATCTCTGATAGAATTGTAACTATCTAACTCTTGGTATAATAGTCTAGCAGCATCCTCTACAAACTTCTGATAGGCTCCATTCAATTCAGCAAAAGCTTGCTCATCTTCTCGTTTAACCATTACCTGTGTCTCGGTCTGAAGCGCTTCTCGACAAATCTCAACCAGATCTTCTACGTAAAAAGTGTCCTTCAAAGCCACAGTAATTTCAGCAACACTGCGTTGAGAGTGTGGAATTGTCGCAATATTACGGACTTCACGGGCATGTTCAGCTAACTCGTAAGAACACGGACAAGCACTGCTGTACACAAAGTTCAGATGCATGAATTTATTGAAACGGCCATAGGAATCTAAATGACCTTCAAGGGATACCTCATAATACTGATACCCTTCCATTCCACTACGAAGACTTGGTTTAAGTAAGGGAAAGGAAAAATTCAGCCTTAAAAATGCCTCTTGTGCTCCTAAGTCTTCCTTATACGCTTGTAAAACGGATTCAAGTGTATCTAAAGTAAAAACCTCGTCTTTGAATCGATAAAATGTTCGCATAATTCGACTCATATTAATGCCTTTCTTGTTGGCATCTAAACTAACATACCCGTCAACAGATACTTCAAGTAGATGGGTCTTACCATCTCTTTTCTTAATATGAAGGGGGAGCTTGAAATTAGAAATACCCACTTGTTGAATAGGTACATTAGCTCCTTCGATTAAGGAAGCAGGTCCATTCTGTAAATCGGGTAAAGATTCTTTGTATTCCGGGCTGATGGTGAATGTGGGGTCGTAAAATCGTTTTACACTTTGTGATAACATATCGTGATAATTATTATAGTTGCGTCTCTCTATAGCTTAACTTATAGCGTCCTATATGGACAGTATTCAGCGCTGTTTCGTTCGGTTTCAAACAATTTTACCGAGTATAACACACTTCCCTGACTGGCTTCTGCTTCGACTGGTTTTTTTAATTGGTCGTAAAATGCGTGTACTAAATTTTCAGAAGTTGGAATAATATCGGAGAGAAATGGTACATCCATATTCAAATTGCGATGATCACATGGTTCTAAAATGTACTGCTCAATAATTTTTTTTAAGCGCCCTAAATCTATTACATAACCAGAATCTGGATCAGGAATTCCTGCTAAAGTAACCTCTAAAACATAGTTATGTCCATGCCAGTTGGCATAATTACACTTGCCATAAGTCTCTTGATTCCACTGGTCAGATTTATTTGAGTTTACCAATCTATGTGCTGCATTGAAGTGAGTTTGTCGAGTTACAAATACCACGCTATTCCTTTTTTTGGGCTAATTATTCGCCATTTAATCTTACTGTATTAACTATAACGGTTATGTAGCTAAAACGGTTCCTCAATTAAGATTTTAATAGGAAATTACAATCAGTGTGAAATCTTTATGACATAAAAAAAAGAAGGCCCCAATTCCTTGGAGCCTCCTTTGTGATCAGCACACCTCACATTCCTGTGAGACGTATTTTGAGTAGAAAATTACTTTATCAAGGTCATCTTTTTAGTAATTACCGAAGAATTGCTAACCAAGCGGTAGATATACATACCACTTGAAAGTCCTGATGCATCAAAGTTAAAAGTAGTAGAACCCGCTGGCATCATCTGCTGACGTGCTAGTACGGCAACTTCTCTACCCAACATATCATACACCACTAGGCTTACTTGCTGTGCTTCTGGAAGTGTGAAGCTTATTTGAGTGCTAGGGTTAAATGGGTTTGGATAGTTTTGATGTAGTTGAACTACCGTAGGCAGATCTTCTGAGATGATAGACTCATCTTCATTTGATACAGATACAGTGGATACATATCCATGTGCTACTAGAGCAGTCCATGACTGAATCCAAAGGTAGTTGTCAGCAAACGCGCCCACATAATCAGTTGACATCATGAACTCATTATCTACTGCTTTTACAGCGGAGGCATCTAATGCAGGGGAACCCGTTTTTGGTCGAGGATCCAATCCGTTAGAACCAGCTGTTCGGCTAATACCTTCTAACATTGGATCTGCAACACGGTTAGCATTGGCGGCATCCGATAGATAATCACGGGTGTGAGCTTGGTCGTCACCACCGGCAAACTCCGCAATGGTATTACCCGCGCCAAAACCGAACCACAAGTTGTTCTGGAGAATCAAATCTCCTTCCGCCAATCGGGTCTTCGCATCAAAACCTTCTCCTACTTTCCGAAGCTTCAATGGTAATCGCAAGACCAGCATGGTCACTGAAGATCGAGTTGTAGTACTCACCACCGGTGTTGCTTCAGCGGAATAACAATAACTGCGAACCATCACCTGCGTTTGGCGTAGCATCCTGACCCGCACCTAGGTAGGTGAGCGTTGGCAATCACTGGCTGCGCAAATGGGTGGTGTTTTCATTACCCGTTGCACCATCCTGCTCAGCTGCACGGCCGTACCCATCATTGGCATTACCAGGGCTTTGGATAGCAAACCAGAACTGGTGAGAGCCTTGGAACCCTTCGTCCCAGTCAAAGGCATCATCGGTGTTAAAAGCAGATACCAAATACTTGGTATTTACCGTACCACCAAAAATTCAAAACCATCATCGTTGAGGCAAAGGACTCAACGTATTCTACAACCGTTCAGGACCAACGCCACCCATGGTAAGCCCTTGGATTTCGTTACCGGCTACGTCCCCTACGTTAATACCGGTATGACGGATCGATACGTATCGGATAACTCCAGAGTTATCGTCTACATCGTCCCCACCATAGCGGGCATACGATTCAGGATTCGCGATTTCGTTGACGCCTTCGATGAGCTTAGTGCCGTCTTCGGTCGCGTTGTTGGTGGGCGCATCGCCCAATACCACAAGACCACCCCAAAGACCGCGATCAAGTTCGGTTAACGAACCGTTTAGATCATCCGCTTCTGATGTAAAGATAATCGGCTCTTCGGCTGTACCCTCGGCAAAGATTTGAGCACCTTCCGTGACTACTAAACCAGATGCATTATTACCGTCACCAAGAGCACCTTTAACAACCGTACCCTCTTGGATGAATAATTTAGAGCCTGGCTTTACAAAGACCATACCGTCTAATACGTAGGTATTATTTTTAGTCCAAGTGAATGATTGGCCAGCTGGTAAGTCCGCATCTTCGATGAAGATAGTGGTTGACTCTACTGGTTCGTTGTTCACATATCCATGTGCTTCTAAGGCAGTCCAACCCGCAATCCAGTTATCAGTAGCATTAAATGCACCGGCGTAGGATGTACGACGGATAAATGGATTCTCTACTTCTTGAACAGCTATAGGATTTAATGCAGGCGAACCCTCTGATGGTCGAGGATCCAATCCGTTAGAACCAGCTGTTCGGCTAATGCCACGTAGCATTGGATCTGCAACACGGTTAGCATTGGTGGCATCCGATAGATAATCACGGGTGTGAGCTTGGTCGTCACCACCGGCAAACTCCGCAATGGTATTACCCGCGCCAAAACCGAACCACAAGTTGTTCTGGAGAATCAAATCTCCTTCCGCCAATCGGGTCTTCGCATCAAAACCTTCTACTTTACCAGAAGCTTCAATGGTTATACCAAGACCAGCATGGTCACTGAAGATCGAGTTGTAGTACTCACCACCGGTGTTGTCGCGGAATAACAATAACTGCGAACCATCACCTGCGTTTGGCGTAGCATCCTGACCCGCACCTAGGTAGGTAGCGTTGGCAATCACTGGCTGCGCAAATGGAGTGGTGTTTTCATTACCCGTTGCACCATCCTGCTCAGCTGCACGGCCGTACCCATCATTGGCATTACCAGGGCTTTGGATAGCAAACCAGAACTGGTGAGAGCCTTGGAACCCTTCGTCCCAGTCAAAGGCATCATCGGTGTTAAAAGCAGATACCAAATACTTGGTATTTACCGTACCACCAAAGAATTCAAAACCATCATCGTTAGAGGCAAAGGACTCAACGTATTCTACAACCGTTCCGGAACCAACGCCACCCATGGTTAGACCTTGGATTTCGTTACCGGCTACGTCCCCTACGTTAATACCGGTATGACGGATCGATACGTATCGGATAACTCCAGAGTTATCGTCTACATCGTCCCCACCATAGCGGGCATACGATTCAGGATTCGCGATTTCGTTGACGCCTTCGATGAGTTTAGTACCATCTTCGGTCGCGTTGTTGGTGGGCGCATCGCCCAATACCACAAGACCACCCCAAAGACCACGATCAAGCTCGGTTAACGAACCGTTTAGATCATCGATTTCTGAAGTAAAGATAATAGGCTCTTCTGCCGTACCTTCGGCAAAGATTTGCGCGCCTTCGGTAACAACTAAACCAGTAGCATCACCACCATCCCCAAGGGCGCCTTTAATCACGGTACCCTCTTCTATAAATAACCTAGATCCTGGTTTTACGAAAACCATTTCATTTAAGACATACGTATTGTTATTGGTCATATTAAAGTCTTCACCAGCCACAAAATCAGCATCTGTTAGGTAAACCGTAGTACCAATTTTGTCTACTACTTCGTCAGATACATAACCATGAGCAGCTAGAGCCGTCCAACCAGCGATCCAGTTTTCGGTAGCATTGAATGCACCAGAATAAAATGTTCTATCAAAGAAATCATCTTCAACTGTTTTTACAGCAGATGCATCAAGAGCTGGTGAGCTAGAAGAAGGACGTGGATCTAAACCGTTAGAACCAGCTGTTCGGCTAATGCCACGGAGCAATGGATCTGCAACACGGTTGGCATTGGCGGCATCCGATAAGTAGTCACGGGTGTGAGCTTGGTCGTCACCACCGGCAAACTCCGCAATGGTATTACCCGCACCAAATCCGTACCACAAGTTGTTCTGGAGAATCAAATCTCCTTCCGCCAATCGGGTCTTCGCATCAAAACCTTCTACTTTCCCAGAAGCTTCAATGGTGATCGCAAGACCAGCTTGGTCACTGAAGATCGAGTTGTAGTACTCACCACCGGTGTTGTCGCGGAATAACAATAACTGCGAACCATCACCTGCGTTAGGCGTAGCATCCTGACCCGCACCTAGGTAGGTAGCGTTGGCAATCACTGGATGTGCAAATGGAGTGGTGTTCTCATTACCCGTTGCACCATCCTGCTCAGCTGCACGACCGTACCCATCATTGGCATTTCCAGGGCTTTGGATAGCAAACCAGTATTGATGTTTACCTTGGAATCCTTCGTCCCAGTCAAAGGCATCATCGGTGTTAAAAGCAGATACCAAATACTTGGTGTTTACCGTACCACCAAAGAACTCGAAACCATCATCATTAGAAGCAAAAGACTCAACATACTTAACAGTAGTTCCGGAACCAACGCCACCCATGGTAAGACCTTGGATTTCGTTACCGGCCACATCACCCACGTTAATACCGGTATGACGGATCGATACGTATCGGATAACCCCAGAGTTATCGTCCACATCGTCCCCACCATAGCGGGCATACGATTCAGGATTCGCGATTTCGTTGACGCCTTCGATGAGTTTGGTGCCATCTTCGGTCGCGTTGTTGGTGGGCGCATCACCCAATACCACAAGACCACCCCAAAGACCGCGATCAAGCTCGGTTAACGAACCGTTTAGATCATCCGCTTCTGAAGTAAAGATAATCGGCTCTTCGGCTGTACCTTCGGCAAAGATCTGCGCGCCTACAGTTATTACTAAACCAGTAGCATCACCACCATCACCAAGGGCGCCTTTAATCACAGTACCTTCTTCGATGAATAATCGTGATCCTGGTTTTACGAAGACCATCTCGGAAAGTATATAGGTGTTTTCTTTAGACCAGTTATAGTCTTCACCAGCCAATAAATCGGTATCTGTCACATAGATAGTAGTTCCGATTTTGTCTACTACTTCATCAGATATATAACCATGAGCAGCTAAAGCCGTCCAACCAGCGATCCAGTTTTCATTAGCATTAAAGGCTCCAGTGTATGGAGTTCTGTCAAAGAAGTCATCGGCTAAAATTTTCACTTTAGAAGCATCTAGAGCAGGGGAACCGCCCTGAGGTCGAGGATCCAATCCGTTAGAACCAGCAGTTCTACTAATACCTTTTAATAATGGATCCGTTACACGGTTGGCATTGGCGGCATCAAATATTCAATTAAGGTGTGAAGGCTTGGTCGTCACCACCAGCAAACTCCGCAATGGTATTACCCGCACCCAAATCCATTACCACAAGTTGTTCTGGAGAATCAAATCTCCTTCCGCCGTCGGTCTTCGCATCAAAACCTTCTCACTTTCCCGACTTCAATGGTGATCATAGAATAAAGCAGTCACTGAAGATCGAGTTATGGCCTCACCACCAGTGTTGTCGCGGAATAACAATAACGCGAACCATCACCTGCGTTAGGCGTAGCATCTGACCCGCACCTAGGTAGGTAGCGTTGGCAATCACTGGATGTTGCAAATGGGTGGTGTTCTCATTGCGTTACCATCCTGCTCAGCTGCACGACCATGCCCATCATTGGCATTTCCAGGGCTTTGGATGCCAAACCAATGCCGATATTTACAGTAAGAATGTAGTCAGTCAAGGCATCATCGGTGTTAAGCAGATGCAAATATGGTGTTTACAATGCACCACAAAGACTCGACATCATCATTAGGCAAGGGCTCAACATACTTAACGATGGTTCCAGGTCAACACCACCCATGGTAAGACCTTAGTTTCGTTACCAGCCCATCACCCACGTTAATACCGGTATGACGGATCGATACATCGGATAACCCCAGAGTTATCATCCACATCGTCCCCACCATAGCGGGCATACGGTTAAGTTCGCGATTTCGTTGACGCCTTCGATGAGTTTGGTGCCGTCATGGTCGCGTTGATGGTGACGCATCACCCAATACCACAAGACCACCCCAAAGACCGCGATCAAGCTCAGTTGGTTAACGAACCGTTTAGATCATCTACTTCTGAGTAAAGATAATCGGCTCTTCGGCTGTACCTTCGGCAAAGATCTGCGCGCCTACAGTGACAACCAAGCCAGTGGCATCATTACCATCACCAAGGGCGCCTTTAATTACAGTACCTTCTTGGATGAATAATTTAGAACCTGGTTTTACAAAGACCATATCATCTAATACATAGATGTTATTTTTGGTCCAGTTATAATCTTGCCCTGCGACAAGATCAGCATTGGTGATTCTCACTGTGGTTTGTGCCCAGGCACTCACCGCAATGAAAAAAGACATTACTAATAGTAAGGATCGTTTATACATACGATTGTTTTTTTGTTAGGATTTGATTTTAAATTAAAAGGAGTAACTCAAGCTTAGGCTAATACTTCTACCCGTCTTGTAGGATTGATAGATGTATTCTTGACCTTCAAGCTCATGGGATAATTTCACAGCGGGATCAAACAAGTTTTTAGCTGATAATTTGGCCTTAAAACCATTGCTAAATGACTTATTAACAATAATATCTAAGGTGCTGTAACCTCTCTCAAACACATCAGGAATTGCACCTAATGCTACTGAATATAACCGGTCACCAAAACGGTTGAACGATGCGTTTGCTGAAAAACCGTTGTCTTCGTTGAAGTATTCTAGATCAAAGTTTAAAAGGAATGGAGATTGACCAGCTAAGCTACGGGTATCCGGTGCATCTGGGTCATTAATACGGATATTAAAGAGTTCAGCATCAGGTATGGATACCTCGGATTGTACAAGTGAAAAATTATTTGAAAACTGAAAATTACTAAGCGCTTCAGAGATGAAATTTAGACTTTTCCGAATTTCAAATTCCATACCATAGACTTGTGCTTCGGCAACATTTTGAACACTTTGAGCTCTGTTTACATCCAACCGAACGATTCGTTCAATAGGATTTTCGATGTCTTTGTAAAAAACTGAAACCGCGATAATCTCACCAGCATTAGGGAACCACTCCCAACGTAGGTCCATATTGGTTATTAGAGTACGCTCTAGTTCAGCATTACCGGTAAAAATAAAATCACCCACAAAATCAAAGGTGGTATAAGGTGCTAATTCTCGGAAGGTAGGCCTCGCAATGGTGTTGGTGTACGACCCACGTATATTCATGTTATCCGTTAAATTATAGACGGCACTAACTGCAGGTAATATATCGGTATTATCCAATATCCCTGGTGCTGTTGAGGTATCCCCAGAGGTTGTATTCATCTTCGTCATCTCTGGTCTAAAGCCAGTAATAAGCTTAAGTTGTGAAGTTATAGGTAGCTCAACCATTAAATAAAATGCCGTTATCTCTTTTTCTGCTGTGTATTGATTCTTTTGGTTGGTATCGTCGTCTATAAGGTTTCCAAAAGTATAACGCGTTCGAGTACCAATTTGAGAAGAATCAACGATACCCGTGTAGGAGAAAAAACCATTTATATCATTGGCAAAATCACTGAAAGAGCGTGCGCCTATCTCATATTCAAATCTATTTTCTGCAAAATCACGATTAATAGATTGTTGATAATAACCTGTTTTAAATTTCCCACCCGAGTTTCCAAGAAACTCGAATGGTACAGAATAGTCTAGGATTAGATTATCGCTATCCTCTTCTAGTTCCCTGAAAAAACGGGCTGGGCGTTGAAATAATCCAGAGGATAGTGATAAGAAAGTTTGACCATCTTCATCTTCGTCAATTAAATAGGTAAGGAATCGTAAATCTGGTTCTGACTGAGTGTTAGTGGCAACCGAATACTTCCAATCGATGGTAGAATTGAGTAGCCCTTTAAAATAGTGTTTACCTGAAAACTGTAGGGCGGTCAACGAGCGCTCAATATATTGAATAACAGAAGATTGATAGCCACGATCAGGTGCTTCTTCGTTCCATACACCATTGATGTTACGGGCCCCATGCTGTCCACTACGAGTAGTAATCAAATTTGTGGACACCTTATGCCCTTCACCAATTTTATAGGATACACCAGCCAGCAAACCCATATCAACCGAAATAGTTGATTTTTGATCAGTTAAGTCAAAAAGATTGGTTAGTCCACCCGATTTATCTAATTCACCAATTAATTGCCACCTACCCAATTTACCGTCACTGTAATTAGAGGCTGACTGGTTATACGTTAAACTCATTGTATATCCGAGAGGATTACCAAGTAACTCTAATTGATCCCCGTAAGCTATGCTACCACCAAAATTGTACGGTAAAGTAGTGATTTTAGGAGCCATTTCGTTGTTGAAATGACTAGAAAAATCGTCCAATAAATAGGCATCCTCCGAAATAAACCGCGCGGAACTACTAGAAGGAAGGTCAAATTCAGGATCCGATATATAATCTAAAATAGGTTGTGGTACGGCACGAGTACCATCATCCTTAGCCAAATAGTCGGTAGATCCAGCTGTTGAAAGATACCCTTCTTTACCACTAGCCAAAGCATTGTATCCCCCAGAAAAAGATACACTGAAAGTGCGTTGTTCTGGGAAATCCTTGGTGTATACATCAACGAGTCCCCCGGAAAAATTTCCCGGCTTATCCGGTGTAAAAGTCTTAATAGTGATGATGTTTTCTAGAAGACTGGATGGGAAAATGTCGAACTGAAAAGATTTCTTGTCGGGATCAGCAGAAGGTAATTCAACTCCATTTAAATGAGAACTTGAATAACGATCACCTAATCCTCGGACATACACATATTTACCACCAACTACCGAAGCACCAACCACCTTTTTCATGGCACCCGCTGCATCACCTGCACCTGAACGAGCTATGCTTTCAGCTGAAATGGCATCACTGAATGAGATTGATTTCTGTCGCTGTTTTAACAATCCAGCCTCGTTATCTAGCACAGCTTCCGCTGTTACGACTATTTCGTCTAGAAATTCGGTTTCTGGTTGTAAGATAATGTCAAGCTGAACCGTCTCACCCGCAACAATTTCAATACCAGTAATCTTTTGAGGAGTAAATGATATGTAACTTACTACTAAGGTGTAGGTTCCAGGCTCTATTGATTTTATGGTGTAATTACCATCAATATCTGATGCTGTTCCTTTGACGGTACCTTCCAGTACCACATTTACCCCAATGAGGGTTTCACCTGATTCGGAATCTACTATAGTACCGGTTAGGGATCCATTTGTACTTTGTGCAAAAACTGATGTACTTAAGAGAAGTGCTAGTGAGAAGAATGAAATAAGTAGTTTATTCACGTGTGCTGATTTAGTTCAAAATTGCACGTGAAAAATACTATTGGTTGGTTTACTCACTGTTACCAACCTATTATGGTTATGTTATGTAGCTGTTACGCTATTGTTAAGGAGGCTAGGAAAATAAATCTTTTTTGGAATTAGCTTGATCCTCATTCTCAGAAGAAATGATGCTAGGTCCATCTTCTGCCTCAGTCTCACTACTCTCTTTAGGTTTATCTGTTACTTTATTGTTTTCTTTTGGTTGAGCGTCCGTTCTTATGATTTCACTAGTTAGTTCAACACCGGATGAACTGACGGTTTTAGATTCTTCCGAGCCCTTATTCGTTATCTTTCCGTGGCCAGACTTAATATCATCCGTTGTATCCTCCGTTGTTTTCTCAACCATATCCTCAACCACATCATCCGTTGAATCCTCCGTTGTTTTCTCAACCATATCCTCAACCACATCATCCGTTGAATCCTCAACCACATCATCAGAAATAACTTCGTCTACTATTTTCGCCTCTGCAAAAAGGCCATCTGCATGTTTTCCTTTTGGCCTATCACCAAGTAAATCACGTAATTCTTGATGATTCATAACTTCCTTTTCTAACAAGGTTTTTGCAAGTAGAACCAATTGATCACGATGTTCGGTTAGTAATGCGAGAGTTCGATCATAATTCATTCTAATTATGGACTGAACGGCATCATCAATACGATTCGAAGTATCCGCGGAGTATTTACGGTTAAATCCATAGCTATTTTCGGGGTTGCTTGAATCTCTTAAGGAGATGTATCCAAGCTCTTTGCTCATCCCATATTCGGCCACCATTGCATAGGCCATATTGGTAATTCTTTCGAGATCATTTTGGGCTCCAGTCGATATTTTTCCGAAAATAATTTCTTCAGCTATTCTACCACCCAACAAAGCACATATCTTTTCATTTAGTTCTTCAGTGGTCATTAAAAAGCGATCTTCAAGAGGTGTTTGTAAGGTATAACCTAAGGCTGCCAACCCTCTTGGCACGATACTTACTTTCAGGACCGGATCGGTGTACTCTAAAAACCACCCAACCACAGCATGCCCTGCTTCATGGTAGGCAACAATTTCACGTTCTTCAGGGCTAATAAGCTTGTTTTTACGCTCTAGACCAGCTATCACTTTTTCAATGGAATCCTGAAAATCTACCATTTCAACGGCTTTTTTCCCACGACGTGCAGCAAGTAAGGCCGCTTCATTACACAAATTAGCAAGCTCAGCACCAGCAAAACCAGGTGTTTGCGAGGCCAATACTCGCAAATCTATAGTACTGGAGAGTTTTACTTTTTTAACATGAACTTTCAGTACTTCGACTCGCCCGTTTAAGTCAGGTTTGTCGATTAATATTTGACGATCAAAACGCCCTGGTCTCAGGAGTGCGGAATCTAAGATATCTGGACGGTTTGTAGCAGCCATAAGTATAACCCCTTTATCGGAGTTAAAACCATCCATTTCACTAAGCAATTGATTCAGGGTATTTTCACGCTCATCATTTGATCCCATGGCCATGCCTTTACCACGTGAACGCCCTATGGAATCAATTTCGTCAATGAATACAATACAAGGAGCTTTTTCTTTGGCTTGTTTAAATAAATCACGCACCCTAGCAGCTCCAACTCCAACAAACATTTCAACAAAATCAGAACCACTTAAACTAAAGAATGGGACACTGGCTTCACCCGCTGTTGCTTTCGCGAGCAATGTTTTACCTGTGCCAGGAGGGCCTACTAGTAATACACCTTTTGGCAAGGTTCCGCCTAACTTAGTAAATTTTTGAGGGGTTTTTAGAAATTCCACCACTTCTTCTACTTCAGCCTTAGCTTCGTCCAGTCCCGCAACGTCTTTAAAGGTAACTTTCGTTTCGGTTTGCTGATCGTATAGAGATGCTTTGTTTTTACCGATATTTAGTACTTGCTGTCCTGGGTTCATTCGACGGAAGATGAATACCCAGAACCCAACAGCCAGTCCAATCATAACCAACCACATAAATACGCCACTAAACCATTCTTCTTCTATTCGAACTTCGTATTCTACCCCAAATTCATCGAGTATTGGTCGAATGTCATCGTTTGGTAAAATAGTCGTGACAAATGTTCTGTACTCCTCAGCCATGGCAGTTGGCAGATTTAGGGGAGAATCCTGCTGTTCTGGTGGACTGATAATACCGTCACTTAATGCGGATTCATTATATTTTCCGTATACATTGACTTGATTCTTTATGATAATCTCATCGACGTATCCACTCTTAACTTGATCCAAGAATTCACTGTATTTAATTCCATTGCTTGGTTCTGGATTTAAAAACATGAATTGAATTACAATCAGAAATAGGATGATTACGAGAAATCCCCAAGTTGGAAATTTCGGATTTGCACCATCTTTTTTGTTAAGAGGTGACTTTAGAGGATTCTTTGATGGGGGCTTCTTATCGGCCATTAACGGTACAGGTATGATTTTTTTTTAGTAAGACACGTAGTCTTTGTTTTAGTGTGTAACTGGCAAAAAATGTGCCAGATAATGATTACTGACAAAAGGTACTTTAATCTGTTATCCTTAATCTATCATATCGTCAAGGCTTACTAATTGCCCATCGGATGTTTGAATAACTAACGTTGAATGTGCCTCTGTCATTCGGCCAATCACAGTAAAATCTTTAAACAGAGTAAAAAACCGATCGGCATCATCCTCAGTTAAAGTAAATAGTAATTCTGCATCTTCACCACCAAAATAGGCATATTTATCAACATCTTCTTCCATTTCATCGGCGACCTGTCTGGTTTCAATAGCAATAGGTAAGGTAGCCTGATATATATGCGCCCCTAAACCGGTTTCTTCGCAAAGCTGCGCCAAATCATTTAATACACCCAACTTTAAATGACGAATGCAGGACGGTACTATCTCAAATTCCTCAAAACGCTCTATGATATCCATTCTGGATTTTGGCATCAGCTGACGCTGAATAACATACTCATAATCGCCCAGATCTGGTTGAAATTGACTTCCGCCACTATTCTGCCAAAATTTCTTCTCTCTCATAAGTATCCGTAACCCTGCAATAGCTGCTCCCACATCACCAGAAACACAAATGGCATGTCCTGTTTGAACATCATGAATAGCAGTGCGCCTCTGCTCTTTAGCTAATGCAAGCCCATGAATATGAATGATAATTTGACTTGAGTTGCTTTGAATATTCTTCTGATCAAACACTATGTTATTCTCTATGCAGGCTTTATTAACCCCAGAGATAATAGACTGAATCATTTCTACCGACACTTTATTAGGTATAGATAAATCACAAGAGAGCGAAATTACTTTACCATTTTCCGCAAAACACTCATTAGAAAAAAGTGATACTGCTTTGTATCCTAAATGTTCTAATGGGGTATAGGTTATATCGAAATGTATACCCTCAATAAGCTGCAAACTGTGTTGATATAGTTGGGTATCGATTCCAAAATGTTCCACAAGGTTTGAAACAGATAGCCCTGATAATTTTTTTTCTAACAGGTTGATGGGTATAGAGCTAGATCCTTGGTATTCATTTAGTTTTTGAAGTACTGCTGTGCGCCCTATTTGTGATATGGGAGTAAAGGATTGTTTCATAGACTCTAATATACAAAAAAAGGCAACCATGCTTAACATGGATGCCTTTAAAATCTAAGCGAAAAAAAGACTAATCGGCTTCTCGTTTGGTAGAGTAATTGATTCGAAAGGTACCTGCCTGTTGAAGTTCCTTTTGAACATCCGTTAACAAACCAAATTCTGAGTTTTGGTCTACCCTTAAAGAAACTATAAGCCTTGGTTCCTCAATTAATTTGTCGTACATAAGATTACGAATAGCGCCTAAATCTTCTACAATAGCATCGTCAATTTGGACTTTGTCTTCCCCTATTTGATTCCCAGGAAGACGCTCAGGCCCCATGTAAATATACGATACTAATCGCTTTTGCTCAATTTTCTCAATGTTACTTGCCTGAGTGAGATCTAATTTTACCTTTAGAGTAACCTCTCTCAGAACCGTGGTAACCATGAAGAAAAAGAGCAACATAAATACGACATCCGGCATTGCCGAAGTAGGTATTTCCTGTTTGCTACCTGCTTGCTTTTTCTTGAAATGTGCCATGATTAACTATCCGGTTCAGCAATTGATATTTTCTTAGGATACATGTCCTTAATTTGTTCTTGCTGAGGACTATCGTCCGCAAGTGCATCATAGGAAACCCCGTAATTAGATCTCGAGGCAGCATCACGTAAGTCTTTGTAGGCACCCATCACTTCATCCAACATATCTATGTAGATTGAGTAAGGGGTTTCTCTTTGTGTTTTTAAGGACACAATGGCAGCGTCTGGAGAGATCGCTAACTCTTCATTATTCTCAGGATTCGAGATAAACTCAATAAGCTTGTCTCTAACATCTGTAATTGGGACTGGTTCTTCATCCATAAGTACAAGTCCCTGAGAGTTAACCAATATTTTCATCAAGTTACGTTCACGAATGGGTGGTGGTTCTTGTTCGGGGTCCAATGGGGGTGGCAGAACCATCCCAATCCCCGTATCCACATTTATCGTTGTCGTAACCAAGAAGAAAATAAGCAAGAGGAATGCGATATCGGCCATTGAAGAACCATTAATCTCCGCACCTTCGCGTTTTTTCTTTTTTAACATCATGGTTAAGACTCCCTAGAATTTAAACGTTCCGCGTAGTCCAGTGAACACTATAGAGACGATCATGATTGCCATCATCCCCATAGTAGTTAACACTCCAGCTTTGGTTACATCGTTCATTGCAACATAAGCTATTGCAAAAATGATTACGGGAGTTGATATCAACGCTATACGTTTGAAATCTTGCTTCCCTTGGGCTATTCCTCGCACCCCTGAAACGATCATGGATAAGATACCCAATCCCATTAGAACAAAGGCTCCGATAACAGCAATTTGTACAATCAATGCACTAGTCATAATGACCTCCTTCCTCTTCGGGTTATGGGTTAGTCTTCTGATTCAGTTGATTCAGCAACAGCAATCAGTGGCTTTCCTTCCTGAAGTAGAATGATTGAGTCAATTAAGGTGATGGAACTTTCTTCCATTTCTGCTATTAGGCGGTCAATTTTTGACACACAATAGTTGTATCCAATCTGAAGTATAATACCTGCAATCAAACCACCAGCTGTTGTTAAAAGTGCTGTTTTGATACCACCAGCAACAATACTAGGGGAGATGTCCGAAGCTGCTTCTATATCATCAAAGGCCTCGATCATACCTACTACTGTTCCTAGGAATCCAAATAGTGGGGCAATAGCAATAAAGAGCGATAACCAAACAAGACCTCTTTCAAGGAAACTCATTTCTATAGATCCATATGCCGCAATAGCCTTTTCAGCTGCATCAATACCTTCATTGGATCGCATTAGTCCTGCTTGGAATACAGATGCTACTGGTCCTCGGGTTTGAGAGCAAAGCTCTTCGGCAGCTTCAATACCGCCTTCTTGTAACGCTTCCTGAACACTTATAATAAATTTACGCGTGTTAATGTCAGCTAAGTTAAGAGTAATGATTCGCTCGAGGAATATGGCTAGACCCGCGATAAGGGTAATGAGTACTGGCCACATCCATCCTCCATCATTACCTTCGTTAAATTTTTCAACGATGAGATTGAAGAAGCCCTCTTCTACTGGGGCTTGAAGTAAAAAGAGAGCAATCGACGATGTCATGTTCACTCCGATATAGTTTATTGTTTAACAGTAAATTGAAGTCAAAAGAATAACTCAAATATGATTAAATGTCAAAGCCGTAACTTTTTAAAAAAGTAATCATCATAAGTCATTAACTTTTTTCTAAAGTAACCCCTTTTTGTCAAAGATTTGTAATCAATTTGTTAAAAAAGAGCATTGAAACTTAGTTGTACTGTATGAATGGTTGAGCCATTTTTCCCGGTTCGACCATGATATTCCAAATATAATTCCAACCAATCATTCCATCTGTATTGGGTATTGAGATCCCAGCGGGCGCTTCTACCCATTCCCATACCCTCTGTCAACCTGTATCCAATGTAGGAGTTAAGAGTATTTGCTGAATTAAATTCTTGAATGGTAACTTGCAACCTGCTTTGTATCCCTCCGGGTACATATATGATTTGCTCCATCCGATATTGCCATTGCCGAAGTGTAAAAGATGGAAAAATAAGGGAAGGATTGTCAATTGAAACAAATTCCTGTGCGAACATGTGATTATCGTTGAGGCGACTGTGCTTTAGGATGGCTTTGATATTCCATGAACGATTAACTCTTGCGCTTATGGAGGACTCTAGTGTGTATTTGGTTAAGGAGTAATTACGCAGACTTAATTGGTCTGAATATTCAAATAAATGACTTCGGGACCCCATCAACCCGCTAAGTAGTGCATCATTGAATCGGTATCCACCCTCAAGTTTGAGTACCTGTTGTGCGGATTGAACTACTTCAACACTTCGTTGGTGAATGGATGAAGAATTATCCCACTCAACATAACCCTGAATTCCAGTGGTATTGGGCGTGATTTCTAAGCGTCCTAAGGCCCCAAGGCTCCCCTCTACCGTCCATGGTTGCTGCATGATAGCTTTTGGACGTAATAGGAGCACGTTACTCAGTTCACCTTGGCTATTGTCTTCAGAGATACGCATATCTATGTTTAGCTGTAGGGCCTGCCAAAGTGGGCGGTTTGGTATACGGCTTTGAAAAGGCGCCCAACTGTAGCGCATCCTAGTTTTAACGTGTATGAGTGATTGATAGTCATCACCGGGGAGTAAACGCTTTATATACTCACCCTCGTTAGAGCTTAATTCAGGATAAAATTCCGTAATCTGTTGTAATAAATCTTCATTATCATCAATCCAAACGTACTGACCCAACTCTGGGCCTACATACACATAGATTTCTTGAAAATTACTTCGCCGTCTAGTAGATGCATTGTAATCCCAAAATACCTTTCCTTTTTGGTCTATTTGACCCCACTCTAACTGAGATCCAATAACCATCCCAATATTTTTCTGAGAAGACCGGTAATCCTCTTGTCCAGCCTCTTGATTAATGGGATCTGTAGCTAGATCAGTAAAGCTTTTTCTAGTCCTAAAATGTATTTCCTGCTTACCCCAGAAGTGTTCATTGGCACGCCAATTTACTTGGTAGCGCTGTTCAATCGCAGTACTACTGGGAGTCCACAACCCAGCATAACTATCGTCTTCTTCTCTAAGCATCCAAGAAGCCTTCCAATCCCATTTAGTATGCTGGGCCATGATACTTGGGCCTACACTCCAAAAACGTTGACTGGGCGTGATCAGTGAGTCCGTCCCCCCCCTTCTCCGCCGCTGGTCCTCCTGCTCAAAATCTACACCTATAATAATGCTGGGAGGACTAAGCTCCGACACTCTTTTCAGTGGAAGCCCCACCGTACCCTTTTGCCTAAGCCAATATCCCACTCCACCCACAGAACTCAATCTTCTTACAAAATCCTGCTGGTACACCAGTGATATCCTTTCAGAATCACCTAGTCGAAGGGTACTTGTTTGTCTGAGGCGCTCTTCTGAGCCCGCTGTAAGATGGATGAGTCCCAGCTGGATTTCTTTTTCACTTTGTTGCCACTCCCATTCCCCTCCAACAACTTGCTCCTCAATTATTGATGCATCCAAATCAAATAGCCGCTGATATTCGACCTCCCTAATTCGTTCAGTCCCTTGGTATCGAGCATCCACTTTCCGCATATAACCTCGAACTCGTGATTGATCTGCACCAAACATGTTATTACCCCATTCCACTTCGCCCTGATATGCCAAGCCTACATTATCGTCATTGTCTTTGGCTGAATATCGGTTTACATCAAATGAGCTTAACGACCAATTTCCGGACAATCGAACATTTTCTTGAAGCACATACCCTCCCTCAAACGAAACGACTTGATGGGCCATGGGCGTGGGAAGTTGTATCTGTGAAGAATAATCACCCCTATTTTCACCGACCCACTCATAGATTGGCACATTCAATCCCGTTTCTGTACGCCTGTAATCTCCTTCATTAGCCCCTACTTGGGTAAATTGCACGTGAACTAATTCGGTTTGGGGTATTTCAGGGTTGTTTGCCTTCTTATAGATGGTATAAGTCTGAGTGTTCCAAAGTGTATCCACTCGTATGTACGCCCTAGATCGATCTACCTCTGCTGACCAAGGGCGACCTGAATCGATGCCAATAGTCGTTTGATCACCCGCGGTTTTTAATAGCTGAATTTCTGATTCAGTCAACAAATCTTGTGCTAAAATACCATTATTATCGGCTTCCCTACTAACCATGGAATTAAAGGTGAAACGCTTGTCCGGAGAGATGTATTCTACCTCAGAGGCCAGCAGACTTCGATTGAATCCATTCTCAACATATTCATACTCGACAAAAATTCTACTCTCATTTCGAATTAACTGCTTTGAGCTAAAATTTATTTCACCCAACGAATAATCAATGATGTAATCCTGATCAATACCTCTTTTCAGGAGCTCGCCATCTAGATATACTCTTTCGGTTCCAGCCAAAATAATTGTAAACGGACTAGTAGACGCACCTTGTAATCGATACGGGCCTTGCACACCTTCCACTGGACTGACCTGTTCACTGGTGTACACTCCCCTTGTTTGGGATGCCAGTGATGCAATCCTGCTTTCCGCACCTTTTTTTGAGAAAAGTGATTGTTCGGCGTAGACACCCTGTATTCTTCGATTTAAGCGGTGCGTGGGCGCTCCACTCATGCTTACATCCACATCACCCATTTTGAGAGCATGATTAGGATGAGTGACTTGGATGATTAACTGATCAAATTCCCTAATGCTTTGAGTAGTTCCGTCAGGTTGAAATGGGATATTTCTGTCGGTTAAAATTGCCGAGAGTTGTGTTTCATCACCTATGGTCCCTGTTAACTGAATATCTAGTCCACTTTCAAGACTGATCTGCTGATTAGTACCTGTTACAATTCCTCTTGTTATCCGTCCCGATTGTTCTAATTGGAAAGGTTCCGTTTCCTGTGTGCTACTTAAATTAAGCTGCTGCTGAATCGTATCTCTAATCTTTTGTTGATTAAGGACAGGCTCTATTGTACTTCGTTGGTAAATAAAGGCCAAATCAATTGGAAACGCAACGGTTGCCTTTGCCGGGGCTGTCACCCACCAATCACCACTATTAGGATCCCATTTCCAGTATGAGTTAGGTAGTGTGGACCATCTATTCGCAAAATCGATATTGGAATCGGGCACTTCAGAACTATCACTATGTGAGTTATAAAACACCATTAAACGGCTTTGAATAACCCCTAATCGAATATTTAGACGATCCTCAGCATTAAAATTTACCACCAATAGAGTATCTGTATTGAATGCGGACTGGCGTACAGGTTCATTTTTTTGGGAGTTATATGCATAAATAGTTTCATCCATAAATCCGAGACTAGATGCATAACTAGATGCATGACTAGATGCATAACTAGATGCATAACTAGATGCATAACTAGATGCATGACTAGATGCATGACTAAAGTCCGATACCACCACTGCTAAAAATACGCCCCATATACCCCCCATCAAGGCCGCTTTACAAATGGACATGTTACGCAAGGCCGCGTTACGCAAAGGCAAGCGAGCGCAGGTAAATTTTGATAACGTGGGGATGGTAGACATAAACACTACAAATGTACAAACCTGTCAGGTAAATATAATTAGTAGCGATCTAATCCCTAATCAACCCCGTTAAAACGTTGCAATCCTTGGTCTAGGAACCCAACAAACTTTTCTTCACTCACATATCCTAACTCTTGGGCTAGCACTTGCTCATTCGATGGATCGAGAATTACGTAGGTAGGCAAGGCTACATTACCCGTTAGCTTGAACTGAAGTTGCTGATTAGCTTGTGCATTGGTACCCCCATCGGTGTACAATTTAAGAAGCTTCATTTGCCCAAAGCGCTCTTGTACACTTGCCAAGGGGAAAACGTTGCTCTCCATCGCCCGGCAGTTGGTACAGGTATAACCTGTAAAATCAATAAAAACAGTAATATTTTCAGCTTTAGCTTCCTCAATGGCTTGGTCATAGCTGCTCAACCATCCCTCATCAGCAGAGGTCCCCGAGGATGTTCCGCCCATTGAAGCAAGGGTACTCACCACACTTACATCGGTTGCTTGTTTGGGTGGCAACCAGGCATCCCATATACCTAATGAGGAACCCAACAAGCCTGGAATTAAATACAAACTGAATAGTAGAAAAGGAATACTCAGCACGACTCTACCAGCCCCAATAGAGCTGGGTTTTTCTTCATTTTTTAAGGCAAAGAACCCTAATATATAGAAGGTTGCAATTAGAAAAATTGCCATCCAAAGTGCAATGGCAAAAGGTCGACTTATCCATGCCCAGCCCATTACTAAATCCACATTTGATAGAAATTTTATCGCAGCAGCCAATTCTATGAAGCCTAAAAGTACTTTTACCATGTTCATCCATGATCCACTTTTAGGTAGTGCATTTAGTAAGTTTGGAAAAAGTGCAAAGAGAACGAATGGACTTGCGAAAGCTGCCGAGAAACCAATCATCCCGATGATAGGAAAAAACCAATCACCACCGGTGGTAGCGGCAAATACCGCGCCGACAAAGGGCGCCGTACATGAAAATGATACCGCACTTATGGTCATTGCCATGAATAAAATACCTGCAATACCAGAATTTTCGTTACTCTTTCTGTTTAAAAAATTGGTGAGTTGATACGGCAACTGTAACTCATACATACCCAGTAAACTTAATGCAAAACCAATAAGTACGGCCGCTATAAAAAAGTTAACAAAAGGGTTCGATGCAAAATTTTGCGCCCCAGAAACACCCACCAAGGCAGCCAATAACATACCTATGAGAGTAAATGTAGCCACAATTGCTAAGCCAAAGATAACAGCGCTGCTTACTCCCCGTTTAGACTCTTCTTGTTTGGCAAAATAAGATACCGTCAATGGGATCATCGGAAATACACATGGAGTCAATAAAGCAGCAAAACCAGCCAAAATAGCAATCCAAAGAAAAGAGAATATTCCTTCATCATTAGCCGTATTGGATGGGTTATTTAGTGAACTTAATTGGGTTTCAGGAGAGCGGGTAGCCTCGGTTAGTGGGTTATCTGCTACTCCCGCAACAAAGACCGTAGTGATAATTGATTTTGATGTTGGTGGAAGGCAAACTCTGTCATCACATACCTGATAGAATGCTTCAATATCCAGAATCTGAGTACCTAGTTTAGAAGTATATACGCTAACTGGTAGGGTGAATTGAGCAAAAGAACTATGCCAACCCAGATCAGTTTCAAAATTAGGATCAAATTCAATGTCTGCTTTAGACTCTCGTACCACCTCGGTTAGGAAGAAATTTGACGAATTTGCACTAAAGCGAGTGGGAAATGGTCCCGCATCTGGATCATTTAAGACCGAATACAAATGCCAGTCGCCTTCTATACTCGCATTTAACTCAATTTCAAAGCTTTCCCCTGCCATCACCGTGTCAGGTACACTGACTACACTAAACTGAACAGGGTCTGGTATTTGGGCAAATAAACTACTGGAGAGTACAAACCCCATGAGCAGGGTCAGTAGGCCACGCAGTTTAACCATTACTGTAGACTTTTCTTGCATAGTGTGTGGTTGAATATGAAGATTCGTAGTCGTTACGCTTGTGCGAATATTACTTATCTATTACTTGTCTTTTTAATGTACGGTATAAAGTGATGAAGAGCACCAAAACACTACCTCTACAAAACAAAATACCACATTGCAGCGAATGTGGTATTCTATTAAATATACAAGTAAAGGTATGATAAGCGTTCCAACTAGTCGGCTTTTACTACCCAAAATTTAAGCTGAGGCTTTAGTTCACCTAGCAGGTGTATAGTTGCGGTATATTCACCTAATGTCTTGACATCCGCATCTATGGTGATAGAACGGCGATCGATTTCAATTCCCTTTTCTATCAACGCGTCTGCTATTTGCACATTGGTTACCGTTCCGTGAATTTTATCGTCTTCACCCGTAGTAACTGCGATGGTTAAGTTGCTGGATTCAAGCTTTTGGGCCAACTCTTTAGCCTCTTGAACACTGATTTCAGCCTTTTTAGCCGCTCTTTTCTGCATAAGCTCTAGCTCGGCAATAGAACCTTTGGTTGCTAGTACAGCCTTACCACTGGGAATGAGGAAGTTGCGTCCATAGCCGTCTTTAACGGTGACTAACTCGCCTGATTGACCTAATTTTTCTACATCTTGAGTTAAAATAACTTTCATATCACTTAAATTTTTATCGAAGGTTTTCAGCAACGTAGGGCATAAGACCTAAAAAACGTGCTCTTTTAATTGCGGTGGTGAGTTGTCGCTGGTGTTTCGCGCTGGTACCCGTGACTCTTCTTGGCAATATCTTGCCTTGATCGTTGGTAAATCGCTGGAGCGTTTCCACATCTTTGTAATCGATGTACTCGAGCCCGGCTTCGGTGAATTTACACTGCTTAACTTTTCTGACGCTTTTTTTAGGATGCGATGGATTCTTAATCATGATGAACTAATTTAAAAATGGTTACTATTTATCTTCTTCTGAGTCGTCTTCTTCAATCACAGGGAAGACTTCGGGTACCGCATTTTTCTTAACCAACTCTTTATGACGCTTCATTTTTGCATCATATTTCAACGTTAGGTATCGCATGATCTCATCGTCTATCCGCATAGCTCGCTCAATAGATTCGATAGCGGTTGCTGGTCCTTCGAAATAAAGGTTTACATAAAAACCTGTTTGTTTCTTGTCCATTTCATAGGCAAACTTGCGAAGGCCCCATTCCTCGACTTCCTCTACCGTTCCACCCTTGGAGGTAATTAAGTCGTTAATCCGCTGGATTGCAACTGGATATTGATCGTCCTCTAAAACAGGACTAATGATATAAGTTAATTCGTAGTATGAATTCATAAGTTTACTTTGGATGTTTTCAGTTTGGAAAACAGTCACCTTAAATGATCAAGCAACCATTTAGGTAACAGATTTATAAAGATAGCGTTTTTTCTACTAATTAACACCTCATTCAAGGTATTTTATTCATCTCCAAAACCAATCTGATTGATACTGTTGGCCAATGTAACATCCAGCTCGGTAACTTGATTGTCAGCATCGTGGGTATTCAAGCGTAATTCTACCCTATTGTACACATTGGAAATCACTGGATGATGTGTATGTTGCTCCGCTAGAAAAGCTACTCTTAGTATAAAAGACATAGCTTCCTGGAAATTAGCAAAAGTCCATACTCGCTGTAACTCTTGGGTACCTATGATCCATTTTGCTGAATCATGTAATTGATCTATAATTTCTTTTTCAGTCAGTGCTTTTAACATTTTTTAAGTATTTAGTATTTTTTCCGATAATATTTTACTGATGGATTGATAACCCGAAGATAATTTAAATTACATATATTTTTAAGATATTAGGGTTCGAGCCATTTTTATGAGGGAAATGACCTTCATTTTCCTCATAGAAAATTGTTCAGTTATCTTATTTTTCGAGGTGTTGTACAATTTACATGTTAAACCCCAAACATAACACGTACTACTTATATGAAGTTATTTACGCCTTTATTCAAGAGAGTATCATTTTTTATCTTCCTTCTGATAATTAGCCCTTGGTCAACTATTTTAGCCGCTGAAGGTTACGGTATTAGTGGGGGTGGTCTAGGATTACTATGGACCCTACCCTTTGCTGGTATTTTATTATCCATCGCTATTTTCCCTTTGGTAAATGAACACTGGTGGCATGAAAACTTTGGCAAGGTGTCCGCTTTTTGGGCACTATTACTGCTAGTGCCTATGACCATTTTCTTTGGTTTTTCAGCTACACTCTACGAGGTCTTACATGCCTATTTATTAGAATACATCCCTTTTATTATCCTGTTGTTAGCCCTTTTCACTATTTCTGGTGGAGTTCGAATTAAGGGATCATTTCAAGGTAGCCCTATCGTAAACATAGGCTTCCTAGTTATAGGTACATTGCTAGCTAGCTGGATGGGTACAACGGGAGCCGCTATGCTATTAATTAGACCGTTATTGCGAGCAAATGAATGGCGTTCTAGCAAGAAACATGTGGTCATTTTCTTCATTTTCTTAGTAGCTAACGTAGGGGGCGCATTAACCCCTCTTGGTGACCCACCATTATTTCTTGGATTTCTACAGGGAGTTGGTTTTTTCTGGACCACAACCCATCTATTCTTTGAAATGCTGTTTGTGGTTATTCTGTTACTTATCGTATTCTATTTTGTAGATACTTATTTTTATAAGAAAGAAACAAATACTCCACCAGTAGAGGACAAAAAAGAAGCTTTTGGCATTGAAGGCGGTATAAATTTAGTACTTATTTTAGGTGTGGTTGGAGCCGTTTTATTTTCAGGAATTGCTTCCTTAGGAACAGTTGATATTTATCACGTAACGGTAGATTACGAAAACATTATCCGTGATTTGGTATTGCTTGGATTGACTTTTCTTAGTTTAAAAGTCACTACCAAAGAAAGCAGAAATGCTAACGGATTTAATTGGTTTCCTATTCAAGAAGTGGGGAAACTGTTTGCGGGTATTTTCATTACTATTATTGCCCCCATATCTATGCTTAAGGCAGCCAACGTAGGAGAAGGCGCGCTTACTTTTATCAATAACGCCGTCTTTGACGCCAATGGTGAACCTATCAATGCCATGTTTTTCTGGATTACAGGTATTTTATCTGCCTTTTTAGACAACGCTCCTACCTACTTGGTATTCTTTAATGCCGCAGGTGGAGATGCCCAAATGCTTATGAATGAAATGAGCCAAACCCTTATGGCCATTTCATCTGGTGCGGTATTCTTTGGTGCCCTGAGTTATATTGGTAATGCCCCTAACTTTATGGTTAAATCTATTGCTGAACAAAATGGAGTTGACATGCCTAGCTTTGGCGGATACTTGGTTTGGGCTTCTATCATATTACTCCCAATTTACTTACTTGTTACTTTTATCTTTATCTAAATGTACTAAAATGGTGCTCCAGAGAGCTAATCTGGACGCCTTTTGTTTTGATCGACATAAGTTTAAAGCTAGCTTAGGTACACACATACCTTTGCTAGCTTTATTATTACTGCCTTTTTGTACGTATATCTCCCCTGCCTATGCAACTCTTCCAATCGCGGCCAAAGCCTTTCAATATGCTGCTCCAGACCTCTTTGATCACTCTGTTGGCCTCAACTCATCATCAACCAGTTCAATACAACTAAAGACGGACTCACTACTAGTCGATTCAACGGTTACCGGCTTAATCCCCGCCCTATCATACAGCACAGATGTTGGTCTAGCAGGTGGCTTAATTTGGAGTAAATTATCCTACGGTGAACAAGATCCATTTAAGCAAAACATCGCAGTGACCGCATTGGCATCTACTAAAGGATTAGCCGGCTTTAATTTTTTCCTAGATCAACCTTGTAGCTTTAACTGTATGGATAGATTACTAGTGAACCTAGTGGGCAACCGTTTTCTGGAAGACCAATATTATGGGGTGTTTACCGATCAACGGCTCGACTTACAAAAAAACCCAAAACGCTTCGAATACCAGTCTTTCACGATTAAAGTACATCTCGAATACAGAATGAGCGCAAAAAATCTAGCTCATAAGAACGAAACCCTGTTCAATAGTTTATATGGATTTTTGAGTACAGATTTTCAATACAAAACCCCTTGGAACAATGATGATACGCAGCTGATCATGCTAGATATGCCCACGGGGTACGCAGGCGCCTATGGATTTTGGTTAGGATTAGGCGGGTTAATAGATACTCGTGATAGTGAATTTTATCCTCGGCAAGGGTGGTATTCAAAACAACAGGTTAAAGGGAGTTTGGAATCGGTGCTAAGTGATTTTACTCAATCATTATTCCTAAGTGATACCCGGTTTTACCAAGAGTTTAGACTCATTCTCCCTATTGTTTTTGCCCAAAGGATTAGCTATCAGTGGAGCAATTCTAATGCGAATACGCCCTACTGGAGTTATCCATCGCTAGGTGGAGAGGAATTCCTGAGGGGTTACGTCGATAATCGATTCTTGGTACCTCAATTTTGGGCTACAAACACCGAACTACGAACATGGCTATTCGAATCCACCAACTATGGAATAAAACTTGGAGGCACCCTATTTATGGATTCCGGATCGTTTACCGACGAAACCATCGCTAATGGTGATTGGTCTGCGAATGTACGATATACCGCTGGTTTTGGTGGCCTTGTGTCTTTGTTTTCACCTGATTTTATTTTACGGGTCGATCTTGGATTTTCAGAGGAAGGCTACGGGATCTTTTTTTCTACGGGAATGCTCTTTTAATCTCAGGAGCAACCCACAAAAGCCGCTAAACGGGCTTACATGAACAGCCAAACACCTAATAAACCAACCGCCCAACAGTAGAAAGAAAAGAGGTAAAATCCACTCTTTTTCAGGATTATAATGAGGTATTTAAGAGCAAAATACCCTGAAATTGCCGAACTAAAAAAGCCTACAACCAAAACTTGTAAGGCAGCCCCTTGTATTCCGACCTCTAACAGATCTAGCACCTGTAATAGCATCGCTCCACCAATGACAGGGATAACCATAATAAAAGAGAAATTAGCTGCGGTTTCCCTATCTACCCCTAACCAAAGAGCCGTTGTTATGGTTGATCCGGAACGGCTAATCCCAGGTATCATCGCGCAGGCCTGCGCAAGGCCTATGGCGAAACTTTTTACTATCCCAATAGAAGCTCCCCCTCCTGCCGCTGCTGCATAGGAAGCGTCATTCTCTAGTGTTCGGTTGGGTACAAATTTGGTTGAAAATAACAAAACACCGGTAACAAGTAGCATTAAACTGACCAGGAGTGGATTCGAAAATATAGCCTCAACTTGATCTTTCAAGGTAAATCCGACAATAAAAGCGGGAATCATGCTAATAAGAATCGTCCCGAGAAAATGTACGTCTTTACTCTCTTTTTCCTTGGCTGGATTCAATAAAAAACGCAGACCACTATTAAAGAGACGACCTAATTCAGAGCGATAATAATATATAATGCTTACCAGGGTACCGAAATGCACGACCACTTCATAGGTAATCCCGGAGTCGACTTCCGAACCCAATAATATTTTCCCGAGAGCCAGATGACCGGAGCTACTAATAGGAAGGAATTCAGTGATACCTTGTAAAACCCCTAAAATAAATGCTTCTATTAAATCCATTGCGTATGTTTAAAAATTGAAAGTGTGTTAAATTACACTTTAACCAACAAAACCTAAACGAGAATTTCGAATGAGTGAATACGCAGTAGATATGACGGCTTTAAGTGAAAAGATTCAACAAAGCTCCTCATTTATCGACGACATACGTACCGAACTAGACAAAGTAGTTATTGGACAAAAGTACATGATTGACCGGTTGATGATCGGGCTTCTTACCAACGGACATGTGCTTCTTGAGGGGGTTCCAGGACTAGCGAAAACTCTGACAATATCCTCTTTAGCCACCGTAATAGACACCGCCTTTCAGCGAATACAGTTTACCCCGGATTTACTCCCAGCCGATCTAATTGGAACACTCATATACAACCAAAAAGAGGGCGATTTTTTCGTTAAAAAGGGACCCATTTTCGCAAATATTATTCTGGCTGATGAGATCAACCGCTCACCAGCGAAAGTGCAAAGTGCTCTTTTAGAGGCGATGCAAGAAAAGCAAGTTACGATTGGTGAAGAGAGTTTTAAATTGGAAGAGCCCTTTTTGGTATTAGCCACTCAAAACCCAGTGGAACAAGAAGGAACCTATCCTCTGCCAGAAGCGCAGGTAGATCGTTTCATGCTTAAGTTAAAAGTAGATTACCCGAGCCCCGCTGAAGAATTAGAAATTATGCGTCGTATGGCAAAAACCGGTGCCAAACCAACTCTTGATAAGGTGGTTGATCCAGCAACCATACTCGAAGCCAGAAAAGTAGTGAACGAAATTTATATGGATGAAAAAGTTGAACAATACATTGTAAATCTAGTGTTTGCAACAAGGAGGCCAGCGGAATACGGTATCCCTGAATTAGAAGATTTGATTAGCTTTGGGGCATCTCCACGTGCTACTATTAACCTTAATCTAGCAGCCAGAGCACAGGCCTTCATGGAACACAGGGCTTATGTTACCCCAGAAGATGTCCGAACGGTGGCATTAGATGTATTTAGACATCGACTCATCCCTACATTCGAAGCGGAGGCAGAAGAGATAGGTGCTGAGGAGTTGGTGCAAAAAGTCATGAATAATGTACAGGTTCCTTAACGTAGCTCGAAAATAGTACATAAACCCTGATAGAACCCCGGGGCAGTCAAGAGCTAAGAATCCACCAATAATACCTAACAAAAAAAGCCCCTTGCTCATCGCTTGGGGCTTTTTTTTAGTGTCTACTCAGGTAGTATCTAAAAGATAGTACTCAAAAGAGTATAGATGAAAAGCTTACTTTTCGTCTTTAGCTTTCTGAGCTGCTTCTGCTTGCTCTTCGGCTTCCATTTTTTCTTTAAGCGCTGCTAAACCAGACATTTCTCCAAGAGTTGGTGCTCCTGTTTCCATATCCGCTTTTTCATCGGCTTTTTTCTTAGCTGCTTTCGCTTTCTTTTGATCGGCATCGAGTTGACTTAATTCGATGTTTTTGCCTTGTTCGTCAAAACGGAAAATGTAGGCTTCAACCTCATCCCCTTCTTTGAACTCAGCAACAACAGATTTAGTCATGTTTAAGAACGCTTCCGCTCCTTTTTCCAATGCAACAAAAGCACCTCGATCAGTTACTTTAACAACAGATCCTTTAACTTCAGTACCTGGAGTGTATTCTTTTGCGTAGGTTTCCCACGGGTTTTGCATGACCTGCTTATGCCCAAGCGTAATTCTACGATTGTCGAAATCGACTCCAAGAATAACCACTTCAATCTCTTGGTCCTTCTTAACTACTTCGTTTGGATGCTCAATCTTGTCTTCCCAGCTAAGGTCAGACACATGAATTAGCCCATCTATTCCTGGCTCTAATTCAACGAACACACCAAAATTGGTTAAGTTACGAACCGTTCCTTGGTGCTTAGATCCGATAGGGAATCTCTCTAGAATATCGGCCCATGGATCCGTAGTTAATTGCTTGACACCAAGAGATATTTTCTTCTCATCTTCATTGATGTTTAACACAATACATTCCACCACATCATCCTTATCTACTAACTGAGAAGGATGCTTGATGTGTTGTGTCCAAGACATTTCTGAGATGTGAATTAACCCTTCAACACCTTTCTCTAATTCGATAAATGCACCGTAATCAGCGATTGAAACCACACGGCCTTGCACCTTCATACCCTCAGGATATTTAGACTGAATGCCTTCCCATGGATGCGGTTGTAATTGCTTTAATCCAAGTGAAACTCGCTTACTACGCTCATCAAAATCAATAACGGCTACGTTTAAGCGTTGATCTAATTGTACGATTTCGCTTGGATTATCCACACGACCCCAAGATAGATCTGTAATATGCAATAGACCATCCACACCACCTAAATCGATAAATACCCCGAAATCGGTTATGTTTTTAACAGCACCTTCAAGAACCTGACCCGACTCAATCGTGTCTAGTATCTGCTCACGCTGCTCTTCTAGGTCATTCTCAATTAATGCACGGTGAGAAACAACTACGTTCTCAGCAACCATGTTTAATTTTACAACCTGGAATTCCATGGTTTTATTCACATAGGCATCAAAATCACGCACAGGGCGTACATCTATTTGTGAACCTGGTAAGAATGCATCGATACCGAATAGATCGACCACCATACCTCCTTTGATGCGACGCTTGATGAGTCCTTCCACCACTGCTCCACTTGTATGAGAAGCTTCGATTTTTTCCCATGCTTGAAGAATATCAGCCTTACGACGAGATAATATTAACTGACCGTCTTTATCCTCGACACGATCTAGAAACACATCTACTTCGTCGCCAGGTGCCATACTTTCAAGCTGTTTGTTGTTAAACTCGTTAACAGCTACGATACCTTCAGATTTAAACCCAATATCGATTACGACATATTTGTCGTCAATAGAGATGATTCGTCCAGTTACAATTTCTTTTTCTTCAATTTCATTAAGGGTATTCTCGTACATACCCATGAGTTGGTTGTACTCATCTTCGCTATATTCGTCTGATGGCTTTTCTAGCTGATCCAAGGTGAAAACTTCACCTTCCACTTCTCCACTGAATACGTGCGCTAATATGGTCTGGGTTTCACCAGCAAGAGGGTTTTCGTCTAACTCCTCATCATTGGACACTTCGAGTGTAGATTCTGTAGCTACTTCGGTCGTCTCAGTGGTTGCTTCTTGTGCTGAGGTTTCTATCTGCTCGGTGGCTGCTACCACATCGTCCATTGGAGTTGTTGTTTCAGTTTCTTCAACTGATGTTTTGTTGTCTTCTGACATTGAAATAATTGTTAATATTCATACCTCAAAATCGACTTTCGACTTTGGGATAAAGTTGTAGTTTATTCTGTTGTGATTGTTTCTTTGATTCTTGTGACAATGTATTGGACTTGCTCATCAAAACTAAGTGTTGAGCTGTCCACCACAATGGCGTCATCTGCTTGCTTCAACGGGTCTTTTTCTCGGGTTGAGTCGATTTGGTCTCGTTGTTTGATTTCGGCAAGCACCTCACTGTAACTCATCTGAAGTCCCTTCGAGCTGAGTTCTTCGTGTCTTCGCTTCGCTCTGGTTTCAAGATCAGCTATCATGAAAAACTTATATTCAGCGTTTGGAAAAACCGCTGTACCTAAGTCTCGTCCATCTGCAATGTATACATCATATTGGACTGCGTTATTCATTAATGTGTTGATAAACTCTCTAACCTCAGGCATAGCAGCAATGGTACTAACATGCGCTGAAACCTTCGGGTCTCTTATGGCGGAAGTTATATCTTCCTCATTGAGAGTAACTTGAAATTCATTGTCGAATTCAAAGGAAAGCCTAGCAGAATTAAGTGATTCAAAGAACGTAGATAATGATTGCTCACTTTTCAAGAAAAGGTAGGTGACTGCGCGATATAGCGCTCCTGAATCTAAATATTGTATATTTAATTCATGAGCCACTGCACGAGCAGTAGAACTTTTTCCCGATCCAGCGGGGCCGTCGATTACCACTATCATAACAGAACGGTTAAATTACGCTGAATTAAGTAATTATTCAATCTTTTATTGATTAGAATAAAACTAAGCCGTAATTTTGGGGTCTATTATCAAATAAGTCTAAACTCCACAACAGGAATGGCTCAGAACAAATCAGCAATAAAACGCGACCGTCAAAACGCAAAACGTAACGCACATAATCGTGCTAGACGTTCTAAAATGCGTACTCTCATTAAAAAAGTAATGACATCAACCAGTAAAGATGAGGCGCAAGTACTTTATAAAGAAGCCGTGTCTTATTTAGATAGAATGAGCGTCAAAGGTGTGATTCATACGAACAATGCCGCTAGAAAAAAAGCGCAACTTACCCGTCACGTAAACGCCCTTTAGGCTTTAAACCATGTCTAAGTCCGAATCCAAAGCTATGCTGGTAATCCTGGATGGCTTTGGTGTCGCAACAGACCCAACGGTTAGTGCGGTAGATCAAGCGAATATTCCCTACTACAAATCCCTGCTGGGCAGCATGCCGAATACTCAACTTTCTGCGAGTGGTGAGGATGTTGGTTTACCTGATGGTCAATTCGGAAATTCAGAAGTAGGGCATCTCAATATTGGAGCAGGTCGTATTGTTTGGCAGGCTCTTTCAAGGATAAATAAAGATATACGCGATGGTGATTTTTTCACTAATCCTGCCCTTATTCAATCTGTAGAAGCTGCAAAACAGCGAGGCTATCTTCATGTTATGGGTTTATTTTCAGATGGCGGTGTGCATTCCCATAACAATCATCTTTATGCTATTCTTGCATTAGCAAAAAAAGAAGGACTCAAAGAGGTATTCGTTCATGCCTTTACAGATGGCCGGGATACCGCGCCTCAGGCTGGAATATCCTATCTTGAGCAGTTTCAGCAGCAAGCTGAGCAAATTGGCATAGGCAAAATTGTGAGTATCGTTGGACGATATTTTGCTATGGATAGGGATAATCGTTGGGAACGAGTTAAGAAAGCCTACGATTTATTAACAGTTGGTGAAGGCCAGGTATTTGAAGATGCCAAGGTGGCCATCAAAGCATCCTATGATGCAGATATCACCGACGAGTTTATTGAACCTATGTGTATAGGTGATCGCCATCATGCCCGAATACAACAGGGCGATGCTGTATTGTTCTATAACATAAGAGGCGATAGAGCGCGTGAAATTACTCGAGCCTTTACCCAAACAGGGTTTACTGAGTTTGACACACGGGTCTCGAACGTGCATTATACTTGTTTTACCTCTTATGACTCGACTTTTGAAGAGGTATTTGTTGCCTATCCCCCGCAAAATCTAGCCAATACTCTTGGGGAATGGATTTCCAAAAAAGGAAAAACACAATTTAGAATTGCAGAGACTGAAAAATATCCCCACGTAACGTATTTCTTTAACGGCGGTATTGAAGAGCCTAACAAAGGGGAAGTTCGCAAGGTTATACCTAGTCCCAAAGTAGCAACCTATGATTTACAACCTGAAATGAGTGCTCCTGAAGTGGCTGACACACTGGTATCGGCTCTTAAAGAAAATATTCATGACTTAGTTGTATTAAACTTTGCGAATCCAGATATGGTAGGTCACACTGGAGATATGCAGGCAGCCATAAAAGCGGTTGAAGCAGTGGACAAAGAACTCGAAAAAGTGGTTACTACTGCCTCTGAAATGGGATATAAAACACTCATCATAGCCGACCATGGCAATGCAGATCAAATGGTAAAAGAAGATGGAAGTCCACATACCGCTCATACTACTTCCTTGGTTCCTGCCATATTAGTTGGCTTAGAGGATGTAACACTCCAACAAGGTAAGCTTGCGGATGTAGCACCTACCCTGCTCAAAATGATGGGCTTAGCTACGCCAAGTGAAATGACCGGAAAGGCGTTATACTGAGTTTTAGAGTGACTAATGGGTCTGGTATATCCATAGCATTACCAGCTCAAAACTGTATATATATCACTAATCGAAGGGACCTTGTCTTTTCAACAGTTTACTAGATTTCATATCATAGGTCATTCAAAAAAAAGATTCCCAAACGGGCATTTAGTTTGCATTTAGATGGGTGCCCTGCTACATTCGATTAGAACGATTTCAGAAGTTTGTTCGTTTACCATTACAATTAGCAATCAGTATATAAGTTTCAAGGATTATATCGTTCAATTAGGGATAAAATCTCCTATTTTAAACGTTCGATAACACAATCTAATGAAAGTAATTTCAATTCACAGCGCAAAAGGATATTCACATGGAGGGTAATTTCTCAAGTAAGGTTAGAGACGTAATCCAATTCAGCCGCGAAGAAGCACTTCGACTAGGGCATGATTATATAGGTACTGAGCATTTAATTTTAGGCATCGTCCGACTTGGTGATGGAGTTGCGGTTCGCATACTCAAAAACTTAGACTGTGATCTGTTTAAATTAAAAAAGACTATTGAGGATACGGTCCGCGGTACGGGAGGATCTGTTACCATTGGGAACATACCCCTTACCAAACAGGCAGAAAAAGTACTCAGAATCACCTATTTAGAAGCCAAATTATATAAAAGTGACACCATTGGTACGGAACATTTGTTACTTTCACTACTTCGGGACGATGAAAACATAGCTGCACAAATACTTCAACAATTCAATATCTCGTATGACTCCGTTCGAGAGGAATTGGATCTCATTATTTCAGGTAAGACCCGGGATGATTTTGATAATCCATCAGCTATTGCATCAGGTGACCCAGATGCGGGCAGCTCAGGAAGTAGCTCCGGAAGCGCACGGGAGAAAAAGAATGATAAGTCAAAGACCCCTGTTTTAGATAATTTTGGCCGCGATCTTACCCAACTTGCCGAAGAAGGAAAATTAGATCCCATTATTGGTCGTGACAAGGAAATAGAACGAGTTGCTCAGGTTTTAAGTAGGCGCAAAAAAAATAATCCTGTACTAATTGGTGAGCCAGGTGTAGGTAAAACAGCCATAGCCGAAGGATTGGCGTCAAGAATTATAGATCGTAAAGTATCTCGTATATTGTTTGACAAGCGAGTTATTGCTCTCGACTTAGCAGCATTAGTAGCAGGTACTAAGTATAGAGGACAGTTCGAAGAGCGCATGAAAGCTGTGATGACCGAACTAGAAAAAACAGACAACGTTATACTATTCATTGATGAACTACACACCATTGTAGGAGCAGGTGGCGCAAGTGGATCTTTAGATGCATCTAATATGCTGAAGCCAGCCTTAGCAAGAGGAGAAGTTCAGGCTATTGGAGCGACTACGCTAAACGAATACCGACAATTTATTGAAAAAGATGGTGCTTTAGAGCGTCGTTTCCAAAAGATCATGGTAGATCCTACCAGTCCAGAAGAAACGCTTGAAATACTTAATCAAATAAAGCCAAAGTACGAAAAGCATCATTCCGTACGATACTCCGACGAGGCACTTGCCGCGTGTGTTAAACTTACCGACCGCTATGTTCCTGATCATTTTCTGCCCGATAAAGCAATAGATGCTATGGACGAAGCTGGTGCTCGAGTTCACCTAGCAAACATCAATGTACCCAAGCATATCATTGAGCTCGAAGAAACCATCGAAAAGACCAGTACTGAAAAGAATACGATGGTTAAAAAGCAACGATTTGAGGAAGCAGCTCGGCTTCGAGACAAAGAAAAGAGACTTATTGAGGACTTAGAAGTCGCTCAAAGAGATTGGGAAAAAGAATCAGAAGAGATTGTTTTTGATGTACAGGAAGATGATGTAGCCTCTGTAATTGCCATGATGAGCGGTGTACCCGTGAATAAAATCTCGCAAAACGAGGGGCAGAAGCTCCTTACTATGAAAGATCAATTAAAAGGAAAAGTAATTGGTCAAGACGAAGCTATTGTAAAATTAACCAAAGCTATTCAACGCACAAGAGCAGGATTAAAGGACCCTTCACGACCTATCGGTTCTTTTGTATTTTTAGGACCAACGGGTGTGGGTAAAACCGAGCTTGCCAAAGTATTGGCTAAATATCTGTTTGATAAAGATGAAGCGCTTATTCGAATAGATATGAGTGAGTACATGGAAAAGTTCAGCGTATCTAGACTTATTGGTGCTCCCCCAGGCTATGTAGGTTATGAAGAAGGTGGTGTTTTAACAGAGAAAGTACGTCGCAAACCCTACAGTGTGGTTCTATTGGATGAGATTGAAAAAGCACATCCCGATGTATTTAACATTCTCCTACAAGTGCTCGATGACGGTATCTTAACGGATAGCTTAGGTCGTCGTGTAGATTTCAGAAACACCATCATTATTATGACATCCAATATTGGTGCTCGCGATATTAAAAATATGGGTAAAGGAATTGGCTTTGGTGGTCAAGGGGAAAGTACTTTTGACTATGCAAAAATGAAAAGCACTATACAGGATGCTCTTAAAAAAGTATTCAACCCCGAATTTTTGAATCGTATCGACGATGTGATTACCTTTAAGCCTCTTGAGAAAGAAGATATCTATCAAATAATTGATGTACTGAGTGAAGAATTGTTTCACCGCATAAAAGAGGTAGGCTACAATGTCGAACTAACTAAGGGAGCTAAAGACTTTATTACGGATAAAGGATTTGATCCAAAATATGGCGCCCGCCCTCTTAAAAGAGCTATTCAACGATACATTGAAGACCCTCTCGCCGAGGCACTATTGGAAGACAAAAAGCCAGAAGGTTCGACCATCAAAATTAAATTGAATAAGACCAGGGACGATTTAAGTTTTGGTTGGTCTATTGCTAAGCCAAAAACGACCAAGAAGGCCCCTACTAAAAACGATTCTGAGAATGAGAATGCTAAACGCAACTCTGATTCTAATGAGAATGGTAGCCTGGATAGCAGCGCTACCGAGGATAAAAGTACTCCTAACTCATCCCAAGAACAAACGAACAAAGTATAACTAACTACTGTACTACGAGCTCACTTGCCAAACCAGTCACCAAAAGGCGATTGTCTTTGTGGGTAAAGTACATTGGTGAATATTGTTTTGTTTCAGAAATCGTAATCGCTTGTTTTGAAATTCGTCGCTCTGCAACGTTGATTGAATGTAATTCTAAGTCGGTAAGGGTTGGAGAGCTACGTACTTCTACGCCTGTTTGATGCACACGGGTTCCTTTTACATCGGCTGTGATTACTGCTATCGTACTTTTAGATGGTAAATATGCCGCAGTCAATATGGAATTCCCCCTAATGGATGAGCTGCCTATTCTTTGTGAGGTATGCGAATCGTAGACCCCTACTCTACCGCCTGAAAATAAGGTATGGTATCGCCCATCCTCAGAAAATTCAAGCCCCTCGACCGGCTGGGAAAACTCCCACTGAGCAATGGAATTGCCATAGCGATCAAATACCTTGACCACGTCATCCATTCCATCTTGGGCAGTGACTAAGGCAACGAAGGCACCATTGTTGGAAACAAAGACACCACGCAGCTGTCTGTTCGTGCTATAATGAAGTGAAACGGATTGTTTATCGGAGGTGATGATTTGTGCAGAGGAACCCATTGAGTTTCCAAAAACTATTTTCGGGTTGTATACCACTTGGGTTCGGAATTGCGGATCGGTTGCAAATTCTGACACAGCCTCCCCATCTTCAGAACCTGAACTATTGGATTCGCTATGTATGATTTGACCTTGTCGATTTATCCATAAAAAGTTGGCGATATTTTCTCGAATAATACTCCCAAATGGACTTCCATAAACTAAAAAAGAAGGATCTTTGATGGAAGGAAAGTCATAATCAACCTGCTGTAGTACATATCCCGATTCATCCGAAATCATAATCTTGTTTTCGGCTATAATAGCTTCTACTTGAATGGTCGGCTCCGCCTTGCCAGTCATGGAAACTTGTAAATCCTGGGCATGAATACCTACGCTCCATCCAATGCACAGCCAAAAAGTGGTGATTTTGAGCAAAATGGAGTCTGTTGGGTTGAATCTCTTAGTTTTTTTTGGACAGATTTTCATTCGCTTCCTAGGTCTTATTGGCTTAAATTACATGTTAAAATACAGCTATTATTTTAGACATCCTTAAATAGTTTAATCAGGAATTTTAAGAGAATATTTAAATCATGAAGTACCATCTTATCACAGGCGGTTGCGGTTTTGTTGGACGTAATTTTGTAAAAAGACTTTATTCTACCACAGAAGATACTCTATTAGTTATTGATGATTTATCGGTAGGAACTCATCCAACACAATGGTTAGATCCCAGCATGGCTAAACACAAAGAAGGTAACGTTGAATATTTTGGTGATGACAAAAGAATTATTTTTATCAATGAAGATATCCGTTCCATTTTAAATGGACTTGTTGAACGCAAAGATTACCTCTCTGAACATTATGCCCTAGATATAGACCGCTTCACGGATGTGTTCCATTTTGCAGCTATTGTTGGAGGCCGAGCGACTATTGATGGAGATCCAATGAAAGTGGCCCTTGACTTGGCTATTGACGCATTATTTTTTAGATGGATTTGTCTTCATAAGCCTAGCCGTGTCTTGTATCCAAGTTCAAGCGCGGCCTACCCAGTAGACCTTCAAACGGAATCTGACGCTATTGCATTGAGCGAATCGGATATAGATTTTAAGAAGATGGGTCAGCCTGATATGACCTATGGTTGGACTAAATTGACAGGAGAATATTTGGCGTCTATAGCGGCCTCTCATTACGGGGTTTCTGTTACGTGTATCCGGCCATTCTCGGGTTATGGAGAAGATCAAGACTTAAGTTATCCTGTGCCTGCCATTGCTAGAAGAGCCGCTCTATTAGAAAATCCTTTCGAAGTATGGGGTTCTGGTAAACAAGGTCGTGATTTTGTTCATATAGAAGATGTGATGGATTGCACATTACTTGCAATGGATCACATTAAAGATGGACGTGCAATCAATATCGGATCAGGTAAACTGACTTCCTTTTTAGATCTAATAGAGGTATTCACCTCTTTTGCTGGGTATACTCCTGAGATCAAACCCTTGCTAGACAAACCAGTTGGTGTGCATTCGCGTTACGCCAATATGGATTATGTTCATGAAACATTAGAATGGAAACCCAAGCTTACACTTGAACAGGGCATGAAGCGCGTATTCGATGTTGCAACCTCTAAATATACCCGAACTTAATACAATGGGTAGAATTGTTTGCTTTGGTCCCGGTCCGAGGTTTAAAGGTGGTATTGCTAACTACAATACTTCTTTAGCCAAAACATTGGATGCAGAGACCGACCATGAAATTCATATTGTATCGTGGACCCAGCAGTATCCCTCTATTATTCCACGAAAGTTCGAGGATACTAGCTCAAAAACAGATTTCATGGAGGGTAGTAGTATCCAAATTCACTACCTAACGAATTACAATAACCCTTTTAGTTGGTTACAAACAGCCCAATTTATCGCAGGATTAAAGCCCGATAAGGTGATCTTCCAATGGGCTATTGCTATTCAAGGGCTACCGATGGGAGTCATCGCCCGCAAACTCTCTAAGATGAGTTCCGCAGAAATTATCTTCGACCTACATTTTGTTCAGCAAAAAGAGGGAAGCAAAATAGATGATCTATGCACGCAATATGGCATTAAGCCCGCTCATACCTACCTGACCCACGCATATAAAACGGTTGATGAACTCAAATCACTTTATCCTAATCAACGCTTTATTGTAAATGAATCAGGTGAACGCGTTGGGGATAATACTGAAACAGCAAAAGAGGCCGGTGCCGTAAAAACGGTGATTAAATTGTATCATCCAGTGTATGACTTATATGCCCCTGACCCAGCATTTGATGTCGAGGCATTCAAAAAAGAACTCGGACTCAATAAACATGTATTTTTGTTTTTTGGCTTTATCCGAAAATATAAAGGCTTACACATGGCCATTGAAGCTTTTTCAGAGGTAGCAAAGTCACGGGACGATGTAAGCTTTTTGATTTGTGGGGAGGAATTTTGGACTACCTTGGACCCTAAAAAATGGACGACCAAACTTAAAAATGTTTTGTTTAATGGCCTTAAAAGTATTCTGTTATCAAAGGATTCTGATGAGCGTAATTATAGGCCGCTTGAACGTATAAAAACCTTGGGCATTGAAGACCGGACTGTTGTAATAAATAACTTCATACCTAATGAAGATGTGCACAAGTATTTCCAAGTAGCTGATTCAAGCATATTGTTTTACGAGACAGCCACCCCTTCCGGAGTTGAATCACTGACCTATAATTTTGAATTACCCATTTTAGCCAGCCATGTTGGGCACTTTCCAGAGACTATTAAAGATGGGTACAACGGGTACTTAGCCGATGCTGGTAATACTCAATCTATGGCACAAATAATGCTCAAATCGATTGACCAACCCATTGAACGGAAACATGTTCGCAAGGCCGCAGAGAAAATGAGCTGGACGAATTATATTCAAGCGATACTCAGTAATTAGCCATCTTTTGGCCAAAGTGTTGCGTAGGAAACGTTTTCTTGACTAGACTATCCGATGACAGACTCTGTGAAATTCTAATCAAATATATTTCATATTTGGCTTTTCATCAGAGTAAATATTGCAGTATCTTTGGTGTCTGATTAATCGGGGAGTGGCGCAGTCCGGTAGCGCATTCGCTTTGGGAGCGAAGGGTCGCAGGTTCAAATCCTGTCTCCCCGACTTTAATCATCTCTTCTATGAGTATGCGCCCATAGCTCAACTGGATAGAGCAATTGCCTTCTAAGCAATAGGTTTCAGGTTCGAGTCCTGATGGGCGTACCATCTGAATCTCACTGAGCTATGTTAGGTCAATTTTATAGTCTTGTTTAGCTCAGCGACCAACTATAGGTTTTATGGAATCTTACATTATCGGTATTGGTCAAAAAATACGATCTATTCGTAAAGAAAAAGAGATGTATGCCAGTGAACTTGCGAAAAAATCAAACGTAAGTAATGGGTTGATTTCCCGAATTGAAAATGGTCGGACCATTCCTTCTGTCCCCGTATTGTTTCAAATAATCAATGCGTTAGAGGTTGAGCCTAGCTATTTTTTCCAACAAATCGGCAATGATAGTTCATTTAAGTATCTAGTCATACGAGCAGATGAAACTAGTACCATTGAGAAAGAAGTTGAGGCTAAGGGTTTCAGGTATGATTTCATCTTCAGTAAACAAATCAAAAGTATCGGATTTGAAGTGGTTCTTTTAACCCTTGAACCTAATTGCAAACGGGATATGGTAGAGACCGATGCATATGAGTTTAAGTATATACTAAGCGGCTCTTGTGAATATATTATCGATGGTGAGACCGTGAAGCTGAATGCTGGTGATGCTATTTTTTTCGATGGCAAACTCCCGCATGTGCCAAGGAATCCGAACGATCAACCCTCTACCATGCTGGTAATTTACAGCTTTACAGAGTAACGGTAGCAGACAACGTTGAATGGTTGTATGCATGAAAATTAGATGGGTTAAAGAACTAAAACTGGTTAATTACTGAACATCTGAACAGTTGTATTCTTACCATTCCTGCATAAATTCTTGCGCAAATCCAAAGGAAAAGGTCATACCTGCCCCACCAAATCCTGTAACAATCGTTACCTTATCTTCGACTTCATGGACAAATTCAGTACCCTCAGGATTCTTGGCATAGACCCCATACCAGGTATCTGATATCTCACGATTGGGAAGCAGAAGGAAGCCCTGTAAATAATCTAGTATGTAGTCGTTGATCTGTTGCTTGTTAAAGGGGTCAAAACTAAATCCATATTCATGGGAATCCCCAATGACAATCTCGTTGAACTCGTTTGATGATGCCATAACATGAATTCCCCATTCATCAAACCATGGAGATTCTTCACTAATCCGTTGTTTATAGGCTTGAAGTCCAGAACAAGTTTCAAATGACGCATAGTGACGTAGGGTTAGGCCACCACAGAGCATGGGTCCCAATGCGAAAGACGAGGGTTGTGCCTTGGACCTAAGCATTTGCAGTTTTGATTTTATTAAAGGGCTTTGCTTGAAAATTTCAGGGAATAATGTCATGAAATCTGATCCGCCGCATACCAAAACCCTGTCAGCTATGTATGTTGCATCTGTAGTTTGCACCGATGGGTATTCAATCTTCTGTACTTGCTCTCCGTAGTGAATATCTATGTTCGGTTGTTGCTGCAAATAGCTGGCTATCGAATGAATAGCTTCTTTTGCATTCACATTTACCTCTGTGGCACTGAATAACCCGCCAATCAGATTCATAGGGTTTACATGAGGGGAATGTTTTAGGATTTCTTTCGGGGTCAAAAGCAGAGTATTCTGCCCCCATTTCGTGTGATATTCATCCAGTATATCCCATTCATCCTTTGCATAGGCTAAATGGATAGACCCTGACTCAGAAGCCCAATAATTAGCTTTTTTGGACAACTCAACCCAAATTTCTCTACTTTTCATTGCGCGGTCGTACAAATAACCTTGGGGTTGCCCAATGGGCCAAACCATACCAAAATTACGAACGGAAGCCCCGATGGCCATTTGTTCTTTTTCAATGACTAAGGTCTTTAATCCTTTCAGTTCTGCCTGATAGGCATGCGCTAAGCCGACAACACCAGCACCAACAATAATTAGATCGTATTTCTCATTCTTCATTGTAATTTATTTGTCTAAATTTAATTTCACTTATTTTCTACCCTTTTCTGTGAGCTTATACCAATCTGTAAGCTTATACCAACTCTTCATGAAAATACACTAATCCTTTCTCTAGTTGAGTAATTAACCAATCAATTTCCTCAAAACTCACTACTAATGGTGGGACGATCCACAAGCCAAATTTATCAGTAGGTGTGTATACATCACACTCCTCCAACAGAAAACGACTTAAATCTTTAATAGGAGTTTCTTGATATTTTTGGTTGAAGGATCTAAAATTTGTCCGGGTAATTGGGTCTTTAACTAACTCCATGGTCCACATCATGCCTTTACCCCGTAACTCACCGACATGCTTAAATTTACTGCTTAAGCTTTCTAGGCCTTGCTTAAGATAGGCTGATTTGGTTTCCAACTCAGGTAAAATCTCGCGTTCAAGAACGTTAAGACTGGCTAATGAAGCGGCTGCAGCAAGAGCGTGCCCAGAATAGCTTTGCCCATGACCAAAAACGTGGTCATCAAAAAAAGAGGCCACCTCTTCGCTTAAGACTATACAACTATTGGGAATATATGCCCCTAGGGCTTTACCCATAATGAGAATATCTGGTTCGATACCATATTCTTCTATGGCTAAAAAACTACCCGTCCGCCCCATTCCCGTCATGGTTTCATCAATAATAAGTAATATATTCTTCGCTTTACAATACTGGGCCACCTTTTGCATATACGGCTTTGGTGTTGGTATTATCCCATTAGAACCCACCACCGCCTCAAGCAAAACAGCGGCAACAAAATCTGCCCCTCCTTCCATTTCAATCATGTGGATTAGATAATCAGCTGCCTTCAATCCTTCAGGGTCTTGATCAAAAACAGATTGATATGGGTAGGTTTCAGGAGCGTGAACCACCCCAGGCATAACGATTGGCTCGGAAAACCAGCGCCTAGGATCTCCACTCACCGACAGAGCACCCATGGTAGAACCATGCCAAGAACGGTAGCGCGAAATAATTTTATACGGATAGGGATAGTACGGTGACTCTTCTTGTTCGTTGTTGGTAGCATCTTTCACGGACGTTGGTGACATTACCCGGCCATAGCCCACCATTCTAGCTACCTTCAAAGCTGCTTCTACGGCTGCAGCCCCTGATTGCCCAAACCATACTTTTTTCTTATCTGTCCCGGGGCACAACGAAACGATTTTTTGAGCTAATTGAGCGGTAATATCGGTGGCAAAATCATCGGTAACATAAGAAACCTTTGCCATTTGGTCAGTGATTGCCTGGATGATTTCGGGATGATTGAAGCCCAAATTTATGCATTCATGAGCACTTCGAAGGTCAAAAATTCTTCGCCCATCTTTGGTATGAATCCAACACCCTTCTGCCCTCTCTACATCAATAGGCCAATAATCTTTCTGTGTACTCCAACATTGAAGAATATGATGGTGATAAATTTCAGAGGGTTGAGTTATCAATTAGTCTACACTCCTAAATAAGACGTTGCCTGGAATAATCTGTTTACTAGTAACGGGTCCTTCATAAGAAACATGTAGTCCCTTACCTCCGCCCTTTTGGAAAAAATCGACCCGAATTGGATGATAGCCTTTTTTCAAAATGACTTTACCCCCTCGTTCTCTCATGCCATGAGTGCCATCGTTGTCCACTATCTTTTGCCCATGTATGTATAAATTAGAACCATCGTCACTCTCTGTATAAAAAGTATACATACCTTCCTCAGTTATACGTATTAAACTTTCATATTGGAAGGATATATTTTCTTCAGGAGTTGGTATTTCATCGATGCTAAACTGCTGTAGCACCCCCGTTTTATTTGGAGTTAAGGAGGAATAATCAGGCACTTCATCGACCGTAATTTCGTAGTAGTTATAATCCACCCCTTGTTCTACATTTTCAACCATAACCGGTTCTAGTGGTTGAACTTTTCTAAAAAATGCCGCATTAATTCGAGAAGCCCTACCCTCTGGACTAAAGGTTCTGGCCCGAATTATTGTCGATTCAGTAATTTCTATAGGTTCTGTATATCGGGTGGATTGGGAAGTAGGCTCCGTTCCATCGGTCGTATATCTTATCACTAAATTCTCAAAGACTGCTTCCATTCGAACATGCTCATGATCTTCAAAAATACCCCCACCCATTGGATAAATTTTAGGGGCTGGCGGCTGCACCACCTTGCTTGTGCTGGACGCGTTGTCTTTGGTCATTTGAAAGGTATCGAACATTCTACCCTCAGAGTCAATCGCCTTGAATACTAAGGTGCCATCAAAAATAGAAAAAGTAGCATAATGGTGGCCAGTTTGTAGCTCTGCTGTAAACCAAGAGCGAGTAGGTAAGAAATCTTCCAATCCTCCACCAGCCCCGCCTGAGTTAATGTAGATTACCCCTTCTTTTTCATCTACAAGATCATTTTTAAGTGGCCATGTCCGCTCATACACATGGGTATGGCCAAAGAGGTTAAAGTCTACCCCATACTGCTCATAAAGTGGAACAAGATTTCGAGCATGCGTGCCTTGGGTGGATTTTTCCTTCCATCCATCGCCATGATCATTTTCTTCCGAAGAGTATGGCGGATGATGGTGCAGTACAAACTTCCATGTAGCCGTTGATTTAGCTAATTCCCATTCTAACCATGTATATTGCTCCGAACCCTCTGTGACATCCCGATTGGTATCTACGATAAAGAATTGAGCATTTCCATAGTAAAAGGTATAGTAATACTCTGGTGGTGGATTATGGAAATACTGATAATAGTAATCTGAATCATTTTCATGATTACCAAGAGCGGTGTACATGGAGGTTTTACTCATAAGAATATTACCCCCCGGAAAAAAGTGTTCCGTCCAATCGGTTAATCGATTGCCATCATCTACTATATCACCCACATGGACCACAAAATTAGGGCGATCTTGCCAAACAAGATTAGCAATTCGCTCCCATGCCCAGGGGGTTCGTGAATTTTTTTGAGAATCCCCAATTAACGCAAACATATAGGCCGTACTATCATGCACAGCGGTTTTAAAAGGATTTATTTGACTTGTCAGGGTATCTCCTTGCTCGGAAACACTAACGATTTGATAAAAATAATCTGTTTCTGTTTTCAGATCTACTAGTGGGATCTCATGCATTGTTCTAAGCCCTTCTAATGACACGCTTTCCGATAAAACGGGTTCACCACTATCATATACTGACTCTCCATATCGAACCATAGTTGTGCTTGGAATGCCGGTCTCCCAAAGTACCACCATTCCATTTTTTGTTCCGTATTGCAGATAGGGTTCCACTAAAAAATTTAAGGGCTCTGATGTTTCATTTGTAGTACATTGAGAAAAAACAAAGAATGCACCTATAAGTAGAGAAAAGTATCTGTATTTCATGGATAAATACGCTTAAGTTAGATGGTTGGTAATTGAATATATGTCAAATTATTGTCCCTTCACTATTATGTAATTGTTAACTAATACTCAAATTTATTACCAAATTGTTTCTAAATGTTTAAAATATTAAGGTTTTATTGCGTAATTTACATGACTAGATAATTTAACTTTTAACCACTATATTTTACAAATAATCAAATTATACACTAGCCATAATGACTTTTGAACTTTTTGTTTTTGATATCGCAGGTACCACATTAAACGATACAGGCGGGATAGTAGCTCAATGCTTTAAACAGGCACTTGAGGAAAACGACCAACACTTTTCACAGGATCAAATTAACACCGTTATGGGCTATAGAAAGATTGATGCCATACGCATGTTACTTAGTGAAGATGCTGCTCCTCTTTCAGCTTCTGAGGAAAAGCAAGCGCAAGATATCCATGATTTGTTCCTTCAAAAAATAAATACCTATTATCTAGAAAAAGATATTCGAGAGATAGACGGTATTAGTGAATTGTTCTCTGAGTTAGCTAATAGAGGGATCAAAATAGCCCTTAACACTGGATTTAGTAGAAGTACTACTGACATCATTGTGCAAAAATTAGGATGGCAGGATCAAGGACTCATAAACACAAGTATTACTTCCGATGAGGTAGCAGAAGGCAGACCTTACCCAGATATGATTAACACCTTGGTTAGTAGATTAGGTATTAGCTCGAATTCCGCCGTCGCAAAAGTGGGTGATACCCCTTCTGATTTACTTGAAGGAAAAAATGCTGATTGTGGCTTAACAATTGGAGTGCTTTATGGTACTCACACCAAGGATCAGTTAGTCAAATATGATCACGATTACTTGATATCAGCACCCTCTGAAATCCTAGCTATTTTGGACTCCGAACCAAGCTTGGTTAACTGAAATGAACGACAAGGTAGCTTCACCTGATTTTCGATCAGAGGGCGACTTAAATGCTACCCCAAATCGTCAGCAGTGGCAGACAACCTTAGACCATAAGAAGGCGAGTAACACCATCCAGCGAGATGCTGCTGTTTTTTTCCACCAATCCCTTTCAACTCCTTGTCTCGATAGTATCGAAAAAGCTAAGGGTACTCTTATTACTACCGAAGATGGGCGTGAAATGTTGGATTTCCACGGAAATTATGTTCATAATCTGGGTTTTAGTCATCCTGCGGTAGTTCAGGCACTTAAGAATCAACTCGATGAATTGAGTTTTTGTACTCGCAGATACACCAACCAAAAAACCGTTGAGTTAGCTGAAAAACTTGTAGGCTACTCTAAGGGAGAACTAAGTAGAGTTCTCTTTGCGCCTGGTGGAGCAGAGGCGATGAGCATGGCTATGAAAATTGCCCGAATGCATACCGGACGATTTAAAACAATCTCGCTATGGGATTCTTTCCATGGTGCTACTTTAGATACGATCTCTATAGGTGGGGAAGCCATATTCCGCAATCAAATAGGTCCACTTTTAACCGGGCAGGAGCATGCCCCACCTCCTAACCCAAGTAGTTGTCCATTTAACTGTGGGCAAAGTTGTAATTTACAATGCGCTAACTACATTGAGTATATACTAGAAAAAGAAGGGGATATTTGTGCAGTCATCGCCGAAACTATACGATCCACTCCCTTCATACCTCCTAAGGACTATTGGAAAAAAGTCAGGCAAGCCTGTGACAAGCACGGTGCCTTACTCATTTTAGATGAAATACCTCATGCTCTTGGCCGAACCGGTAGAATGTTCACTTTCCAACATTATGGCATTACTCCCGACATGGTGGTTCTGGGCAAAGGCTTAGGAGCTGGCATTGTCCCTTTTGCGGCTGTTCTAGGAAAGGAAGAGTTGAATGAATCCATTTCAGAACGTGCAATTGGCCATTTTACTCATGAAAAAAGTCCTATTGCTAGTGCTGCCGCGCTTGCCATGCTGGAGGTAATTGAAAAAGAGCATTTACTCGAACATGTTGTGCAAATGGAATCCTACATTGCACAAGAATATTTTCCTCAATTAAGAGAGATATCATGGGTACATGATACACGTATTTTGGGCTTAATGATTGGGATTGAATTACGAGATCCTAGCACCAAAGAAAAGGCGGTAGACTTGGCTGAGAAAGTTATGTATACCTGCATGACCAATGGACTTAACTTCAAACTATCTATGGGTTCAACCATTAATTTGACTCCACCTATGAGTGTGAGCAAAGCTGAGATTGACCAAGCATTTACTATAATTAGTAACGCACTAAACGACATCGCATAATATTATCATTCGACAAGACCTCGTACGCTCATAACAGGCCCCTTTATTTAACTTACCTAAAGCAACACTATGAATAGTAAAATTACCCAATGGTTACAAAACCAACATCAGGTTGTGTTTAGTTTATATGCCACCCTGGTAGCTTTTTCTACCTACGCATGTATGTACGCTTTTCGGAAACCATTTACCGTTGCGGCTTTTGAAGGGGTTGATCTTTGGGGGCTCGAATTAAAAACCGTATTTATTATTTCTCAAATTTTTGGCTATACCCTGTCTAAGTTTATGGGAATAAAAGTGGTTTCCGAAATGACGCCACAAAAGCGAGCGCGAACCATACTTTTACTCATTGGGCTTGCCGAAATAGCCCTCTTACTTTTTTGGCTGACTCCTTTGCCCTATAAGGTGCTGTTCATCTTCTTCAATGGCTTACCCTTAGGTATGGTCTGGGGCTTGGTCTTCGCCTATTTGGAAGGGCGTAAAAATACCGAACTTCTAGGCGCTGGCCTTAGCGTAAGTTTTATTGTTTCATCTGGGGTTGTTAAAAGCTTTGGGAAATACATTATGCTGGAATGGGGTGTGAGTGAGTTTGCCATGCCATTTGTAACCGGCGCCGTTTTTATAATCCCGTTGATTTTGTTCACCTTTTTGCTTCATCAAATTCCACCTCCCACCAAGATAGATGAAGAATTACGAACGAAAAGAGCCCCGATGAATAAAGCAGATCGGCTCGCATTTTTCAAAGAATTCGCCGGTGGCATTGTTATGCTCACCCTTATTTATATGTTTCTAACGGCATTTAGAGACCTTAGAGATAATTATGCCTTAGAAATTTTAGCAGCGGTGGGATTCGTAGATAACGCAGCTATCTTCACCCAAACAGAAGCCCCTATTGCCCTTATTGTATTAATCGTAATGGCTTCCATCATGCTAATTAAGGACAATCGAAAGGCCCTTATGGTAAATCACTATATTATTCTTTTTGGCATTTTACTTATTGGTGGGGCTACCTATCTATTTCAACAAGGATTAATTCCTGCCTATACCTGGATGGTTTTAATTGGTCTTGGCTCCTATTTAGGCTATGTACCATTCAACTGTATTTTATTTGACCGGTTTATAGCCACCTACAAGACCATTGCAAATGCGGGGTTCCTAATTTACATATCTGATGCATTTGGCTACCTATCCAGCGTTGGATTACTTCTTTATAAAAACTTTGGCCAAACAGACATTAGTTGGTACGATTTCTTTGTGAAATTTGCCTATTTCACCACTGTCATTGGGGCCGTTTTGACTCTTGCCTCTATTTATTACTTCCATCTACAACAAAAAAAATCACTCCTAAATGAAAAATCATGATGTCTAATACCCTACGATACCTCGTGTTCTGTTTCCTTAGCTTGAGCTTGATACACTGTTCAAGCTCAAGCAATGATCACCGTGTTCAGCATGTCATTGTAATTGGAATTGATGGTTTAAGCCCAGATGGAGTGCAGAAAGCATCTACTCCAAATCTTGATATCATGATACAGAATGGAGCTAGCTCTATGCATGCTCGAGGTGTAATTCCAACCTCTAGTAGTCCAAATTGGGCTTCTATGATAATGGGAGCGGGTCCGGAACAACATGGTATCACCTCAAATGGCTGGCGGGCAGAACAACATATTTTACCTACCTCGGTGTCAGGTGATGGAGCCTACTTCCCCACTATTTTTAGAATTATTCAGGACCAAAAGCCTGACTATGAAGTGGGAACCGTATATCACTGGACTGGTTTTCATCATTTATTTAACCGCCAGACCCCAGACTATGAAATCAATGGAAGCAGTGAAGATTCAACAACCATTCTAGCTAGAGATTATATTCTATCCAAGAAGCCTAATTTCTTATTTGTACACATCGACCATGTGGATGGAGCCGGTCATGGGCAAGGGCATGGTTCACCGGCCTACTATGAATCTGTAACAAAGGCGGACTCCCTAATTGGACGTATAAGGGATGCTGTAAAGGAGGCTGGAATTTGGGAGGAATCCGTCATCATTGTCTCTTCTGATCACGGTGGGGTTGGTTTTGGTCATGGGGGTGAAAGTTTGGCAGAAATTGAAATCCCCTGGATCATTGAAGGCAAAGGAATCAAAAAAAATCACTCATTACATTCAACCATTAACACTTTTGACACCCCAGCCACCGCTGCTTATTTGCTGGGCATACAGCCTCCCCAAGCATGGATTGGCAGACCCGTAATGGAATCATTTATAGGGGAGACTATTCAAAAAAGTCCGTACTCACCCAATCATTTTGCTCTGGCACCCGTGATAAGCCCAGACCCAGTGGGTAATGAACCTCCTGGTGGATTGTTTGTAGGAGGCCCCGTCACCATCACAATAGAGAATCCAAACGATACGGGCTCAATTTTTTATACCATCGATGGATCAACCCCCAGCCCTCAATCGACTCGGTATTCTCAGCCGATTGAACTAGATAAAAGTGCCGTTGTACGAACTGTTATTGTCGAAAATAACGCTGTGCGTAGTGAAGAACGACAAGCGTATGTACGAATGATTGAAAATGGAGCTCAAGCGAAGGTTGACTACCAGCTTTATTACTTAGAAAATCCCGTAGAATTACCTGATTTTAATCTATTGGAGCCTGTGAGTTCAGGAAAAAGTTATGAAATATCCATTGATGACATAGAGCTTCCTAGAGAGGAAAATATTGGTATGATTTTTAGCAGTGTTTTGACCATTCCTGAAACCGGAGAGTATACCTTTTATTTGGCTTCGGACGATGGGAGTAAATTATTTCTCAATAACAACCTGTTAATCGACAATGATGGCGACCATGGCGTAATAGAAAAGGCAGAATCCCTTGAATTAGCCCCAGGCACCTACCCTATTAAGGTCGAGTGGTTTAATGGTGGCGGAGGCAAGTGGTTAGGAGTATTTATGAAAGGCCCAAATGGTGGCAAACAACTAATTGAACACTCAAATTTTAACTAAAGAACTCATGTATAGACTGGCATTCACCCTTATTCTATCCTTTTTTGCACTTTCTAGTGCTCTTTTTGCCCAATTTGCCCCCGAGGAAGAACCCTACCGGATTGCACTGTTGGGTTGTATCAGAGAATATGAGCCGGCACCCGCGCTATGGAAATATACAGAAATTAATGCCAATCTGGCCCTTTGGGTAGGTGATAATATTTATGCGGATACCGAAGATGATCCATCCGTAATTGCTAATGGATACCAAACATTAGGAAATCTAGAAGCCTTTAAAGCGTTTCAATCACAGGTTCCTTTTCTAGCTACCTGGGACGATCACGACTACGGTGATAACAACGAAAACAAGCATTATGCATTAAAGGAAGAATCCAAACAATTGTTTCGTGAGTTTTGGAAGCTTGAAGATAAAATCCCAGCTGATCAGAAGGGATTTACTACAGCCACTACGAAGTAACTCAAGGAGCCACCTTACAATTTATATTCTTAGATGTACGATATAACCGAGATGAACCAGGAATTGATGGTGACATGTTGGGTGAGACTCAATGGGAATGGTTTGAGGAAGAACTCAGGGTTCATGCCGATATTCGATTTGTCATATCTGGCAGTCAAATATTGCTTAACAAAGAGACAGGTTCAGAGACGTGGGATAATTACCCAAGTGAAAAAAACCGCCTGTTTCAACTAATCAAAACAACTGGTGCGGAGGGATTGGTTTTTCTAACCGGAGATCAGCATTACGGTGAGGTTGCCCGACAGGTTGATGTATTGGATTACGATGCCATTGAATTACAATTCGCTGGAGTGAATCAGATTGAAGACCCTGAAAAGAATATATACAGAGTCTCTTCCGTAGCTTCCTCACGGGACTCTTATGCTTATTTAGATGTTTACCCAAAGGATATTGAAACCGACAAGGCTCACATTCAACTTACTATCAAAGGCATAAATGGCCAAAATGAAGTCTCTTATAGGGTAAATCTTGATGAACTAAAGCGTAAGGTAGACTACGCTGGACAGCGTAGATTCAAAGACTCCACTACCATTACCGCCAAGCATAATTTTGACCATTTGCACCTACGCTACGCAAAGAATAATGCCCCTACCCCAGTTTCTACCCGTTTAGAGATGCAAAATGGAACGGGTCAGCTCATTGTCAATGAAACATCCACCTACATTCTTGCTTTATTCGATGAAGAGGGTAATCGTAGGTCAACCTTTGATACCTTATATTTTGAACAACTGAAACCCATTTCACCCGTAGACTTAGGAAGCAAAAACCTTAAACAGGGATTACTATATAAATACAAAGAGGGTGAGTACCGTCAAATCCCCACTTTTGCCGAAGAAATTTTAAAACAAGGTGAAATCAGTAACTTACTCATTAACGATATCGCAGAGCAATCCGATCATTTTGCGATACAATTTGAAGGGTATATCCGCATCCCAACCGATGGGGCTTACACCTTTACCCTACGCTCGGATGACGGATCAAATATGTACCTCCACAACACCTTATTTATCGAAAATGATGGATCCCATAGCGCTAGAAGTAGGTCGAACATTGTAGCGCTAAAAAAAGGACTACATCCCATCCGAATCGACTATTTTGAGGATTATATGGGGGCTAGTCTTAATCTATTTTGGCAATTAGAAAACCAGCCCGTTGAAAAAGTACCTGCCTCAAGTTATTTTTTTCTGATCGATTAATAAGCTGCTACAGCTAGATTATGTTACTGCTCATTTTCTGATGGGTACATGTCCATTTGAATATGAAATCCCGTGCCAAACAAGGTATCTGGTTCATAATAATCGGTACTTATAATTTGAGCACCACTTTCTATGGCTGCTTCGAATCTACTGAAATCATTCTCTCTAGCTTCGGTTGTATTAGCATCCGAACGTGTGCGTACCATATATCCAAGACTCACCATTTCTTTGATTCGTTCTAGATCTCTGATTGGGTCATTTATAACCATAAAAGAAGCTTCGGGAGTCCCTTGGGGAGCATTAACAAACATAGCACGACCTTCTAGTGATGGATGCCCTTCAATATATGTTTGCATTTTTCTGTCAGAATGATCCAACAAAAATAGAATTCTGCCCTTTACTTGCTCTAACAAAGGCCACCCTCGTTCTAAAATAGCTTGCTCTAGGGTCTCAAAATCACCTCGTACTTCGTCGGGGGTGAGTAATTGAGACTCTGGAATTACTGCCCGAATTTCCTTATCCCAATCTTGGAACGCTTGTTTATCAAATTCTAAAGGTTGCACAAAGGGCTCTGGGCCCGCTCCACCGTCCTTTGCATTCATCATAATGGTAATGGGTAAATGATTTGGATGCTCCTGAGACCATTGTTGCACCTCCTCCAAACAGGCTACAAAGGTATAGCATTGTGTTCGGTAGTCCACATCGGGTACATGCAACACTTTAAACCCTGGAGCATTCATTTGCCCTTCAGGGTCAAACACTTCTATATCCACCCCCATTTTTTTCAGTTCGACATACCCGTAGGGTTGTGAATACATTCCTCCTTCAGGGTCATAGACAACATCGAGTTCTAACTTTCTTATGCCAGCATCTAACTGTTCACTTAGACTTGGGAAGCCATATTCCAGCCCCTTAACCGAACCAGGCGCCCTTTCCTCCATAATCTCCTTTAGCACATCATCAATTGGTTTTTTATAACTGTTGTGCGTCCCTAACACCCGCATATCGGTCATTCGAAGCCCTTTTTGCTCTGAACTTGAGGTTGAATTACAGCCTATTAAAGCTGTTAACGCTATAAACAAATATGCCGTTACGTTTTTCTTATGAATCATGATCTCTCCTTTGAGTTATTTACTTAATTAAACTTATGGGATGTATTTGCTGGCCATAGTCATGAGTTACCTGTACATAGTAGGTACCGGAAGCGTGTCCATTCAAATTCAGATGTAGGGAATGAGTCCCTGTGGACATCCACTTAGTATTTTTCGAGCTAACTAAACTACCGCGGCTGTCATATACTTCTATGGTAACATGGGAAGCTTGTTTGAGTTCAAACTCTACAAGCGTACTCGGATTAAAGGGATTTGGATGATTTCGAATGTTTAACTGGCGCTTAGACTCCAATGAATTAATCTCTTGATTGTTATTTTTATCTAGATGAACAGCTGACTTCTCTAGAACAAATTCATCCACTAAGCTACCGTTTCGATCAATTGCCTGAAACCTAAGTCTACCCTTGTCGATATCTACTCTCGAAAAATGATGGATACCCGTGGATAACTCTATATGCTCATAATCTCGAGCATAGCCGTCTAAGCCTCCGCCGCCACCGCCTGATATAACATAGGTTGTTCCATTAAGGCTACCACGTTCGTACGCATGTGTATGACCGTTCAACACCAAATCCACCCCGTATTCTTCGAATAATGGTAGCCAATGGTCCTGAATCGTTACATCTCCCCCCCACGCGGGCCAATATTCACAATACGGTGGATGATGAAAGAATACCACGGTCCATAAAGCTGTTTTTTGCTCCTCACTTTCGAGTGCTTTTTGTAAAAAATCGTACTGAGCCGTTCCTTTATGCCTTGGTAAATTTGAATCAAGACTGATGAAAAAGGTATTCGCCCAACGGTAACTATAGTAGCGCTCGGTTGAATCGGGATTATTATTGGGCAAGTAAAAATCATCCAGATAAGGGGCCGCGTTGTCGGTGTATGTGTCATGGTTGCCAATACTTAAAAACCAATTGAACTTTTTCAACAAATCTGCATATACGTCAAAATAAACACGATCATATCGAGCGCCATCTCCTTGATGTACATCCCCCACATGAACTAAAAAATCTACATCGTCCTGTAAATAGTTTCTTTTCATTTGGTCAAACACCTGGTGTTGTTCATCATTTCCAACACCACTGTCACCTAGTACAAAAAAACTTAACTTTTGTTCTTCTGGCGGTGCAATGGTTGCGGCAATTTCATCCTCAACTATTATGCGACTGCCAGACCGTATTCTGTAGAAATACTTTTGACCTGGCTCAAGACCATCTGCCTTTAGATGATGCTTCTTTTTGGGATTACTCTCTTGCCTACGGTGCGTATATACTCCTTTTTCAAGACCCACTTCCAACACTCCTAGTTCGGCTTCTAGGGTGCGCCAAGCAACTTCAAAAGAAGTCAGTGTCGGATTTTGCAGATAAGGCATGCGATTTTGCTCTACCGGATATACTATTTGACTCTGATCGGGCTCTGCATATACTAAAGGATCTGAGTGCACCAAAATACTGTCAAAATAGGCTCCTGAATTGGCGTATACCATAAGACCAACGGATCCCTTTTTAAAGGTAGAATCCGTAGCAACTCCCCAGAGTTTTTCATTCAAATAAGCTTTAATAGTATCTCCACGTACATCTGCCGTTAGTGAAAAATAACCAGATGGATAGGCCATATCGACTTTTTTATTCACTAGGGTGCGGAGTTCTCCATTTTCAAATTTTTGAATGCGTTGAATAGCACTGTTCGCAGAACCAGAATTTACGGCATCATTCATCAGCAGAATACGGTAGTAGTTCTTATCATCTACATAGCGTACAATCAAACCTATCCCATCATTATCAGTGGACCTAACTATGGCGTTTAGACTATAATCGGTCCAATCAGAAGATCCGGTGATCACTTTAGAGCCTAAATGATAGATAAATTCTGCCGGGGGATCATACGACCAAATGTTTGATGACTGATGTAGCATGCCATTGTTTACTTGCCACTGACTGGGTCCAGATCGAGGTTCAACATCATCGATTACCGTCCAATCCTGTATACCATTGTCGAAATTTTCTGAAAAAAGTACCTGGCCTTGTGCAAATATGTGATTGGGATTCAGTACTGTTACAAATAGA
>JAGYJQ010000020.1 GCA_018401935.1 Balneolaceae bacterium
TGTTGAGTTGATTGCCTGTTACATATAGGATATCACGTCTAAGTATTTTATCCTCGGGTTTAATATTGCTGATAAGTTCTTTTTTTCTCATGATGCCCAATATGTTAACTCCAAACTTATTACGTATATCCAGTTCATGGATAGTTTTTCCAATGATTGCCCCACTATCTGTTATTACTTTTAGACATGATATATTAAAATCTGGATAATTAGCTGGTCTGAACGCCCGAGGAGCTCTTTTTTTATTTTGAAATAGGCCATAATTATCCAATCGTGTGGTCTCAACAAAATGCTCAATATCATCTTCTGGGACTAGGAAATTATGGAGTGTCCTTGAGAATATTTCAATAGAGGTTTCAAATTCTTCTGGTATTACATCATCGGCACCGAGTGCTATGAGTTCAGATATTTCCTTGACGTATCTTGTTCGGACGACCAAATGCAGGGATTGAGTTACCGAACGAATATTTTTGACAATTGACTTGGTAGCCATGGGATCGGAAATAGCGAGGACGGCTACCCGGGCCTTCGATATATTCACCAATTCCAGAATATGGTCTTGCGTGGCATCCCCAAAGAGGATAGGTACTCCTTTTTTACGTTCCTTCTGCACTGTTTCTGCATTTAATTCGACTATTATGTGTGGAATTTTACTTAATGCGGCCGCTTTGGCGAGGTTGCTTCCATTGATGCCGTAACCAATAATAACTAAATGATTGTTCAATTCGTCCGGCATTGTTTCGTTTGCTTGGTCTAATGTCTTAGCGATTTTACTGTCGATTGCCTTGAGGGGTGACAGTGTCATGATCCCGAGAGTAATCCTTTCAGAAAAAATAATTACGAAGGGTGTTAGGAGCATAGAAACAATAGAAACAGCTAAAAAGTATTGGTTGGTTTCGGCCGTTAATAGACCATATTCTATACCCACCTTAGAGAGGATAAAGGCAAATTCGCCTACTTGAAATAAGGCAAGTCCAGTCAGCAAAGAAGTGCGTGGCGGATACTTTAAAACAGCCACGGACAAAGCGGCAATGATTGATTTTATAATAAAAACCGCGACTACGATTAGCATTATTTCAATGATATGCGTTCCGAAAAAGTGAAGGTTAAGCAACATCCCCACAGATACGAAAAAAAAGCTGGTGAAGAGTTCACGAAAAGGAAGAATAATGCTTGTTGCTTGGTGGCTATATTCCGACTCGGAGATAATTAACCCAGCTAGAAATGCCCCCAGTGCCAACGAAAGACCTGCCTCGGAGGTTAAAAATGCAACCGCAAAGCATATTGTTATGGTCGTTATTAGAAATAGTTCTTTACTACCCGTTTTTGCAATTATGTGCATGAGCCTTGGAACTAAATACCTTGCACTAATCATGGTGATAACAAGCACCACCGTTGTTTTAAGTATTAGTATAACGACGCTGCTAAGTACATTATCCGACTGTCCCGCAATAATGGGAGTGAAGAGCATCATCGGTACTACTATAATGTCCTGAAATATGAGTATGGCTAGGGCGTTCCGACCGTGGGGCGCCGATATCTCGTTCCTATCCTGCAAAACTTTTAAGACGATAGCTGTACTAGAAAGAGAAAATAAGAAGCCAATAAAAAGAGCTTCATTCCATTGGTTTCCAGAAAAATAATAAACTAAAGAGGCCACTAAAACGCTCACCCCAACCTGTAAAGCCCCCCCAATAAAGACCGTATTTTTTATTGAAATTAGTTGCTTGAGTGATAACTCCATACCGATAACAAACAACAGTAAAATGACTCCTATTTCCGAAATATACTCTATTTGTTCGGATTCGTTGATTAGTCCCATAGCATGAGGTCCAATCAAAATTCCGGTAAGCAAAAACCCCAATATAGAGGGTAGCTTAATGCGTTGTAACACAAAAACTACTACTACTGAAAACCCTAATAAGATTAAAATATCTTGTAAGATTGGTACGTGCATTCTTAGTTGTTGGTATGTGTTGTGTTTAGTTCTTCTGTATCGTGGTATTCTTTTTTATAATGGAATACTATTCCAAAGAATAACCTCGAATTCGGTAAATCCGTTGATTCTCTAGTGACATTGGTACTACATATTAATAGAACAATACTACAACTAATTACGTTGAAATTTCAAGAGTTTTCCAAACTCAAAGTTACATTATTTACCCGCGCGTACTGACCCCATCCTCGCGGAACTTCTTGCTATTCCAACTCCCCATCCTCGCGGAACTTCTCACGCATAGTAGGATTGCCACGGGTGAGTTTTTTTATGCTTAGATCGTCGGCTTTGTTGTTGGCCAGGCGGAGGTTGTTTTCCGAGGAGAGCAGGGCTTCTTTGGTTTTCTCGAGATGCTTAATGGTTTTGTCAATCTCGTCGATGGCCGTAAGGAATTTCTTGCTCGCTAGTTCGTAGTTGCGGGCAAAGCCTTTTTTGAAGTCTTCGATTTTGTTTTCGAAGTTTGTTACGTCAATGTTTTGATTGCGCATGGCCTTGAGTTCTAACTTGTCTTGTATGGAATTTAGGGCAGCGTTTCGAAGTAGGGAAATAATGGGGATGAAAAACTGGGGGCGAATCACAAACATTTTCGGGTGCCGATAGGAAACATCGACAATGCCATTGTTGTAGTAATCGTTGTCGGATTCGAGTAGGGAAACAAGAATGGCGTATTCGCAGCCTTTGGCTTCGCGGTCTTTGTGTAACTTGTCCAGAAAGTCATCGTTTTTCTTTTTGGTGGCGGTTTCGTCACCTTCATTTTTCATCTCGAACATGATAGAAATGAGCTCGGTGGTTTTTTCTGGATCCGCATACTCGCGGTAAATATAATCGCCTTTGGTTCCTTGGGAAACGTCGTTGTCTTTTTCGAAATAGGCCCGCGGGAATGCTGTAGCTCGTAGATTATTGAATGAATTTTCGCAATGCAGTTCCAGAGTTTCACCTAACATTTTAGTCGATAATTTCTGCTTAAAATCCTTGAGCCGCTCGATTTCCTGATCTTTTAGCTGAAGGGTTTGCTCTTTTACCGACAGCTTATTTCGGAACTGCTCTTCAGCCGCTCGAAGAGCCAACTCTTTTTCAGATTCTTTGAGTTTTAGGTTATTGACCAGTTCGTCGCGCTGCTTTTCGACCTCTTTTAGGGCTTTGGTGATGGCGAGCTCTTGTTGGGTATTCGCCGACTCAATTTTTCCGGATAGGGTAGCGATTTCCTGCTCCTTTGCCGCGAGTTGCCGATCAAAGGAGCTTTTTAGTTCCGCTTTGGTGAGCTCAATAGCCGATTTTTTCTCGTTTTGTGCCAATTCTAACCGGCTATTCAGCTCCTCTTGAAATTGATGATCCCGGACTTGTTTTACGATATTGGCGTAGCCTGCATTGTCGAGGGTGAAGGGCTTGTTACAGTTGGGACAGGTTATTTCGTTCATAGATTCGGTAGGGTTGGTGATTATTTTAAATCAATAAATTTGATGGGTGAAAAATGGCGTTGGGGGTTCATTAATGATTTTTTGGGGTTCACCAATGATGTTGACGGTTCACCAATTATGTTGACGGTTCACCAATGATGTTGAATTGATCATGAAAATCCAAAATAGTTTTTAGGTAGGACGGAAGTTGGCAGGGTGGTCGAGTAAATTAACGGTATAACCACTGAACACGTTGTTTTAAAACATAAAAAAGGAGAGTTATGGGTAGTACCTACAGTGTTGAATGTCCAAAATGCAGTTTCAAGCGGAAAAGTTTGTCCGATGGGTTTGGTATGGCTGGATTTCAATATAATATGGTATGTGCCCCTTGTTTTAAATGTAAACTGGTTCGGTCGATTAACATCGCATCGGAGGAATTACGTTGTAAGAAGTGCAATAGGGAATTGGATCCTTATGTGTTCAGGGGTGGGGATCGCATTGTTTTTGATTTCAAAGAAGACTATGAAAGCTATCCTCCCCGTAAAAAATACCTACCCTGCCCAAGGTGTAAAACTGAACTGGATATTGTGGGGAAAGGGCATTGGGATTGATCAGTTAATCTACCAGCATTTCTTGTATGATGGCTTTACACGATTGCACCTCACTAGGGCTAAGATTGCCTAATGATTTTATGATTCGGGTCTTATCAATGGTTCTGATTTGATCAAGTACGACCCACCCGTTTATTTTGTTATGTTGTATGGGAACTCTAGTTGGATAGGCAGGACTTTTGGTTGTCATGGGCGCAATGGTGACGGTTCGTAGATGTGTGTTCATCTCATTGGGTGATAGCACAACACATGGACGTGTTTTCTTGGTTTTACTACCAACAGTAGGGTCAAGATTTACCAGTATAATTTCGTATTGAAATGCCACTAGCTATCAATCCCACTCATCTAAGGTTTCGTCTATAAATATATCAGGAATGAGCAGTTCATCTTCTCCTGATAAGGACATTTGTTTAAAGGCGGTACCCCAATCTTTTCGTGGGCTTTTAATGGGATGAAGTTGTAGATGATGATCTTCCAATGTCAATTCTACTTGATCGGTAATATGATACTGTTCAAGTATTTTCTTTGGGATTCGGAATCCTTTAGAATTTCCAATCTGAATAAGCGAAAGCTTCATGGTGTTCTGTGTGAATGTTGGGTTAAATGAGCATTTGAACGAAATATCGATCGATATAATATAACAATTGTATATACAAAGTAACTACATAAATATGATTGTAGGGGTAATCGTGAGAATAGTTCACAACTGAAGGATGTACTAAGGCCTGCATCCTTACGAACTTTTATTGTTTTTCGTCAATAGTATGCCAAAAAGTGGCCGAGCCCGTTATAAGATTAGAATAGGTTTTGTGACAGATACCATGCTAGGTAGCTGGCAAAGAGTAGTTTTAACCCGAAAAAAAGAATAAACCATGAAAAAAAGACCATCACTCCTGCATTTTCAATCGCACACATTTGTGCCTGGGCCGTATGCCGGTCATGGATTATGGTTACGGGAGGGGGAATTGTACGTGTATTATGCCGATTTGGGACCAAATGAAATGCCTATTATAGAAACGTATAATGGGGTGAATCCTTTGGTGCGGGTGCCGGAGCCGACGCAGGAAATGTGGGATCGTTTTTATGAAGCCTTAACCGAAATACGGGTAAAAGAGTGGAAGAAAGAGTATATGAACCATTTTATCTTGGATGGAGGGGGGTGGTATTTTAAGGTTCGGTTTCGAGATATTTACCGGTCGGTTTCGGGGATGAATGCGGATCCTGAGGAGTTTGTGAATGCTACCGGGGAGCTTGTGGCACCCATGGAGGTCCTCGAGGAAGCCATCGATGAGCTGTCTTCAGGGTTGTTTAACAAGGTTTTGGAGGATGCTAAATGGTGGTGAGTTGCTAAGGTGAATTTGGATGGGGATGTTGGGGTATGTTCCATAGCCCCTATCTCGTAATTCTAAGCAGCCATAGAATCTAAAATGGTATTGGCTCGGTCATAAGCTTAGAGCCAGGTAGTATGCACAACGACACTACCCAACATCGTTACTATGGCCTCATTCAAGGTGCCGATGGATCGACCTATATTCTCATGGGAGATCGAATTCAAGATTCAACACTTGTTGGAACCGCGTGGGATAAATTTACAGGAACAGCATTTAACTTTGAGATACAACTCAAATAATAAGCCCTAGACTTTCAATTTATCTTAGCCGAGGGAGGAGGTGGAACAGAGACCATTACCTACATGCGTGATGCGGCGATCTTAGAACGCATGCAGCCCCCTAGTAATGGTTCAAGCTTAAACGCATCAACCCGGTTAGAGCCCCTAATGGTTGGGATATGGCGTAGAACAGAATCCTACTCTGACCCTATTTCCTCGATTTCGTATGTCACACAATACATTCTATATTTGAATGCGGATGGAACAACTCTTCTGCAGACTTCATCAGCTGGGGGAACCCAAGCCGTAATGGGAGGGACCCCTTCTACCGGGATAACGGGCTTTTGGAAGACTGAAAATAAGGGTTTGTACACCAGAGATCATTCCCAAATGCCTTGGACTTACAATGGAGAATACTTGGTTGATTCTCAAAATATGATGCTAAAACAGCAGGGCGGAAACAAACTTTGGGAGCGAATTGGGCAATAATCTCGTGAGGCAATAACTGGATGAAGGGTTGTTGTAAGAAGTGCTTGTTTGTTTTTTCGGAATGGTATGTTATCAAGGGCTTTGTTAGCATTAACCAGCCGGCTCGGGTAACATGAACCAGTGAGTTCGAAACTTTATGAACCGACGGGTGCAAACTAAGCGGACAACGCGATGGTCCAAAAAGCCCAACTCAGATAGGTCCAAAAGCCACTAAATACGATATGAATTGTGGTTTCGAAGGGTTTTCCTTTCCATAGGTCGGGGGAAAAGCCGAAAAATTGGATGAGTAGTCGCGCGGTCCAGAAAATGGCAAGGCCGAATGAGAGCACTTGTCCAAGAGGTGTCTGTAGGAGTTCGGTAGGGGCGACGAGGCAAAGTACACCCATAAGTAGCACTATTAGGGCGATGAAAAAAGTATGGACCTGCATGATTTGACGGTTGACCAGGCTTAGACGCTCTAGTTCGGTTTTCCAGTTGAAATACCATGGAAAGACAATGTGCAATAAGCCAAGAATGACCAGTGCAATCCCAATGATGCGTAGGTGTAGGTCCATTAACCGAAAACTAAGGTTTGTACATAACGTACATCAAATTTCTGAAAATAACGCCCAATAAAACGGCAGTATTTAGGCATTCTGAGGCGTAATTAACTGTTGGACGAGCATCAGTAATTCCGAGCCCATCGCGTCTGCAGTTGGATACAAGGGATTTAGAGGCATTTGTTTCCTGAAGATATATCCAGTGCGGAAGCCAGCCTGTTTTGCACCTAGGATATCCCAGTCGTGAGAGGCAATCATAGCGATTTGCTCGGGGGTACATCCTTCTTTATTCGCGGCATGTTGGTAAATCTCGGGGAAGGGCTTGCCTCGTTGGACGGTATCTACGGAGTAAATGTTATCGAAATAGTCAGTTAAACCGGCATGTTGGAGTTGTTCTAGTATCATTTCTTGGGTGGAATTGGATACGACCACACATCGAAGCTCTTTGGTTTTTAGCCATTCCAATGTTGGAATTACATCATCATGGGGTGGAAGTTGATGAAATTGCCTAAGGATACGGTCTTTGGTGGATGTTGATGGTAGTTTTCGGTTTTCTAGAAACACCTGATCCAGAGCTTCCTCTGCAAGGATATCTAATCCCTTGTATTCACCAACAATTCCTAGGGTATTTGACAAAAAAAGCATTTTGGTAAACCATTGAGGGAGTGCCCCTGGGTGGTCAAAACTCTCTTCAAAGATTGCTTGCAAAGCTTGTATGTCTAATAGTGTTTCGTTTAAGTCAAAGAATAGTGTGTTAATCATGTTCTTCAGAAAAGTATCCGTTATTGTGTAATTAATGGGGTACGGAATCATGCCATCTGTTCAGAACTGAATAAGGATCAAACGAGGCAATGTTGTTTTTTCTACTAATGCAATATCGGAAATTTATCATAAAAGTATAAAATAAATAATTACTTAACGGTAAATTAATTTTAACCCACGTTGAATTGTTTTTTATGTAACAGTGTAAAAAACTAAGGTTATCTATCGGAAGTAAAAACCAAAATAATTTAAATCGTAGCTATGCCATGTTTTGGCCTACCCACTCTGTATACTTAATTGTTGTTTTTTTAATAATCACTGTTAACTTAATTCAGGTTATACCCTTGTAAGTTTAAGGTATGATGTGTTTATGGTGGCAAATGTTTAGGTCTATACATTTGCAAGTTCACGGTGTCAATGAGGAATTGGGCTCTAGATTTATTTTCTACGGTCGATAGAGATAATGTAAATATGAATTATGCCTGCGATTAAAAGTATTAAACGCATTGGGGTTATTGTGTTTCTGCTTAAGAGGAACAATTATCCTTCTTTGGAGGTGTTATTAAACGCCTTGGAAACCCGTGACCTTGGATCAAGTGAGCGTTCGCTTAGGCGATTATTTCAAGAGTTACGAGATGAGTTCGGCATTATTGTACGATATCATGCTGCTCATAAAGGGTATTTTATCGATTGGCAAGAATCTTCTGATATATTTTCTCTTGAGGATTTGTTGGAACTGGGGCAAATAAACCAGCTTATAATCGAATATCTACGCAATACGGCGGTTCATGATGACTATATATATTTGGAGTCGCGCACCGATTTGGAGGGTATTGACTACTTGGTGCCTCTGATGAAAGCTATAAAAGATCGTAAGTTGGTAGAGTTTACCCATCATAAATATCAAACCGAGCAGCATTCTCAACAAAAAGTACAACCTTATTTCTTGAAGGAATTTGACCGACGTTGGTATTTAGTCGGCATTCGAATGAAGGATGGCAAGCGTCGTGTTTATGGATTAGACCGTATTCATGATCTTCGGGTTAGTAATGAGGGTTTTCGAAAGCAACCTCACATTCACATCGAAGATTATTCCAAGGTGGTAGGGGTTCACGTTATTGACACTACTATTCATAGGATCCAACTTCGCTTTTCTAGGCTTTTAGGGCATTATATAAGGAGTTTACCTATCCATGCCTCTCAAACGTTGATTCAGGAAGACGATATGCATATGACCTTTGAATTGGAATGCGCTCTAAGTTATGAGCTCTTTAATTTGATTATGAAATACGGAGCGGAGGTGCAGGTGCTAGGTCCACCGTCACTGGTTCATTGGGTTCATGAGGAACATGAAAAAGCGGTTCGCCTCTATGACAATTATTGACATAGTATCCTTGACAATAATAGTCATAGTATTCTTTCGGGTTATCGTATCAAAAAACACCTAAGGACAAGAGGGTAGCAAGGTGTGCATCGTGCTATTGCGCGTGTACCCTTGCCCCATTTTTTCATAAATAACTGACCGATTGATGGCACCTTGATTCGGTGCTATCATTATTCTTTTGGCATACGAAATTGAATAACCAGTGAAGAAGCTATAGTAAGGGCGCCTATGGCGAGTATAGCCACTACTAAGCCAAAAAGATCGGCTAAAATACCCGAGAGTATAGCGCCAAAGACATAGCCCAGATCACGCCAAAGTCGAAATGTCCCAATACTTTCACCTCGTTCAAGAGGAGAGGTGGCGCTGGCTATGGTGGTGAGAAAGGTGGGATAGACCAGCGCAGTACCCGCGCCAAGTAAGGCAGCCAATACCGCGAGTTGGGTAAACCCAAGGGCGAATGGAATCACTAAAATGGCCACACCTTGTAGTAACATACCCCAAAAAAGCATCTTTTTTTTGGAGTAATGATCGGCCATTTTTCCGGTAAAGAGTTGTCCAAATCCCCAAACACTAGGATAAATGGCAGCTAATATCCCAATGGATTCAGTGGAATAATTAAGCCCGATAAGTAACATAGGGAATAGCCCCCAAATCATCCCGTCATTCAGGTTGTTGACAAGGCCAGCTTGGGTTACCGAGCTTAGAGTTTTATGGCGGAAGGAGGTTTGGATGAACACATTTTCCAGCGCCCGGCTGCGGTCGGTTTTTTGTTCTTGCTGAACAAATGAGCGGGTATCTTTAACCCAAATCGCCGTCGTTAACAGGCCCGCCAGCACCAGACCAATCCCCAAATAAAAAGGGTATGGCGTAACACCGAACTCACTGGCAATGAATCCGGTCAGGAATGCAACTAATCCGACGGAAAAATACCCGGCAAATTCATTGAGCCCCATGGCTAGGCCTCGATCTTTCTGACCCACTAGGTCTATTTTCATAATAATGGTCGCACTCCAAGTGAGTCCTTGGCTTAAACCCAGGAGTATGTTGCTGAAAATAACCCAGTTCCATGAAGGAGCGTAGATAAGAAGAAAAGGAACGGGCAGCGCAATGAACCAGCCTATGAGTAAAAGCCGCCTTCGTCCCCATTGATTAATGAGCCGACCCGTGAAGTAATTAGCCATAGCTTTGCTAAAACCAAAAGCGGTGATAAAGCTTAGAATGGCGGTGGCGGATTGCACACCAAATTCCTGCTCTGCGAATTCGGGAAAGATACTCCGCTCCAGTCCAACCATTCCACCAACAAAAGCGTTGACGAGGACCAACAGCGTAAATTGTTGCCAATTTTGACGGAGTCCAAGTTCGGGTGAGGGTTTATTAGACATAATTGCTTAGTCGTGAAGGTCAAACAAAGTTAGGAAACTTGAGCTCATCCTTCATTTCGGTGTGGAAAATAGCCGTGGTGGAACTAGCATTTGGCGGAATGAGCCAGCTCCAATCTCCCGTTACATCCCTGCCAGCTTGGCCTTCCTGACCCATGAATTTCATGAATTGTTCCACCGCACTATGGCGATCCACAATGGTGGCATGAGCTGCTTCAAATGAAAAATACACAGCTTCACTGAGCACGGTTAGTGCTTTTTCTTTCCAAAACGGACTAGTCAAATCCAAGCCTAATTGCTCGGCAATGGTCGGCAGCATGTTGTAACGCTGCTCATCACCAAAGTTACGCGTAGCAATCTCATCGAGCATGTACCATCCGTTAAACGGCGCGGCTGGATACACTATACCTCCAATATTCAGGCTCATGAAGGAGATAATGGGTAGCTTGTACCATTTTAAGCCTAAGGTTGCAAACCATGGATACTCGGGATGATGTATGTCCACTTCGGATACGTGATTGCGTGGTATTTCAAACCATTGTTCAGGCCCATCGTTCATTGAATAAACTACGGGAAGCAGATCAAAATGAGAACAGTCACCTTTCCATCCGAGTGATTCGCAGTGCTTAGTAAACGCTATGTTCTTGGGATCACCAATAATTTTACTACCCTTTTCGTATCCTGCATACATTAATAGAGTATAGTTTTTAATACGAAATTCGCTGCCTTGATTTGAGTTTAGTGGAGCGAAGACGGTTATGGTACTTCTAATTTTTGTACGAGTTTCGGCAGTCTGTATATGCTGGATAAGTGCTTCTCTGAAATCCGAAGCGGTTGAAACACTGCGTTTATCTAAGGTTTTTAAAGTTTTCCAGAATAGCCGTCCAACACAACGGTTGGAATTTCGCCATGCTAATTTACCCCCATAATCAAGCTCTTCATAGAAGTGGGTGTAGGTGCCCGTTTCTTGAATCTGATGTTCTATTTCGGACCAACGATGCTCAAACCCTGATTGCTCGGTTTCTTGGTAGTATTGGTGAATGAATGCCTTTGCCTCGGAACGTAATGTGTCTCTTTTTTCCATAAAAAGTGGATGAATCACATGACAATGAACCAAGTAAACATGAACGAACCTGTCAAATGACCCTGATGAATTGAATCTGATGAAATGACTGCGATGAATAGAGTTAAAAGATACAAAACTTACCGCCTAATAGTAGCGCTACTGGCTTACATCTTTTTGAAACCCTTATTCTTCTATCACCGATTCGAGCCGGGTACCATCACCCAGTAAGCCAACCATGCATTCCTTGGCGGGCTTTAAACATTGTTCTACGATTCGCTCCATAATATCGGGGTCCCATCCATTCATCCAGTCGGCATGGGCAGTAATACCGCCGGAGGTACCTTTGTGTAAATCTGAGGAAAAACGCCACGTGCTAGGACTGCCTCTATCTTCGGTTACGTAGATGCCAAAGTTGTAGGAAATTTCGGGCAATGCAATGGGATGACTGCTGGGGCAAGAGCCTGTACCGGCTACTGGCGGCGTAGCTCTGGAGGGGTAGGCCATGTGACTTTGATGGTCTTCCGAGCTAAGATTTTGACCATCCCAGCACTGAGGGAATAGGATGCGTATTTCTAGGATGTCATCGGTGACGCAATCTGGCAAGTAATCAACATGATCTAGCGGATCGCCCGGATCAAACCAGTCCACATCGGATTCCCAACTGTTGCAGCGAAATTTGATGGCCTGTGTTCCTTGGGGTTCACGGGTCATGGCGTTTCCAGCAATTATTTTTAACCCTTCCGGCAGGGTTTGTATACTCTGAGCGGGTACATGATAACCGGTTTTATAGTAGAAGAGCGGGTCAATATATTCGATACGTTCGCCATGTTGGTCAAATAAGGCAGGAACCCAATAGGCTGATTTGTTTAGCGTTTTTCCATCGCAACTGGTTTCGGTAGCCTCTTGTAAGGATTCACTGGTTGTGTGGGCATCCACCAAAGGGTTCCCAAAAAAGACATGATGGTGGGCCATATCTTTTTGGCCAGGAAACACCAGTGGATCGTCATTGGATTCATGTGACTCTAAGCAGTTGGTTCGAAAGGCCCCTGTTTTATCCTCGCGTTCGCCCACTTCTTCGTTGGAGTACACTAGCCCATCTTCCAGTGTATTTTCTTGTTCATTATGGTTGCCGCTATCAACCGTATTGTTGCAGGCAGCCGTAATTAACAGTAACCCCATAAAACCGTAGATGAAAACCCGATTCCTATGTGTGTTCATTTTCCTATGTATGTTGATTAGTTAACACCCGTTTTTTTTGATGATATCCTCTGCTAGTTCAAATATATCTTTTTCTACCGAGTAAAATGCCGATCGTTCATCTCCTGAAAAGGCCATTCCAATTCCATTGGTGATAAAACTTATCCTAACCCCACGTTCTGGATCGAAATAGGCGGAACTTACTAGTCCGTAGGCCAGCCCAGAATGCCCATACATCGTAGTTGATTCTTTTAGCATGACATCCAACCCTGGCTCTGCAGTGAGTACATGAACCCCTAGTCCCCAAGCTCGGAAAAGCCCGCCGTATGCATCACCCGGTTGGGAATCTGCGTGCCACTGGATCTGGGTCATTTGTGCGATGGTTTCGGCGTTTAACCAACCTTCAGGTGTGTTTTTTTGGTTTAAAGCGCTTTGCATATGTTCCAGTAGGGTCATTAGATCTCGTGCAGAGATACGCAGTCCACCCTGGGGCCCGTATGGGATGGCATTAACCCCAATGAGTACCTCTTCTCGGGGTTGTGGGTATCGCGGACCGTCTGGCGGGCGTGTTTGTAGTTCTTCTTGGCTGGGTCGACGGTCGGCCTGGGGAGTCCACTGGTTGTCGGGTTTTCGGTAAAGGGTAGCTGGGAGTTCTTCGTACCCGCGGGTATAGCTGCTAAAGCCGGCTTGTATCCCGATGGGTTCAAAGACTTCTCGCTTTATGAATACGTCAAAGGCTTCCCCGGACACCTGTTCTATTAGAGTGCCTAGAATTCCAAATCCTAGGTTGGAGTACTGAAACCAGCTACCTGGAGCTTGTTCGCCAAAGAGTTCATCGGAATAGTATTCTCCATTTGGTTGTAATAGCTCGGAAAGGGGGGGCGGGACTTCGGAGGAATAGCTTTGACTTAAGAAACGATTATATGCGGCTCCATCTCGCAGAGATGATTGATGGCTAAGGAGTTGCCGTGCTGTGATGGCAAGCTCTGGATGGTTTGGATTGCGTAGGGGGAAGCCAAGGTAATGCTCGATGGGAGTATCCAACTCTAGTTGTTGGGTTTCTACCAGTTTTAGCACACCCAAAGCTGTGACCATTTTAGAAATGCTAGCAATTCGGTAGGGGGTGTCAGGAGTGATAGGATCTTTTGCGTTGTAGTCAGCCAAACCAATGGGAAAAAACTGTGCAGGCTCATCTTTACATGCCAGGCTTAGAATACCCCCCATCATGTCGTAGCGCTCTTGGATGTGTTGTAAGGTATCGGTCGCAAATCCAAAGGAAGAATCCGGACCTGAATGAGAGTCGCAGGTGGTGGCAACACTGGCCAATGTCAATATTAGAGCTAGAGGGATGAAACGCATCGGAGATATGGTTAACTTTGTTTTGGTTATATGTAATTGGTTGGTAATTGGTCTGTTCAATGAAGAGTTCAGTGAAGGGATATATCAACCTGAATCCACACATTAATAAGTACGGTAAACGAACAACTTTTGCAAGTTATGGTATTTGTTAAAAGCTAGTAAAGGTCTTTTTATTGATGGTTGATATGGTTTTCTTTTAGCTCAACCATGTAACTCTAAAGTTCGAATTCATGAAACATGTATCCACATTCATTTCTTCAATAATTTTAATCCTTGGGTCAACCGTATCGGTTCAGGCTCAAGGCCAACTCACCTTTGAAGAGGTGATGAAGTTTGAGGACATTACCCAGTCCTCCATTTCAGATCAAGGAAATTGGCTTATGTATACCATAGCACCAGACCGGGGAGATGCTCGCGTAGTGGTTCAATCAGTTTCAGGGACTCAGAAATATGAGGTGCAGCTAGCGTCTTCCCCAATGATGTCTGCCGATGAGGTATGGGTGGCTGCTCGAACGCAGGCGCCATTGGCTCAGCGATTGAAGGATCAGCGAAATGCTCCAAAGAATGGGATGGTGCTTTTGTCCTTAGAAGATGGATCGGTCGAGCGAATTGATAGTGTTGCTCGATTTGAATTTTCGAATAATGGGCAATGGTTGGCCTACCAGAAACTACAGTCCAAGGAGGTGGAGGAGTTGAAGTCAAAGAACAAGCGTTTGGGTTCATCGCTTCGACTCCGAAATCTGGCTACTCAAGTGGAGATGTCCTTCGATTTTGTGAGTGAATTTGCTATCGATTCGCTGTCTGCTTATTTGGCCTTTGCGATGGTAGACACCTCGGATACTAAAAATGGCTTGTTTGTGATTGATTTGGATAATCAAGAGCAATTGCCGATTGAGCGAACACCATCGGGCTTGTTTGCCAATCTCACCTGGGCCCCTAAAACCTCTGATTTGGCCTATACTGCGGCGAGCTATGATACGGGGTATGTACGTTCTGACGCTTATTTAAAATTATGGGATTCGAAAAGGAATTCGGTGAGTACTTTGGTAGCACCGGATGAGATAGATCAAGAATATGCGCTTCGATCTAGAAATCAGCTGGTGTTTACGCACGATGGTGATCGCTTGTTTTTTGGACTTCGTGATCGGGCTATGGTGGACTTGGAAATGCCCGATATGGATGCGGCTGAATTCGTGGAGAATACCAAACCTGTTGAAGGCCCCGAGTCAGCTGAAGGCCCCGAACCTGCTGAAGGCCCCGAAAACAATGAGCAGTTGTACGATATAGACGCAATAATCTCTGGTCGAGGCCTCGATATTTGGCATGGAGATGATCCCCTCATCAAAACTCAAGAAATTGTGACTTGGAATCGCAAAAAAAATCATTTATACACCTCAGTGGTGCACCTGGGCCGCAAGACCAAATGGGTGCAGCTGGCTAATAAAAGCATGCCCGAAGTGCGCATTGCCCATAATTCTGAGCGGGTGCTGGGCTATAACAATCAACCCTATCAGCGGGAGATTACCTGGGATGGAAGTTATAGCGATTGGTATCTGGTTGATGTGGTTCGTGGCCGGAACTTTCTCTCCGTCAGGTCAACAGGTTGTTTGGTATGCAGACAGCACTGGCACTCTGCATACGGTGGCAACGAATAAAACTCAGAATCTTACCGAAGCTTTGATGTACCTTTACAACGAAGATCATGACTATCCTTCCGAGACTGGTTATGGGGTAGCAGGGGTGGACTAAAGGCGACGAGCAGGTGCTGATATACGATAAGTTCGATATTTGGAGCTTCGCAACTCCGTGACGGCCGGCCAACCAATATAACAGGGGGCTAGGCCGGGCCGAGCACCGAATTTTCCGGGTGATAGATGCCGACGTCTGGTAATCCAGTAGGTAACAATGGTGTTACCCTTCTTCGTATCACGATTTACGTAAGAATTTCGGTTTTTATTCCACAGGTTTGGAAGATACTAAAGTGACTTCACCACTGAAGAAGACAAGAAATTTACCTTGTGGGTAAAGCCAAACATTCTGGATGCGGTGCTATACAAACGCGAAGCCTATGATGAGTTTCCCATCTCTGGGTGGCAACGGATGCTTCTTTGAAACGGTAAAGCAGCACCCAGCTCCATATGGATTTGAAGAGGTTGGAATTGGGGAAAGTTACAAACTGGTGATTGGTTGCTTACTGATGGGACTATGCAAGGCGTGGTGATACCCTGATAATTGTCCGAATAAGCGTTACCCCATCATGACCTATTACTACCGATTTACCGACCGGTTGCATCGATTTTAATGAGCTCCAAGACCAATCATCGCCCCGTATTTGCACAGTACGTAAGCGACGATTATGTAGTCTTTTACCTGATGTACGTTTTGAAATTGGTCGCCTGTGGGCTTTGCAGCTACTAAGAGGTGTCCCTGAATTCAAAGTTAGTGAGCTGGTACTGCTGGATTCAGATAAATAGGCTTCACGGACATCGTGGAGTGGTTATCAGACGGCGTTTATTAAACTCCAAACCGATATTTTTGATGCGGCTGTATCGGGCGCGCCGGTAAGTAATAAGGACGAGCGCCTGCGGTGGGATTCGGATGGGCGTCGGGGATGGCAATGTAGTTTCCAGCATGAAAACCCAATCTCGAATTGGAAAAAGACATTAATGGAAGCTCCATTGATGTACCTCGAAAACTCACCGGTATTTTATGCTGACAAGATAACCACCCCCATGCTCATTCAACATGGAGACGATGACGGGGCGGTGCCTTGGTATCAGAGCATTGAAATGTACATTGCTATGCGGCGCTATAACAAAGATGTGATTTTCTTGCAATATCATGGCGAGCCGCATCACCTTCAGCGTTTCGAAAATAAACTAGATTACGCCATCCGTATGAAAGAGTACTTCGATTATTATCTAAAAGGTGAGGGCGAACCTGAATGGATTATTAGCGGTGAAGCATATCAAGGACGCTAGGCTAAGTTGCTCGCTTTCTTATCGTAGCAACAGTTTAGCTATAGTGCTTAGCTGCATGTTGGTAGTGCCTTCATAAATTTTGCCAATTTTGGCGTCTCGGTAAAACTTCTCAACGGGATATTCTTTCACATATCCATTGCCTCCAAACAAGTCGATGGCCATCGAGCTGACTCGTTCGGCTACTTCTGAGGAATAGAATTTGGCCATGGCGGCCTCTTTGAGGAAGTTTTTGCCGGCCATTTTTAAGCGGGCAGAATTATATACCAGTAACCGGGCGGTTTCAATGTCGGTGGCCATGCGCGCCAACTGAAACTGTACCCCTTGATTGTCGGAGATCGCATGGCCAAACTGTTTGCGTTCTTTCACGTAAGCTAAGGCTGCCTCGAAGGCGCCTTGGGCAAGGCCAATCATTTGAGCGCCAATGCCGATTCGTCCCTCGTTTAAGGTTTCGATAGCTACTTTATACCCTTTCCCGATTTCACCAATGATATTTTCCTTGGGTACTCGACAATCTTCTAGCAAAATTTCACAGGTTGAACTGGCTCTAATACCTAATTTATCCTCTTTTTTTGCTACTGAAAAGCCCTCGAAATCTCGCTCCACCACAAAGGCTGTAATGCCTTTGTATCCGGCTGCGGGATCTACCGTAGCAAATACGATAAAGATATCCGCTTCGTTGGCATTGGTAATCCATAGTTTTGCCCCATTGAGTACGTAGTGGTCTCCGTCTGGTTTTGCGGTGGCTTTGAGGGCAAAAGCATCACTACCCGAGCTGGCTTCTGAGAGGCAATACGCTCCCACTTTATGGGTGGCCAGTTGAGCTAAGTACCTAGCCTGAATGTCGTCGGAGCCGAAGTTAAGGAAGGCATTGTTGACTAAGGTATTCTGGACATCCATGAAGACGCCCACGGATGCATCGACCCGGGAGAGCTGCTCTATAGCCACGATGGACATCATGAATGTCCCGCCAGCGCCGTCGTATTTTTCAGGAATTTCAACCCCCATTAATCCCATTTCGAAGCATTCATCAATCACGCTTTGTTCGAGCTTGGCTTGTTCGTCCATTTTATGGACAAGTGGGGCAATAGAGCTTTGGGCAAAATCTGCCGTTGCCTCTTTGAGCATCTGCTCGTCTTCGGTTAATTGGCTAAGAGGTGAGATGGAAAGGGTGTCGTTCATGTCTCCTAATTTTAGGTTAGTTTTTATGAAGATAATATACAACTGTAAGCGCTTTTTTACCATTAAAAAAGCTATTTTCTATTAGATGGTAACATGCGTAACTTGACATGTAGCCATACCGCATGCTGTGCTAATAATCATTAATCTAACCGAATATGGCAAATGGTAACCTGCCCAAAACTGCTGTTTCCAAGTCTGCTTTAACCAAAGAACCGCTGGCTTACCAATCAGTAAGTAAAGTACGTCTGATAACGGCGGCTAGCTTGTTCGATGGGCATGATTCTACGATTAATATTATGCGGCGTATCTTACAAAGTAGCGGCGCGGAGGTGATCCATTTGGGGCATAACCGCAGCGTCCACGAGATTGTACATTGTGCTATTCAAGAGGATGTACAAGGCATAGCACTGAGTTCGTATCAAGGTGGGCATATGGAGTATTTTAGTTATATGATGGAGCTCCTATCCCAGCAAAATGCCAACCATATTAAGGTGTTTGGAGGTGGGGGTGGGGTTTTCACAAATGAAGAGATACGCATACTCGAGTCGCGTGGAGTAACCAAGATTTTTTCCGTGGATGATGGTGCAGCGATGGGGCTGCAGGGTATGATTAACCATATCTTGGAGCATTGTGATTTTGATCCTTTGGATGTGGGAAGTATCGATCTTAGCGGGATTTCGCGCCGTGATCCTGCTACCTTGGCTCGGTGCATAAGCAGTCTAGAAAACAAGGGCCATCTGGTTGATGCTGCTGCTACTCGGGTTGATGAAATCACACAGGCCATGGCATCCAAATCGGAGGCCGTAATTCCTGTTATTGGGATTACGGGCACAGGTGGTGCTGGAAAAAGTTCGTTGACGGATGAGTTGGTGAGACGCTTTTTGTCAGAGTTCCCACAGAAAACAATCGGAATCATCTCAGTAGACCCCTCACGGGTAAAGACCGGTGGAGCCCTATTGGGCGATCGCATCCGGATGAACAGTATCGATACCGACCGGGTATTTATGCGAAGTATGGCCACACGAGCATCGGACAGAGCGATAAGCGCGGCACTTAAGGATGTAATCAATCTGTACCGGATGGCGGGATTTGATCTCATTGTTGTAGAGACCAGTGGCATTGGGCAAAGTGGAGCTGAGATTGTGGATCTGACCGATCTTCAGTTATATGTGATGACCAGTGAATTTGGTGCGGCAACCCAGCTCGAGAAAATTAACATGCTGGACCTGGCAGATTTGGTTGTGCTGAATAAGTTCGAGAAGAAAGGATCCGCGGATGCTTTGCGGGATATTCGTAAGCAACTTCAACGAAATTCAGGACAATGGCACAGTGTTTTAGCCAATATGCCTGTGTATCCTACCATCGCATCGCAGTTTAATGACGAAGGGGTTAATCGCCTGTTTAGTGCATTGATCGATAAAATTAACCGCTACTATGACCTTGAATGGACTACTTCGGTATACACACGTTCAGAGCCAGCTACCGAAATTCACACTCAAGCAATTATACCGGCTAGCAGAGTTAGGTATTTATCTGAGATTGCGGACACGGTACGGGGCTATCATAACTGGGTGCAGCAACAGATCGAGCTGGCGAGCAAATGGGGGCAACTTCGAGGAAGCATTGAACAGTTGGAGGCAGAGGGTTCGCATGAACCAGAGGGTTCACATCAACCAGTGGGTTCGCATGAACCAGAGGGTATACATCAACCAGAGGGTTCGCATGAACCAGAGGGTACACATGAACCAGAGGGTTCGCATGAACCAGTGGAAAGGGGCGTAGATGCCGCGCTTATACAACGTTTAGGCGAGCTTTTAGATCAATGCCAACGGCAATTAGACTCTGAATCGCTGCAGGTTCTCGAGGGGTGGGATAGTTGGGTTACTAAGCATGCGCCGATTCAACATCCAATTCATGAACGGGTGGGTGAAAGAAGCGAACATGAACGGTATAGGACGTCTTTGAGTGGGCTCATGATCCCGCGTGTGGCCTTGCCTAAAACTACCGATCCAGCTGAGCGACTTCGGTTTATCTTTAAAGAGAACATTCCGGGCTATTTTCCTTACACGGCGGGGGTATTTCCTTTGAAGCGAGAGGGGGAGGATCCAACGCGGATGTTTGCGGGGGAAGGAACGCCGGAGCGCACCAATAAACGCTTTCATTATTTGAGCGCTGATATGCCTGCAAGTAGGCTTTCTACCGCCTTTGATTCGGTTACTTTATATGGTGAGGACCCTGATGTACGGCCAGATATTTTTGGGAAAATTGGTAATTCTGGAGTGAATATCTGTACGCTAGACGATATGAAAAAACTGTATGCTGGATTTGAGCTGACCTCTCCAACTACCTCCGTTTCGATGACCATTAATGGACCTGCTCCGATGATTTTGGCCATGTTTATGAACACGGCGATTGATCAGCAGGTCGAGCGTTATTTAAAAGCCAACGGCGCGTGGGATCAGGCGTTAAAAAGGGTGAAAAAATCGTTCGAACAGGCTGGATTGAAGTTGCCTGAATATGCTGGACCGTTGCCGGAGGGTAATAATGGCTTTGGATTAGGTACGCTGGGTGTTTCGGGTGATGCTTTGGTGGCGCCCGAAGTGTATGAACGAATCAAGCGTGAGACATTGCAGGTGGTGCGTGGGACGGTGCAAGCGGATATTTTGAAGGAGGATCAAGCGCAGAATACATGCATATTTTCCACGGAATTTGCCCTGAAAATGATGGGGGATGTGCAAGCGTATTTTACTGAGTACAATGTTCGGAATTATTATTCGGTGTCTATTTCTGGCTATCATATAGCGGAAGCCGGAGCCAATCCCATTACTCAGGCGGCCTTCACTCTGGCCAATGGCTTTACGTATGTGGAGTACTATCTGGCAAGAGGGCTCAATATTGATGATTTTGCACATAATCTGTCCTTCTTTTTTAGCAATGGATTGGATCCGGAATATGCGGTGATTGGTCGGGTTGCTCGGCGAATTTGGGCGATTTCGATGAAACAAAAATATGGTGCTAACGATCGCTCCCAAAAGCTTAAGTATCACATACAAACCAGTGGGCGCTCATTGCATGCTAAAGAAATTCAGTTTAATGATATTCGAACGACCCTCCAAGCCTTGTTGGCAGTGTATGACAATTGTAATTCACTCCATACCAACGCCTATGATGAGGCCATAACCACGCCTACCGAAGAATCTGTTCGACGCGCCCTTGCGATTCAGATGATCATCAACAAAGAGTTGGGCACGGCTAAAAACGAAAATCCAAATCAAGGGTCTTATTTTATTGAGGAGCTTACCGATTTGGTGGAGGAAGCTATCTTGCAGGAATTTGATCGTTTAACCGATAGAGGTGGGGTGCTTGGAGCCATGGAAAGCATGTATCAACGCGGGAAAATTCAGGACGAGAGCTTGCACTATGAAACCAAGAAGCATTCAGGAGAACTGCCCATTGTTGGGGTAAACATGTTCATGAGTGATCACGAGGTACAGGAGGCTGCTACTACCGAACTCATTCGGTCTACCGAAGAAGAAAAGCAGCA
>JAGYJQ010000021.1 GCA_018401935.1 Balneolaceae bacterium
TTCAAAAAATTCGGTATTTCCGATTTTGTCTTGTACGCCAATCTGAGACTCATTTAACAATCGCAACGTCCGAACCGATGTAACTGGTATGCTATTCGTTGATACTCCACTCGGCAATGGCGCGGACATGACCGCAAAACTATTCTGCACCGTACTGGCTGTTGCTTTCGCCAAGACTCCTGCTGGCGTTACTTGCAACAAACCTTCAAATTGTGAATTTGTGCTACTAATGTAAGACCCTGCTGGTGCGTCAAAAGTTGTAGGCTGATTAAGTTGCAAGGTGACAAGTCCTGGTCCAACTGTTTCGTTTACGGTGAAGGCTCGTGTATCACCGTTAGTTGGATTAATTAAAACTAAATCATCACCTGCCTGTACCCTTGTATTTAATACTATTTCAAGAGATGACACTAGTCCAAATGAATTTTGGTTGGTAACACCAATAGAAGAAGATTGTACCGAAGCAAGTATAAAGTTTTCGGCTATAATAAGTGAAGAAAGTATGCTTTGCGTACTCACATACACATACGAACCTGCTGGAAATGGAGCATCAAGAAGTACAGGCAAAATTTTAATTTGCGTAGCATTAGCAGGCGTATCTTCAGCAACCGTTACTTCAAGTCTTTGATTTACATCAAACGGATTGATAAGAGTAATAAAATAATTACCGGGAATTATCGTGGTTGTATCCCCTCCACGGTCAATATTTAGCGTTTCTATAAAACCACGCACTCCAATACTCAGAACAAAAGAAGAAACAAGACGTAATCCATTTGATACTTGGTTGTTAATAGCAATTTTCATTCCAACGGAAGAAAGACTTTTTCCAAATTCAAACGATAATCCTGTGCGAACATAGTCATCAGGAAGTACAGGAGTAGTTATATTATCAACTTGGTAGGCTTTTACAGTTACGGTATCATTGACAAAATCATATTTTAATGAAGTCGGTCTAAACTGTTTATTACGGTACTTCTCAGGAGCGTCACTTGTAAATTGTATGAGTTGCCAAGGCTTTATAGATACTGCTTCCATAAGCGTAAACTCAATACTAATGTCACCATCAATCCATTTTCGGTCAAAACATTCGTCAGTTTTTCATAGAACTTTCTAGCTGATTGTCGGTCTCTATGTTTGGGTAATCTCCATCAATGTAAGTGCCAACTCGCTCGCCTTTTACAAGAAATGGATAGCCCGGCGCAATTTCAATCTTAATTTCTTTTGAGGCATTGCGGTTTCCTGCTGTTACTGAGCTAAAATCGTTGAGGTTGGGTACACGAGAGCCTGCTGAAGGTGCCAACGTGCTCCATTGACCATAAACTTCTGTACCAATTCTGTTGGAAGTTGCTATCTGTCTTACTAATGAGTTGCCCAAGGATAAATAAAACACCATGGGTTTCATTTCTGTTACAAGCTCGTAGTTTATAGTAACAGTAGAATCCGTTTGATTAATACGATTAAAATAAAAGTTTTTCCCAAATCCTGTACCGAATACAGCGCCTTCTACCCCTGCAAGACTTTTTAGCGTTTGGATTGCAGGAATAAACTGTGGAGTCTTTGGTCTTTGTATTAAAAACGGTGAACCGGTATAAGCCTTTAAAGAGACAGCATCGTAATATATTTCTGTATCGCTGTTTTTTTTAACAACACCAAGACCTAACGGATACTTATCAAAATCAGCTACTATTTGGTCTGCAAGTTCAAATTGAGTTGTACTTCCACTTGTGAGCGTAATTTTAATAATTGAACCCTCACTTGAATCAGGGTCATCAGGGTCAATAGGTGCTCCATCTCTTGTATATTCTTCTCCATCCGTAGAAATAGTGCCAATACCTGTAATATTTTCAGAAGCTCCTATATCGCTACCAAAGTAAGGCACACGCATATCAAGCATTAATAATCCACGCTTGGTATCAGCAGGTAAGTCTCCAAATAATGTCTGTGTATATAAATCTGGTAAATTTGATGGAGCCGATGCTATTTCGTTACTCATCGTATTATTAAACACAAGATTTAAACCAGAGCTAATCCAGTCCTCTACCGCAAAACCTAAATCTTCATAAACAGTCTGCTGAACTGAACCTATTATTTTTCTTTTAAAATCAATACTTGTATTATTTCTGGCTCTCATCTCATCAAATACCTCACCTGCTGTCACCGTTAGGTTTGTGTTTGGTAGTAGCCTAAGTGTTATATTACGGTTACGTTCATTCAGAGATATGTCTGTAATACGGATTTTCATAGGAAAATCGTAGCTTTCATTGTCCCATGTAGCAATATTCATCAAGACAGCCACCTCTTGCACGAGAGTTGCTGCCGTAAGTCGTTCCCATAAGTCCTCACCAATATCATCGTATTGCATCATCGACACTTGGATAAAGGAGTAAACCGCCATTGTACGGTCTATCGTAGTCGAGTCAGGTGTCTGGTCGTATTCATAGTTTAACGAGCCTACGGACAAAATTTGAGCCGTTGACACGCTTCCTCCGTCATCAAACTCAAAGCTGATGCGCCCTGTTTTTGTATCGAAGCTACTATTAATCATGCAATCCTCAAATGGTCAGGAACGGTTTCTTTACGAAGGACACCACGCAATTCTAAATTAATGCTTTGGATTCCAATAGTGAGTTCACGTTGAATACCAAACGTGTTACTCGACACATTAAAATACTCAATATTTGCCTCATTTCCATCAGGAGAAACACCTACAATAGTCGGATACGATGGTGGTACAAGCACTTGGATTTCATCAGTACCATTTTCCCACGCATTTATATTTCCATCAACAGTTGCTACTCTACCTGCTGTATAATTAGTAATCCTATACCTGTTTTCTACTGTTTTATTGTATAAAATAAGCCCTGTGTATGCGTTAGGTATTGTACTGCCATTAGTGATAGTTACATTTTTATCAATGTCACTTTTTGCAGTAAAAGTTCCTGTCCCTGAATTTGGGAAAAATAATCTGTCATACTGAGAGGGTAGCTTGTTAAGAAGTGCCCTTATAGTATTGGAATAAGATGGAAACGAATTGTTTAAATCCAAAGACGCCTGAGCACGGAAGCCCAACACGCCTCCACGTTCATAACCATTAAGCGCATTTTGCACAGAAGCGCCTAAAAAATCTTCGTTATATCGGAAGTCGTAATTCCATATTGGAATTGTTACAGGGTATCCTGCGAAGGCTACAAAGCCTCCTAGCTTATACACATAAGCGCCAATATAGACTGAGCTTATTTGTTTACTTACACTCATACGCCAACTCCTATGGTTCTTGAGCTGATAGCATCGCTACCTTGCTTTACTTTAATAGTCATAAATTCAGGGTCTAAATCCCCTTGGAATACAAAGGTAGGGTTCATAGACTGCCGGGCAGGGCTTGCTCCCATAGCCACCTGTTCTGCTATCGGTGCATTAGTTCCTACGTCTACAAGCCCAAATCCTGTTTTGACATTCGTTTGAGATGGGCTTGCAGATTGAGTTGCGGAAGCGGTCGTAGAGCTCTTGTTGACAGAGAGGATTTTACGCACGTTGGCAATCCCTGCCGCAATCACCGAGGCAGCGTATACATAGTTCATTTCTGTCCATGGTCTCTTGCCAAGGGCAGCCACAGCTCCTGAATATGTGTCCACGATGGCAGATGCAGCAGCAACGGCTTTATTCTCACCAAATATCGCATTAGCCACGTTTTTAGCCAAAGAAAGATACCCTTGTAGATATTCTTGTCGTGTATCAAATTCCGCTTGACCAAGCCTACGCTCTAATGCAATACGTGCATCTCCATCAGCCTGCTTTATGTCCATCTCGGCTTGTATAGCCGCTTCTCCAGCAGAAATACCTTGTGCCCTTAGTTCGGCACTACGTGTAGCAAGCCTATCCATATAGGTCACCTTCTGTGTATAAATCAAGTCCTCAAGTTGCATTTCTAGCTCTAAAACTTTATTCCCTTTATTAGTAGCATGGAATATCGCTTCATCAAAATTACTTTGTCTGAGAGCAGCCTCGTACCTAAACACAGCTTCTGAGCGAGCTACTGCTCGTTGCATCTTAGTGTCTTCGACTTCTTTGTTGATTTCCAAGGACTCCATCTCAAGTTCATCGTTAGCACGTTTTATAGCCATACTTGTCGCTTGGCTTGCCGAGAAATCAGCGTTGAGGTACTCTTGTCGATACGCCAAGAAACGGGCGCTTGTCTCTTGTTCTAAGTTGTCCTCAAATGCTTTTTGTTTCAATAAAGCCAGCTCGACTATGTTACCTGCTTTGGTCATTTGGTCTTCGACACGCATAATAGAAAGATTAGATACACGTTCTTGTGTACTAATTTGCTCACGCAGAGACGTAAGCAAAAACTCCCTTAACTGCCGTTGCAAAGCGTTTTCATCACGTTGCAACCTCATAATTTTTTCTTGGTAGCTTTGCTGTGTCTCAAATACTTTTTTTTGTTGCTCTGCTAATTCTTCATTGTCTTTAGCATTATTTAGACCTAAATTTTTTTGCTTATTTAAGACATCTAGTTTATCCTCTTCTAGTGCAAGTTCTCTGCCTGCAAGGTCGATTTCTGCGTCACGTACTTTCCTTAGTGCGTCTAGTCGTTCCTCAAGGCTTTTAGTTTCATCACGTACCAATGCACGGGTTTCTTGTAAGTCACGGTTCTGCTTGGAACGCTCTATACCCATGGCTCGCTCAAGCAAGATATTTTGCTGTTGCCTAGCTAAAAGTGTGTTAGATGTTTCTAATGTCGCTTGGTATTTTTTATTGGCGGCATCATACGACTTGCCTATTTGTTCACCAAGGTTTTCTACGCCTGTAAGTGACTGTAAAACCGCATTTCCCATGTCTTTAGCGCCTTGAACAATACCATCGGTATCAAGTTTCATAGCTGAAACAATAATATCTTTCAAAGCTATAAATATATCGGCTACCGCTGTTATACGGTTGACAATGTTTTCTTTTATCGCTGTCCATAGCTTTTCAACTGCATCAACCGGGTCTTCAAACGCCTTAACCATGACCCCACCGAGTATCGCCAATCCGTCCTTAATAAGCATAGTAATCACGCTAAACTTGTTGAGCCTACGCTCTAAGTCCATTGCACCTTCTTCACTACGCTTGAAATATTGATATAGCGATGCAAGGGCAATTACAATAGCCCCAATACCCGTGGCTATCAATGCTCCCCTAAGTACAGCAAGCGTAATATTCATCGCTTTTATAGCGGTGTTAGCTACTTTTATTGCGCCTGTGTTAGCTCTCCACCCTGCGGCTTGTGCGGTCAAGGTCGGAATAGTAACCTTAAGTGTAATGGCATTGTACACCTTTGTAGCTGTGGTTATCTTTTTTACTTCGTCCTTGGCATCACCACTTGATTTGGTAAACTTGCGTAACGTGGAAGCAACAGCATTAATACGCCCAGCAAGCGGTCCCAAAGGACCCTGTCCCACAGCAATAGCCGAAGCAAGTCCGCTTAACCCATCTTCTATTCCTGTAAGGGCTGTCTTATAGTTCCCTACGTTGCGCTGTGAGTTGCCAATACTTGCATCAAATGCCTTTAGCTTGACATTGTTTTCTAAATATTGTTTTTGTAGTTCCTGTAATTTGCCTGAGGTATCAGCAAGAGGAACATCTCGCATAGCTATGGATAGCGCTCTATTCTGTTCTACTAGCTCATTGTAGGTCGTAGGAAGTGTACTGATTGCTGATTGTTGGTCTACATATCCACGATTAGCTTCTTGAATCTGTGATGTTAAAGTGCTAATCTCAAGTCCAAGCTCTCTGCCTTTGGCGGTCAACTCACCACTTGCATCTCCATTAGTTCGCATAGAAGCGTTTACTTGAGCAAGTTCTTCACGCTTTTCTGCTAATGCTTTTTTAAGTTCAGCTAGTTGTGAAATTTGTTTTGCTGTGCTCTGCTGGCTTGACGTAGTAGCTGTTTTATATTCACACTGCAGCTCACTCAATAACTTTAATATATTCATCTTGCAAGATTTAAGTCAGTCAGCCTGTTCTTTTATAGGGGTATTTTCAATAGCAATACTAAGTAGCTTTGCTCTTCTTTTAAATCAGCAATAGTTTACTGATTGTCTTACTACATCATTGCCACCTTTAAAGGATGTAATTATTAAAGCTCGGAAATGCGTTGTGTTACTTCTGCATACTCTCGACTTAAACTTGTAAATTCATCTGTTTCAGGTTTTACATCCCCTATTGCTATTTTTAAAGCACGTTGCTTTTCAATTAACTCATTAAATTGTTTGTGGGATAGAACCTAGGATTGTATCTTGGTCAACGTAACCACGATTGGCTTCTTGTATCTGTTGGCTTATCGTCTGTATCACCTGCTTTCAAGTTGACTGAGCATGACATTGCGCCTGTACCAAGGCGTTTTTTCGCTCGATAGTTTATTGAGCTTGGGTAGCTCCTCGAGCAATGGCTCGTTGCTGAGTTGCTTAAGAGCAGATATTTCTTTTTCTGTACCCTGACCACCTCTACCACCAGAGGTTGTTTTTGTGGATTGCGCCTCATTGGCTTGGCGCTTAACTTCGGCTAAGGACTTATCGTCCGCCTCGAACTTTACACGATAAATTAGTTCGTCAGACATTATTTAGCCTCCACGTGTTCATACGCCATTTTGGATACATAAGACTCCGCAATAACGTGTGCTGGGTTGTCAAAGATTTCCTGTGTAATTACAAGGTTAAAATTACCAAGAATTAGTGAATAATAATAGTAGACTCCAACTTTTTTTATCCACCTTTTCTTTGCTGATTTCGATGCGCTTGCCTTGCCTGTGTTAGAGAATGCTGAGCTTTGGGCTAAATAACCTTCAGCTAGTTTTAAAGATATATTGCGTTCTTCAAAAAAAAATCCTCGGTTTCTTTGAGTAAAGACACTTCAAAGTCCTCGCTCTTAAAAAACTCGATGTCTATTGGAGTTTGTGGCTCCCATAGGATTTGTGATTTGCGCAAGTACCATTGTGCTCTATTTTCGGTAATGTCAGCCATTTTGGCATCAGGGTTATCCTCTATAAACTTTTGGATTTCCTCGTTGATGGTCAATAGCTCTTTGAAACGCTTTTCGGTGTACGGACGTAGCTTCATAACCACGCCCGACACGATAATTTTTTTGTCAAACATATTATGATATGTCTACAGTAGTTGGAAGTGTAGTCACACGTTTTGAACCTGTCAAGGTAAAAGCAACACGCTCGCCTGAGAAATCAGGAGTTGCGGTAACAAATACGTTGGTAATGTTTAGTGTGGCTGCCCCTGCTACTCCTGTAAAAACGCAGTCAGTCAACACAGGTTCGGAAGAAGTATCCACATAAGCGTTGGTAGATGCGTTGGTGTCAAGAACCTGTACGCTGAAACTTACGTCATAAGCGCTTGGTAGTGTTTGGTTGTTTATAACTGTTTGGTTAACAGCTTCAACAGTCACCTCGGCAGAGTCTGCAAGGTGAGGAGTTAAATCGACACCATTGATGGTGACTTTTTCAAAAATTAATGCTTTGGTTATTGCCATGATATTGCCTCGGTGGTGGTTTTGGTTTGTGTTAAGATACTAATTTTTTAAAATATTATACTAATTAAACATTTTGCGGTTTGTACAAATCACGTTTTGCAACAAAAGTAATTGTGCGTGTCGTGTATTTATCGTTTCGCTGAAAACGACTCGATGAAGTGTATTCAAAAGTATATAAATATTCACCTGTAACCTCAGCAAAATTGGTCTGCTTACTCCAGTCCTTAATCATATCGCTAATATCTAATGCTATTAGCTCTCCACGGTTTGCTTTGTCGCCTGAGTAGGCTCTGACAACGCTTACGTCTATAAGGTAGGTCTGCTCTCCAATGTTAGCACGATACGAGTTTACAGGGGCAATAGCGCTCTCGGAATCTTCGTAGAGTGCTATACGTGCCAAAGGAATGTCTGTACGTGGCTCAAGCTGTATCGGTTCTACACGATATTTCTCATAGATAACACGATTGTCGTCTATATATCCTTTTAGGGATGCCGTTAGTAGATTTACCAATCCACGAGATATAGAGTTAGTAATTGCCACTTAGCGCCTCCGCAATAACTAATTTAGTGTCGTGTAAAATGTCATCAGGTACACTTGCATAGCTTTTAGGAAAGATACTACGCATAGGTACGTTGCGATTTAAAGGACGCATAAAAGGTTGACCCATGTGATGCTCTTTAAATATACGCCCGCCTTGCTGAAAATCTATTGAAGCGCCTTTGCCTTTAATCTTAACAACACGAGTAGTCTCAATGCGGTTGTTAGTTCTTCGTAGTGTTACTGTTCCAGTAGAAAGCCCAAGATTACCACGTTCAAAAACACTACGTGGGCTATATACGTTTACATAGGGGTCACTACCAAAGGCACGTCCACGCTCGGTATTCTCTTCCATCTGGTCAGCAATCATTTTTGCCATAGCATCACCACCACGTTCAAATGCTTCAGGCATCTTACGATTGAGTAAAGCGATAAGTTGATTACCGAGTGTGGTCATAATAGCCTCCACCTACAAGCAAGTGTCGTGCCTCCACAGATAGGGAGTTTACGGACGTACGTGATGTTTGGTTAGAATCTTGTCGGTTTTTATATTGAAGCGATATTTCTTGGATTATCGCATCTTGGATAGCTTCAGGACACAAATTAATAGCAAATCCTGCTTGGTAAGTCACACGCAGAGCGTAGCAACTTGTTTTTAAATGGATACTCTTAATATCAAGCCCTGTTGTTGTAAAATCTGTACCACTTACAAGCTCAGTCTCCGTGCCATCGCTGTCAATCCTGGTGACATTGGTAAACGAGGTAACAGGCTTTGTAGGTAGTGCTACTATTGAACGTGGGTACATCCAAAAGGACTGCATAGTTCTTGGCGTAGTAGCAAGCGAGCAATACTTTTCTACTTGGTCAGTCACGCCTTTGATTAACGAGGCAATGTAGGTCGCATCAATATTGTCATGGATACGCATAAAATCTTCCACTACTTCAGTAGACAGCGGTGAGTATATTGCGATATTCGTTACCTTGCTTTCTTGAGGATAGAATTGATAACGTGGTTTCCCTGATAACGACCCATATTGCGTATTCATTACTTGGCTTTTTTAGGTTTTGTATCTTTGGCAACTTCTTCGTGTTCCACAGGAGCTTTTTCAACCTCTTTGCGTTCCACAGGAGCTTGTACTTTAACTTCCACAGGAGCTTGTGCAACCCCAAAAGGAACAGCCTCTCCTTTACTTAGCGCACCTTCAAAAACTCTACGCTCTTGAGCATGGTTTGCTTCGTAAACTTGACCTTGTAAGTATGTTCTGGTATTGACACCATCGTAAGACAAGGTAGTAGTTTTAATGAATTGAATTTTCATAATTTATAAAATTAAAGGGTAGAGCCGAAGCCCTACCCTATTAGCATTACTGCGTTGGAGCTTCGTGAGCATATCCCAAAGCACCGATGGAAACAATGTTTGCATCAGCGTTTGTTGTAGGCACATACTTGACGAACAAGTAGCGCTTGGATGGTACTACGGAAGCCCAATATGCTGTGTTTGAATCAGCGATGGTTGGGTTTGACACTATATATCCACTTGGTAATGCAGAAGCATTAGAGATATTAGTATCGTCACCTTGCAAGAACTCAGCAGACAATGTCAGCGAGGTCTCGGCATTTAGTTCAGAAGCAGCTACAGCTGTAACAACTGCAACCCCTTCGTAACCTGCGGTATCAATAGCCGCACTATTGGCGTTGGTGTTCGATGCTACATTCGCACTAAGAGCAAACTTATATGCTGAAACAGAACCGAAATCAAATGAAGCCATAACGTAATCCTTTCTATGTTTATGAGCCTGCTGCGGTGATTTGGACTAGAGCTTCGCTCTTAATCACATTTCCACCGAAACGTGCCATAAGGTGAAAGTTGCGAGTGAATGAATCCGCATCGGAATACGGGTCATCAATCATGTACATATCGGTTCTACGAACAACTTCGTATCCTTGGGAAAAGTCACCATAAATGGCATAGACTTGACCTTCGGTGAAAGCGCCCGAAGCCCTGCCTGCAAGGTCTCCCTCAGCGGCGATGAACACAGGAGCACCGAGTAACAATGTAGGAATGCCTGCCTTGAAGGAAGGTTCCCAAAGATACTCAAGTCCATCAGTTCCTAAGAACTCTGTACGGATGTAGCCACGTGTTGCTCTTGTGAACAACCATGAAGCGTTTGCATGGTACGCATTCTTTAATGCTTCCTGCATACGAATTAGGTCAGAGCTATCAAGGGCAAGCTGAGTCGCAGAGAAGTTGGTGATATTACCCACCATACCTGTTGGACGACCTACGCCATTGCCATTCATAAAAGCACTTCCTAAATCGACAGAAGCATCATCACGGAAAGCATCGGTGATTTCAGCAACCAAGTTATAGCCTGTGTCATCAAGCATCTCTACGGATACGCCGTATTGTGCCGCCCATTTGTGTGGGGTGATGTCAACAGTTCCATAACCAATTCTACCTTTACTGTAAGTAGAATCTTCGGCTAACCATGTACCGCCTGGTGTGCTGGTTCTTTTGCGTCTCTTATACTCGGAACGGTCAGTCGTGGTTACACGAGCAAGTTCCAAGATAGGAGTAGCTTCAACTACGTTACGGATGATGTCTTCACTAATCTGAGCAGGTAGCAATAAAGCTCCTGAGCTAGCAAAGTCAAATCGTACGTGGTTGTCAGATTTGGTTTTCAATACAGGATGGTATCCTGACTTGAGTTCCATGTTTTTGAGTTCGTGGCGCTGACCTTTAGCGAAGGATACGAAAGACTCTTTAAACTGAGTAACGATTTCGTCGTTCTTAGTTTCGGTGTCTAACGGACGTTTGCCAATAGTCTTGACCTCATTCTCAATGTTGTCCAATCTATCGTTAATCTTGCTAACTGCCTCTTGGTTGCCTGTTTCCACAGACGACTTGAGTTCAGCAACGAGATTCCGAAATTCGGACTTCAGTTGTTCTGGGTTCATTGTCTTATTGATTTTGAATTATGGTTTTTATCTCCTCAATAAGTGACAAAACGTCGCCTTCGTTGAGCTGATTGCTGTCTAGCGCATCAGTTTTGTTCTTACGAACAATCGTTTGCCATGCTTGTCGCTTGGCTTGATACCCAAGTTTACGTGATTTTGCTGACATTATCAACGCCTCTGTGTTCATTGGGAAAGGCGTTATAGATGTTTCCATGACTGCAAGTTCTAACAAATCACGTATCCCTTCAGCGCTCATGCGTGATTTTACAGTATTGTAGCCAATAGAAAGACCCATGTCTTCGTCACGTTCTAACATGAATTTAATTTTAACAAAAGCATTTTGTACATCCGTTGCCTCTAATGGCATTTCCGCACGCATATACAATCCTTTCTCATCGATAGAAAAAGTGCCTACTCCTGCAAGGTCTGGAACGCCATAGAAATGGTCAAAGAATACCTTACGTGTTTTTTTGTGTACAAAAGTTTGATTGAATGCTCCTTTTTGTACTCGGTCTCCACCAAGGTCAACATTGCCAAAGGTTGAGGCATAGCCCTCTATAACCCCTATCCTGTTGTCTTCGACTTCCATTTTTATCTCGGTAAATTTAGCGAGTATTTTATTTGGCAGTTCTTTTATTTCAATAGCAGATTCGTTTTTTTGTAAATCTTTACCTTTGTGCGTTACTTCTACGCCAGTAGCCTCATACTTGCCTTCTATGGGCGCAAGTACCTCAATGTCATATCCTTTGTCGCCCTTGCTAACGATACGCCCATAGGTTTCACCTTCAGGGGTTGTAAAGGTAACGATGTCGCCAGACTTCATCTCTTCTTCTTCTTCCAAGATTTCTTCGTCTTCGCCATCTTCTTCTTTGGATTCTTCTTCTTCCTCCACAATCATATCATCACCTTCAGCGCCTTCTTCGGAGGCTTCTTGCTTAGGCGGATATTTTTGCATCTGGTCGGCTGTTAATGAGAGTACCTCGTCAGTAGCCTCATGGTCTTCGTCATGCGTACGGACAGCATAGTTTCCATCTTGGTCAAAAGACTCGATGTTTCCCATGCCACCTTCAAAAGTGACTAAATCTCCGGTGGCGAACGTGCTTTCAGCTTCCGCCCCATATTCTTGAACAAGCCCCTCAAGGGCTGTTATTAATTCGTTTATAGACTTTTTCATAATGTAGGGTCAGGTGGTGTAGATGTTGGTTGTTCATCCTGTGGGCGTTCTGCCTGTGGGATATTATTAGCCACGGACGAGTTTACAAGCGTATTGGCTACATCGTCAGGACTGATGGGGTATCGTAATTCAATACGTGCTTCGTTAGCCGTGATAATTCCTTCTCGTTTAAGTAGGGTCAGGCGCTCCGCTTGTATCTTCTTATCTTCTTGAATACCATCAATATTATCCACATCCAACACGATACGAGGCGTATCACGATAGTAAGGGGACAATTTCCGTGTAATAGCGCCATATATCATTTTAGCCAATGGGATTACTCCCTCTTGGTAAAGCGCCTTACGAGAATCGTGGACGTTGTTATAGGTCTTATTGCCTGCGTCATTCATTATTGAAGACGATACGCCAAGTGTCATAAAGATGACACGCATAGCCTGTAATACCGCCTTCTCCCATTCCGCATCATGCGGTGTCACATTCATCTTCTCCAAGGTCATGTTCTCGGATATAATCTTTAAATCTGCTGAGTTATTGGCTCCGCTTTGTTCACGCCAAGACGAACGTAAGCGTTGTGCTTCCTCTTTTGTAATACCTTCAGCTCTAGCTACAATAGGTGGGATACCTCCGTTAAGAGCAATGTTCTTATTCCATGTAATCGCAGCGTTGTTTAAATCAATATACTCTTGCAAAGGAACGGCAGGTGACATCCCTTGGAAGTAGTTGGATAGCGATGGCAACCATATATGTATAACTTCTTCCTCATCAAAATACTCTTCACGATTTTCTACATAACGATACCCACGTATAGGCTGTCTCCAGTCACCTTCTATATTGTAGGTATGTTGTGATGGCATTACAATATGACCCAAAGGTTGTTTCTGACCTGTTGATGTACCAAAAACAATTTGAGAATAAGCATCCCCTGTTGTCAAAAGGTATTTTACCAAACGGTCTATATAATCTTCACGTGTAGTATTTCGCTCTAAAGAGGCAAGTAATGGGTGGTGCGAAGTTGTTTGCGTTCCTCCCATGTGTTTATACTCAATGTATATGGGTATGGAAGAAAGTGTACGAGCAATAATGTTTACAGCGGCATAAAATGCAGGGTTACGGTCATAGGCTTCGGTTATAAGCTGAGAGCGATTCCATTTGGACTGTGACCATACGCCATTACCCCATATCATAGCTCCGTAGAGCTTAGATGGTATCTCCTTGGCTGACATAGAGCGCTGTTTTGCAGTTGCTTTTGCGATGTCTCTTAGATTCATACTACCCAAAACCCTCCCCGATTGCCCGGATATACGTGTTTATAAATTTGGAACACAGCATATCGAGCCGTGTCCACTTCGTGTGAACGAACACTTGTGTTCGCATTATAGTCCGCAGACTTATCAATCTCCCCATATTTATCTGATTTGCACGCTTGTAACGACATATAAACATTTTTTTCAGAATAATTGAACAACACTAAGCCTGCACGTAGTGCCCAGTTAAGACATTGTATCGTATCCTTAACAGGTGGGTTAGACTTGGGGACAATATAACGATAATTTGATATTTTTTTTGCAAAGACTTCACGTATTGTTTTCCACATAGAATCTGTTGTCTGAGCAGTACGTGATTCACCACTTGCATCCCCATGTAAAATGACTTGACCACGATGATTTTTAAACTCTTCGCTTAATTGTTCTGCATCCTCATATACGGTAGCATTTTTTAGTTGCCATGATTTTACAACTGCCATAATCTTATTTCCATCTTGTGCTACGCCAATTTGTTGCCATGCACTAACAGCACGATACTCTACGTTAAAGTCCCATACTAACATAATATCTTCGTCTGTCTTAACGCCTAAGCCTTCTCTACGCATATCAGACTCAACAGCAAACAACCCTGTACCTGACAATGACACTCTTTTACCCGACAAATAACGCTCAAGTTGAGCTCCTGAGTATGTAGCACGTAGAAACTTCTCGTATCTGTCAGCAAAGGCACGGTCAGGATTGTCTTTTAGTGATATTTCATACATGATACCATCCAAGCCTTCTATAAAGCTATACATAAAATGGTCAGGTTCATCAGGCATAGAGGTAATACGAACCATAGCATCACCTTTTCTTATACGTGAAACAAAAGTCTTTAACGCATCCATAGAGTAGTAAGACGCTTCATCTGCCCAACCCCAATGATAAGCAACGGATTCAATACGCTCTAATGCGCTTGGTTCAGCACTACGAAAGTGAATAAGAGAGCCCATAACAGAAAGCACAAGCGTCTGTTGGTTAAACGAATAAAACCAGTTGAGCTCACGTAGCTTTGGCTCTATGTCCTGTGCAAAAATATCACGAGCCTGTTGTAAGGTATTAAACATTACTAACCCTTGAGCGCCGGGCTGTGTTGATATTTGAGAAAGCACAAATAAAGAACCACTCCAGGTCTTTCCACTTCCTTTTGCTCCGATAATTGATACCACACGTTCTTCGCTATTAACAAAGGTGTCTTGGAACTCGCAAAGCGTATAGGTTAGGTCTGTGCTTGACATTTATTACAAATAAGTATAGTTTATTTTCAACCCTAAACTTATATAAAATATATGAATAAAAACACAAAACCACCTAAAGATGTCGTAATTGGGTTTCCTGTCTATGATGCACGACCTGAATTGTCGTCTATATTAGCTACTATGGCAAGTAAAGCAGACCCAAATTGTTGTGTAAAAGAGGTAATATTTATGCTTGGAGACTCTCTTGTCACTCGTGCAAGAAACAAACTTGTAGCTAAGTTTTTAAACACGGACGCAGACTATCTTATGTTTGTTGATTCTGATATAAAATTTAGCCCTAATGATATTAATAAACTACGCAGTCATGGTAAAGGTGTTATTGGCGGTGTGTATCTAAAAAAGAAAATACCTTATGCACCAGTTGCTAATAATGTTATAAGCCAAGAAGGCAACTTGTGGACTATGGCTGAAGTTGGTACAGGGTTTATGCTTATCCACCGTGATGTATTTACTGCTATACGTGAGATGCAACCTGAGTTTGTCTATAAAGGTGATGGAGATGAAGAAAAAATGGAATACTACGATTATTTTCGTGTAGGCGTAGTTGGTGAGCGATATTTAAGCGAGGATTATTATTTCTGTGCATTGGCACGTGAAGCTGGGTATGACATTTACTACGATACAACCGTGTTTACCTCTCACATTGGGAAAGCTGTGTATCCGTTTAAGGACGCAGATATGCTAAATGCTTGTGCTGACCTGCTCGATAAATACAATACAGAAATGCCTCTTGATGCTTCAATATTAGATAGCATCGAAGAAGGGATTAAGCACCAACGTAAAGAGCGAAATTTATGAATAAAAAAATAACTGTTATCACAGCTACCAAGGGTAGAGATAGCTTACATCAGGCAATAGAAAGCGTTAGGAAACAAGTTGTACCGTGTCATCATATTGTGGTGTTTGATGGCATAGAACCTACCATAAAAGGTGATGAAAACCTAACGGTTTTGCGTACGCCAACACGTACAGGTTTTGCAATTTATAATGGGCATAGAATCTATGCAGGAATGTCGTTTTTAGTCAACACTCCGTTTGTATCTTATCTTGACGATGACAACACGTTTACAGACGATTGGTCAGAAGTTATGCTAGAAGCTATGTACATGAACAGAATAATGCCATGGGCAGTTACTTGTAGAAGAAGTTTGTACCATAACGGAGAGTTTATGGGCGTAGATAATAGGGAATCCATAGGTAAAAATGAGTATGGTTACGCCTTGTACGACATGAATACATACCTTATACAGACTCAGATTACGCATCACATGGCTTTGCATATTTCACATAGAAGCACAGCAGATAGATTAATGGCTGAATTTTTCTTAAAATATAATGCAGTATTGCATATACGAAACTCCTTAGTAAATTATACTGTCAACGAAAACAAATACAACGACTTGAAAGAGGTGGTTAAATGAGTTGGAAAAATATTGATGGATGGTTCAGCGATGGGGACGAGCAAATGTACTTAAATATTTTGGGAAGTATTCCTGAAGGTGGTCATTTTCTTGAGGTAGGATGCTTTAAAGGGCGTTCTACGGTTTGTATGGCTGAAGCTATTACAAAATACAACCGAAATATTACCATTCATGTTGTCGATACTTTTGAAGGTGATGTTGATACTGGGATACAAGAAACCTATTCAGAATTTATGAAAAACATGGAGCCATACAGGCATTTGCTTGGTTCAGTTATGAAAGGTTATAGTGAACACATGGCTAAAGAAAATGTAGTTATGTTTGATGCCATCTACATTGATGCTTTACACACTTACGACTCCGTAACGTGTGATATTGTATCATGGATTCCGCATTTAAGACTTGGTGGAACGATAGGTGGACACGACTACAACTGGAGCGAAGTACACAAAGCTGTTAATGATAAATTTACAGAAATAATACCCATAGGTAATTCTTGGATAGTCTATACAGCATAAATTAATATAATATATAATTACTTGACAATGTTGTAAGTTTTATATATCATATAACATGAAACTGAATAGGATTAGCGGACTGCTCATTTTCATATCTCAAACAAGACCCATTTGTAAGTAATCCGACCGCTAACGGAACCTTGCAAGTGGGTTTTTTAATTTTTAGGAGTAAAAATGATGAACATTTCAAAAATTTTAGATATAGAGTCTAGTGAACTAAAAACAAATGGATTTTATGTAAGTGCAACAATACGTGACGCTGAACTTGATTCGTTTAAATGCACTTTTTGTGGTGATGCAGTAACGATAGAATGTGAAGATGAAAAGTATATAGTGCTTGACAATGAAAACTTAAATGAACTAAAGAGGTTAATAAAAAAAGCAGAAAAATATTTTAACAGCCTTGATTATGACGAGGATAAACTATGAAAGATGCTTATTATTTTCCACACGATTCAAACGCCAAAGACGACCCAAAGTGTATTCAATTAATCGAAGAACAAGGCGTTGAAGGCTATGGTATTTTCTGGATTCTTATCGAAACACTACGTTCACAGAACGATTACATGGCTCCAATTTCTATACTTACAGGACTTGCTAGAAGGTACAATACGACTGCTGAAAAGATGCGAAATGTTGTGTTAAAATACGACCTTTTTAAAGTTACAAAAGATGATTGTTTTTTCTTTTCTGAGTCCTTTACAAGGAGAATGCAACTAATAGATGCAAAACGAAAAAAGCTATCAGAAGCAGGTAAAAAGGGCAATTCTATACGATGGGAATCGCCACCCAATCGCCTAGCAATCGCCACCCAATCGCAAGTAAAGGAAAGTAAAGTAAAGGAAAGGAAAGAAAAAGAAAGAAAAGAGAAGAGTGTCGAACTTACTTCGCAAGTTCTTGACGCTCGTGAAATTTCAGAACATTTATTTTCTCGAATTATCCAATGGCAACCTGACCACAAGTACACTCGCAACAAGCCATCAACCGAGTCGTGGGTACAGGACATTGACCGAGCTATGCGAATCGATGGAATCCCAAAAGAAAATCTAATGGCAATGATTGATTACGTTTTTACCCGAAACACCAGCGTATCTCAGTTTTGGGCTCCAAATATCCAAAGTGGTGCAAAGGTCAGAAAACATTTTGAGGCAATACGTGCTCAAGCAACAACAGAAAACAAAAAACACAAAAACAACAATGAAAAATCTATTATCGACCACGAACAACTCCTCTCTGACGTCCTCGAAGTCAGTAGACAGCTACAAAATAGTTAATGCTGTTGGTGAAATCATAACCGTAGAGCTCAATCCTGAGTCTCTAGCCAACGAACCAAAGACACTTAGCGTGATAACTTCCATGATTAGCCTATCTGGCGAACAAATGACCAAAGGGCAGATTGGAATGCTTTCACTAGCCATATCCAACAACAACGTAAAAACCAAAGAGATTATACCTGCATTTTGGCACGCTTATGGAGACCCTTACGTTTCGGGAGGTCGAATTGAGTTCCGACATCTGATGAAATACATCACCACAGCTCGAAATTCTGCTTCTAACGAACGATATACCCGAAGGGCGATACTGGATATGGCTCACGAGGGTTCGGCAGTCCTAGAGGAATTTTCGTGCCTAAATGGTGAGGATGGAAAACCACGTGAATTGGATGTAACTGGTAAGCCATTATGGGTGCGAAAATGAAAGAGAGAAAGATACTTAACATTTCAAGTGAAAAATGTAGGCGAACCATTGCCATTATGAGACGCATGGATGCTAGTGAACCAGAGGAAGAAAGCCTTGGCTCAAAGTTAAGTGCAGGGAAGCCTTGGACACAGTTTGCTTTTTACAAGGATGCGCTATACACGTTGGAAATGCGTGGTGAGAAATTGAAAAATAATACTTGACAATATTGTTTTAAGAGTTTATTATATAATAACAACAAAACGTAAACTAACACGAGGGTAAAATGAAGACAATATTACTTGCATCATTGCTTTTAATTTTATCTTGTGCTGACCCAGTATCGCACAAAGTTAACACGATTAACGCAATCGTGACGACTGGAGAAGTGCGAACAGAACTACTTCCGCGCGTGATAATTCATGCATTAGTGTTGGAGTCGTATCCAAAGATTGAGACTCGAATCGTGCTGGATTACACTACATATTTGAAGTCGAACAAACTGCCACCAGCAAATGCAACCTACTCGGTCACATTGGTACGGCAACAAGCACCGAACTACTTTTTCACGGTCGTAGCAACCATGTACGACACTAACTAACACCAACCAAAACAATGACAACACAAGAATACCTTACCCATCGCAAAGCAGATGGACGATCACAAATAGCATTCTGCGCATTTACCAGACAAAATTCACGAGAGGAGACGGCTGAGCTAAAACAACTCGAATCGATGCGCAAAAACGGCGAAGTGCATATTGTTCGAGACGTAGATCTTGGCAGAAAAAACGGATCACTGTCATATAGATTATATCGAATTAACGTAAAGACTGAATTTGCTGGATGCAATAATCGATGCGTTGGAGGAGGAGCAATGAGACAATCATTAAATAAAAAAAACGTAAAAAAACTAGCAGTACAAACAGGTTTACCTGTGTTATCTGTACTTGTTAGGGGAGGTACTGGACACAGAAAAGATTTGTGTTTAGATGATGGTTCAGTAGTGCATCTATATAAAGATGGCTCTATGGAAAAAAGTTTAATAAAATGGAATATTGAACGCTATTTACGAGAAATGTCAACAGAAAGGGATTTGCAATGAAAATAACCGTTGAATTTAACCTGCCTGATGATATACACGAATACAATTCGTTTAAAAATAGCGAACAGTACAAAATGTGTCTGTACTACTATTCGCAATGGCTACGTGAAAAAATCAAGTACAAAGCTGACGAACTCAGCAACGAACAGTACAAAACGATTTGCGAATGTAGCGATAGGTTTAACGAGATGATTACGGAAAGCAACATAGATATATACGATTAACACAATGTCATACAACAACGCAGAATTTAACTACTTCCCATTCGGGTTTCAACAAGAATACAAAACACAACAATTTCCACGTGGAGAGCATCCCATATACCACCTTGAGGTTGGTCAGGCCTACATATCAAAAGGCACAAGGGATTACCGTGCCTGCTTTAATCGCACTACATACCTAAAGTCACGTGGTGTAGAAATACAATGTTACAAAGGGATATTTACAAGGATAAAATGAAACACGGCTCACTATTTAGCGGTATCGGTGGTTTCGACTATGCAGCGGAACAAATGGGATGGGAAAACCTATTCCATTGCGAATGGGACGAGTTTGGACAACAAGTATTAAAACATTACTGGCCACAAGCAAAATCATACAATGACATCACAAAATCAGACTTCACTATTTGGCGAGGGAAAATCGACATTATCACAGGCGGATTCCCATGCCAACCTTATTCACAAGCAGGTAAACGACTTGGCAAAGAAGACGACCGCCACCTCTGGCCAGAGATGCTTAGAGTCATACGCGAGGTTCAGCCAACCTACGTTGTGGGCGAAAATGTTCTCGGACTTGTTAATTGGGATGGAGGGCTGGTATTCGACGAGGTGCAAGCTGACCTGGAAGCTGAGGGCTACGAAGTCCAACCGTATGTACTTCCAGCTGCAGCCGTCAACGCTCCCCATCGAAGAGACAGGGTTTGGTTTGTTGCGTACTCCAACTTGCGAAGGAGATGCAGGGAAACGAGGATTGGGCAACATGACTTGTGCACAAGCAAAGGAGAAGAACAGAACAATAACTTTATCAAGACAGATAAAGGATTGGTCAAAAGGGATTTTTCCAAATCTATTGCCGACACCAACAGCTTGCGATGTGGAGGGCGCACCAAAGCGACCAGACATGATAACTCAATCGAAAAGCGGAAATTGGTATCGGACATCGGACACAACGGGAACAAAGTTCGGTGCGAAATTGCAGGATGTGGCGCAGATGCTACCGACACCAGCGACAAGGGATTACAAGGGAGCCAGGTCAACGGAGGCACTACAACAAGCAGGTCGCAACGAAACGAACAGTTTACCAGATGCTTTTCACCAAACTGGCAAAACTTCCCAACTCAATCCCCGATTTGTGGCGGAGATGATGGGATTCCCACCGAATTGGACGGAATTACCTTTCCAAAATGGCGAAACGAATCCATCAAAGCATACGGTAACGCCATAGTGCCACAGGTAGCATTGCAGATATTTCGAGCAATACAACAATACGAAGACACTACAAGGATAAAATGAAACAAATTCTACTCGCATCACTACTTCTGGTCCTATCCTGCGCTGATCCAGTATCGCACAAAGTTAACACAATCAACGCAATCGTGACGACTGGAGAAGTGCGAACGGAACTACTTCCGCGCGTGATAATTCATGCATTAGTGTTGGAGTCCTATCCAAAGATTGAGACTCGAATCGTGCTGGATTACACTACTTATTTGAAGTCGAACAAACTGCCACCAGCAAACGCGACCTACTCGGTCACATTGGTACGGCAACAAGCACCTAACTACTTTTTCACGGTCGTAGCAACCATGTACGACACTAACTAACACAAACCAAAACAATGACAACACAAGAATA